>NZ_JAGTJK010000001.1:394280-1062556 GCF_028435265.1 Polyangium jinanense | reverse complement strand
ACTCGTCCACTGGAACCCCTTTCGTGTTGCTTTGAGCGGCTCACGAAGGGGGTTCCGCCTTTAGACCCCCGGAAATGTCAAACTTCGGCTGCCTCCCCGGCAGAGCCGGGGGATCTCCTAAGGTATTCGTTCGGGGTGACGAAGAGGCCGATCGGTTCGCTCGGCGTTCGTGCTTCGCAGAGGGGCGCGAGCCCATGTTCGGGCGCGGGTGCGGGTTCGAGAATGGTGACGCGGTTGGAATCGCGGAGCGACACGACGACCCTTCCATCCGCGAGAACGACGAGCTGCGAAGGCGCGCCGCCGAGGGGCGTCGTCGCGAGGACGGCCCGGCCGTCGACGTCCACCGTGTGAAGGGCGCGGCGATCGGCGTCGGCGACGTAGGCGAGCGTTCGATCGGCCTGCCGGGCGAGGGCAATGGTGCTGCTTTGACGGATTGGGGATTCGGGCCTGGCGATCGTCTCGGATTGGCGTCGCGCGCAGGGGTTTGTCGCCGCCCTTGTGTCGCTCGCCACGGGGGACGTGTTTGCCGGTCGGTGTTTGCGGGTGACGTCTGCGGCGGACGCGGTCGAAAACCTCGACGTTTCTGCTGGCCCCACGCTCGTGCACGCACCGGCGAGCGCAACGACGAGCGGGGCAGCACATGCGAGGGAGGAGCGGATCGACATGGCGAGGTCCTGGGCCCTCGGTACGCCCTGCCCGACGCCGCCATTCCCGACCGGGTGCGAACCTTTTGATCAGGCCTTCCGAGGGTAGCGGATGAACACGAGGTGGTTATGCCCGTCGGTCCCGCGCGAGCTCGGGATCTTCACCTGCTTGCCGCGCAGCAGATCCTCGAAATCGGCGGCGGTGACCGTCACCGAATGCTCATGCCCCGCGAGGCCCTGGATGTTGTAGGTCCGCTCGACCTTCGCCTTGACGTGCGCGTCCGGAAGGACGAACTCGTGCTCGTCCTTGCCGGCCACCTCGATTTCGCAGGCATTCACGCGCTCGGGCGGATCCACCGCTGGCGCGCATTCGAGGAAGAGCCTGTGGATGTGCCCGCCCTCGCGGGTCGACGCGAGCCGCACGATTTGCCCCGCGCCGATTTTTTTGAAATCGGCAGCGGTGACCGTGATCGTGTGCCGGTGGCCGGACGTCCCTGTGAGGTCGAACGTTTTGTCGACGCCCGCGAGCACGTCGGCGATGGTGATCGTGAAGGCGTGCCCGTGGTTTCGCCCGATCCGCGCGACGAGCCGCTCGCAGACGGGCGCTTTCTCGGCCGTTTTCTCGGGCGGCGGCGACGTCTCCCAGTTGCCGTGCCCGTCACAAGCGTGCCCCTCGCGCAAAAACGAAAGTGGGGTCACCGCGAGCGCCACGCCGGCCTTCAGCACGCCTCTCCGCTTCATCGCCGCGCGAGCTTACGGCGCTTTCCGTCCGGAGGGAAGGATGCTACAGCGAGTCGCCCGACGCCATGCAAAAGCCCCTTCCTTTCGACCTCTCCAAGATCGACCTCGAAGCATTTCACGCGGACATCAAGGCCTTGCGGCGCGAGATCGACGACGCGCTCGGAGAGGACGATCTACGGCACCTCTACAAGCTCGAGCGCTGGGGGCGCACCTGCACCGCGCTCGGCTTGCTCGGCGCCGGCCTCGCGCCGAACCCCGCGAGCGCATTGCTCCTCGGCCTCGGCCGCTCGACGCGGTGGATCCTCATGCATCACATTGGTCACCGCGGTTACGACAAGGTGCCGGGCGTGCCCGCGCGTTACACGAGCAAGGTCTTCGCGCGCGGAAAGCGGCGGTTTCTTGACTGGTGCGATTGGATTTTACCGGAGGCGTGGATTTACGAGCACAACGTCCTGCACCACTCCTACACGGGCGAGCTCGACGATCGGGACCTCGTCGAGCGCAACACCGAGGGGCTGCGCGAACATTCCATGCCGGTGCGTTACGCGCTCATGGGGCTCCTCGCGCTCACCTGGCGCGCCTCGTATTATGCGCCGAGCACGCTGGAGGTGTATCGCGCGCGCCACGCCGAGCGGGATGGCGAGGCCCCGTCGAAAGAGGGCATGACGCGGGAGCTCTGGCTGAAATGTTATCTCCCCTATGCGGCGGTCCATTTCGGGCTCCTGCCGCTCTGTTATCTCCCGCTCGGCCCCTGGGGCGTCTTCAGCGCGTTCTGCAATTCATTGATGGCCGAGATGGTCACGAACGTGCACACGTTCTGTGTCATCGGTCCGAACCACACCGGAGACGACCTCTACCGCTTCGACGATCGCCCGGCCTCGCGCGCGGAGTTTTTCGTGCGGCAAGTGATCGGCTCGACGAATTTCAAGACGGGCGGCGATCTCGTCGATTCCGCGCATCTCTGGCTCAATTACCAGATCGAGCACCACCTCTTCCCGGACATCCCGATGCGCAAATACCAGGAGGTGCAGCCGAAGGTGAAAGCGCTCTGCGAGAAGTACGGGATCCCCTACGTGCAGGAAAGCGTCTTTTCGCGGGTGAAGAAGATGGTCGACATCGCGGTCGGAAAGACGTCGATGCGCCGCGGGGTCAAGCGTGCGGAGCCGGAGAAGGCCGTCCGCCCGACGTCCGTCCCCGCGGCGACGGCCGCGATCTGAGGACCCAAAGCCGCAGGGCCTTCCGTGTCCATGCGGCATGCGACGTTCCCTGCTCCTCGCCTCGTTCTCGATCTTCCTCGCCGTGGGCTGCGGCGCCTCCCAAGCCCCAGAGCCCGCCGCCCCGACGCAAACCGGACAAACCTTCGCCGACGCCGTGAAGCTCATGTGCGAGGTCGACCAGCGCGCCGGGCTCACCGCGGAGGAGGATCCGCTGGCGATCGGGCAGCAACGGACGGCGTGGCTCGCCGATCACATCGAGAATCCTGACGGAATCGAGTTTCGTACGCTCGTCAGTGTGAAGGGCCCCGAGGAGCAGGCGCAGATGATCCGCGCGAAGGCGAAGGAGATCGGAATGGAGAAGTGCCCGCTCGCCGATTCGATCGAAGCGACCTCGGCAGGCGGGCTCTCGCCTTGAAATGCGCGTTCAGCGCTTGAGGGCGGCCAAGATCTTCGCTTGCACGATGGCGGGATCCCAGGAGGTGAGCATCCCGTCGATGGCGCGGGGGTGATCGGCATTAGGATACAGGCTGTCCGCCGTTCCCCGCAGGTCCTGCTTGGTCTGCGCATAAACCGCCGCGGGGTGCTTTGCGAGCTCTGCGAGACGCGCGAGCCCGACCTCGTACGGGTCGTCGGCCACCTCGTCGACGAGGCCGAGGAGCCGGGCTTTTTCGGGAGCGAAGAGGCCCGCGCCGAGGAGGATCTCGTCGAGGTGCTGAGGCGGAAGGCGGCGCCTCAGGATGGCGAGAATCCGCGGCGGGAAACGCAGGCCGAGCGCGGTCTCGTTGAGGCCGATCTTCGCCGTGGGCTTGCTCGTGGCGATACGCACGTCGCAACAAGCGGCGAGCACCGAGCCGCCCGCGATGGCGTGGCCGTTGACGGCGGCGATCGTGGGCCCCGGATACAAATAAAGGGTCGTCATGCACTGCTCGAGCAGGCGCAGGAATGCGACCATGCCGCCGGGGTCGAGCATGAGGACCTCCTTCAAGTCGAGCCCCGCGGAGAATGCATCTCCCTCCCCCGTGAGCAGGACCGGCGCGCCCGCGGCCTTGTCGAGCCCTTCGAGGACGTGGCGCATCATGGCGCTCGAAAGCGCGTTTTTCCCGGGTCCCGACAGCTTGATGATCTCGGTCATCGTGTCTTCCTTTGCGAGGGCCGCGTCGCGTGCGCCTTGCCGGCCTTTGCGCGTGGCGCTTTCTTCGTCGTTTCGTGTTTCTTCGCCGCCTGCGTCTTCGCGCCGCGATCCGGGCTCGGCGGCCGCGCCGCGCGCGTGGGCTCCGCGCCGTGGTCCGGCGGCGGTGGACGCGTGGCCTTCGGCTTCGGCGCGGGCTTCGGAGGCGGCGCGAGCTTCGCGACGAGATCCTTGTAGTAATCGAGCACGATACGCGTTTTTTCGCCCGGCTCGCAGAATCGGCCGCGCTCGGGATCGCCATACCCCTGATAGCCCGAGAGCCAGCGCTCGGTCTTCGCGCTGCCGGTCCTCACCTTGCAGAATTCCATGTTGGCCGCGATGATCCCGCCCATGCGCCTGAGGTTCGTCGCGCCGTCGAGCAGCGAATCCTTCACGCGCTGGCACGCCTCGCTCGGCGCGTTCACGGGATCGGCGTCGTCGCGGCAGGCGCCCGCGAACCGCGCGCGCACCTGCCCGAGGCCATAATCTTCTCCGTCGGCCGAGACGAGCGTGGGGCGCCACTGCGTCTCGAAATGCACGATGGCCACGGCGATGAGTGGATCGAAGCCACGCGCCGCCGCAACCTCGGCGAGGACCCGGGCATAACGATTCGCCTCGTCCTTCGGCATCCCCGGCCTCGAAAGGAGCATGCCTGCGACGAGGACGGCGATGGGTCGAATCAAGGCTCTTCCTTCCGCTGTGACAGGGTCCGAGGTGAGTGGCACGAGCGCCGCGAACGGGCCAAGAATGTTGCGACGAGCCCCGCGCGCCTTCGGATCTCGTGTATCCTCGCAGCATGCGACCTCGCCAAAGACACCTTTTCCTCTTCGCCCTCGGCCTCGCCGTCCTCGGCGCGGCTGCATCCGCTTGCTCCGATACGCAGGGCACCGGCACCGGGCCCGGCGGCGCGAACGAAGACGCGGGCCCGGACGCGCCCGCGGCCGTGTCGCTCCGCATCGATCCGCCCGCGACCACCGTCACGCTCGACCTCTCGGGCACGGCGCCAGCCATCCCGCACCGCGCTTATGCGAAGCGTGAAGGCGAGCCCGAAGTCGACGTCACGAGCGAGGTCGAATGGTTCGTGGGAAACCCCGCGCTCGCGGACGTCGTGGGCGGCAGCGTGTCCGTCAAAGGTCTCGGCGGCAAATCGAAGGTCTTCGCGACGTACGATGGCGTGACGGCCGAAGCGTCGCTCACGCTGACGCTCCGCGGCGACGTCTTCCTCCCGGGCACGGATGCCTCGACGAAGGCCGCTTTCGACGCCGCCACGGCCGATCCGGATCCCGCGAATGCCCCGGCCTTCGAATACCCCGAGGACGGCGTCGTGCTGCCGGCAAACCTGCCGCCGATCGAGGCGCAATGGACGCCGGGCGGCGATAGCAGCGTGTATCGCGTCCGCATCACGAGCCCCGACATCCTCGACGTCACGCTTTACACGACCGGGCGCGAGCTCGCCTTCCCCGCCGATGTCTGGACGAAGATCGCGCAGTCGAGCCCGGACGTCGCGGTGAACCTCGCGGTCGATGGGCTCGGATCGGGCATGGTCCGCGCCGGCAGCCCGCGCTCGCTCACGGTCGCGTCCGATGGGATCGACGAGAGCGCGATTTACGTGTGGCAATCGTCGACGGGCAGCTTCCGCGTGCTCGACATCATCAAGGGCACGGACGTGCCACTGCCGACGAACAGCCCCGCGCTCTCGCCCGGTCAGCCCTGCTCCGGCTGCCACCGCATCTCGCGCGACGGCAAGCGCTTCGCGTACAGCTTCGACGGCGGCAATTTCAATTTCGGCGCGCTCTCCTACGACGAGGCCCAGAAGCTTTATGCATCCACCATCACGCCGAGCCCCGCCGTCCGCGGGACGTACGCCGCGTTCAATCCGCTCGAAGAAAAGACGCGGCCCGCGATGCTCTTCACGGCGCCGGACAACGTCCCGCAAAACACGCCGGGCACGGTGCGGCTCTTGCTCGTCAATCCGGACACGAACGAGCCGATCCCGAACAACCTCGCCGAGGCCATCGGAGAGCTGCCGACCGCCGTGGGGCACGCGACGCTGATGCCGGATTGGTCGCCGGGCGGCGATTTCGTGGTATTCACGGCATACGACAGCAACTCGAATTACGTGCGCCTCCTCGGCGACGACACGGTGCTCGGATCGATCGTGCAGATGTCCGTGCAATACATGGCCGATGGGTCGTTCCAGTTCGGCACGCCGGAGGTGCTCGTGGCCGCGCCCCCGGCCGCGGGGACGAACCCGGATAGCGGCGAAAACAACGTGCTGCCGAGCATCTCGCCCGACGGCTCGGTCGTCTCGTTCACGCGGGCGAACGGGTGGTGGTCGATCAAGACGCAACAATCACTGATCAACCTGTCGGGCCGCATCGCGCTCGTGCGGCGGAGCGACAAGACCGTGCTCGAGCTGAAGCGCGGCGCGTCAAACGGCCCGGACCAGGTCTGGAGCAGCACGTGGTCGCAATGGGCGCCGACGGTCGGGAAGAAATGGGTTTGGTTGGCGTATGCGTCGGAGCGGCCGTATGGGCACAAGCTGACGCCGCAGAACAGCACGTGCTCGCTCGTGCAGGGGCAGAAGCAATGCAAGCAGCTCTGGATCACCGCGCTGAACCGGGAAAAACTCGCGGCGGGGACGGAGGATCCGAGCCAGCCGGCGTTCTGGATCCCGGGCCAGAGCCTCACGGCGCAATACGTGAGCCCGCAGTGGACGGTGGCGGTGATCGACTCGCCGAAGTGATCGTCAGGCGGTAGCGCCGAGCCGCGGCAGGGGATCGGGCGCCGGTAGCGCGATCGGCGCGTCGATCCCGATTCCCTGCGCGATCCCGCACATGCTGCGCACCATCAGGCGGCGGACGAATGGCATGGCCGTGGCGATGGGAAACCCGAAATCGCGCAGCCAGCCGAGCGGCGCGAGGTCGCTCTGGAAGAACGGCGTGAGCCAGCGCGTGACGAACTGGTAATAGTCGAGGTGGGAGCGGCGGGCGCGCGAATACGCGTCGAGCGCGATGGGCAAGGATTCGTGCGCTGCGAGCTCCTCCGCGAGGACCATCGCGTCCCAGAGCGCGAGGTTCGCCCCCTGGCCGAGCTGCGGGCTCATCGCGTGCGCCGCGTCGCCGAGGTACACGACGCGGTCGTCGTTCCACGGATACATCGAGACGTCGTGATATCGCGCGAAGAGGACCTCGTCGGCGGAATGGATCTGATCGAGCACCGGCTCCGCGGCCGGCGCGAGCGCGCGTACCTCGCGCTTCCAGGCGTCGAGCCCGGCGGCGCGCCACGCGTCGAGCCCGGCGGCCGGGAGGCTATAAAAAAGGCTGATCTTGTCCGTGGTCGGCCCTTCGCCCGGGCCGAATCCCGTCGGCAACAGGCCCACCATGCGCCCGGTCCCGCGCACGACCTGCCTGAGCTCGCCCCGGAACGTTCCGCCCGGGTCCTCCCCGACGAACCACAACGCGCCCCACGGATAGGGTCGAATACGCTTGCCAATGCAGGTATCGTCGCGGAGTTGCGAGCGCGCGCCGTCGGCGACGACGCAAACCGCGTGCGGCCCGAGGCGCTCGCCCTCGGGCGTGAGGAAATACAATCCGCGGCCTTTGCCGGCATTCTCCAGGTTTTCGACCGTCACCCCGAGGCGTAAGGTCACGTTCGCGGCGCGCACGGCGCGAAAGAGGTGCTCGAAGAGCAAGCCGCGGTGGAGGCCATACCCGACGCGATCGCCGGGGATGTCGCCATAACGAAGATCGAAAAGCTGCCGTCCGCCGGCCGTGCGGCAGATCATGCGGGTGATGGGCGTGCAGCGGGCGAGCACGGCGTCGCGCAGGCCGAGCACGCCGAGGACGGCTTGCCCCGTGGGCTGGAGCATGACGCCGGCGCCGACGGGGCCCGGATCGGGCACGCGTTCGTAGACCGTGACCCGATGCCCCGCCCGCGAGAGAAAAAGGGCCGCGGCGCTCCCCGCGGTGCCGCAGCCGATGATGCCGACGTCGATGGGTTTCATGCCGCGCGCAGCATGAAAGAGGATGCCATGGAGCGGCGCGTGTCAAGCGCGTTCTTTTGCGTCCCGGAGCACGTATGGCAGGATCCGCGCGATGTTTCGCGCATCGTCGATGCCGCGGTGGTGCGTGCCCTGAAACGAGAGGCCGAGCTTGCGGAGCGCCTGGCCGACGCCGATTTCGCGGCCATCGTTGTGCCTTCGCGCGAAGGCCGCCTTGAGGTTCCAGTGGTCCTTGCCGAGCGGGAGGCGAATGCCATGGCGACGCGCGTCGCGCTCGAGCTGATTGCGATCGTAGTTGCCCCACGAGCAGAAAAGGGCGGCGTCGCGGCCGAGGAAATCGCGAAGTTTTCCCATGGCCGCAGGGAAACGCGGCGCGGCGTCGACGTCGGCCTGCGTGATGGTGGTGAGTTTCGTGCAGAACGGCGTGAGGCGCGGGTGGCGAATCGGCCGCACGAACGTCTGCATCTCGCGCACGGTCTTCAAGGTCTCCGCCTCGACGAGCACGGCGCCGATCTCGATGATCTCGGTCTCCTCGCGCGGGATCGATCCGTCCTCGGAGCATGTCGCTTCGAGGTCGATGACGAGGTAATGGCTGGGGGAAGTCATCGGTGTCTCCTGTTCTCTTTTTTGCGCAGTTTGACGGAGACCCCCACCGAAGCGCCCGGACACGATCCCGGACATCGGCTAGCCTGACCGAAGAGGGCCGGCCCAATCCACCCGGGCGCCCCGGGTCCCACCCACCATGAAACGCGACCTCGCTCCCGCTCTGCTCGCCCTCTGGGGCGTGGCCCTTGCGTGCCTCGCCGTGCTCGATGCCGCCGATTACGAGGCGCTCTGGGCCTCCTTCGGGTGGCGTTGATGTTCCTCTCGCTGTGGGATCTGCAGGACCTCTTGGCCGCGAGGCCCTTCGGCCCGATCGCAGTCGCGGCGCTCTCCGTCTCGGTCCTCGCCTCGCTCGCGTTCGTCGTCGCAGCGCTCTTCGCGCGGCGGAGCGGCGTCACGAAGACCACGCGCGTGATCATGGCCCTCACCTTCGGGACGTTCGCACTCGGCGCCTTCGCCACATCGCGCGTCCTCGCCGAGGCGCACGCCTCGACCCTCGGGGTCGAGCCCACGCTGCCCTCGGCAAAAATGGGATGGGCGTGGGGAATCGCGTTCGGGGAGATCCACGCGGCGTGGCGCGTCTTCGGCCTCGCGCTCGTACCGATTGCAGGGTTTTCGGGCGCGGCGTTCGCCCTCCTCGCGCGACGCGCGGGCGCGCTGCGGCCCTTCGCCATCGCGGCGGCCCTTGCCTGCGCGCTCGGCGTCGCAACGGGCGTGGGCGTTTCTTACCACTTCCACACGACGTACCTCCAGCTCGGGCTGTTCTGCGGCACGGTCGAAGATCGGAACAAATGCATTCGCGATCTGCAGCGGGAGGGACGAGACGTCTCGTCGATTGCCCGCGTGGTCATCCTGGCGCTGGCGACGCTGGGCAGCGGGGTCCTCGTTGCCGTTTCGCGGCGCAGCGCCAAGGACACGGTCGCGCGGGACCCCGAAGGGATACTGCCGATCGGCGCCGCGGTCTTCGCATTCGGGCTCGCCGGATGGGCCGGAGCGCGGGGAATGGCCCACGATGCGCGGCATCCGCTGCCGCTTCCGGCGGATCACGATGGATATTGCTCCGAATGGAGCCATTCTGCGGCCACCTCGCTTCCCCCCGCCGGGCACTGCGACGGGAGCGACGACGCGCCCGAGGTGGCGATCGACGCAGAGGGGATCCAGATCGACGGCGGGCGCGTGGCGGAAGTCGCGGAGCTCCTGGTGATCCTGGAGAACAAACGAAAGCTGTTTCGAGAGCTCCAGCAAAGGGATGTCGTGGATCCGATCGTGGTGATCTCGGCCTCCGCGGATACGCCGATGGCGCGCGTACTCCCCATCCTCTCGGTCGTGCAAAAAGATTACCGGGGGCACGTCGCGATCCTCGGCGCCCACCCCGAGCGAAGCGTCTCCACGGTGACGCTCGGCGAGATCGCGCTACGACGTCGCTGCTGCTGGAGCAAGCTGCGGATGGCCCCGAACGGCGCGCCCCTTTCGAGCCACGCGACCTGGGGCGACGTGGCGCGCGCGGCGAGCGAAGGAGCTTTTTTCCGCCTGGAGCCGTGAACCTGATCTATCCTGGTCGGCAAACGATGACGAAGCTCCACAGGCACCTGTTCCTCGTCACGGCCCTCGCCCTCGGCGCCTCGGGTTGCGCCGCGGAAAAACCCACGTTGCGGCTGCATCATGCCGAGCTGCGCTCGGCGTCGCTGCGGGGCATCGGGCTCGACGTGTACATGACCGTGGACAACCCGAACTCGTTCGACATCGAGATCCGCAATGTGCGGGTGACGGTGACGTTCGCGGAGAAGTACGCGCTTCCGACGATCGATTACAGTCCGAACCAGTGGCTCGCCGCCGGCCAATCGACGATCGTGCGCGTGCCAGTGGCGATACCCTTCACGCTGGTGCCCGGCGTGGTCGACGAGGCGCGGAGGACGCCGACGTTGCGGTACACGGTGAAAGGAAGCGCCGATGTGACGGCCGTGCGGGCGCTCGGGGTGGAGAAGGACAATTATCCGATCGACGAGGCGGGGGCGCTCGGACGGGAGGATTTGCTGGCGGCGGCGGGGATTTCGTTCTGAATCACCGCATCCGAAACGCATCCGCCAGCGTGCGCGCGTCGAGCCGGCCCTCGGCCTCGATGTAGGCGAGCTGCTTGCGGAGCGGATCCAGCGACGGATCCGGATTGCCCCGCGTCGCATCGACGAGCGCCGCGACGACCTCGAAACCCGAGGACCGCTGCGCGTAGAGGCCGAGCACGTTGCGCGCGTGGTAATCGATCATCGCTGCCTCCCAGGCCCGGTCGAGGCCCGCCGCGCGCGCCTCCTCGCTCAATGCGGCGAGCGTCTCACCCGCCTCGCGTTGTCCCTCCCAGAGGCGAAATGCGACGCCGCGGAATACGCGATAGGCACGGACGAATCGCAGCACGGCCTCCGAGGCGTTCGGCGGCGTTTCGAGGTCGAAATTCGTGGCCCAGGGCCGAAGGTGGTCGTGCGCGTGGAAAACCTCGTGCATCACGTCGACCTGGTCACGCAGCGGTAACCTCGCCGAGGCCTCGATGGCGCGGGCGCGGGTTTCGGGGAAAAGCACGAGCGCGCCGAGCGCATTCACCCGCCCCCAGTTGTCCCGCGGAGCGCGCAGCGTGAGGTCGAGGACCACGTCGCCGCCGCCTTTCAAGAAGAGGAGGATCCAGCTTCGGCCAGCGTATTCGGTCTCGATGCGCTTGGCGATTCGCGCGCCGTCCTCGCTCGACCAGCGTATCGCGGCGAGCGCCTTTTCGCCCGCCTCCCGGGCCTGTTTGCCCGTGGCGACGGCGGCATTGGCGAGGCGTCGCTCGCCCGCGAGGGTGAAATCGGTGCCGGCGACCTCGCCGAGCGCGGTGAGGCACGCAAGGCTCATGAGCCGATCCGCTTCGTCGGCCTGGGGGCTCTTCGCGAGGTCCTGGGCGACGCGCAGGAGGAACGCCTCGCGTTCGAGGCGCTGGGGCCTCGGCGTGGGATAGGGTTCGAGCGTGACCCCCTGCTCGACCTCGATCGTCGGCGGGCTGAGCGAGGCCATCCGGAGGAAATAAGCGCAATGGCGCGCACCCTCGGCGGCGAAACTCGGATCTTCGAGGACATCGCCCGGTTCGCCCGGTTGTTTCACGGCGCGCACGGCATAAAGCGGGAGCGTGCCGGGGTAGACGTCCGCATTCGGCGGAAACCCGGCGGAGAGGGAGGGGCGCGAGGGGGCGGAATCGGTGGGCTCGGCGGATGCAGGCGGGGCCGCCTCTTTGCCGGTTCCCCCGCCCCCGCTGGCAGCGGCGGCGATCGGAGGCGCGAGGCCATGCACGCGTGCATAGACCTCGACGAGCTCGTCGGGTGCGACGCGGCTGCCGCCTGGGGTCGCGGGCGTACCGGCCATGAGGTCGTGCTCCTCTTTGCCGTGGATCGCAATGGGCGCGAGGTGCGCGACGCCGTCGGACATGGGCTTTCCATAAAAGCGCAACGCGACCTCGGCAGGCTTGCCCGCGTCGAACACGGCCGCGACGACGAGCTGCGCGACTTGCTCGCAGGACCCGCCGCCGTCGAGGAGTGCATCCGCCATACGTCCGCCCGGTTGGCCGTAGTATTTGATGTCCTCGAAGGCCCAGGGCACGGCGAGCGTGACGGGATCACCCTCGCGAAGGGCTTGACGCAATCGCGAGAGGCGATCTTCGTAGCGGATGAGGGCCTCGGCCACGTCGAGCTCCTCGCCGGCCTCCTCGGCGTCGATACGATTCGCTTCGAGAAGGAATCGGCCGAGTGCAAGGCGCCCCTTTTTGCGGTCGCTCCGGGCGGACTCGACGAGCTTGCGACGGGCCTCGCGCGTGCGCTCGTTCCGCGCGAGGGAGTCGGCGACGGAGGCGATGGGCGAGGTCGCAGTCGACGCGGCGATCGTCCGGGGCACCTCGGGCGCGCGCGGGGCGCCGTAGCGGAGGAAAAGGGCGTGCCCGAGGACCGAGAGGATCACGGTGCAAAGGGCGCGGCGGGACATCCAGCGGGTAGAGTAGCCGGACGGGGCGAGAAGTTCCCAGGGATCTGGATCTGGGGGGTGGGGCCGCATGGGACGCGCAGAGCGAAGGCTCAGAACCGTTGGCAAGATCAATGAAGTGACCAAATGCCACGAGCCCACCGCTCGCTTGTCGCTTGGTTGCAGGTCTGTCGATACACGCTCGAACATGGCCTCGACCACCACGAGGCTTACGGCATCCTTGGGGTTCGCCCTCGGGTTGGGCTTTGTCTTCACGCCGCTCGGCTGTGGGAGCAGCCCCATGGGGAACCCGCGGCCCAGCTTTCACGGTTCGCACGATGGCCCGTCGGTCCCTCCGGCAACTGTCGCGCGGCTCGAGGCCTGCGCCGAGCATGGCGCGGCGCGGCTGACGGATACGCACTACGCCATCATGTTCGACGTCGACGTGACGGCGGACGGTCAGGTCGACAAGGTCGAGGTCAGGGAGTCGTTGATCAACGATCGGGAGATCGTGTCCTGCATGGAGGATGCGCTCCACGGCATGTCGTTGCCTGGGGTCGTCACCTCGCTGCGTTCCTCGGGGCCGGTCTACGGCGGCAGCGTCTCCCCAGACGGACGGGCTCCCATGGGCCACCCCGCGGCCGCAGCCGCGGCGGCCGCCGTGAACCTGGTTCCGATCTTGATCGTCGCTGCCGGGGTGACGATCGTCGTGGCGCTCACAGTGCATGTCGCGGAGGAGGTGGTCGAGGCGGTCGAGGCGGCCGGCCGGCGGCGTGCGGTGGAGAGGCGGTGCCAGGCGCTGTTGGACGAGTGTCTCGACAATCCGTGGCAACCGAAGGAGGAGAAGGAGATCTATGGAAACAAGAAAGACTGTCACGGATGTTACATGGAGTGCAAAAATCATAACCGTTGGCCCGAGGAGAGGTGTCCCCGCACGAACTGAGTCCCCTTCAGGAGTGAATCGCCATGCAGCCTCCCAGTGAAAAACCTCCTCCCAGTGGAAGACCTCAACCTTGCTGGTCCTGCGAGAAGCGGGAGGCGACACATTCGTACACGTGCGCAGGGCGCACGGTGCGCGTGTGCGCGACCTGTCTTGACCGGCTGGAGGTACAAGACGCATTCGAATACAAGGGCCTCGCCATCATCAAGCTAATGAGTCGCGACCAATACGACGAAGCGCTGGCGAGCTGGGATGCGTTCGAGGAAGCAAATCGCCATCGCGATCATGATGGATGGCTGGCTCGAAGCGTCGCCAGGGATCGCGCGTTCATCCTCTACGAAGCTGGCAGGTACGAGGAGGCGCTGCAAGCCGCGGAAACCGTCGCGCAGCTCGGATTCGAGAACGTCACGTATCGATGGGCGCACGGCAGCGAAAAAGCGCGGATCCTGCAAGCGCTCGGAAGGCATCGGGAAGCGTTGGCTGCGTTCGAAGACGCATTCAGCCATCAGGATCCGAGGTACGTGGCGGCCGCTCCCTATTTCTTCCCCCATCTGGTCGAGCTTTCGGAGAACGTGGGGCAGCCAGTCGACGAGAAGTGGCGGCGCGTCGCAGAGGCAGGGGCGGAGGATTTTGCCGTCGAGATGCCCGTCCGGGACTCGCTCGGTGAAAGCATGCGCGCGCTCGCGGAGATGACCCAAGAAATGCCGTCGAAGAGGAAAAGGGAGTGGAAAGCAACCCACGGTGGCGGAGCCGGCGGGGACGCGCCGTGAGTCGACCGCCGGGAGGCTCGCGCGAGCTCTGGGGAGGGCTCGTTCGGCCTTCCCGCCGTTCCCGCTCGAGTACCCATTGACGATCGGGTCGAAGAACAGTGCCCCATTCGCGTGAGCGTCCAGCGTGCCACCACCGCTGCGACCCTCCCCCACCCCTGTCGCGACCCTCCTCCAAGAGGGTCACATCCCTCCCGCAGAGGGTCGCGTCCGTCGTCCGGACATGTCCGGTCCCTGGCCGCGCCCTGACGCAACCCTCCTTCCAAGGGTCCCGAGCCTCCCGCAGGTGAGTACGACTCACCTCGGAGACAGGTGGACCCCTCGCCGGCCCCACGTCGACCTCACCCGGCAGATACTCGAAATCGTTCATGAAGATGGCCTTGTCTCCCCGCGTAGGAAGGGCCCACCGGCGCCCGGCAGGG
This sequence comes from Polyangium jinanense, assembly GCF_028435265.1. Classification (GTDB taxonomy): domain Bacteria; phylum Myxococcota_A; class Polyangia; order Polyangiales; family Polyangiaceae; genus Polyangium; species Polyangium jinanense. The sequence goes on along the minus strand of NZ_JAGTJK010000001.1, from coordinate 1,048,082 downwards.
TCCCCCGTCCTCGTCACCGAAGGCGCACCCGTGGTGAAGACAGGAGCACCCCTCTCCGCGACGGCTTCACCCCGCTTCCGACGCTGGCATCACCCTTCCCGCAAGGTTGTCCGTGTATGCGACCAACCTCGACGGTCTTGCCACCGGCCTGCTTGGAAGAACTGCGCATCGCAGTTCTTCCACCCCGAGTCCAGGGCTTGCCCTGGTTCGGGTCGAGGGGCGAACAGCCCCCGCGGGGTCCGGGGCGGCGCCCCGGCGCGGCGGCCCCGAGAGATCAGCCCGATAACACCCGCCAGAACTCCGTGAGCCGCTGCGGCGATACCGTCACAGCCGTCTTCAGCTCCGGCGCGAACAGCGAGACGCGCAGTTCCTCGATGAGCCACCGGAACGTGTCGAGGTCCTCCCCCGGGACACCTCGCCCACGCAGGCCTTCGTGGTGGTCGAGGTAGTTTTTCCAGAACGGCAAAACCTGCTCGGACTTCGATTGGTCCTTCTGCGGGCCATTCGGCATGCGTTCGAGCCGGATCTGCACGGCGCGGAGATAACGCGGCAGGTGCGCGAGGCGCTCGACCCGCTCGCGCAGGAACATGCCCGGCGGGATCAGGTGGTCGAGCTGCATTCGGATCTCCGCGAGGGATGCGCGGGGCGCGCCGGGTTTGCCCAAAAGCGCGCGGAGCGCTTGTTCGGCGCGGGAGAGCTCCGCCGCGATTTCCTGCGCGAGCTTGCCGAGGCGAGAGATGCTCGCCGCGAGCTCGACCTTGCCGGCGTCGAGGCGCGCGAGGAAGTCCTTGCGCGCGCGCGGGAAGCGGCCCGGGTCGTTCAAACCGAACGCGTCGTCGAGCGCCCGGAGCACGATCTGGCGGCGCAAGGGAACACCGCCCGCGCCCGCGCGCTCGGCGAGGGCGCCCGTCGCGACGGCCGCAGAGACCTGGTGCTCCAGCTTGTTCATCGGCATGCTCATCTGGAGCAAAAAAAGCCGCCGCAATCCGCCGCGCGTGGCCTCGTCCGCCGCCTCGCGCGAGGCGAGCACGCGCAGGGCCACCGACATCTCCGTGTCGACGAGCGCGGGATACCCCGCGAGCTTTCGGCCCGCGACCTCGATGCGCACCTCTTCGGGCAAGGTCTCGAAGCTCCACGAGGTGAGGCCCTCGCGTTCGAGGGTCGCCTTCGACGCGCCGGCCCAGGCATCACGCGCGCGTTTCGCGAATCGCTCCTTGAGCGCCGCGAGGTCGCGCCCTTCGCCGACGACGCGGCCCTCCTCGTCGAGGACGCGGAAATAGAATCGCAAGAAGGGCGGGAGCTCGTCCGGGCGGAGCGCATCCATCGGGACGCGGACGCCCGTACGCTCCTGGATCGAGCGGGCGAGGGCTTCGAGCATCGGGCCCTCGAAGGGGCGGTGCCGCCGCGCGAGCTCGGCCGCGAGCTCCTTCACGCCGCCGACCGATTTGCGGACGGCCTTGGGCATCGCGTCGAGCAGCCATTCGATTTTTTCGGCGTGCCAGCCCGGAATGGTCCATTCGAACACGGCCGGATCCGCCTGCGGGAGGAGCGCGAGGGGCAAGGAGATCGTGACGCCGTCGTCGTCCTCGCCCGGATCGAAGCGGTACGTGAGCGGCAATTTGGTGCCGTACAGCGAGAGGGTGTCCGGGAATCGCTCGGGCGTGAGCTCGTCCGCTTCGCCCTGGAGGACGTCCGCGAGCGAGAGCTCGAGCAGGCGCGGGTTCTTCTCCTCAGCCTCCTTGCGCCAGGCCTCGAACGTCTTGCCGCTGTAGATGCCCTCGGGGATGCGCTCCTCGAAGAAGAGGGAGAGGGCGTGGTCGTCGGCGAGCATGTCGCTCTTGCGCGCCTTGTCCCGGAGCCGCTTCACCTCGTCGAAGAGCTTTTTGTTGTGCTCCATGAAGCGCGCCTTGGTCGCGTATTCCTGCCGGACGAGCGCGTGCGTGATGAAGATCTTCCGCGAAGCCGCAGGGTCGAGCGGGCCGTAATGAACCTTTCGGTCTCGTACGATCGGCAGGCCGTAAAGAGAGACCTGCTCGCGGGCCATGACCTGCGCGGGTTTTTCCTCCCAGTGCGGGTCGCTGTGGTGCTTGCGGCAAAGCGAGCCGCCCGCCTCTTCGAGCCAGCCGGGATCGACACGCGCCGCGGTGCGACCGAAGAGCTGCGAGGTCTCGACGAGCTCGGCCGCCATGATCCACGCGGGCGGCTTTTTCGAGAGGCCACTCGACGGGTGGAGCTGGAAGCGGGTTTGTCGGGCCCCGACATACGCCTTCGCCTCCTGGCTCCACATGCCGATCTTGCTGAGCAGGGCCGGGACGATCGCGCGGTGCACGCCGTCGCCGCCGTCGCCCTGCGTGCCCTCGACCCGGAAGCCCATCTCCCGCACGATCTGCGAGATCTGCTGGTGGATGTCGCTCCACTCGCGCATGCGGAGGTGCGAGAGGAAGTTGTCGCGGCACCACTTGCGGAGCTGGTTCTTCGAGAGCCGCGCCTCGGCTTGCTTGTAGGCGTGCCAGAGCTTGATCAGACCGGCGAAGTCGCTCTGTTCGTCGCGGAATTTGCGGTGCGCCTCGTCCGCCTGCTTCTGCGCGGAGAGCGGGCGCTCGCGCGGGTCCTGGATGCCGAGCGCCGAGGCCACGACGAGGACCTCGCGCAGCGCGCCCTCCGCCTCGCCGCCGAGGACCATGCGGCCGAGCCGCGGATCGAGGGGGAGGCGCGCGAGCTTTTTGCCGATGTCCGTGAGCTCGCCTGCGTCGTCGATCGCCCCGAGCTCTTCGAGGACCCGATATCCCTCGTCGACGGCGCGGCGCGGGGGCGGGTCGAGGAAGGGGAAATCACGAATGTCGCCGATCCCCAGCGATTTCATCTGCAAGATGGCGCCCGCGAGGCCGACCCGTAAAACCTCGGGGTCGGTGTAGGCCGGGCGCGTCTCGAAGTCGCGCTCTTCGTAGAGTCGGAAACAGACGCCGCTGCGGATGCGGCCCGCGCGGCCCTTGCGTTGCTCGGCGCTGGCGCGGGAGATCGGCTCGATCTGGAGCGTCGTGACGCCCGAGCGCGCGTGGTAACGATTGACGCGGGCGAGGCCGGCGTCGATGACGTAGACGATGCCCGGAATCGTGAGCGAGGTCTCGGCGACGTTCGTGGCGAGGACGATGCGCCGCTGCGGCAAGGGGGCAAAGACGCGTTGCTGCTCGGATTGCGGGAGGCGGCCGTAGAGCGGAAGGACCACGGTGTGCGGCAGGCCGTGCGAATGCAGCTCGTCCATGGTCTCGTGGATTTCGCGCTCGCCGGGCAAAAAGACGAGGATGTCCTCGCGAGGGTCGAGCTCGGTGATCTCCTCGATGGTATTGCCGATCGTCTCGGCGAGCTCGGTCTCTTCTTTGCGCGGCGGCCGGTGGATGACCTCGACCGGGTGCGTGCGGCCCGAGACCTGAATGACGGGCGCGCCGTCGAAGAAGGCCGAGAATCGCTCGGTTTCGAGCGTCGCGGAGCTGACGACGACGCGCAGGTCCTTTCGCCGAGGCAGGATTCGCTTGAGGTAGCCGAGGAGGAAATCGATGTTGAGCGTGCGCTCGTGCGCCTCGTCGACGATGAGCGTGTCGTAGGCGCGGAGGAGCGGGTCGCCCTGGATCTCGGCGAGGAGGATGCCGTCCGTCATGAATCGGACGTACGTCGACGGGCTCGTCCGGTCGGCGAATCGAATCTTGTAGCCGACCTCCTTGCCGAGGTCGACGCCGAGCTCCTTGGCGACGCGGGCCGCGACGCTCGTCGCAGCGATGCGGCGGGGCTGCGTGACGCCGATGCGCGCATGGAGGCCGCGGCCCATGGCAAGCGCGACCTTCGGGAGCTGCGTGGTCTTGCCAGAGCCGGTCTCGCCCGCGATGATGACGACGGGGTGTTCGTGCATCGCCTGCGCGATGTCGCGCACGCGCGCAGAGATGGGCAGCTCTTCGGGGAACTCGACGGGCGATTGGCTCACGGCGGCCGAGGGATAGCATCCTCCGGAGATCCGCGCTTGCGGCCGTGGGACGGAGAAATCCTGCTCGGACGATCACCTACGTGCGTGATCGTCCCTGCCCTACACCCGCGCTTTGCGCACGAGCGCGCGGAGCTCGGCGCCGAGCCAATCGAGGAATTCGGCGTCCCAGGGCGCGCCGTCCGGATATCGCGCGCCGATCGCCTCGGCGAGCTCGAGGTCCCAACGGCCGAAGAGCGCGGTCAAGCGATCGTGCATCTTGCGGCCTCGCGGCACGCGCGGATCTCCCTCGTTTTCCGCCGCGGAGAAGGCTTCCTCGCAAAGGTAATAGTTGCAGGTGGCGCTCCTTCGATCGGGCGGAAGGACGCAACCAGTCGGGCCGAGGTAGCCACAACGCTCGGGGAAGGGCTCGCTCGGCGGAGCCCGTCGAATGGAGAGGCCACGCGTTTGCGGGAGGAGGCGGCCTTCGTGGATCTCGGCAAGCAAAAAATCACGGCCGCCGAGCGATACGATCCGCCCGATGTCGGCCCAGGCCACGGCCGGCGGGGCCTCGCAGCAGCCGGCCCGCCCGTGCGGGCAGCGCGCGCAGAGCGGCGACAGAAGGAGCGAGTGAACGCCGGCGAGCTCGAGCCGAATCATGCGCCACGACTGGATACCAGGGCAAGCCGACCCCGTCCACGCGGCGTCGAATCGGACAGGATATGTCCGAAGTGGGCGGCGCGCGGAGCTCGCTCGTTTTTTCTTTCTGGTATTCTCGCATCGCCGTGATCGACCCACGCGACGACCGCCGTGCCCTGCGTCGCGCCCTTCCCGGGCATGTGGGGCTCGGGCTCGTCTTTGCGCTTGCTGTCGCGGCGGCGGCGCACGCGTCGAGCGCGCCCGCCGTGCCGCTCGAAGGGATCGCCTGCAACCAGCAAAAACCGCTGCCGTTCCTGGTGCGCGGGAACTACGCGATCCAGGACGGCTTGTCCCCCGAGGAGCGCAAAGCCCGCATCGACATGCAAACGCGGGCGCTCCGGTTCCGGACCGAGCGATATGGAAGGTCCTCGGGCGCGGTGCCGCTCGAATGGAACGAGCACGCGGTCGGCGACTACATCGAGCAAGCGCGCTTCCTCGGCCTGCCCGTGCAGGTGAACCGAAGGATCGTGCCCGCCCTGCGCTGCGTGGAGCAAGCGATCGCGGAGCGCTGCGGCGATACGCCCTACGAGCCGAAGCGCCTGCTCGGCGTGCGCGGCAAGAACACGTTCCACAACGGCGAGGTCTCGAACCACCTCTATGGGATCGCGATCGACATCGATCCCGAGCGCAACCCCTGCTGCCGCTGCGTCGAGCCGTTCCCCGATCACCCGGCATGCCGCAAGCACGGCGCGACCGCCTACGAGCGCGCGGAGCTGCCGCGGTGCTGGATCGAGACGTTCGAGCGATACGGCTTCTACTGGCTCGGGCACGACAAGCTCGAGGACACGATGCACTTCGAGTTCCTCGGCGACCCGGACCGAATCACGTCCACACCGTGATCGAAAGCGCGGGATGGCAGGGGCCCGCGCGCGTGGTACGTTCGTCCGGCCGGTCCGAAGAAAACGTCCCCTCTCCCCTCCCATGTCGAGCCTACGCCTCACCTTCCTCGGCACGTCCGCCGCGGCCCCGACCGCGCACCGGAACCTGTCCGGTCTCTTCGTCAAGCGCGAGGGCCAGAGCTTCCTCTTCGACTGCGGCGAGGGCACGCAGCGGCAGATGATCCGCTTCGGCACGGGCTTCGCGCTCGACGCCGTGTTCTTCACGCATTTCCACGCCGACCATTACCTCGGCATCATCGGCTTTTTGCGCACGCTCGGCATGCTCGGCCGCACCGAGCCGCTCGCGCTCGTCGGCCCACGCACGGCCGCGACGTTCCTGCCCAAGGTGATCCGCCTCGGCGCCGAGGACGCGCCCCTGCCCGTGACGATCGCCGAAGCCGAGCCCGGCGACGTGGTGTTCCGCGGAGACGGATATCGCATCGAGGCGTTCGCGACGGACCACCGCATTGCGTCGATCGGGTACGTGCTCATCGAGGATCCGCGGCCGGGTCGGTTCGATCCGGCGGCGGCGCGCGCGGCCGGCGTGCCCGAGGGTCCGCTCTTCGGCAAACTCCAGCGCGGCGAGGTGGTACGGCTGCCGGGCGGGCGCACGATCGCGCCCCGCGAGGTGATGGGGCCCCCGCGGCACGGCCGGCGGATCGTGATTTCCGGCGATACGCGGCCCTGCGAGGGCACGATGCGGGCAGCGGAGGGCGCGGACGTGCTGGTGCACGAGGCGACGTTCGGCGATCAGGAGCAGGCGCGCGCGCGGGAGACGCGGCACGCGACCGCGCGGGAGGCGGCGATCGTGGCGCGCGACGCGGGCGCCCAGCGGCTCGTGCTCACGCACCTGTCGACGCGATACGATCGAGATCCGGACATTCTGCTCGGCCAGGCGCGCGAGGAGCTCGGAGAGCGGACACCGGTGATGGTGGCCGAGGACGGTGATGGGATCGATCTACCGCTGCGCGATTGACGCGCCCGAAATCGGGGCCGGCCGCGCTTGACGTTGCCGGCGTTCCGGACGAACATGGCGCTTGCTTGGCCGAGTTTGTCCGGGAGATGCCATGACCGCCTTTCGCCACGCTGGGATTTTCCTCGCCCTCACGCTCTTCGCCGCCTGCTCCTTCGTCAACGCGCCCGATCCGGTGAAAGGAGGAGGCGAGGGCGGCGAGGGAGGCGAGGGCGGCGAGGGCGGCGGGGTGCCGTCGCCTTGCGGGAACGGCGTGTATCAGACCGGCGAGGAATGCGACGACGGCAACGACATCGAGACCGACGGTTGTCTCTCGACCTGCAAGACGGCCAAATGCGGCGACGGGTTCGTCTGGGAAGGCGTCGAGGGCTGCGACGACGGCAACATGGTGAACGACGACGGCTGCACGAATGCCTGCAAGCTGTCGACCTGCGGCGACAACACGATCCAGGAAGGCGAGGATTGCGACGACGGCAACCAGGACGACACCGACGTCTGCACGTCGGCTTGCAAGACCGCGACCTGCGGGGATGGATTCGTGCTCGCGGGGATCGAAGCCTGCGATGACGGGAACACGGACGACACGGACGGCTGCCTGCAAGGCTGCAACGTGGCGACGTGTGGCGACGGGTTCGTCCAGGTGGGCGTCGAGGAATGCGACGACATGAACCTGTCGAACACCGACGGGTGCGTCGCGTGCAAGAACGCGATCTGCGGCGACGGGTTCGTCCGGTCCGGCGTGGAGGAGTGCGACGACGGCAACCTCGTCGGCGGCGACGGCTGCGGGCCCGGCTGCACGAAGGACAACCTCCTGCCGCAATGCATGAGCTACGCGACGCTGAGCGAGGCGGACCGCAACGTCAATTTCAACGACGGCGACGGCGGGGTCGAGGTCTGCGACAGCGAGGTGATCGGGGAGGGCTGGTACCGGTTCATGGGCGCCGCGGGCACGCAGATGCCGACGTTCCCGCCGCCCGACTACGCCTGCGGCACCGACGCGCCCGGATGGGTCCAGGGTTCCTACCCGGCCCAGCAGGGCGATGTCGTGAACGCGACGGTGTGTTTCAACTGGTCGGGCAACAATTGCAGCTGGTCGTCCGCGATCCAGATCGCGCATTGCGGCGGGTTTTACGTGTTCTACCTGCCGCTGACGCCGGTCTGCCACCTTCGTTATTGCGGGACGAACTGAAATGAAAAAGGGGCCGGTCTCCCGGCCCCTCGCCTGCACGGCTCTCCGCCCCTGGCTCAATCCTGGGACGTGATTTCCTTCTCGAGCGTGTCGAGCTCGTTCTTGTAGTTCGTGGCGGAGATGTCCTTCTCGGCCTGATCGTCGTAATCAGCCGCGGTCGGGATGTCCTTGTCGTCGAGGACCACCGGGGCCGGGGCCTGGGCGGCGCCCGTCGTCCCGCCGGTCTGGGACTTCGGCTCTTCACAGGCGACGACGAGCGCCGAGAGCGCGCAAAGCGCGAGCACGATCGAGCGATTCATTTCTCACCTGCCTTCTCCGCGGGCTTTCCGTCCACGCCCTTCGCGCCCGTCCCCTTCGCGTCGTAGTTCGACATCCACTTCTCGTGGCGCGCGTTCTCCTTGTCGAGGAGCTTCTGCACGCGCTCGGTCGCCTCGGTGTCCTTCGCCTCCTCGGCGAGGTCCTTCACGCGCTCGAGGCGCGCGAGGCGGCGCGCATGCCGCTCGAGCTCCTGCTTCATGGCCACGGCCATCGGCTGGCCCTTCAGCGCGGCCGAGACCTTCTTCTTGAGCGCGTCGCGCTCCTCCTTGGACTTCGTCTTGCGCGCTTCCTTCTTGGCCTTGCGCTTCTCTTCCCGGGCCTTCTGGTCCGCCTCGGACTCGGCCGGAGCCGCGGCCGCGTCGGCGCCCGCATCCTTGTCCTTGTCGGCCTTGTCCTTGTCGTCGGGCTTGCCCTTGTCCTCGGGCTTGCCCTTGTCCTCGGGCCCTTTGCCCTCAGGCCCCTTGCCCGCCTGCGCCTTCTCCGGGCCCTTGCCCTTGTCCACGACCGGGACCGGCCTCGGGTCCGGCGCCACATCCGCGGACGCCATCCCCGTCACGCCGAGCAACCCGCCCAGCACGAGGGCCACGGCGCCCTTCTTCCACAATCCGTTCATCGTAGATCTCCCTTCGCGCGCCGCCCCCCCAACGGGAAACCATGGCGCTCGTCGATCCGTTCGAAGCGGAGCGGACTTTATCCCGGGCGCGTCGACGAGGGCAAATACAATCGCGTATTCGGGGTGCTACCGCCCACGCGTGCCACGAATCGACAAGGATCCGGGCGCCCCCTCGACCGCATATTGCTCTTCGAGAAGCTGCGCCGTCGCGTCGTCGATACGCACGGGCGGCTCGTTCACGTCGGCACGCGGCCGCTCGAGCGCGCGTGTTCCACGCTCGATCACGGACGCCGATAAACCCGCCCCGGACGGCAAGGCCCCGCCGGTCACGAGCGACAATCGGACACCGGTCATTTGTTTTACCAGGTCGAGCGCCGCATCCGCCGCGCGCAGGAGGCCGTCGGCACATTCTCCAGCGAAAATGGCAGCCACACCACGACCGAGCAATGGAATGACCACCCCGCCCTGCTGTTCGGCGACACGCTGGAAAAGGGCACGTGTCCGGCCCACGTTGCTCGAAAGGGGCAATCGGCCGAAGATGACGCCCACGAGGTGATCGTCGCTCGGGACGAGGGCCGGCGGGAGCGCGATATCCTCCGGCGGCGCCGCGCCTTCGAGGACCACGCGCCGGGCGGCCTCGATCGCGTCGGCCATCTCGCGGGCCGAGGAGAATCGTGCTTCGGGGTCGCGCGCGAGCGCCCGCGCGACGAGGGCGTCGAGCACCGGCGGCGCCTCGGGCCAGGCGTTCGACAAACGCGGCGGCGCCTGGAGGACGATCTTGGCGAGGACGGAGAAGGCATCGTCCCCCGCGAAAGGTCTTTTGCCGGAAAGGAGCTCGAAGAGGAGGACGCCGAGGGAAAAGAGGTCCGAGCGAGGGCCGATCTCGGTGTCGCCCCGGGCCTGCTCGGGGGACATGTAAAACGGCGTGCCGAGCGCGACCCCGTCGACGTTCTCGGAGGCGCTGTCGTGCGCGACGCCGAGGTCGAGAAGTTTGACCACAAAAGGCCCGCCGTCGGGCGGCAGGGCGAGGAAGAGGTTGCCCGGTTTGACGTCGCGATGGACGATGCCCGCCTCGTGCAGCGCCAAGAGCCCGAGCGCCGCCTGGCGCGCGATCGTGAGGGCCTCGGCCGTGCCGCACTGCGCGCCCGAGGTGCGGATGCGGTGCGCGAGGTCCTCGCCTTCGAGCCATTCGAGCACGAGGTAGGGGCGGTCGTCCGCGTCGATGCCGGAGGCAACATAGCCGACGACATGCTCGCTCGTGATCCGCGCCGAGAGCCGCGCCTCGCGCTCGAATCGATCCCGCGTGAGCGGATCGACCGAGAGGTGCTCGTGCAAGCGCTTGATCGCCACGGGCACGCGGCGCTCCTGATCGAAGCCCCGAATGACCTCCGCCGTCGCGCCGATACCGACGCGCTCGGCGAGCGTGAATCGATCCGCGCTCCCCACCACGAAAACCCCCCCGCTCCTCGCCCTCAGTGCCAGGCCGACGCGGTCCGGACCGACTGGCCCGTCCGGTCGTGCTCGGCCAGAAGCTCCGTCGAGCGCGCGCGGCAGCCGCTGCACGAGGGGAACGTCGAGCCGTGCAGGCAACGCAGCATCACCGCCTCGCCCGTCTGCAGTTCTTCGGGCTCGAGGTGACGGCCGCACGCAATGCAATGGATGTGATGCACGTGCGCGGGGGCCGCGGGGCGCGCGGGCGCAAGGGCCTTGCGCTCGCGCTTCGTCAATCGCTTCTCTCGCTTCATCGCTCGTGTTCCCTGGCGGGCCGCTCAAGGCCCTCGCCGGGTCATACGAGGTTCGGCGCACGCGGGCAAGGGCTTGTTTTCGTGCGCAGGATCTCGTGCACTACGGCGCACCTGTGGGCCCGTGGCTGCCCCACTGTTCGTGGAGCGAGCTGAACGTCTGCCGCACGCCGCTCGCGGGCCCGTGCTCGTCTTCCTCCTCGCGCGTCTCCTTCCGCCCGCGTGCGGGCTTGCCTCCGAGCGCCTTGGCTCCGCCTCGGCTGATCGGGACGACGACCGGGCTGCGCCGCGCCCGCGGCTTCCGCCCCGAACGACGTGGCGTGCGGAGGCGCCGCATGCCGGCCAAAAAGCCGAGGTAGACGCCGAGGAACGTCGCGCCGGCCCACGCCGCGAGCGCCCCGAACGCATACCCCGCGGTCTTCATACCCGCATCACCGCGCGCGAAATTCGCCATGGTTTCCATGGATCCGCGCAGCGTCGCCACGTCCTCCATCGGCCCGCGCAGCGCCGCGACGTTGCTCATCGGCTCGTCGAGCCGCGCGACCTTGCCCATCACGGCGTCGAGCGCTGCGACCTCTTTCATCGGCTCACGCAGCAAAGCCACGTCCTCCATGGGCTTTTCGAGCCGCGCGAGGCCCTTTTCCATGGTGCCCATCTGCGCTTCGAGGCGCGCCATGCCGGCGCCGAGCCGGTCCATCACCGGGCCGAGGGCCGCAAGATCCTTCATCGGCGCTTCGAGCCCCGAGAGCCGCTCCATGGGCGTGCCGAGCGCGTCGAGCTCTCCGGCCATTCGCTCCATGTTCGAATTCGACCGCTCGAGAACACCGGCGGTGTCGTTCATGGTTTTCGTGGTTTCCTGGATGGCGCGCGTGTTCGTCTCGATCGTCGATGCCATACCGCAGCCCGCGATCGCGGGCGCGACAAGCAGGGTGACGAGGACGAGGAGCGTCTTCCTTCCCGACGGGCTCATGCATGAAGCATCGAATGGGAGACGCTCCGCGTCAACGCATTCGCGCACTGCGCAAGGACAGAATATGTCCTATGCTCAGAACAGGGTGATTTGGGGCGATTTCGGACGGGAAAGGACGGAGCTCCGGGTTCCTTTTGTGCTCAGCCTTCCAGGCTCGCGAGCAGGAACCAGGTGTGTTTGTCGAACGTCGTGATGATGTTCGTGAGCAGGTCGGACGTGTCGGCGTCGCGGTGCTCGTCGGAGATCGCGCGCGAGGCGTGCAGGCCCTGGATGTAAACGCCGAAGCGCTCGGCGAGGAGGCGGACGTGGTCGAGTCCGCGCGTGGTCTCCTGCGGATACTCGGGCACCCGCGAGGACGCCGCGACGTGGCGCGCCGTGCCGGCCGCGAGCCCTCCGAGCGTGACGGCGCGCTCGGCGATCTCGTCGTTGAAGGCCGCAAGCTCGGTCGCGAACGTCTCGAAGAGCGGATGCAGCGCGGCGAAATGCGGGCCCTTGACGTTCCAGTGCGCGACCTTGATCTGGCTGTGCAAATCGAGGCCGTCGGCGAGGCGCTCGTTCAGGGTCTTGACGATGGCCACGCGGGAGGATTCGGGCAGATGGCTCGAGCTCGCGTACATGAGAAGCTCCTATCGGAATGGGTGACAGTTTGTCCTTCGGGAACCCGGCGCCTCGCCGCGCAGGGGGGCAAGCGCGGCGAGGCGCCGGGTCCGAGGGTTTGGGAGGTTAAACCGCCCCGGCGGTGATCTCCAGCGCGACCGTCGCCGCCTGGATCGTCGCCGCGATTCGCACCGCGTCGTGCACCTGGTCCTCGCCGAGCCCTGCGGCGAGGACGGCCTGCTCGTGCGACTTCACGCACGCCTCACAGCCGTTCATGGCGCTCACGGCGAGGCTCATGAGCTCGAAATCGACCTTCGAGGTCTTCGGCTGGGCGATGCGGTTCATGCGGAGCTTCGGCGAGCGCTGCGAATACGTTTCCTTTCCGATCATGTGCCGGAACCGGTAATACACGTTGTTCATCGCCATCAGGGTCGCCACCGCATAGGCGTCGTCGATGACGGCTTCGGCGTTCTCGAGCTCCGCCCGCGCCTGCTCGAGGAACGCCTCGCGGAGCGGCAAACTACGCGCGTTCGCCGCCGTCGCGATGGCGATCCCGAGCCGCTGCGCCCGGGTGAGCGAGGAATCGCCCTCCAGCACGCTCTGCAGGTTCAGCTTCGTGTCACGCGCAGCGTCGGGCAGCTTCGCGCGGATGGCCTCGAGCGCGCTCATGGCGTCAACCCGCCTCCAGCGTCGGCTGGCCCTTCACCCAGTTGCAGGGGCAAAGCTCGTCGGTCTGGAGCGCGTCGAGGACACGGAGCACCTCGTCGACGCTGCGGCCAACGGAGAGGTCGTTCACGCCGACGTGCCGGATGATGCCCTGCGGGTCGACGATGAACGTCGCGCGGAGCGCCACGCCCTCCTGCGGGTGCAGGACGCCGAGAGCCTGCGAGAGCTCGCGCTTCGTGTCGGCGACCATCGGGAACGGCAGATCGCGCAGATCCTGATGCTGCTTGCGCCAGGCGAGGTGCACGTATTCCGTGTCGGTGCTGAGGCCGAGGACCTCGCAATCGCGATCCTTGAAGTCGCGATAACGCTTGCCGAAACCAGCGATTTCGGTCGGGCAGATGAACGTGAAGTCCATCGGCCAGAAGAACAGCACGAGCCACTTGCCAAGGAAGTTCTCGCTCTTGATGTCGTGGAACTCCTTGCCCTGCTCGAGGCTCACGACGGCCTTGAGGTTGAACGCGGGAATCTTCTGGGAAACCGTCAGCATGTCTTCCTCCTGGGAAATCTCTCTCGACTTCAGAATCCGTTTTGTACTACGTCCAGCTCTGGACCTCGTCTAAACGCTTGGCGCAAAAAAGCGGCCACGCCTCGGACGCGCGAGGGCGTCAGGTGGAGCGGGCCTTCTTGAGCTTGCCGCGCAAGACGACCTGGTATTCGTGCACGTCGAAGCCTTCGAGCGCGTCCACGTTCGACACGGCGAGCGCGCTCCACGGGACGTCGTGAATGGCGCCCGTCTCCTCGTCGATGAAATGATGGTGCGGCGCGAGGTTCGGATCGAACACCACCTTGCCCTCCGCGAGGACGTGGGCCCTGAGCAGGCCCCTGTCCACGAAGAGGTTCAAGGTGTTGTAGACCGTCGCCCGCGACACCATCGGCAGCGCCCGCTTGACCTTCGCAAAGACCTGGTCGGCCGACGGATGCTCGTCGGTACGCAGGACGTACTGCGCGATGGCCAAGCGCTGCGCCGAGGGCAGAACACCGTGCCGTTCGAGGAGCTCCGCCTCGGAAAGCACGCTGCTCGCCGTCGTCGGCTTGGTCGGCTTCGTCGGCCTCACGGGGGTTAGACTGAGTCTAAACTGAGACCCTGTCAAGAACGGCGAACGAATTTCTCGCCAGGACTCGGTCCGGGGCGGCCGCATGAGAAGGGATCACGCGCGCAGGCAGCCCGAGCGCGGCCGGAGGGCGGCGAGCGTGGACGAGCGCCCGCCCGCCCGTCCGGACGAACCCTTTCGGCACGGCGCATGCGAGCACGAACCGGCGTGCCAGGCCGATCTCACACGCCGCTGCGCCCTTTCGCGCAGCGCCCAGGCTCGGCCAACCAAAGGCGAGGGTAGTAACCATGGACAATCTCGGCAATACGACGGGCACCCGGCCGCCCGAGTTCGACCGGCAGGAGCGCGAGCGTTCGATGCAGGTCGTGACGGCCGGCTCGCTCGTGGAGGCCCTCGGCGGCGTCGCCGCCGTCGTGCTCTCGGTCCTCGGTCTGGCGGGGATCGCCCGGCAAACGATGATCGCCATCGCCATCATCTCGATCGGCGCCGCGCTCCTGTTCGCAGGCGGCGCGCTGGCCTCGCGGTACACGCAGTTCGCCTCGCGCGTGAGCGGGCAACGCGTGGACGAGGTGGAGTTCGGCGGAGGCGTGGGCGTGGAGTTCCTCGTGGGCGCCGCAGGCGTCGTGATGGGCGTTCTCATCCTGCTCGGCATCGCGCCGCTGACGCTGTCAGCCGTGTCCGTCGTGGCCTTCGGCGGCGGGCTCTTGCTCTCGACCGGCGCGACGAGCGCCGTGAACCAGCTCGGCGAGGCATTCCCCTACGACCGGCGCGTGCGCATGGCGCGTGACGCGGTGCAAGGCGCGGCCGGCGTGCAAGCGCTCGTGGGCATCGGCGCCGCGATCCTCGGCATTCTCGCGCTACTCGGCATCCAGCCGTACACGCTGCTGCTCGTGGCGCTGCTCGGGCTCGGCGGCGGCATCCTGATCGCGGCGTCGGCCGTGAGCGGGCGCATGCTGGTCGGGATGCGCGGGTTCCGCTGATCGGGACGCGTTCGTCTGTCGAGACAACCCTATCGCTGGGTCCGCGCGAGCGCCCAGGCGACCGCGCCCTTCAAGGTCGCCCGGGTGGCGATGCCCTGCATCGGATGGCCGAGGTCGACGAGCGTCCGCGCCACCGCGGCGCGAATGCCGGAGATGACGACCTCGGCCCCGAGCAGGCCCACGGCCGAGGCCGCAGCGACGAGCGCGGACGCGACGCTCGCCGAGGCCCCCCGCACCCCCGTGATGTCGAGGATCAAGACGCGCGCGCCGCTCGACGAGACACCCGCGAGCGCCGCCGCGAGGATCTCGTCGGCGCGGCGCTCGTCGAGCACGCCGATGAGGGGCATCACGACGATCCCGTCCGCGATGGGGAGAATCGGCGCCGAGAGCTCGCGCAACCGCTCCTCTTGCGCCGTCAGCATCGCGTCGTGGATCGCCTCTTTTTCGCGCTCGGCGCGCTCGCGCTCGAGGAGCTCGCGTTCGAGCTCCGCGGTGCGCGCCCGGACCTCGTGCTCGAGGCGCTCGTTCGCGAGCCGCTGCGCCTCGTGCATGCGCTGGATGCTCGCCACGAGCAGCGCGTTCTCCACGGCGATCGCGGCCTGCGAGGAGAGGAAGGAGGCGACCGCGATGCGCGCCTCGCTGAAGACGTCGGCCGCCGCGCGGTTCTCCAGGTAGAGCACGCCCGAAAGGCGGCCGCGGTGGGCCATGGCGAGGCAGAGGAGCGAGCGCGGCCGCCTTTCAGCGAGGTACGGATCCTTGGAGAACCGATCGAACCCGCGGGAGCCGCCGAGCACCACGGGCGCACGGGTCGCCGCGACCTCGTCCACGAGCGCACGCGGAAGCTCCTCGCCGGCCGCGCGCGCGGCGTCGATGCCGACGAGCACGCGGTCGGGATCGATCGTCATGGCCGCCTCGACGTGCAGGCCCGAGCCCCGATCGAGCAGGAGCACGGCGCGCTGGGCGCCCGCGGTCTCCACGATGACACGCATCACCCGATCGAGGAGGACATCGAGGACGATCTCCTCGGCGATGGCCCGGGTCGCGCGCATGACCGCGCCGAGGTCGAACTCGCCCGAGAGCCCCGGCAAAGGCGCAGCCGAGGGGCCGACGCTGCGGCGCGGCAAGAGAAAGCCGTACCGCTCGCGGAGCATGTCGACCTTGGTGATCGCGCCCCAGCGGAGGTAGGCCTGGTAGGCCTCGCCCATGTAGGCCCGCGCGACCGTGTCGCGGCGGCGTTCGAGGTGGAAACGCGCGGCGAGCTCGTTGGCGAGCGCCTCGTCCCGCGAGACGCCGCTCTCGGCCGCCGCGCGGATCGCCTTCTCGTAGAGCGAGAGCGCCAGGGCCTCGTCCCCCGCGGCGCGCGCGCGCTCGGCCGAGACGAGGAGCCATTTGCGCTCGTAGTTCTCGGGGCAACGCGCGGCGAGGGTCGAGAGCTCGGCGAGGATCGCGTCCACCTGCGCGAGGCGTGACGCGCGCGCCGACGGGAGCGCGGTGGTGTCGAGGAGGAGCGCGAGCCCGAGCCAGACGGGCAGGTCCGTCGCGAGGAACTCGCCCTCGACGTCGGTAAGGCCCTCCGCCGCTGCGAGCGCCTCGCGCGCCGCGCTCGCCGCGTCCTCGTGCAGGAGGAACAGCTCCGCCCGGCGCGCGTGCCCGTAGAAGCGCGCCCGCGCGCCGACGGCGCCCTCGTCCGTGCCGAAGAAGCTCGCCTCGTCGAAGTCGTCGCCGTCGAGGCTCGCGGGGGCACTCGTCCGCCCGAGCAAGCTGCGCACGGCCTGCAAGGTGACACGCGCGGCCGGATCGGCCGCGGCCTCGGCGCCCGGGGCGCGGCGCGCGAGGGAGAGGCTGCGCTCGGCTTCGTCGCAGGCGCGGGCGAGGTCGTCGCCGAGCTCGAAGCGCGCGGCGAGCACCTCCGCCGCTGCGCGGCAAGCCGTGGGCACGTCGCCCACGGCCGCGGCCTGGCCCACGGCGCGGTGGAAATGGAAGAGCGCGAGGCGCCGAGGCCTGCGCGCGTGCAGGATCGAGCCGGCGGCGAGGTGGACGCGGCACGCGAGCGGTCCCTCGCCAAGGTCCTCCGCGAGCGCGAGGGCGAGGTCGCCGAACGCCTGGCCGGCCTCGGAGAGCTCGGGAAGGACGAACAACGCGGCGCCGTACGCCGCATAGCCGACGGCCGACGCCTCGGTGTTGCCGTGCGCCATGGATGCACGCACCAGCGCGGCCGCGACGAGCCCCGTGGCCGAACGGCTCACGGCGCCCGCGGGCGCGAGCAGCTCGAGGAGGAGCGCCATCGTGGCCACGGCCTCGGGGCTCCGCGCGACGGGCAACGAAAGGAGCGAGGCAGGCGCCCGGCCGACGAGCTCCGCCTCGATCGCCTGCGCCTCCCGAACGAGCGCCGCGCGCCGCTCGGCCTCGCTCTCCGGCACGACGAACGCGAGCTCGCCGAGGTCCCGCGCGCCCACGCGGAGCGCCTCGATCGGGTGGCCGGCGGCCGTCTGGCGCGCGACCTCCAGCCGCTCGGCCTCGATCCGTTCGAGCTTCGACCGCGCCCCGCGGGCGAGCGCCGCGACGAGCGCCTCCGCGGCTCCGCTCGGCTCACGCGTGACCAGGCAGGCGCAGAGCTCGCGGGTCAGATCGAACCAGAGCGCGTGGGGCTCGTTCCCGGCGAGGGCCAGAAGCCCCGCTTCGAAGCAAGCGATCGCCTCGGAGAGCGCGCCGATCGCCTGGAGCCTCCGGCCCGCGAGCAGATCCCGCTCGGCGAGGGCGCGCCGCTGCCCTGCGTCGCGCATCGACGCGAGCCCTCGGTTCTGCTGGTACACCGCCGCCAGCATGTCGCGCTCGCCGTGCTCCCCGCGGGAAGCCAAGATCTCGCCGAGCCGGAGATGCTCATCCTGCCGCCGTGAATCGGGGATCCGCGCGTAGACGGCCTCGTGCACGCGCTCGTGGGAGAAGGCGTACGGCACCTCCCACGCCTCCCCGGGGGACGGCGGCGTCGTGGAGGCGTGCGCGAAGCGATAATCGGACGAGAGCGGCAGGACGAGGCCCGCTTCGAGCGCGGGCCAGAGGTCCTGTGCGACGGCGGCCGGCTCCCGCTCGGCCACGCACGCGAGCGTGTCGAGGTCGAAGCTCGGCCCGAGACAGGCGGCGAGCTCCAGGATTCGCTGCGAGCGCGCCGGCAGCGCGGCGACCCGCTCGCTGACGAGATCCCGCGCGCCCTCGGCGCCGAGGTGATTCCGCACGAGCTCGACGTCCCAGCGGAAGGCGCCCGCGCCCGCGTCGAACCGCACGAACCCCTCGGCGTGGAGCGCGCGCAGGGCCTCACGCAACAGGAAGGGACTGCCGTGCGTCGCCGCCGCGAGCACGTCCGCGAGATCGGCGACGCGATCCTCGGGCGCGCCAAGCGCATCGCCGAGCAGCGCGCGCACGTCCGAGGGCGCGAGCGGCCCGAGCGCGATCTCGGTCACGCAAACGCCCGTCTGCCGCAGCTCGTGCAGATCAAGGAGCCGCGCCTCGTCGGACGGCGCGCTCTCTTGCCGCGACAGCACCACGCAGAGCCGCTTCGCCGAAGGATCCGCGCAGAGGACCCGCACCACGGAGATCGAGTCCGCGTCGGCCGCGCCGATGTCGTCGAGGAACAGCACGAGCGGACCTTGCCGGCTCGCCGCATCGAGCAGCGCACGCACGAGCACCGCGAGCTTCCCGCTCGACGCCGCCGCCGACATCGGCGGATGCGCCTCCCGCTCGCCGAGCGCTCCATCGAGCTCCGGGACGATCGCGAACAGCGCCGCCGAACCCGCGTCGACCGTCCGCGCGAGCTCCCGCAAGAACGCCCGCGCGTCTTCGGGCGGCCCGCCGAGGATCCGCCGCACGAGGTCCCGCAGCGCCGACGAGAGCAGCCCACACGGCGCGCGGCTCCCGACCGCGTCGGCCCTGCCCTCCGCGAAGATCCCCCCGCGCAGCGCCGCCGCGCTCTCGAGCTCGCGGACGAGCGTCGACTTGCCCACGCCCGCCGGCCCCGACAGCACGATCACGCCGAGCCGCCCGGACGCGGCGCGCTCGAACGCCTGGGCCATCTGCTGCCGCTCCCGCTCCCGCCCGTAGAGCCTTTGCGGCAGCACGAGCTCCGCGCCGAGGTCGTGCTTGCCGAGCCGGAACGGCTCGATCTGGCCGTGCTCCTCCCACGCGGATGCGCACGCGGCGAGGTCTGCTTCGAGCCCCCGCGCGCGCTGGTAGCGATCGTCGGCCGATTTCGCCAGCAGCTTGACGATGATGTCCGACACCACGCGCGGCAGCTCGGGCGCGAGCACGTGCGGCGGCACGGGCGCGCGTGCGATGTGGGCGTGCGCGAGCTCGAGCGGATCTTCCATCACGAAGGGCAGCGCGCCGGTCGCGAGCTCGTACAGCGTCACGCCGAGCGCATAGAGGTCCGCGCGATGGTCCACGACCCGGTTCATCCGGCCCGTTTGCTCCGGCGCCATGTACGCGAGCGTCCCTTCGATCGCCGAGGCGGCCGCGATGCGCGCGTCTTCCCGGGGCAGCCGCGAGGCGTGGCCGAATCCGACGAGCTCCACCTCCAGCGTCCCGTCGTCGACCAGGATATTCGCGGGGCAGATGTCCTTGTGCACGAGCCCCACGAGGTGCACGCGGTCGAGCGCGCGCGCGATCGAAACGCCGAGCCGGAGCACCGCGCCGACATCTTGACGCCCTGTGCGCATCCGCGGGGCGAGCGGCCGTTTGCCCGCGTCCGAAAGCACGAGCGCCACGCCGTTGCGACATGGCGAAAGCCCGAGCGCCTCGGGCACGCAGGGCAGCGCGAGCCCGCGCATCACCAAGAATTCGTGCCGGATCCGCGCCACGTCCCGCGCGACCGGGTAATCCTCGTTCAGCGCCTCCACGAGAACCGGCGCTCCATCGACGTCCCGGTACCCGCGATAAAGCGTCGTCACTTCCCCCTCGAGGACGACCTCCGTGAGCGTGTGCCCCTCCAGCCAGAACCGCATCGGCACAGCCATCCGTCCCCTCGCGCCTCGCGTCAACCGGGCTCGCATCGACGTTGGTCCGGAACGACCTATTTGTGGTCCGAAACACGAACCATGATTTGCATTGCGGAGACAATTTCTTGGCATGCCGGCACGATGCGACCGGGTATGGTACCGCGTCGAACCTCGCCGCGTTCGCCACTATGGCCCCTGCACCTCCGCGCACGCCGCCGTCCGAAACGCCGCTCCCGCTCCTCGTATCGGCCGGGCTCCTCGTGGCGCTCCTCGGCTCGGCGCTCGCGCACCGCTCGTTTTTCCTTGCGGCTTACCTCGCGATCGTCGCGCTCGTGCCCGCCGTCCCCCGCGAGCGCCTGCGCGCGCTCGGCGTCGCCCTCGCGTGGATTGGCGTCGCCGTTTGTGTCGTCGCGATCGTCCTCGTCCCGCTCGGCGCGCGCGTCTCGGCTGTATACCTCCCGGGCTGCGCCGTGCTCCTCGTCCGCGTCGCCGCCCTCCGCGCGGCGTCCACGCAGGCGTGGGCCGTGCAAACGGTGGACTCTTCCCGCTAGCTGCTATTCTCCGCCACCATGACCCGCTTTCACGAGACGCTCATGGGCGTCTACTTCGACGACCTCGACGCCTTCCAGATCCTGCACAACGCTCGGTATCTCCTCCTCTTCGAGCGCACGATCGGCTCCTTCTGGAAGCACCTCGGGTGGGGCGGCGTCCTCGACGCCCAGAAGAACCCCGATCAGTTCCACTTCGTCCGCGCCAACAACATCGAATATCTCCGCCCCGTCGTCGGCGTCCGCGACGTGCGCGTCCGGGTCTGGATCGAGAAACTAGGGCGTTCGAGCCTCACGTTCGGCTTTCGCGTGCTGCCCACCGATCAGGACGAGGACTTCGCCCGCGGCACCCGCACCGTCGTGCGCGTCGATCCCACGACACACCGACCCGTGCCCTGGACCGACGCCTTCCGCGCCACGCTCGAGCCCTACCGCGCCGACCTCAACGCCTGAGCGCCCAGGCGATCCCCGCCCGCAGCGTCGAGCGCGTGGTGAGGCCGCCGAAGCCCTCGCCGAGGTGCACGAGCGTCTGCGCCAACTCCCCGCGGATCCCCGTGATCACCACGCGCGCCCCGAGCAGCTCGGCCGCGCGCGCCGCCCGCACGAGCGCGCCCGCGACGTCGATGTCCATGTTCCGGACCCCCGTCACGTCGAGGATCGCCGTATGCGCCCCGTACCGGTTCAC
Organism: Polyangium jinanense; assembly: GCF_028435265.1. Taxonomy (GTDB): domain Bacteria; phylum Myxococcota_A; class Polyangia; order Polyangiales; family Polyangiaceae; genus Polyangium; species Polyangium jinanense. Next base: position 1,027,172 of record NZ_JAGTJK010000001.1, on the reverse strand, counting down.
GCCATCGAGCAGCGTATCCATGATCTCCTCGGCCCGCTGCGCATCGATCGCCCCCACGAGCGGCAGCGCCACGACCCCCTCGGCGAGCGGCATCAGTGGCGTCGACAGCTCCCGCAGCGCGGCCTTCTGCGCCTCGATCACCTGATCGCGCAGCAGGGCTTGCTCCTCCTCGGCGCGCCGGCGCTCCGTGATGTCCGTGCAGATCACCGCGATCGCCATCGGGTTTGCCTGCGCGTCGAGCACGGGGAACTTCAGCGCCAGGTACGAGAGCGGCCCGTCCGGCGAGGGCAAGGTCTGCTCGTACTGCATGGCGCGGCCCGTCCGGAGCGCCTCCTCGTCCTGCCGGTGGAAAAACGCGGCCACGTCGCGCGAAAAAATGTCGTAATCGGTCAATCCCGCGATTTCGGCGCGTGATTTCCCGAGGTACGCCTCGACCTGCCGATTGACGAGCAAGAACCGCCCCTGCATGTCCTTGACGAACACGTAGCTCGGCGTGTTGTCGAGCACCGCGAGCAAAAGCCGCTGGCTATCGCGCAGCGCGCGCTCCGTCGCCTGCTGATCGGTCACGTCCTCGACCTCCGACAAGACCTCCGTCGGCTGCCCCTCCGCATCGCACAGCACCGTGTGCGACCATTGCACCTGGAGGGCCCGCCCGTCGCTCGTCATGTACTGGGCCCGCATCGTCGCCGTCGGCTGCGACATCATTCGATCGGCCCATTGCCGAAGCTCCTCCGGCGTCCGCTTGTGGGTGCCCATCAGGTCCGTGATCAGCATCCCCAGCGCCTGCTGGCGCGAATAGCCGAGCAGCCGCGCTGCCTCCTCGCTCCAGCGCGTCACGAGCCCTTCGAGGTTCCAGCCGATCGTCGCCCGCCCGAGCGACCCGATGAACGCCTCGTCGAAGCTCACCTCGGCGGAAGCCGGTCTTCCCGCGGCCTTTGCTTCGAGCTCCGCGACGCGCGCGCGGAGCACCCGGACCTCTGCTTCGAGCTCCGCGATCCGCGTCGCGTCGTCCTTCATCGACCCGTGTCTCCGCTACGACGACTCTTCGTCCCGCCGCTCGCTTGCGCGCCGTCGAGCAGCTGCTCCAGCACCTCGTGCCAGCCGAGCTGATCCTTCGCCACGAGCTCGATCAGCACCCCCACCGCGCCCCGCGTCGTCACGCGCCGCCGCGGCGCCTGCACGAACACCAGCGCGTGCAGCCGCTCGAGCACCTCCTCGTCCACCGGCCGCAGCCGCCCTGCCGCCGGCAAACGCCCCCCGCGCTCGCGTGCGATCACCCACTTGGCGATCTCGACATCGTCGAGCCCCGTATCATCCCGCAGGATGTAGATATCCTCCAGCATCGACCGGTACGTCGCCGCCCAATCGACGCACACTACACGTGTCCTCGGCAGCGCGAGCGTCAGCGCCTCGACCTCGTCGGTCCGGCCGAACGGCGTGTCCGTCAGGTCGATCTCTTCGATGTGCGACATCGACCGCAACGCGGCCGGGATATTCGCGAGCGGATTTCCTTGCAGCCACAAGAATTTGAGACGCGAGAGCCAGGCGAGCGCCTCGGGCAGCACCGTGATCCCCGTGAGCGACAGATCGAGCTCCTCGAGCCCCTCCAGCGTGAAGATCACGTCCGGGGGTTTTCCGTCGCGCAGCCCCACGGGTGATCCGGCGAGAAGCAACGTCCGGAGCCCGGTGAGGCGCGCGAGCGTATCGGGCAGGCTCTCGAGCCACGTGTTTCGCAGGTCGAGCCGCGCGAGCGCGCCGAACGCCGCGACCTCCTCGGGCAACACGACGAGCGGGTTGTCGCCGAGCTCGAGCGCCTCCATCTCGTCCCACGCGTGCCCTGCGAGCGGCAGTGTGCCGATGCGGTTGCCCGACACATCGAGCGCGCGCAGCCGGAGGGCCGGAAGCATGGGCGGCAGCTCCGTGAGCCGATTTCCGCGCAGCACGAGCGCCGCGAGCGCGCCGAGCCTGCCGATCGACGCGGGCAGCCCCGAGAGCCGGTTGTCCCCGAGGTCGAGCTTCCGGAGCGCCGAAAGCGCGCCGAGATCCCCCGGCAGCGCCTCGAACCCGAGCCCCGACAGCCCGAGCTCCGCGAGGCCCGAGAGCGCGAGCACCGGCTCGGGGAACGCTTCGAGCGGGTTCTTCCCGAGCGCGAGCGCCCGGAGCGCCTTCCGGTCCGCGAGCCACCGCGGCACGGACGCGATGCGGTTCTGGGCGAGGTCGAGCGACGCGAGCGCCGGCAGATCCGCGACGAACGAGGGCACCTCGGGGAGCTTGTTGTGGCTGAGCTCGAGGACGCGCAGCTTGTCGAGCCGCCCGAGCTTGCGGGGCAGATCTTCGAGGGCGTTGCGTTCGAGCCGGAGGACTTCGAGCGACGTGAGCTCGCCGAGCCACGCGGGCACCTCCGCGAGGGCATTGCTCCCGAGATCGAGCTCGACGAGGTTCCGGAGCGCGCGGATCGCGGGCGGGACCTGTCCGAGCACGAGGCCACGCAGATCGAGCTTGCCCGTTTTTTCAGCGGTCCCGAGGCGTTCGGCCAGCATTGCGAGCATGCTAGGAAGCCCTTGCTCTGCGCGTCAACCCTTGACGCCGCGAACCGATCCTGAAATGCGTGTGTGAGGAGGCGGGCATGTTCACGGTGGTCGTCGAGGGGGCCAGGGGGAAAGAGACGCGCGACGCGTACGACAAGCCGAGCATCCTGCTCGGCCGCGGGCAGCAATGCGACGTCCTCATCGGATCGAACGGCGCCTCGCGCAAGCATGCCCGGATCGAATGGCAGGACGGCACGATCCGCATCGAGGATCTCGGCTCGACGAATGGCACGTTCGTCAATGCCGAACAGATCCAGAAGCCGCTCGACCTCGCGCCCGGCGACGTGATCGAGATCTGTGACACATGCCTGCGCATCGAGGCCGCGCCCGAGGTCTGGACCCACCCGCGAAAGGCGTCCTGGGGCAAACCGCAAAAACGACGAAAGCAGCCGAAAAAGCCCGCCCCGAACGAAAACGGCGTGCTCCTCTCCGACGCGAAAGAGGGCGATTACCTCTCCGTGCGCGCTGCCCGCGCCGACGTCCACGTCGATAGCCTCCTCTCGCGGGCCCGCCTCGTCGTCACGTTCCACAACGACCTCGGCCGCACGCTGGAAGGCGACCTCGTCTTTCCGCTCCCGCCCATGGCCGCGTTGCGCGAGCTCGTCGTCAAACTCGGCAGCCGCACGATCGAGGGCCAAATCCGCGCGCGTGGGCGGGCGCGCGCCGAGTACGAGCGCGCCGTGCAGGCCGGGCAATCGGCCGCGATCGGCGAATCCGAGGGCGAGGACCTCGCGCGATTGCGAATCGCGCCGATCGAGCCCGGCGAGGACGTCGAAGTCACGCTCACGGTCGATCAGATGCTCTTGCCGATCGCCGACGGCCACCGCCTCATCGTCCCGCTCACGTACATGCCGCGGTACGTGGAGGACGCGGCGAAAGTCACGGAGACCGAGGTCGCCGCGCTCGCTCGTCCCCGGCCGACGACGCTCGCGGCGCGGGCCCGCGTCAACGTCACGATCGAGGATGGCCCGGACGAACCCGCGAGCTTTCGCTGCACCTCGCACCCCACGCGCATCTCGCAGGCCGGCCCGCGCGCGCGGACCATCGAGGTGCACGACGCCCCGCTCGACCGCGATGTGCAGCTCGAGTTCATCAACCGGCCGCGCGGCGAAAAACCCGCCGTGTGGATCCGCCACGACGCGACGGACGGCCCCGATCAAAATGGCCCCTCGACCGCGATCGGCATTGTCCCGCCGGCGTTCGCGGACGAAGGCCCCGTCATTCCGCGCTCCGTGCTCTTCCTCGTCGATCGCTCCGGCTCGATGGGCGGCGCGCCCATGCAATCGGCCATCCGCGCCGTACGCGGCGCCTTGCGCTCGCTCGGACCCGAGGATCGCTTCAACGTCATCGCGTTCGACAACAACCTCGAAGCGCTCGCGGTCTCGCCCGTCCCCTTCGACGACGAACACCTGAAGGCCGCGGACGATTTCATCGGCCGCATCACGGCGCGTGGCGGCACCGAGGCGTCCATGGCCATTCGCGCGGCGCTCTCGGCGCGGCTCGGCACCGACGTCGCGGTTGCCTTCCCGAACCCCACGCCGCCCGACCAGACGTACCGGCTGCGGATCGTCGTCTTCATGACCGACGGCGACGTGGCGAACGCGGCGAACGTGCTCAAAACCGCCAAGGAAAAGCTCATCGACACGCGCCTGCACGTGCTCGGCATCGGCGACTCCGTCCAGCATTCGATGCTCGCCGAGCTCGCGCAACTCGGCGGCGGCACGTACATGCCCGTCGCGACGAACGAGGACCTCGAACGCGCGCTCGTGCGGCTCAAGAATGCGATCACCGCGCCCCTCTGGACGGGCATTCGTGTGCTCGTCGAGCGCGACGGCGAGCGCAAGAGCCCGAAGATGCTCGAACCCCCGAGCCCCCTCGACCTCTTCGCCGCCGAGCCGGTCCTCTTCGCGTTCCGCGGCAAGATCGAGCCGGGTGATCGCCTCGTGCTCCTCGGACAACGCGCGGACGGCGAGGAGGAGCGCGTCGCCCTCGAGCTCACCGTGCCCGCGGACGCGCGCGCCGAGGGCGCGGCCACGCTCTGGGCGCTGCTTCGCAACAAGCGGCTCACGTATCGATTCGATCCGGACGACGACGACACGCTCGAAGGCCTCGGCACCACGTTTGGCCTGGTGAACCGCAAGGTCGCGCTCGTCGGCGTGAATCCGGAAGATCGCAAGGTGACGATCGAAGGAAAGGTCCCGGTCACCCTGCCCATGCCCGCGAACGCCGCCGAGGAAGACGCCGTCATGTTCCGCTCGAACGTCTACGTGCCCCCGCCGCCTGCCATGGCCGCGCCGCCGGGCGGTGGGTTTGTCCCGCCGCCCGCGCTTGCGCGGCCCGGCGCGCCGCAGCCGCCGCCCAGGGTCCCTGCCCCCTCGCCTGCGGCGAAAGCCAGCAAATTGCCTCCGCTCGACGGCGGCAATGAACACGACGAGCGCACCCGCGTGGCCCAGGTCGTCGCACCCCCGCCGCCGCTCCGCGCCCCGGCCCCGACCCCGCGCCTCTCGGATGACGACGCAGGCCTCCGCGCGCTCCTCCTCCATCAAAAGGCCGACGGCCTCTTCGACGCCGACCTCGGCGCCACGCTCGCCGCCGTCGCGGCCCTCGTCGGCCGCGGCCATACCGCCCGCGAGGGCCTCTTCCGGGCCGAGCTCCGCCGCACCACGGTCACCCTGCGCGGCAAGCTCGCGGGATTGTCCTCCGAGGACAAACACCTCGCCCTCCTCGCCCTCCTCGCCCTCGCGCTCCTCACGATGCCCCACGGCGACCCTGCGCCCGAAGGCCTCCCGGCCCCGATCGCCGCGGCCCTCGCGGGCATCTCGCTCGCCGATCGCCCCTCCGCCGCCGGAAAGATCGGCGTCGCCCTCGGGCACTTGCCTTCTGGCTGGGCGGAAAAGCCCCTCGCCGCCGAGATAAAGCGGGTCTTCCTGTAAAACCGTTTGCCACGGAACCCGAGCGTCCGGGGCGACGTGAACCGTTCCGGAAAAATGGTAGGCTCGGGCCCATGCAAGCGGAGACCATCGTGGTGGGCGCCGGTTCGTCCGGCGCGGTCATCGCGGCCCGCGCGACCGAACGCGCGGATCGTGAGGTGCTGCTCGTCGAGGCCGGGCCCGACTATCCCCCGAGCGGGGTGCTTCCCTCGGATCTCGTGGACGGCACCCGCAACTCGATGACCGCCCACGACTGGGGTTTTTCCTATCTGCCCATGCCCGGGCACAAGCCCTTCCTGTACCCGCGCGGCAAGGTCGTCGGCGGCTCCTCCGCGGTGAACACCTGCATCGCGCTCCGCGGCCAGCCCTACGATTACGACGAATGGGCGGCGCTCGGCCTGCCCGAGTGGAGTTTTGACGGGTGCTTGCCCGCGCTGAAACGCCTCGAGGACGATCAAGACGTCCAGAATCGCTGGCACGGCCGCGGCGGCCCCATTCCGATCCGGCGCCACTCGACCGAAGAGCTCTCGCCGTTCCAGGTCGCCTTCATGGAAGCCTGCCGCGCCCTCGGCTTCCCGGCCTGCCCCGATCAAAACGACCCCGACCCGTTCGGCGTCGGCCCGCAGCCCATGAACAAGATCGGCGGCGTCCGCATGAGCGCCGCGCGTTGTTACCTCGACGACGACGTCCGCCGCCGGGAAAACCTCAAACTCCGGCCGCGGACCAGTGTGCGCCGCGTCCTCTTCCACAATGCCAAAGTCACGGGCCTCGAGGTCGAAACCGACGGCAAAATCGAAGTCCTCGCGACGAACCGGGTCATCCTCTCGGCCGGAGCGATCGCCACGCCGGGGATCCTCATTCGTTCGGGGATCGGGCCACGCGCCTTGCTCGAACGGCTCGGTGTGGACGTCGTCTCCGACCTTCCGGCCGTGGGCGCGCGCCTCTTCGATCACCCGGGCTCCCTCGCGCTCTTCGTCCCGCGAACGTACGGATTCGCCAGCATCCAGCATCCGCTCATTCAAACGGTGCTGCGTTACACCTCCGAGGGCAGCCCCTTCCCGAGCGACATGCAGCTCCAGCCGTTTTCCTTTTTCGCCTGGCCCGGCAATTACATGCCGCTCGTCGGCATCTCCTGCTGCGTCGGCAAACCCCGCGGCCACGGCCGCATCACCTGGACGAGCGCCGATCCTTCCGCCAAACCGCTCATCGAGCTCGACACGGTCACCCACCCCGACGACCGCGCCTGCGCCGTCGAGGCCATGGAGCTCGCCGGCCAGGTCGCGCGCACGAAACCCCTGCGCGACCTCGTCGTCCCTTTCTGGCCGAACGATCGCGTCCTCCGCAATCGAGCCGAAATCTCGCACTGGATCGAATGGAGCTCCGGCTCCGGGTATCACCCTTCCGGCACCGTCCCGATGGGCCCGGAAGGGGATCCCGAGGCGGCCGTCGACGGACGGGGCCACGTGCGTGGCGTCTCGGGCCTCGTCGTGGCGGACGCGAGCATCATGCCGACGATCGTCAGTACGAACACGAACGTCACGGCATTGATGATCGGCGAGCGATTCGGGGAGTGGCTGCGGGACGGGGGGCTCTGATCAGGGCTCGGGAGGGGGCTGGGGCGCGGGGAACTGGTCGTAGATGCTCGGGCTGCAGCGGCCCCACGTGGCGTTGCAGCCGGTGAACCCGAGCGTCTTGCAGTCGACCTTGTCGATCCGGCCAGCGTTGCAGACCACGACCGAATCACCCTCGCACGTCGCGTCGGCGCCGAGCGTGGGATCACACTCGCCCGCGAACCCGCAGAAGCTCGACTCGCCCGACGTTTGGCAGGTCAAACCATTCGCGAGCGTGCCGCAATCGACGGCCTGCTCGCCCCCGTTGATGCAGGCGCGCAGCTCCGGCCCGTCGCAGCCCAGGCCCGAGTCGTAGTAGATCCCGAGCCCGCTTTCCGTGCCCGACTGGCACGTCGCGCCCGTCCCGGCGCAGCCGACGCCGCCGAACTGGAGATCCTTGCAAGCGAGCCCGTAATCAGCGCACCTCGGGCCGTTCGTCTCCACTTCGTCGTCGCACACCCGGGGAACCCCGTCCTGGCAGGTCTCCACGAACGTGTCGTAGCTGCAGGCTGGCCCGGCGGTGACGCTCGTGTCGACGCACCCCTGGGTCGCGGAGCACGTGAGGCCGAGCACGCTGCAATCGCCCATGAACGCGAGCTGGTCGTCGCACCCCTTGAACACGTTGCCGGTGCACGTGGGCATGCAGGGGCCGGAGAGGTCGACCTTCAGCCCGAGGCACTCCTCCACGCCCTTGCAGCCATTGGTCTTGCTCGCGAGGCATTTCGTGTAATCGCGTACCTGGAGCTTGTTGGGGCTGCCGCCGCGCTCCGAGTACATGTCCCAGAGAATGGTCTCGATGCCGCCGTCCGGGATGCAGCTCCCCATGAGGATCGCTGCTTTCAGCGCGGCATCAGGATCCTTGGGTCCAGCCGGATCCTTCGCGGTCCCGCCGCCGCCCGCGCCGCCCGCGCCGCCGGTGCCGCCCGCGCCGCCCGAGCCGCCCGCGCCATTGGTGGCCTCGGGTCCACACGCCAGGACAAACCCGGCGAGGACCGAGGCCAAGACGATCGCATTTCGATGAAGCATGGTCCTCTTCATCCGCTCAGTTGGCGCCACCCGGATCGCAGGCGAAGAGCACGGCGATCTTGGCCGCGGCGTCGTTCTTGACCACCCCGCAGGTATCCGGGCAGAGGATGATCTTCTTCGCATCCTTGTCGATGTAGAACGACTCCGGCGCGCATGCCGCCACGTCCGCGACCTGCTTGAATTGCTTGTTCGGCGACATGTCGCCGGGCGTGTAATCGACGACCACGCTGTTCAGATCGACGGTCGTTCCCATGGGCGGATCGGGGATCGCGAAATCGCAGGAGACCTGCGCGCCCGCGACGACGCCCTCGGCGATCGCCTGGAACACCACGTCGTACGAGGTCGTGTCGCAAAGCGGGAAGCGGAGACCGCCCGTGAGCACGCTGAGGGCTTGATAGCCGGTGCCGGGGTTCGCCGCGGTCGGGCACTCGGCGGTCGTGATCGGATCGGCCGGCTCCCAGGGCTTCGTCTGCGGGTCGTTGTATGCCATCGCGACGATGCTGTAGAAGCGATAATTCCGCGCCTCCTTCGTCCCGAAATGCTCGGGCGAAAGCGCGAGCAGGGACGTGTCGAACTGCTCGGCGGCGGAGACACCGCCGGCCGCCGTGTTCCCGTCGCTGTACGACACACCTCCGAACGAGCAGCCCACGCGGTCGTCCGTGAGCTCGATGAACGTCTTGAACGAGTCCGGCCGCACCCACTCCTGCCAGCCCGTCGGGGCGCCGCCGCTCGGCTCGGCGGTGGTGAACGTCGACAGGACCTTGCAGAGCGAGTTCACGCTGTCGATTTCGGTGTTGTAATGGTAGAATTTGCCCGCGTTGTTGACGGGGGCCGCCGGAGGCGTCTCGCAGCCGCCCGCGGGGATGCCGGAAAGCGGCGCCTCGATGCAGACCGACTCGTCCGGGACCGCCTTGCCGTGCTTGGCGATCATGATGACGCGATAATCGAGCCCGCTGTTTTCGATGATCTGCGCGAAGTTCTGGTTGATGTTGTTCTGAACGCCGACGATCTCGTCGCCCATGCTGCCGGAGTTGTCGATCACGATGATGATGTCGACCGGCTTCTTCACGAGCGTCGCCTCGGAGCTCTGGCTCACGCAAGCGCTGTCCTCGGTGAGCGCGCCGTCGCCGGCCCCGGCGTCGAAGAAGTTGATGTCGCCGCCGCCGTCGCCGCCATTACCACCCTGCCCATTGCCGCCGCCGCCCTGCGACGAGCCGGACGAGTTGCCGCCCGTGTTCGCCGAACCCGAGGCCGAGTTCTCACCGCCGGAGCAGCCCACGCCGAGCGCGGCGCCGCTGAGAGAGAAAGCAGCGAACGCGCAAAGGAAGATGGTTCGTTTCGTGCGCATATTATTCCTCCGACCTCCAAGCATCGGGCAGCACGCCTCTGAATGCAAGGACTCGAAGCCCGAAGCAGCGCCACAACGACCCCGCGCCCCCCCGATCGCCCGCGTTCCGTGACACCCCCATGAAGATCGCGCGGCGCTCGCCGTCCACCCTGGCTGCGCGAAGCAACGTTCGCGGCCAGGGGTTTCTGAACCGTCCCGAATTTGGTATGGGTTCGAGAGCGGTAGCGCGCTCGGAGGAGAACATGGGCAAGCGATGGTTCGGCAGGTTGGGCGGGTCCTCGGGGTACGTCGCAGCAGCGATCCTCGGGCCGCTCGTCGCAGCGTGCGGCGGCGCGACGCCGGCCCCTCCGCCCGATCCCGCGAGCGCGAAGGCGGGCCCCGCCCCCGCCGCGAAGGCCACGAAAGCCGAAGCGACGAAGGCCCAGGCACCGAGCACCGCGCGTGTCCCGAGCCGCAGCATGCTCGACCTCCTGCGCCGCGCCGAGCTCCTGCCGAGCCCCGACGCGGCCAGCACGAAGAGCGCCCTCGCGTCGTTGCCCGAGGGCGGCAAGGGCGACGTGCGGGAGAACTACCGCGCGGTCGCGCCGGCCACCGTGATCATCCGGACGCCCACGGGCCTCGGCACCGGCGTGATCGTCGGCCCCACGGGCTGGATCCTCACGAACAACCACGTCGTCGACAGCGGCGAGCGCGAGGACTTCCGCATCAAGGTCTCGGTCGAGCTCGGCAAGCTCGACAAATCGGGCGCCATGGAGCGCACGAACAAACCGATCACGGCCTGGGTGCACAAGGCCGATCCGATGCGCGACCTCGCGATCATCAAGCTCGAAGGCAACCACAAGGACCTGCCTTTCATCCGCCCGGCCGCGAAGGATCCGGCCCCCGGCGAGCCCGTCGCGAGCCTCGGCCACGCCGGCTCGGGCCTCGTCTGGGCGATCAAGGACGGCGAGGTCGCGGCCGTCGGCAAGCTCGCCACGCACCTCTCGCAGCTCGTCTCGCTCGAGTGCAGCGGCAGCGAATCCGCGGGCGACGACGCTTGCCCCAAGCGCAAGCAGGAGATGTTCGAGGGCCTCAAGAAGGTGTTAGAACACGACAAACCCCTCATGGTCGTGCAATCCACCTGCCCGAACTGGCCGGGCGACAGCGGCGGCCCGCTCGTCAATCGGGGCAACGAGCTCGTCGGCCTGAACAGCTTCGGCTACGGCAACAGCGAGAACCGCGCGACCTTCCATGTGCACGTCTCCGAGATCCGCACGTTCCTCTCGGAGATCCCGGTCCAGCCTGCGGACGTCCTGCCCGACCCGTGGTTCGACGGCGGCGAGGAGGCGACGATCGAGGACGCGGATCTCGACGGCCGCTACGACGTCCTGCGCACCGAGGGCCGCGCGGCGATGGCGCGGTTTTACGACCTCGACCAGAGCACGATCGGCGATGGCGCGGGCAAACCCGACGTCGGCGCGCTCTACGGCAAGCGCGGGTTCGACGCGGAGGTCATCTACCTGGCAACGCGGGACGGCAGCTTCGCCTGGTACGACACCGACGACGATGGCCGTTACGACGTGGTTCTTCATGACGAACGCGGCTCGGGCCGCGTGACCCACGGCTACCGCATCGGCAAGAACGGCAAGCTCGGCAAGGACGACGCGCTCGGCTCGGGCGGCCCCATGATCCAGCCCGACCTCGTGGTGCAGAGCGCGGAACGGAATGCGCTCGCGCGGCTCGGGTCGATCACGCTCGGCGCGTCGATGGTCGAGTCGCGGGGCGGCGAGCCCGCGGAAAACCTCCCGAGCCCGCTGCTCGGCGGCGGCCGCGAGGTCGCGATCGAGGACATGGATGGCGACGGCCGCACGGACACGCTCGTCACGCGCTCGGTCTACAGCCATGGCTTCGTGTTCGACGTCGATCAGGGCACGCTCGGCGAGGTGCACAAGAACGACGCGGCGCAGGCGCTGCTCGAAAAGCAGGCGGTGGACGCCGAGGCCACGATGATCGCGCAGGGCCCGCGGCTCTGGGTCTATTACGACCGAAACGACGACGGCAAATTCGATTTCCTCACGTACACGAGCCGCGCCGGCACGGGCGTCGCGCTCGAAGCGTACCGGCTCGGCGAGGGCGGCCGGAAAGAACCCGCGCCCGAGCACGTGGGCCGCAAGATGCTGCGCCCGCGGCTGCTCGAGAATGGCACACTCGCGGCGCGTCTCGGCCGCGTGGCGGTGCGTGCCATTCCCTCGGCGACCTCGGCGATCGCCGACGACGGGCTCGACTCGTTCCCGGATCCGCTGCGGCACGGCGGCATTTATTTCAGCTTCGGCGACACCTCGCGGTGGAGCACGGGTTTCGGCCCCAAGACGGGCTGGGACAAGGCGGTCATCGTCTCGGCGGGCATGACGTCGACCTCGCTCGTCGTCGACGTGAACAAGGACAGCCCCGCCCCGGGCAAACTCTCGGCGCAGGAGGTGATCACGGGCGGCAAATTCAAGCCCGAGTTCGCGTTCTTGCACCGCGACGGCGCCGAGTGGACCTATTACGACACGGACCAGGACGGCCGCTTCGACCTCGTCCTCTTCACGGGGTCGCCCTCGACGGGTCTGGCCGAGCGCGCGTATCGCATCGACGCGAATGGCGCGGCGACGATGGATCCCTCGCTCGCCGGCGGCAAGATGGTCCGTCCTTCGGTCTTCACGAAGAAGCCGACCCAGGCGCAGTTCAAGAAGGTCGCCGGCGAGCTGTTCCAGGCCCGATCACTCGAATAGAAACCTTTCGAGGAGTTTTCCCATGGGCCCTCTCGCAGGACTCTCGCTCGTATGGGCCGCGGAAGGCGTTCGCCCCGAGATCGCGACGCTCTGGCTCGATCGAAAGGCCGCGGCGGGGCACGATTCGCTCTCGCTGCTCGTCTTTCGCGGCGAGGCGCCCTTTGCCACAGAGGGCGCCGCGCTCGAAGGCGCCACGATTGCGATTCGCTCGTTTCCGCACCTGGACGAAGCGTGGGCGCTCTATCTGCTCACGTGCAAGCGGCGCGGCGAGGCGCTCCCGCCCGCGTGGGAAGCGATGTGCCGGTATGCGGGCGACGTGCGGCAGGGGCTCTGGCCCGATCGCGTGGAGCCCGAGCACGCGGTGCAGGCGGTTTATCTCGCGCTCGCGCAGCACCATTTGCTCGAAGACCCGCCGCGGCGGGAGGCCTTCCTCGACGACGCGCTCGCATTTTGCGCGGTCGTCGGGAAAAAGCTCGCCGCGGGCGCACGGCTCTACGACGACGACCTCGTCGCGGGCGAGGCGCGCCTCGAACGGTTTGTCGCATTGCTCGCGCAGGACCACAAGCTCTACGAGGAGGACCTCGGGCGGAGCCTGGGCTTTTTCGCCGAATTGCCTGGCGCAATGAGCGGCGGCGTCGCGCGGACGCTCCCGCTGCTGTGCATTCAGCGCCCGATCGCGACGCAATTCAAGCTGTGGGCGCGAACGGATGCCCGCGCGCCGGGCGGTCGGGGATATCCGCTCCTGCTCGTCGAGCAGGACAAGAAGATGATCGTCTTGAGCGCCGATCCCGCGAGCCGCGCGAAGGTCGGGCTTCTGGCGAAGGCGCTCGGGGAGCGGGAAAACCGGGCGCGGGCGGCGCAAGGAAAAGAGGCGGCGCCGTGGTACGACGGCAAGGATCACGGCGGCACGCTCGCCGCGGCGCCGCGCGAGGGGACGGCGCTCTCGTTCGAGGAGATCGTCGAATGCCTCGAAAAGGAATTGCGGCTCCGGCCGATTCGAAAGGGAAACGGGCGCGGGCGGCTCGTCGCGGCCGGCGCGCTCGCGGCCGCGGCGCTCGCTGGCGCGATCGGGGTCGGATGGATCCTGCATAACCAGGACAAACCTACCGTGGTCGCGGACGCGCGGCCGGCGGCGGTTTCGAACGACGACACGACCGAGACAAACGTCCCCGCGAAGGAGGGTCGTCCGCGAGGTAGCAAGGGCGATCCGCTGCCCGCGGCGGAGGTGATCAGCCTCATCGCGAAGAACGACGGACCACGCTCGATCGAGCCGTACGCGCTCGTCGCGGGCGTATGCGGCTACGAGGGCGAACACGCGCTGCATTCGCCCTGCCGCGACGCGCGGGCGATGCGCGACCTGCTCATCACGAAATACGGCTACAAGCGCGAAAACATCCTGTACCTCGTCGACCAGCCCGCGCCGGGCGACAAGACGGACGGTGTTCCCACGGCCGAAGGCCTCAAGCTCGCGGTCGAAAAATTCCGCGCGCGGTTCGGCGACAAGGAGGACAGCTCGTTCCTCTTTTATTACTCGGGCCACGGCGGTTACATCAAAGGCGCGCGCCAGGATTACGGCGTCCTCCAGCCGGCGGAGTTCTTCGGCAAACTCGCGCATTTGCCGAGCTCGCACAAAGGCTGGGACATGCAGGACCTCGTGAGCGACATCCGCAAAGGCGTGCCCGCGAAGCATGTGATGCTCCTGCTCGATTGCTGCTACAGCGGCTGGGCCGTGGGCGCGAAGGGCGACGACGAGCTCGAGACGCACCTCGGTTCGTTGTGGAAAGAGCGCGCGGAGGTCGTTCTGACGGCGGGCAGCAAGGGCCAGCGGGCGTGGGAGGACGACCCGGACGAGCGGGCGTGGGCCTGGGGCGGGCATTCGGCGATGACGGCGTTCCTCCTCGAAGGGCTCGCCGTCTCGGCCGCGGGCACGGCGGCGGCCGACGCGAACCAGGATCACGTGGTGACCGACGAGGAGCTCGCGAAGTTCGTCAAGGAGCGCGTGCCCCGCTCGGTCGAGGACAAGAAGGAAGCCAAGCAGACGCCGACCCTCTTCCGCTTCGACGCGAACCTGCCGAAAAGCGGCCAATTCCTGTTCGTCCCCAAGCCCTGACGTGCATGCCCGCGAACCCGTGGTTAGGCTCCGCCGCATGGCCACAGCCGAACCGAAGGGTCGCATCGTCACGGACAGCCGCCGCATCGCGGAGATCGCCCGCAATGCCAAGCGGGTCGCCGTCCTCGGCATCAAGACCGAAGAGCAAGCAGGCCAGCCTGCGTACTACGTGCCCGCGTATCTCCAAGGCGCGGGCGTCGAGGTCGTCCCCGTCCCCGTCTATTACCCCGACGTCACGCGCATCCTCGGCCAGCCCGTGTATCGGCGCCTCGCCGACGTGCCTGGCGAGATCGACATCCTCGACGTTTTCCGGCGCCCGAGCGACATCCCGCCGCACCTCGACGACATCCTCGCCATGCGCCCGAAGGTCGTCTGGTTCCAGTCGGGCATTCGCAACGACGAAGCCGCCGCGCGCCTCGCCGACGCGGGGATCGAGGTCGTGCAGGACCGTTGCTTGATGGTCGAGCACCGGCACGCGCGCTGAAACGAATCGTTATTTGGCGAGCTCGGCCTGGATGGCCTGGACGATGGGGTTCGTGTCAAAGCTGTCGTTCGGGTTCTGCGGATCGTCGCCGGGATAGGTCGACGAGGTCCACTCGGCCACGAGTTTTCCGTCCTTCGAGATCAGGTACTTGTGGAAGTTCCACAAGGGCTCGATCGTGGGCGCGGGGCCTGGATTCGGCTGCGCGAGGATCCATTGCCAGACGGGCTGCGGCACCTCCGGCCCGGCGCCGTCCGGATCCTTCACGTGATCGATCGCGAATTGCTTGAAGCTCAAATGATAGCTGTCGATGCACCCGCCGATCTGTTCGTCCGAACCTCCTTGATTGCCGAAATCGTTGCTCAAAAAGCCGAGCACGTGGAAACCTTGACCGCTGAACTTGTCCTCCAAGACCTGGAGGCCCGCATATTGCGGCGTGTAGCCTCAAGCGGCAGCGGTGTTGACGATGAGCAGGACCTCGCCGCGGTACTTGCAAAGCGGCACCGGTTCGAGGTCGTTCACGTCGTAGGACTCGACCGAATGCTCGTACAAGCTGCCGGGCTCGGCGGGCGGATCGCATACGAACGACATCGTGCCGCCAGCGCCGCCGGAGCCCACGCTCGCCGCTGAGCTCGCCACAGCGCCCACGCTCGACGAGGACGAGGCGACCGTCGTCGTCCCCGCATTCCCGCCCGATCCCGGGCCCACCACGCCTCCCGCGCCGGCCGTGCCGCCCTCGCCGCCCGCACTTTCTCCGCCGCCCGAAGAGCAAGCGAATGCGCCGAGCGTGATGGCCAGGGCGACGCACCATCGCTTCCCATCCTCCAAGGTAACCATCGTTAACGCCTCTCCGCGGCCCGAGGCCGCTGCCGAAAGATTCGGCGAGTATACCAAAAAGATACCTCGGCTCCGAGACCTTGTGCACAATGGCCCGGGCTCGATGCTCGCCGAGAACACCGTCTTCGCCGGACGTTACCGGATCGTACGTCGAATCGCGGCGGGCGGCATGGGCGCGGTCTACGAGGCGCGGCACCTCGAGACCGAGCGGCCCTCGGCGCTCAAGGTGATGCTGCCGCACGTCGCCGAGAGCGCGGCGCTGCGCGAGAGGTTCCGGCTCGAAGCGCGCGCCGCGGCGCTCGTCGAGAGCGCGCACGTGGTCGAGGTGCTCGACGCCGGCGTCGATGAAGCGACCGAAAGCCCGTTCCTCGTGATGGAGCTGCTCCGCGGCGAAGACCTCGGCCGCAGGAAGGCGCGGCTCGGACGGCTCTCGCCCGAAGAGGTCGCGACGTGGATCACGCAGACGGCGCGCGGGCTCGACGCGCTGCACGCCGCGTCGATCGTGCATCGGGATCTGAAGCCTTCGAACCTGTTCGTGGCGGAGCGCGCGGGCGAGGCGCCGCGCATCAAGCTGCTCGATCTCGGCGTGGTGAAGCGCGTGGCCGAGACGGCGGGCACGACCGCGGCCGTGGGGACGCCGTTCTACATGGCGCCCGAGCAGCTCCGGAACAGCAAGGTCGGTCCGGCGACGGACGTGTATGCGCTCGGCATGGTAGCGTTTTCGCTGCTCGTCGGGCGCGAGTACTGGGCCGACGAGGCGCTCGCCTCGGAGAGCACGCTCTCGTTCGCGCTGACGACGCTCGACGGGCCGAAGGTGCCCGCCTCGGAACGCGCGGCGAAGTCCGGCGTCACGCTGCCCGCCGCGTTCGACACGTGGTTCGCGCAGGCGACGGCGAAGGATGTCGAGGCTCGTTTCCCGAGCGCGGGCGCGGCCGCTGAGGCGCTCGCGCGCGCGCTCGACGTGAAGGCCGAGAGCGCGATGCAGGCGGCCCCGGAGGCGCCCGCGCGCGTGGCCTCGCCCGACGCGGAGACGGTGCCCGAGGTCGCGCCCGCGCAGGAGCGGACGCAGACGCTCTCGCTCGGGGGCGAAGAAAAGATTGTCCTGCCACCCCCGAAATCCGTCACGGCTCCGGAGGCCGCGGCGGTCTCGCAGGCGCCCGCGGACGAGCCCAAAGCGAAGGGACGATCGCTCGGGCGGAAAATCGCGGCGGCGCTCGGGATCGTGGCGCTCGCCGCGGGCGGCGTGCTGTTGCTGCGAGAAAAAACGCTCGCCCCCATGCCAACTCCGGCGCCCGCGCCGATCGCGGTCGTCGAGGCCGTCGAGTGCGCGGCCGCGACGATCACGGGGACGGGCGCGACGGCCGCGCTCGGCGATGCGCTCGGCAAAGGGGCCTGCGCGCGCCTCGCGATCGAGCTCGGGGTGGTTTGGAAAAACGAACCCGCCGCGCGGCTCGACGTGAACGCGGAGATCGCCGAGGGGTCCACGAAGGTCACGCTCGCCATCGCCGGCAAGAAGGCCGAAGGCAAAGGCGAGACGCCGATCGCCGCGACGAACGCCGCGATCCAGGCGCTCCTGCCGGCGCTCACCCGGCCGGCTCCGTCGAAGGAGCACCTCGTTTGGTGGGGCGCATCGGACGCGGAGAGCGCGCGCCGGATCGAGCGCGTGGTGCGGCGGCGCGCCTTCGGCTTCGCGGCGTGGGACGGCGTCGAGACGGAGGCGCTCGTCCGATCGCAGCCGACCTCGGCCGTGGCGCACGCGCTCTTCGCGTGTGATCTCCGGAGCAAGGGAGATCCGGCGCGGACCCAGGCGGCGAAGGAGGCTGCGCTCGGGCGGCTCGGGGGTCTCTCCCAAAGTCGCGCGAACCTGCTCGAAGGTGTTTTGAGGACGTACGTTCCTCCCTCGCCGCAGCCGGAGGTCGAGCGTGGCGTGTCGCTTCTGATCCAGTCGTACGGTGAGCTCGCGGAGGCCCCGGATTTCGCGGCGCTCTACACGTCGTGTGGGTGCATCGTGACGGATCAGACGCTGCCGATGGCCGATTGGCTCGCGAAGCGCTGGCCCACGATGGCGCTGCCGATCCTGCGCTGCGCGCTGCCCGCGGCGGACGACGACGATCCGCGTTTCTCGCGTTTCCTCGGCTGGATGGGCGCGACGCTGCCGGAGATGCGGGGCCGGTGGACCAAGCGGCTGCTCGAAGCAGGCCGCATCGAGGAGGCGCGCGAGGCGGTCGAGATCCGTGGCGCGCTCGGCGTGGAGACGGCGACGCGCGCGGAGATCGCCCGGGATCGAGCGTACGTCGCGTTCGCCTCGCTCGACGGGCGGGCGGCGATCGCGATCGCGGAGGAGCTGCTCGGCGAACCCGATCCCGAGGCGAACCACGAAGGCGCCACGTTGCGCATCGGCGCGATGCTGCTCTCCGGCCGCGTGGACGACGCCCTCGCGGCGTGGAAGCTCGAAATCGGGCGGCAGAAGATCCTCGGACGCGAACAACAAGCGGAGGCGCTCGCCAAGGACGAGCTCCGCATCCGTCGCTTGCTCGGGCGCGAGAAGGGAGACGCGCGCGCTGCGGAAGGCGAGTTCGAAGCAGCCCTCGCCCTGGAAAAGCGCGGTTCGAAGAAAGAAGCGGAGGAGGCATACCGGGGCTGCCTCGTGCAACCGTGGGACGTGCCGTTCGATGCGATGGCGGCGCGCGTTCGGCTCGCGGAGATGCTCCGCGCGGCCGGAAAGACGGACGAAGCACGCTCGCTCGATGCCGCCGTGGACAAGGCCTGGGCTGGGGCGGATCCGGGCCTGCGCGACTTCGTTCGCCGCATGAAGTAAAACGGCTCTCGCATGACGAGCAGCGACACGAAGACGCTCTCGCCGACGAGAGACGCGGGCAGCGATCGCGCGGCCATTCGCGCGCCGCTCCTCTTGCTCTGCCTCGAGAGCCACCGCCCGTTCGCCCCCGCCGCGCGCCTCTCGCTCGCGGGGCTCGACGAGGTCGCCCTCGGCCGCGGCTCCGCGCGATCGTTCGAACGCGTATCATCGCGGCGGCTCGCCGTGCGCGTGGACGACGCCTGGATGTCCACGAACCACGCGCGGATCGGAAAAGTCCTCGGCCGGTTCACGATCGAGGACAGCGGCTCGAAGAACGGAACCCGCGTGAACGGCGAGCCCGTCACGCGCGCGGCGCTCGCCGATGGAGATCTGATCGAGCTCGGCCGCACGTTTTTCGTGTTCCGCGAGGGGCTCGAGGTCACGCCCGAGGATCCGCCCGTCGTCGAGGTCGCCTGGGACAAGGCAAAAGCGCCAGGCCTTGCGACGCTGTTGCCCTCGCTCGGCCGCGCGTACGAGACGCTCGCGGTGATCGCGCGGGCGACGCTCCCGATCCTCGTGACGGGCGAGACGGGCACGGGCAAGGAGGTCACGGCGCGCGCGATCCACGCGCTTTCGGGGCGATCGGGGGCGTACGTCGCGGTGAACTGCGGCGCGCTGCCGGAGTCGCTCGTGGAGGCGGAGCTGTTCGGCCATCGGCGCGGCGCGTTCTCCGATGCGAAGGAGGATCGGCCGGGGCTCGTGCGCGCGGCCGATCGCGGCACCTTGTTCCTCGACGAGATCGGCGAGCTAAGGCCGCCCGCGCAGGCGGCGCTCCTCCGCGTGCTCGAAGAGCGCGAGGTGCGGCCGATCGGGGCGACTTCGCCGGTGAAGGTCGACGTGCGGTTCGTCTCGGCCACGAACCGCGGCCTCGAACGCATGGTGGAGGCGGGCACGTTTCGCGCGGACCTCTTCCATCGGCTCGCGGGCCATCGCATCGAGCTCTTGCCGCTACGGGAGCGTCGCGAGGACCTCTGGCTCGTCGCGGCCTCGCTGATCGAGCGTCACGCGGGGCCCGAGGCGCCTTCCGTGCGGCTCCATCCGTCGGCGGCGCGCGCGATGTTCGAGCATGCGTTCCCGGGCAACGCGCGCGAGCTCGAGAAGGTGCTCGGCGCGGCACTCGCGCTCGCGGGCGGGGGCGAGGTCACGCTCGACCACCTCCCGCCCTGGGCGCGCGACGAGGCGCCCGCGGAGGAGCCCGCGGCGGCGAAGGACCACGAAGGCGAACCTTTGCGCGAGGAGCTCGTGCGGCTCTTCCGCGAGCACAAGGGCAACGTCTCGGCCGTGGCGCGCGCGATGGGCAAGGCGCGGATGCAGGTGCAGCGCTGGATGAAGCGGTACGGGATCGAGCCGGACGCGTTCAAGAAGTAGGGGTGCAACGGGTGCAACGGGTGCAACAGGGGGTGCAACCGGTGCAACCGCCACGCGGCAGCCGGAAGCAGGCGTGTTTCAGAGAGCCAGGCCACGAATTCCCGCGCCCCGGGGCCCGTTTGGGCATGGCACGCCTGCTGCAATGGCTCCTCGACGAAGCCAACAACAACCCCGGCTGAATCGAATGGAGGTTCCCATGACGACGCTCAAGCACTCGATCCTTTCGCTCACGATTGGCCTTTTCTCGGCGATATTCATCGGCGGCTGCGCGGCCGATGCGGCAGGGGTCGACGAGAAGACGACGGCGGAGGCGGTTTCGGAGTCGGGCAACGCCAAGAAGGGCGATTATGGTTATGAAATGAAAGACCTCCGCCTCGTGTCGGGCGAGGCCGTGCCCGCGGCGGACGCGGTGACGCCGGATGGGCGCGTCGCTCCGGAGGAGGTCATGCGCCAGGCAAACGCGAAGATCCCGGCGCTCCGCGCCTGTTATGCGGAGGCGCTGAAGAAGGATCCGGGCCTCGGCGGCAAGGTGATCGTCCGGATGCACGTGGAGAAGGACGGCTCGGTGAGCTCGTCGCGCGTGAGCGGCGGCTCGATCGGCGACGCGGCGCTCGGGAGCTGCCTCGCGAAGGAGCTCGGCTCGATGACGCTGCCGGCCGCGACGAAGGGCTCGCTCGAGGTGTTCTATCCGATCGAGCTCAACCCGTCGGATCTCGCGTCGAGCGCGCCCTCCGGCGCCTGATGCCCGAACGCTCGACATCGGGGCGCGTGCCGCTACCCTGCGCGGCATGCGCCCTCGACTTTCAGCTTGCCTCACCCTGCTTACCCTCACGAGCCTCCCGGCCTCTGCGGCCGCGGCGCCGATCTTCGTCGAAAAGACGGAAAACCTCGGCTCCCCGCAGCCCTGCGCCGCCTCGAACGAGGGTTGCTATTCCCATTACGTGCTCCTCGTCGACCTCGACGGCGACAAAGATCTCGACGCCGTCTTCGCGAATGGCGGCGGGTATTATACGCCGTCCACGACCGCGCCGCTCGCGGCGTACTTCAATGACGGCACGGGCAACTTCCAGGAGGTCGGCGGGACCTCGTTCGGGGGTTTTTCCGGGCGCGTGCGACAAATCGCGGCCGCCGACGTGGACGGCGACGGGGACGTCGACCTTTATGTGCCGGATTCATACGGCATGCAGCCCGACGCGCTCTTCGTGAACAACGGCCAGACCCCGCCCCTGTTCACGAACGAGGGCGCCGCGCGGATCGGCACGTCGTCGCGCTCGGCGGGCGCGCGGTTCGGCGATCTCGACGGCGACGGGGATCTCGACCTCGTCTCCACGGACTGGGGGTCTGATCCGCCAGACTCGGCCGGCACGGCGCGGGTCTACCTCAATGACGGCGCCGGGGTTTTCCAGGAAAAGGCCGAGGCCGTGCCGCAGGGCACGCAGGCGATCGGCACGGGGCCTATCGACGCGGACCTCGTCGACGTGGACGGCGATTTTGATCTCGACCTGCTCCTCGCGAGCCGCAAAGGCGAATCGCTCCTGTTCCGGAACGACGGCACGGGCACGTTCGTCGACGCGAACGGCGACCTGCCGGATCAACCGGGCCCGTACGTGTACGGCCCGGACGCGTGTGACGTCGACGGCGACGGCGACCTCGATCTGTGGCTCGACAATGGCGCGACGAACCTGCACGAGCAGCTCCTCGTGAACGACGGGAAAGGCGTCTTCGCGGACGAGACGGCGGCCCGGGTCGTGGGAAACATCGGCGCCGACGACAACGAGGTGCAATGCGCGGACATCGACGGGGACGGCGATTTCGACGCGGTGATCGCGTCGCTTTCGGGGAACGAGCGGGTCCTCGTGAACGATGGCACGGGCCATTTCACGCTGCTCGCCGGCACGTTCCCCACGGAGAATGACGCCACCCTCGGGCTCGATCTCGGCGACGTGAATGGCGACGGGATCCTCGACGTGATCACGGCGCAGGGCGAGTTCGGGGATTTCCGCAATCGGCTTTATTTCGGGGTGTCGCCGCAGCCGATCGACACGCGCCCGCCGGTGATCCGCGCCGTCGAGGCGCTGCCGAGCGGAATGCCAGGCGGCGAGCGGGTCGTGCGGTTCGCGGTGAGCGACGGGTCGACGACGGACGCGGGGCCGAGGCTCGCGAAGGCGTTCGTCGAGCTGGAAGGCGCGGGCGGCGTGGCGCTCGCGCAATTCATCGGGGGTGATCTTTTCCGCGCGACGTTCGTGGCGCCGGGAGACACGACGGTCGTCTACCGCGCGTGTGCCGAGGATCGGCAGGGAAACAAGGCGTGCAGCGCGTCGCAGAGCTTCACGACCGGAAGCGGCAACGGCAGCGGTGGCGCAGGCGGTAGCGGCGGCGCGGGCGGCATCGGCGGCACGGGCGGTAGCGGCGGCGCGGGCGGAAGCGGCGGCGCGAATGGTGGAATGGGCGGCGCGGGCGGCGCAGGTGGCCAGGAAAAACCCGACCTCGTCGTCGAGGACGAGGGAGGCTGCGGCTGCCGGATCCCCGGATCCCGTGGCCCCGATGCCGGCGCGATCGGCCTCGTCGCGCTCGTTTTCGGCTGGCTCCTCCGGCGTGGAATCTCCCGTGACCACCGTGCAGTGTCACGCCAAAAACATTGAAATCCTGCGGCGGGTCGCGCGTGTGGCGCTCTTCTGGTACGCTCCGACCATGAAGAACTTGCTCCTTTCCTCGATCCGCCCGCTCTTCCTCCTCGGCATCCTCACCGCGGCCCTGCCCGCGTGCCGCACCGACGCCGAGGCCGTCTGTGACATGAAGTGCGATTGCGAGGGCTGCAGCGCCCCGCAGCTCGACGACTGCTATCGCCACATCGACAACGAAGAAATCGAGGCCGATCGCCGCGGCTGCATCGATTACTGGGACGAGCTCCAGGCCTGCGAGTACGACACCGGGCGCTGCGGCGGCGCGGATTGGTCGACGAGCTGCAAGGACGAACAGGAGCGCTGGAACAACTGCAGGAAGTGACGCGCGCTCGTCCGCTTCCCGGATGGCTCTGACCGCTCCCTGTTCGCGGAAGGAAAGCATGGGCGCAAGCGGGTTGCTGGGGCGCTCCGTCGTCTCCATGGCCCCCTTGGAATGCCCGAGGTCAACCCGAAACAACGCGCGTGGAGCTGGCTTTTCTATGCGTTCCTGATCCTCGCGGCGCTCGCGTTTTCGGGCGTCTTCGGGCCTACGGGCGCGCGCACCGTGCCCTACGACGAGGCCGTGCGGCTCGTCCAGGAAGGGCGCGTCGCGTCGGCCTCCGTCACAGCCGATGACGTCGTCCTCCGGCTGAAGGCGGAAAGCCCGCCGCCCGCGGAGACCACAAAAAAGCCGCCGAGCTTCCTGCCCAGGCCCTCCCCGAAAGGCGAGGAGGTGCGCACCGGCCGCATCCCCGGCATGGAGCGCGAGCCGCTCATCGACGCGCTGCTCACGAAGGACGTCGCCGTCGACGCGCGCCCCTCGCGCACGCCGTTCTGGGTCATCGCGCTCTGGTGGATCGTCCCGCTCGTCATCATCAATCTCCTATTTTTCGCGGCCTTCCGGCGCGGGGCCGGCGGCGGCGTGGGCGGGCCGCTCGGGCTCACCCGCGCGCGGACCCGGCTCTACGACCGCGCGGCGCGCGAGCCGGTGCGTTTCTCCGATGTCGCCGGCGTGGACGAGGCCAAGGCCGAGCTCGTGGAGGTCGTCGACTTCCTCAAACACCCGGCGCGTTACCGGGCGCTCGGCGGGCGGATCCCACGCGGGATCCTGCTCGTCGGACCGCCGGGGACCGGAAAAACCCTGCTCGCCCGGGCCGTCGCCGGCGAGGCCGAGGTGCCGTTCTTCTCGCTCAACGCGAGCGAGTTCGTGGAGATGTTCGTCGGCCTCGGCGCCGCGCGCGTTCGCGATCTCTTCACCGAGGCCCGGAAAAACGCGCCGTGTATCGTGTTCATCGACGAGATCGACGCCGTCGGCCGGAGCCGCGGCGGGCTCGGCGCGCTCGCGACGCACGACGAGCGCGAGCAGACGCTGCAGCAGCTACTCGCCGAGCTCGACGGCTTCGATCCACGCGCGACCGTCATCCTGATGGCCGCGACGAACCGGCCCGAGGTGCTCGATCCCGCGCTGCTCCGGCCCGGTCGGTTCGATCGGCAGGTGATCGTCGATCGACCCGATCTGGCCGGGCGCGAGGCGATCCTCGCGGTGCACGCGCGGCGCTTGCCGCTCGGGAGCGACGTGGACCTCGGCGCGGTCGCGCGGCGGACGCCGGGCATGGCCGGCGCGGATCTCGCGAACATCGTGAACGAGGCCGCGCTCGCGGCGGCGCGACGGAGCGGCACCGAGATCACGCAGGCCGATTTCGAGGACGCGCTCGATCGCGTGCAGCTCGGTTTGCGCCGCCGCGGCATCATGATGACGCCGGGCGAGCGGCGTCGCGTCGCCGTCCACGAGGCGGGACACGCACTCGTCGCGCTCGCCTTGCCCGAGGCCGATCCGGTGGAGCGGGTGTCGATCGTGGCGCGCGCGATCTCGCTCGGCGTGACCATTCAGGTCCCGCGCGACGAGCGACACGTGCTCACGGAGTCCGAGCTCGAAACGCGCGTGATGGTGCTGCTCGGCGGTCGCGCGGCGGAAGAGCTCTGCCATGGCTCGCCGTCGACGGGCGCGCACGACGATCTCGGGCGAGCGACCGCGCTCGTGCGAGAGATGATCACGCGCTTCGGGATGAGCCGGCGGCTCGGACTGCCCGCGCTCGCGCGGACCGTGGGCTCACCGCTGCTCGGCGTGACGCAGGAAGAGCGGCTCTGCAGCGACGAGACCGCGCGCGAGATCGACGAGGAGGTGCGCGACCGGCTCGCCGAGCTCTTCGGTCGGGCCAGGGCCTTGCTCGAAGCCCGGCGCGCGAGCCTTCAGGCCGCGGCGGAGGCGCTGGTCGCCCGCGAAACCTTGACGGGGGCCGAGCTCGCGCGCATCGCGGACGAGGCGGCTGCGCGCGAGGCGCCGGGCGCGGCTTGACCGCGAAGGGCCGGGACAAGTCCCGCGATGCCGAGGGCGAGGAGCGGGTATCCCGCCAGGATGAAGGCCAAATCGCCGACGATGAAGCCGCAGAACAGCATCATCAGCACGATGCAGAGGCCGACCTGCGCCTTGTCGCGGTAGGACAGGCGCGGATCGAGGGCCGCGAGGCCGACGGCGACGACGCTCGCTCCGACGGAGCCGATGGAGCCGGCGATGATGACCCCGAGCCCACCGCGACCGATGATCACGGCGGCGAGTCCGAGGGCCGTGAAGACGCTCGCGAGGACGAGATCCTTTCGGGACGAGCTCCGCGAGGCTTCGTCTTCTCGAACCGATTCCATGCGCACCATGAACGTCCCCACGGTGCACCTCGCGTGCCCGGCCGGATCCATCGGTAAAACCCACGATCGGATCCCCGCGCACCTCGCGCAAATGGCGGAAAGCTCACGCTACGGAAGGCGCGCGGATTGCGTGCTACGCGCATGCTTTGCGTTTCGAATGCGGATAGAGGGCATGATATCGTTACGCAACGAAAGCCGCTCGAGGGAGCTTGCAATGTCGATGCCGGATCATGTCGCGAAGAACCAGGAGTACTGGAACCGAATCGCTGGTGAATACCAGCAGCAGCACGCCGAGCATCTCGGCATCGTGGAGCCGACCTGGGGGGTGTGGAGCATCCCCGAGCGCGACCTCCAGATCCTGGGCGACGTCGCGGGCAAGGACGTGCTCGAATTCGGCTGCGGCGCCGCGCAGTGGTCGGTGGCGCTTTCGCGCCGCGGGGCGCGCATGACGGGGCTCGATCTCTCGACCGAACAGCTCCGCCACGCGCGCGCGCTCGTCGAGCGGGAGGGCGTTTCCGTGACGCTCGTGCAAGGCAGCGCCGAGGCGGTGCCGCTGCCGGACGCGAGCTTCGACCTCGTGTTCTGCGATCACGGGGCGATGACGTTCGCCGACCCGCACAAGGCCGTCCCGGAGGCGGCGCGGCTCCTGCGTCCGGGCGGGATGTTCATCTTCAACATGGCGACGCCGCTGCTCTACCTCGTCGTCGACAAGGCCACGGATCTCGTGGTGCCCGCGCTCGTGAACGATTACTTCGACATGAAGCCGTGGGAGGATCTGGACGGCGCGACGTCGTTCCAGCTCCCGTACGGCGAGTGGATCCGGCTGTTCCGGCGCTCGGGGTTCGTGGTCGAGGACCTCGTCGAGATCCGGCCGCCCGAGGGCGCGAAGACGACCTACGAGGGATATGTGCCGCTCGAATGGGCACGAAAGTACCCGGCCGAGCACGTGTGGAAGGTGCGGCGCGAGCCTGCGCGATGAAGTGAAACAGCATCACGCCGACACTTCACCAGCCATTCGCGGTTTCGCACGGGGATCGTCGATGTTTTGACGGGGGAAAGCGCGGGATGACCACTTTACAAGGGCTGTCTGCGCGTGCGATGGAGATAGATAGCCATGGAAGAACCCACGGGTCGACGCACCTTTTTGCTCGTCCGGGCGCGCTCCTGGGTGTGCGCGTTACCCGCGTCGTCGGTCGTCGAGACGATGCGCCCGCTTTCGATCGACCCCGTCGCGAACGCGCCGCGCTTCGTCGTGGGCGTCTCCGTGGTCCGCGGCGAGGTCGTTCCGGTCGTATCGCTATCGTCCGTTCTCGGTGGCAGCGAACGAACGGAAGCGCGGCGCCTCGTGCTGGTGCGAGCGGGCGAGCGGCGGATGGGGCTGCTCGTGGAGGACGTGGTGGGCCTCGAGGAGTTCGACGAGAAGCGCCTCGAGGCGCTGCCGCCGCTGCTTGGCGCGGCGCTCCCCGCGGAGGTCGAGCGCATGGGCTCGCTCGATGGGCAGGCGCTCGCGGTGCTGGACGCCGCGCGCCTGCTCCCGGCGGACGCGTTCGCCGCGCTCCCGGGCGCCGCTTCCCTTTCCGACGAATCACGATGAACGCCCCGCGTGACGCCAAGGGCATCGAGGACCTCATCGAGGCCCGCTTCGGCCTCGCGCCCTCGGCGTTTCAACGCGACCGCATCGAGACAATCCTCGACGAAAAGCCGATCAAGAGCGGCGGGCCGATTCCGCTCGAACGCCTGGTCGAGGCGGTGACGGTCGGCGAGACCTATTTCTTTCGCGAGCCCATGCAAATCGACGCGCTCGTGCGGCGGGTGCTCCCCGAGCGCGCGCTCGTGGGGCCGCGGGGGCGGAAGTTACGTATTCTCTCGGCGGGCTGCTCGTCCGGCGAGGAGCCGTATACGATGGCCATCGCGGCCGAGGTGACCACGCCGGAGCTCTCGCCGCTCCTGTCGATCACGGGGCTCGATTTGAACGGGGCCGCGATCGAGAAGGCGCGGCGGGCGCGTTATTCGCCCTGGGCCGTGCGCGGGGCCTCGCAGAAGATCCGCGAACAGTTTTTCAGGAAAGACGGCGAGACGTTCGTGCTCGATCCGCGCATCCAGAGCCGCGTGACCTTCGAGGAGGGCAACCTGCTCGACGTGCTCGCGCGCGTGCCGGAGGCCACGTACGACGTCGTTTTTTGCCGCAATGTGCTCATTTATTTCTCGGAGCGCGCGCTCCACCGGGCGCTCGCCGGGTTTGGCCGGGCGCTCCTGCCGGGCGGATATCTCTTCCTCGGCCACAGCGAGTCCCTCCGGGGGATCTCCGACGGCTTCGAGCTCGTGCACGAGCACGACGCATTTTATTATCGATTGAAAAGCCCGAGCGCCCCGACGATCACGACGACGCCCGCGTTCTTGCCGCTTCCGCTCCCCGAGCCCCCGATGCGCGCGCTCTTGCCCACGCCGGAGGACGGCACGTTCGCGTGGGCGGAGGAGATCCAGCGCTCGGCGGACCGGATCGCCCGGATCGCGGAGACGCGGGAGGCCGGGGATGCGGCGAGCGTGGGCCAAGCGCGGGCAGCGGAGGCGCCTTCCGCGCTCGCGCGTGTGCTCGATCTGCTCGAAGCGGAGCGACACGACGAGGCGCTGCTCCTGGTTTCGACGGCGGGTCCGGGCGCGCCGCCGGAGCTCGAGCTCTGCCGGGCGGCCATTTACGGCGAAAAAGGACGATTGCGGGACGCGGAGCGCACGCTCGGCGCCTTGCTCGCGCGGGGGCAATGCGAGACGGGGGCGCATTACCTGCTCGGGTTGCTCCGCGAAAACGAGCGCGACATCGAGCGGGCGGCGTGGCATTACCGCGAGGCGAAGCGGCGGGATCCGCTCTTCTCGCTGCCGCGTTTGCGGCTCGGCATGGTGCTCCGGCGCGAGGGATACGGCGCCCAAGCGTGCGTGGAGCTCGAAAAGGCGCTCGATCTGCTCCAGCGCGAGGAGCGCGCGAGGATCGTGATGTTCGGCGGGGGGTTTCGCAGGGAGGTGTTGCTCGAGCTGTGCAAGGCCCAGCTCGGTGCGCTGGGTGTCCCGAAGCGAGACCCGACACCCGTGTGATCGGATGGAAAGAGGGAGGCGGGCAACGTGCGCAAATCATGGACGGTCGGGCAGCAAATCGCGGCGGGGTTCTTGCTCCCGCTCCTCATCCTGATCGCGCTTGGTGCTTTTTCGTATCGGAGCACGCAGCGGCTCCTCGCGACGAGCGAGGCGGTCACACACGCGCACGAAGAAATGACGGGGTTGTCGAGCTTCCTCGCGGCGCTCGACGAGACCGAGACGGGCAAACGCGGATTCGTGATCACGGGCCGCGAGGAATTCCTGCAGCCCTATCACACGGGTAAAAAAGGCGTCGGCATCGAGCTCCGGCAGCTCGAAGAGCTTTTCGGCGACGACTCGGACCAGAGAGTCCGCGTCAAACAGCTCCGGCCGCTCGTGGAGGAGCGCCTGCGCGAGATCGACGAGACGATCGACACGCGGAGGACGCAGGGGTTCGACGCTGCGGTGAAGATTGTCATCGAAGGCAATGGTGCGAAGGTGATGGATCGGATCCGGCACGTCGTGGCCGAGCTGAAGACCCACGAGCAAAGGCTCCTCACCGAGCGCAGCACGGATGCGAAGCAGGCCGCCGCATGGTTGAGCCAGATCCTGATCTTCGGCACGCTCGCGGCCGTGCTCATCGTGGCGAGCATCGCGGTGTTCCTGACCCGCGGCCTCGGGGCGCGGATCGGCGCGGCCGTGCAGCACATCCGGAGCGCGGCGGCGGAGCTCGAAGCGGCCGCGACCCAGCAGGTCCGGGGTGCAAAAGGCCAGGTCTCCGCGGCGACCGAGGTGAGCACGACGGTGCGCGAGCTCGTGACGACGTCGCGGCAAATCTCGGAGAGCGCGCAGCGGGTCACGCAGGTCGCGAGCGAGACGGCAATGGCCGCCAAGGGCGGCAATCACACGGTCGAGGGCGCGCAGGAGGCGATCGAGACCGTGCGGCGGCAGGTCGATCAAATCGTCGCGCACATGCTCGATCTGGGACGGAAATCGCAGGAGATCGGCGGGATCCTCGACATCGTCTCGGAGCTCAGCGAACAGACGAACATCCTCGCGATCAACGCGACGATCGAGGCCGTCAGCGCGGGCGAGACGGGGCGTCGGTTCGGGGTCGTGGCGGGCGAGATCCGCAAGCTCGCGGATCGCGTGGGTGGTTCGGCGAAGGAGATCCGCCGGCTCATCGAGGAGATCCGGGCCGCGGCGAATACGACGGTGATGGCCACCGAGGACGGAGCGAAGGCCGTGGAGGCGGGAACGCGTCGGTTCGGCGAGGTGGCGCAGAGCTTCCGGCGGATCGTCGAGTACGTGGGCTCGACCGCCGAGGCGTCGCGTGAAATCGAGCTCAGCACGAAACAACAAACGAGCGCGATGGAGCAGGTGGCCTCTGCGATTGCGGACGTCGCCCAGACGGCGCGCGAAAGCGAGTCCGGTTCGTCGCAGACATTGAACACCGCCTCGCAGCTCTCCGGGTTGTCCGGCGACCTCGTGCGTCTCATCCGACAAGAGGAGCAGGCCGCGTGATCCCGCGCCGATCGTCCCGAAGGCATGGGCCCCTCGCCCACCGGACGCTGCCATTGCAATTGGCAAAACGGGCCGTGCGCGAGAGAAGCACGAAACGAGCGGTATCATACGGGGGCGAAGGATTGTGCGGGCCCCAGGGTTCGTGCTATCTTCATGATTCTTTTTCCGGTTCCGGGGTCGAGGGGGCTCGATGAACGGTCGTTCGCAGGAACGGGACAAGTCGGGCGACGAGGCTCCGGTTTCCGCGCCCAACATTGCAGCGGAGCGACACGTCGTGGAGCTGCGCCGCGCATTCGACACCTCGTTCGCCGCGCCGCCCCGCGACGCCGAGCGATCCGGTGAGCTCGTCCTCGCCATTCAGGCAGGTGGACAGGGCTACGCCCTTCGGCTGTCCGACATCGACGGCGTGCACGAGTGCCGCAAGGTCGTGCCCCTGCCCGAGGGTCCGCCGGGCCTGCTCGGGATCACGGGCATTCGCGGCCGGCTCTTCGCGGTGCACGCGCTCGGGGCGCTGCTCGGCCTGCCGACGTGGAACGAGAAGCCGCGCTGGCTGCTCATCGCGGGCGGCGACGAGCCGATCGCCATCGGCGTCGCGTCGATCGAGGCCTGCCTCGAAGTGAGCCCCGCCGATCTCGTGCCCGTCGATTCGGCGAAGGAGGACGAGGCGCACGTCCGCGAGATCGTGACGCTCGCCGGAGAAGCACGCGGGGTGCTCGTCCTCGAATCGCTGGTCGCGCGGGCATTGGAGCGGGCCGGAGAGCGCCGCGAGGGCGCGTCGTGAGCGAGCCCCGGGAGAATCGCCCATGAACGAGCTCGAGGATTATTTCCGCGACGAGGCAAACGAAATCGTCGAAGGGCTCACGCGGGACCTGCTCGCGCTGGAGAAAAACCCGACGGATGGGTCGATCCTCGCCCGCTGCATGCGGCTCGCGCACACGCTGAAAGGCGCGGCGCGCGTGGTCCGGCAGGTTCGCATCGGCGAGATGGCGCATACCATCGAGGACGCGCTCGCCCCGTTCCGCGACGCCGGCGAGACCATCACCAGCGATTACGTGAGCGATCTGCTCCGGATCCTCGAACGGATCCGCGAGGAGACCATGAAGCTCGGGGCCACGATCGCGCCCGGGCCCGCCTCGGGGCCCGAGGGCAAGGGCGCGAGCAAGCCCGCGCCGCCGCCGATCGACGATCGACTGGAGACGGTGCGCGTCGACATCGCCGACATGGACGCGCTGCTCGAAGGTTTGTCGGAAGCGTCCATCCAGGTCGGCCCGCTGAACGGAGGCCTGGTCGCGCTGCAGCACGCGCTAAGGCTCGCGGTCCTCCTGCGCGAGGAGCTCGAGCTCGGACAAACCCCGGGCGAGCGAGGCCGAAGTCCGCGGCTCGCGGCGCAGATCGCCGAGATCACGCAGAGCCTCGTGCACGCCGAGCGGGACATCGGCGCGTCGCTCGGGCGGATCGAACGCGAGCTCGGCGAGGTGCAGTCGCGCGCGGCGACGCTGCGGCTCCTGCCGGTGGGCGCGATCCTCGGCACGCTGGAGCTCACGACGCGGGACACGGCCGAGGCGCTCGGCAAGACCGTGAGCTTCTCGGCGCGAGGCGGCGAGGTGCGCCTCGAAGGGCACGTGCTCTCGGCCGTGCGCGATGCGCTGCTGCACGTGATCCGCAACGCCGTGGATCACGGCATCGAGCCGTTCGAGGAGCGGATCGGCTGGGGCAAACCCGAGGTCGGTCGCATCCACCTGGAGATCGAGCGGCGCGGCCGGATGGTCGCGTTCCGATGCAGCGACGACGGGCGCGGGATCGACGTCGCGGCCGTGCGGCGAGCCGCCGTGCATCGTGGCCTCGCAACAGGCGAGGAGGAGCTCGACGAGGAGGCGACGCTCGCGCTCGTGTTCCGCTCGGGGCTCACGACGGCCGCGGAAGTGACGGAGATCTCGGGCCGCGGCGTGGGGCTCGACGTCGTGCGCGAGGTGGCGAGCCGGCTGCGCGGATCGGTGCAGCTCACGAGCAAGCTCGGCGAGGGCACGACGATCGAGATCGAGGTGCCGGTGTCGCTCTCGTCGATCCCGGTGCTGTCCGTGATGTTCGGCGGATCGACGGCGCTCGTGCCGCTCGACGCCGTGCGTGGCACGCGGCGCTTGAGCGCGTCGGAGCGGCTGCAAGGGCCTGACGGCGAGCGGATCCTGTTCGGCGATCGAGCTGTGCCGTTCACGCCGCTCGGCGCGGTGCTCGTGCCCGAGAGCGAGGGGCACGATCTGCCGCAGGCCTGCTCGGCGGTGATCGTGCAGTCGGGCGAGGCGTGGATCGCGCTCGGCGTGGATCGGCTGCTCGGCACGATGGACGTCGTACTCCGGCCGCTGCCGCCGGGCGCGGGGACGCCGGCAGCCGTCGCGGGCGCGGCGTTCGACGCGCAGGGCGATCCGCTGCTCGTGCTCGATCCACCTGCGCTCGCGCGGACGGGCGCGCGACGCGGGGCGGCGACGGAGACGCGGCGCGAGGCGCCGAAGCGGCTGCCGATCCTGGTCATCGACGACTCGCTCACGACGCGGATGCTGGAGCAGAGCATCCTCGAGTCGGCTGGCTACGAGGTGGATCTCAGCGCGTCGGCCGAGGAGGGCCTGCGCAAGGCGAAGACGCGCAAGTACGGCCTGTTCATCGTGGATGTCGAGATGCCGGGCATGAACGGCTTCGAGTTCACGGCGACGACGCGCGCGGATCCCGCGCTGCGCGACGTGCCCGTCATCATCGTCACCTCGCTCGCCACCTCGAAGGATCGCGAGAAAGGCGCCGCGGCCGGAGCCTCCGCGTACATCGTGAAGGGCGAGTTCGACCAGAAGCACTTCGTCCGGAAGGTCGCCGAGCTTCTGGGGGCGGCTTCATGAGCAAGACGCGCGTCCTCGTCATCGAAGACTCGCTCACCGTGCGGCGCCGCCTCGTCCAGGCGCTCACGGCCGATCCGGGCTGCGAGGTGGTCGGCGAGGCCGAGGATGGAGCGCGGGGCATCGCGCTCTGCGAGTCGCTCCGCCCCGACGTCATCACGCTCGATCTGATCCTGAAGAAGGGCAACGGCGTCGAGGTCACCGAGCACATCATGGCGTTCTGCCCGACGCCGATCGTGATCGTGTCGGCCTCGTTCAACCGCGGCGACATGATCAAGACCTACGACGCGCTCCGGGCCGGCGCGCTCGAGGTGATCGACAAACCGACCGGCGACGAGCCCGACGAAGCCTGGGCGCGGCGCTTCGTCGAGACGGTCAAGCTCGCCGCGAAGATCCGCGTGATCACGCACCCGCGGGCCAAGCTCAAGCCGAGCCCGCCGCAAGTGCGGCCGCCGGTTCCTCCTCGCGTCCGCCCGACCGAACGAATCCCCGAGCGGATCCCCGAGCGAATCCCCGAGCGGATCCCGCCGCGCGCCCCTGTCGTGCCCGCGCCGATGCCGCTCGCCGACACGGGCACGTCGCACTCGCTCATCGCGATCGGCGCCTCTACCGGCGGGCCGGGCGCGCTCGTGCAGATCCTGCGAGAGCTCCCCGAGACGTTCCCGCTCCCCGTACTGCTCGTGATCCACATCGGCCAGCCCTTCGGCCGCGCGTTCGCCGACTGGCTCGACGGCATGGTGCCGCTCCCCGTCTTCGAGGCGAAGCACGGCGACCTGCTGCCGCCGCCGGGCACGGGGCGCATCCTGATGGCGCCTCCCGAGCGTCACCTCGTCGTGCGCGGGGGACGGCTCTGGCTCGACGACGGCCCGGAACGGCACTCGTGCAAGCCCTCGGTCGATGTCCTGTTCGAGTCGGTCGCCACGGAGATCGGCAGGACGGCGATCGGTTGCCTGCTCACGGGCATGGGCAAGGACGGCGCGCTCGGCTTGCTCGCGATGAAGCGCGCTGGATCGACGACACTCGTCCAGGACGAGTCCACGTCGGTCGTCTTCGGCATGCCGCGGGAGGCCATCCGGCTCGGCGCCGCCAGCCGCATCCTCCCCA
Organism: Polyangium jinanense; assembly: GCF_028435265.1. Taxonomy (GTDB): domain Bacteria; phylum Myxococcota_A; class Polyangia; order Polyangiales; family Polyangiaceae; genus Polyangium; species Polyangium jinanense. The sequence continues at coordinate 993,328 of NZ_JAGTJK010000001.1, read as the reverse complement.
TCGGTGACTTCGGGCGCACCTTGCTCGCACTCGGTCGCCCGGTTCGAGGGGGAAACGTGTAATAAAGGTAGGTTCGGGGGAAAAGGGGGTCCGATGAAGCCGCAAGTCCTCGTGGTCGACGACAGCCTCACCGTACGGATGGATCTACGCGGCGCGCTCTCGGCCGCCGGCTTCTCCGTGACCGCCTGCGAGACCAAGCGCGAAGCGGAAAAGGCCCTCCGCGAGCGCACCTTCTCCCTCGCCGTGCTCGACGTGATCCTGCCCGATGGCAGCGGCATCGACCTGCTCGGCATGATCCGCGGAAGCGACGAGCTCGCCCATCTCCCCGTCATCGTCCTCTCCACCGAGGCCGAGGTGCGCGACCGCGTGAAGGGGTTGACCACGGGCGCCGACGAGTACGTGGGCAAACCCTACGACATCACCTACCTCGTCCGCCGCGCGCGCGCTCTCTGCGAGCGGACGAGCGGCGAGGAGACCGGTCCCGTCGCCGCCGCGCGCCGCATCCTCGCCGTCGACGACAGCCCCACGTTCCTCACCGAGCTCGCCTGCAAGCTGCGCGAGGATGGCCACGACGTCGTGCTCGCACACTCCGGCGTCGAGGCGCTCGAGCTCCTCGCGGTGCAGTCCGTCGACTGCGTGGTGCTCGACCTCGTGATGCCCGACGTCGACGGCATCGAGACGCTCCGCAGGCTCCGCCGCATGCCGGGCCGCGAGTCCACGCCGACGGTCATGCTCACGGCGAGCGAGGATCCGGCCCTCGCGCGGCGCGCCACGGATGCGGGCGCGTCCGACTTTCTCCACAAGAGCGTGAACCTCGACGCCGTGCGCGCGAGGATCCGCAACCTCCTCCGCAACCGTCGTGCCGCGCAGGCAAGCGCTGCACCCTCGCGCGCATCGAGCGCCGAGAAGCCGCCCGCTTCACGACCGCGCGACGTGGCCTCGGAGAAACCCCTTCTCGCGCGCGTCATCGCGGCGATGGGGCTCTCGCCGCTGCTCGCGCGGAACGTGCTCTCGAAAGCGTGCAGCCGCGCCGGCGTCGACGCGAGCGCGCTCGGCGCCGACGGGATCCGGCGAGCTCTGCCGTGCATCCGCGAGGCCCTTCACATGTTCTACTCCGTCGAGGAGGCGCAACGCCGCACGCAAGAGATGGCTGCGTTGGTCGCGCCCACCTCGGATCATCCGGGGGCGTGAGCGCCTCGGCCCTTTTGCTACGCTCCGCGCCATGAGTGCTCCGGATGCAAGGCAGCTCTTCGAACGCGTTCTCTCGCTCGTCGAGGCGATGGAGGAGAACCAGCGGCAGAAGGTCCTCTCCTTGGCACGGCGCCTCTTGCCGGGGCTCACGCCGGAGGACATCCGCAATCCTCATGATTTCCCGGACCTCGACGACCCCGACTGGCACTTCGAAGACGGGCAACTGACGGGAATTCAGTCGGTGCGGTTTGCGCTACGGGCGCTCTCGGGTGAAGTTCTGTCTCATGGCGACGAAGGCGCGAGCCGGGCGGACCAGCACCAAGAAGACGCAGAAGAAGCCGAGCAAACAGGCGGCCGATAGTCCCTTCTTCCGCCCGTTCGCGAAGCTCGCGTCGAAAGGACGCAAGGGCAAAGCGGAGAAGGGCGAGAAGGCCGACAAGGCCGACAAGGCCGAAAAATCTGCGCCTGTGACGAAACAGGAAGGCGGCGCGAAGAAGCAGGCGTCGCAACGTGTACCTGTACAGTTGACGAACGAGCAGGCCGAGCCGGAGGTGCAACCGAGCGACGCCGAGACGTTCGCCATGTACATGGCGGGCGTGCGCACGCTCGAGGATCGCAAGGCGCGCGTCCCTCGCTCATCCACGCCGATCGAGCCGAAATCCAAGGCTCCGCGCGCCACGAAGGACCTCGATGCCGACGCGCGTCACATGCTGCACTCCCTCGTCGCCGAGGGCGTTCGCTTCGAGGTCACCGACGATGGCGAGCGCATCGAAGGACGCAGGCTCGATGTTGATCCGCGCGAGGTGCGACGCCTTCGACGCGGTGCGTATACGGTCGATGGTCGGCTCGATTTGCACGGCATGAACGCAGGTGAGGCGCGTCGCGAGGTAGAGAAGTTCGTACGCAAACGGCGCGCGGACGGTGATCGTGTCGTGGCTTTGATCCACGGTCGGGGGAACCACTCGCCGCGCGGCATCGGCGTGCTGCGCGGCGAGATTGCGGCGTGGTTGAGCCAGGGTCCGGTCGCCCACCATGTGGCCGCGTTCGCGTCGGCACCCGAGGACGAAGGCGGCACGGGAGTCGTGCTGGCGCTCTTGGCACGCTGACGGGATCGGGCTAGTTCCTCTCTCGCACTCCCCCTCGCAGCGGACGGCGAACGCGGGGTGGAAGCGGCATCGAACGAAGCGTCGGAACGACGAACCTCCGAAGGAGCGCGTGATGGTCGACAAGCTGAAGAAGATCTGGATGGAAGGCGAGTTCGTCGACTGGGACGACGCCAAGGTGCACATCCTGACGCACTCCTTGCACTACGGGCTCGGCGCCTTCGAAGGGATCCGCGCCTATCGCAGGACCGACGGCGGCACGTACGTGTTCCGGTTGAAGGAGCACATCGATCGGCTCTTCGACACCTGCAAGCTGCTCGCGATCCAGCCGCGTTTCACCAGGCAGCAAGTGGCCGACGCGACCGTGGAGTTCCTCCGTCAGAACGACATGCAGGAGGGCTACATCCGCCCGCTCGTGTACATGGGCGACGGGCCGATGGGCGTGTACGCGCACGACAACCCCGTGCGCACCACGGTCGTCGGATGGCACTGGGGCGCGTACCTCGGCAAGGGCGCGACCGAGAGCGGCATCCGCGCGAAGATCAGCGCGTTCGCTCGGCACCACATCAACGTGGGTTTGCCCAAGGCGAAGATGATGGGGCAGTACACGAACAGCTCGCTCGCCAAGCGCGAGGCGCGCATCGCCGGCTACAACGAGGCGATCCTGCTCGATCCGAACGGCTACGTCAGCGAGGGCTCGGGCGAGAACATCTTCATCGTGCGCCGCGGCCGTCTGCTCACGCCGCCGCTCTCGGCCTCGATCCTCGAGGGCATCACGCGCGACACGATCCTCACGCTCGCGCGCGAGGAGGGCATCCCCGCGTCGGAGGAGATGATCACGCGTGATCAGCTCTACCTCGCCGACGAGGCGTTCTTCACGGGCACGGCCGCCGAGGTCACGCCGATCCGCGAGGTCGATGATCGCACGATCGGCGAGGGCCAGGTCGGCGCGATCACGCGCAGGCTGCAGCAGCGCTTCTTCGGCATCGTGCGGGGCGAGGACAACTCGCACCCCGAGTGGCTCACGCGCGTCTGACCGTGCGCGCGCCCTTCGCGCTCGCCCTCGCCCTTCTCTGCGGCTGCGGCAGCGCGCCCTCTCCCCAGACAAACCCGCCGCGCCCGCTCCCCTCCGCGGGGAGCGCGGCGCCGAAGCCCGCGCCCGACGCCATCGCCGCGGCCTCGTCCTTCACGACGTTCACCTCGGCGCGCTTCGACCTCTCCTTGCCGCTGCCCGACGGCTCGGCGTTCCGTGTCGACGATCGGACCGAGCGCTGGCTCGTGGCTCGGCACGAGGCGACGAGCTCGGTCCTGCTCGTGCGCACGTGGCGCGAGGACGAAGTTGGAAGCCGCGCGCGATGCGAGGCGCGCGCGCGCACCTGGCGCGACCTACCTTCACGCGACGGACGCCGCCTCGTCTCGGCCTCGCACATCGCGGTGCCTCCGGATCACGACACCCTGGTCGAGGTCCTCCTCGGCCCACATTCCACGAACGGCGAGCCCACCGATGGCTTCGTGCTCGCCTTCGGCGGCTGGGCCAAGAAGTGCTTCGCGTACGTCTTCGCCACGCGCGACGCGAACGAGCGCGTCGTCATGGAGCGCCTCGCGGTCATGGTCGACGGCTCCCTCCGGCGCATGCGCTTCCAGAGCGAGCTTGCCCCCGCGCGCTCCCGCGAACGTTTGCCTTAAAGCCCCGCAAACGTCTGGCAGAACTTGCTCGTCTTCGCCTCGTCCTCCACGAGGATCCACGTCCCCTGCGAGGCCTCGCCGTTCGGCGACATGCCCAGCATCTCCGGTAGGACCAGACAAACCACCTCGTACCGCCCCTCGATCGTCCCCGCGGGGAACGTCTCGTCCTCCGTCTCGAACTGCCCTGTGATCTTGCCGGTCGACGTCCGGAGCGAGAGCGTCCCCGGGCCGATGATCCGCGCGCCGCTCTGCGACAGATGCGCGAGCGTCCCTCCGCCGTAGCCGTCGGTGAGCGCCACCGAGAAGCTCTGGTCGAGCAGCGTATCCGTGCTGATGTCGAACGCCACGCTGAGCCCGTAGCCGCGCCGATCGGCCGTCGAGAGCGTCACCGACGCCGTCGACGGTGGTCCGTTCGGCAGCGGCGCGCGCACCTCGATGCTCGCCGGATCGCCGCGGAAGACACGCCCGTCGGGCATCCGGATCGTGAGGGCGTCGTCCACGGCCGTCGTCCGGAACGCGAACAGATCACTCACGTCACCCACCGAGCAGGCCGTGGTGCAGAGGGCTGCGGACGCGGCGCATGCGCGCAGCAGGAACTGGTTTTTCTCGTCCTTCATCGACGTATCCTCTGGCTTCAGCACCCGCAGTCGAGCACCTGGATGGTGAGCGGGTTGTGGATGACGTTGTCGCTCTCCGAGCTCTCCACGACCGCGTTGCCCGCGTCGACCTGGTGGTAGAGCCAGTACAAACCCTTCGGCGTGCCGCACGGCACCGTGGTCGTCACGCTCGGGTGGACCTGCTTCTCCGCGTTCACCGTCGCGCCGAACCACGTCCCGAGCGTGATCCCCGCCCACGCGTGCGCGGTCGGGCTCGTCGCGATGAAGAAGCGCTGGTCCGATGCCACGCTCTTCGTCCCGGTGTTGGCCGTGGTGAAGTGAAACGAGAAGGTGTCGCCGCGGCAGCGCTGGATCGTCTGCCACGCGGCCGTGCTCTGGATCTTCCCGTTCGTGAGACGCTGCGCGGAGGCCATCAGGTTCGTCTCGCCGACCGTCGACGGGTACAGGAAGCGCCCGCCGGCCGCGTCGTCCGGCATGGGCTGCGCGAACATCGCGCTCGGCCCGCCGCCGAGCGGCACGGGCGGCGAGGGCCGCATGACCGTGAAGTCGAGCGTGTGGTTGTCGGCGCCTCCCGGGGACGAGATCGACAAACCGTGCGCGTGGCCGAGCTCGTGGAGGAACGTGGACCTGCCCGTCCGCGTCGGGCTGTACGGGCAAGCGCCCGAGGCAAACGCCTCGTCGGGGTTGTCGAAGCTCTGCGTCGACAGGTTCGCGAGCAGCACGTTCACCTCGTCGATCTGATCGCAGCTGCGCACGATCACCGTCGTCCCGAGCGAGCCGTCGATGCTCGACGCCTCGACGAGCGCCACATCGTTCCAGCCGTCGTCGAGATCCACCCAGCAGTGGGCCGCGGACCAGGATCCGTAGTGGTAGACGGCGTCCTGCATGCCGCCGACGCCACGCCACTGCCCGATCGCCGCGGCGTAAGCCTTCGCCTGGCTCGATCCCGACGGGATGCTGCAGAGGTTCTGCACGAGCCCGAACGGCGACTTCCACCGGACGTTCTTGCCGTTGCACGTGAGGAAGCGGAACGCCTCGGCGTGGCTCGTGAGCAAGAGGCACGCGAGGACCAAGCACGCAGCGACGATCAACGGATGCATGCGCATCACGGCGCACCTCCGTCTTCACACACGGCGAGCTCCTTCGTCGACGTGTCGGAGAGGCCCACGGGCGGGTCGAAGCACGCGAGCAGACCCTCGGTGCTCGCGGGGCTCTCCGTGGGCGTGGGCGCGCGCCACGTCGTCACGCGCCGCCACGGGCCGGCCGACATCGGCGCGGGCGAGAACGATCCGTGCGGCCACGCGCCGGTCGCGCGGGCGAACATGCGCAGCGCCTCGGCGAGCTCCACGGCGTCGAGGGCTCGATCCACGTCCGCCTCCGTGATCCACGTCGAGAGCCGCGGCGGCGTCGAAGCATCGACCGCGCCGCTCGGCCGCGTCCAGAGCAGTGGTCCGGGCAGGATCTCCGTCGCGCCCACGCCTGCGACGAGCCGCCCGTAGGCGTCCACGAGCGCGCGCTTCTTCCCCACGGTGTCCAGGCGGAACACGTGCCCGAAGGCGATCGGCGACAGCGTCCACTCGGTGTTGCGCAGAAACAGGAAGTACCGTTTGCCCGTGGCGAGCTCGGGCACGTGTGTCGCGACGATCTCCCGACCGTCGGGCAGGTACCCGCCGAACGAGCGGATCTGGAGCGAGCTCGGCGGCGACTTGCCGAGCGATCCCAGGTGGACGAACACGTTCTTCACGGTCGCGACCGTCCGCGGCCCTTCCACCTCGTCGAAATGGAAGCTCACGTCCTCGACGTCGCCTTCGATCACGGCGGCGGTTTGTCGCAGCACGTCGGCGAGCGTGTCCACGGGCGACGGGAGTGGGGCGGCGTGGGCCGCGCGGGCCCCGAGCGAGGCGCAGACGATCACGGAAGCGATGAAACTCGGACGGACGGATCGCATCGGACCTCCTCCGGCGGTTGGGTCTTCTCACGCGGCGGCGCGGCCGGAGTCGCGCGGCGTCGCCACCACGCCTTCCTTCTGCCTGCGCGGCGGCGCGACCGGGCCGGGACGAACTCGGTCCCGGCGAACGCGAACGATCTGGCGCATCGGGAATAAGCGAGCCATCGGGCAGTCAAGGCCGTTGGTTCGAGGACTTTCCCGCCTCTGTCAGGGAAGGGATGTATGCGACCGAGATCGGCGTGATCCCGCGGAGGATCCCGGGTCCGCCCGGTTTGTCTTCCCGGTGCCTGGTTTGTCTGTCTCGACGCCGCTGGTTTGTCCTTCGCGGGTGCGGCAAGCGAGCAAGATCACGACTCGGGCGTAGACCGGAACCGGGAGGCAGGGGGTTCCCCGGGTCTTCGAAGCAAGAATCCCTACATGAAAGGCCGAGTCCGCGGGATCCGCCCGGGGCTTCTGGCGGAATGGACTTTCGCGGGACGGACGACCTCGCTACGGTTCAAGGATTGCTCGTCCCAGGGACGTATTTTCCCCTGGGATGCACCGGGGAGAATGTCATGAACGTGCGCATCCTTGCTGCCTCCACGCTCGCCGCGGCGCTCGCTGTGAGCGGCTGCGGGTATTCCGAGGAAGAGTGGCAGGCGCAGCTCGGCAAGTACAACCAGCTCCTGGCCGACAAGAACGCGAGCGAGCAGGCCGCGGCGGCCGCGCAAAAGAAGCTCGCCGAGGAGCTCGCGGCGGAGCAGGCGAAGGTCTCGGACCTGACGAAGAAGCTCGCGGACGCCGGCGTCGACATCAGCAAGCTGAACGAGAGCCTGCAGGCGTCGGCGACGAAGGTGTCGGCGCTGAGCTCGACGCTCGAGGAGCGCGAGAAGGCGCTCGCCGAGTACAAGGCGCGCGCCAAGCAGCTCGAGCAGATCAAGGCGCGCTTCGAGATGCTGCGCAAGAAGCTCGACGAGCTCACGAAACTCGGCCTCGCGGTGAACATCCGCAAGAACCGCATGGTCATCTCGCTCCCCGGCGACGTGCTCTTCGACTCGGGCCGCGAGACGCTGAAGAAAGAGGGTCAGGAGATCCTCTTGAAGGTCGCGAACATCGTCAAGAACGACGCCTCGCTGCTCGGCCGCGACTACCAGGTCGCCGGGCACACGGACAACAAGCCCCTCGCAGGCGGCATCTTCCGCGACAACTGGGGCCTGTCGCTGATGCGCGCGCGCGAGGTGTTGCTCTACCTCGTGAGCGAGAAGGGCGGCAACATGCCGACCGCGAAGTGGAGCGCCGCCGGCTTCGGCGACACGGACCCGATCGCGTCGAACGACACGGACGAGGGTCGCCAAAAGAACCGCCGCTGCGACCTCATCGTGGTGCCGAGCGTCGAGGAGATGCTCGACCTCAAGGCGATCACGACGCAGTAACCGCGTCGGCGCGCCTCGCTTCCCTCCCCGCCTTCTGCCTCAGGGGCAGCCGCCATCGTCGTACCAGGGATTCTGGCTATGGATCAGGCTGCACTGATCGAAGCACGTCCCACCGGCGCAGCCCTTCGCCTTCGCCCCGGTCACGGAACACGAAATGGGCATGCCCCAGCAAACGCCCATGGCCATGGGTGAACAGGCGTTCGCCGTCGCGACCATACGATTGCAATGACGCCCCCCGGGGCAAGGCGTCTGCGGATCGCAGGCCACCGCCTCGGCCGCGGGGCAGGCGCCCGCCGATTTCACGCTCGACCCGAGCACCTTGGCGATGTCCGCATTCCAGTACGTGACGCCGTCGCACCCGCACACGAGGTCGGGGTCCTGCGATTGCAGCCCCGGCGGCGGCTTCTGCGCGCAAACGCCCGCCCCGCACCCCGGCGCATTGCAATAAAGACCCGGATCACACCCGCCGACGCCCCCATTGCACGGCGCGCCCACGCCATTGCCGCCCCCCGCGCCGCCGCTGCCGCTGCTACTGCTCGCGCTTGCGCTCCCGCCGCCGCTTCCGCCGCCGCTTCCGCTTCCGCTCGCGCTTCCGCCTCCGCCGCCGCTCCCGCCCCCGATTCCGCCGCCGCCGCCGCTCCCGCCCCCGCTCCCGCCTCCGCCCCCGGACGCACCCGTTCCCGCGCCGGACGCCCCGCTCCCGGCGGTCCCATCGCCCTCGTTGCTGCAGGCCGTGACGACGGCGGACAGGCCGGCTGCAAAAACCACCAAAATCAGGATCGATTGCGCTCGCATAGCGGCATCTTACACCGGATCTCCCCGCGACGTGCCCTCGCTGCTACGCTGCTCCCGTGACGACTGCCTCCGCCTCGCGCTCGCCCTCCGCCGCCTTCGCGCCGGGACCTCCGGGTGTGCCGCTCCTCGGCAACCTCCCCGCGCTTCGCCACGATCGCATCCGTATCTTCCTCGACGCCGCCGATACCTACGGCGACGTCGTCCGCTTTCAATTCGGCCCTGGCCCGCGGCACGTAGCCCACCTCCTCCGCCACCCCGACCACATCAAGTACGTCTTCGTCGACGCGGCCGAACGTTTTACCAAGCAAACCCCCGGCCTCGACGCGATCCGCCCGGTCCTCGGCAACGGCTTGCTCACGAGCGAGGGCGACTTCTGGCGCCGGCAGCGCCGCATTGCGCAGCCGGCCTTTCACAAGCAACGCATCGCCGCGTTCGCCGGCGTCATGGTCCGCGCCGCCGACGAGCTCGTCGACGGCTGGATGCGCAGGCCTCGCCCCGACGCGCCCGTCGACGTCGCCGACGAGATGATGCGCCTCGCTTTGCGGATCGTCACCGAGACCCTGCTCGGCACCGACGTGCCCATCGACGCCGCCGCGACCGCGGGCGCCCTCGACTTCATCCTCGAGGACACGCGCAAGAACCTCACGCGGATCCTCAAGATCCCCCGCAGCGTGCCCACCCCCGACAATCGGCGATTCCTCGAGGCCGTCGCCGTCCTCGACCGCGAGGTCCTCCGCATCATCGAGCACCGCCGCAAGGCGCGCGAGACCGGCACCGACCTCGTCTCCATGCTCATGGCCGCGCGTGACCCCGAAACAGGCGAAGGAATGACCGACCGCCAGCTCCGCGACGAGGTCATGACCATGTTCGCCGCGGGCCACGAGACCACGGCGAACGCGCTCGCCTGGACCTTTTATCTGCTCTCCACGCACCCCGACGTCCGGCGCCGCGCCCGCGCCGAGGTTTTCCGTGTTCTCGGCGATCGCCTCCCCGACTTCGGAGACCTCGCCGCCCTCGACCTCGTCGGCCGCGTCTTTCAGGAATCGATGCGCCTCTATCCGCCGGCGTGGATGATTTCCCGACGCGCGGCCGAGGACGATATCGTCGCTGGGTATACGATCCCCAGGGATTCCCTCGTCCTCTTGAGCCCCTACGTCACCCACCGCCACACCGCGTACTGGGAGAACCCGGAAGGGTTCGATCCCGACCGTTTCGCCGGCGGCGCGCTCGCCCGGATGCCGCGTTTTGCTTATTTTCCGTTCGGCGGCGGCGCGCGCCAGTGCATCGGATCGAGCTTCGCCATGGTCGAGGGGACGCTCGTGCTCGCCACGATCCTGCGCCGCGTCCGCCTCGACCTCATTCCCGGACAGACCATCGAGCCCGAGCCGGGAATCACGCTCCGGCCCCGGGACGGCATCTCCATGCGTGTCGTCCCCGAGCCGCTCCCGAGTTGAATTACGAGGACTTCGCGTTCTCCGCGGCCGCCGCCTTCTTCGAGGCGAGGTGCGTCCGGATTGCCCCGATGATGGGCGGCAGAACCGAAATCACGATGATCAGGTAAACGACCTTCTCGATCTGCTTCGCGCCGAGCACCTTGCCGAGGAAGTAGCCGAGGAACGTCATCGATACGACCCAGCCGATGCCGCCGAACACGTTGAACATGATGAAGCGGCGATAACTCATCGCGCCGATGCCGGCGACGACGGGCGCGAACGTGCGGGCGAACGGCATGAAGCGGGCGAGCACGATCGTCTTGCCGCCGTGCTTCTCGTAGAACTTCTGCGTGGCCACGAGGTAGTCGCGCCGGAAAAACAGGCTTTGCTCCCGGTTGAAGAGCTTCGGGCCCGCCTTGTAGCCGATCGAGTAGCCCACCGTATCGCCCACGATCGCCATGACGCAGAGCACGGCGTTCAAGAGCAGGAGGTTCGAGAAGGTCGGGAGCTTGAGCGGGTTGATCAGATCCGCGTTGACGAGCACGCCCGCCGTCACGAGCAGAGAGTCGCCCGGAAGGAAGAATCCCACGAGGAGCCCGGTCTCGGCGAAGATGATGGCCATGAGCACCGGGTAGCCGCCCCAGGTGAGCAGCTCCTCGAGGTGGCGCAGCTTGGAGAAGAACTCGCGTAGAAGGTCCACGGCCGACCGACTAGCGCACCTTCGGGTTTTTGTCGACGTTCTCGTCCCGAGGGGGACGCCTCGCGTCCCCCTCTCGTCCGGGCAAAGCCCGGTCGATTCACCCCCCGAGGCGAGCTCGCTACGCGATCTCGCAGCATCGAACCATTCGATGCGCTACTCCCAGCTCACCTCGCGCCGCACGCGCACCACGTCCATCCCGTGCGCGCGCCCCTCTGGTACCTGGGAAAGCCACCGATGCCGCACCCGCCGCGCGCCCGCGAGCTCGAGCGCGTGCACGACCCCGAACTCCGTCGCCACCATGTAGGCCGGCGCCGCGATCGAAGGGACCCCGGAGGCGCTCAACACGAACGTCTTCGGCCGGACCTCCGCCACGTCCACGCGCACGAAATCGTAATACGCGCCGACGATGCGAGACAGGTTTCGCATGGTCATTTCGGGCGACGCCATCTTGAGCAGAAACCTGTAGAGCTTCGTGAACTGCCGCGGAATCCGCGCCCGCGACACCATTCGAATCATCTCCAGAAACGGCTGCGCCATCACCACGGACGCCGATCCGTGCATCGCGAGCAGCGGAAACAGATCGTACCAGCCCCCGACCACGAACGGGCGGCCGAGAAATTCACGCAGTGCGGCATTCGTCACCCGATCGAGGACGACGGCGCGCCCGCCGCGCACGTTCTCGTCGAGGAAATCGAGCGTGTCCACGTAAAGCACGCCTTTGCAGCGAAAGGGAGAGGTTCCCGGCGCGAAGGGAATGCCATCCATCGAGAACATGGACTCCACCTCTCTCCCGCGTGCCCCGGCCCGAGTGACCATCTTGCACCGGATCACGAAGGAACGGCAAGATGGACAGAATCGACGCCCGCTTTTCGCGAGCCCTCGTCGAGTGCAGGTTCTCCGGCCTGTCGCCCGCCCCACGCCTCCGCAAGTACCGCGATTTTCCTCGATGAAGCGACGAATGACCCCCCGTTGGTTCCGTCACTGACGAATGGGCCGTGGTGTGCAGGGACGGGCGATGCTTCCCTGCACGGACGGACGCCTGGGGGACTCCTTATCGGTCGGGCGTGACGGTCCGTGCCGGTCATGTGCGGGAAGACGCCCGCTCCCTGTATCCGTCCGGATCGGACGGATCTCGCCTCGGAAGCGTCGGCGCCACGAATTCACGCTGAAGTGCGCTCGGGACCGGGGACGGCAGGAGCCTTGCAATGGGTCCTGGCTGCGTGAACGAAGCCGGCCGAGGCGCGCTCGCCCGGTCTCGGAACGCGACACGAAGTGGAGGAGGATCCCATGCTCAAGCATATCGCAGCCGCCGCTCTCGTCTCGACCTTCGCTCTCGGCGCCACGGCTTTCGCGGAGACGGGGGCTGGTCAGAACGCGGGGCTCAAGCAGCTCTCGTGGCAGCAGCTCCAGTCGGCCTGTCAGAATCCCGCGGCGTTCCAGAGCCAGCGCCAGCCGAATGCCATCCGGCTGACCTGCGAGGATACCCAGCTCGTCTGGGAGGCCGAGCAGACCGACCGCGTGGAAATGGATAACTCGCGGCAGATCACGGCGTCGCTGAGCTCGGACAAGTATTACGTCATCCGGCAGGACCAATCGGTGGAGAATGGCATCTCGCAGACGATGTGCCCGCGCTTCAGGGAGGTCCAGGTCTCCCATACGCAGAGCTTCTCGCTCTCGTGCCAGGAGATCCAGAACTTCCAGGGCAACATGAACGACTTCTGCAAGGCCCGCCTCGACACCGCGGTCAAGGGCAACCAGCAGCTCGCCACGCGCACCGCGACGGGTCGCGTGTACGACATGTGCGCGGCGCCCGCGCTCGTGAATGAGCCCCCGAAGGCTCCGGCGCCGCCGGTGGCTCCGGCGCAGAATGGCGGCAAGGCGCAGCCGGGCGGCGCGCAGCCGTCGCAGCCGGGCGGCATGCAGCCGTCGCAGCCGGGCGGCATGCAGCCGTCGCTCCCGGGCGGGCAGATCGGCGGCGTGCGTCCGAGCATCGGCGGGCAGCTCCCGAGGCTCCCGGGCCTCGCGGGCGGCAACAAGTCGCGGTGAAGAAGTCGCGCTGACATGAAGTGAGCGCGCTCGTCAGGCGGCCGGGCCGCGTGGCCCGGCCGCCTGGCCTTTTTAAAAATCCCCTGAGCATTCCGGGACAAACATCCAAGGAGACGGCTCATGGCGATTCGCATCGTGACGACCTCTACCATCCTCGTGATCGGCCTCGTAGGCGCCGGTTGCGGCGTCGTCGGCACCACGACCACCGGCGGCGGCGAACCGGATTGCGAGCCGGTCGAGGATTGTCCGGACAATACAGGCGGACATGGAGGCAGCGACGGAAGCGGCGGTGGCGGAACCGGCGGCAGCGGCACCGGCGGCAGTGGTGGAACCGGCGGCAGCGGCACCGGTGGCTCGGTAGCGGGTCAGCCCCTCTTCTGGGTCGAGAAGGGAGAGCGCACGGCGGAAGCGACGAGAAAACCCTGGTCGTCCTGGTGGTATCCGCTCTGGGAGGACACCTTGTTCCAGGGGAAAAACGGCGAGGCCTCGACGCTCGAGAAATACGACGTCTGGGCGGAGAAAGCCGGCAATACGCGCACGTCGGCCGCGGCCTACGAGCGCAAGGAGCTCTACCAGCCGCGCGCGGCCTCGTGGTCGGGTCTCTGCGACGCGTGGGCACTGGCGTCCATCCTCGAGCCCGAGCCGACACGCTCCGTGACGCACGGCGAGGTGACGTTCTCGGTCGGCGACCTGAAGGCGCTCCTTCTCAAGACATACGAGAAGGTCCCGCCGCTCACGCTCGTCGGCACCCGATTCGACGGCGAATGGGACGACGTCTACGAGGACGTCCGGCCCCACGAGCTGCACCGGGTCATCGAGACCGAGCTCATCGGCCGCAAACGCGCCTTCATCATCGACGAGGACGCGGGCCCCGAGGTGTGGAACGAGCCGGCGTGGAAGGCGATCACGCGGGTCGAAAAGGACGAGGACGACAGCACCGTCGCGCACGTCCGCACCTGGCTCTTCCTTGCGAGCCCGCACGTCGAAGATCGCAATTTCGTGGGCACGATCGAGGACTCGCGCGAGTACACCTACGACCTCAAGGGCAAGTGGCAGGGCGAGCGATTCGGCGTGACCTCGAGCGCCTGGACCGACCGGTCGCAATGGGACCACCCCGATTACGCGATCATCGTGCCCGACCGCATCCCGCGCGGCAGCCACAACCCGCAGATCCGCACCGAGCTCGTCGATCGCATCCGCGGCCGATAAAGAGCCCGGCTCCGGGGAGCGAGGCCGAAACCTCGCTCCCCTGCGGCCCCTCCGTCCGAGACGCGTCCCTCGCGCGCCGGGTCCGAATGCGCTTGCCAGGGCCTCGGGCTTCGGCCGATGATCGGCGCCATGTACGACGTCAAGATCGTGGGCGGCACCCTCGTCGACGGCACGGGCGCGCCGCGCTTCTCCGGCGATATCGGCATCAAGGACGGCAAGATCGTCGACGTCGGCGACTGCGCCGAGAGCGCCGCGCGCACGATCTCGGCCCACGGTGCCCTGGTGATCCCTGGCTTTCTGGATATCCACACGCACTACGACGGCCAGATCTCCTGGGACGAGGAGCTCGCGCCCTCGTCGCTGCACGGGGTCACGACCTGCGTGATGGGCAATTGCGGCGTCGGATTCGCGCCCGTACGGCCGAGCGACCACGAAAAGCTCATCGAGCTCATGGAGGGCGTCGAGGACATCCCCGGCAGCGCCCTCGCCGAGGGCCTCACCTGGGGCTGGGAGAGTTTTTCCGAGTACATGGACGTCCTCGAAAAGAGGCCACGCGCGATCGATTTCGTCTGCCAGGTCCCGCACGACGCCCTGCGCGTGTACGTGATGGGCGAACGCGCCGTCGCCGAGGAGAGCGCGACCGAATCCGACATCGAATCGATGCGCGCGCTCCTCCGGGAGGCGCTCCTCGCCGGCGCGGCGGGCTTCTCCACGGGCCGCACCGACAACCACAGGAGCGCCCGGGGCAAACCGACCCCCGGCTCCGAGGCGCGCGAGGGCGAGCTCTCCGGCATCGCCCGCGCCTTCGCCGGCCTCTCGCACGGCGTCATCCAGGCCGTCAGCGATTTCGACATGTTCCGCGGCGAGGAGATTTTTCCGGCCGAGTTCGACCTGCTCGAACGGATGGCCGAGGCCTCCGGCCGCCCGCTCAGCGTCTCCACCATGCAACGCGATCATGCCCCGCGGCAATGGGAGCGCATTTACGAGCGCGCCGAGCGCGCCGCCCTCGCCGGCCGGGACATTCGTTGCCAGGTCGCGGCGCGCCCCATTGGCGTCTTGCTCGGCCTCACGGCCACGTTCCACCCGTTCATGGGCTTCCCGAGCTACAAGGAAATTGCCTCCTTGCCGCTCGAAGCGCGTGTCGCGCAGATGCGTGATCCCGCCTTCCGCGCCCGGCTCCTCTCGGAGAAGAGCGGAAAGGTCGCCGGCGACGGTAGCCCCTTGCCGCCGCTCGCAGACTTTTTCCTGGCAAACCCGCTTCTCGTGGCGATGCGCCTCTTCCGGCTCGGCGAATCGCCGAATTACGAGCCTTCCGGGCTCACGAGCCTCGCGGGCGACGCGACCCGCGGGGGCCAGCCGCTCCTCTCGGTCATCTATGACGCGATGCTCGAGCAGGACGGCCGCGCGCTCCTTTATTTCCCGCTCTACAACTACACCGAAATGAACCTCGACGTGGTTCGCCGCATGCTCCTGCACCCGCTCTCGCTGCCGGGGCTCGGCGACGGCGGCGCGCACGTGGGCACCATTTGCGACGCGAGCTTTCCGACGTTCCTGCTCACGCACTGGGCCCGCGACCGGGCCGAGGGCAAGATCCCCGTCGAGCGCCTCGTGAAAATGCAGGCGCACGACACCGCGCGGTTCCTCGGTTTCGCCGATCGCGGCACCTTGAAGCCGGGGCAGCGGGCGGACATCAACATCGTCGATTTCGACAACCTGCGCCTCCGGTCCCCCTTCATGCAGCGCGACCTGCCGGCCGGCGGGCAACGCCTCATGCAGCAGGCGGAGGGCTACGTGGCCACGCTCGTGGCCGGTGAGGTCATCGTGGAGAACGGTCGATTCACGGGAGCGCGGCCGGGGCGGCTCGTGCGGGCAGGAAAGGCACGCGGCTGATACGCCTCAAAATCGCTCTTTGCGAAGCGCGATGAGCCAGGCCGAGAGCGCGCGGAACGCCTCGTCCTTGGGCGTCTCGGGCAGGACCGATTTGTCGCGCGCTTCTTCGAGCATCCGCATCGCCCGGTCGAGGCTCTCGCGGAATCGCTTCGCTTCCTTCGCGGACAGCTTCGTTCGTTCCCCGGCGCGCTTCATCGTGACGAGCGCGTTCGCCTCCTCGAACCCGTATTCGGGGAACAGCCTCGCCACGTCCGTCACCACCTCGCCCGCGCGAAGCAGGTGCGTCCCCGTCAGCGCCGTGCGCAGCACGTAGAGCACACGCTTCGCCGTCGTCCCGCCCTCCTCCTCGGCCGCCTTGCGCTGGTTCTGGGCAAACCCCGCGTAATGCCGGAACACGCGCCGCGACAGCGCCGCGCGCACGAGCGGGCGCAGCCCTTCGAGCAGCGGGCTCTTCACGAGCGCGGGCGCGCCGAGGATCCGCTCCACGTAATTGCCATTTCCCCCGAGAATCCCGGCGAGCACGGGGCCGATCTCGTTCGAGGTGTAATCGATTTCCACCCCCTCGATCACCTCCATGCGATCCCGCGCGGCCGGCGCCATTTCGAGCCCCACGAGGAGCGACGTCGACACCACGTGCACCGCCTTCAGATCGAGATCGCTGTCGGGCGAGGCGAACCCGTACGCGTGCGCGCCGCTCAAGAGCACGACGAGGTGCTCGCGGGCCTTGCCCTCTTCTTCCAGAACGCCGCGCGCCACCTTCGCTTGCGCATCGGGCAGGACGTCGAATTGCATCACGAGCTCGATCGCCTTCGTCATTGATCCCTCATTCGTCCCAGCGCGCCTCCGGTGCGGTCGGCGCGTCCTTGCCGAAGGGCCCCTCCCTGCCCTCGAAAAACCTCCGCGCGGCCTCCTCGCGGACCCTGCGCAAAGCAACCTCGGCCCGCCGCACGTCCGCGCGCCGCGGCAACTTGCTCTCCCGCCGCGCCGCTTCGAGCTCCGGCGTGAGCGACTCCGCCAGCGTGATCACCTCCGCGAGCGGCACACGCCCTTTCTTGATGTCGAGCAGCACGGGTCGAAGCTCGTCCCGCACGCAAAGCTCCGGCTCGCCCGTCCGGAGCCACCGGATCGACAGATCGATGAGGCGCACCAGGTTGTAGGCATTCTTCGGCCGGAGCTCGCGCGGCGTAGGCAACGACGAACCCTCGCTCGCGCGCGCATACGCGGCGAGCGCCGTCCACTCGCGCCCTTCGAGCAAGCCCTGATCGGCCATCGAACGATAGAGCTGCTTCAGGTACTCGCGCGCGCGGAGAATCGCGTCCTCGGGCGTCGGCGCCACGATGTCCGTCTCCTTCGCGAGCCGCGCCGCCGCCTCGTCGAGCCCGAGCGTCGGATCCTCGCGCAGCCACCCGAGCACGATCGCGCGATGCTCCGCGAGGCGCGTGTCGTGCGAGAGGCGTGAGAGCTGCGAGAGCGCGTAACGGCCGAAGCTCGCGTGGATCTCCACCGAGACGAACGCGTCGCGCGCCTCGATGAGCCAGCGGCCCATCGGGTCCTTCTCGCTCGCCGGCTGCGACGCGGCCGCGAACAGCATCTCCAGCGTGTTCGGATCGGCCCGGAGCGCCTGCCGGATCGCCTTTCCCATCTCCCAGTACGTGCGGCTGCCGTCCTCCGACACGAGGTCCTGCGGCGGCTCGACGAGCCCGGTCATGAACGGGAACGGCAAGACGAACACCCCGCGCCGATCCTCGTCCGAGTTCTCGTCCGACAAACCCCACGTCCGCGACCCGACGACCGCGTCGACCACCACGCACGGCAAGAGCGCCGACCACGCGTCCTCGCGCCGCCGCGCGTAGCGCACCTGCCCGACCTTGCGCGGCACGAGCTCCTCGCGCGAATACCGCACGGTCCCCACGCCGACGACGAGCACATCGAAAAATTCCCGTTCGACGTTGGGGGCTCCGCTCGGCGGAGCCGAGCTGTGCCCCCAAACCCCCCGGCCGGACCCGACCACGCGACCGAGCGCGCCTTGCGGGACCAGACGCTCGCCGAGCGTCCGATCCACACGGGTCGTCACCTCCGTCCCATGCGGGAGAGGTACGGCGAGGGGATCGACGTCCCCCATGCCGGAGAGCCTTCGCGACATGGGCCGAGCTTATCGCCCCGCTCGCGCGCGAGCCACACGAATGCGGCGCGCGGCCGCGAGCGCAAGGAGCGCCAGAGCACCGGCCCCGGCCGCCTGCGTGCCTTCGTTCGTTCCCGCGACCTCGCATCCGCAGCCCCGCGCTCCACCCGGCGGAACGACGCCGCGCGCCGCGGACTCCGCCTTTGCGGGGGAGACGCCTTCGAGCGGCCCCCATGCGCCGGACACGATGAAGCTCGCCCAGAAGTACGGGTGGCTGTATTCCGGCCGCTCGAGCAGGCGGATCTGCGATTCGCGCATCGCCTCGGCGCGCCCTTTTCCTTCGCGGAAGAGCTTTTGGTAGTAGCTCGTCATGAGGTCGCGCGTCGCCTCGTCATCCACCTGCCACAGGCTCATCACCTGCGTCTCGGATCCTGCAAGCACGAGCGCGCGACGGAGCCCCCGCACGCCTTCGCTCCCGGCGCGCAGGCCGAGCCCCGTCTCGCACGCGCTCAGCACCACGAGCTCCGTTCCTTGGAGGTCCAACGATGACGCCTCGTACGCCGTGAGGATCCCGTCGTCGGCCTGCCCTTTGCGCACGTTCGCGCCGGCGAGTGCGATGCCCGAAAGGAACATCGGGTGCGGCACGGGCAGCTTGCGCCCGTCCACCTCCGACGCGACGTGCGGCAGGTTCTCGGGCGGAATTTCGAGCTCGAGCCCGCGCGCCTTTCCTTGCCCGGCCTTGCCGTCGTTGCCCAGGAAAAATCCGTGTGTCGCGACGTGCAGGATCCGCGGCGAGGAGACCTGCTTCAGCGCCGTCTCCGTGGCGACGCGTTCGAGCTTCACGGCCGTATCGGGCACGAGGGCCCGGATCGCCTCCGCCTCCTCCGCCGTGCCCGGCAGCGACGAGAACTTCACCCGCGCAATCGTGGGCAACGCGCCTTTCGGCGCGTCCGGCAGCGCCGTCGCCCCTGCCTCGCCTGGCGCATCGTAATCGGGGTTCGCCACGAGCAGCGGCGCCGACCGCTTCACGCCGCTCGCGCCGAGCCGCAAGAGATCCCGCCCCGTCGAGAGGTAGGTGAACGAATACTTCGAGATCAAATACTTGTTGTCGCGACCGATCAGCGCACCGAACGGCACCAGGGCGAGCGCCGCGTCGGGCGAGATCAACACGTGCTTCACCCCGACGAGATGGTCGCTGACCTCCGCGAAGAGGACGGCGTGCAGGAGCGCGAGCTGCGTCCCGGTGTCGCGAACTTTCGCGGCCGGGTCCGCGAGACCGCTGCGGATGATCTCGACCTTCCGATCGACCTCGGCCGCGCTGACCGGCACCTGGTGGTGCAGGATCTTCCCGTCCGGCCAGAGCACGTAGGCCATGTACCTCGGCCCGCCGAGTCTTTCGCTTGCCGCGCTGTAGAAATGGATGCTCCGCGGCTGGTACCGGACGAACTCCATCAGCACCGCGTCTTTCGGAATCCGCGCGGCGACGGCCTCCACCGTCACCTTCGCCTTCCCGCGGCGATACCCGGCGCTGTGCTCGGCGATCTGGGCCTCGATCGCATCCGCCTCCGCGCGAAGCCGCTCCGTCTCGGCGTTATGCTCGGCCACGGTCATTCCGCGCGGCCCCCGCGTCATGGCGGCCGCGTAGGCGCCACGCACCCGGGCGAGCTCGTCCAGCAATTTGCGGTCCTCGGGGCTCATGCGCTCGCGTAATGCGCCCACGTGCGCGGCCGACGCTTCGAGCACGCGTGCCTTGTTGCGCAGCATCGCGCCGAGGGTGAGCCGCGCGACTTCCGGCCGGCCCAATCCATTGCTTCCGAACTCGAACGAGACGACCCGATCCATGATCGTCTCGAGGCGCGACGCATACAGCGTCTTGTCCTCTTCCGAGCCGCCGACGAGCGCGCTCTCCAGCCATTGCTCCTCGATGTCGAGCGCTTTCTCGTAGAGGTCGATGGCCTGCTTCCAGCCGGACCGCGTCCGCAGGAGCGCCCAGTCGCTGTACACCGAGGCGAGATCGGGGTGCCGCGGTCCGAGCGTCCTCGTGAGGATCGCCTCGGCTTTTCGATAATGCTCCTCGGCGAGGTCCTTCTGGCTCGACCCCGTCAAGAACACCGCGATGTTGTGGTACAGCCGGCCCACGTCGGGGTGGTTTGTCCCGTGCACACGCTCGGCGATCGGCAGCGCGCGGTTGTACTGCTCGGCGGCCTTGTGGTAGTGCCCCATGCCTCGATACAGCGCGCCAAGGCTGCCGACGTCGATGAGGAGCGAACGCTCGGGGCCATTCTTTTCGTGGAGGGCGATCGCCCGCAGAAACAGCTTCTCGGCCTGCACCAATCTCCCGCTCGCCATGTAAAGCCCGGCGAGATTCGCGAGCACCGTCCCGAGGGCCGCTTCGCGCGCCGCGCCGCCCTTCTCTTCGAGGGCGATGGCGCGTTCGTAGGCCTTCTCCGCGCCCTTCGTATCGCCTTTTTTCTTGAGCAGCGTGGCGAGGTTGCCGACCGCCGTGGCGAGCAGCTCGTCGGGCGCCTTCGACGCCTCCAGAATCTCGACCGCACGCCGCAAAAACCCTTCGGCCTTCGGGTAATCGCCCGTCGCGAGGTACATCCCGCCGAGATCGGACAGCGCCGAGCCCGTCTTCGGATGCTCCTTGCCGTACTTCTGCTCGCGCAGCGCCACGAGCTTCTGCGCCGCCGCGAGCGCCTCGCCGTACTTTCCCGCGCCGTAGAGCGCCTCGACGTCCTTTTCGATCTTCTCGTCGTCGGACAGCGCCGCGGCGGGCTTCGCGGGGGCGTCCGCGCGCGCGACCCCTCCCGAGAGCGTGCCGAGGGCGAGGGTGAGGGCGAGGGCGACGTTCGCGAGGCGACGCATCACGGGAGGTTCTACCATCGCTCGCCGCACGCGTGGTAGCCTCCCGCGCCATGCGTCGGTTCGAGTTCGTGGACGGGTCCTCGAAGAAGTTCTGGCAGATCGAGCGTGATGGCTCGCAGCTCTCGATCCAGTGGGGCAAAATCGGCACGGCCGGTCAAAGCCAGGTCAAGGATTTTCCGAGCGATCAGAAGGCCCAGGCCGAGCACGACAAGCTCGTCGCGGAGAAGACCAAAAAAGGGTACGTCGAGGTCGCGGCCTCGGACGCGTCGGCGGCGCCGGCCCCGGCTCCCAAAAAGGCTGCGGCCGCCGCGGCGCCTGCCGCTCCGAGCGCGGCGCCGGCCCCGGCCCCGAAAGCGGCGAGCGCCCCGCAGGCCTCCGCGGACGAACCCGCGCCCGCGCCTCTGCCTGCGGCGCCCGTCGTGGTCGAGATCGCTCCGCCCGAGGTCATTCTTGCGAGCCTGGACATGCCCCATCGCAAAGGGGCCCTCCGACCCACGGCCGAGGAGCTCGCGGCTGACCCCTGGCAGGCCGTGCAGAGGGCGTGGGCCGGCTGGGTACGCCATTACTCCTGGGACGAGATGACGATTCCCGCCGAGCTCGCGCCAACCATTCGCGAGCTCGTCGCCTGGCTCCACGGCAAAGGCCCGACGCCGCTCTCGCCGCTCGCGGCCGCGTGCGCCCTCAGCGTGCTCGACGTGCCCTTGGGGACGCCCGCTTTGCCTTTCTTGCGTGCGGTCGCCGAGCCCTCGATCGCCAAGGATGGCCCGTCGTGGCTCATCGACGCGGTGCTTGCCACGATGCGCGTCCGCGTTGACCCCTACCCGTCCCAGGTCCGCAAGGGCGAGGCGAAAGAGTTCAGCGCGTTCCACCTCTACCCGGAGACCACGGGGCCCTTCGAGATCGCATTGAACGCGATGACCGTCTTCGCGTTTTACACGCAAAACCTTTCCGAGGAGGCGCATGCCGCCGTCATCGCGGCCGTCACGGCCCGCTGGCCGACGTTCTCCTACTGGCAAAAGCGTCTCGTCCTCACCTTGATCGCCGACCACACGCCGCTCGCGGACGCGCTCGGCGAGGACTGGCTCGCGTGCGACGGTCACATCGAGGGGTACGCCCGGGCCTCGTGGGACAAGGACGGCATGAAGCCGGAGTTCCATTTCGCGTACTCGCGCCCCATGCTCGTCAAGCTCGCGAAGAAGGCCGTCGGGATGTCGTACGCCAGCTCATACCTCGGGAACCATCTCTGGCAGCTCTTCGACCTGTGCGGCGCGGACGTCGTCCCGGTTTGCCGGCTCCATTGCGACAACGCCGATTACCCGGGCAGCATCGTCGAGGGCCTCCATGTCGCCGGATACGTCCGCGGGCCCGAGACCGCCTCGCTCATGGTCTCGCAGCTGACGCAGAAGCGCGAGATCGCCGAGGTCGCCGATCAATGGCTCGCGAAGCATCCCGCGCTCGCCATTCCCCCGCTCGCCGACGCGATCGCCGCGGCCTCGGCGCTCGGGGATCGGGCCGCGCCGGTGTTCCTCGCGATCGACCGCGCACACCCGGGCCTCGCGGACAAACTCGACCTTCGCCCCGCCGCGCGCACGGCCCTCCAGAAGCTCCGCGAAAAGATGGCTCCGCGGCCCGAAGCCTCCCCGATTGAATTGCCCCGCATCCTCCTGGATCCACCTTGGATCTCGGGCCGTTGGTCCACCGCGCTGCCTATCGTCGTACGCGCCGCGATGCAGCCTTACCCCGAGGTGCTGCACGACACCTACGGGGAACTCTCGCAGGCGAAAGCGGATCGCGAGCAGCAAATAAAAACCGCGACGCTCTCCTTCGAGGAAGCCTCCCAGAACCTGGGCGCCCGCTGGTCCGGCAAGTACGTCTCGGGCAGGTTGCTCGAGCTCTCGGACGCGGACGTGAAACGAGCCTTCGCCGAATGGCCCGCGACGGCGTGGGACGCCGGTTATGCCCTGCTCGTCCCGCTCGTGGTCCTCGGCGTCGACGCGATCGGCGGGTATCCGCGCATCGCCTCCAGCAATGCCGCGCACTTCGCGGCCGCCCTCGCCGACGTCGTCGAGTCCCCGCGGCTCGCGACCTTTTTTGCCCACGCGCGCACCCTAAAATCCGCGCGAAAACCGGCGGAGCGGTGGTTCTTGAAGTTCCCGAAAGCCGCGGCAGTCGGCCTCATCCCCACGGCCGTCGGACCTCATTCCCAGGCGCGCGAGCGCGCGGAGGAAGCCGTGCGGTTCCTGGTCGCGAAGGGCCACGGCGAAATCGTCCGCGAGGTCGCCGAATCCTATGGCTCCGAGGTCGAGGCCGCCGTGAAGGCCGTCCTCTCCACGGACCCGCGCGACCGGTTCCCTGCGAAATTGCCGAAGATCGGCGATTGGGCCAAGCCCGAGGCCCTGCCGACGCTCCTCCTCGCCGGCCGCTCCAAAGCCTTGCCGCGACCCTCCGTCGAGGCCCTCCTCGTCATGCTAGCGATCTCCACGCCGGAAAACGTGTATGCTGGCCTCGAGGACGTGTTCACGGCCTGTGATCCCGCCTCGCTGGAGGAGTTCTCCTGGGCGCTCTTCAATGAATGGCAGCGGGCCGGCGCTCCTTCCAAGGAAGCGTGGGGCTTTCAGCAGCTCGGGCTGCTCGGCGGCGACAACATCGCGCGCAAGCTCACGCCGCTCATTCGCGCCTGGCCCGGGGAAAACCTCCAGGCCCGCGCCGTCTCGGGCCTCGACATCCTCGCGCGCATCGGCTCCGACCTCGCGTTGATGCACCTCAATGGCGTCGCGCAGAAGGTGAAGTTCAAGGGCCTCCAGGAGAAAGCGCGCGCGAAAATGGACGAGGTCGCGCAAAACCGCGGCCTCTCCGCCGATGAGCTCGCCGATCGGCTCGTGCCCGACCTCGACCTCGACGAGGACGGCTCGCGCACGCTCGATTTTGGCCCGCGGCAATTCCGCGTCGGATTCGACGAGGCCTTGAAGCCGTTCGTCATGGATGGGTCCGGAAAAACCCTCTCGGATTTGCCGAAGCCGGGCAAATCGGATGACGCCATGAAGGCGAAAGAGGCCGATACGACCTGGAAGGCGCTCAAGAAGGACGTCAAGGCGATCGCCCAGAACCAGATCACGCGACTCGAACTCGCGATGTGCGCGGAGCGACGCTGGGAGGTGAGCTCGTTCCGCGCGCTCTTCCTCGAACATCCGCTGCTCGTGCACCTCGTGCGGCGGCTCATCTGGGGCGTCTACACCGAGGAGGGCAAATACCTGAATGCCTTCCGCGTCGCCGAGGACAGCTCGCTCGCCGACGCCGGCGACGCGGCCTTCGATTTGCCCGACAACGCGTTCGTCGGCATCGTCCACCCGCTCGCGCTCCCGGACGCGACGCGCGCGGCGTTCGGCCAGATCCTCGGCGATTACAACATTCTTCAGCCCTTCCCGCAGATCGGCCGTGACACGTATGCCCCGACGGACGTGGAGGCGAAGGACAACTCGATCAAGCGCCGCGCGGGGCAGTTCGTCCCCGTGGGCAAACTCCTCGGCCTCGTCGAGCGCGGCTGGCGCAAAGGGGAGCCGCAGGACGCCGGCTGGATCTGGGACATGGAAAAGCGTTTGCCCGGCGGCGTCGTGGCCGCGCTGGCCCTCCGCACCGGCATCGGCGCCGACATGCAGATGACGGAGCCGAAGCAGGAGATCGGCGAGGTGTACGTCTCGAAAAACCGCGACGGCTTCAAGCTCGGGGAGCTCACCCCCGTCGTGTTCTCGGAGCTCGTGCGGGACATCGTGCAGCTCGGGAGCGCCTCGTGAAAAAGAAACAGGCCGGCCTGCAGCGCGCCCCGGCGGAGCTGCATTTTAAGGACGAGCTCGCGCGGCTCGCCGCGGAGGACACGGGCCCTCGCCCGCCCGGATGGAAGCTCTCGCCGCGGGCGGTGCGGGCCTTCGTGCTCGGCGATCCGGCGCGCGACATCAAGCCGAAATTCGTGGGCCATTCCGCGGTGATCGATCGAGCCATGGTCTCGCTCGCGACCTCGCGCGGGCTTCTGCTCATCGGCGAGCCGGGCACGGCGAAGAGCTGGCTCTCGGAGCTGCTCGCCGCGGCGATCTCCGGGCAATCGACGCTCACGGTGCAAGGCAGCGCGGCCACGAGCGAGGACCAGATCAAATATTCGTGGAACTACGCCTTGCTCCTCGCCGAGGGCCCGGGCGAACGCGCGCTCGTGCCCGGCCCCGTGCTCACGGGCATGCGAGAAGGCAAGGTCGTTCGATTCGAGGAAATCACGCGGTGCCCCGCCGAGGTGCAGGACGGGCTCCTCTCGATTCTCTCGGACCGCGTCCTCACGATCCCCGAGCTCGGCGAGCAAGGCGTGGTCTTCGCGCGCGAAGGATTCAACATCATCGCCTCGGCGAACACCCGCGATCGCGGCGTCAATGAAATGAGCGCCGCGCTCAAGCGCCGTTTCAACTTCGAAACCCTCTTCCCGATCGGCGACCTCGCAGCCGAGATCGAGCTCGTCCGCCGTGAATCCACGCGCCTGCTCGACGCCTCGGGCGTGAAGATGACCTTGCCCGAGCCGGTGCTCGAAGTCCTCGTCACCACGTTCCGCGAGCTGCGCACGGGCGTTTCCGGCGATGGCCAGCCTGTCGAGCGGCTCTCGACCGTCCTTTCCACGGCCGAAGCGGTCTCCGTCGCGCATGCCGTCGGCGTCCGGGCGGCGTTCCTCGGCGACGGCGCGCCGCACCCGGGCGACGTGATCGATTGCCTCGCGGGCGCCGCGGTGAAGGATAACGCCGAGGACTTGGAAAAACTGCGGCGGTATCTCGAAACCGTAGTGAGCAAGCGCAAGGCGCCGCATTGGGCCGCGCTGCACGCGGCGCGGTCGAGGCTCTAGGACCGTGTCGGGAACGCTCCACGTCGTCGGCGTGCGGCACCACAGCCCCGCGTGCGCGCGGCTCGTCGAGGCCGTGCTTGCGCGTATCGATCCGGCCGTGGTGCTGATCGAGGGTCCGTCCGACTGGAACGTCAAAATGGCGGAGCTCGCGCGGGGCCACACGCCGCCCATCGCGATCTTCACGCATTACCTGACCGAGGACGGCCCGGCCTCGTCCTTCACGCCGTTCTGCGCGTTTTCCCCGGAGTGGGTCGCGCTCCGGTGGGCGTTCGCGCACGGAAAAACCGTGCGGTTCTGCGATTTGCCCTCGTGGAGCAAGGCGTTCGTCGGCGTGCAGAATCGGTATCGCGACGAGGACGATCGATACGAACGAGCGATCGAGGCGCTTTGCCGTCGTACCGGCACGTCGGACCTCGACGCCTTGTGGGATCACCTCTTCGAGGGCCGCTCCCCGGAGGAGCTCGAACCCGCGCTCGAAGCCTATTTCCAGCAGATCCGCGGCGACGCGGAGGCCGGCGAGCGCGACGCGCCACGCGAGGCATTCATGCGGGACTATGCCTCCTGGGCACTCACGCGCGGCGACGTCGTCCTCGTTTGCGGCGGGTATCATGCGCCCGCGCTCGCCTCCATCACGCCCGGCGGCCCCGAGCCCGTCTCTCCGACGCCCCCGCTCGGCGGCCAGAGCCACCTCGTGCCCTGGACCTATGCTCGCATGGATGCCTTCGCCGGATACCAGGCCGGCATGCCCTCGCCGATGTGGTGGGAGCTCGAATGGAACCTCGGCGCGGGCGTGGCGGAGGCGATGCTCGATCGCAGCCTGGAAGCCTTGCGCAAGAATACGCAACGGCCCACGGTCGCCGATCATATCGCGGTTCGCACGGGGATCGGGGCGCTCGCCGCATTACGCGGGCACGAGACGCCGAAACGCGTCGACGTGCTCGACGGGCTGCTCTCCGCGCTCATCCGCGAGCCGCTCCCCGGTCCGCCGCCCTGGTCGCGGCGCGGCATCGTGACCGGCGATTTGCATCCGACGCTGGCGACGCTCCTCCGCACGTTCACGGGGGATCGGGTGGGCCGTTTGTCCGCCGAAACGGAGCGACCGCCGCTCCTTCGCGAGGTGCACGAGACGCTCGATCGCCTAGGGCTCTCTCCGCCGAGAAACCCGCAGACCGTGTCGCTCGATTGGCGTATCGAGGGGGATCGCGAGCGATTGCGGGTCCTGCATCGATTGCGGCTCCTCGAGATCCCCGGGTTTGTTCGGCTTCACGGCCCGGCGTGGGGCACGGACGCGCGGATGGCCGAGGCCTTCAAGCTCGTATGGCGGCCCGATCAGGACCCGGCCATCATCGAAGCCTCGCGCTGGGGCTCGACGCTCGAAGGCGCGGTCTCCTTGCTTCTTTCGCACCGCTTGCTCGCGGCCGAATCGCTCGCCGCGCGCGTGGACGCGCTTGGGGATGCCGCATTCGTGGGGCTCACGAAGCTCGCCGGCGAGATTCTCGATCTCGTGGCGAACGCGGTGGCCACCACGCCCTCGTTCAGCGCGCTCGGGCCCGCGATCGAAAAACTCCTCGGCCTTTGGCGGCACGGCGAATGGCTCGAGGTCGTCGGCGCGCCGCTCTTTTCGCCCGTGCTGCGCGCGGCCGGCGAGCGGTCGCTCTCGCTCCTGGCGGGCATTCAGGGGACGGATCTGCTCCCGGCCGATCTCACCGCGATGCGCTCGCTCGCCGAGCTTTTGCGCCATGGCGAGGCGCTCGACCTCCCTCCGGACGATACCCGCGCCGTGCTCGCGCGAAGGGTCGCGGACCGGGCTGCCCCTGCAATGCTGCGCGGCGCCGCGCTCGGCGCGATCTGGTACCTCGACACCGAGGCCGCGCCCGTCGATTCGGCCATCGACGGCGCGCTCTCCGCTTCGTCGGAGGGTCGGCTCGGCGATTACCTCGCGGGGCTGTTTGCCCTTGCGCGTGGGCCCGCGCTGCGCGACGATCGGCTCATCGGCGCGGTCGACGCGGCCCTCGGAAAGCTCGACGACAATGCCTTCCTCGTCGCGCTGCCCGCATTGCGCCTCGCCTTTTCGTGGTTTCCTCCCGGCGAGCGCGCACGGATCGGCGCGCTCCTCGCCGCGCGCTGGGGCAAACGGCCGGATGCGTCCTGGATCGGGGACGTCCCCGCCGACGTATTGCAATCCGGCCTCGTGCTCGACGCGCGGGTGCTCTCGTGGGGCCGCGCGCTCGGGGTGCTCGAATGAGCACATATGACGCGGAAACGCGATGGCGGCTGATCCTCGGACCGGCCGGGAACGACGGGCTCGGGGACGCGGGCGCCGGCAAGGGCGAGGCCGCGGACCTCGAACGTGCCCTCTCCTGGCTTTACGATCGCGAGACCGACGGCGAGGCGAACCGCTCGATTGCGCGCGGCCGCCCCGGAAGCGGGCCCGAACACCCGCTCGACGTGCCCGACTGGATCAATACGATCCACGAGCTCTTCCCGAAAGAGGCCATCGAGCGCCTCGAATCCGACGCGCTGCACCGCTATCACATCCTCGACGTGGTCACGCGAAAGGAGGCGCTCGAGAACGTCACGCCTTCGCTCTCGCTCGTCGAGGCCATCCTGCGCTGCAAATCGCGCATGGATGCCCATGTGCTCGACACGGCCCGCGCGATCGTCGACAAGGTCGTCGAGGACTTGAAAAAACGCCTCTGCGACGAGATCGAGCACCGGCTCGGCGCGACGCCGTTCCGGCACCGGCGCTCGCGCTTCCGCGTGACGCGAAACCTCGACGCGCTCCGGACCATCCGGAAAAACCTTCAGCACTGGGACCCGGACAAACGGCGGCTCCTCATCGAGCGCCCCGAGTTCTTCGCGCGCGTCCGGCGCTTTGGGCCGCGCTACCAGGTCATCGTGCTCGTCGATCAATCCGGCTCGATGGCGCGCAACATCATTCACGCGGCCGTGCTCGCGTCTGTCCTCTGGAAGCTCCCGTCCACACGCTCGCACCTCGTCGTGTACGACACGGAGGTCGTCGATCTGACCCCCTACGTGGACGATCCCGTCGAGCTCCTTTTGCGCGTGCAGCTCGGCGGCGGCACCGATGGAGCAAAGGCGCTGCA
Organism: Polyangium jinanense; assembly: GCF_028435265.1. GTDB lineage: Bacteria > Myxococcota_A > Polyangia > Polyangiales > Polyangiaceae > Polyangium > Polyangium jinanense. Next base: position 964,328 of record NZ_JAGTJK010000001.1, on the reverse strand, counting down.
ATACGCGGCGGAGCTCGTGGACATGCCGCACCGCACGATCCTGCTCTGGATCACCGATTTCGAGGATCAAGCGGACAAACTCGTCCGCGAGGTAACCGCGCTCGTCGGCGAAGGGGTCACGGTATTCGGGGCGGCATCCCTCGACGATCAGGTGCGCGGCGCGTACGACCACGGCGTCGCGCAGGCGGTCGCGGACGCGGGCGCGCACGTGGCGGCCACGACACCACGCGAGCTCGTCGGCTGGCTCGTGGAGAGGATTCGGCGATGAGGGCGGATCTCGCGGCCCTGACGCCCGAGGCGCTCGCCGCCATGGCAAACGTGGGCCTCGTGAAGCGCGCGCAGCGCGAAATCGAGGCCGGCCAGGGGCCGAAGGTCCACGAGGACGAGAATGGCGTCGTCGTCGCAACGTTCCCGGACGGCATTTCGACGCGGCTCCTGCCGGGCAAAGCGCTGAAGGACACGCCCTGCGGCTGCGGAGCGAAGACGGTTTGTCGGCATCGCATCGCCGCGGTGCTCGCCTACGCGGCGGCGGCCGGGACCGAGACACGGCCGCCGTGGGAGATCACCGCCGAGGAGATTCTGGTTTGGCTGGGCGAACGGGTGACGCTCGTGGACGCCGCCGAGGCCGCGGGGGTCGAAGTCGAGCTCGGGACGAACCCGCCGATCGCGCGTTTCTCCGGGTGCACCGTGCGTTTCTTGGCGGGGGCCGATCTCGCGCACGCGCGGTGCGATTGTGCGACGCCGCGGTGCGTGCACGTGCCGCTCGCGGTCCGGGCATTTCAACGACTCTCTGCGGAGGATCAGGCGCGCGGCGCGGTGCAGGTGCGCCTCGGACCGCCGCCGAAACCCACGATTCCAGCGGCCGTGCTCGCCGACGTGGAGGGGCTCTTCGGGCGAACCCTCGCGCGTGGGCTCGCGGACGCGCGTGGGCTTGCGCAAGCGCGCGAGGAGGTCCGCGCGCAATTGAAGGAATACCCCTGGCTCGACGGCCTGATCGAGGACCTCGAGGCGCAGCGCGAGGCGTGGGAGATTCGCTCGGCATTGCATGATGCCGGAGAGGTACGGAGGCTCCTCGCCGAAGGATGGGCGCGGGTGCGGGCGGCGAGGAACGGCGGCGAGCCCGCGGCATTGCTCGGCCTCGGCGAGCCGCTCGAAGTCCCGCTCGATCGGGCGCGCTTGCTCTCGCTCGGCGCGCGGCTCTCGGCGGCGGGAACGGCGCGATCGCTAGAAGTGCTTTTTTGGGACGGCGCCACGGTCGTGTCCTGGAGCGTGGCGATTCCCGACAAGGTCGATCCAGCCTCCGTGATCGCGGTCGCGGGCACGCCGCTCGGGGTCATGGCGGGCGGGCAAGTCCTCTCGCGTCACCTCGTTCGTTTGGCAAGACGTACCATCGAGATCCGACGGGGCAAGGACACCACGGTGATCCCGCAACGCGGCGCGTGGGGCGACATCCCCGCGCCCTTCGGTTTCCCCGGGCCGAGCGCGCTCCTCGCCGACGAGACGGCCCGACCGCCCGCGTTCCTGCGCCCGCGCGCCCGCACGGCGGCGCTCCGGATCGTCGCGACGAACGGAGGTGTAGGGGGTTTGTCGTGGTCGCCGGGGCGGCAAACGCTGTCGGGGTGGATCGAGGACGAGGGCGCCCGGCTGCGCGTGGAACGAGCGCACGAATGGTTTGCCCCCGGCGCCATCGCGGCGCTCGCGGAGGCGCTCCCGTCGGCGCGTTACGTCTCGGGCTGGCTGCGTGAATCACGCGGCGGGCGGGTGCTCGAGCCGATCGCGGTGGTCACGGATCGTGTCGTCATCCCGGATCTCGCGCCGGCCGCGCCGATCCCCGCGCTCCCGATCGCCGCGCCCGAGGCTCCGGATCTGCTCGGCGGCGCGCTCGGGCGGCTCGAATCCGCCCTCGACGCGCTGGCGCAGGACGGCGTGCTTTCGGCCCGGATCCCGCCGCTCGCGCCGGCGCTCGCGAACGTCGGATTGCGAGCGATGGCGGCGACGTATTCGCGTCTCGAAGCTGCACGGGCGGCGGGGGACCTCGGCGAGGCGACAAAAGCCTTTGCCGACGCGGCGATCTTGGTGGCCCTCGCGCGGGCGTGAGCGAGGCTGGTTTCATGGGAGGCACGCGTGAAAAACACATGCCCCCCGGGTTGGAAAACCCGCCCGCGAGACACGCCTCGCGCGAGCCACGGCCGCGTTTGGATCGAAACCCCCTTCGTATTGCCCGACCAGGAAGAGGACGGGCACGCGGATCCTGCCGAGCTCGTCGTCGGTGAAATACCACCCACCTTTACGGACGGTTTGCTGTATGCCATGGCCAAGGCCAGGTGACCGTCGATTCTCGCGTTTCGAGGGCTGCCTTTGGCATACAGCCATCGAATGTAGCTCTCTCGACGTGAATCGGTGCGTATGATCGCGAAGGCGAGCATGCGCATCCAAACTTCGAGCGACAGCGGGGCGAACCCCGCCGGCGCTATGGGGACAATCTTCTCCACTCGGTCCGGCGCATAAATGGCGATGAGCGTCGTAAAGAAGCCGCCATGAGAGTGCCCCGCAACGCGGGCCTTGTCGATCTTCAGCTCGTCGAACACCCGGCCAACTGGGCCTCGTAGTCGGCCATATATTTCGCTTCGCCGGCGGAGCTCCAAAAGACAGAAATAGGTTTGGACACGCATGCAGCATAACGAAGGCTGCGTATGGTGTGCAAACAGATCCAACCAGCACAACGGCGCTCGACGCCCCCTGCTTCGCCTGGACCCGTGTCTATTCGAGCGCCGCCGTCGCCGCCTCCGTGGCGCGCGGCAGCCGCACGGTGAACGTCGCGCCCTTGCCAGGCTCGCTCTCTACCGTGATTGTGCCGCGATGGCTCGCGACGATCTGGTGGGTGATGTAGAGCCCGAGACCCAGCCCGCCGTAATGCTCGACGGGCACGGCTCGCTCGAATCTCCGGAAGATGCGGTCGCGGGCCCCGGGCTCGATACCGATACCATGGTCGGTGACGGCCAGCGTCGCCTCGCCGTCATTCGCGGAGACAACCACCTCGATCGGCTTGCCCGCGCCGAATTTCATGGCGTTCATGAGCAGGTTCGTGGCCACCTGCTCGAGCCGTAGCTTGTCCCATTGGCCCACGACGGGCGCGCCGAGCTGCGCCTGCACCGGACATCGGCACCGCGTCAGATCCCCATCGAGCCCGACCAAGACCTCGCGCACGACGAGCGCCAGATCCACGGGTTCGAAGTGCAACGTGAATTGCCCCGTCTGAAGGCGCGAGACGTCGAGGAGCACGTCGACGAGCTGGCCCAGCCGCTTGGCCTGCCGCTCCGTGACGGCCGCGAGCTCGCCGACCGTCTCCGGTGAGAGCGTCGCCTTGACGACGAGCCGGCGGAGGCGCTGCGTCGCGAGCTGCAATGAGGTCAGCGGCGTCCGGAGCTCGTGGGACGCGACGGACAGAAACTCGTCGCGCAGCCGGACGGCCTCGCGCAACGCTTCCTCGCCGCGCTTGCGCTCCGTGATGTCGGTCGCGATGGCGCAGATCCCATAGGGCTGCCCGGTCGCGTCGTAGACGGGGAACTTGAGCGAGAGATAGGTACGCTTGCTGCCGTCCTTGAAGACCGTCTCCTCTAGCTGCATGGGCTTGCCGGCCGCGAGCACCGCGCGGTCGTTGGCGCGGTAGGTCTCGACCTCCTCGACGCCGAGGGCCTCGTCATCGGTCCTCCCGATGATATCCGCTTTGTTCCGGTGAAAGAGCTCCTCGAACGGCCGGTTGATGAGGATGTATCGGCCCTCGAGATCCTTTATGAACACGATGGCGCTCGTGTTGTCGATGATCGCCTGGAGCTGCTGCTGGCTCTCGCGGACCGAGGACTCGGCCCGCCTCCGCTCGGCGTTCTCCTGCTGGAGATCGGCATAGAGCTTTGCATTTTCCAGCGAAATCGCCGCCTGCGAGAGGAGAAAATCGAGGACGGTGAGCTTGTCCTGCGTGAATGCGCGCGCCGTGAGGTTGTTCTCGAGGTACGCCATGCCAACGAGCGCATCTTTTCGGATGATCGGCGCGCACAAGATGGATCGCGGACGGCAGCGCAGAATGTAGGGGTCCGCCGCGAACGGGCTCGGCGACGAAGCATCGCCGAGCAGCACCCTGTCGCGGGTCCGCCGGACATAATGCAGGATCGACATCGGCAGCGATTCGAGCGCGCGCTCCGGTTCCCCCGGCACGAGCGTGACTCGATCTTGCCCCGCCTCCGCCGTCGCAGCGATCATCATGCCTTCGTTCTTCGTCAAGACGAGCGTGCCGCGCTGCGCGCCCGCGTGCTCGATCACGAGGCGCGTAAGGGTCGAGAGCAGCTTGGGCAGGACGATCTCCTGCGAAATGGCCTGCGTGGCTTTGACCACGGTGAGCGTATCGAGCTGCACGTCGCGTTCAGGCGCCGCGCCGGCGCCATCGCACGATGCGCGCTTGTCGAGCGCCGGGAATCGCGCGTCGAGCTGACGCACCTTTTCGCGCGCGCCCCAGCGACGATAACAGTCCAGGGCTTCTTGCATGTAGGCGCGACCGATGGTCGAATAACCTTTGGCAAAGTAATGAAGGCCGGCGAGCTCGTTGCCGAGGGCCTCGTACTGCACAAACCCGTGGCGCCGAGCTTCCAGGATGGCCTGCTCGTAAAGCGCCATGGCCTCCTCGCTCCGCCCCTCGAGGCGAGCGAGCTCGGCGGCGACGAGGGTCGCCTTGTGGGCGAAGTTTTCCGGGCAGCGCGCCGCCCACGCCGCGAGCCTCCGCTGATGCTCGGCCACCTCCACAAGCGCGGCGCCATCCGCAACCGGCGAGGCGCGCCCGGCGAGCCTGGCTAGGCTCAATGCGCGTACGAATGGATACACCGGGAAAAACCGATGGCAGCGCGCCGGAGTGAGGTCGGCCTTCGCCACTCCGGCCGCGGTCGCCGCGCCCTCGACGTCACCCGCGAAGAGCAGCGACTCGGCTTTCAGCATGTAATAGACGCTCCGCATCGCGCTCTGCACAGGCGCGCGCAGGCGCGCCTCCACGGCCGGCGCGTCGAGGGCCGGATCGAGGCCGGGCGCCATCGGGTCGTACAGGCGGCGGATGGCGAGCTGGATGCCGGCGATGCCGTCGATGATGTACCAGAACTGCGTTTTGCGAACGTATTCGATTCGGCGCTCGCTGTCCGCGAGGACCTCGTCGAGCGGATCGGATGCTTCCCATCGAATGGCGAGCATCTGGAAGATCAGATAACACGCATTGGTCAGATTTCCCAGTTGCAGGGCCGCTTCGAGGCCATCGCTGGTCAGGCGAGCGCTATGACGCACGTGGTGGGTCCAGTACTCCGTGTGATCGGCGAAAAGGTTGATGACCATTGGCTTGGAGGCCATGTTCTCGTGGCGCTCCGCGAGCTGGCATGCGAGGCGCCCGAACCGGTAGCCTTCGTCAAAACGTCCGAAACGGGGCCCCAGGACCATCCCGAGTAAGGAATACCCGCGCGCGGAGGCGGGGGCGGCGCCGCCCCTCAGGTTGAGCAGCGTCATCTGGCACGCGAGCAGGTAAAGGAGATTCTCGTCGGTCTGGTAGGCCGCAGCGATGAGGCTCGACATGACGTCGAGGGCCGCGCGGGCGTCTGGATCGACCATCGGCGGCTGCTCGAGCAATGACTCGATCGAGCGCTCGCCGAGCTCCACCCAAACGGCCGCATAGGCGGCATCGACCTCCTCGCGGCTCGGGTGCGGGGATATGTGCACCCCGAAGAGCGCGAGGCTCGCGAGGCAGCTCTGGGTCGCCTCTGGAAACCGAGACCGCGTGATGTGCAGCTCCGTGAGCATGCGGTGGACGGATGCCATGTCGAAGCGCGAGCGCGCCTGGCCGAGCAGCGGCATGAGCAGCGTCTCGGCCTCGTCCGGGCTCCCGGCGAGGAAACGGCACTCCGCGCGGCCGAGGTGCAGCGACCACATGAGGTCGTAGCGGCAGGCCCAGGCATCTGGAGAGAGCGAGAGGAGAGAAATGCCCGCCGCATAATAATCGGCAGCCGCGCCATAGGCGGTCGCGCCGTGTGCCTTGCGGCCCGCCGCGTGGTCGAGAGCGGCGGCCGTCTCGCGCTCGCGCGGGTCGGTGATGCGCTCGGCGCCCAGGTTGAAATGGTTCGCCAGATCGAACGCGCGATCGTCCGCCGGCGATCCCGCCTCCCGGAGCAAGTGCCGGCCGATCTGTAAGTGTATGTCGCCGCGCCGCTCCGCGGGGACCAATGCATAGGCGGCTTGTTGCACCCGGTCGTGGGTGAAGGAGACGAGATTCCCGCGCTGCAGGAGCAAGCCGCCCTCCAGTGGCTCCCAGAGCAGGCGCTCGAGCGACTCCTCCGTGACGCCGGTGATCACCGAGAGGGTGCGCATGTCGACTTGATGACCGGCGCAGGCCGCCAGCATGAGCACGTCGCGCGTGTCGGGCGATAGCCTCATGAGCTTCGCTGCCATCAAATCAGCGACGCTGTCCGTATACCCCTTTTCGTGGATCCGCTCCGTATCCCAGCGCCACGCTCTCGCGGACGCGTCGAATCGGAGGAGGCCCTCGTGGTAGAGCGAGGTGAGGAACTGGTTGACGAAGAAGGGATTACCGGCCGTTTTTTCGTGGATGAGCCTCCCCAACGGCGCGACCTCGTCGCGGCTCGCGTGGAGCGCGTCGACGAGCAGGGCCTCGACCTGCGGGATGTCGAGCGGAGCCAGGTGAATCATCTGCACACAGGCCCCAGCCTCGGTAATCGCGCCGATCATCCTGGCGAGCGGGTGGGCCGCGCCAACCTCGTTGTCCCGATAAGCGCCGAGGAGCGACAGATGCTGTGTGTCCGGGTGAATCATGAGGTGCTCGATGAGCTCGCGGCTGGCCGTATCCACCCATTGCAGGTCATCCAGAAAGAGGACGAGGGGATGCCCGGCGGTGCCAAAGATCGCGAGGAGCTTCCAGAGCACCCGGCGAAAGCGGCCCTGCGCCTCGGTCGGGGGGAGCTCCGGCACGGTAGCTTGCTCGCCCACGATGAGCGAGAGCCGGGGGACGAGCTCGGTCATCAGGCGCGCGTTCGGGCCGAGTGCGTCGAGGATGCGCCTTCGCCACGCCTGGATTTGCTTTTCTGGCTCACCGAGCAGCTTCTGGACGAGCTCCCCGAGCGCCTGGGAGAAAATGGCATACGGCCGCTCGCGCATGACGAGGTCGAACTTCCCGGCGGCGAAGAAGCTGTTTCGCTGTATCACGGAGCGGCGCAGCTCCCCCACGAGCGTCGATTTCCCGACCCCAGAGAAGCCGCTGATGAGAACGAGCTCAGGCCGGCCGTGCAGGGCGACGCGTTCGAATGCCGCCTTCAGCGCGGCGAGCTCCGCGTCTCGGCCATAGAGGCGCCGCGCGAGGCGGAGGCGCTCCGGGACATCGATCTCGCCGAGAGAAAAAGGCTCGATTCGCTGCTGCTCCTGCCATTGCGAGAGGCAGCGCAGGAGGTCGGCCTCGAGCCCCCGCGCGCTCTGGTAGCGGTCTTCGGGATCCTTGGCGAGGAGCTTGAGGACGATGTCGGAGACGATCGCGGGAATCGTGGGGACCCGCGCCGCCGGGGCTCTCGGCTGCTGGGCCATGTGGCAGTGGATCCACTCGAGCGTATCTTGCGCCGAGAATGGCAGGGCTCCGGTGAGCATTTCGTAGAAGATGACGCCCAGCGAATAAAGGTCCGCGCGACCGTCCACGCGCGTCGCGCGTCGCGCTTGCTCGGGTGACATATATGGCAGTGCGCCTGCGATTCCCTGCGACTCCGCCACGGGGCCCTCATCGTGGCGCAGGACGAACGCGCGGCTGAAATCGCCGAGCTTCACGTCGCCGTCCTCCCCGAGGACGAAGATGCAGCCGGGCCTGATGCTCCGGTGCACGATTTGCCGTGCGTGCAGCTCCGAAAGGGCGCCGGTGATCCGCGCCGCGAGCGACAGGAAGCGATCTTCCCGCATAGGCTCGCCGAGGAGCTGCTCCAGGGACACGCCTGCGACGTCCTCCAGGACGAGCACGGGTCGAGCCGTCGACGTGTCGAGGGCGTAGGCCCTGATGGCTGCCGGGATGTCGAGATCGTGGGAAATCTCGTATTCGTGCCTCAGCCTGGCGTGCTGGTCGGGCGTGGGGCGCTCGCGGCGGAGCGTCTTGAGGACCACCCGCAGCCCATCTCGTTGCCGATGCGCTCGGTACAGAGCCGTTTGGCCCTCCTCGAAGAGCAGCTCGTCCGTGGAATACCCGGCGATTTCGAACACTGGTCAACCCTGCGTCTGGTCGCTCCTCACCCCACCGTACCCCCCAAATCTGTGTGTGGCGCACGACTCGTGTCGTCATCCCGGATCTCGCGCCGGCCGCGCCGATCCCCGCGCTGCCGCTCGCCGCGCCCGAGGCTCCGGACCTGCTCGGCGGCGCGCTCGGGCGGCTCGAATCCGCTCTCGACGCGCTGGCGCAGGACGGCGTGCTTTCGGCCCGGATCCCGCCGCTCGCGCCGGCGCTCGCGAACGTCGGATTGCGAGCGATGGCGGCGACCTATTCGCGTCTCGAAGCTGCACGGGCGGCGGGGGACCTCGGCGAGGCGACAAGAGCCTTTGCCGACGCGGCAATCTCGGTGGCCCTCGCGCGGGCGTGAGCGAGGCTGGTTCTATGGGAGGCACGCGTGAAAAACACATGCCCCCGGGTTGGAAAACCCGCCCGCGGGCGTTGAGGGTCGACGGATGAAGATCGACCGACGCACCTTCTCGGCCCTCGCGCTCGGCACGCTCGTCGGGTGTGAGCAGCGGACGCAAAACACCGCCGATGCCGCAGCTTCCGCTCCCACTTCCGCCGCCGCTCCCGCTTCCGCGTCTGCTCCCGCCTCCGCTTCCGCGCCCGCCGATTACCTCCCTCCCCTATTCCGCGCCCATCCGGGCCTCGCGCCCCACCTGCCGCGCCTTCCGCTCGGCCTTCTGCCCACGCCCGTCGAGCGCGCTGCGAAGCTCGGTGAAAAGGCCGGGCTCGCGGGACTCCACGTCAAGCGGGACGACCTCGCCGGCGCCGCATACGGCGGAGGCAAGACACGCAAGCTCGAGTTTTTCCTGGCAGAGGCGCGTGCGAAAGGCGCGCGCGAAATCGTCACGTTTGGCGCCTTCGGTTCGAATCAAGCCGTCGCGACGGCCCTGTACGGCGCGGCGCAGGGATTTGCGGTCACGCTGCTGCTCGCCCCACAGACGCCGAGCCCGTACGTCCGGAAAAACCTGCTCGCCGCGCGGCGCGCCGGGGCCTCGATCCGGGTCGTGATCGGCGGGGTTACAGAGGCCGAGGCGCTGGCGAAACGGACGGCAAAGGCGGCGAAAGGCGGCGCGCCGTATCTCGTGCCCCCCGGCGGATCTTCCCCGCTCGGAAACCTCGCGTTCGTCAATGCTGGCTTCGAGCTTGCCGAGCAGGTTGGCGCCGGGCATTGCCCTCTCCCCGATTGTGTCTATCTCGCGATGGGTACGATGGGCAGCGCGGTCGGCCTCGCGCTCGGGCTCGAGCTTTCCGGGCTCCGGACCGAGGTCGTCGCCGTGCGGACGTCGAGCCCCGAGACGTCGAGCGAGGCGCGGTTTTTCGCGATGGCCCGGGAGACCGTGGCCTTCGCGCGTTCGCTCGATCCGACCTTCCCCGACGTGCGCCTCGGCCGCGCCCGCGTGCGATTCGCGACGAACCATCTCGGCGCAGGTTATGGCGCGCCGACACGAAAAGGAGAACGGGCGATCACGCTCGCCCAGGAAACGGAAGGGATGGCGCTCGAACCGACCTATACGGGAAAAACCCTCGCGGCTTTGCTCGACGACGCAACGCGCCTCGCGGGGAAGGTCGTGCTCTTCTGGAATTCGCAGAACAGCCGGCCGCTCGTGACCGAGGGCGTCCGGCCCGAGGATTTTCCGCCCATTCTCCGGGGAATCGTCGCCGATCGCTGAGTCGCCCTCAAGGCGTCCAGGTCACCTCGACGGTGCGGCTCAGCACGAACCACGCGTAAAGCCCGACTTGCGTCGCCGGCGGTGCGATCGGCTCCTGGAGCGTCGCGGTCCGCGTGAGCGTCACCTGGAGCGGACACGGGCCGGGCATGGCCGGATTCGCGGGCACGAGCTCGGCCTGGGAAATTTCGTATTGGCCCACGTCGTTCGGCAACGTGCGGCCGAGCGGCTTGATGCACGTGCCAGAGGCGGCCAGGCCGAGCACGTGGTTGCCCTCGGGCGCCGCATTCCAGGTGAGCTTCAGCGGAGCATCCCCCATGAGCGGCTCGGCGGAGAGCCCAATCGGCGGCGGCACGGGGATCACGCGGCCGATGATGCTCCGATCCGCGCGGCGCTCCAGGTCGAACGTGATATCCCCCGACAAACCCTCGATCTCGGCCAGGTAGACGGGGCGATCGTCTTCTTCCACCTCGCGCAGCGGGAGCGGTGTTCCCTCCATGCTGAGGCGCAGGGTGTCACCATCCGACAAACGCAATTCACCGACCGGGCTCGAGATCCGCACGCGCACCGTGGCGCCGTTTCCCTCGTCGCTGGCGTCGAGAGAAAAGAGCATGTCGAGCGTCGAGACGTCGGTCGAGCGCACGGGCTCGTCCTCGCAACCCGCGAGCGTCGCGAGGGCGAGGACGACGATCGGGAGCGCGCGCATCTTCATCAGAACACCACGAGCCCGGCGAAGACGCCTCCGCCAATCGATCGATAAAGCCTCAGAGGATCGCCGCCCCGCACCTCGTCGACCCGCACGCGCGCGCCGACCTGCAGGAGCCCCGTGCTCACGCCGAGCTCGACGTCGTGCTCCTGGAGCGCAAGCTCGTTCGTGGTGATCGGGACGAAGCGGTAGCTCGTTTGAAGTCCAACGGTCTCCGTGGGGAAAATTCGGAACCGCGCGACGCCGAAAGGCGCGCCGTGATAGCCTGGTTCGAGCCAGACGGGGCGGCCGTACTCGAAGGTGCCGCCCACGCCGAGGACGAACGAGCCCGGCGCCCGGCCCTTCCAGCGGAGCGGCGCGACGAGGCCCGCGCCGGAGAGGCCGATCTCGACCTGCGCATTCTCGTCGAATCCGATCGGACCGCCGTTCAGGTGAATCTCGAAGCCGAGCCGCTCGTGCGGGAAACGCACGACGTCGAGGTCGATGACGCCGACGAGGACCTGGTACCGCGCGAGCGTCCCGAACCCCAGCATTTTCAGGCCGCGGACGTACATGACGCCCGCGTCGAGCCGCGCCATCTCCACCGTCGAGCGCTCACGCGGCGCGGCATTGCTCGCGGCGGGCGCGGACGGCGCCGCCACGGGGTCGGGCGGCGGCGGGAGCTCGGGCAGAGGATCGGCCGGAGGCGAGGACGCAGCCTCGTCGGCCGACGCAGCGCCGAGCACGAGGGGCGCGAGAAGGCAGAGCAGCGCGCAGACGGCGCGGCTCTCGTGGGTTCGTGAAGCTCGGTTTTCCGTGGCAGACGCGCGCATGGCTCACCGGGGTCGCACGAGGCGACCTTACCACGACCGGACGAAGTTTGATATCCTCGGACCCGCCGCCGCTGGGGGCGGACGCGGCACCTTTCTTTTGCGCGACGAGGACGACATGACCCACATGCGCTCATTCCATCGCTCGATGTCCCGGCGGGGCAAACCCCTCCTCTTCTTGCTCCTCGCCTCGGGCCTCTCCCTCACGGTCGCCTCCTGCGGCGACAGCGAGGGCGGCCCCGGGGGCCGGACCGGGGGCTCCACGACCGGCGGGACGCGCAACACGACGTGCGAGAAGGGCGAAAGCAAGGGCGAAGTGATGGCGCCCGAATACAAGATGACGCTTCCCGGCGAGACGAGCTGGTTCGCCTCGCCCGTCGTGCGGGACCTCGACGGCGACGGAAAACGCGAGCTCATCGCGGCCTATTATTCGGTCTTCGTCCACGACGCGGAGGGCAAGGTGCTCGCGAAGGCCGAGGGAGGCGAGGGACGCGTGTACGCCCCGCACATCGTCGCGGACCTCGAAGGCGACGGGCTCGTGGACATCGTGTACGGCAGCGATCACGAGGTCTGGGCGTACGAATGGAAGGACAAGGCGCTCGTGCCGAAGGCGGGTTTCCCCGCGAGCACGACGACCGCGAACAACGCGCCCGAGGTGCGCGGCATGGCCGCCGGTGATCTCGACGGCGACGGCGTGCTCGAGATCGTCGTGACCACGACGCAAACCGCGAGCACGGAGGACGGCGGGGCGCAGGTGTTCGTGTTCCGCGCCGATGGATCGCTCCATCAACCGGCGGGGCTCGGTTTTCCGGCGTGGCCTCGATACAATCCCCTCACGGGCGCCGGGAACGACGCGGATCGCAATGGGATGGGGCACTCCGGGTATGGCTGCTACGGGCTCAACGTGGCGGTCGGGAACATCGACGACGACCCGGAGCTCGAGGTGCTCGCGACCTACGACAACCACCACATCCAGGCCTTCAACCACGACGGCGTGGCGATCGACGCCGCGCCGTTCTTCACGAACCGCGCGAACGAATTCGAGGGACAACGCCTCACGTGGGGTCAGTTCATCCGCTGGGCGGATCCGAAGATCGAGGCGGACCATTACAATCTGCACACGGGCGAGTGGCCGCACCCGTCGTTCGCGGAGTGGCTCCAGTGGACCGCGTCGCCGCCGAACGTGGTCGACCTCGATGGAGACGGGAAAAACGAGGTGCTGGGGCTACCGAACATCGAGAAAAACGAGCCGTACGAGACGGTAGGCTATGCGATCATGGTGCTCGAAGGCGCGCACGGTGACGGGAGCCGCTCGGCGATGCGCAAGCCCGGCTGGGAGACGTTGCCGCGCGGGGAAAAACCCATTCAGGTGGAGGGGTATTATCCGCCGGGCGGCATCCCGACGGCGACGACGGTGAACATCCAGGGCGACGACAAACCCGAGATCGTGGCGCCGTTCAACGACGGGTTCGTGTATGCGTTCGGCGCGGACGCGAAGCAGATCTGGCGATTCAACTACACGCACGGAAAGTCGATCATGTTCGCGACCGAGGTGACCGTCGCGGACCTGAACCAGGATGGCTCGCCCGAACTCATCTTCGCCACGTACGGCGATCCGAACGAGCTCGACTCGGGGTATCTCGTGATCCTCGGCGCGGACGGGACGCTCCTCCACGACGTGCCGCTCCACAACACGGGCGAGCAAAATGGAAATGGCAATGGCGCGCCCGCGGCACCCGCGGTCGGCGACCTCGACGGCGATGGGCAGGTCGAGATCTTCGTGCAGACCTTCGAGCACGGACTCGATGTGTTCACGGTGCCCGGATCGGCCGAGAATTGCCTGCTCTGGTCGACCGCGCGCGGCGGCCCGCTCCGCATGGGTCAGCCAAACGGAGATTGAGGTTCGATTTTTTGCTCGGTGACGGGTCGCCCCCTTCCCACGCGGCGGTGCTGTGATTATCTAGCGCCCTTCCCGTTGGGAGGAGAACCCGATGAGCCAGAACGTCTTCGTCACCGGTACGAACAGCGGCTTCGGCCGCCTCATCACGCTCACGCTCGTGAAGAAGGGCCACACGGTCTTCGCGACGATGCGCGACATCGCGGGCCGCAATGCGACGGCCGCCGCGGAGCTCACGAAGGCCGGCGAGGGCCGCGTGCACGTCCTCGAGATGGCGGCGACCGACGACGCGTCCGTGAACAAGGCCGTGGCCACGGCGCTCGAAAAGGCCGGGCACCTCGACGTCGTGGTGAACAACGCCGGCTACGCGTCGCTCGGCCTCGAAGAGACGCTGACGAGCGAGGAGCTCCTCCGGCAATACGACGTGAACGTGGTCGGTCCGCACCGCGTTCTCCGCGCGGCGCTTCCGTCGATGCGCGCGCGGGGCAAGGGCCTCGTCGTGCAGATCTCGAGCGGCCTCGGGCGCGTGATCTTCCCGGTCATGGGCGCCTACGGGTCGAGCAAGTTCGCGCTCGAAGCGCTCAGCGAGGCCTATCGTTATGAGCTCAAAGCGACCGGCGTGGAGCTCGCGCTGGTGCAGCCGGGCGCGTTCCCCACCGAATTCGGCCAGAAGGTCGCCGTGGGCGGGGATCAGGAGCGCGCGAAGGGCTACGGGCCGTTCGCGAACGCGGTGGAGATGATGGCGAAGTCTTTCGAGCAGATGTTCTCAGGCGACAACGTGCCGAACCCGCAGCTCGTGGCGGACGCGGTCCTCGCGCTCGTCGAGGCGCCCGCGGGCAGCCGCCCCGCGCGCGTGGTCGTCGATCCGATCTCGGGGCAGGCGACCGAGGCGCTGAACAAAGCGCACGCCGAGGTCCAGAAGCACCTGCTCTCGGGCATGGGCATGGGCAACCTGGCGGATTGATCCTGCCCGCTCACCCCTTCCCGAGCCCGAGGACCTCGGCGTAAATCTCGGGATCAAAGCCCACCACGAGCGTTTGTCCTACCCGCATCGTCGGGGCCCGGAGGCCGCCCGTCGGCCCGAGCATGGCCCCGAGCACCTCTGTATCGGGCGGACGCGCGCGCATGTCGAGCGTGACGCGCTTTTTTCCTTTCACCGCGACGACGCGCTCGGCCTGCCGGGCGAGCGCGAGCGCGCCCTCCTCGCCAAGCTTGAGCTTGCCCGCGTCGGCCATTTCTCCAATCGCCACATTTTCTTGCGCGAGAAACTCCCGCGCTCGGGTGCACGAGGTTCACCCCTTGCGGTGATAATACCAGTCGGCTCGCTCGTTCATGCCGGATTCCTCCTGTGCCCGCACGATGAAGGGTTTTACCGGGAACGTCAAGCCGAAGGACGATCGAAGGGGTTGCTTCGCGCGGCCCGCGCGTCCTAGACTGTTGGCCCCGCTTCGATCGTCTCCTCCTGCATGGGGTCCGCATCATGAGCGTCTCCGCCCTCGGCGACTCGACCCAAGTCCAGGCGCCCTCCCTGCGGCGCAGGCTCACGTTGTTCGACGTCCTCTGCATCGGGGTCAACGCCACCGTGGGATCGGGCGTGTTCGCGTTGCCCGACGACATGCACCGGGTGATGGGCGGGTTTTCCCCGCTCTCCTTCGCGCTCTGCGCGCTGCTCCTGATGCCGGTGGCGCTCTGCTTCGCCGAGCTCTCGGGCAGGCACGTCGACACGGGCGGGACGTACCTCTATGCGCGCAATGCGTTCGGCGACCGGGCCGGCTTCCTCGTCGGCTGGTTTTGCTGGGCGAACACGTTCGTGAGCTGGGCGGCGAACGCGAGCCTCTTCGTGGAGCTCGTGGGGATCCGCGCGCCGATCGTGGGGTCCGCGATCGCCGCGGCGGTCGTGGTGGCGCTCGGGGTGGTGAATTATTTCGGAGTGAAACCAGGCGCGTGGGTCGTGAACGCGATGACGCTCGGCAAGATCGGCGCGATCCTGTGTTTCCTCGTGGTGGCGGTGTCGCTCTTCGATCCGTCGCGGCTCGGGGGAAAACTGCCGCTCGGCGCGCTCGGCGTGGGGCAAGGAGTGTATCTCGCGCTCTTTCCGCTGCAGGGTTTCGAGGTCGCGCCGATTGCGGCGGGCGAGACGCAAAATCCCCAGCGCAACGTGCCGCTCGGGACGCTCGGAGCGCTGTCGATTTCGGCGCTGCTCTTCATCGTGGTGCAGGCGGTGCTGGTCGCGACGTACCCGAAGATCGGCGAGGAATCGGGGCAGCCCTTGGTCGACGCCGCGCGGTTCATCGGTCCCACGATCGGCGCGATCGTGGTCGCCGGCAGCTTGCTCTCGGTCGGCGGATTCACGGCGGGCAGCGCGCTCGGGTCGCCGAGGTACGCGCAGGCGATCGCGGCGCACAAGCTCATGCCCGCGGCGCTCGCGCGGATCCACGGTCGCTGGGGGACGCCACACGTGGCGATCTTCTGGACGACGGCCATCACGGCGGCGCTCGCGTTTTTCTTCGATTATCGGCGCCTCGTGGGGATGTCGAACATCACGATCGTGATCCAGTATCTGTTCACGTGCCTCGCGGTGCCGGTCTTGCGGAAAAAGGACGGCGAATCGAAGGGGTTCCGGGTGCCGGGCGGGAAGATCATTCCGATCGTGGGCGCCGCGGGATCGGTGGCGCTGCTCGCAGGCGCAGAGAAGCCGGAGTTCTTGTTCGCGGGGGTGACGCTGGTGCTCGGGATCCTGGTGGCCCTCGGCACGAAGCGATTCGCGCGCACCGAGAGCGCGTGAATGCCTTGACAGGAAGGCCCGGGGGCTGATGCGATCCGGACCATGCGGACGTCCGGTTCGTCGTGGTCTGTCGTTTTGCTCGCCCTCGCTGGCTGCGGTCCGGGTCCGACGATCGTATCGAACCCCGACGAGGCGCTGACGCCACGAGGCGCGGAATCCGCTTCTGCGACTCCCTCGGCGTCCGCTTCCGCTTCCGCCCCCGAAAAACCGAAACTCGAAGTGGCGGACGGCGCGCCGAAACCACTTCCGCCTTTTTCGTGTGGCAGGGGGAAGGAAATCGTGGCCGCGACGGGCACGTATTGCGTGTTCACGGAGCTGCAATCGTGGCCGGATGCCGAGCGGCATTGCGAGGAGCACGGCGGGCACCTCGCGTCGATCACGTCCGAGGCCGAAGTGCAGGTGATCCGCGCGGCGATCGTGTCGCCCGTCAGCGGCGAGAACGTGTGGCTCGGGCTCGTGGAGCCGACAGAGGGGCGGTGGCTCGGCCCCGACGCCAAGCCCATACGATTCTTCGCGTGGAACGGCGGCGAGCCGAACAACGACGGCGGCGCGGAGAACTGCGGCTCGTGGCTCCTCGGGAGCGGGCGGTGGAACGACGTCGATTGCTTCGTGCCGCGCATGGCGCTCTGCAAGAGCCGATCGCCGGCGGGGACGAAAGGCGCGCTCAAGTGCGCCGAGAGCGCGCGGCTCGTCGTCGGGAAGCGCGAGTATTGTTTGCAAGATGCCGCGACGTGGCAAAATGCGCAGGCGCGGTGCGCGCAATCGGGCGGGGACCTCGCCGTGATCGAGTCGGCGGAGGAGAACGACGCGCTGTTTGCGGCGATCGGTGCGAAGATCGACGTCGGGTCGATGTGGATCGGGCTCTCGGACGCGGCGAAAGAAGACGACTTCCGGTGGGCCTCGGGCGAGCCGGTCGGCGCGCCGCCATGGCGGAGCGGAGAGCCGAACAACCTCGGCGACGAGGATTGCGCGGAGTGGCTCCCGAGCGACGGACGCGCGAACGATCTCGCCTGTCAGGAAAAACGCGCGAGCCTGTGCGAAAAACCCAAGGTGGAGGCCGCGAGATGACGGCGACGTTCGTCCTGGTCCACGGCCCTTTCCTCGGCGGATGGGGGTTTCGGCGCGTCGCTTCGGAGCTCGAACGCGCAGGGCACACGGTCTTCACGCCGACGCTCACGGGCATTGGCGAGCGCTCACATTTGCTCGGCCCGCACGTGGGTTTGTCGACGCATATCGATGACATCACGAACGTGCTCGTGTACGAGGACCTCCGTGACGTGATCCTCGTGGGGCAAACCTACGGCGGGATGGTCATCACCGGCGTCGCGGACCGTGTGCCGGAGCGGATTGCGCGGCTCGTGTACGTGAACGGGCACGTGCCGACGAACGGGCGCAATGCGATGGGCGCATTCGGCGGAGGGACGGCCGGCAAGCTCGATGATATGTCGGGCAACGAGGGGCCCCGGCTTTTGCCGCCATTTCCCTTCGAGGCGATGGGCATCTACGATCCCGCGGACCGGGCCTGGGTGGGGCCGAGGCTCTCGCCGCATCCGATGAAATGCCTCGAAGAGCCGATCGTGCTCGCGCACGGCGAGCCCCGGATGCCCCGCGCCTACGTGCTCGGCACGGCGCGAGACGATCTGATCGCGTTCTTCAAGACGGATCCGATCGCTCACTTCGTGGAAAAGGCGCGGGCGGACGGCTTCGAGTTTCACGAGGTCGCCGCCGGCTTGTTCCCCATGATCAGCCACCCGAAGGAACTGGCTGCGGTGCTCGAACGAATCGCCTCCTCCGCTCGTTAGGCGGCCGAGGACGCGCTCGTTTGTCCCTGCGGAACGACGATGTCGCGGAGCACCTCGGCGAGGCGGCCAGCGATGGCGCGGCGGTGGAAAGGTTCGAGGCCGACAGGATGGGAAGGAAGGAGCGGCTCGCCGCGCTGAAATGAGAGCGCAATCCGCTCGAGCGCCGCGGCAATGGCGGCGGGCTCGCGCGGGTGCACGACGAGGCCGAGCCGATGTCGCTCGACGAGGCGCGAGAGCGCGCCCTCGGGCGCGAGCGCGAGGCAAGGCCGGCCGACCGCCATGATGTCGAAGATTTTCCCCGGATAAATGGCCGCATTGCCCGGGATGTCGTCGACGATGACGAGCGCGAGGTGGCTCTCCGCGAGGAGCGAGAGCGCCTCGTCGTGCGGGCGAAAACCGAGATGCCGGACCATCGGGAGCGGGTTTTCCTCGAAGACGGCGCGCTCGGTATCGACGACGCGGCCGATGAAACGAATGTCGAAGAGGTTCGCAAGGGCAGGCGCGCGCTCCGCGAGGAGGCGCAAGCCCGCGAAGAGGCCACGCGGCGAGGTATGCCAGAAGGTCGTGCCGGCATAGGTCGCGACGAGCTTGCGGCCGGGCGCGTAGGTCCGGGGCGGAGGCGCGTCGAGGATGTGCGCGAAGTCGTCTGGATCGTAGCCGTTCGTCAGCGTGATGACGCGGCGCGGGTCGAGGTCGCGATAACGCGCGAGCAGGTTGTGGCGGAAGTCCTCGGTGGCCGTGAGGATTCGCGCGGCGCGCCGGACGAGCGCGGGTTCGATCGTGTCGATCGCGCGCGCGAGGAGCGGGCCGCCGTGCATTTCATAGGTGGCCGCGGTGCGCCATTCGTCGCGATAGTCGAGGACGAACGGGACACGCGCGAGCGGGCCGAGCAAAAAAGGCGAAAAAGGCGGGCCGCTGACGAGGACGACGTCGACGTTCGCCGAGAGGCGGCGAATCGCGGCCGCGGCGGCGGGGAGCCACAGGATTTGCGGGTCCGGGACGAGCGCGGCGGAGGCAAGGCGCGCGAGGACACGGCGCGCGCCGGAGAAGCGGCCCTTCGACGCAGCGCCGCGCCAGACGGCAGCCTTTTTCTCGTAGCTCGGTTCGAGGGTCCGGGCGCGGACGACCTTCACTTCGGCCGGGACGTCGCGGAGCAAACTCTCGTCCCGGATGGGGACGGACGGGTTTTCCGCCGTGAGCACGGTGGTCTCGACGCCGCACGAGGGCAGGTACTTCGCGAACTTGGTGACGCGCTGGACGGCGACGCCGCCGACGGGCGGAAAAGCGTACGAGACGATGAGCAGGCGCAAGACGGATCCCCCCTTCCGAATGCAGGGGCGAACGATTGCACGGCGGTGCGGGCCGGGCAAATAGGGGCCCCTTGTGAGCGGAAAGAGCGTCCTGGGCGCGGTTTTGTCCTTGGCGCCCCGGCGGGATCTCGCGTAGAGATACGCCAGCCGTGGATCTGCTCTACTTCGCGCTTCTCTGCTCCGTGCTCATCTTCGTGCACGAGCTCGGCCACTTCGTGTGGGCGAAGATCTTCGGCGTGAAGGTGCTCACGTTCTCGATGGGTTTCGGGCCGAAGGTGCTCCGGTTTCGAGGACGAGAGACGGAGTATTGCGTGGGGCTCTTGCCCCTCGGCGGCTTCGTGAAGATGCTCGAGGAGAACCGGCAGGAGCCGGTGCTGCCCGAGGATCGCAAGCGTACGTTCGAGGCGCAGGCGCTCTGGAAAAGGGTGATCATCGTCATCGCGGGCCCGGCGATGAACATCCTGTTCCCGGTCCTCCTGTATTTCTCCGTTTTCGTCGGGGAGACACGATTCTCACCCCCCACGGTCGGCTTCGTTTTGCCCGGACACCCGGCGGAGGGAAAACTCGTGCCGGGCGATCGGGTGCTCGAGGTGGACGGCGAGCGAATCTCGACGTTCGCCGAGCTCGCGCGGATCATCGGCGAGAGCCCCGGCAAAGAGCTGCGGCTCAAGGTGTTCCGCAACAACGAGCACGTCGAGGTCGTGGTGGTGCCGGAGGAGAAGGTCGTCCGGAAACCGCTCGACATCGTGGAGAAGGTCGGCGAAATCGGCATCAAGCCGAGCCGGCCCGCGGCCGTCGTGGGCATCTCGCGGCCGGATTCGCCGGCGTATCGCGCAGGGCTCCGGACGTTCGACCTCGTGACCGAGGTGCGAGGCCGGCCGGTGAAGACATTCGCGGATCTCGAAACGGCGCTGTCCGAGAATCACGGCGAGACGGTGCCGGTGACGTATTTGCGGCCGGTGAAGGTGCCGCGCGCGTTCGGCGGGCTCGCGGACATGGCCGTGTACGAGTCGGGCGTGGCGGCGCTGACGCCGGAAGCGAGCGGGCACGGCGATCTGGAGGAGCGCACGGGGCTCGAATCGGCGGACCTTTACGTATTCGACGTGGCCGAGGGTTCGGCGGAATGGAACGCCGACATGCGGCCCGGGGATCGTATCGTGGAGGTGGACCAAACCACGGTGACGGCCTGGGCGACGTTCCTCGAACGGCTGCTCGCTTCGCCGGATCGTCCGCACACGGTGACGTGGCTCCGCGGCGGCGTGAAGAAGAGCGGGACGATTCTTCTGCGGCGCGAGGACTGGATCGACGAATACGGGCAGCACCGGCCGCGGTATTTCGTGCGGGCGTCGAACTGGTCGCCAGTGGTGCCGGAGGCGTACGTGGAACACGCGTCGCTCTTGCCTTTCGCGCTCCGGAGCGCGCTCGACGAGACGTACGACGTGATCCGGTTCATCGTGGTGGGAATCGTGCGGATCGCCGAAGGCAAGGTGAGCATCTCGACGCTGGGCGGGCCGATCACGGTGTACGACGTGGTCGGCGAGGAGGGCTCGAAGGGCGTCTCCTATTTCGTGTGGGCGATGGCCGTGATTTCCATCAACCTCGGGCTCGTGAATCTCTTGCCGATCCCGGTGCTCGACGGCGGTCATCTCCTGTTTTTCCTGTTCGAGGCGGTGTCACGGCGGCCTCTGCCGCTCCGGGTGCGGGAGATCGCGAGCCTCGTGGGCCTGCTCGTGCTCTTTGCATTGATGGGGGTGGCGTTCAAGAATGACGTGGAGCGGCGGTGGGACGTGATCCAAGGGCAGTTGAGGGAGCTCGTTGATTAGCGAAGCGAGGATCATCGCGGCCCGCGTGCTCGCGCGGGTGTGGAGCACGGAGGCGTTCGCAGCCGCGGCGCTCGACGCCGAGCTCGGGCGGCATTCCGAAATGGATCCGCGCGACGCGGGGCTCGCAACCGAGCTCGTGTACGGGGTTTTGCGTACGGAAGCGGCGCTCGTCGCGAGGCTTTCGGCCTTGACGCCCAAAGGCAAGCTCGACCTGCCGTCGCCCATCGCGCGGGCGCACGTGCTCATGGCGGCGTATACGATCTGCTTTCTGGATCGGGTGCCGGCGTTCGCCGCGGTGAACGAGGCGGTGGGGGCGATCCGCGCGGAAGGGGACGTGCGGACGGGGTCGTTCGCGAATGCGATTTTGCGGAAGCTGTCGGCGGAGGTCGAGGCGAAGGGGCGGCCCTTGCTGATCGAGGCGGCGAGCGCGTCGGCACCCGGATGGCTCCGAGGATCGCTGCGTCGGTCGCTCGGGCGGAGCGCGGCGGAGGCCTATCTCGCCGCAGGCCCGGTGCCGCCGCCGCTGGGTTTGTCGCTCGCGCTGTCGGAGGATCGGGCGGCGTGGGTCGCGCGATTGCGTGAGGTTTGTCCGGACGGCACATTCGAGGAAGGACACGCCTCGCCGCGAGCGATCCTGGTGCGCGGCGCCGGGGACGTGCGGCGATTGCCGGGCGCGGGAACCGCGTGGATCGTGCAGGAAGAAGGGGCGCAGGTGGTGGCGCTCGCGCTCGGGGCGCGGCGAGGCGAGCGGGTGCTCGACGCCTGCGCGGGGCGCGGAAACAAGACGTGGCTGCTCGCGGACGAGGTGGGCCCCGAGGGCGCGGTGGACGCGGCGGATCTGTACGCCGCGAAGCTCGAGCGATTGAAGGAGGGTCCGGCGGGGCGAGGGGCGCGGGCGGCGTACGCGGTCGACTGGGCGGCGCGGACAGGGGCGTTCGCGGAGGTGCCGGAGGATTACGATCGGGTGCTGGTGGACGCGCCGTGTTCGGGCGTGGGGACGCTGCGGAGGCGGCCAGAGATTGCGCTTCGGCGGACGGCGGAGGACGTGAAACGTTTGTCGGAGCTGCAGACTGCGATCGTGCGGAACGCGGCGACGCGGGTGAAGGACGGGGGGCGGCTGGTCTTCGCGGTGTGCAGCGTGCTGCGGGAGGAGGCCGAAGAGGTGGTCGAGCGGCTCGTCGGGGAAACGCCGGGGATGGCGGTTCGGCTGGAAAAACTGCCGATCGAGGCGGAGCTTCCGCGGGAGATTCTGGGCGAGGGGGCAACGAGCTTCCGGCTCCTGCCGCACGTGCAGGGGACGGATGGGTATTTCGTGGCGGGGTTTTTGGTGCGGAAAGGCTGATTCAGGGGCAGGCAGCCTGCCCTACCCCGCCCCTCCCACGAGCCCCCCCACCACCTCGCGCACGGAAGTCCGCACGGGCCGCGTCGCCCGCTCGATCACCCGTCGCGCCACGTCCGGCGCGAGCAGCGACGATACCGGATCAAGCAAGTGCTGCACCCGGACGAACCTCTGGAACACCAGTTCGTCATCCGGGATGGTATTCATGAGCTCGTCCATGTACTTCCCCACCACCCGGCTGAGCCCCCCGGGGCGCTCGCCCCGCGTCGCCGACCAGCGGAAATCCTCGGAGATCGCCATTCCCCACACCGAGCGCACGACCCGCTCGAGGCGTCGCTGGAATCGGCGCGACAAACCCGCGAGGCTCGGGCCGCCGATGCGCTCGCGTTGCTCCGAAAGGCAGGCGCCGAGCTCCAGCGCGCCGAGCACCGCCATCGACATGCCCTGGCCGTACATCGGGTTGAACGAGGCGACCACGTCGCCGAGCGCCACGAAGCGGTCCGGGAAACGCTTCAGCTCCTCGAAATGGCGGTGGCGGTTCTCCCCCTTCGCCGAGCCGTAGATTGGCGAGGCCGGCTCGGCTTTCTGCACGAGATCCCAGACCTCGGGGAATCGCAGGTTGCGGATCCAGGCGTGGAATCCCTCTTCGTCGAGCGGCGCGCGTTCGCCCGCGATGCCCATCAGCGTGACGAACCACTTGCCGTCCTCGCACGACATGTAGCCTCCGCCCCGCGGCAGATCCGGGGGGGTCGGGAGGTCCACCACGAGATTGTACCGCGAGAGGCTGCGAGGACCACGATACCAGCGGGTCGCATAAGACAGGGCCGCGTCGACCGTCTCCTCGCGCGGCGTCGGATAGCCGAGCTCCGCGAGCCACTCGTCCACCCGGCCCTCGCGGCCGCACGCCGCGACCACGAAGTCGGCCCGCAGGACGTCCTCCCCGCGGCTGTCGCGAACCTTCACGCCCGAGACCCCGTGGCCCTCGGCGACGAGGCCCTTCACCTGGACGCCATTACGAAACTCGACCCGGCCGCCACGCTCGAGCCGACACCGCATCGTGTACTCCCGGAACGGACGGCTCGCGAAGCTGACCTCGACGCCGCTCGTCGAGTGCGGCAGGCGGAAGATGGGAAAATTGATGAGCGCTGTGCCGGCATAGTCGCCCCACGGCGCCCCGGCCGCGGTGAGCTCCTCGCGGAGGCCCGGGAAGAGCCCCTCCAGCGCCTGCTCACCGCCCGCGAGCAGGATGTGGACGTGCCGAGCCTGCGGGACCCCGGCCCGGTGCTCGGCGCCGCCCGGCGGTTTGTCGCGCTCGAGCACGGTGATACGGTCGAAATGCTCGGTGAGCACACGCGCGGTGGAGAGGCCAGCGATACCACCACCAATGACAATGGCATGACGGCCGGTTCCGTGCGCTGCAGCAAGACTCATGGCGGTCCTCCTCGACGAAGGCCACATGATAGCCAAAAGCGGAAATCCTGTCAGCCCCGCACGTTCCGATCGGGTGACGGACGGGAGCCCTGGAGCTCGGCGAGGATCGCGTCGAGGCGCGCGAGAATGGCTTTCTGGAGGGCGAGTGACTCCGCTGTAGCGGCGGACACGTGCGCTTCAGCCCCATTGGAAGGCGGCGCGCCAGAATTGTGCTGCGCCGGGACAGGCGGGGCGAACGCGTTCGCCGCGACACTCGGGCCAAACGTCATGAGGAAGGTGGCGAGGGCCTTGCCGGATTCGGTCGCCGCGAACTTGTTGTCGTATCCCACCGAAAGGCAGGTCGAGACGAACACCGCGGCGTCCCAGAACGTGCGGCACCGCGGATTCTTGTCCTTCTCGGCCAGCCAAAAGAGGTAGGCGCCGCCAAGCACGGAGACGAGGAGCGTGTCCAGCGGATCCCGCTGGACGAGCTCGCGAAAACCCTGCTTCCACGTGCCATACCCGAGCGCGCCGCCCTGCGCGCCCGGGGTCGAGACGAGGCCACGCGCGATCTGCGCAAGAGCCGTGAGCGCGGCTTCATCGGGGTCTCGGCGAGGCGTGGTCATCGAATCATTCCCCAGGGAGCGGGGCCGCGGGCGGGATCGTCGGAGGGTCGATCTCGTGGACCTGAATGCCAGCGCCGGAGGGCGCGGCGCGGCCGACGCCGAGGTCGTCGAGTTTCTTCGCGAGCTCGGGGTCCTTGTCGATCACAGCGCGGAGCTCGGCCGGGAGCGTGCCGAGGAAGGCGCGGGCCTTGTCCGCGAGGCCTCGCTCGTCGACCTGCGAGAATGCGAGCATCTCGCGGAGGAGCGGGTAGGCGGCGCCCGCTTCGAGGATGGTCTTGAGGACCGGCGAAGCGACGTTGCCGAAGGGCGCGCTCGGGGCGCCCTCGCCGTTTGTCGCGGCAGAGCCGCTCGTGCCCTGGAGCTGCAGGACCTTGATCTCGCTGATGGCGCGGGCCGGGGTCATGAGCTCGCGGGTGACGGCGGGCAGGACGTCGAGCGCCTTCACGGCGACGTCGCGGAGGAGGAACTTCGTGGCGACAGCGTTCTCGGCCTCGACGAGCCTGCGCTTGGCTTCGGCTTCGGCCTCGCCCTTCTTGCGCGTGGCCTCGGCGAGGGCGATCAAGGCCTGCGCTTCCTGCGAGGCGGCCTGGGCCTTGGCCTCGGCCGAGATGCGGACGCGATCGGCGTCGGCCTCGGCGCCCTTGCGCATGACGTTCGCGTTCGCCTGCGCATCGAGCTCGCGCGCCTGCGCGAGGCCCTGCGCGCGGGCGATCTCGCCCTCGGCGGCGGCGCGCTTGGCCGCGGCTTCGCCTTCGGCGTGCGCCTTGAGCGCGGCGGCCTGCGTCTCGGCTTCGAGCTTGAGCTTGAAGGCCTCGCGCTCGGCGGCGATGCGCGAGCGTTGCGCGTCCTCCTCGCTCTTGATGACGGCGATCGCCTTTTCGCGGTTCGCCTTCGCGGTCTCCTCGACCGTGATGATCCCCTGCATCGCTTGCTGTTGCTCGGCCTCGGCCTGGGCCTTCAGAGCAGCGGCGCGCGCGGCTTGCTCTTCGCTCTGCGTGACCGCGATTTGCTTGGCGATGCGCGCGGTCTCGACGGCCTGCTG
This sequence comes from Polyangium jinanense, assembly GCF_028435265.1. Lineage (GTDB taxonomy): Bacteria > Myxococcota_A > Polyangia > Polyangiales > Polyangiaceae > Polyangium > Polyangium jinanense. The sequence continues at coordinate 938,828 of NZ_JAGTJK010000001.1, read as the reverse complement.
CTTGACGATCTCGGCGCTCTCGACGGCCTTCTGTTTGTCGATCGAGGCGGTTTCCAGGGCTTTTTGCCGATCGACCTCGGCGGCCTGGACGACCTTCTCTTTCTCGATCATCGAGGCCTCGATCTCGCGCTGCTTGGCAATCTCGGCGGCCTGCTGCGCCTTCTCGGCGGCGATCTGCGCTTCACGCTGGCCCCGCTGGCGCGCGGCCTCGGCGACGGCGATCGCTTGCTCCTGCTGGATACGCGCGGTCTCGGTGGCCTTGCGTTTTTCGAGCGCGGCGAGCTCCTGCGCCTGCTCCTGGACGTAGACGGCCTTCGCGGTCTCGGCCTTCTGCGTGGCGGCGTATTCGGCGACGCGGCGGGCCTGGTCGGCCTCGGCCTGCTTCTGATCCTGCTCGATCGTGAGGGCGCGTTTTTTCGCCTCGGCGTTCGTGAGCTGGATGGCGAGCTCTTTTTCGCGCTGGATCTTGGTGGTCTGCTCGGCGTTCGACTGGACGCTGTCGGTGATGGCGCGCAGGCCCTCGGCGTCGAAGACGTCCTGCGGATCGAGCTCCTTCACGGGGACCATCGCGAGCGCGGTGATCGAGACGTTCTCCAGCGTGAGGCCGTTTTTCTTGAGCTCGTCGGAGAGCGTGCTCTGGATGTGCTCGGCGAACTGCTTTCGCTGGCCGTGCAGCTCCATGAAGGTCTGGTTTGCCGAGACGGACCGGAGGGCGTCGGTGAGTTTGCCCTCGATGAGGTCACCGATGGCCTGCTCGTCAAAGTTTCGCTCGCCGAACGAACGCGCGGCGGCGAGGACGTCCTCGGCGATGGGCTCGACCTTGATGTAGAGCTCGGTCGTGACGTTGGCCTTGATCTTGTCCTTCGTGACGAGGGCGTTCTTGCCGGAGCGCTCGACGGAGAGCTTGATCGAGTGCAGCGAGACGCGCAGGAGCTGGTGGAGGATCGGATAGACGGTGATACCGCCGCCGATCACGACCTTGTTGCCGCCGGCGCCGGTGCGGACGAGGGCCTCGTCCGCGCCGCAGCGTCGATAAAACTTCGCCAGGGTGACGAAGAAGGCGACCAGGAGGACCAGGAAGCCGACCGTCCCCAAGGCGAATAACTGAAACTCGGGTTTCTGGAAGAGCTGAGGCATGGCTCGGATGCTCCGTATGGAGAAAGCACCGCCCGCGAGGGCGACGATCGATGAGACCGCCTCGCAGGGGGCCGTGGCAAGGGAGAACGCGCTCGCCCGCTCAGGGCGCGCGGCGAACGTTGGATTTATTATTCTTTTCCGAGGCCTCCGCTTCGGCCTCTGCTTCGGTTTCCGCCCGCGTATCGCCCGCGATGCGGAGCGCGGGCGCGGGAGGCGCGTCGTCGTCGTCGAGCGGCGCGACGAAGATGCGACCGTCCCTGCTGTCGTAATCGACGATGACCACCTCGCGGCCGGCCCCGATGACGGGTTCGCCCTCACGAATGCGGCAGATGACGTGCACGAAATGCCCCGCCCGGTCCTTGGCACGAATTTCGCCGAATTCGCTGGTCACGCGGCTACTGATCACGACACCCGAGCAGCCCACGAGGTTCCTGCGGCTCGTGGCCTCCTCGCCTGACGGCGCGACGACCTTGCCGAGGAGGCGCGAGGCAGAGCGCGTGACGAGGTAGGCGACGAGGAGCGAAGCGGGCAGGCTGAGCGCGAGGGTCGAGGGCGCGAGGGCACCGGCGCGGCCGAAATAAAGGGTGTTGAGCGCGAGGCCGGTGATGCCGAACGTGACGGCGAAGGTCTGCCAGAGGACTGAAAACGGGATGCGGCCGGCGCCGAGGTCGACGAGGATCTTGCCGCCGAGGCTCGCGTCGTTCTCGTGATCGGCGTCGTGATCGTGGTCGTGATCGGCGTCGGCATCGACGTCGTGATCGGCGTCGACATCCGCGTCGTGATCCGCGTCGGCGTCGTGATCGGAGCCGCCGACGAGCAGGCCGAGGACGCCGGTCATTTGCAGCAGCGCGAAGAGGATCGCGACGGCGAATACGATGGCGTAGGGGAGGTTCGCCCAGACGAACAGAGATTGGAGGAAGTCCAAGGGGCGCACCTCGACGTGCCCGGATCGTGTGGCCGCGCGAGGGCGGGGTCAAGATGAAGGGATCCGATTCGCACGATGGATGGCGGGAGGTCGAGGTTGTCCTCGCTGCAAAACGCGCCCTCGTCAGGCGGGGCGAGGGCTGTCGCGCGGAGCGCGTTTGAGGCATGCTGCGTCGCCATGCACGACTGTCCCCTGCCCTGCCTCGCCGATCACGCGCCGCCGTCCCGGGAGGCGTTCGGAGGATGGCTCTCGGCCGACCAGGCGCCGCTGCCCGCCGCGAACGACGAGGAAGGCGCGCGCCTGTCGTCGTCGCTGCCCGAGGTGATCGACGCGCACGTGCACGTGTTCCCGGAGCCGGTGTTCGAGGCGCTCTGGCGCTGGTTCGACCAGTATGGATGGCCGATCCGGTACAAGCTCAAAGCGCGGGAGGTGGTGCAATTTTTGCTGTCGCGCGGGGTGTCGCGGATCGTGGCGCTGCATTACGCGCACAAGCCGGGAATGGCGCGGGCGCTGAACCAATTCGTGGCGGGGCTCTGTCGGGAGGAGCCGCGGGTCGTCGGGCTCGCGACGGTGCTGCCCGGAGAGCCGGGCGCGAAGGAGATCCTGGCGGAGGCGTTTGGGATGGGGCTGAAAGGCGTGAAGTTGCATTGCCACGTGCAATGCTTCTCGCCGGACGAGGAGTCGCTGCACGACGTGTACGAGGCGTGCGTCCGGGCAAACAAGCCGCTCGTGGTGCACGCAGGCAGGGAGCCGAAGAGCCCGGCGTACAAGTGTGATACGTACGAGATTTGTTCGGCCGAGCGGGTCGGGCGGGTGCTCGCGGACTATCCGGGTTTGAAGCTCTGCGTGCCGCACCTCGGGGCCAACGAGTTCGACGCGTACGAGCGGCTGATGGAACGGTACGACAATCTCTGGCTCGATACGACGATGACGATGGCCGAATACTTCACGGGCCCGCCGCCGGTACGGCTTCTGCATTGCCGGCCGGAGCGGGTGCTTTACGGTTCGGATTTTCCGAACGTGCCGTATGCGTGGGATCGGGAGATCAAGCGGCTCGCGGCGCTCGGAATGCGGGAGATAGAGCTCGCGGGGATTGTCGGGGGGAATGCGAAGAGGCTGTACGGATCAGAATAGACCCGGCACGAGCGCCTTCCGCTCCGGCGGGTAATCCGGGAACTTTTCGCGGTACCAGCGGTGGTGGGAGCGGGCGCGCGGCAGGAGGTTCGCGATCGTCCAGAGCGCGAACGCGACGCCCGGCAGAGACCAGGTGCAGATCGCAAAACCGACCCATTCGATGATCTCGCCGAAATAATTGGGGCAGCTCACCCAGCGGTAAAAGCCGCCGCGCGGGATCTTGTAGCCGGTTTCGCCAGGCTTGCGCAGGTGGAGGAGGATCCAGTCGGCCTGCTGGTTGATGGCGAATCCCGCGAGGAAGATGGCCGCGCCAAGGAAGAAGCGGGGATCCGAGAGCCAGGCGCTTCCATGACGATCCGCGCCCGCAAAGCCGAAGAGCCAGCGGCCATTGAGATAGCCGTTGAGCGAGGTGAACGTGAACGCCGCCGCGGCAATGGCGATCGGCATTCGCTTGGGGCCGCTCTTGATGCGAAACGGGAAGATGAAGGCGCGGTGGACGTAATGGAGCTGCCAGAGGAAGAGGAACCCGAGCGAGGCCGGGTCCGTCGGGCAGCCGCCCAGATACCAGCACGCGAAAAAGACGAGGACCGACGGCGACTCCATGAGGAGCCAGCCGAGGCGATTGTCGATCGTGGGGCCCCAGGATTTCGTTTCGTGGCGGCCGTACGGGGCGGTGATGAAAAAGAGCGCCGGGAAGATCAGGGCCGCGATGACGAGGAATCCCCAGATGAGGAATCGATAGAACGTGGGCTCGTCCATGTATCAGCGGGGAAGCATGCCGACCTCGCGGAACCACGCATAGGTCCCCTCCAAGGTCTCTTTCGTGGAGCGCGGCGTGAATCCGAGCTCGGTCTCGGCCTTCTTGTGGCTCGTGTAGCGGTGAATGCGGAGCGCATGCAAAGAGACGCTGTTGAAGAGCGGGTCGACGCGGAGGAGCTTCGCAAGGCCCCCCGCAACAGGGGCGACGGCGCGCGCGAGCCACATGGGCGTGGTAAGGAGCGGCGGGCGGCGGCCCGTGACCTCGCCCGCGACCGCCGCGAGCTCCGCAAAGCTGAGCCAATGGCCGGAGAGGAGGTAGTTTTCCCCACGGCGGCCGCGGGTGTCGGCCGCGAGGGCCGCTGCCACGATGTCACGGACGTCGACCCACGAGAAGCCGCCCTCGACGAGCCCAGGCATGCGGCCACGCGCAAGCGATAGAAGGACACGGCCCATGCGCGAGGGCATGTAATCGTGCGGGCCGAGGACAGCCGCGGGATGCAAGACGACAGCGTCGAGGCCCTTCTCGACGGCCGAGAGGACGACACGATGGCCCGCGGCCTTGGAACGGTCGTACGGAGGCTGGCGAGGGTCCGTGATGAGCGGGCGCTTCTCGTCGAGGACCTCGGACGCAGGTTCGGTGGCGAAGGCGTGGATCGAGCTGAAATGCACGAGCCTGCGGACGCCGTGGCGCAAGCAGGCGTTCGTGATGTTGCGGACGCCGTCGACGTTGATGGTCTCGACCTCGGGGTCGACCGATTCGAGCGATATCTTGGCGGCGCAGTGGTAAACGAGCTCGGCGTCGCGGATGGCGCGATCGACGGTGTCGGGGTCGCGGACGTCGCCGGTGATGCGCTCGCAATCGACGCCGTCGAGCGCGCGCGGCGGCGCATGTCGATAAAGCACACGCACGCGATCGCCGCGCTCGACGAGCGCGCGCGTGAGGTTCGCGCCCACGTGCCCCGTGGCTCCGGTAACGACGACGTTCATGGATGATCGGTCCTCCGTGCGCCCGGCACTATACCGGGCGCGGAGGACACGACATCCGTTTTTTGGAGAAGGCTAGAGAATGCCCGGGAACTCGGTGTTGACGTCGTCGATGAGGTCCCGGCGGTTGATGCGCAGCCAGGCGTCACGCGCCGCGTAGAGGTGGTTCTTGAAGATGTCCGGGTCCGCGGCGACCTGGGCCAGGCGGTAATGCGTCCAGCCGATCGAGTAATCGTCCTTCAGCGCCGTGAAGAGGCCGAGGGCGTTCTCGTAATGCGACCGGGCCGCGTCGTGCTCGAACTGCGTGAGCGCGATGTCGCCGAGGCTCTGGATGCAGTTCGCCTCGCCCATCTTCTCGCCGACTTCGCGGAGAAGCGGGAGCGCCGCGAGGTAGTAGGCCTGCGCGTCCTCGATCTCCGTGCACGCGAGCGCGACGTCGCCGAGCGTCGAGAGGCACGTGCCCTCGCCGAGTTTGTCGCCGAGCTCCTTCAAGATGGGCAGTGCCTTCTGGTAATGCCCCTCGGCCACGGAGTGCTCGCCGAGCGCGAACGCGATGTCGCCGAGGTTCTGCAGGCACTGCGCCATCGAGAGGCGATCGCCGAGCTCTTCGAGGAGCGGGCCGACCTCCTGGTAGAGCGCGCGCGCCTCGTCGTACTGCGTGCCCTGGAAGGCGATGTCCGCGATGCCCTTCATGCAGTGGGCGCTCGCCGCCTTGTCGCCGAGGTCGTTGTAGATCGGGAGCGCCTCCTTGAAGCGAGCGCGCGCCTCGTCGTACTCGTCGCGCAAGGCCGCGATCTCGGCGAGGTTGCGCAAGCAGTTGGCCTCGCCGAGCCGATCGCCGATGTGCCGGTAGAACGGCGTGGCGTCGGTGTAGCGGAGCTTGGCCTCGTCGTACTCGTGGCGCTCGAGCGCGATGTCGCCGAGGCGCATGAGGCAAGCCGCGATGCTGAGGCCCGCGCGCGCCTGGTGGAAGAGCGGGAGCGCATCGAGGTAACGCGCGCGCGCCTCGTCGACCTCGCCACGCGCGAGCGCGATGTCGCCGAGCGCCTGCGTGCAGTCGGCCTCGCCGAGCTTGTCGCCGCCCTCGCGAGCCGCGTCGCGCGCACGCTCGACGACACGCGGCGTGCCATGGCCCGAGGAGCCGATGAACGTGGCGAGCGCGACGGACGCGTCGATGCACGCGATGCGATGCGGGCCGTCGAAGCCACGCAGGATCATCGCCTCGATGTTGTCGCTGTCCGCCGCGAGGCGCACAGCGCTGTCTTCACCGGACGGCCATCCGACGTTCGGGCCATTCGAGAGCGCGAGGCCGGTGTAGCGCTGCGTGGCCTTCGCGGACTCCTCGACGGAAGGGCGCTGCGAGGCGACAGCCTCACGCACGGCACGACGCACGCGGTACCGCCCCGATGCATCCTGCGCGAGGCCGAGGGCCGCGAGCGCGACGCCCGCGTCGGCCGTGCCAGAGGAGGCGAAGGTCGCGAGGTCGTCGGCGCGGACGCCGTTCGGCAGCGCGGCGATGAGCGGGACGAGGCGGCGCGCTTCGTCCGAGAGGCGACCGCTCGCGAGCGCGAGCGCGACGGCGATCTCGATGGCGCTCGCCGACTCGGGGCCGTCCTCGCGCATGAGGAGCTCGTTCTGCTTCTGGTGCCAGGCGCGGACCGCGAGGTCGAGCGGTCCATCCCCCGCCGCGCGCGCAAGCAAGGTGAGCGCGAGGGGGTTGCCCGCAGCCTCGGTGAGCGCGAAGGAGAGGCCCGGGTCGGAGCGGCGCGCGTCGCCGGCGACCGCGAGGAACGCTTCCCGCGCAGAAGCCTCGTCGAAGGGCTTGACGGCAGCGACGTGGAAGCCCTCGGGCCGCGCGGACGAAGACCTCGCCGTCGCGATGACCGCGACGCCGGGGATCGCCGTGAGCTTTTGAAGAAGGTCGCGCACGTTGGCGGGATCCTTCGCGAGGGGTACGTCGAGATCGTCGAGGACGATCAGGGCCGGCGCGCGGCGGAGCGCCTCGGCGATACGGTTGAGGAGCGGCGCCTCGGGCGTGACGCCGAGCGCACGGCTGACCTCGACGACGGCCGCTTCGGTGTCGGCCGTGGTGTCGAGATGCGCGACGTACCTGCGGCCGCCGAAGTGCTGGACGGAGGCAGGCGCGTGGAGGAGCGCGAGCGCGAGCGTCGTCTTGCCGAGGCCTGCGTCGCCGACGAGGAGCACGGGCTTCGGCGCATCACGATGGATGTGCGCCGCGAGCTCGGCGAGGAGCGCGTCCCGACCCACGCAGGGTCCTGCGTCGGGCACCGGCACTCCGGCGACCCGTTTGTCCTCGGCGAGCAGGTGCTCGTTCCGAGCGACGGCGACCGGGCGCGCGCCGGAGATCTTGTCGAGCAGAACCTTGAGATCGGCGTTGTCCACGAGGAGCGCGATCTTGCCGGCCCGATCGGCGCCGCGCGCGATGCGCCGGGCGATGGTGCCGAAGTTCTGTGCGACGAACGCTTCGACGTCTGCGTCTTGAGGCAGGACTTCCGCGAGCAGCCGGTTCAGACCGGCCTTGGTAAGGACCATACCCGGCAGTTTCACCCCGAGACGCACGCGGGGACAAGATCGGTTGCGTTCCGGTCGAGCCCCAAAGCTCGTTTGGAGGCCGGCGCGCCGAGGGACCATGCATCACGGTCCGATCGGTGTGCGCCTCTCGGTTCTGCCCGCTCGGTCTCCTCATTCTGCGTCAAGTAGTCCCGGGCACAACGACCTGCGCATGACGGAGACACCTCCTCGAGGACGTGACGATGCGGACGTGTTGGATCGGCCCGGTCGATCGTCGATTCCGTGCACGAGTCGCGCACTTGCGCTCGACAAGGAGCGCGCGGGTGTCACACTCTCACTCGTCGCGCGCGTGCCGGTCCGCCCCCCCCAACCGGTGCGCTGCGCGACTTTTTTTTGCCCTTACGGCACACCGCGTCGACGCCTCGTCCCGGCTTCCCACCGGGGCCGCGCCCTGGTAACGCGGCGCCATGACGGATACCGACCTCGTCCTGGTAGAGCGGACCGGCCCGATCGCGACGCTCACGATCAACCGGCCCAGCAAACTGAACGCGCTGAACGCAGAGCTCGTGGCAGAGCTCGCTCGCGTGTTCGAGGCGCTCGCGACCGAAGGTGCTGGGGAAGACGCGGTGCGCGCGGCGATCCTGACGGGCGCGGGCAAGGCGTTCGTGGCAGGCGCGGACATCGGGGAAATGGCGGAGATGACGCCGGTGGCCGCGAAGCGGTTCGCCGACGCGGGGCAGCGGCTGTGTCATCGGATCGAGACGCTGCCGTTCCCGGTGATCGCCGCGGTGAACGGATTCGCGCTCGGCGGGGGCTCGGAGCTCGCGCTTTCGTGCGACTTCATCTACGCGGCCGAGGGCGCGAAGCTCGGGCTGCCGGAGGTGACGCTCGGTGTGATGCCGGGGTTCGGCGGGACGCAACGGCTGCTCCGGCGCGTCGGCGCGGCGCGCGCGCGGGAGCTCGTGTACACGGGCGACATGGTGAGCGCGGAGCAAGCGCTCGCGATCGGGCTCGTGAACGCGGTGCATCCGGCGGCGGAGCTCGTGCAGAAGGCGCGAGAGACGGCGCAGAAGATCGCGTCGCGCGGGCCGCTCGCGGTGGCGGCGGCCAAGCGCGTGATGCTGCACGGCGAGGGCGTCGACCTCGCGTCGGCGTGCGAGCACGAGGCGCAGGCGTTCGCGGGGCTGTTCGGATCGGAAGATCAGCGAGAGGGGATGAAGGCGTTCCTGGCGAAGACGAAGCCGACGTTCGTCGGGCGGTGAGACCTCACCCCCAAACCCCCTCTCTCGCGGGAGAGGGGGTTTGACGAGGAGCTAGCGCGCGAGACTGCTCTTCGTCTTCTGGCCCTTCTCGTCGTACACGTAAAAACCGCGGCCGCTCTTCTTGCCGAGCCAGCCGGCCGCGACGAGGTTTCGCAGGAGCGCGGCGGGGCGGTACTTGTCCTCGCCGAGGTCCTTGTGGAGCACCTCCGCGATCGCGAGGACCGTGTCGAGGCCGATGAGGTCCGCGAGCTCGAGCGGGCCCATCGGGTGGTTCAAGCCGAGCTTCGCACCCGTGTCGATGTCCTCGGGGCTGCCCACGCCTTCCTGCAACGTGAAACAAGCCTCGTTGAGGAAGGGGATCAACATGCGGTTGACCAGAAAGCCCGGTCGATCCTCGGAGGTGATCACGGTCTTGCCGAGACGAACCGAGAGCTCGTGGACGAGCGTGTAGGTCTCCGGCGAGGTCTGCACGCCACGCACGATCTCGACGAGCTTCATGAGCGGGACGGGGTTCATGAAGTGCATGCCGATGACCCGCTCGGGCCGCGACGTCGCGGCGGCGAGGCGCGTGATCGAGATCGACGAGGTGTTCGAGGCGAGGATCGCGCCCGGCGCGAGCGCGGCGTCGGCCTTGCGGAAGATGTCGAGCTTGAGGTCGACGTTCTCCGTCGCGGCTTCGACGACGAGCTCGACCGTCGAGAAGGCGGTCATGCTGCCGGCGGGGGTGATGCGATCGAGCAATGCGCGATGCTCGTCGGCCGACAACTTCCCTTTTTCTACGAGCTTTCCGAGGATACTGCCGATCTGCGACTTGCCCTTGTCCGCGATCTCCTGGGAGGCGTCGCAGAGGACGACCTCGATCCCGGCTGCGGCAGCGACCTGCGCGATGCCGCGGCCCATCTGGCCAGCGCCGATGACACCAATCCGTTTCACGGAGGAAGCGTTCATGGGCCCGCTTGATAGCCCAAGGTGCGGCGGCGTGGAACGGCCGAGGACGCACAGGGGGAGGATGGGAGCTTTCCCGCGGGTTTGCCGCGCCACGAGCGGACGGCCGGGCCGGGATGGAAACGGCACCTTGATACGCTGGTCGAATGCAGCGTAGAGTCGGCTCGCGTCAAATAAATACGAGGATCCTTCTCTCGAGACGCATGGCGGGAGAAGGACGAGCTGTCTGGTCCAAGGAGCCCGCGCTGCACGTCGAGGTGAAGCGTATGGGTGACCGGATGATCGTGTCGTTGAGCTTCGCCGACCGGGGTAACGATGAGCGTTGAGAAAATTCGCGTGGCCCTCGGGGTCCTGCAGTCCGATCCCGAGAACGAGGCGGCCTGGAACGATCTCTCGGAGGCAGTGACGGCCCCCGACACGTCGACGAACGACGTGGAGCGTCTCCTGGGGCTCGCGCGGGCCAAGCAAGAGGAGCGGAAAGAATGGGGCGCGGTCGCCAAGCTCCTCGAGCTGGAGATCTCGTTTGCCTCGGGGACGCCCGTCGAGCCGCCGATGCAGGCGGAACTCGCGCGCATCTACAACGAGGAGCTCGTCGACGCCGACAAGGCTCGAGCCGCGTATCAACGCCTGCTCGAGCTCCGGCCGGATGACGAGGCCGCCGCCGAGGCGCTGGAGAGCGACACGGCGAAGCGCGAGCGGTGGAACGAGATCGTCGATCGCTACGTGGCCGAGTCCGAGAACGCGGACGGTCCCGCCTTCAAGAGCTCGCTGCTCGCGAGCGCGGCGGACATGGCGCTCCGGTACGGGCACGGCGAGGCGCGTGATCGGATCGACGAGCTCATCGGTCTCGCGCTCGCGCTCGACCCGAAGAACACCCGCGCGACGCGGCTCCTCGAGCGCGCGAGCGCGAAGGTCGCCGACTGGGACGGCGTGACGCGGGCGCTCTCGTTCACGCTGCGCGAGGGCGCGACGAAGGACGACCGCATCGCGGCGGGGATCAAGCTCGGGCGCGTCGCTGCGGAGAAGCTCGGCGACAAGAACCGCGCCCGCGACGCCTTCGCGCAGGTGCTCGACATGCAGCCCGGTCAGCCGGACGCGCTCGCGTTCCTCGCCGACCATTTCACCTCGAACGAGCAATGGGACGAGCTCGTCGCGCTCTACGAGGATCAGCTCAAGGGCGGCGGCGTGAAGCCGGGCGAGGAGCTCGGCGTGCTCATCCAGATCGGCATGGTGCACTGGCGCATGCGCGGTCAGCCGCAGGCGGCGGAGGCGTACTTCGACCGCGTGCGTCGCGCCGATCCGACGCACGCCGGCATGCTCGCGTTTTTCCGGGAACACCTGCTCGCCAAGGGCGACAAGGCGCGGCTCTACGCGATCCTCACCGACGCCCAGCGCGCGCTTCCCGATGGAGCCGACAAACGCGCGATCGCCTCGGAGCTCGCCAAGCTCGCCGAGTCGACCGAGAACGCGCACAAGGCGATCGATCAGTACAAGAACATCCTGCGCACGGACCCGGACAACCGCGACGCGCGCGATGCCCTGAAGCGCCTCTACATGCAGACGGAGGGCTACAACGCCCTCGTCGAGCTCTACCGGCAGGAGCTCGAGCGCACGCCGCAGACCGACGTGCAAGGTCGCATCCAGGTGCTGCGCGACATCGCTTCGGTCTACCGCGACCGCGCGAAGAACGACGCAGCGCTCGTCACGGCGCTCACGCAAATCGTGCAGCTCGACGAGCGGGACATCGACGCGGTGCGTGAGCTGACGCGGGTCTACGAGACGCTGGGTCGCTGGCGTGACCTGCTCGCTTACCAGCAGAAGCTCGCCGAGCTCTCGACGAGCGACGCGGAGAAGGCGAACCTCTACCGCGCGGTCGCGCGTCGCTGGGTCGATCAGTTCTCGAACGTGCAGAACGCGGTCTCGGCCTACGAGTCGCTGCTCGCGGTGGCGCCGGGCGACGAAGAGGCCGAGTCACGGCTGAAGGAGCTCTACCTGAAGCGGCGCTCGTGGGCGCAGCTCTACGCGCTCTACGAGGCGCAGCTCCCGAGGACGGAGGACGCGGCGCGCATCGAGTTGCTCGGCGAGATGGCGAAGCTCGCAGCCGAGCGCCTCGATCGCGGCGCGGACGCGATCGCGCACTACAAGCAGATCCTGGAGCTCGACGCCCAGGCGCCCGGCGTGCTCGACGCGCTGGAGAAGCAAGCGGAGCGCGACAAGGATTTCGCGACGGTGGCCGAGGTGCTCGAGCGGCGCGTGGACGCGGCGACAGACGACGCGGGCCGTCTCAACGCGCTGCAGAAGCTCGGCGCGGTGTACGCGGAGCGTCTGAAGGATCCGGTGGCGGCGGCGCGCACGTGGCGACGCGTGCTCGTGCTCTCGCCGGGGCATGCGCGCGCTCTCCGCGTGCTGCGTGAGTCGTACGTGGCGTCGGGCGACTGGGACGGGCTCGAAGAGCTCTACGCGTCGCAGAACGACTGGGAGGGTCTCGTCGAGTTCCTCTCGGGCGCGGCGGACAAGGCCGCCGAGCCGAACGTCAAGCTCGACATCTCGTTCCGCGCGGCGCGGATCTACGAGGAGCAGCTCGGCGCGCCCGAGCGGGCCGTGCGTTCGTACGAGCGCGTCCTCAGCGTGTCGCCCTCCGACGCACGCGCGGCGGCGGCGCTCGTGCCGATCTACGAGAAGGAAGAGAAGTGGGGGCGGCTGCCCGCGCTCTACGAGATCCTGCTCGGCGCCACGCAAGACGTGGAGGAGCAGGTCTCGATGCTGCGCAAGCTCGCCGCCGTGACGGGCGGGCCGCTCGCGGACAAGCAGAAGGCGCTCGGCTACGCGCGGCGCGCCTACGAGCTCGACGCAAGCGAGGACGGGCTGTCCTTGCTCGAAGCGTGGTCGCGCGCGGCGAGCTCGTGGAATCCGTTCGTCGAGGCCGTCGAGGCGCGGCTGAAGCGTGACGCGGATCTCGACGGCCTGACGCGGCGTGCGCTGAAGCTGCGTCTCGCGGAGGTGTACGCGCGCGAGCTCGGCAAGGTGGACGAGGCGGCGGCGACGTACCGCGAGCTCGTCGAGGCGGATCCGACCGATGAGGAGACGATCCGCGAGCTCGACGCGCTGCTCCGCGCGAACGAGAAGAAAGACGACCTGCGCTGGCTCTTCCAGCTGCGCGCCGATCAGGTCGAGGGCGAGGCCCGCGCCGAGATCCTCGAGGAGTGGGCGACGCTCGAAGAGGAGGTCTTCGGCGACAACGCGAAGGCGATCGAGCTCCTGCGCAAGGTCGTCGAGGTGACGCCGGCGCGTGGCGAGGCACTCCGTGCCCTCTCGCGCCTGCTCATCGCGGCGGGCGAGGCAGCCGCGGGCGCCGAGGTCGTGGCGCGTCACCGCGACGTGTCCGAGGGCGAGCAACGCGGGCAGTGCGAGGTCGAGCTCGCGACGTTGTACCTGGAGAAGCTCGAACGGCCGGTGGACGCGTTCGACGCGGCAGTGCGCGCGCTGGAGATCCTCCCGCACGATACGGATGCGGTCGGGATCCTCGCGCGGCTGCTCGACAAACCCGAAACGCGCGCGCAGGCAGCGCAGGTTCTGTCGATCGAGTACGCCGAGACGGGCGACGCGCGCCGCGAGGCGCACGCGATCAAGGTGCTGCTCGAGTCGGAGACCGACACGGCCACGCGGCTCGCGCTCTTCCTCCGGCTCGCGGACGTCAACGAGCAGAAGCTCCGCGCGGTGGGCACGGCGCTCGACGTGGTGCTCGGCGCGCTGAACGAGTTCTCGAGCGAGCTCACGGTGTGGGATCGCGCCTCCGAGCTCGCCGCGCGCGCGGGTCGCCCGACGGACCTCGCCGAGGCGTACCGGACGCACCTCGTCACGTCGCGCAGCGACGGCGAGAAGAAGCTGCCCGACGATGTGGAGATCGAGCTCTGCGAGCGCGCGGCGATGCTGCACGACGACCAGCTCGGCGATCCGGAGGGCGCGATGCCCTACCTCGATCGTGTGCTCGCGGTGGACCCGACGAACGAGCGCGCGTTCTCGCGCCTGAAGCAGATCCTGACCAACGCGGAACGGTGGAGCGAGCTCGAAGCGCTCTACGACAAGGCCGCGCAGGGCACGCCGGATCAAACGACGCGGATCTCGTTGCTCAACGACGTCGCCGTGATCGCCGAGGAGATCATGGGCGATGCGGCGAAGGCCATCCGCTACTACGAGCGCATCCTCACGCTCGACTCGTTCTACGAGCCGGCGCTCGACGCGCTGCAGAGGCTCTACGAGCGCGAGGGGCGGTGGAAGGATCTCGCGGCGCTGCTCGAGCGGCGGCTCGAGACGGCGACCGACGAGGAAGCGGCCGACATCAAGCTGAGCCTCGGGCGGATCTACCTCGACCGGCTGCACGAGCCGGCGCTGTCGCTCGAACACCTCGAGCGCGTGCTCGAGCAACGTCCGGGTGACGGCGAGGCGCGCCAGCTCGTCGAGCGTCTGCTCGAAGTGGGCAGCCTGCGTCTGCGCGCCGCGCGCGTGCTGGAGGTCGTGTACGAGGCACGCGACGAGGTGCGTCAGCTCGTGCGTGTGCTCGAAATCCGGCGCGAAGGCGCGCAGGAGGAGCACGAGCGTCGCGAGCTTCTGCGCCGCGTGAGCACGCTGCGCGACGACCGTCTGCGCGACGACGCGGGCGCGTTCGCCACGTTGAGCGAGCTCGTGCCGCTCGAGCCCGACGACGCGGTCGTGCGCGAGCGCTTCGTCGACATCGGTCGCAGGCTCGCCGAGCACGAGAAGATGGCGACCGTCCTCACGGCGGCCGCCGACGCGTGCAGCACGCCGCCGACGCAGGGCGAGATCCTCATGGTCGTCGCGGAGATCTGCGCGGACATGCTGGGCGACCTGGATCGGGCCGAGAAGGTCTACCGGCGCGTGCTCTCGATCGACGAGACCGATCCGAACCTTGTGATCCCGGCGGCGCAGGCGCTCGCCGGCATCTACACGGGCAAGGGCAAGCACGAGGCGCTCGCCGAGGTGCTCGGCATCGAGGTGCGCCTCGAAGAGGACCTCGAGAAGCGTCGCAGCCTCTACCGCCGCATCGGCGAGGTGTACGAGTCGGTCCTCGAAGCGCCCGACAAGGCGATCGGGGCCTGGCGCGCGCGTCTGTCCGACGATCCGGAGGACCTCGAAGCGCTCTCCGCGCTCGAGCGCCTCTACGAGCGCACGGGCGAGTGGCGCGAGCTCGTCTCCATCCTGGAGGCGCGGCAGACGCTCTCGAACGACGCGACCGAGCGCAAGCGGACGATGGTGCGCGCGGCCGAGACGCTCGCGAGCAAACTCGACGACGTGGCCGGCGCGATCAGCGGCTGGCGCAACGTCTCCGACGAGTTCGGCCCCGAGCCGGCCACGCTCTCGGCACTCGAAGCGCTCTACGAGAAGGCCGAGCGATGGGCAGATCTCGCCGACACGCTCGACGTGCATCTGTCGCTCGCGACCGAGCTCGACGAGCGGCTCGATCTGTTCGCGCGGCTCGGCGACGTGCGGCGCCTGCACCAGAGTGATCTGCCGGGTGCGCTCGACGCGTACCGCCAGGCGCTCGTCCTCGATCCGGCGAACGCGCGCTGCAGGAACGCGCTCGAAGCCCTGCTCGAGGATCCCGAGGCGCGGCGCGACGCGGCCGAGACGCTGCATCCGCTCTATGAGGCCGATGGTGACAGCGAGAAGCTGCTTCGCGTCCTCGAGATCGAGGTGGAGACGGCGGACAACACGGGCGAGCGCCTCTCGAATCTGCAGAGCGCACTGCGCACGGCGGAAGGTCCGCTCAGCGACACGGGCCGGGCCTTCGGGTACGCGGTGCGCGGCGTGCGCGAGGCCGCGGGTGAGCCCGAGGTCGCGCAGTGGATCGAGACGGTCGAGCGCCTCGCGAAGGCGACGGGTCGGTGGGCGGAGCTCTCCGAGCTCTACCGCTCGGTCGTGGACTCGATCCTCGACGGCGACGTGCAGCAGAACGTGCGGCTGCGCGTTGGCGAGCTCGCTCGGACGAAGCTCGACGACAAGGCGCTCGCGGTCGAGTGGTACAAGAACGCGCTCGAAGCGAGGAGTGACGATCGCCGCGCGATGATCGCGCTCGAGGAGCTCTACGGCGAGGCGAACGACGCGCCGAACCTCCTCGAGATCCTCCGCCAGCGCGTGGAGAACGCCGAGGACGACGTCGAGAAGAAGCGCCTCCTCTTCCGCCAGGCGGAGCTGCAGCGCGACGCGCTGAAGGATCCGACGGGCGCGATCGAGACGTACGAGGCGCTGCTCGACGTCGAGCTGAACCCGAAGGCGATCGACGCGCTGGAGACGCTCTACAAGGAGTCGAAGCGCTGGGAAGACCTCATCAAGCTCTACGAGCGTCAGCTCGACGGAGCGGTGGGGGCGCCGGCCGAGCTTCGCGTGAAGATCGCGAAGGTCGCGCACGAGAGGCTCGAGGATGTGTCCCGCGCGTTCGACGAGCTCGCCGAGGCGCTCGTGATCGACGCGGCGCACGTGGGCGCGGTGGGCGAGCTCGAAGCGCTGCTCGAAGCGTCGGAGAACCCGGCGCACCGGGCGCGCGCGGGCGAGATGCTGGAGCCGGTCTACCTCCGCCGCGCCGACTGGGCGCGCGTGAAGATGGCCCTCGACGCGCGGCTCGCCGCGAGCGAGGACCCGTCGGAGCGGCGCGAGCTGCTCACGCGCCTGGCGACGCTGCACGAGGAGCAGCTCGAGGACTACAAGGCCGCCCTCGAGACGGTGGCGAAGCTCCTGCACGAGGACCTCGGCGACGAGGGCGTGTGGCACGAGCTCGAGCGCCTCGCGAAGGTGGCGAGCGCGGAGCGGAGGCTCGCCGAGATCTACTCGGCCGAGCTCACCGAGATCACGGTCGACGACGCGCAGAGCGCCAAGCTCTGCCGCCGGACGGGCGAGATCTACGCGGACCTGAACGACGTCACGAGCGCGCTCAAGTGGTACCGGCGCGCGCACGAGTTCGAGCCGGAGTCGCGCGAGCTGTTCTCGGCGATCGACGGCCTGCTCGTGAGGGAGCGCCGCCACGAGGAGCGCGTCGAGCTCTACCGCTCGTCGCTCGACTACCGCTACGACAAGGATCGGCTCGATGCGCTGCACACGATCGCGCGCCTCGAACGGATCGAGCTCAAGCAGCCCGAGAAGTCGATCGAGACGTACCGGGCGGCCCTCGACGTCGACGAGTCCGACGCGCGTGCGCTCGACGCGCTGACCGAGCTCTACGCGGAGCTCGGCCGTGATCAGGACCTCGCCGACCTCTACCTGCGGCGTGCCGAGGCCGCGGCGAACGGCGAGGCCGGCGCGCCGTACCGCCTCGCGCTCGCGCGGCTGCTCCGCGACAAGATCAAGGACACGTCGGCTGCGATCGATCAGCTCGAAGCGATCGTCACCGACGTGCCCTGGCACCAGGAGGCGATCAAGGAGCTCGAAGCCCTCACGCGCGACGACGAGCACAAGGCGCGCGTGGTGGAGATCCTCCGCCCGCTTTACGAGCGCAGCGACGACTGGCGCCTGCTCGTGAAGCTGAACGAGGAGCGCTACCACCTCGCGAGCGAGGTGCACGAGAAGGTCGCCGTGCTGCGCGAGACCGCGCAGCTCTGGGAGACGCGCGGCAACGACAAGAGCCTCGCCTTCCGCTCGATGCGCGCGGCCTTCGCCCTCGATCCCGAGGACGGACAGACGCGAGCCGAGCTCGAGCGCCTCGCGACCATGCTCGGCGCCTGGGAGCGGCTCAGCGAGAGCTACGAGCAGGGCATCGAGAAGACGACCGACGACGTGGTGAAGCGCGAGCTCTTGCTCGCGGTGGCCAAGGTCTACGACGAGAAGGTCGACGATCCGCGGCGCGCCCTCGGCGCCTTCCGGAGGCTCAGCGAGCTCGATCCGAGCGAGCGGGATCCGCTCGAGGCGATCGACGTGCTGTCGATGCTGCTCTCCGACTGGCAGACCTTGATCGCGGTCCTCGAAAAGAAGAGCGAGCTCGCCTCGGACGACGAGAACGCCGCCATCTGGCGTCGGATCGCCGAGACGAAGCTGCAGATGCTCGACGACGAGGAGGGCGCCATCAAGGCGTACGAGCGTGCCCTCGAGCTCGATCCGGAGAGCACGGTCACGGTCGACGCGCTCATCCCGCTGTACGAGCCGCGCGACGCAGCCCAGCGCCTCGTCGAGCTCTACGCACGTCGCGTGGAGCTCGCGGGCTCGGGCGAGGCCGACCTCCGGTACGACCTCAACGTGCGCGCGGCCGAGCGTTACGAGAAGTCGCTCGACAATCGTCGAGAGGCGATCAACGCGCTCAACGCGGCGCTCGACGCGCGGCCCTCGGACGCGGCGGTCCTCGCCTCGCTCGAGCGGCTCTACCGCGCCGAGAAGATGTGGGACGAGCTGCTCGACAACCTGAAGCTCCAGGCGAGCACGGCGGACACGCGTGAAGCGCGCGTAAAACTTCGGACCGCGATCGGCGACCTCTACGCCGCCGAGCTCGCGAGCCCGCAGGACGCGCTCGAACACTACCGCCTGGTGCTCGACGACGACGCGACGAACGATCACGCGATCAAGGCAATCCGCACGATCGGCGAGGGTCGCGAGGAGCTGCGCCTCGACGCGGCCGACGCCCTCGAGCCCGTCCTTCGCGCGGCCTCGCGCTGGGAAGAGCTCGTTGGCGTCCTCGAGATGCGCCTCAAGGCGCAGACCGAGGGCAGCGACCGCGCCCGCACGCTCCGCGCGATCGCGATCGTCGAGGACGAGAAGCTCGGCAAGCCGCTCGCCGCCGAGGGGGCGCTGCTCCGCGCGCTCGAAGACACGCCGGACGATCCCGAGCTCCACGCCGAGATCGAGCGGCTCGCCGAGCGCTCCGAGGGCTTCGGTCGGTACTGCGACGCCCTCTCGCAGCGCGCGGCGGCGACGTTCGACGCGGTCATCGCGAAGGACCTCTGGCTCCGCGTCGGTCGCATCGCCGAGGAGAAGCTCAAGGACGATCGGCGCAGCGTCGAGGCGTACGCGAAGGCGGTCGAGCAAGCCGGCGACGAGCCCGCGCTGCTCGAATCCCTCGATCGTCTCTACTCGCGGCTCGGGGACAACAAGGCGCTTGCCGACGTCCTCGAACGTCGCGTGGCCGCGATCTCCAACGAGCGCGAGCAGGCGAACTTCCATCACCGGCTCGCCACGATCCAGATCGAGGCGTTCGGCGAGAAGTCGCAGGGCCTCGCGACGTTGAAGCAAGCCCTCGAGCGGGCGCCCGATCATGGGCCCTCGCGCGAGGCGCTGGAGAAGCTCACCGACGAGCGGTCGCTCTTCGAGGAGGCCGCCGAGGCCCTCGAGAGCGTCTACAAGTCGCAGGGCGATCACGCGGCGCTCGCGAAGCTCTACGAGAAGCGCATCGGGTTCGTCGCGACGCCCACCGAGCGCGTGCGGCTCCGGCTCGATCTCGCCAAGGTCCTCGAGGATCGCTCCGGCGATCCGAAGGCGGCCCAGGGCGCGCTCGAAGCCGCGCTCAAGGACGACCCGGCCGATGTCGACGTGCTCGCCGAGCTCGAGCGCCTCGCCCCGATCACGGGCGGGTGGGCGGGCGCCGCGGACGCGCTGGAGAAGGCCGTGTCCGAGAAGAGTGATCTCTCGACGGACGCGGCGCGCGACCTGTGGATGCGCATCGCCGAGTGGCGCAAGGACAAGCTCGCCGACAACGCCGCTGCTGAACGCGCGCTCGAACAGGCGCTCAAGCACGACCCGACGAGCGAGACGATCCTGCGCAACATCGAGGGCCTGCAGCGCGCGGCCGGCCGCGAGCGTGATCTCGTGGGCACGCTGCGCCGCCTCGCCGGGCTCGACGGCCTCGGCCACCTCGCCTCCGACCTGCGCCGCGAGGCGAAGGGCCTGGCCGAGGGCGTGCTCGCGGACGACGCGCTCACCGAGGCGATCCTCCGCGACATGATCAAGGCCGACGACAGCGACGCGTGGGCGCTCGCGGAGCTCACGAAGGTGCGCGACAAGGCCGGCGATTCGAAGGAGGTCTTCGATCTCCTCGTGCGTCAGGCCGAGCTCGCGGCCGAGGGCGAGAAGATCCGGGACCTCAAGCACCGCGCGGCCTCGGTCGCCCGGGAAAAACTCTCGGACGACAAGAAGGCCCTCGACCTCTACAGCCAGATCTTCGAGGACGAGCCGAACGACGCGAAGGCCTCCGACGCGCTGCGCGAGCTCTATGCGAAGGCCGGCAAGCACAAGGAGCTCCTGAACGTCCTCTCGCGCCTCGTGGACCTCGCGGAGACGCCTTCCGCGCGCGCCACGCTGCGCCTCGAGAGCGCCCGGATCTGCATCGAGAAGCTCGACGCGACGAGCGAGGCGATGGAGCACCTGCGCGCGATCCTCGACGAGGAGCGCACGCACGAGCAGGCCACGCTGCTCCTCTCGCAGCTCCTCGAAAAGTCGGGCCGCGACGACGAGCTGGCGGAGCTGCTCAACACGCAGATCGACCTCGCGAAGGAGCGCGGCGATCTCTCCGCGGAGCTCGTCTACAGCGTGCGCCTCGGTGAGGTCTTCGAGAACCGTCTCAACAACGTTCCGAAGGCGATCGAGACGTACAAGGCGGTGCTCGAGCGCGACGGCAACCACAAGGGTGCGCTGCTCTCGCTCGCGCGGCTCTACGAGAAGAAGGGCGACAAGGCCGAGGCGGCCAAGGCGCTCGAGACGGTGCTCTCCTCCGCCAGCGGCGAAGAGGCCGTCAAGACGTCGCTCCGCCTCGCGGATCTGTACACGGCGCTCAAGGACGAGGCGGCGGTCCGTCGCGTCCTCGAAGCCGGCCTCAAGGCCGACGAGCGCGCCGCGGACATCCGCAAGAAGCTGCACGCGCTTTACGAGAAGCAGCAGGCGTGGGCCGAGCTTGCCGATCTCGTGAAGGGCGACGCCGAGGCCGCGACCGAGTCGGGCCAGAAGGTGCAGCTCTTCCGGAAGGCCGCGGAGATCCACCTCGGCAAGCGCAACGATCCGGGCGCCGCGGCGGACCTGCTCGTGAAGGCCTCGGAGCTCGCGCCCGGCGATCGGGAACTGCTCCTCGCGCTCTGCGACGCCTACAGCGCCTCGGGCCGTGGCAAGCAGGCCGCGGAGGTGCTGCAGAAGATCGTGGAGTCGTACGGCGGCCGTCGCTCGAAGGAGCTCGCGACGATCCATCACCGACTCGCCAAGGCGTACCTCGCCGAAGGCGACAAGGACAAGGCGCTCGCGGACCTCGACATCGCGTTCAAGATCGATCCGGGTTCGATCGCGATCCTGCGCGACCTCGGCGTGCTCTCGATGGAGCTCGGCGAGGCCACGGAGGAGAAGGCTGCACGCGACGCGCACTTCGAGCGCGCGCAGAAGACCTTCCGCGCGTTGCTCCTGCAGAAGCTCGACGAGAATTCGCCGATCTCGAAGGCCGCGGCCTTCTACTACATCGGCCGGATCCTCCACGCGCAGGGCGACGACAAGAAGGCGATCCAGCAGCTCGATCGCGCGATCGACGCCGACAAGAACTTCGCGCCCGCGAAGGAGCTGCTCGCCAAGCTGAAGAAGTGACCGCCGGGGGTTTGGGGGCGAAGCCCGACTTGCTCGGGCGTAGCCCCCAAGCGTCGAATACGCGGCGACGAGCCCTCGGCCACGCTGTAGGACTCGTCGCCCGCGTCCTCCTCCGCACCGTCCGCTTCTCCCTTCTCACGCACCCCGATCTCGACGGAACCGACGGCACCCCCTGGGTGCTCGCCTTCTGGCACGGTCAGCAGTTCGCGCTGCACCGCTGGCCCAAGCGCCGACGCACCGCCGTGCTTGTCAGCCTCTCCGACGACGGCGAGGTCCAGACCGGCGCGCTCGGCTCGCTCGGACTTGTCGTCGAGCGTGGTTCGTCCTCGCGCGGCGGCGCCATGGGCCTCAAGGGCATCGTTCGTCGCATGCGCCAAGGTCATGACGCGGCGTTCGCCGTGGATGGACCACGCGGGCCACGCGGCGTCGTGCGTGGCGACGGTGATCGTGTCGGCGCGATCCTCGCGGCGCAGCTCGGCGGCGGCCTCGTCGTGCCTCTCGCCTCGGCTTGCTCCTCTGCGTGGGTCCTCGCGCGGACGTGGGATCAGTTCGAGATCCCTCGTCCCTTCTCGCGTGTCGCCGTCGCGCTCGGCGCGCCGCTCGATCCACGCGGCCTCGACACCACGACCCTTGCGCGCGCGATCGACGCGGCTCGCGAGACCGCCCTGCGCGCGCTCGGCGCTGATCCGTGACACGCTCCGCGGGGACGACCATGAGCCGCATCGCCTGCATCGACGGAAGGCTTCACGCGCCCGAGGACGCCAAGGTCTCGGTCTACGACCGCGGCTTCCTCTACGGCGACAGCGTCTTCGAGACCATCCGCACCTACCGCGGCCGCCCCTTCGCGCTCGACGAGCACGTGCAGCGCCTCGAACGATCGGCCGCGCAGGTCGCGATCCCCATGCCGATCGATCGGGCCGCGTTCGCCGCCGAGATCGAACATGCTCTCGCGGCCGCGGCGAACCCCGAGAGTTACGTACGCGCCACGCTCACACGTGGCTCCGGCCCGCTCGGCCTCGATCCGCGCCTCGCGACGCATCCGCTGCGCGTGATCCTTGTCGAGCAACTCGTGCTCCTCCCGGCGGCGATGTATCGCGATGGCGTCGCCGTCATCACGCATCGCACCGAGCGTGCTTGTGATGCTGCGCATGGCGCCAAGGTCGGCAACTACCTCGCCAGCGTGCTCGCGATCCGCAAGGCGTGTGACGTCGGCGCGCACGAAGCGCTCATCATCAACACGGCGGGACAGATCGTCGAAGGTACGACCTCCAACGTTTTCGTGGTGCGCGGACGAACGCTGATCACGCCGCCCGAGGAGGCGGGGATCCTCGCGGGCATCACGCGCGCGCACATCCTCGCGATCGCCGGCGAGGCAGGGCTCTCCGTCGAGCTACGTCCGCTCGTGCCCGATGACGTGCGCACGGCGGACGAGGTGTTCCTGTCGTCGAGCTTGCGGGAGCTCTTGCCGGTTGTCGCGGTCGACGGCGCGCCGATCGGCAGCGGCAAACCGGGCCCGAACACGCGGGCGCTGCACCTCGCGTTTCGGCGTCATGTGGGGATGGGCGACGCGAAGGCGCCCTGGGAAGGCTGAGCCTATTCCCCCCCGCAATTCTCCCCCTCTCCACGGAGTGGAGAGGGGGTTGGGGGGTGAGGTCTGTGGAGAAGGGGGGAACGATCAGGTCGACGCTTCCGCCGACCCCTCCGCGGGAGCCTGCGGGGCACCCTGCGGCGCCATCGGCGCCACCGGGATCCGCAGCGAGCCGCCGCCCTGTTGCGCGAGCACGCTGATCCCCTTCTGGAAGAAGCCCAGCAGGAAGGGAATCTCGTTCGGCGGCGACGTGATGAGCCCCGCCTCCTTCACCGCGCGCGCCACCGCGAGCACGTCCGTCGCACGGTCGCTCCCCTTCCGCGCGCGGACCGAGATCGCCGCGTCTCGCATCCGCGTCGCGACGACCGCGCGCGCCTCCGGCGAGAAGAAACGATCCGTCGCGCTCGCGATCTCCTCGCGCAGCGCCTCGTTCACGGCCTGCGGATCACGCACGCCCTCCGGCCCGAGCCGCTGGCCGAGCCGCTGGAGCAGATCCTCCAGGCTCCTGCGATCGGGCAGCCACGAACGGAACTCCGGCTCCTCGTGCAGCGTCGCCGAACCGGGCGCGCGGGCCCAGGCGATCTCGCTCGTGATCTCCGCTTCGAGATCGGCCACCGGATGCGACGGCTCGGCCTCGGGGCACGGCTCGACGAGCTCGCGACAGCCCTCGAACCCGAGCGGCACGATCTGCCCCGACGTCGCATTTTGCTTCCGCGCCGTGGCGATCCGATGACGCGCCCACTCCACGGACACGGGGGCCGGCGACACGCCGAGCCCTTCGAGCGCGCGGTTGCGGCCTTCCTTGAGCTGCGACCCGCTCATCCACGCGCTGCCCGCGTTCAGGATGCCGATCGGGTCCCTCACGATCACCTCGGCCAGGTGGTAACGACCGCTCGCGTCGCGGCTCGTGATCGAGATGGCCGACGTCCCGCTGCCGTCGGGCGGCAGGAACGTCGCTTCGAGCGCCACCTCGGCCCGCGTGTCCACGCGCGCCACCCGCGGCCGCGTCGGGATCGTCGTCCCGCGCGACTTCAGGATGTTGATCGCGCGACGCGCGGCCTTGCGCGCGGCGCCCGGCGCCTCGTCCGCGTCGGCCACCGCCGCGATCGCCTCCACGTTCGAGCCCGCGAGCCACGCGTCCACGAGCGCCGCGCTGCGGTCGCCTGCCTTGCGTGCGGCCTCCACGGCCGTGTCCCAGCCGGCCGACAGATCGGCCGCCTCGAACGCCGGGGCTACCGCGGCCGCCGGGGCCTCCGTGGCGCCTTCCGCTTTCACGGGCTGCGCCGGGGCCTTGCCCTTCGCCTGCGCGGCCTTCGCCTTCGCGGCGAGGGCTTCCTTTGCCGTCAGCGCCGGCTTCGGCGCGGAAGCCTTCGGACCGCCGCTCGCCTTCGGGGGCGGCGCGATGATCGTCACGATGTTCGGCTTCGGCGCGGCCGGCTTCGCGACGGGCGCGGGCGCGGCCGGCTTTGCGGGCGGCGCGGCCGGCTTCGCGGCGGCGGCCGGCTTCGCCTGGGCCTCCCCAGCGGGCGCGACGGCGCTCGGCGCGCCGGCTTGCGGACGATCACGACGCGGGCCTGCGCCCTCCGGACGCGGACCACGATCCGGCCTCGGACCTCGATCCGGCCTCGGACCACGATCCGGACGCGGACCACGATCCGGCCTCGGGCCCCGATCCGGACGCGGGCCTCGATCGAGACGCGGCGGCCTCTCGCCGCCTTCGGCGCGGGCTTCCCCGGGCGGGGCGCCGGGACGGGCGGGCCGGGCCGGGCCCATGGCCGAGCGCGCGGCGTTCGGGCCGGGCCGCGGACGCATCCCTTCTTCCTGACGCGGCACGAAGTCGCCGCCGGTGTCCCTGCGGGGACCGCGGGGCGGCGGCCTGCCGCTGCTCGGCCTTGCGGTGCCGGCGGGCGGGCGGGGCCCACGCATGTCGATCCGGCGCACGCCTTCGGGCCTACCGCCGGGGCTCGGGGGCTTCGGCGCGGATGCGGCGGCGCCTTCACCTGCGGCCGGCGCCTGCTTCGCCTCCCCGGCTTCTTGCGTGGGTGTTGCCTCCGCAGTCGGGCTGTCGGTGCCGGGCTCGCCCTCGCGCCGCGTGCTCGCTGAGCGGACGATCCTGCGCGTCTTCTTCTCGGGGTTGTCGCTATCGTCCTTGGTGGTCATTTCGAGGCTCCCCTGGGGATTGGCTTTGCCCAGGCGTCAAACATGGGCAATCGCATCGATTTCGACGGCGGCGCCCTTCGGCAGCGCCGACACTTGAATGGTCACGCGTGCGGGCGGCTCGGCGCCCACGACTTCTCCGTAAATCCGGTTGACGACCGCGAAATCGCCGAGATCGACGAGCCAGATCGTCGTCCGCACGACGTCGGGCCACGACGCGCCGGCGGCGCGGAGCACCGCGCCGAGGTTGGCGAGCGCTTGCTTCGTCTGCGCCTCGATCCCGCCCGCGACGAGCTCACCCGTCTTCGGGTCGATGGGGATCTGGCCGCTGCAAAACACGAGGTTCCCGGCGCGCGTGGCCTGCGAGTACGGGCCGATCGCGGCGGGGGCGTCGTTCGTGGAAATGATGGTTTTCGACATCTCTCGTACCCTCCGTTCAGCCGAAGCTCTTCCGGCCCTCGATGGCGCGGCCGAGCGTGACTTGATCGGCGAACTCGAGGTCACCGCCGTGGGGCACGCCGCTCGCGATGCGGGTCACGCGTGCGCCGAGCGAGGCCATCTCGCGCGCCACGAGCAGCGCCGTCGCCTCGCCGTCCACCGACGGCGGCGTCGCCACGAGCACCTCGCTCACGGGCGCCTCGGGATCCTTCACGATTCGCCGCAGCCGCTCAAGCGGCAGATCCTCGGCCGAGATCCCGTCGAGGGGTGAGAGCAGCCGTCCGAGCACGAAGTATTTTCCGCGCATCACGCCGCTCCGCTCGATGGCGAGCAGGTCTTGCACCCGCGCGACCACGCAGAGCAGCGCCTTGTCGCGCCGCTCGTCTCGGCAGATCGCGCAACGCACGGGCTCGTCCGGCTGCGCGCCTTCGGCGAGCTCGGCGATGTTGCCGCAGCGGTCGCAGGGCCTCACGTGGTCGCGCAGCGTGGCGAGCTCGGTGCCGAGATCACGCGCGACCTCCTCGTCCGCTGTCGCCAGGAACAGGGCGAAGCGCTGCGCGGTCTTCTCGCCGACGCCGGGCAGCCGCGCGAACAGGTGCGCGACGCGGGTGAGGCGTTCCGGCAGAGAAGAGGTGCGCGTGACGTAGGAGGTGGGGCTCCGCGTGGCCACTACGTGTGCATTCCCGGGATCTTCACGCCGCCCGTGACCTTCGCGATCTCGGCTTCGACGTGCTTGTCGGCTTGCTCGAGCGCCGAGTTCGCTGCGACCGCCACCGCGTCGAGGGCCATCTCCAGGCCCTCGGCGGCGAGAAAGTCCGGATCGATCGCGATCTTCCGGACCTTGCCTTCGCAGGTCACGGTGACCGAGACCTTGTCCGACGCGGCGGTCGCCGAGATCTCGTGGTCCTTGATCTTGGCTTTCGCCTCGTCGATTTTGCGCTGCATCCGGGCCGCTTGGCGGACCAGCTCGTTCATTCCACCGCGAAATTGCATGGGAGGAGCGTGTATGCCGTGAAGTCGGCTGGGCTGCAAGGCCGGACGAACGCCCCGGCGCGCCTCATCGTCCTCCCTTGCCCGCCGCGTCGGTCCGGCTGCGGGGGACTGGGTAGGGAGACGCCAGCACGCCTTTCTGCTACGTCGAGGCGGCGATGAGCTACGTCGTCCTCGCGCGCAAGTACCGACCGCAGTCGTTCGAGGATCTCGTCGGTCAGGGGCACGTCTCGACCACGCTCGAGAACGCGATCGCCAAGAACCGCGTCGCGCACGCCTTCTTGTTCACGGGCGTCCGCGGCGTCGGCAAGACGACGAGCGCGCGCATCCTCGCGAAATCGCTCAACTGCGTGAAGGGTCCGACGTCGAAACCCTGCCAGGAGTGCCCTCCTTGCAAGGAGATCACCGTCGGCAGCGACGTCGACGTCCAGGAGATCGACGGCGCGAGCTACACCGGCGTCGACGACGTCCGCAAGCTCCAGGAGAGCCTGCCGTACCGGCCTTCGCGCGACCGGTTCAAGATCTTCATCGTGGACGAGGTCCACATGCTCTCGAACAACGCGTGGAACGCGTTCCTCAAGACGCTCGAGGAGCCGCCGCCCCACGTGAAGTTCATCTTCGCGACGACCGAGGTCCACAAGATCCCGGTCACGATCCTGAGCCGCTGCCAGCGCTACGACTTCAAGCTCATCAGCGCGCTCTCGATCACGTCGCGCCTGCGCTTCGTCCTCGACCGCGAGGGCGTCGCCTACGAGGACGCGGCGCTCTCCATCATCGCCCGCGAGGCCGCGGGCAGCATGCGCGACGCGATGAGCTTGCTCGATCAGGTCCTCGCGTGGGTCGGCGTCGACGGCGACAAGCTCACGGCCGAGGGCGTCGCGCGCGTCCTCGGCGTCGCGGATCGCTCGGTCCTCCATGGGCTCGCGGCCGCGCTCGTCGACGGCGACGCCGAGGCATGCCTGCGCACGGTCTCCGACCTCGCGCATCAGGGCTACGATCTGCCGCACGTCGCGCGGGATTTCCTCGCGCATTTGCGGGACCTCGTGGTCGCCAAGGTCTCCGCGGATCCGACGGGCCTGCTCGACCTCGCCGACAGCGAGCTCGCCGACGTGAAGGCCCTCGCGGCACGCGCCGAGGCGGACGACCTCACGCGCTTGCATCAAGGGTTCTCGCGTTCGTTCGATGACGTCACCCGGAGCGGCCAGCCACGCGCGGCGCTGGAGATGACGCTCGTCCGCCTCGCGCGCCGGCCGCCGCTCATGCCGGTGGACGATCTCTTGCGGCGGATCGGGGAGATGGAGCGTCGCCTGCTCGGCGGCGGCGGAGGCGGCGGCGCGCCTTCGGGGAGCGTCGGGCACGGCAGACCCATGCAAGGCGGCGGAACCCCGCCAGGCCAGCGCCGAGGGGCCTCCGCCGACCCGTCGCCCGGTCCATCAGCCGCGAACGTCGCTCCAACCACATTTTCGGCGCCTCCGGCACCCGCGAACGGGGTCGCGCACGGTCCGTCGACCTCCTCGCCACCTTCGAACGGGGTCGCGCACGGACGGCCTCCGTACGCGCCTCCCACGAATGGGGCTGCGCACGGAGCCGCGACCTTTTCAGCGCCCACGAACGGCGCTCCGCACGGTCGGCCTTCGTTCGCACCTCCCACGAACGGCGCCGCGGCACGGCCTTCGACCGTTCCGCCTCCTGCCGAGGGCGTATCCCGAGGACCTTCCGCCCCGAACCCCGCCGATCTCGCTGCCTTTCGCGCCGTGATCGAGCTCGTCCGCGCCAAGCGCGCTCCCCTCGCCTCCGTCCTCGAACATGCCGCGCTGGTCCGCATCGGCCCCGACGGCATCGTGCTCGGCTTCGAGGCCAACTCCTTCCTCGGCAAGCAAGCGCAGGAGCCCGTCGCCATAGAGGCCATCCGCGCCGCCCTCGCCGCGCATTACGGCGGCAAGCCCGACGTCACCTTCGAAGCGCTCCGCCCCCAGAGCGGCGCGGTCACGCTCGCGCAGATCGAGGGCGCCGGCCTCCGCGCCCGCCTCGACAACGCGCGCCGCGCCATCGCGGATCACCCCCTCGTCACGGCCGCGATCGAGCTGCTCGGCGCCGAGCTCCGTGACGTCCGCCTCGGACAGGAAGACGCCGCCGCCGCCGAGCGCATGTCCACGCGCTAGGATCGGCCATGCGCTTGCTACCCTTCGCCGCGGCGATCGCGGCCCTCTCGCTCCTCGTGCCCGCCGAATCCCACGCGAACGGGCGCTTCCCCATCGCCGACCAGCTCGTCGTCGATCCCAAGGATCCTTCGCACATCGTCCTCCGCACCACGTACGGCGTCCTCGAGAGCTCCGACGCGGGCGGCACCTGGTCGTGGATCTGCGAGGGCGCGGTCGGCTACGGCGGCACCCAGGATCCGGCCATCGGCGTGCTCGGCGACGGAACGATCCTCGCCGGCGTCTTCGAAGGCCTCAGCGTGAGCCACGATCGCGGCTGTTCCTGGGGCTTCGTCCAGGATCCCTTGAAAGACGAGTACGTCATCGACGTCTCCGTCCACCGCGACGACCCCTCGCGCGGCGTCGCCATCACCTCCACCGGCAAGGGCACCGACGGCTTCCACGTGATCCTCGCCGAGACCGCCGACAACGGCGCCACCTGGACGCAGGCCGGCACGCCGATCCTGAGCGATTTCATCGCCCTCACGGTCGACGTCGCGCCCTCGAAGCCCGAACGCATCTACGCGAGTGGCATCGTGGGCAAATCCTTCGCGCCCGCGATCGAGCGCTCCGACGATCGTGGCGCCACGTGGACGCGCACCTACCTCGACGCCTCCTTCGCGAGCGGCGTCCCCTTCCTCGCCGCGATCGACCCGCAAAACCCCGACCGCGTTTACCTGCGCCTGAGCGCCGATCCCGTCGACAAGCTCCTCGTCAGCGAAGACGCGGGCGCGAGCTTCACCGAGGTCTTCACGGCCGCGGACGATCTGCTCGGCTTCGCCCTCTCACCCGACGGCACGCGCGTCGCGGTCGGCGGCCCCAAGGACGGCGTCCAGATCGCGAACGCGGCCGATCTCGCGTTCCAGAAGGTCAGCGACATCTACACGCGTTGCCTCACGTGGACGACCGCGGGCATCTATGCGTGCGGCAACCAGTTCGACGACGGCTTCACGGTCGGCTTCTCGAAGGACGAGGGCAAGACGTTCGAGAACCTCTACAACCTGCCCGACATCTGCCCGCTCGCATGCGGCGAGGGGGCGACGACGCCGGCCGCGTGCCTGATGACCTGGCCCGGCATCGCGGCGACGCTCGCGATCGATCCGTGCGCGTGTGACGGCAGCGGAGCCGTCACCTGCGGCGGCGGCGACGGCGGCGTGCCGCGCGAGCTCGAACCGGCGGGCGGATGTGATTGCGGCCTCGGAAGCGCGTCGAGTGCATCCGGCGCGGCCGTCGTGGCTGGGCTCGGTGCGCTCGTGCTTCGCTTGCGTCGCCGCAGGGCTCGCTTGGGGAGAGAGCGCGCGTAACGGCTACCGCAGCACCGCCCGCACGCTTTCCTCGACGATCCCAAGCAACGTCTCGAGCTCGTCGTCCGCGATCGTGAGCGGCGGCGCCACGTACACCACGTCGCCGAGCGGCCGTAGATACGCCCCGCGCCGCCGCGCCTCCGCGAACACCCGCCATCCGAGCCCGCCGAGGTAACTCGCGCCCTTCGACAGATCGAGCGCCCCGATCATCCCGAGCGATCGCGCCCGCGAAACCCCCGGGATCGCGCCCATCGCCGCGAACGCCTTCGTGATCCGCGCGGCCTTCGGCTGGGCCTTCGCGAGGATCTCCTCCTCGCGGAAGATCGCGAGCACCTCGCGCGCGATGGCCGCGCCGAGCGGGTTTCCGCAGAACGAGTGCCCGTAATAAAAGGCTCGGGTTGGCGCGCCGAGGAACGCGTCGAAGACCCGCGGCGACGCGAGCGTCGCCGCCATCGGGAACATGCCGCCGGAAAACCCCTTCGCGAGGCACATCAGATCGGGCGTGATCCCGGCGTGCTCGCACGCCCACATCGGCCCCGTGCGCCCGTAGCCCGTGAACACCTCGTCGATCACGAGCAGTACGTCGTACCGATCGCAGAGCGCACGCGCATGCCGCAGGTACGCCGCGTCGTACATCCGCATCCCCGTCGCGCCTTGCACGAGCGGCTCCAGCACCACCGCCGCGATCGTGTCGCTGCCCTCCGCGAGCAGCTTCTCGAGCGCTTCGAAGGCCCGCGCATAGCCTGCATCTGCCGGCGTATCTCCCTCGGGCGGCGGCACGTGGATGCACTCCATGAGCACGCCTGCGAAGGGCTTGCGAAACACCTCCACGCCCCCGAGGCTCGTCGCGCCGATCGTCTCGCCGTGGAACGCGCCGTCGAGCGCCACGAACCTCCGCCGCTCGGGCCGCCCTTCGTTGTGCCACATCTGCAGCGCGAGCTTCAGCGCGACCTCCACCGCCGTCGAGCCGTCGTCGCTGTAGAACACTTTTCCGAGCCCCGGCGGCGCGATCGCCACGATCTCCTCGCCGAGCACCGCCGCGCCCTCGTGCGTCACACCCGCGAGCGACACGTGGCAGAGCTTCTCGGCCTGACGCGCGAGCGCCGCCACGAGCCGCGGGTGGTTGTGCCCCAGCGTCGCGACCCACCAGCTCGAGTTCGCGTCGAGGTAGCTCCGCCCATCCACGTCGAAGAACCGCGCGCCCGAAGCCCGCTCGACGACCAGCGGATCCACCTCGTCGATGTACCGCTGCATCGGCGTGTACGGGTGCCACACGTACCGCTTGTCCGCGCGCACGATCTCCGCGCGCCGCTGGGCCCTTTGATCTACGCCTCTCGTCACGCTTTCCTCCCGGCGAACGCGCGCCGGACTTCCACCGGCATCGGCGGAAGCGAGCTCGTCCGGTTGATCTCTGGCGGCACCGATCTCCGCCCCGGCATGGGCTCGCCCTGCTGTGGCAAGAAGATCCGCACCTCCGTCCCCGCGCCCACGTCGCTCTGGATCGACAGCCGCCCGCCGTGCGCGTCCACGATCCGCGCCACGATCGCGAGGCCGAGCCCCGTCCCCGCCGCGCGCGTCGTGAAGAACGGATCGAGCGCGCGATCTCGCACCGACGTGTCCATCCCCTCGCCCGTGTCCGCGATGCGCACCTCGACCCCGCTCGCGCCGCTCTCCGCGTGCGGCACGAGCGTCACCGTCAAGGAGCCGCCACCCGGCATCGCTTGCAGCGCGTTCGTCACGATGTTCTCGAACACCTGCCGGAGCAGCATCGGATCCGCCTGGATCCGCTCGAGCGGCTCGGGCTCCACGAGCGTCACCTTCACGCTCGTCTGGTTCTGCGACAGCGCGAGCGCGCGCTCCACGATCTCGCGCGGCGACACGGGCTGACGCTCGCAGCGCACCGGCCGCGCGTACCGCAAGAGATCCCCCACGAGCCGGTTCAACCGCGACGCCTCCTCGTCGAGGATCCCGAGCAGCGTCTGCCGATCGTCCTCGCCGAGCCCTTCACGCCGGAGCGTCGCCACCGCGGTCGTGATGATCGCCAAAGGATTGCGCACCTCGTGCGCGATCACCGCCGACAGCTCTCCCACGGCCGCGAGCTGCTCCTTGCGCACGAGCTCCGCTTGCGCCGCGCGCAGCTCCTCGTAGGCCCGCGCGATCTCCGCCGACCGCTGCTTCAGCTCCGACGCGCGCTCCTCCAGCCTTTGCCGCAGCGACACGTACCGCGACAGGAGCGACATCACGACGCCCATCACGAACGCCGCGTATCCATACGGGCTCGTGAGCGGCTTGCCTTGCCGGAGCACGGCGTAGAACCCGTCGTAGCCCGTGCTCACGACGAGCGCGAGCGCGCCCCACAAGGACGGGAGCAGATCCGTTCGCCCGCGCAGCGCGCTCCGCACGAACACCAGCGCCGCGAAGATCGCCGTCGCGAACGAGCCGATCGACAGCACGGCCGCGAGCGGATGCGCCGGCGTCGTGACCTCCACGACCGAGAGCCCGAGCAGTGTCACCGGCGCTTCGGCCACGGTGTCGAACTGCCGCACGTGCAAGACCACGCTCGCGCCCCCGAGCAGCACCGCCGCGCCGTAGATCGCGAAGAGCACGCGTGGCGTGAGCCGCATCTGCGAGAGCTGCGCGACCACGTGCGCGAGCACCGCCGCCGCGAGCATGCGCCCCACGTCCGACGCGAGCAGCGCGCCCCGCACGAAGGCCGCGTCTCGCATCACGTGCAGCGCCGCCACGCCTGCCGTGTGCACCGACAGCGTGAGGCAGAGGAACCCGAACAGGACGAAGTCGACCTCGCGCCCGCGGATCCGCTCCTTCCGCCGCGCGACGAAGCAGAACGTGGCGATCGCGACGTACGCGACCACCCACGCGCTCAAGAATCCGGCGATGGAGTGGGCGTGCACGGTCCTTGGAGCTTTCCCCGATCCTGCGAGCGAGGGCCATCGGGAACCGGCCGCATCCTCGGGCCGGGAAGGGCCTGCGCCCGGGCCGAGCATGCGCGTGGACCCGGGCCTCGACAAGCCCGTTTTTCGCGGCGCGCGCCCCTCTACCCTACCCGCGCCCGAGGCCCCGTACGCCGGTTGTGAAACGGTTGCGGCCTGCGCAACTTTTTCCCCGGTAGACGCCGTTACCAGGCTCCTCGATTGCGAAGCCACCCACGCGCATTCCGCCTCCGCGCCTGGCCCTTCGTGTGGACGCGGCCTGACCGTTCGGGGCACGTTGCTTGCTTCTTTCGCCCCGGATCCTGCAGTCTTGCTTGTTGCGAAGGATCCACCGGAGGTTTCGACCCATGGCGCGTGCGTCGGGCAGATCGACAGGGACGCTCGAAAAGAACGGCTCGTCCGGCGCGGGATCCCGCGTGGCTCTCCGATCGACCTTCGCCCTCGTGATGCTCGTCCTCGCGCCTCTGGGCGTGGTCTTCGCCGCGTGCTCGGCCGAGGGGCCGCTCGGGGCGCGGCCCGGCGAGGGAGGTAGCGGCGGCAGCGGCGGCGGCGGCGGGACTGGCGCCGGGACGAGCACGGGACCCTGCGTGGATGGTCAGGTACGCGAGTGCCACGTCACGATCGGCGAGCAAAACGGGATCCTCACCTGCCTCGACGGCACGCAGACGTGCGTCGAAGGCACGTGGGCCCCCTGCGCCGACGGCACCATCTCCTCGCGCATCGCGCCGCCGAAGGGGAAGATCCGCGAGACCTCCGCGCGCCCCGACGACGACGGCCAAGGCGGCATCATCATCCTGAGCCACGTCTCGGGCCCGTGCGTCAACAACCCCTGCGATCCCTCGTGCCAGGTCTTCGACGAGCAGCCCGACGCCGGCCTCACGCCCGAGGCCGGGGGCAGCGTCTACAACTGGCAAAACGGCGACCTCAGCGACTTTCCGAACGGCCTCGTGAACAAGGGCCTGAAGGAGCCGTGCGCGCAGGCGAGCGACTGCCAGTTCAACATGCAGTGCGAGAGCCCGACCTCGAACACGTGCTCGCACCACAAGTGCAGTGTCGGCGAAGGGCTCTACCCCGAGTGTGATCCGTGCGTGAAGACGATCTGCACGGCGGATCCGACCTGCTGCCTCATCCCGTACAGCGGCACCTGCGCGCACGACCCGTGCGTCACGGGCGTCGGCCTGAAGAAGACCTGCAGCACCTGTGTGAACACGGTCTGCACGGCCAACCCGACCTGCTGCACCGGCACGTGGACGCAGGCTTGCGTGGACGCCTTCGCCACCGCTTGCCCGAAGAGCTGCGCCGGGGTGCAGGGGAGCTGGACGCCGAGCTGCGTCGACAAGGTCTACAGCCTCTGCGGCGCCGACTGCAAAACCGACCCGCCCTGCGCGCACGACAAGTGCTACTCGGGCGCCGCGCTGAACGCCGCTTGTGACGCGTGCGTCGCCACGATCTGCCAGGCGAGTCCGTCCTGCTGCACGACGAAGTGGGACAACCTCTGCGTCGACAAGGTCAAGACGCTCTGCAACGAGAGCTGCCCCGTGAAGGGCGCGTGCACGCCGTGGCTGCCCGGCGAGACCGACCCGAAATGCCCAGGGATCGACCTCTCCGTCGGCGTTCCGTGCAACGGCGTCGTGCCCGTCTGCAACCACGGACAAACCCAGGCGCCTGCGGGCATCCGCCTCGTCCACTTCCCGGCGAACTCGCAGCAGTACCCGAAGTGCGCGCCCGATCAGACGCACGCCGGCATGATGGAGTGCCTCACACAGCAGCCCATCCCGCCCGGCCAGTGCATCAACGTCGACGCGAACGCCTGCGGCATCGGCAACGGCAACCGCGAGATCATGATCAACCCGCCGAAGAAGACGGCGGCAAACCCTTACGTCACCGAGTGCTTCTGCGAGAACAACTGGTCGCTCGCGAGCGGCGGCAACGCCTGCGAGCCGCCTGATTGCTCCTCCGTCACGAGCCGGACGATCCGCCCCGTGAACATGTTCGTCCAGTTCGACCGCTCCGGCTCGATGACCACGAACGATCGCTGGGGCAAGACCACGGGCGCGCTGAAGGCGTTCTTCTCGGACCCCGCGTCCGCCGGCATCGGCGTCGCGCTGCGCTTCTGGGAGCACTACAAGCCCGTCACCGGCTG
Organism: Polyangium jinanense; assembly: GCF_028435265.1. GTDB lineage: Bacteria > Myxococcota_A > Polyangia > Polyangiales > Polyangiaceae > Polyangium > Polyangium jinanense. The sequence continues at coordinate 903,828 of NZ_JAGTJK010000001.1, read as the reverse complement.
CGACGACACGAACTGCAGCATCGACGCGTGCGCGGTCCCGCTCGTCCCGCTCGCCAAGCTCACGACCGCGTCTGCGCCCACCGACACGCAAGAGCAGAAGCTCCTCAACGAGATCAACAACACCCTGCCCGCCGCCGACACGCCGCTCCTGCCCGCGCTCGCCGGCGCCGAGAAGTGGGCCAAGGCCTACCAGCAGGCGAACCCGAACCAGCAGACCGTCGTCGTGTTCGTCACCGACGGCTACCCGAACTCCTGCGGCACCGACTCGAACACGATCGCGGGCTACGCCGAGGACGCGTTCGTCAACGCCGGCGTGCTCACGTACGCGATCGGCATCCAGGACGCGAACGTCGCCTTGATGAACCTCATCGCGCAGAAGGGCGGCACGGCCAACGCGTTCTTCGTCACCGATCAGGGCGACGCGCAGCAGCAGATGCTCTCCGCGCTGCTCGAGATCAAGGGTGACGTCGTCGCGTGCGAGTTCGACCTGCCGAACGCGGGCCTCTTCGATCCGACGGACGCGACGGTCACGTTCATGCCCGCGTCGGGCAACGCCGTGGCCTTCGCCAAGGTCGCGAGCCAGGCCGCGTGCGGGAACGGCTGGTACTACGACAACGCCCAGAACCCGACGAAGATCTTCCTCTGCCCGAACACGTGCCAGACGGTGCTGAACTCGGCCGGCGCCACGATCGACGTCGAGCTCGGCTGCCCGGGCGCGTACACCGCGCAGACGTTCACGCACGTCTACCAGGCCACCTGCCCCACGGGCACCAAGGTGCAGTGGGGCTACCTCGCCTACGACAGCGTCACGCCCGGCGACTCGAACCTCCTCTTCGCCGCGCGCACCGCGGACACCGCGGCCGCGCTCTCGGGCGCGTTCACCACGCTCGCGACGGCCAAGTCTTCGCCCGTCGACACGCAGCTCTGCACGATGGCCGGCCCCTCGCCTTGCCCGGTCGACGTGTACACGAAGCTCGGTTTGCCCGGCGCGCGGCAGTCGTTCCTCGAGTTCTCCGTCACCTTCAACCCGACCGCCAACAAGGGCGCCGCGCCGACCCTCAACGGCTGGGAGATCACCTACTCGTGCGTCGACAGCGAATGACCTCGCCGCTCTGGTCCCTCGCCGCGCTCTTCGGCCTCGCGCTCGTCGCGTGCGGCGAGGACAAGCTCCCGCCGCGCCCCACCACCAGCTCGTCGAGCTCCGGCAGCGGAGGACAAGGCGGCGCGGGCGGACAAGGCGGCGCGGGCGGCGTGGGTGGACAAGGCGGCGCGGGCGGCATCGGCGGGCAAGGCGGCACGGGCGGCAGCCCTCCCGAACCCGTCTGCGGCGACGGCAACTTGAACCCCGAGATCGGCGAAGAGTGCGACGACGGAAACCCCGGCGGCGCCGATCTCTGCGACGCGAACTGCAAGCTCGTCACGAGCGAGACCGAGCCAAATGACACGCCCGCGCAGGCGAACGCGTGGAGCTCACCGTGGGGCGCCGAGATCGCGCCCGCCGGCGACGTCGACGTCTTCTCGTTCGATCTGCCCGCGGCCGCGAGCCTCGTCGTCGAGACCCGCGATCCGGGCGACGGCGCATGCGCCGCGTCGAAGCTCGACACCTTCGTCGAGATCCTCGGCTCGAACGGCGCCACCGTCCTCGCGAGCGACGACGACGCGGGCGAGGGCTACTGCTCGCGCGCCACGCTCTCACACGTCGATCCGGGCCTCTACTACGCGCGCGTCACGGCCGCGCCCGACGTCCCGAGCTCCACGTTCCACTACCGTCTCGTGATCGACGCCATCGCCAACACCTGCGGCGACGGCGTGCGCACGCCCGGCGAGCAGTGCGACGACGGCGGCACCACCGCGGGTGATGGATGCAGCCCGACCTGCAAGCTCGAGATCCACGAGACCGAGCCGAACGACACGATCGCCCAGGCGAACACCTACGCGAGCGGCTGGCAGGCGATCCTCTCGCCCGTCATGGACGCCGACTACGTCTCCGTCCAGGTTGCGGCGAGTGGCTCCGTGATCACCGCGCAGACGGGCGACGCTGGCCTCGGCGGCTGCGTGATGAGCACGCTCGACACGATCCTCACGATCTTCGACGCCACCGGCAAAGAGCTCGTCACGAACGACGACGCCTTCGGCTACTGCTCGCTCGCCAAGGCGGAGAACGTCGCGGCTGGCACGTACTACGTGCGCGTCACGGCGGGCGGCCGCGCCTCGGATCCGAGCTACTACGGCCTCTCCGTCTCTGTCACGACCCCCTGACTTGACCGCCGGAAGCCCCGGCGTAAGGCTCGCGTCGTGCCTCAGCGCAAGCGTTACCTCTTCGTCTGCGTGAACCGCCGCCCCGACGGCACTCCCAAGGGCTCGTGCGCGCAGCGCGGCGCCGTCGAGATCCACGCCGCCCTCAAGTCCGAGCTCCAGGCGCGTGGCCTCGCGAAGACCGAGGTGCGCGCCTGCACGTCGAGCTGCCTCGACGTCTGCTGGGCCGGCCCGGCGATCGCTGTCGAGCCCGACGGCTACTTCTACGGCCGCGTCACGATGGAGGACGTCCCCGCGATTGCCGAGGCCTTCGCGAACGGCACCCGCGTCGAGCGACTCGTTTTGCCCTCCAACGATTTCGACGAGAAGACCTCCGCTCCCCCGCTCCCCGTCCCGCAGCCCAAGCCCGTGGAGGGCGGCGAGCCGTGAGTGGCTTCGAGTTCCGCGAGACGATGGCGGGCAGCTACCACCGCGTGGACGAGCCTCACAAAGAGCGACCTCTCGCGTTCACGATCCGCGCCAAGAGCGCCCCGCTCCTCCGTTTCCTCCGCCGCCCCGTGGTCGAGATCGAGGGCGCGATCGACGCCCCGGGCCTCGCGGATCACCGCTACCTCCGCGGCACCCTCGGCATGGACCTCCTGCGCACGGGCACGCTCCCCTACGCGTTCCACTTCCGGGGCGACGACGACAAACCGTACGTCTTCGAAGGCCAGAAAGACGTCTCCGCGCGGGAGCTCGTCGAATCGATGACCGTGCTCCCCGGCGCCATCAAGAACGAGGAAGGCGCCATCGTCGCTCGCGCGCTCCTGCGCTTCGACGCCCGCAGCGACCTCGTCAAATTCTTGAAGAGCTTCCGGCTCTCTCGTTGACTGCTCTCATTCTCCGTTGGAGGACAAACGATGCGACGGCTCGATCCCAAGGCGAGCGTGGTGCTCGTCGTCGACGTGCAGGACAAACTCGCCGCGGCGATGCCCGAGGACCGCATGAAGGACCTCGTCCGCGCCGCCACCGTGCTCCTCGAAGCCGCGGACGTGCTCGGCGCGCGCGTGCTCGCCACCGAGCAGTACCCCGCGGGCCTCGGCCGCACGATCGCGCCGATCGGCGACAAGCTCCGCGACCTCGGCGCGCCCGTCGTCGAGAAGATCGACTTTTCCGCGTGTGACGATCGTGGCTTCGAGCGCGTGTGGGCCTCCATCGGCGCGCCGCGCAACGCGATCGTCCTCGGCATGGAGACGCATGTCTGCGTCATGCAGACCGTGCGCGAGCTCGCCACGCGTGGCACCAACGTGCACGTCGTCGCCGACGGCGTCGCCTCGCGCCGCGACGATCACCGCGCCATCGGCCTCGATCTCTGCCGCGCGGCCGGCGCCACGATCACCACGATGGAAACCGTCGTCTTCGACTGGCTCGGACGCGCCGGGACGGACTCGTTCAAAAAGCTCTCGAAGTTGATTCGCTGACACCCTGACAGCGGGACAACCTGGCAGCGGCGCATCCCGTCTATTTTCGTGATCCCAACCACCTCGCCTTTGCCAAGTTGACGAACCGTCAGACAACGTGGACACCGTGCCTCACGGCGTGACATGTTGTCGGCATGGTTGACGAGCTGTCAGGATCTTCGACGCCCGCGCCTCCCGAGGCGAAGGCGGGGGCCGACGCGCCCACCGTGCTCGTGGTGGACGACGAGCCCAGTAACCTTGCTTCCATCGAGAAGATTTTCCAGCGCGACGGCATGCGCGTCCTCACCGCATCGTCGGCCCGCGCCGCGCTCGACCTCCTCCGCGGACACCGTGTCGAGGTCGTCCTCACCGACCTCATGATGCCCGGCACCAGCGGCATCGAGCTCCTCCGCGCGATCAAGCAGCTCGCCCCCGACACCGAGGTCGTCCTCATGACGGCGTACGGCACCGTCGAAACGGCCGTCCAGGCCATGCGCGAGGGCGCCTACGACTTCGTCGAAAAGCCCCTCAAGCGGATGACGATCATCAAAAGCGTCCGCAAAGCCGCGGAACGCCGCTCCCTCGTCGCCGAAAACCGCTCCCTCCGCCAGGAGCTCAAGCTCCTCACGAAACGCGAGATCATCGGCTCGAGCCCTGCGCTTCGCCGCGTCCTCGACGTCGCGACGCAGGCCGCGCCGTCCTCCGCGACCGTGCTCGTCCTCGGCGAAAGTGGCACCGGCAAGGAGCTCGTCGCTCGTTACATCCACGATCACAGCGCGCGCCGCCACGGGCCTTTCGTCGCGGTCAACTGCTCCGCGATCCCCGAAACCATCCTCGAAGCCGAGCTTTTTGGCCACGAGCGCGGTGCCTTCACCGGCGCTTTCGCGCGCCGCGAGGGACGATTTGCCAAAGCGGCGGGCGGCACCCTCTTCCTCGACGAGATCGGTGAGCTCAGCCCTTCCGTTCAGGTCAAGCTCCTGCGCGTCCTGCAGGAAAACGAATACGAGCCCATCGGCGGCGATACCGTCCGCGCCGACGTTCGAATCGTCGCCGCCACCAACAAGGACCTCCGCGCCGAGATCGCAGCCGGCCGCTTCCGCGAGGACCTTTTTTATCGTCTGAACGTCATCGCCATCACCGTCCCTCCGCTCCGGGCGCGCCGCGAGGACATCCCCCTGCTCGTCGACCATTTTCTCGGCGTCTACTGCGCGAAGAACAATCGCGGCCGCCTCGAAGCCCCGCGCGAGGTCATCGCGCGCCTGCTCGACTACTCGTTCCCCGGCAACGTCCGCGAGCTGGAAAACGTGATCGAGCGCGCCGCCGTCCTCTGCCGCGGCGAGAAATTGTCCGTCGAGGACCTACCCGAGTCGATCCGCGAGAGCCTCGCCGCCGCCCCCGAGACGATCACGTTCTCGGTCGGAACCCCGCTCGACGAGGTCGAACGCCGGCTCATCCGGGAGACCCTCCGCTACGCCCATGGCGACAAATCCGTCGCCGCCCAGCTCCTCGGGATCTCCACCCGCACGATCTATCGCAAGCTCGGAGAGATCGAAGGTTGATCACCGGGAAGACCGGCGCTACCCCGGCGCTTGAAAATCCGATTGTCACTTTGGCAATCCTCGCCGCCCCCACCCTCCCCCCTTCGCCACGTTGTCGATCGTGGCCTTCCCGCGCGAAAAAAGGCGCGGGAAGCGCTAAGGTCGGGGCTGGCACGTCTCTCGCTAGTACGGAGCTGGGCTCATGGGACTCGACGCGATCCTGAAGCGCTACTTTCCCGCGGTCATCTGCCTTTTGATCGCCTCCGCCGCCTATCTCCAGGCGTCCGGAATGGGCGAGCTCGTCGCCGGCAGCGTGCTGCTCGATCCGTCGTCGATGCCACCGCCGCCGCCGCCGCCCAAGAGTGGCGCGTCACACAGCAGTTCCGGACAGGAGCGCACCGTCAACGCCGGGCCGATCCTGAGCCGCAACCCGTTCGACTCCGTCACGGGCCCTCTCGACGGCAAGCCCCTCGATCTCCCGAGCGCCCCCGAGGCGCCGGCGCCCGATAACAGCGATCCCTACAACGATCCCGTCTGCGACATCGGCAAGGTCCTTTTGATCACGCAATCGGAGGATCCGGATTGGTCGTTCGCGGCCATTGCGGGCTCGGACGGCAAAGCGCAGCTCCGCCGGCGCGGCGACGACGTCTCGGGCCACCAGATCTTCTGGATCGGCTGGGATCGCGTGTGGCTCACGAGCGGCAGCTCGCGGTGCCAGATGCAGGTCCACGGCGAGCCGCCGAAGAAGCTCGCGTCCGCCTCGCCTGCGCCGAGCACGGAGGCGCCGAAGCCGAAGGGCAAAGGAAAGGCTGTTCCGAAGGAGATCGCGGACAAGATTCACAAGGTCAGCGAAAATCAATTCGACGTCGAGCGTTCGGTCGTCGACCAGATCCTGGAGAACCAGGCGGAGCTCATGCGGTCGGCGCGCATCGTACCCGAAAAGGAGGGCGACAAGGTCGTCGGGATCCGGCTCTTCGGCGTGCGCCCGGAATCGCTGCTCGGTACACTCGGCCTCGAGAATGGCGACCGCCTCCAGTCCATCAATGGCTTCGAGATGAGCGACCCGCAAAAAGCGCTCGAGGCATACGCGAGGCTCCGCACCGCGGACAAGCTCCAGGTGAGCGTCAACCGCCGCGGCAAGCCGATGACGATCGATTTCAACATCAAGTGACCGGGACGAACGGTTCCGCGACGAACGGCATCGAGACGGGAGACCGAGGGATGGCCAAGCTCAAGCTGCCTGCATTCAACGAGGGGAGCCTGCTCCAGCGAACGCTGCTCTATGTGGGCACGTTCGTCGTGGGCTCGATCGGCTTCGTCGCCCTTGCTAGCCTGCTCGTCGTCGCGATCGCGAAATCGGTTTTGCCCGCCCGGGGCGAATCCAGCGAGGCGAGCGAGTCGAGCTCGGACAAACCGGCCGAGATCGCGGCGGCGACGCCGGGCAAACCGAGCAGCAAGATCCCGCGCCCGAAGCGGAACAAACCGGCCGCCCCGGCCGAGGCGCCCGCTGAAGCCACGCCCTGAAGTCTTCCGTAGCGAATGACCGAATCGAATTCGAGGATCATGAACACGCCTTACAGAAACTCCCGCCTGGGAAGGTTTGGCTTCGGTTTCGCGGCGCTGCTCTGCGCCTCCGCACCCGCGATCGCGTCCGCGCAGAATGGTCCGCCGCGCGGCGCCCCCGTCCTCAAGACGCCCGGTGCGCGCCCGCAGCTCGCCCCGACGCCCGGCGCGCCCGCGGCGGCCGCTCCGGCAGCGCCCGGCGGCGCCGGGGCCGGCCCGAATACGGGCAATCCTCCTGGCTTCCCGCCCGGCCCGCCGCCGCGCGCTGCGGCGCCGTTTGGCCCCGCGCCCGTCGTCGGCGAGGATCCCATGGCCGGCGTCAAGCAGGGCCCGAAGGAAATCGATTTCAAGCCGCGTAATGGCAACTTCATGGTCTCCTTCAATCTGGAGGAGGCCGACCTCAACGAGCTCGTCAAGGCCATCAGCAACATCACCGGCCGGCGCTTCATTTACGGCGGCAAGCTCCGCCAGATCAAAGCCACGGTGTATTCGCCGGACAAGGTCACGGTCCAGGAGGCGTACAGCGCGTTCCTCTCGATTCTCGAGACGAACGGCCTCACTGTCATTCCGCACGGCCGTTTCCTCAAGATCGTCGAGACCCCCGGCGTCGTCTCGCAGACGACCCCCATTTACGGCGCCGGCACCGCGGTCCCCGCCGAGGATCGCTTCATCACCCGCATGTATCGCGTCGCCAGCGTCGATCCGAACGAGGCGGCGAACGTCCTCGGGAAGTTCAAATCGAAGGAGGGCGACATCACGGTCCACCCGTCCGGCAACCTGATCATCATGACGGACACGGGCTCGAACGTGCAGCGCATGATCCGCATCCTCGAGGATATCGACGTCGGCGGCGCGGGCGATCAGATCTGGTTCGAGCCGATCCATTATGCCGGGGCGAACGATGTCGCCATGAAATTGAACGAGATCCTCGATCTCAAGCCCGGCGCGGGCGGCAAGGGCGGCGCCCGAGGCGGCGCGGGCGGCGGCGCGGGTGGCGGCGGCGCGCGCATTCTCGCCGACGACCGCACGAATTCGCTCGTCATCACGGCGAACCAGCCCGATTACATGCGCCTTCTCGAGCTCATCAAGCGCATGGACGTCCCGCAATCCGGCGAGGGGCAAATGCACGTATTGCCCCTCCAGCACGCTGGTTGCAAGGACCTCTCGGGCACACTGAACCAGCTCCTCGGCGGCGCGGCGGGCGCCGGCGGCGGCGCGACCGGCAGTCGCCGCGGCGCGCAGGCTGCCCCGCCCGTCCCCGGCTCGACGGAGGACATTTTCGAGGGCCAGGTCAAGATCACGTGTGACGAGGGCTCGAACAAGCTCGTCGTCACCTCCTCGCTCCGCGATTACGCCGCGCTCCGCAGCGTCATCGACGAGCTCGATCAGCCGCGCCGCCAGGTCTTCATCGAGGCCGTCATCATGGACCTGAACGTCGACCGCAAGAACGACACCGGCGTCCGCTGGCACATGGGCGCGCCCGTGCCCTCGCCCGTCGACATCGACGGCGCGAGCGGCGACGGCATCGTTTACGGCGGCAATGCCCCGCTCACCTCCGCGCTCGCGCCGCAATCGGTCGCGAGCCAGCTCGGCGCCTTCGCGCTCGGCGTCCGCGGCCCGACCATCGCGGAGTCGGCAAACCTCCTCGGCACGGGCATTTCGATCCCCGCGTTCGGCGTCATCATGCACGCGATGGCGACGGACAACGATTCGAACGTCCTCGCCACGCCGCACATCCTCGCGACCGACAACATCCCGGCCACGATCGAGATTGGCCAGAACGTCCCGCTCCAGACCAACATCGGCGGCGGGCTCGGCAGCATGCTCGGCGCGGCGGGCGGCGCGGGCGGGGCCGCGGGCGGCCTCGGCGGCCTCGGCCTCCTCGGCGGCCTCGGCGGCGGCTTCGCGGCGCCTCGCCAGGACGTCGGTACGAAGATCGAGGTCACGCCGCACGTCAATGACTCCGATCAAGTGCGGCTCGAGATCACGGAGGGTATCTCGGAGCTCGGCCCGCCGGCCGGCGGCGACCTCGGGGCGGTCACGATCATCAAGCGCAATGCGAAGACCACGCTCGTCGTCCGCGACCAGCAGACCGTGGTGATCGGCGGCCTCATGCGTGACGCCGTCACCAACAAGCGCACGAAGATCCCCATCCTGGGCGACATCCCCGTCCTCGGCGCGCTCTTCCGCACCACGGAGAAGACCACGTCGAAGACGAACCTCCTGCTCGTCTTGACCCCGTACATCATCCGGGATCAGGACGACCTCCGGGCGATCTTCGAGCGCAAGATGCAGGAGCGGCAGGAGTTCCTCGACCGATATTTCGTCTTCGGCGACTCCGGCTGGGAGCCCCCGAAGGACTATGCGCGCGCCAATGGCCTCGTCGAGGACATCCGGCAATCGCAGATCAAGATGGCGGAGCGGGCGCGGCTCGAGGAAGAGTCCAAACCCAAGGGCGCGCGCACGCATGAGCCCGGACAACCCATTGCGGTGCCGAGCATCGCCATCCGCGGCGGCGGGGACGACGGCGGCGGCGGCGCCGTGCAGACCGCGACGCCGCCCCCGGCGGCGGGCGGCGGCGGTGCCGCTGCGCCCACCCCGCGCCGCCGCCCGGCCGGCGCGGCTACGCCGAGGCCCGTGGAGCGCGTGGAATGAGCATGAACCAGGTTGCCCGAGAAGAATACGTCGGCGAGATCCTGGTCCGCCACGGCGTGGTCGACGCGCAGAAGCTCGCGCCGCTCTTCGAGACCGTACGCGAGCGCGGCCAGTCCCTCACGGAGCTCATCGTCTCCTCGAACATCGCGGGCGAGGACAAGATCGCGCGCGCGCTCGCGACCGAGATGGGCCTCGATTTCATGCCGAAGATCGACGTCGATCAGGTCAAATTCGACGTCGCCTCGCGCCTGCCCATCACGTATGCGAAGCAGCGCTTCATCCTGCCCATCTTCGAGGACGACACCTCCGTGCACGCGGTCGTCGCCGATCCGCTCGATACGCTGGCGGTCGACGACGTCCGCGCGATCTTCGCGAAGCCCGTGGAGATCTCGGTCGCGACGCGCAATCACGTCCACGAGGCGATCAACCGCATCTGGGAGAAGCGCGACGCGGGCCAATCGAACCTCGAGGGCGACAAGCACGAGGAAGAAGACAACCTCGTCGACATCATCGACTCGGACGACGACGCGCCGATCATCGCCTGGGTGAACAGCCTCTTCGCGCAGGCCGTCCGCGAGCGCGCGAGCGATATCCACATCGAGCCCGAGGAGCGCGACGTCGTCGTGCGGTATCGCATCGACGGCGAGCTCTACGTGGCGCGTCGCGCCTCGAAGCAGTTCATGGCGCCGATCATCGCCCGCGTGAAGATCATGGCGAGCCTCAACATCGCCGAGAAGCGCCTCCCGCAGGACGGGCGCATCACGCTGAAGATCGCGGGCAAGAGCGTCGACATCCGCGTCTCCACGGTCCCCACGAGCCGCGGCTTCGAGCGCATCGTCATGCGCCTCTTGCACAAGACGAGCATCCTCCTCGGCCTCGACGATCTCGGCTTCGCCCCGCGCGAATACGGGATCATGGATCACCTCATCAATCGGCCCGACGGCATCATCCTCGTCACGGGCCCGACCGGCAGCGGCAAGACGACGACGCTTTATGCGTGCCTGAACCGCATCAACGATCCGAGCCGCAACATCCTCACGGCCGAGGATCCGGTCGAGTACGAGATCGGCGGCATTCACCAGGTCCACGTCCACCCCTCGATCGGCCTCACGTTCGCGAGCGCGCTCCGCGCATTCTTGCGCCAGGATCCGGACGTCATCATGGTCGGCGAGATCCGCGACAAGGAGACCGCCGAGATCGCGATTCACGCCTCGCTCACGGGTCACCTCGTGCTCTCGACGCTCCACACGAACGACTCGGCCGCGGCCGTCACGCGCCTCGTCGAGATGGAGATCGAGCCGTTCCTCGTGCGCTCCAGCGTCATCGGCATCCTCGCGCAGCGCCTCGTGCGCATGCTTTGCCAGCAATGCAAGGTCCCGTATCAGCCGACGGCCTACGAGCTCAAGCAGCTCGGCCTCGACCCGGAGCGCCTCGCCTGGAAGGCGAAGCGCATCCCGTCGCAGCGGTATTCGGTACACGGGCTCGAATACGAATACGTCGGGCAGAAAATGGGCAGCTCGCCGGTTTTCTTCAAGCCGGGCGGCTGCGACGCCTGCTTGCAGAAGGGATTCGTGGGGAGGCGCGGGATCTACGAGCTGCTCGTCATCGACGACGCGATCGGCCCGCTCATCCTCAAGAACGCCGACGCGCAGACGGTCAAGCGCGTCGCGATCTCGCAGGGAATGGACACCATGCGCGACGACGGCGCGCGCAAGGTCCTCAGGGGTATGACGACGGTCGAGGAAGTGCTCGCCGCGACCCAAGAAGACATCATCGTGGACGAATAGGGAGGAGCGGGCCGTGGCCGTCTTCGAATACAAAGGCATCCTCGTCGCCACCGGAAAGCCGGTGAAGGGCGTGCGCGACGCGGAGAACGCGAAGGCGCTCCGCGTCCTCCTGCGCAAGGACGGCATCCTTCTCACGACGGCCGCGGAGGAGAAGGCCGCCGCGGCGAAGACCAAGAAATCGATCAACCTCCTCGCCTTCACGCAGCGCCCGTCAACGAACGACGTCGCCGTCGTCACGCGCCAGCTCGCGACCCTGCTCAAGGCTGGCATTCCGCTCTTCGAATCGCTGACGGCCCTCATCGATCAGGTCGAGAAAGAGTCGCTCAAGCGCGCGCTCACGCAGGTCCGCGAGCAGATCCGCGAGGGTACGAGCTTCGCCAAGGCGCTCGAACAGCACCCCTCGATCTTCCCGCCGCTCTACGTGAACATGGTCCGCGCCGGCGAGGCGTCGGGCATGCTCCAGCAGGTCCTCGAGCGCGTCACCGCGTTCCTCGAGTCCCAGGCGAAGCTCACATCGAAGGTCAGCTCGGCGATGGCTTATCCCATCCTGATGGCGATCCTCGGCGTCTCGCTCGTCTCGGTGCTCATGGTCGCGGTCGTGCCGAACGTGACCTCGATCTTCGCCTCGATGGATCAGGCATTGCCCTGGTACACGGCGACGCTCATCGGCACGTCCGACTTTTTGAGCAACTACTGGTGGCTCGTCCTCGGCCTGCTCGCGGGCGGCATCTGGGGCTTCCGGCGCTGGAAGCGCACGCCGGCCGGCCGGCTGAAATGGCACGGCTTTTTGCTCAAGGCGCCCATCGTCGGCAAACTCGTGCAGATGATCGCGATCGCGCGCTTCTCGCGCACGCTCGCCACGCTGCTCAGCGCCGGCGTCGCGCTGCTCGGCGCGATGGACATCGTCAAGAACGTCCTCGGCAACGCCGTCCTCGAGAAGGTCATCGCCGACGCGATCAGCTCGATCCGTGAGGGCCAGAGCATCGCCGAGCCCTTGAAGCGCAGCGGCCAGTTCCCGCCGATCGTGACGCACATGATCACGATCGGCGAGAAGAGCGGTCAGCTCGAAGAGATGCTGGAGAACGTTTCGACCGCGTACGATCTGGAGGTCGAGACTCGCGTGACCGTGCTGACGAGCCTGCTCGAACCCCTCATGATCGTGTTCATGGGCGGCGCGGTCGGGTTCATCGCGTTCTCGATCCTCATGCCGCTCATCCAGATGTCGAGTTTTGCAGGCTAACGGGGGAATCGGGGCGTGGCGCGGCGCAGGCAGAGAGAGACGACGATCTGGTTCCCGTGGGAGCGGGGCGGCGGAATTTTGCGCGGCCGCGGCATGGCGCGGGCGAAGCTCGTCGCGCTCGCGCTCGGGATGGCCACGCTCCTGCTCCTCCTCGGCGCGCGTGAGCGCCGCAAGACCGGCGTACGCTCCACGATGGCCACGATCGGCGTCGTCCGGGCGGGCCTCGATGCGTATCGGGCGGATCACGAGCGAAAGTGCCCCGCGTCGCTCGATGCGCTAAAAGCCGAGGGGTATATCGGGATCGACCCCATCGACGCGTGGGGCAGGCCGCTCCGGCTGGTTTGCCCTGGTCAGAAGGACCCGGAGGGGTACGATCTCACGAGCGACGGGCCGGATGGTGAAATCGGCGGTCTCGACCGCGTGGAGTGAACGGACCATGAAGGTGAAAGCGAATCGAATCCGGAAGATGAAGCGTGCGGCGTCGCGGGGCGTGACGCTGGTCGAGGTCCTGATCGTGCTCGCGATCATGGCGATCATCGCGGGCGGCGCGACGGCGCTCGTGTTCCCGCGGTACAAGGAGAGCCAGATCCGCGGCGCGGTGCTTAGCGCGGGCGTCATCAAGACCGCGGCGCAGCAGTACATGCACCTCGACAGCGCGAGCGGCGGCTGTCCGACGATCAAGGAGCTCGTCGAGGGCAAGCACATCGACGCGAAGAAGACGGACGACCCGTGGGGCACGCCGTTCAAGATTCAATGCGACGGCGACGAGATCACGGTGATCTCGGCGGGCCGCGATCGCAAAGAAAACTCGCCCGACGACGTCAAGGACGACTTCAAAGACGCCGACATCAAGCGCGTCGCGGCGCTCTGACGAGGACTCGAATGATGCCGCGCGCCTCCGCCCCTCTCGCGACATGCCACGCCTCCGCGCGATCGCGCGGCCGGCGTGGCATGACCCTGGTGGAGGTCCTGATCACCCTGGCCATCATGACCCTCGTCACGGGGACGGCGGTGGTCGGGCTCGGGACGCTCAAGCGCGCGCGGCTCAGGCAATCGTCGGTGATGATCGCCAGCGCGGTGCGGATCGCCTATGGGCACGCGAATGCGATCGGAAAACCCGTGCGGCTCGTCTTCGATTTCGAGCAGCGGATGGTGATCCTCGAGGAGGGCGGCGGCCAGCTCTCGGTCGACAAGAAAGACAAGACGGGTGGTGCCGCGGCCGCCACGGACATCGAGCAGAAGGCGATGGAAGAGGCCGAGAAGATCGTGAAGGGGCCTCGCGCGCCGCGGCCCTCGTTCACGCCCACGAAGGCCTTCGGATTCGAGCCGCAGGGCGGAAAGCCAGGCAAGGACCTCGCCGACGGCGTGCGATTCCTCTCGGTCGACACCTCGCATCAAGAGGGGCCGATCGAGGAGGATCGCGCGTATCTTTATTTCTGGCCCGGGGGGCAGACGGAGCGGGCGGCGATCCAGGTCGTGCTCGGCAATCCGGCAGAAGCGGATCCGGAGCGCGACATCATGACGGTGCTCGTCTCGCCGCTGACGGGCAAGACCGCGCTCCAGAAGGGGCGCGTCGAAATGCAGAGGCCGCGCGACGAATCCGAGGAATCGGAAGCCAGCGATTCCGGTTTCTGAGGGGTTCGGGGAGGTTCGATATGAAACGGAGAGGATTCACGCTGCTCGAGGTCATGGTCGCCGTCGCGATCCTGGGCCTCGGTCTGACCGCGATCCTCTCGGCGCAGGCGGGCGCATTCTCCGCCTCGTCCCACGCGCGGAACCTGAGCGTCGCCACCTCCCTCGCCCGCTGCAAGATGGGCGAAATCGAGGAGACGCTTTTCCGCGAAGGGTTCCAGGAGCTCGAGGTGATCGAGAGCGGCCCTTGCTGCGAGGGCGACGAGACGCCGAACCTCAAGTGCTCGTGGAAGATCGAAAAGCCGCAGTTCCCCGAGCCGAAGCTCGGCGAAATGGAGCTCGACACCGGCCTCGATCTTTCGTCGCCGCAAAATGGCGGCGCGAATCCCTCGGGCGCCTCGGGCGCCGCGGGCGGGCTCGGCGCCATGGGAGGCCTGCTCGGCCTCGCCGGCGGCGCGACGCCTCCGGCCACGGGCGACCTTGCGGGCGGCGGACTCGGCGACGTCGCGGGCGCGCTCGGCGGCGCCACGGGCGCGGATGCGCTCGGCGGCATGCTCCAGCTCGTCGGCACGTTCGTGTATCCTGCGCTCAAGGCGATTTTCGAGATGAACACCCGCCGCGTCACGCTCACGGTCACGTGGACCGAGGGCACCCGCGAGCATTCGTTCGACGTCGTGCAATGGGTGACGAACCCGAAGCCGACGCTCGTCACGAACGACCAGCTCGACGCCGTCGACGCCCTGATGAACCCCACGGGCGGCAGCAATTCCACGGGCGGCGGCAATCTCACGGGCGGCGGCCCCACGGGCGGCGGTAACAATCCGTTCGGCGGCCGTCCCACGTTCCCGGGAGGAGGCATGGGCCGATGAAGTCGCGTCGTCGTGCTTCGATTCGTGGCCTCACGCTCCTCGAGGCGATGGTCTCGATTGGCGTCCTCGCCCTCATTGGCTCGCTCATTTATGGCGCGTTCGACGGCATGTCCCGCTCGCGCAAGGGCATCTCGGGGATGAACGACCGCTACCACCAGGGCCGCGCCGCCATGCAACGCATGGCGCGCGAGATCCAGGCGGCGTTCGTCTCGAAGCACGGCGATTACACGAACAGCTCCACGATGATCTCGCAGCAGGTCCGCAAGACCGGGTTCATCGGCCAGGACGAGGGCACGTTCGATCGCCTCGATTTCACCTCCTTTGCGCACCGCCGCCTCGCCCGCGACGCGCACGAGTCCGATCAATGCGAGATCGGCTATTTCGGCGCGCGGAACGAGGCCGGCACGATGGATCTCGTCCGGCGCGAGGACAAATACCTCGACATGGAGCCGCAAAAGGGCGGCGTCGTGAACGTCCTCGTCGAGGACGTGCAGAGCTTCGACATCCAGTATTTCGACGACACCATCTCCGAATGGGTCGACACCTGGGACACGACGCAGGTCACCGGCCAGCCGTGGCGTCTTCCCCAGCAGGTCCTCATCACGCTCGTGCTGAATGGCGGCCCCGGCGGCAAGCCGATCGTCCTCCGCTCGCGCGTCTCCCCCGCGATGCAGCTCGCCCTCGATTTCGCGAACTGAGCCATGAACGAGCCGATCCGCGAAAAAGAGGCCAAGAGGCTCCGCAGGCGCAAACGAGAGCGCCGCGGCGTCGCATTGCTCATGGTGCTCGGCGCGATCACCGTGCTCACGGTGTTTCTCACCGAATTGCAGCAGGAGACGACCTCCGAGCTCGCGTCGGCGCTCGCGGATCGGGACGCGCTCAAGGCCGAATACCTGGCGAAGAGCGCCGTGAATCTGTCGCGCTTGCTGATTGCCTCCGAGCCGACGATCCGCACGAGCGTCCCTCTGCCCTTGCCGTTCAAGCAGCTCCCCGTCTGGGAGTTCACCGATATCGCGCTCGGCCCCTTCAACGACGAAACCGGCATGGCCACGTTCGGGGGGATGCTCGGCGTCGACACCTCGCAGAGCAAGGGCCTCGGCCTCACGGGCGGCTCGTTCACGGTGAAGATCGTCGACGAGGATTCGAAGATCAACGTCAACCGGGCCGCGCCGATCCAGGACATCGATCTCGAACGATTGCTCGTCAGCCACATGCAGGGCCCGCAATACGCGCCGATGTTCGAGGGCATGGACCCCGACGGCCAGTTTTCGACGATGCAGACGATCTGCGGCGCGATGACCGACTGGGCCGATCAGGACGAGGTCCTCTCGACCTGCTATGTCGGCTCGCAAGCCCAAGGAGCCACGGGCGCCGAGGACAACTTTTACCAGACGATCGGCCTCGAATATCGCCGCAAGAACGCCGCGTACGACTCGCTCGAGGAGCTGCGCCTCATCCGCGGCGTCGGCGACGACTTCTGGGCGACGTTCGTCGAGCCGAACCCGGACGATCCGAAATCACGCACGCTCACGGTCTGGGGCCAGAAAGCGGTCAACGTGAACACCGCGAACCCGCAGACCCTGCTCGCGGCGGCTTGCTCCGTCTGCTCGGGCGGCGCGGGCGCGACGCAATCGAACGCGTCGCAGGGCATTCCCCTTTGCACCGACCCGAACATCCAGGCACAGTTCCTCGGCCTCCTCGGCGTCCTCAAGACGTTCCCGATCCCCATTTTCTCGAAGCCGGCCGATTTCCCCAATCTCCTCAAATCGGGCACCGTCCCCGGGCCGCTCGGCGCGATGCTCGGGCCGATGCTCACGCCGCTGCTCGCGCAGGCAGGCCTGCCGTGCGGGCTCAACGCGGGCGCGAACAAGCAATTCACCGTCACGAGCAAGGTCTTCAGCATTTACGCCGAGGGCGTGGTTCCCGGCCGCAAGCGCACGACGCGCGTGCGCGTCCACGCCGTCGTGGACACGCGCGGCGTCAATCCGCTCACGGGCGGCACGCAAACCGGGTCGACGACGGGGCAGAACCCGCAGGGCGGGACCCCCACGGGTTCCACGTCCGGCAGCTCGGGCACGGGGATCGTCGATCCGATGCAAGCGCTCGCCACGAACCCGCTCGGCAAGATCGTCTATTATCGTATCGAATAGTTTCCTCGAGAGAGCATCACGATGTCCAAAATCCTCGGTATCGACGTCGGCAAAGCGGTGGTCAGGGCGGCGCTCCTGCGCCTCTCGTACCGCAAGATCACGCTCGAGGCCCTCGGCGAGGCGCCCGTCACGGGCCTCGAAATCGACGCCATCCGCGCCGCCGTGGGCGGCCTCAAGGCCGACGCGATGTCCATCGCGATCTCGGGCGAGCGGACGTTCTTCCGGTCGATCGACCTGCCGACCTCGGCGGTGAAGGAGATCGACAACGTCCTGCCCTTCGAGCTCGAATCCCTGATCCCGTTCGAGATCACGGACGCGGTGTTCGATTATCGCATGGACAAGAACCCGGGCGGCGACACCGTGCCGATCTTCGCGGCCATCGCGCGCATCGAGGACGTCAAGGCGCGCATCGAGGTCGTGCGCGAGGCGCTCGGCATGGAGCCCGAGCGCGTCGGCACGGGCGCCCTGCCGCTCGCGAACCTCGCGGGCGTCATGCCCGAAATCGAAAAACCGTTCGGAAAAGAGGCCCCCGCGGGCGAGGCGGCGCTGCCCGTCGCGATCCTCGATCTCGGCGAGGCCACGAGCGACATCGTGATCCTGCGCGGCGGCGACCCGGTCTTCGCGCGCACGCTCTCGCGCGGCACGCTCGGTTTGCCCGGGAGCGCGCCCGCGCTCTCGCGTGAATTGCGACAAACCCTCGCGGCCTTCCGCGCCTCGGGCGGCGGCCCGCTCGCGGGCATGTATCTCGTCGGCGGCGGCGCGAGCGCGCAGGGCGCAGAGGCGTTTCTCTCGACCGAGCTCGGCATCACGATCCTGCCCTTGCCGAAGCCGCGCCTCGAAGGCGTCACGGCCGAGCAAGAGGCAATGCTCCCGCGCTTCGCGAAGGCGATTGGCCTCGCGATGGGCCTCGCCGGCAAGGCGCGTGGCCTCAACCTGCGCCAGGGCGACCTCGCCGCCGCGCGCAGTTATCCGTTCCTTCGCGAAAAAATCCCGCTCCTCGCAGGCCTCGGCGCCGCGGTCGTCGTGAGCTTCGTCTTCAGCCTGCTCGCGCAGCATCGAAGCCTCACGGCCGAAAAAGAAATGCTGCTCTCGCGGCTCGAAACGGCCACGGGTGACGTCTTCGAAGAGGAGACGAAGGAGCCCGAAAAGGCGCGCAGCATGCTCGACAAGGGCCCCGGCAGCGCCGACGAGGATCCGCTGCCGCGCGCGGACGCATTCGACGTCATGGTGAAACTCTCGGAGGTCGTGCCGAAAGAGATCACGCACGACGTCCTCGAGTTCGACGTGAACCGCGGCCACGTCTCGATTCAAGGCACCGTGCCCTCGATCCCCGACGCGCAGGCGATCGCGGACAAGATGAAGGAGCACAAGTGCTTCAAGGACGTGAAGATCAGCCGCACGGCCCAGTTCAGCGAGGGCAAACAGAAATACGTGCTCGAGCTCGACGTGAAGTGCGAGGATAAGAAGAAGAAGACGACAAAACCCTCGGGCACCGCTGACGCGGCGGACACGTCCTCGCCCGCGGCCGGCAAGGAGGAAGAGAAGTGACGTTCGCGGAGCGCCTGGAGAAACTCGAGCCACGCGAGCGCAAACTGCTCGGCGTCCTCGCCGGCATCGTGGCGGCGCTCGTCGTGCTCGCCGTGCCGATCTACGCCTGGAGCGCGGTGAGCTCGTCGCGCACCGAGAACGACGAGATCCGCGCCCTCATCGACGAGGTCTACAAAGCGCGCCTCTCGGTCGCCGAGCGCAAGGCGAAGCAAGACGCCCTGCTCGCGCGTTATGGCCGCCCCGCCCCCGCACTCGCCGGCTTCATCGAGGACGCCGCGAAGCAGAACGGGATCACGATCGCGGACGCGCAAGACAAACCCGAGGTCCCGCACGGGAAGAAGTACACCGAGCGGCTGACCGTGGTGAAAATGCACAAGGTGGGGATGCTGGCGCTCGTGAAGACGATCGAGAAGATCGAGCAATCGGGCCACGCCGTCGCGGTGACGCGCCTCAACATCCGCCCGCGCGCCGGTGAGCCGGACTCGTACGAGGTGGAGCTCGGCGTGAGCGCCTACGACCGAAAGCCCGACGCGAAAGAAAAAGACAAGGACAAGGACAAGGGCGAGTCGAAGGATACGGCCGAGGAGGAGAAGACACCGTGAAGGCCCGTCTCCTGCGCATCGCAAAATTCCTGGCCTACCCGGCACTTTATTGCCTCTGCCTCGGGCTTTTCTTTTATCTGGCCTTCCCCTGGGATCGGCTGAAAGACCGCCTCGTCGCCGAGTTCCAGGCCGCGCAAAAAGGCAAAAGCGCGGGGCAGCGGATCGAGATCGACGAGCTCGATTCGTACTGGTTCACAGGCGTCGAGGCGACGGGCGTGCGGCTCTATCTGCCCCCGAGCGACGACGCGTCGTCGTCCGCGGCAGGGCCCTTCGGCAGCGGGGCCGACAAGGACAAACCCGCACCGAAGGAGAGCGTGATCGAGATCGACGCGGTGGAGGCGCGGCTGCAGATCCTGCCGCTCTTCCTCGGCCGCGTGCGCGTCAAGTTCTGGGCCCGCGCCTTCGACGGCGAGCTCAACGGCACGGTGCCCGTCGGCGGTTCGAGCGGGCCGATGGAGGTCGAGCTCGAAGGCGTGAACCTCGGGAAGGTCGACGTGATCAAGGACTTCCTCGGCGTGCCCGTGAAAGGCGTCGCGAAGGGGACGTTCGAGCTCACCGCCGAAGGTGGGAAGTTCAGCAAGGCAAACGGCGCGCTCGATCTGACGATCGCCGAGATGGCCGTCGGCGACGGGAAGTCGAAGATCAAAGGCCAGATCGCGCTGCCCGAGGCGAAGCTCGGCGATCTCGTGATCGCGGCCGAGGCGAAGGAAGGCGTCCTCAAGGTCACGAAGCTCGAAGCCAACGGGTCCGATCTCGAGCTCGCCGGCGACGGGAAGGTGAACGTGCGCGAGCCGTGGAACAACTCGACGGCCGACCTCTACGTGCGCTTCAAGTTCACCGACGCCTACCGCAACAAGAGCGATCTGACGAAGTCGCTGCTCGGCGCGCCGGGCTCGAACGCGCCATCGCTGTTCGAGCTGGCCGATCCGAAGATCAAGAAGTCCAAACGGCAAGACGGGTTCTACGGCTGGCACGCGCACGGCGCGCTGTCGCGGATGCGGTTCGATCCCCACTCGACCGACGGCCCGGCCGCAGGTCGTGGCCGCGGCAAGGGCGACTCGCCGTTCCCGTCGAAGAAGCCCGGGCTGCCCGTGGGCATGTCGACAGCGAAGGAGAAGGGCGACGAGGAACCGGCCCGCGCGCCCGCCACAGCCGAGCCGAAGCCCGTGGAGCCGCCGCGCGAGGCGCCGCCGCCCCCGGAGCCCGCCGACAAACCCACCCCGAGCGAGCCCATGCCCTCGCCCGCGATGCCCCCCGAAGAGATGCCCCCGGCCCCCGCGCCGCGGCGAGGCCAAGCCGAACCCGAATGAAATGAAAAACGCCGGGCCCCTTCTGGAGCCCGGCGTTTTCGCGTGGAGCCGATCCGATCAGTTGATCGGCATGCCCTGCCCCTCGCCCTGCTTCATCTCGTGGGTCTTGGGATCGTACTTCGAGGTGCACTTCGCCATGACGAGCGTGGCCTCGAAATCGGTCGCCGACTTGAGCGAGCCCTCGACCGTGACCTGCACGCCGCCCGCGGGTACGTCGCGGAACGTGTCGGGAATGACGCACTGCGGATACCGGACGGGCAAGGTTTGCTTGCCGTCCTTGCCATGAATGGTGAAGCGATACTCGCAAGGCTTGTCGCGCTTTTCGAGGGTGCCCGGCACGAGCTCGCCCTCGACGCGGACCTTGCGGCCCATCAGTTTGTCCTGCTGCGCGAGGAGCTGATCGACGGGCGTCGCATAAATGGCCGCTTCCTTGAAGCCGAACATGAAGAGGCTGACGAGCCCGCCGCCCATGACGAGCAGCGTGATCAAGAGGCCCATGCTGCTGTTCTTCGGTCGAGCCTTCTCGGCCGGCTGAGGCACCGTGAGCGGAGGCATCGCCGCCGGCCCATCGTCGTCCCGTCCAATCCCGGCCGCCTGCGCGAGCTCCTCGTCCAGCTTCTTGCTCATGACGAGCTCAGGGTAGCGAACCTTTTCGGGCAGGTCGAGGGCCAGAAAAGGAAAGCAGGGCGGGGGCAGCTCGCCCCCACCCTGCTCGATCCGGAGCGGAGCCCCGGTTCAGCGGTTCTGGGGCTGGCCGCCTTGACCGCTCTGAACCCCCTCCTGGCCCCACTGGCGCACGAAGCCACGCGCCTGGTTACGCAGGGCGGGGACGCCGGTCGTGTCCTGGGCGAGCAGGATGATCCGGATCTCGTTGGCCTGCTCCATGACGCCCGAGCGACCCGCCGTCTGGCCGAGGTCGAAGAGGGCGCAACGCTCCGACGCGCTCGTGGGCCGCGCCGCGCGCTGTTCGCCGGCCGGTGGGCTCATCGTGTACGCGATGTGGAGCGCATCGCCGCGCAGGGTAGAGAGGTCCACGCCCGACTTCGGGGTCGCGATGATCGCGACGCCGCCCTCGATGTCCTCGACGCGGAGGTTCGAGTGCTGGACGAACGAGGAGCACATCTCCTGCTCGCTCATCATGCCCATGCCCTGGCCCCACTGGCCCGCCTGACCCTGCGCCTGGCCCTGGCCCGCCTGGCCCTGCCCCGCCTGGCCCTGGCCCTGGCCCGCCTGGCCCTGGCCCCACTGCCCCGCCTGGCCCTGGCCATACTGGCCCGCCTGGCCCTGCTCCGCGGGGACGGCGGCCTCGAAGGCCGGCGTCGGCCGCTGCTGCGCACTCTGCGCGGGTTTCTCGCCACGCCCGCATCCCACGCCGAGGGTCATGAGGGCCGCGGCACCGAGCATCGTGAGCTGCATGGTCTTCGTCATCGAAAGTCCTCCTGAGAGGTAGAGGCTTCGCCTCCGAACGCGGAAAGGCCTCGAAAGAGAGCCCCTCGTGATCCGGAAAAGCCCCCTGCCGCTCACCGGGCATTGCAGCCGACGTGCCCCCGAGCACGTGCGGCGAGGACACCTCAGGACCGGCAGGGCGTGCACGCGGTCGCCGTCCAGGGTCGCGACGCGCCCGTGCTGCTCTTCCTGCACGCCCGGCAAACTCCGCGTTAAGGTGGGCGCGATCGTGGCGCGCCTCCCCCTCTCTTTCCGTGTGCAAAAAGGCCCGAGTCTTCTGCTGCTCTGGCTGCTTGTTGGAAGCTCCGCTTGCTCGGGCGCGAGCGTACGTGACACGCATCAGCCGAGCAGAGGCGGGCAAACGAGCGGGCGGCAGGCGCCGGAGGCAGGGAAGCCGAGCTCGGCCGCTGGGGCGCAGGTGACGCGGCTTCCGCTGGGTGCGGCGGAGGAAGCGGGTTTGCCGATGTCGGTGGAGCCGGTCTTCGGGGAGGCGGCGGCGCTTCTGGTGTCGCAGGCGGCGGGCGAGCCCGAGGGGTATGCGCGGTGGGTGGAGGAATCGGGGCGGATGGGGCCGATCGTGCGGCTCGTCGATGAAAACGTGGTGCTGGCTTTTACGCGGAGCGACGGGAAGCGGGCGCTCGTGACGTCGGTGGGTGGGGATCGGTTGTGTTTGTCGGTGTTCGATCGGGCGTCGGAGGTGGCGGAGATCCGAGGGTGTGAGCGGGTCGGGGACGTGAAAGCGGTTGCGGTGAGCGGGGAGCGGGTGGCGCTGATCTCGGTGGAGACGGTGGGGGCTTCGGGGGCAGTCCCCCCGAACTCGGGGCCTGCGGCCCCTCAAACAACAGGACCCACCACCCCCGCCCCCAAAAAAGAAGCGTCCCCGCGCCTCGTCCAGAATCGCAAGACGCCGGCGGTGGTGAAGAAGGGGAATGGGAAGGGCGGCAAGAAGGGCGGGGGGAAGAAAAAAGAGGTGGTGAAGAAGGCTGCGCCGAAGCCGACGGTGGAGGTGACGGTGCGGTGGGTGTCGCGGGAGGGGGTTTTCGAGGGGGAGGCGAAGGCGACGGGGTTACGGTTTGTCCCGCCGCTCGAGGGGATGGGGGTGGTGGATGCGCGAGGGTCGGCGCGAGGGGTGGAGATCGTTTGGTATGAGAGCGCCAAACCGTCGGCGGGAACGAAGGCGACGGGAATGGGGTGGGCCGCGATTGGTGGGGGGGTGATCGGGGAGGATGGGAGGTTCGAGGGGAAGAGTCGGGCGAAGGTGGTGGAGGGGGAGCTGGAATGGGGGGCGCTGAAGGGGTTTTATGCGCCGCGGTTGGTCGGAGGGACGCGGGTGGGGCTGTTGACGCAGCCGGTGGCGCGGGGCGGGAGTTGTGAGGTGAGCTGGTTCGGGGGGGCGGCGGCGAAGCTTGGGCGGGGGGAGTGTGCGATCGAGCCGGGCGCGGGGGTGGGGTTCGAGAAGATTTTGCAGGCGGAGCCTCGGCGGGTGGGGGGGCAGGCGCGCAATGATGTGGGGCTCGTGGTGTGGGCCGGGGAGCGGGCATTTTTTACGACGGGTGATGGGCGGGGGCTCCGATCGGCCGGGCGGGATGGGAGTTTGCGGGAGGAGGGGGTAGCGTTTCCGGCGCGGCGGGGGCGGGTGCATTGGGCCAAGGTTTGGCCGGATGGTACGGGGGTGGCGCTGGCCGGAGGGCGGGTGCGGGTGCTGGAGGGGGATGGGGTGCGGGAGGGTTTGTCGAAAGAGGAGATTTTTGCGGGGGGGCGGGGCGCAGGCGCGGTGGCGGGGATCGGGAAGGTCGGGGCGGCGGTGTGGGTGGCGCGGGGGGATGTGGGGCGGGTTTGGCCGACGGGCGGGACGGCGGAGGTCTGGCGGGGTCGGGTTTGGCCGGACGGGGCGGTAATGGTGGGGGGAAAGGCGAAGGGGCTGTTGATGGAGCTGTCCGGGGGGCGGCTGCACGTGGCGGGGTTGTCCGAGGAGGGGAAGGTGGGGGCGCCGGCGCTGTCGGATGGGCGGGCGCGGAGCGCGGCGTCGCCGGTGCGGGCAGGGTTTGCCGCGGTGGAGCGGGCCGCGGGCGGGGCGATCGTGGCGGGCGTGGGGGTGGGCTCGGACGAGGAGGTGGTGGCGTTCGTGGTGGACGCGGCAGGGCGGCTCGGGCCGGTGGCAAAGACGTCGCTGAAGGTGCGGGCCGGGGAGCTCGGGGTGCGTTTGTCGGGGCTGCCCGGGGGCGGAGCGATTCTGTCGGATGAGGGGCGGCGGTACGCGGTTTGGCTGGACGAGGAGGGGCGCGAGGTCGGGGCGGCGGCGTGGCCGGAAGGAGGGGCGGCGGGGATTTGTCAGGATGGGTCGCCGGGGCCGCGGTTTTATCCGTCGATGAAGCCGGGAGGGTTCGTCGAGGTGGAAGCGCTTTCGGCGCCGGGGACGTGCGTCGTGGGGGAGCCGGGGTGGGCGGCGGATGGGTCGCTGCGGTGGTTCGGGACGCGCGCCGAGGGGCGAGACGTGGTGCCGGAAGTGGGGCTCGTGCGGGGGCTCGCGGCGGCCGTGGAGCGGGCGGGCGCGGAGGCGGCGGAGGACGCGGAGGAGGTGAAGGCGGCGGCGCCAAGGCCGTGTCCGCCGGAGATGGTGCTCGTGCAGGGGAAGCTCTGCGTGGACCGATTCGAGGCGACGATCGTGGACGCGGCGAGCAGGGAGGCGCTTTCGCCCGATTTCCCGGTGACGCCGAATCTGCTGGAGATCACGCTGGGGGATTGGTCGACGGGGCGGAGCCGCATGGGCAGCGTGCACGCGCGGGCGATGCCGCTTCCGTTTTTGCCGGGGTGGCAGCGGGGGCAGAAGCTCGATGTGATGGCGGTGCCGCGGCGATTGGCCCGGCCCAACGGGTATTTGACGGGGCTCGTGGCGGAGAGCGCCTGCGCGGCGTCCGGGAAGCGGCTGTGCACGCTGCCGGAGTTCGTCTTGGCTTGCCGGGGGCAGGACGATACGCCCTTTCCGTACGGGGATACGTACGTGGAGGGGGCGTGCAACGTGTTCCGCGAGGCGCACCCGGCGGCCATTTTGCATGACAATGCGTCGATCGGGCACCTCGATCCACGCTTGAATCACGTGCGGGCCGGGGAGGCGCCGCTGTTCCGGAGGACGGGCGCGACGCCGGCGTGCCGGAGCCGCTGGGGGAACGACGCGATTTACGATATGGTCGGCAACCTGGACGAGTGGGTGGACGAAGGCAGCGGGGCGTTCGCGGGCGGTTTTTATGCGCGATCGACGCGGTCGGGCTGCGACGCGGTGGTGACGGCCCACCCGCGGAGTTATCTCGATTATTCGACGGGGGTGCGGTGCTGCAAGGACGCGGAGCCCTGAAGGAGGCGCCGGGATCGGGCGTCAACCCGGCAGGGTAGAAACGCCCCGTCGCCGCCGTCGACGCACGATGAGCGAGGCGCCGAACGCGACGGCGAGCGCGACGCCCGCCGAGGACGACGCTCCGCCCCCGGCCACCGCGCACCCGCTGCTCGTCTCCGTCGGTGTCGGTGTCCCCCCGCCCGGTCCGGGGTCCTCGCCCTTCGGGTCGAGACGCGCCGTTCGCACGAACAGCCTCGCGCCGTCGTCGTACGCGAGCGCGTACGAGCCGTCGGACGACGCCGCGAGACGAATATCGAGCGATGGCTGGGTCGAGATCACCGCCGTCTCTCCGCGGGGCGCTCCGTCCGCGTCGAGCGCGACGATCGACGAGCCGCCGCCGTTCGTACGATACGCGAGCGCGATGCTCGTGCCATTCGTCGCGAGCCGTGGGTCGCGGATCCCCGGCGCCTCCGCGAGATTGTCCAGCGTGCGGATCGAGCCGTCCGCGGCGAGGAACCACCCGTGGATATGCTCGCGGTTTTCTCCGTTCTGGCTGCCGGGCGGGAGGATGTACGACCACGAGACGGCGAGCGTCCCGGCGCCGGTGAGGGCCACCGCGATGCGCGCGTAGTTCGCGTCGCGGAAGCCGAGGAACGTCGGCTTCGGATCCGTGTTCGCGTCGTCGAGCGTGACCAGCGCGACGTTCCGCAGCGGATTCGAATCGTTCAGCTGGAAGCCCGCGACGCACGGAGCGGCTCGACATGCGATGTCGATGAGCGGCAAGCTGGTCGGCCAGAACAGCGTACTCGGCTCCCCTGCCTTCGGGAGCGCGGCGACGGGACCATTCGCGCACGAGAGCACGAGGCCGGTGCTCCGCGCCTCGAGCGCGAGCGGACCGCACTCGACGAGGCCCTGCTCCTCGAGCCCGTACGTTTCGGGGTCCCCCACCGCCCCCGCTTCGTCGACCGCGAACAGACGTGTGCCGGTGTAAAGCCCCTCTTGGTCTCCGACCGCGATGCGATACGCGCCGTCCGCGAAGACCGCGCGCACCGCGTAGAGTCGCGTCTCTGCCGAATAGACGAGGAACCGCGGGACGACGACGCCCTGCTCGGCGTCCACGATCGCGGCGTAGAGATCGCGCACGCCTTCGACCCACGTGACGAGCATCGACGAGCCGTGCACCGCGACCGCGTAGTCGTCGCGACGCTCGTCGAGGAACTCGGCCTCGCCGTCCGGAGACTCGGATATCGCGGGGAGCGTCGCGCCGACGTCGATCGGCGCGCTCAATTCGATCGGATCGGCCAGCGCGATGGACGCGTGCGTGACGGCGATCGCGGTAAACAGGCCCGCGAAAAGCGGGCGGCGAAGACGTGGACCTAGCGTGGAGTAGGTAAGCATGCCGCCTTGGACGCCGCCTCGTGACCCCTATTCAACTCACCGCGGCTGGATGACGGTCGGCGCGTCGACCCGAACCCCTCCCCGGGTCCGCCTCCCGCGGCACCCGCTGAAATAGGCAACCTTCTCAGCATATTCGCACATCGACGCGCGCCGCGAGGCCCCCGCGGGCTTATGTTGCCATTGTAAGGTGCAGGGAGGTCTGCCATGCGGCTATCAGCACTGCGATTGGGTACATTCGGCATCCTGGGGTTCTTCTCGTTCTCCTGCGATAGTGGTGAAATGGGCATGGATCCTGAGGCTCAGGAAGTGAGCTTGTTGGCAAAAGAAGAAGGGAGCCTGTCCTCGGACTGCGACGATGACATCGCGAGCGACAAAGGCGCGCTCATCGAAAGGGAAGGAGATTCCGAAGTGGAGAGGGCTCTCGCGGAGCGCTCCCTCATTCCGGTGAGGCGACCTGACCCCTGCGCCCGCTGGGGCGGCGCCGGGGCGCGGTGCGTTCCGGGCAGCCGGACGAACTGCTCCGTATTCGTTGTGGTGGGCGGCGGCTGCGCCTGCCTGCCCATCCCTTGTCCGCGGCCGAGCACGCGCTGCCCTGGAGCGGTTGCGTGCCCGTGAGCACGCGTCTGCGTGGTCATCCCTCGACCCGAACCCCTCCCCAGGTCCGCCTCCAGGTCCGACTTCACACCCAGAGCTCCGCAAGCCGTTCCTCAGGTCTGCCCTCGGGTCCTCTACCGGCTCCGATGCAGCTCCTGGGGACGGCGATCATGGCCGCTCTCGGATCCCTCTCCGCTCCTCGGGTTCATCTTCTACGTCTGTTTCGCGCCCGCCCCCTCTCCTCGGGTTTTCCTGTCGGTACCGCTTCCGGCGTGCCACCGCTCGTCGACCAGCCACCCGGCACACGGCACGACTTCGGCCGCACGGCTGGGAAAGACCTTATCCATGAAGAATTCGTGGACGGTGGGGTCGCTGTCCGCGCAGCCATCGCGGAGCACGGTGACCCGATACCCCCGATCGGCTGCGTCGTAACAGGTTGCGGCGACCATTGCACTGGTGGCCACTCCGGCGACGGCGATGGTGTCGACGGCATGGGCACGCAGCACGAGATCCAGGTCTGTCCCGGCGAAAGCGCTTGCCCGGCGTTTCAGCACAACGACGTCCTCGTCGTGCACCGGTAGGTCGATCTCGGTTCCGGCCGTCCCCTCGTGGAAGATATCCCCCGCTTCGAAGAAGGCGGAGAACAATGCATTACCCGGCGGGAGATCCGCCCGGTTGACGCGGAAGGCGGTGCGTATGAACACCACCAGCACGCCGGCGGATCTGGCGCGCGGGAGGAGGTCGGTCAGCGGTGGAACGACCTGCCGCGCGAACGGGTAGGCGCCGGTGATGCCGCGCTGGATGTCGCCGATGATGAGTGCGGTTGCCATGACGTCAGCATGTAGGACAAAGAAACCAGGATTTCCGCCTCCTCGGGTGCGGAGCACGCTTCTCACGCGGCGGTCAACCGTGTCCTTTTACACAGCGCGGAGCCCCGCTTCCCGCCCTGAGGCGTCACGTCAATCGACTACACCAGCACTCGCAGCACGCCAGCGATGAATTTCAGGTCGCGGTCGTCGCTCTCTTCTCGCACCAGCGCGAGCGCCTTGGCGACCCGCTCGCGGTCGGCTGGCTTCGCGGGCGGCCCCAGCGCCGCGAGCTCTTCCAATCCGGCGAGTCTGCGCTGGGTGTTCCGCAGATCGCTCGCCTTGCGCAGCGCGGCCTCGAGCGCCCCGCGGTCGGATGATCGCGCGCCGAAGAGGGCCGCCGTCGTGCCGAGGAGAGCGCGCAGCGCCTCGCACGTGCGAGGAACGTTCGCGCTCGCGGAGCACGCGGCCGAGGGCGCGCATGCCGAGCTGCCCGCTTCGTGGATCCATGACTCGGCCGCTCAGGAACGCCGTTGATCACGGTAAATATCCTTTGCGAACGGCCGGCATCATCATTGCTGGAGCATGGAGCTCGAGAAAGGAGATTCTCACCATGAACACTGGGCTGCGCCCTGCGCCCTGCGCGCGCGCCGCGCCTGGTACCCCCAAGAGCAGGATTTCGTCGCTTGCGCCCCCGGCAGGGCTCTGCTTGCCTGGCCCGCGTCGGGATGCACGCGAAGGACGCACGACTGGCGCTCGCGGCCGCGGGCCGAACGGCCTGGCCCGAGCTCGGCCTCGACGATTGCGTCTTCCTCGCCCACCTCGATCGTCACCTCGCCGCAGCGCCCGATCCCGAGGCCGCGCTCGCCCGCATCCGGGCCGATGATTTCTATCTCGCCTGCGCCTGCGCCGCCGGCTCGCCGGGCGCCGTCGCAGAGCTCGAGCGGCGCTTCGGCAGCGTGATCGACGCCGTCGCCGCCCGCTTCGCGCCGAGCGAAGATCGCCGCGCCGAGCTCCGCCAGATCCTGCGCGAGCGGCTCTTCGTCGCGGGACCGGGCGCGGAGCCGCGTATCGCCGGATACTCGGGCCGCGGGTTTCTGGAGAACTGGCTGCGCGTCGCGGCCGTGCGCGCCTTCGTGAACGCCGCAGAGAGCGAGCGGCGCGAGATCGAGGCCGGGGGCGACGCGCTCGAGGCCGTCGCCGACGGCCACGACGTGGAGCTGGATTTCCTCAAGGTGCACTATCGCGATGCGTTCCGCGTCGCGTTCGCGCACGCGATCGCGCAGCTCGCGCCGGCGGAGCGGCTCGTGCTGCGTCTGTCGGTCCTCGACGGCCTGGGCTGCGACGAGGTGGCGGCGTGCCTCGGCGTCCACCGCGCGACGGCGGCGCGGCGCACGGTGCAAGCGCGACAGCGGCTCGTGGACGCGACGCGGGTGGAGCTCGCGCGCTCGCTGCGCACCTCCGGCACCGAGCTCGACAGCATCCTGCGCCTCGTCGAGAGCAACCTCGATCTGAGCCTATCGCGCCTGCTCGCCCGGGAAGAATGAGCCCGCCGCCCGCGTCCTGCCCCGATACCGAGGCCCTCTGCGAATTCATCGAAGGGCATGCCGACGCGCCCGAGCGCGACGCGTTCGAGCGTCACCTCGACGGCTGCGCCGCCTGCCGCCGCGCCCTCGTCGCGCTGGGGCGCGTGCTCGGCGTCCGCCACGGCGGGGCGGCGAGCGAGCACCACGCGGAGGAGCCCCGCCCGTCGCACGAAGCTCGGAGCCTCGGTCGCTACGAGATCCGCGGGGTCGTCGGCGCGGGCGGCATGGGGGTCGTGTACGTGGGCTGGGATCCGGCGCTCGGGCGCCGCGTGGCGCTCAAGCTGACGCGGCCGGACCAGGCCGGCGCCGCCGAGCGGCTCGCGGCGGAGGCGCGCGCGCTCGCGAAGGTCACGCACCCCAACGTGCTCACCGTGTTCGACGTCGGCGTCGAGGGCGGCGCCGTCTTCCTCGCGGCCGAGTACGTCGAGGGGGCGACGCTCGACAAGGCCTGGCCGGAGGGCGCGGCCGGCTTCCGCAAGCGCGTCGAGGCCTACGTGCAGGCCGGCCGTGGCCTCGCCGCCATTCACGCGGCGGGCCTCACGCACCGCGACATCAAGCCCGCGAACCTCCTGCTCGGCGAGGACGGGCGCGTGCGCGTCGCCGATTTCGGGCTCGCGGTGAGCGCGGATCAACGAGCCTGCCTGGCCGGCACGCGGGCGTACATGGCGCCCGAGCAGCGCGACGGCGAGGTGGGCCCGGCGGTCGATCAGTTCGCGCTCGGGCTCTGTCTGGTCGAAGCGCTCACGGGCGAACGTCCGGAGGCGGGCACGGCGGCCGCGGAGCTCGCGCGCCTCGGCCGCGAGCGGTGGGGGAGCGCCGGCCCGGAGCCTGCGTTGTGGGAAGCCCTTGCCCGCGCGATCGCGATCGACCCTGCCGCCCGCCACCGCGACGTGGAGGCGCTGGTCGCGGCGCTCGTTGCCTCGCTCGAAGCGCGTCCCGTGGCCGATCCGGGACGGGCACGCGTGGTCTCCTTCGCGCTCGTCGGCGTCGCCCTCGCGACGCTCGCCGCGGCCGGCTCGTGGCGCGATCGCCCGATACCCACGAGCACCGCCCCTGGAAACGACGTCGATACGACCGAGCACACCGCCGCGTCCGCGCCGAGCGTGGCAGCGCCCGAAGCGTCTTCCACGCTCACGGCGGCGCCGGCCTCTTCTCCGCAGCCGCCGGTGCGCTCACCGCGCGTCCCGCCCGCGAGCGCGCGCTTTGCGGCGATGATCGCTCCGGCAGCCGGTTCCGGCGCGCCTCGCGCGTCGGGCAGCGACAGGGAGGAGGCCTTCAAGCTTTTGCAGAAGGCGACGTTGGGGTTCTACCGCGGGCTGAACGGCAAAGAGTGCCTGGAGCTCATCGAGCGGGCCGAGAAGCTCGACCCGGCGCTCGCCAGCTACACGACCCAGACGCGCGCCTTGTGCGAGATGCGCGCCGGCAAATGCGAGCAAGGCGCGCAGCGCATGCGCGCCGCCGGCAACGACGATGAAACGGTGAAGCGGTTGAGGTTGCAATACTGCCCCGCGGACGACACGAGCCGGGCCTCCGCCGAAGAGCGCGTGCTCGCCGTGTCGATGCAGGCGACTCTAGCGCCCTACACGGTCGCGCACTGCGAGCAGCTCGCCGCGCAACTCGAACAAGCCATCGGCGAGCGCGGTTCGACGGCGCCGACGCCAAGCACCGTAGCTGGCGCCCGGTCGGGCCTGATGACCTGCTTCGCTCGGGCGGGCGACTGCGCGCGTGCGCGGGTCGTCGCCAGCGCTCTCGTCGGCCCTGGGAACGACGTCGTCCCCGGGCAAGATCGTGAGACGCGCGCGGCGTGGTGGGTCGCCAGTCTGCACCCCAAATGCGCCTCCGCGCGGTGAACGCGCGATCGACCGTCGTCACTGTTCACAGACGCAGATCTCGCAGCCCCGGTCGTCGAAACGGCAGCGGATATCGTGGAAGGGGCACGAGGCCGGCGCCTCTCGCGAGGGGCATTGCGCGGTTCTGGTTCCCCCGTGGATATCGGTCACCTGCACGGCCGGCCCGGTGCTGCGCGTCTCGTCGAAGGACCCGCTGAGGGTCAAGCTGGAGCAGCCCGCGCCAAGCCCGATCGCTGGTAGCAAAGGGAGGATCGGCCCGAGGATGTTCCGCTTCATGGGGGGTACCCAGGATTGCACCTCGGGAGATCGGAAAAGGTCAAGCAGCGCTCAGGGTGAACCGCGTCACCGCCGCCGGCGCGAGCGACGAAATCCTGCTCCCGGCGCGACGGCCGCCCGGGGTCCCTGTCCGAACGGAGGTGTTGAGGACATTGCGACGGAGAATGACGGTGAAGACACGTGCGCTCGTTGTGGTTGCATTGGGGCTTTGGGCAGGCGCATGCTCGAACGATCCCGGGAAGGGGACCACCGGCGCGGGCGGCTCCGGAGGCACGGGCACGGGTGGCTCTGGAGGCATGACCCCGCCTGTCGGGAGCGGCGGCGCCGGGGGACAGGGCGGCGAGGGCGGCGGACAGGGCGGCGAGGGCGGCGGACAGGGCGGCGAGGGCGGCGGACAGGGCGGCGAGGGCGGCGGACAGGGCGGCGAGGGCGGCGGACAGGGCGGCGAGGGCGGCGGACAGGGCGGCGCGTGCCCCGACCCCACGTGCCGCGCCGATCAGGCCTGCGTCGCGGGCGAATGCGAGTTCACCTGCGACGGCGTATCCGTGCCCGGCGACTATGCGACCATCCAGTCCGCGGTGAGCGCGCTCGAGCAGCTCGGCGGGACGATCTGCGTCAAACCCGGGACGTACACCGAGGACGTCACCATCGATAACCTCCATACTTCGCTCCTCACGATCCGCGGCGCCGCCGCGGACAAGGTCACCCTCCAGGGTCACGTCAAGGTCGGCGCGGGGCTCACGCCCGACGGCGAGGGGCTCGTCTTCGAGGGGATCACGGTCACGGACGGGCTGAGGGTGACCGCGTACCCGCCGGTCGTGATCCGGGCCTGCACCCTGCAGGGGATGACCACGCCTGGCCTCGACATCGTCATCGTCCAAAGCGCTGTCCACGAGACCGTGACCGTCGATGGCTGCGACATCTCGAGCGCCCAGCAGGGGGCGCTGCGCGTGCAAAGCGACGGCACCACCGGAATGGGCGTCGTGGCGAAAGTGACCAACAGCTACCTGCACGACTCCGCGATCGGCGCCGAGATCGTGGCCACCACGTGCTGCAGCAATTCCGGCAAGGTGACCCGCGTGTCGCTCACGAACAACACGATCACGAACAACGGCACCGGGATCAATACCTACTTCTTCCTGCAGACACTCGAGCTCGGCTATTTCAACAACCTCATCCGCGGCAACGACGTGGGCGTGGACCTGTATGCCGGCACCGCCGCGACCTTCGGCAACAACGCGCTCTCCGGCAATACCACCAACTATGCCGGGAGCGCGGTCCCAGGGCCCGGTTACGTGACCGCCGATCCGCTGCTCACCGCCTCGGTCCCGCCCGCCCCCGGGGAAGGGTCGCCGCTCCTCGACAAGGCGGATCCCGCAAAGGCCCCTCCCCTGGATTTCTGGGCGAAGCCCCGGACGAACCCGGATATCGGCGCGGTGGAGCGTTGACCGCGCCCCGGCGCCGCGAGGAGCACGTTCCCTCGCTTCCCAGGCGCTCCAAGGGCGGCTGCATGGAGGGCGTTCTGCGGCTGCATTCAGCGTCGAGGCCCGGAGCGGTACGCGGCGAGGCCCTGGTAGAAGCGGACGGCGCCGAAGAGGATGGGCCCGTATGCGAGGATGTATGTGTCGCCATGCCGTGAGTAGGTGGCCCAGGTAATGGCGAGCCCGGCGAGGAAAAAGACGCCGCCGATGAGCATGTTCTGCAGGCCGAGCTCGACCCCTCCTTTCGCCGCCTCCGCTGCCTGGGCGCGTACCGCCTCGTCCCCGGAGGCGAAGGGCACGATGATCTGATCGTCGACGCGCACCCTGGGCACGCTCGCCATGAGCAGACGGACGAACACGGTGGGGTTGGGGATGCGGGCGAGGCTCAGCGTGCGCCAGGAGAAGATCGGCCACCGGCGATAGAGATAGACCTTGCCCCGCTGGACGACAGCGAGCCGGACCTCTTGCCATGCGATCCGTGCACCGGCGACGGTGATCCCCGCCCGATCGAGCTGGATGTGCCCGAACGTGAGCGTCTCCCCTTCGGCGAGCGCCTGTCGTGCCTCGGTGAGGAGCGGCCCCGAGCAGGCGCGCAGCACGCCGTCGGCGAGCGCAGCGGCGGCGCTGACCCCGAGCGGCAAGCGGTGGACCTCGCCATCGAAATCGACCAGACGAATGGCCAGGAGACTCGCTCCCGCCTGGCCCTGGAGCCGGTCGATCTCGAACCACACCTCGTTCACGTCCTCGAACGCGACGGGCCGGCGCACACCCGCCTGTGTGATCAAAAGCCCGTGGGCGTGGAGCGCCGCCGAGAAGCCGCGGGTGCGGAGCGGCGACCAGGCGAGGAGGACGAGCGTGGCCGCCCCGAAGGGCGCCACGATGGCGAGCGGCCCGCCCACCGCGGCACCCACGCCGACGACGAGGCCCGCGATCAGGATCGGGCCGAGGAGGGCGCGGTGGAGGGGCGGCGGGGCGTGGACGGAGCGTAGGCTGCCGAGGCGGGCCAGCGCCGCTGTCGGCTCCGGAGCGGGGCCGGGGTCGATCGGAGCGGGCTCGCGGTAAGGACGGCCGGGCATCTGGGGAGGGGAAATACTCTCGATTCTCTCGTCCGCGTCAAGGACGTTACACGCAGGAGCAGGACCGCGGGCGCGTGATCACGGCTTCGCCGCGGCGCTGGTCGCCGGCTCGGTCGCGGCCGGCGCCGGGAAGGTCCACGACGCGTCGCCGACGCGCAAGGATGGGGACGCCTTGGTCAGGACCCCGTTGTTCGGTGTGCAGCCCTCGTATTCGAATGCCCAGATCGCGACTTGCTTGTTGAATCCCTTGTTGAAGCACGATCCGACTTTCGACGCGCGCGTCTTGCGCGCGTCGATGTAGCCACGCTCCGCGCCGCTCGACACGCTGTAGCCCTCGCTGCTGTTGGCGGTCGGCTCGCCGGTCCATCCCGGCGGTGCGTCCTTGTGCTGGAGCGCGGTCACGCAGACCTCGCTCTCGCTCGCCTTGACCGTCATCGTGTCCTCGAACGGCCACACGTTGCAGTCCGGCTCGCTGACGACCCCGATCTTGCCCTTGCTCCGTGCTTCGAGCGGCGCACCACTGACCAGCGGGTTCTGCGCGGGCGTCCCCTCGGATACCATGCCGGGTGGCATCATCAGCAAGCAGGCGGGGGTGGTGCCAGCGAGAAGGACGACCGCGATCTTCCTGTACATGACATTCTGCTCCAAATCGGTGATGGGCGCCTGAGACAAACCAGGATTCCCGTCCCCCCCGGCGCCCGGCAGGAGGGAAGGGATAGGAAAAACGGGCCACCGATCACGCAGATCGGCGCGTGCCCGTTCCGGACAGGGCGCCCGAGCGGCCGTCGCGCCGAGAGCAGGATTTCGTCGCTCACGCCGACGCGCGAGCTCCGCTTACCGTCGACGCAGCGAAGCTCGATGGAAGGGCAGGCCATAGCCTGGGCGCGGGCAGGCCCCTCCTTCGCCTTCTTTTCCCAGGCAAAGCGCTTCGGAAAGCCTCAGCTCTTCGTCTCGCGCGGTGGGTGGGCGACGCGGGGATCGGCGGGCGGCGGATCGAGCAGGGTCTGGTAAGGTTCGCCGGTGTCGATGGCGCGTTGCATGCGATCGTAGATGTCGAGGACCAGCGCTCTCGTCCGGTATGTACCGAGCTCACGTTCGTCGCGCTCCCTCACCTTGTCGAGCGCATCCAGCACGTACTCGACGTCGCCGCGCTGCAGAGCATATGCACGGAAGCACAGTGCGTCGATCTCCGCGCGGAGGAGCGAGCGCCTCTTTTCGCGCCATTGAAAAGCGCGCTCCTCTCCGAGCATGTCTTTGGCAAAGCCACCGGGACACACCGTCACGTCAATCGCAACCACATGCCGCAAAAGCCACGCCCACGGCTTGCGGCACATCTTGCCAGCGTCGAAATCCGATTGAGCCTCCATCTGCCCGAACAGCGATAACTGTTCAATGCCTGGTGTCTTCAACGTCGCAGGAGCTAGCCGCGGTGTACATCGCTTATCGGCGTCGACCTGGACCCCGATCCTCGACATTACCTCGACGTTGCGCGCGAACATCGGGACCCGTGAACGTGACCTCATGCAGTTCCTGAACGACCTCGACATCGGTGAGATGATCGCCATCACCGAACAATGGACCGGCGCCTTGAAGCCCGTCTTCCTCGGCATCGCCGAGCTCGCGCCCCTCCTGCCTCGCGTGGAGGAGGATCACGGCGCCCTCGTGAACGCGCGCGCGGGCAGCTCCGCGGAGACGGCCTTGCGCGCCCTCTCCGACCAGGCCAAAGCGCTCGACTCCCGCCATGATCACCTCCAGCGCGCCCTGCATTTCGGGCTGCGCGCCGCGAAGGAGGCCCTTCTCGGCCAGGATCCTCCGGATGTCGCGCTCGCCGAGGCCATCGATGCCGCCCATGAAAAGCTCCTGCCCACGGGGCTCGAGGTCGTCAAGGCGTCCTACGAGAGCGAGGCAGGCAATGCCGTGCAGATGGCGCAGCTCGCCAAGAAGGAGCTCTCCGGCGTGCTCGAGCAGATCCGCGTCCTCCCAAATGTCTCGGCGCTCGATCTCGTCCTTCAAATTGGCACGGTCGGCGCGTCGCTCGGCGCGGTGGAGCAGAAGAAATCGATGACGGCCGTGGCCGCGGCGAAAGAAGAGATTCCGGCCGCCGAAGTGCGGCGACGGATGCGGACCTAGGTCCGTACCGTCGAGCTCGTCCTCGGCGCGCTGGAGCGCACCAAAGCGACGGCGGAGCACGTCGAGCAGATCCGCAAGCCGGTGAGCGACGCCGCGGAGAAGGCGAGGATGAGGCGTTTGGCGAAGCGGAATTCAGGTGGGAAGAAAAAACCCGAAGAGGAAACGAAGACGGGGTGACGACCGCGTTAGCCCGGAATCGAGGCCCTGCGCTTGCTGGCGATCGTCTCGGTCCGGGCCCGCTCGAACTTGGGGCGGTCGGCATACGCCTTGAGCCTGCCGCCAAGCGCGACGTTCGCGACCGAAACGCCCATCGCCACGATACGCGACTTCACCAGGATGTGCGCCTCTCCCTGCTTCGGGTGCTCCTGCGCCCAGCGCACGAATTCCTGCCGCACGATGCTGTCGTAGCCCGTGACGTGCTCCCAGTCGTGGAAGACCTCGATGTCGCCCAGCGTGAGCGCGGCGAGGCGGTCGAACGCGCGCATCACGTGGAGCGCGCAGTCGAGGTCCGCATGCCCGGAGACGCGGGTGAAAAACACGCCATGCGCAGGGCTCGTCATGAGGAGCTCCCAGGCGTCCGTCTTCCAGGACTCTTTCCAATGCCCACGTTCGGACAGGGCTTCGGCCATGCTTGCCCATGGTGAGCATGAATTTCGGCGGAACGGAAGGGGGATCAGGGCGTAGCGCTTCGCGAGGAGGCACGTGTAAGCTCGCCGGACGGGCCCCGTTCTCCGCCCACCGAAAGGATTTCCGATGCGTCGCCTCGCACCTCTCGCTCTCTGCGCCCTCGCGCTCACCGGCCTCGAGGGCTGCGGCGCCAGCTACGTGCCGTCCCGAAACACCAGTTTCGAGATGGATCGCGAGGTCGAGATCGACGACGAGGACATCCGCAAGGCCTTCGAAGCTCGGCCCCAGATGCCCCCCGGCGCGATCCGGCTCGCCTATTACACGCTCGACCCGGACGTCGCCGAGGACCTGGAGAAAGTGTTCGGCAAGCTGCCCGGCGTCACCAGCATCTATCGAATTCCGTCCTTGTTCGTCACCGGCCAGCGGCGGCTTTCCGAAGGGAATGGAAACGGGTATTCCTACGAACCGCCGCGCGAGATCTCCTTGAAGAAGCTCCGCTTGCTGGCGGCCCGCGCGAACACCGACGTGCTCGTCATCGTGGACCACGGCTACCGCAACCAGGGCGTCAATCCCCTCGTCGCCACGGTCTCGCTGCTCGTGCCCATCTTCTTCGTGCCGTTCGTCGATACCCAGGTGAAAGGGTACGTCGAGGCATTCGTCGTGGATGTGCGAAATGGTTACCTCTACGGCCACCTCTCCGAGGAGGATACGCGCGGAGAGCCGTACGCGACGATTTACGCGAAGGGCCCCAAGGACTACGCCGAGGAGCAATGGATCGATCTGCGCATGTCGCTGCAAAAACAGCTCGTGAAGCTGGTCGAGGACGAGCGCGCCCGCAAGCCCGCGCCGAGCGAGCCCCCTCCCCCGCCCCCGCCCGGCGCCGCACCCCCGCTCGCCGCACCGCCAGCCGCGCCGCCCGGGGCGTTTCCGGCGCCCTGAAATCGTCGATGTTGCCCGATTGACGAGGCAGGCGGGTCTCGTCACATCGGAGGTATGCGATCCGTCGTCCCGAAGACCCTGCTGCTCGCCGCCCTGACGCTCGCCGCCGCCTGTCGCGAGCCTCTGCCCAAGGACAAACCGCCCAAAACGCCCACGGGGCCGATCGCACCCGTCACGAACGAAGCGCCTGGGACGGCCACGCCGGACGGCCCGGCCGCGCCCGATACGCAGTCGAACTAGCGCTTCTTCGTACGGGGCCTCCTCTCGGCCCCGGGCGCGTCCATGCAGCAGCGGAATCCCGTCGAATAGTCGTGGTAGGCCGGCTCGTGGGCGACCGTGGTGAACGAGCAGCCCGGGCCGTGCTCCTGGGTGGTGCTGAAAAACCCGCCCATGAAGATGCCATTTCCCACTTTCCAGGGCTGCTTCTTCCGCTCGACCTCGTCCCGCGCGAGGACGTCCTCGATATCGGAGTCGACGGCGTCGCTCACCCACTCGTGCAGGTTGCCGACCATGTCGAAGACGCCTTCGTCGCTGCCGCAGGTCGCGTACGCGCCCGACTTGGCGAGGAAGCCGGGCTCGCGGTCGAGCCTCGGGTCGTTGAAGACCTCGTACGTCCAGGCGCCGCGGCTCCGGCCGTAAAATCTCTCGAGGAGGTGGAGCTTGCCGGTATTGCAAGCGCCACGCTTGCCGTTGTTGCCGTACGGATACCGGTAGCCCATGCGGCCCTTGCAGGCGCGCGTCCATTCGGCGCGGCTGCACAGGCGTTTGCCCGCGTGCGCGCAAGCCTCGGCGGCCTCGACGCGGCTGATGTAGGCCTGCGGGTAGACGTCGGGCGCGCTCATGGCGAGGTAAAACGTGCCCTTCTCGGGGCGATCGTAATGGGGCCAGGGCGTGATGGCGCCGTCCGCGGTCTTCGTGGCGAGGTGCGCCTCCCAGCGGTCGACGCAGTAACGGCCGATCTTGATCATGCCGGAAGGACAAACGGGCGGGGTTCCGCCGTCAGCCTCCGCGTCCGCGCCCGCGTCGGCAATCGCTGCCGTGGAAGCGTCCGCTTCCGCGCCCGCGTCCGTGCCCGCGTCCGCCTCCGCGACCGCCTCCGTGACCACGGGCATCGTGGACCCCACGGGAGCGGCCTCTGTCGTGCTCGGCACGGCCTGTCCGCCGGTGGGTTTGTTCTCGGAGGAGCTGCACGCGGCGAAGGATGCCGCGGTGATCAGCGTGAGAGCGGCAACGAGGAAGGCAGGGCGAGAATCGAGGCGCATGGGAAGCAAAGGACGGAAACGCGCGAGGCCCGGAGGGGCCTTTCCACTATCGTTCTTCTTCGTATTTGAGCTCGAACTCACCGACCCCGATCACGTCCCCAGGCTTGAGCGCCGCCGGCGCCGTGATCTTCTTGCCATTGACGAGCGTGCCGCTGCCGCCGCCGAGGTCGGTCAGCCAAAACCTGCCATCCTGCCCCACGATCGAGCAATGCTCGCGCGCGACGTCCTTGCCTTCGAGGCGGATCTGCGCGTGGTTTGTCTGGCCGATTGTGATCGTGGTGCCTTCGAGGCGATACCCATCGTTCGGGCCATTGCCTTGCACGACGAGCAGGCGGGCGCGGGGGAGGTTTCCCGCGATGGTGGCCATGGCGCGGCGGCTGAGAGGGCCCGCCTGGCTTGCGCCCGCGCGGCGTGAAGCCGCCGCGGCGCGGCCCGCCTGGGCCTTGCGGAAGAGGCGATACGCCGCAGGGTTCGGCTTCTTCGCGAGGACCTCCGCCTCCTCCGCGAGCTGCGCGATCGTTTCGCCGAGCGGCGTGCCGTCCTCGTCGTTCCACGCTCGGGGCTCCGGATCGCCTTCGGCGTCCTGCGCCCCGAACCCCAGCAGATCAGCCTCCGCGCGCATGCCGTCCACCGCGCGCCGGAGCAGCGCCGCCGCCAGCTCGAACGAGCTCTGATCCGCAAGCACGCGCGCCGCGGTGCGCGCCTCCTCCGCGAGCGCGACGAGCACCCGCGCCCGCGCCGAAGGGTCGCGCTCGGGCACGCCGTCCTGCACGAAGGCGCCGATCGCGCGCTCGAGGACGTGCACGTCCGAAGCGCCCGGGCGGCGATGCGCGAGGCGCGCGCGCACGACCTCGAAGGGCCCGTTCGCCGAGGCGCCGGGCTCGATCGCGACCTCGACGATCAGCGACGCGTGTTCGCCCGGCTGGAGGTCCGGCAGCTCCACGCGCGCCGCGCCCATGGTCTTGCGCACGCGCACGTCGCCCGCGATGCGGATGATGTCGACGCCGCGCGCAGGCGAAACGTCGACCGACACGCCCTCGGCGACCGCGTCGCCCGTCGCGCCCACGGCGAGCGCGAGCTCGGTCGCGCAGAGCGCCGGATCCCGCACATAATAATACTGGCCGCCGCCCGCGACCGCGATGCGCCGCAGGATGTCTTCGTTGTGCTCTTCGCCGTAGCCGAGCGTGGAGACCGTTGCATCCGAGCGGAACGTGGCTGCGATCTCGGCGAGCGCCTCGGGCCGACGATCCCCGAGCGTCGGATCGCCGTCGCTGAGCAGGAGGATGCCACGTCGCTCCGCGGGCACGCGCGGGCCGAGCGCGCTGCGGCTCGTGCGCAGGCCGCTCTCCATGTCGGTGCCGCCCTCGGGATCGATGCGCCGCAAGCTGCCCGCGAGCCTGCGCCGCGCGGGCGCGTCGAGCTGCTCGAGCTCCGCGACGATCTCCGCGCCTTCGGAGAACGAGACGATCCCCACGCGATCGGTGGGATCGAGCAGCTCCACCATCCGCTCGATGGAGCGCACGACTTGCTCCATCGGCTGACCCCACATCGACGCGGAGACATCGATGGCGAACACCAGCGCGAGGGGCGGCCGCTCGTGCCGTTCATCCTCGGGGAGCGCGGCCGAAACCTCGATGACGAGGTGCGCGCGCTGCGTGGTGCCCGGAGGGACACTCCGGACATCGAGCGCGAGCGACAGATCGAGGGCAGGACCGGGCATGCGCCCCCAAGAATACCCAGCAGAGGCAAGAGCGCGAGTCGAGATCGTTTGGGG
This sequence comes from Polyangium jinanense, assembly GCF_028435265.1. GTDB lineage: Bacteria > Myxococcota_A > Polyangia > Polyangiales > Polyangiaceae > Polyangium > Polyangium jinanense. Next base: position 862,663 of record NZ_JAGTJK010000001.1, on the reverse strand, counting down.
GCTCCCAAAGACCTGCAAGCGGGACGGAGCGCCACGTCGTCGGACCAGGGTACGGCCGACCATAACACTACGATGACGGCGAAAGCGTGAGCGGGCCCGGTGGGCAGGAGCCCTGCGTCGCACAAGCCGTTTTTTTCGGCCGAGAAAGCGGGTTGACCGGACGCGGAGCCTCGGACTAAGACACCCCGCCCCCGCGATCGCGTGATGGGATCGTCAATGGCCGTGATCGGCATCTCGAAGGGGCGACGGATTCTTTGTTTCGAGCGGCGGTGTGATGCGCGTCTGTATTTTCTTCGACGGCAAGAATTTCCACTCCGGTTGGCGTGACGAGGCGGGAGGCCGAAGGCTCGCGTTTCCCAAACTCTCGCGCTGGCTCGTCGAACGCGTGGGCGGATCGCTGCTTTGGGGCGCTTATTACTATACCGGCATCGAGATCGGATCGGCCGCGGTGACCGAAGGGCAGAAGAAGCTCGCAGGCTTCCTCGACATGCTCGAAGTGCAGCCCGGCTTTTTCGTGAAGCGTTTCCCCCGCAAAACGACGATGTTCCAGTGTGCGGCTTGCGGGGCCGAGAACCGGTATACACAGGAAAAAGAGGTCGACACCTCGATGGTCGCGGACATGCTGCGCCTCGCGGCCGTCAACGCGTTCGACGTGCTCGTGCTCGTCTCGGGCGACTCCGATCACGCGCCGGCCGTCGAAGGCGTGCGGCAGCTCGGCCGCCAGGCATACGTGTCGACGTGGGGGCGCGCGGGGCTGTCGACGCGGCTGCGCAAGGCAGCGTTCGATCACATCGATCTGCTCGAAGGGATCTCGTTTTTCGAGGATACCGAGGGCTCCGGCGCGCCCGCGCCGCCCGGGCCCGAGCCGCGCTGGGCGAGCGAGGACATTCCCCCCGCCGTGCCCACGCCGCCCGCAGGAACGGTGCCGCGCGAACCGACGCACGACGAGTGCGAAGACCCGCACGACGCCGACCCGGACGCGCCCGAACCGGCGCCGCCCTCGTACGAGCCGTCCGACGACGAGTCGGTGTTCATCGAGGAGCTGCGCGCCGCCGAGCGCAGGCTGCGCAACGGCTACGTCGGGGCGAACTACTTCGTGACGCGATGGCAGTCGAACCGGCTCGATCCGTCGCCCGACGCGCGCCGCCGCATGCTCGAGCATCTCGTGACGTCGCGGCTCATCGAGGTCTATCACGCGCCCGACGGGAACGCGGCGATCCGGGCGCGCGAGTAGGCGGAAAGACCCTCACCCCCTGCCCCTCTCAGAGGGGTTGGGGAGAGGGAATCCTTTCAGGTCAAAGGAAGAGGTCGCCGAGCAGCGGGAGCGCGCCGACGCGCACGTCCCGCGACGCGCGCGTGAGCCGCTCGGCGAGCGGGGCCATGCCGACGGCTGGCAGGACGTGCACGGGCTCGTGCAGCGGCCGGAAGAAATCGTCCCAGTGCGAGAGGAGCACGGTTTCGGGCGCGACGGCGCGCATCACGCGCTCGGGCAGGTCGACGCCGCTGCGCCAGCCCGCCACGCAGAGCAGGAGCAGGTCGACGTGCCGCGGCGCGGGCTCGTCGGGCAAGAGCTCGGCGCTGCCGAGGTGCACGATCGTGCGGCCCGCGACCTCGATTTCCACGCGGAAGACGGCCCCGCAGCGGTAGCCCTCGGTGCGGACGGGGACGGCGTCGCAGTCGTCGATGTCGCCCGGGAACGGCACGCGGCCGAGAGCGAAGCGCGAGTGCGCGCTCGGGACGAAGCGCAGGCGGAACGGGCCGACTTCGCGGACGATCGGCGTTTGTCCAGGCTCGCGCTCGACCACCTCGACGCGGGCTTCGGGCACGCCCGCGGCGCGGCAGAGCGCGGCGGCGGAGCGGGAGCCGAAGACGCGCGCGCCGGTGCGCTTGGCGATGACGGGGACGTCGAGGGCGTGGTCGAAGTGCGTGTGGCCGACGATCACCGCGTCCGCGCGGCGGATGTAGCGTCCGATCGCGCCGAGGTCCGGGGCGAGCGGGGAGGTGATGCATCGGGCGAGCGAGGCGCGCGTGACGTAGGGATCGAGCAGGAGGACGTGGTCCTCGCAGGTGATCTCGAAGCCCGCCGTGCCGAGCCAGCGGACGGTCACGGAGGGGCGGTCGGCCGGGCCCTTCGGGGCGAGCTCATCCGGCCGGAAAAACAGGCTTTCGGGGCGCACGGGCGCCGGTATAGGCGTGACGCACCGCGCGGGGAACGGTTTTTCTCAGCGCCGGCCGATCGGGCGGAACAGGAGTCCCGTCACGGCGAAGGCGATGGAGATGACGAGCAGGACATGGATCCACGGGCCTGCTTCGTAGACGCCCGTCACGGCGAGCAGCCAGGCGAGGAACGCGCCCACGGTGAGTCCCCAGAAGACCAGCATCGCTCCGAGGCGTTGCGAAGGGCGTGCCCGGCCGGAGTGGGAAGGTTCGTCGCGGGGGTGGGGGCGGAGCCCGGCTTGTCCGGGCGTAGCCCCGAGCGTTGGATGGGGACGTTCTCGGAGCCTCTCGTGCTAGTGTCCCGCGCATGAGCGACGTCGTCTTCGACCTCGAGAACCCGACCGAAGAGCACCGGATGCTGCGCCAGATGGTGCGGAACTTCGTCCGCGACGTGGTGGAGCCGCAGGCGGAAGAGCATGATCGCACGGGCACGCTGAACGTTCCCTTGCTGAAGCAGGCCGGCGAGCTCGGTCTGCTCGGGCTCACGATCCCGGAGCAGGACGGGGGCGCGGGTCTGGACGCCGTGGGCGCGGTGATCGTGCACCACGAGCTCTCGAAGAGCGATCCGGGCTTCTGCCTCGCGTACCTCGCGCACGCGGTGCTGTTCGTGAACAACTTCTACTACGCCTCGAACGCAGCGCAGCGCGAGCGCTGGCTGTCCAAGGTGATCTCGGGCGAGTGGATCGGCGCGATGGGCATGACGGAGCCGTCGAGCGGCACCGACGTGCTCGGGATGCGCACCACGGCGCGGCGCGAGGGCGAGGGGTTCGTGCTCAAGGGCCACAAGGCGCTCATCACGAACGCGGTCGATGCCGACGTGTTCATCGTCTACGCGAAGGTCGATGCCGACGTGACGACGTTCGTCGTGGAGCGGAACACGCCTGGGTTCTCCGTCGGAAAGAAGACCGAGAAGATGGGCATGCGCGCGAGCACCTTGAGCGAGTTCATGCTCGACGACGTGTTCGTGCCCGCGGAGAACGTGCTCGGCACGGTGGGCGGGGGCGTGCGCAACATGATGCGCAACCTCGAGATCGAGCGGCTCACGCTGGCGGCGATGAGCCTCGGCATCGCGGATCGTTGTCTCGACATCATGGTGCGGTACGCGGCGGAGCGGACGAGCTTCGGCAAGTCGATCGCGGAGCACGGACAGATCCAGCGCTACATCGGCGAGAGTTACGCGAAGACCGAGGCCGCGCGGGCGCTCGTCTACAGCGTGGCGCGGGACGTGGGCCCGGCCAAACGCAACCGCATCGGCACGGACGCGGCGAAACTCTTCGCGGCGCCGGTGGGCAAGGAAGTCGCCGACAACGCGATGCAGGTCCTCGGCGGCTGGGGATACTGTAACGAGTACAAGGTGGAGCGGTTCCTGCGCGACGCAAAGCTCCTGGAAATCGGCGGTGGTACATTGGAGTCCCACCAGAAGAATCTGACGAAGGAGCTCCTGCGGAAGGTGAAGCAGGATTAAGCCACACAGCTGGAGCGATTTTCTTTCGACAACATTGCCTCGTCCTCCTACGATATTGTCATCGTTGGTGACGGATGGGGGATGTATGACCGTGACAACCTGTATCCTGTCTTGCACAGCGCTCATTTCTGTGCAATAAGGTCAAATCCACGAAAAGATATGCCCCAGATGGAGCCGGTGCGGGATCCATCGGCGGCCATGAGCCGTTCGGCGTGGATCGATCTGCGCCCGAACGATTGACATGATTTCGTCCGGGAGTTGGGGTTCGTATGGACACATACGAGTCGAAGACAGGTGTAGTCGAGACAAGAAAATCGTTGAACGTTCTGGCAAAGTCCCCGACCGGCATCAAGGGATTCGATGAAATCACGGTCGGGGGACTCCCGAGGGGGCGCACCACTCTGGTATGCGGCAGCGCCGGGTCGGGCAAGACGCTCTTTGCATTGGAGTACCTGGTCCGCGGCGCGACCGAGCATGGCGAGCCAGGGGTATTCGTGGCGTTCGAGGAGACCGCGGTCGAGCTCACGCAGAGCGTCGCCTCCCTCGGATTCGACCTCGACGGTCTCGTCGCCAGCAAAAAGCTGGCGATCGACTACGTGCACGTGGAGCGGAGCGAGATCCTCGAGACCGGGGACTACGACCTCAATGGCCTCTTCGTGCGGCTCGAATACGCGATCTCGTCGGTCGGGGCGAAACGCGTGGTCATCGACTCGCTGGAGACGCTGTTCTCGGCCCTCGGCAACGAAGGCATCCTGCGCTCCGAGTTCCGGAGGCTTTTCCGCTGGCTGAAAGATCGCGGCGTCACCGCAATCATCACGGGCGAGCGCGGCGACGGCACCCTCACCCGGCACGGGATCGAGGAATACGTCTCGGACTGCGTGATCCTGCTCGAACAACGCGTGCACGAGCGGGTTGCGACGCGATACCTGCGTGTCGTCAAATACCGCGGGACGATGCACGGGACGAACGAATATCCGTTCCTCATCCACGCCGGAGGCATCTCCGTCGTGCCCGTGACCTCGATCGGACTGACGCACCCCGCCTCCGAGGAGCGCATGTCGACCGGCGTGCCGCGCCTCGATGCCATGCTCGGCGGCAAGGGAATCTTCCGCGGGTCGAGCGTGCTGATCTCGGGGACGCCGGGCACGGGCAAGTCGAGCCTTGCGGCGCACGCGATCCACAGCGCCTGCCGGCGCGGCGAGCGTTGCCTCTACTTCGCCTTCGAGGAGTCGCAGGGCCAGTTCGTGCGCAACATGCGCTCGATCGGCCTCGATCTGAAGCCCTGGCTCGACCAGGGCCGGCTCCAGTTCCACGCCTCCCGCCCCACGCTCTTCGGGCTGGAGATGCACCTCGCGAACATGCACCGGCTCGTCGAGTCCTTCGATCCGAGCGTGGTCGTGATCGATCCCGTGACGAACCTCGCCATGGTGGCATCGAACTTCGAGGTTCGCGCGATGCTCATGCGGCTCGTCGACTTCCTGAAGAGCCGCGGGATCTCCGCGATCTTCACGAGCCTGACGGCCGGCAGCGGCGCGCTCGAAGAGACGGACGTGGGGATCTCGTCGCTCATGGATACGTGGCTGCTCGTGCAGTTCCTCGAGGGCAGCGGCGAACGGAACCGCGGGCTTTACGTGCTCAAATCGAGGGGCATGTCGCACTCGAACCAGGTGCGCGAGTTCCACATGGGCGCGCACGGGATCGACCTGCTCGACGTCTACGTGGGGCCCGCGGGAGTGCTCACGGGGTCGGCGCGGCAGGCGCAAGAAGCGAGAGAGCGCGCCGAGGCGATCACGCGGCAGCAAGAGATGGACCGCAAGCAGCGTGATCTCGCGCGGAAGCGCGCGCAGGTCGAGGCGCAGATCCTCGCACTGCGGGCCGAGTACGAGGCAGAGGAGCAGGAGGTCCTGGCCATCCTGGATCAGGACAAACGTCGCGAGGTGAGCCTCGGCCGCGACCGTGAACAGATGGCCCGTCTTCGGCAGGCGGACCCGAACAGGCAGCAGAATGGAGGTGGTGCCGGATGACGAGCCCCGTGGACGGGATCCACCACGACGTGACCCCCGAGTTCTGGGAATTACGTCTCTACGTCGCAGGTCAGACGAGGAAGTCGCTCCTCGCGCTGGGCAACTTGAGGCGGCTCTGCGAGGAGCACCTCGCCGGGAAATACCGCATCGACATCATCGATCTGCTCCAGCACCCGCAGCTCGCGGAGGGGGATCAGATCCTGGCGATCCCCACGCTCGTGCGGCGGCTGCCCGAGCCGATCCGCAAGATCATCGGGGACCTGTCCAACACCGAGCGCGTGCTCGTGGGTCTCGACATCCGGCCTCGCTGAGAGGGCGATCATGGGGGGAAGCGATCACGACGACGGGCGCAACGGAAAAACCCCCTCGGCGATCGCCGGGGACAAGGACGACTTCTGGGCGCAGGCGCTCGTCGACGCGCCCCGAGAGACGTACGTCCTAAGGCTCTACGTCGTCGGCAATTCGCCGAGATCGCGCTTTGCGATCCGCAACGTGCGGAAGCTCTGCGACCAGCACCTCGCGGGCCACTTCGACCTCGAGGTGCACGACCTGAACCAGGAACCGTGGCTCGCGCGCGACGCGCAGATCGTCGCTGCGCCGACGCTGGTGCGGGAGCGGCCGCTGCCCGTGCAGCGCATCATCGGCTCGCTGTCCGACATCGAGCGTGTCCTCGTGGGTCTTGGCGTTTCTCCGACCCCGACGGGGGAACCATGACGAAGAAGGACGACGAGCTGACCTCGAAGCCGGACGCCCCGATCGTCGCGCACGACCTGCTCCTGCGCGTCGAGGAGGCCGAAGCGACGCTGGCCGCGATCCGCGCCGGCGAGGTGGACGCGCTCGTGGTCTCCGCCGACGGCGCGCCGCGGGTGTTCGTGCTGAAAGGCGCCGATCACGCGCACCGGACGCTGCTGGAGACGCTGAACGAAGGCGCGATGACGGTCAGCGGAGACGGGACGATCCTGTTCGCCAATCGCAAGGTCGCCGAGATGCTCGGTCGCCCGCTCAGCAAGGTGCTGGGCGCCTCGCTGCGCGGGTGCGTCGGGGCCGCGGAGGCGGGGACGTTCGACGCGCTGCTCGCGGCGGCCCAGGGCGGGAGCGCAAAAGGCGAGATCACGCTTGCGCAAGCGAGTGGGGCGCCGCTGCCGGTGATGCTGTCGATCCGGGACGCGGGCGAGGAGGATCCGACGTTCACCGTGGTCGCGACGGATCTGACGCCGCTCAAGGCCGCGGAGGCGGCGCTCCGGCAGGCAAACGACGAGCTCGAAGCGCGGGTCGCCGCGAGGACGGCCGAGCTCGTGAAGGCGAACGAGGCGCTCCGCGAGGCCGATCGGCGCAAGGACGAGTTCCTCTCGATGCTGGGGCACGAGCTACGGAACCCGCTCGCGCCGATCCTGACGGCGGCGGAGATGATCCGCGTGGCGACGCACGGCGACGCGCGGGTCGAGCGTTTCCGCAGCGTGATCGAGCGGCAAGCGCGCAACCTCTCGCGGCTCGTCGACGACCTGCTCGACGTCTCGCGCATCACGCGCGGGACGATCACGCTGCAGACGAAGCTCGTGGATCTCGGGACGATCGTGCGAAGCGCGGTGGACGCCGCACGGCCGCTCGTGGACGCGTCGGGCCACACGCTCCGGGTCGCGCTCCCGGCGGCGCCGGTGCTCGTGCAGGGCGATCCGACGCGGCTCGAGCAGGTGATCGTGAACCTCTTGAACAACGCGGCGAAGTACACGGAGCGCGGCGGCGAGATCGCGCTCTCGGTCGTGCAGGACAAGGCGGCCGTGACCGCGACCGTGAAGGACAACGGGATCGGGATGCCGGCGGAGCTCCTGCCGCGGGTGTTCGATCTGTTCGTGCAAGGTGAACGCGCGCTCGATCGATCGCAGGGCGGGCTCGGGATCGGGCTGACGCTGGTGAAGAGCCTGATCACGATGCACGGGGGCACGGTCGAGGCGCGAAGCGAGGGCGTGGGCAAGGGCTCGGAGATCGTGGTGCGGCTGCCGCACGTGCGAAGAGATGGGCCGAGCGAGAAGGCGCATCCGGTGGAGGAGGATCCGGGGAACGTGCAGCGGGCGCTCGTCGTGGAGGACAACGCGGACGCGGCGGACATGCTCTCCGAGCTGCTCGGGCTCTGGGGCTACGACGTGCGGGCGACGAAGAGCGGCGAGGAGGGCGTGTCGGTCGCGGCGACGTTCTGTCCGCACGTGGTGCTGCTCGACATCGGTTTGCCGGGCATGGACGGGTTCGAGGTGGCGCGGCTGCTGCGGGCGACGCGGCCGACGTCGCAGGCGCTCCTGATCGGCGTGAGCGGGTACGGGCAGGAGGCGGATCGACGCAAAGCCGAGGAGGCGGGGATCGATCATCAGCTCATGAAGCCGCTCGATCCGCAGGTGCTCAAGGGGCTGCTCGAGCGCGCGAAGGGGCGGCGCGCGCGTAGTTCGTAGGGGCTCAAACGACCGGCACCAGCTTGTAGACATCGACGTCGACGCCGGGGCTGTAGAGCGCGAGCGGCTCGCCGGAGGGCTCGGGCAGGCCCGCGGCCGCGACCATTCCATCACGCCACGATTCGACCTTCACCTCGTGGAGCGGATACGGCACGTGATGCACGCGTCCGAGCGACAAACCCGAGCGGGTGCGGGCATAAAGAATGTACCGCTCGGCGAAGAAATGCGTCAGCGTCCCGGGTTTGGCGGAGCCGATCGATTCCCCGATATGGTAACGCGCCTCGAACTCGGCCGGCTTCGGGCCGGGGAAGAGGCGCTTGCTCCGGTAGTCGACGGTACTCCCGGAGATGTCGAGCTTCATCGAGGCGCGGTGGTACGGCAAGTGCCAGCCGGCGCGCGCGACCGCCACGGCAATCGTCGCGGCCGCGTCGAGGCTGAAGAACCAGACGCCCGGATCCTTGCCGCGGAGATGGACGTACGTGCGGACGTTGAGCTCGTGGAAATGCGAGATCCCCGGGACGGACGGGGACCAGCGGGGCGCGACGTCGCGCATCGTGAAGGGCACGACCCCGACCCACGCTTTTCCCTCGAACGTGTCGACCGAGAGCTCGGCAGGCAAGAGCCTCGCGATCGCCTCCGCGGGCACCTCCCAGTGCAGAAACAAGAGGGTTCGCCATCGCTGGAAGCCGGCGGGCCGATCCGGCGGACGTAGGGCCGGAGAGATGCGGTCGATCATGGCGGGGAACATGGTACCTCTTCCCGCGCTTGACGCGCCCCTCCGAAGGGACGAACGGAGAGACCCGTGACGCCCGAGCAAGCCATCCAGGAAGCCACGAAAGGGAACTTGCGGCCCGTCTACCTCGTGCTCGGCGAGGAGCGGTACCTCGCCGACAAGGTCGTGCACGCCATCAAGGAAGCAACGATGAAGGGCGGCATCGCGGGCTTCAACGAGGACAAATTCACGGCCGGCGAGTCGAACGTGGACGCGGTCCTCTCGGCCTCGAAGATGGTGCCGATGATGGCCAAGCGCCGGTTCGTCCTGGCGCGTGGCCTCGAGCGCTGGGAGAAGAAGGGCGACAGCGACGACGACGACGGCGGCAAGGGCCCAGCGGAGGGCAAGCGCGGGGTGAAGGACGGAAGTCCGCTCGACGCGCTCGCCGAGTACGCGAAGGCGCCGGCCTCGAGCACGGTGCTCGTGCTGTCGGCGACGAAGCTCCACGCGCAACGCAAGATCGTGACGGCGGCGAAGAAGGAGGACTTCCTCGTCAACTGCGAGCCCGTGAGCCGCAAGGCGCTGCCGACCGTGGTGCGGCAGATGGCCAAGGAGCGCGGGCACGACATCGCGCCGGACGTGGCCGATCACCTGGCGGAGATCGCCGGGCCGGAGCTCGGCTACGTGGCGGACGCGATCGAGCGGCTGAGCTTGTTCGTCGGGGAGGGCAAACCGTTCACGGAGGACGCGGTCGTGACGATGGTCATGAAGGTCCGGCCGGGCTCGGTGTGGGACCTCGTCGATGCGCTGACGCGGCGGCGGCTCGACAAGGCGCTCGCGGTGCTGGCGGAGGTCGTGGATTCGAAGGACGGGGGGCTGCCGCTGCTCGGGCTCGTGGCGTCGAACGTGCGTAAGATGGTGAAGATGGATTCGGCGCTGCGGGCGGGGGCAAACGTGAACGAGGCGGCCGCGCGCGCGGGCATTCCGCCGTTCAAGGCGCAGGAGACGGCGCAGACGTTGAAATCGCTGCCGCGGGGGACGCTCCCCGCGTGGGTGCGCCTGCTCGCGGAGGCGGATCGAGCGCTCAAGGGCTCGAAACGCTCGCCGCAGGCGGTGCTCGAAACGATGTTGATTTCGATGTGTCGGTGAGGCTCAGGCGGGGGGCGAGGCTTCGATCGCGGCCGCGGCCGTGGCTTTTGGCGCCTCGTTTTCGCCGCTCTCCTCCTCGGAGGGCAGCGTGGGCATCCACTTGCCGAGGCGCTCGAAGGCCGCCGAGATATCGCCGCGCACGCGCTCGCGCAGGGTTTCGAGGTCGTCCATCGTCATGCCTTTCACGTCGATGGGCGGCAGGACCTCGATGCGGGCCTGGCATTTCACGCCGAAGACCCACGAGTTCTTGGGAATCGCGTGGCGGGTGCCGGCGACCGCGACGGGCAGGATGGGGATGCCCGTCTCGAGGGCGAGGCGGAAGGCACCGTCCTTGAAGGGCTTGATCTCGCCGTCGGAGGAGCGCGTGCCTTCGGGGAAGATCATCACGCTCATGCCGCGGTCGAGGTACCATTTGCAGCGCTCCATCGCCGATTTCGCGCTCTCGCGCTCGCCGCGGCGGAGCGGGATGTCGCCGGCCATGCTCATCATCCAGCCGAGGCCCGGGACCTTGAAATTGCTCTCCTTCGAGAGCCATTTCATTTCCCAGGGCAAATAGCTGATCGCCGGAATGTCGGCGATCGACTGGTGATTCGCGACGACGATGAAAGGCCCGCTGTTCGCGGGGCGCTTCCATCCGGAGACCTTCACGCTCCAGAGCGGATTCAAGCGGACGAGCATCGTGCCGCAAATGCGGAAGAATCTGCCCGTGATTTTGCGGACGCGATCGAATGGTGCGGTCGTGACAAACACCGCCGCGACCGCGCCGGTCGACAGGGCCACGACGCCGATGATCTCGAACCAGTTCCAGAGCGAAACAAGCTTGGCCTTCATGAGGGAAGGCCCATCTTTACCCGACCCCAGAATAGCGGGCAAGAGGAGGGAAGGCCGTTTTCGGCATGACGCAATGCGCGTCTCGCACTGCGTCGTTGGATTTCGTGCAATCGTGACGAGAACCTGACAGAACGAGGGCGAAAACCCTACATTCGTCTCGCGAGGCGGTTATTTTTTGCCGCCCTTGCCACCGCCGCCGCCGCCGCCCTTCGCGTCACCGCCGCCGCCCTTCGAGCCGCCGCCGCTGCTCTTCGCGCTGCCGCCGCCCTTCGAGCCACCGCCGCCGCTGCTCCTCGCGCTGCCGCCGTGATCGTCGTGGCCGCCGCCCTTCGAGCTGCCCCCGCTGATCTTCACGCTGCTGCCGTGATCGTGGCCGCCCTTCGCGCTCGGGCCGCGATCGTCGTCGCCGCCGCCCTTCGCCTTGCTGCTGCCGGGGTGCACGGCGTCATCCTGCTTGAAGCCGCCGCTGTCACGCGCGAAGGTCCCATCCTGGCCGAAATGCCGGCCGTTGTTGCCCTTCCTGTGATGGTCGTGGTCGTCGTCGTCGCCGTGGAACCTCGTCTTCACGTGGGCGCGGCCATAAACGTCCACGCCGCTGTCGAAGCCGCCCTGCAGGCTGAATCGAATGCGCGGCGCGCTGGCGATGCGCACCGTGGCCGTGGGGGCATAAATGCGGATGCCCGGTCGATAGCCCCAGATCGCCGCGTGCGTGACCGTGCCGATGCTGAGCGACGCCGTCACGCGCAGCGGATTGAGCAGCGACGCCGAGGCGCCGAGCCGCGCCGAGAAAAAGAAGCCCGACGGCTCGGGATCGAAGTTCACGAACGTGGTCTTCTCGGCGACGAAGCCCATCCGCAGCTTGCGCGACTCGATCCGCACGGGCTTGAGGTTCACGTCGAGCACGTACACGCGCGTCTCGCCCGAGCTCGCGTCCGCGACCATCTCCAGTCGATCGTCACCCACGATCTGGATCGTGCCGCCGTGCGGGCCCACGGTCTCGTCGGGCAGCTTCGCCTCGGCCGTCACCTTGGCGCCCGCCACGAGCTCTGCCGTGCCGCCCACGGGCACGTGCATGACGCCGGTCCAGGGTTTGCCCGAGACCGTCACCGTGTAGTTGACCTCGGTGAGATCCGCCTCGAGCTTCGGCCCGGCCGCGACGAGCAGGCCCGTCTTCGCGTCGAGCACGAGCGGCACCGTGCGCGGCTCGGCGCCCTCGACCTTGTAGATGAGCGAGCCGCCGACGTCTTCCTTGACGCGACCGGTCGCCGTGGCGGTGACCGCGGCCTTCACCTGGCCGTCGCTGTCGATGCGCCAGGCGACGGTCCCCTCGTCATGCTCCTCGACCAGCGCCTCCGCCCCGAGATCCGCGTTGACGGCCGCCTCGGCCTCGACGTTGACCGCTGCCGGTGCCGTGGCCTCGGAGCTGCTGCACGCCGACGCGAACACGAGAACGAGAGACACGAGCGATACGTGAGCGAAACGGGTCATGAGGTTCCCTCCGTCCTTCTCTCCGTGCATACACTGCGCCTGACGGAGAGATCATCAAAAAGGTCCAAATCCCCTCGAAAATACCTCGCATCGGCACGGTTTCGACGCTATCCGGTCACTACAGATACCACCCGACAAGACCAACCGCGCATTCATTGTTGCAGATGGGACGGCCTTTTCCCATTTCAACGGTCCGCAATGGCCGCGACAATGTTATGGCGCACCCGCGTCCCCGGCGGCGGCCGCGTCCGTCCGCGGGCGTCCGGGAGGCGTTTCGCCGTTCGCTGGGGGGTCTCGGGCGCCCGTGCTAGGTTCGGCGCCGATGACGACCCAAGCTGGATCCTCCCTCACCGCCATCGTCCTCGCCGCCGGACAAGGCACGCGCATGAAGAGCACGAAGCCCAAGGTGCTCCACCCGCTTTGCGGCCGGCCGATGGTCGACTACGCCATCGAAGCCGCGCTCGCCGCCGGGTGCGGGGACGTCGTGGTCGTCGTGGGGTATGGCCGGGACGAGCTCGCCGCGCATCTCACGAAAGCGTTCGGCGATCGCGTGCGGACGGCGGTGCAGGAAGCCCAGCGCGGGACCGGGGACGCGGTGCGATCGGCCCTGCCAGCGCTGGATCCCTCGGCCGAGCGGGTGCTCGTGCTCTGCGGGGATACGCCGCTGCTCGATCCGGCCGAGCTCGTGCGGCTGGCGGGCTCGATCGAGGGCGGCGCGCCGCTCGCGATGCTGACGGCGATGACCGAGGATCCGACGGGGTACGGGCGCGTGCTGCGGGACGCCGAGGGAAAGATCTTCGCCGTGCGGGAGCAGCGGGACGCGACGGAAGAGGAGCGGCGCGTGCGCGAGGTGAACACGGGCGTGTACGTGGCGCGGGCGGGCTTTTTGCGAGAATCGGTGGCGGGGCTTTTGCCGAACAATGCGCAGGGCGAGCTTTATTTGACGGACATCGTGGCCGTCGCGGCGAAGGCAGGCGGAGTCGCCTCCGTGCGGGCCGAGAGCGCGGCGGCGCTCGTGGGGGTGAACGATCGGGCGCAGCTCGCCGCGGCCGAGGACATTCTTTACGGGCGCATCGCGGACCGGATCCGGCGCGCGGGCGCGACGGTGCGGGCGACGGCGCGGATCGACGCGACCGTGGTCGTCGAGCCGGACGCGGTGATCGAGCATTACGTGGTTCTGCGCGGAAAAACGCGCGTCGGCGCGAATGCGAAAATCGACGTGGGCTCGGTGCTGACGGACGTGGAGGTCGCGCCGTCGGCCCTGGTAAAACCTTATTCGATCGCGAGTGATTCGACGATCGGCGAAAATGCGCAGATCGGACCCTTTTCGCACCTGCGCCCGGAGAGCCGCATCGAGGCCGAGGCGCACATCGGCAATTTCGTGGAGACGAAAAAGACCGTGGTCCGCCGCGGGGCCAAGGCCAATCACCTCGCGTATCTCGGCGACGGCGACATCGGCGAAGGCGCGAACATCGGCGCGGGGACCATTTTCTGCAATTACGACGGGTTCAAGAAGCACCGCACCGAGATCGGCGCGGGCGCGTTCATCGGCAGCGATTCGCAGATCATCGCGCCGGTGCGGATCGGCGTGGGCGCCTACGTGGCCACGGGCACGACGATCACGCGCGACGTGCCCGACGATGCGCTGGCCATCGCCCGGGTGAAGCAGGAGAACAAAGAGGGCTACGCTTCGAGGCTCAAAGCGCGGCTCAAGGCGGGCTCGACCAAGAAGTCGGGCGGCTGAGCGTCACTCGGCGTCGATGTTGTCGGCGGGGGCGAGGAGCGCCGCATCCAGCGGCGGCAGCGAGTGCCCCATTCGCACCCGCTTCGCCTCCAGATACCCCTGGCTGAACGGGTTCGTCTCTACAATCGAGGGCTCGCGCGCCTCGACCCGCGTCCCGAGCTGCCGGAGCGCCTGCACCTTGAGCGGGTTGTTCGTCATGAGCTGGATCGAGGCCACGCCGAGGTGCTCCAGCATCGCCGCGGCCGGCGCGTAATCACGCGCGTCGTCCGGAAGCCCGAGCAGCCGATTCGCGTCCACGGTGTCGTGCCCCCGCGCTTGCAGGTCGTACGCGCGGATCTTGTTCGAGAGGCCGATGCCCCGGCCTTCCTGGCGCAGGTACACGACGACGCCCTGCCCCCGCCGCGCGATCTCGGCCTGCGCCGCCTCGAGCTGACCACGGCAATCGCATTTCAGCGAGCCGAAGACCTCGCTCGTCAGGCACTCCGAGTGCACCCGGACGAGGACGGACGACCGTCCACGCACATCGCCCATCACCAGCGCCACATGGTCCGGAGAGAGCCCGCTCTCGGCGGTCTGCTCACCGTACCGGAACACGATCATCTCGAACAAGCCCGTCTGCGTCGGCACCGGGGCCTTCGCTAGAATCTCGAGTCGAGGCCGTATCACCATGTCGGGGACGTACATCTCGCTCTCCTCTGCGTTTACGTGGACGTGTATAGCATCTCCTGGGCGCTCCCAGGACCTCGGGATCTCCGGGGACGTCTTACGTAGCGTAAGGCCCGGGGTGTGACAAGGTCGGGGGCGCCCGCACGCCCCTCGCAAAGATTCCAGAAAGACAAACCCGAAACCGCTGCTCGACCGCTTTTTTCCGCTGCCGAGCCGTCACGCTCTGCTTCGGAGCACACTCTCGACGCCGACACCGACCCCGTGACGGCCGCGCCCCCTCTCCCGTCAGGAAGAAGCCCCGAAGAAGCCCCCGCATGAGCCACCTGCCGACGCTCGTCGTGTTCATTGCGACCTACGTGCTGATCGCCTTTCGGCGCCTGTCGCTCCTGCCGATCGGAAGGCCCGCCGGCGCGCTCGCAGGCGCGTGCATGATGGTCGTGCTCGCCTCGATCGAGCCGCGCTGGGGCATCGACGCCAAGACCGCATTTGCCGCGGTCGAGCCGAACACGATCGGGCTTTTGCTCGGGATGATGCTGCTCTCGGCCGCGCTCGCAGAGGCCGGGTTCTTCGAGAGGGCCGCGTCGTTCCTGCTCGAGCGGAAACCCTCGCCGGTGGGCCTTCTCTACGGCACGACGATCGCCTCGGGCCTGCTCTCGGCCGTGCTGGTGAACGATCCGGTCTGCGTGCTCTTCGCGCCCGTGGTGGACGCGACGGCGCGGAAGGCAGGCCTGCCACGCGTGCCGTATCTGCTCGCGCTGGCGATGGGAGCGAACGCCGGCAGCGCGATGACGCTCGCGGGAAACCCGCAGAACATGCTCGTCGCGCACCTGTCGGGTCTGTCGTACCGGAGCTATTTGCTTCGTGGAGGGCCGGCCGGGTTTCTCGCGCTCTTGGTGACGGCGGCGACGCTGCACTTGCTCTTCCGCAAGCGCCTGCGGCCCACGAGCGCCGCGCAGATTGACGCGGACGTAACCGTCGCCCCGCGATCCCGCAGCGAGCTCATGATGGCGCTCGTCGTGATCCTCGGCGTCTCGATCGCCTTCCTCGCCGGCGCGAACCTCGCGTTCGCCGCGCTCACGGGCGCGGCGGCGCTCCTCGTCCTTCGAAGGCGTGATCCCGCGTCGCTCTTCTCGGGCGTGACGTGGACCGTGCTCGTCTTCTTCGGCGCGCTCTTCATCGTGGCCGCCGCGTTCCAGCGCACGGGCCTCGTCGACGAGACGCTCGCCGCGGCGCGCCCGTTCATCCCGGAAGGTCGTGGCGCCGCCATGGCCGCGCTCTCCGCGATGTTCACGCTCGGCTGTCAGGTCGTGAGCAACGTGCCCTTCATCCTGCTCGCCGAGCCGATGATCCGCACGCTGCCCGATCCGACGCTCGCCTGGACCGTGACGGCGATGGCCACGACGCTCGCCGGAAACCTCACGCTGCTCGGCTCCGTCGCGAACATCATCGTCGTCGAGGCCGCGCACGCGGAGGACGAGATCGGATTCGTCACGTACCTCCGCGCAGGTTTGCCCGTCACGATCGTCTCGATGGTCGTGGCGATCGGGTACCTGCTGCTCGTGGGTTAGTCGGTCGCCGACGAGAGAAGCGCGTTGAGCACGTGGCGCGCGTAGCGCCCCTCGCTCTCGCTGAGTCCGTGGTTCGGATCGGTCACGCACGTCCAGAACACGGCGTTGATGACGGTCTGGAGCATCAGGCGGAGCTTCGTGGCCTCGGGATCCATCGTCTCGGTGCAGATCGCGCGGGCGAGGTGGCCGAGCGCGCGCTCGACCTGGGTGTTCTCCTCCTCGCTCGCGAGACAAACGACGCCGAGCGACGACTCCTCTTCCGGCGCGAGCCGCAGCGGGAAGCACAGGATCCAGCGGTAGTGCCGCGCGAAGAGGCGGTGATGGTCCGGGCTCGGCTGGTAGATGATGCTCGTCGTCGCGTGCGCGTCGCGATGCCAGGCCGCGGCGATGTTGAAGCGGAAAGCGTGGCCCGCGACGCCGCTGCCGCAGGTGAAGCGCGCCGCCCAGGACTGCGGCCAGAACTGGCCGAACGCCGGGCAAAGGACGCGCAGGTTCGCGTCCCAGATCATGCCCATCCACGATCCGCGCTCCGAGAGCAGCCCGCTCCGCACGATCGGCGCGGTCTGCACGCCCCACGGCGAGGCCGTGGCGATCTTGTAGATGGAGTTGCCGACGGCCTCCGTGAGCTTCGCCGAGAGCGAGTGGTTCGACATCGGCTTGCCGCAGCAGCGCTCGAGCAGTGCGCGCGCGGTCCACTTCGCGGCCTCGGGGTACTCCTTACCGGCGCCGCCCGGGCGATACGCGAGCGAGTACCGGTAGCCCACGATCGGCCCCGGGATCTTGAGCTCCACGTGCGTCTTGCCCACGATGAAGTGCGAGCGGCACCGCTCCTGCTCGAACTCGACGGGCTCCCAGCGCGGTTCGCCGAACTGCTCGTAGCAGCGCTCGACCATGGGATACGCGTCCTCGATCGTCGCGCCCGAGCTCTCCGCGAACACGAGCGCCAGCGTGAGGTGGTCGGACTCGAAGCGGACGACGTGCGAGCGGACGTCGTAGCCGTCGATCAAGTTGGGGTACCAACGATCACGTTTTTCCAGCAGGTTCAGCTCGGCCTGCGTGAGCGCGACCGCGTTCGAGAGATGGTAGCTCCACGTGAGGTACCGCTCGGTCTTGTCCGCGCCCTGCAGCATGAAGCGCACGCGCCCGCCGCCGAGCGGCTCTTCCTTCACCTCGCGGCGGCCGCGCCACGTGGTCGCGCGTGGCTCGGCCTGGACGTTGTTGTAGGGCGGTTCGAGCACGGCGATCGGCGTCTCGACGGGCGCCACGAAGTCGCGCAGCTCCACCTCGACGAGCGCGATGCCATCGTCCCCGACGCTCCAGATCCGCGTGTGCTCGCGGGCCTTCACGAAGCGCTCGGCCTGCGCGACGGGCTCCCAGTTCACCTCGAAGTACTTGCGCTTCGGCTCGAGCGCGTACTCGCCGGCCTCGCCGTCGCGCTCGTACACTTCGACACTGACCGTGCTCGGGCTGAGCCGCACGACCGAGAACTGGTTGCCCACGGCGCCGGGCCGCTCGTGCGCGGCCGAGCCGAGCGATCCCGTGGAGATGATGACGAAGCGGCTCTTGAAGAGCTCGACGAGCTTCGAGCTCTCCTGGTGCGTGTGGCCGTGAAAGCCGATGCGGAAGCCCGCGGCGTAGAGGGTGCCGACGTCCTGCAGCGTAAGGTAATCGGGACGCCCGCGTTCACTGGTGAAGCCATGGTGCCAGACGGCGACGCGCAGCGTGTCCCGATCGAGGCCGTTCGCGAAGTCGCGCGCGGCGGAGACGGCGCGCGTGGAGATGCAGGCACCGGTCCAGTACTTGTCGTTCCGGTGGCAGGAGTTGAAGCCGAAGAACGCGACCTTCTCCTGGGGGAAGACGTGCGCCGACCAGTGCTCGCGTTCGTTGGGGTCGAGGAGATCGAAGGCGCGGCCGCGTCCATCCAAGGACTCGCCGTAGAAGCGGTCGAAGAATCGCTGGACGTTCGCGAAGCGCTTGTTGTACTCCGCGCCCGCCCGCAGCTTGACGAGGTCGAGGTGTCCGTAGCGGCCCACGTCGATGCGCAGATCCGAGAGATCCGGCGAGCGCTTGAGCCGCTGCATCTCCTGCTCGAGGAGGTCGAAGTCGTGCGCGGTACGCAGCGAGGTGACGCGCACGGGCTCGCCGATGTCGGCGCCCCAGTCGACGTCGTGGTTGCCCGGAACGAACACGACACGCGCGCGCTCGCGGTTCACGACGAGCGGCAGGACGCGGTGCTCCGCGAACTCGAGCAGCTCGTCGTACTCCGCGGCGCTCCCGCGCTGCGTGAGATCGCCGCTGACGACGACGAAGTCGAAGGGGGCCGGGTGCAGCGTGCCCAGCGCTTGCGCCGGGTGCATCCACACGTCGTCGAGCGTTTGCCCGGGCTCCGTGACGTGAAGATCCGACAGGTGGAGGATGTACATTCGGTCCCAGCGCTACGTCGACGCGCGGACCGCTTTGGAAGTTCTAGCGGCCGCTCGCAGTCCGTCGCCTCGAGGTCGACGGGTTGGAGGATGGCACGGACTCACGTTGTGCGTTCGGCGCGAAAGAGCCGGACAGGAGCTCCTTCGTGTAGCGGATGGCCTGCATGGCCACCGTCCGGTCGATGACGAAGGGTTCACGAACGAGGACCACTGCATCCTGAAACGCCGCTTCGCGAGGAGCAACAGCGACGGCCGGGGCGTGAGGTCGGTTCTTGGCGCTCATCGTTCATCTCCCGAAAGCCGATTTTTCAGATTTTCCAGGGAACCCTGCCCTGGGAGCAAGAAAAGATTGTTGCCGGTGGGTCGTGAAGAGGGGGAAGGCGCGAAGGGAGCGCCGTGTTTGCCCCGGCACCGAGTGTGCGCGGCGCGATCGTCTCTTGGATCGCGGCAGCGTGACACCCTCGGCCCCCAGCAGTCGGCATGCGCCAATCCTACACGATGTGCAGAAGAAGCAACCCTTCTGCGTAACGGTTTGTGCACGTTCGTGTCGCCCGAGGCGAACCCCCCACCGTCCAGGCTGCGGAATACTCTTTGCAGCATGAAGTCCTCGCGGCGCACCTAAAGCCGAGCCTCCCAAACGGCAACAGCTTCGATCGATTTTTCTGCCGGGACGGGAGGGCGCAAGCACGAGTTGGTCGGTGGAGTTTCCACCCGAGACCCGTCGCGTCAAGCGTGAGGCGGAGGCGGGACCGGTTCGGCGAGCGGTGGCGAAGACGTGCGACGGACGCGCGCGAGGCGCGCCGCGATGCGATCGGCGACGACGTAAAACGCCGGCACCACGAGGAGGCTCAGGCCCGTGGAGATCACGAGGCCGCCGATGACCGCGATCGCCATGGGCGCGCGCACCTCGCTGCCTTCGCCGAGCGCGAGCGCCGAAGGCACGGCCGCCATCAGGGTCGCGATGGATGTCATCAGGATGGGCCGGAGACGAACCGGGCCCGCTTCGAGCATCGCGTCGAGCGCGTTCTTGCCGTGGTTTCGGAGCTCCGTCGCGTAATCGACCAGGATGATCGAGTTTTTCTTCACGATCCCCATCAAGAGGACGATCCCGATCATGCTGAAGATGTTGAGCGTCTGCTTCATGAGGAGCAGCGCGAACGCAGCGCCCGCGACGGAGAGCGGGAGGATCGTCAACACGGTCACCGGGTGCAGGAACGAGTTGAACTGCGACGCGAGGACCATGTACGCGACGATGATCCCGAGGATCAACGCGAAGACGAGGCCACCCATGGACTCGCGGAAGGCGACCGACGCGCCGCCGAGCACCACGTGGTAGCCAGTCGGTACGTCCTTGCCGAGCTTCTCCACGAGCGCGAGGGCCTCGCTCTGCGACTTGCCCGGCGCGACGTTGCCGAAGAGGGTGATCGCGCGTTCGCGATCCCGACGCGTGATCGCCTGGAGCGCAGGCTGCTCCTCGTACTTCACGAGCGTGGAGAGCGGCACGAGCTCTCCGCTTTTCGCGCGGACCTTGAGGCGCGAGAGATCCTCGGGCCGCGAGCGCTGATCGGCGAGCAGGCGCATGCGCACGTCGACACGTCGCCCGCCCGCGCTGTACTTGCCCACGCGCGTGCCGCCGACGAGCGCGTTCAGGGTCGTCGCGATCTCCTCGACCGAGATGCCGAGATCCGCGGCGCGCGCGCGGTCGGGCACGATCCGTAGCTCGGGCATGCCGAGCTGGTAGTCGGAGTCGAGGTCGACGACGAGGCCTGCCGCCTGGAGCTCGGCCTTGATGCGCTCGCTGTGCGAAACGAGCTCACCCCACTCGGGACCGCGGATCGAGAACTCCACGGGGAAGCCACGCGACGCGGTGAAGCCCGACTGCGAGAGGTCCTGCACGATGGCGCGTACGCCCGGGATTCCGTTGAGCTCCTTGCGCAGGACGGCGGCGAACTCGTTCTGCGTGGCCTTGCGCTCGTTCCGAGGCTTGAGCGTCACGAAGATCATGCCGCTGTTCACAGCGCCCGTGCCGAAGCCGCCGACGACCACGAGCGTGCGCTGCACCTCGGGCGCGTTGTTCACGATGGCCTCGGCCTTCGTCACGATCTTGTCCGTCTCGCGGATGTCGGAGCCGACCGCGGTCGTGAGCCGGACCATGAGGCGGCTCTGATCCTGCGAGGGGACGAACTCGCCGGGGAGCGCCTGGAACGCGAAGACCGCGCCCACGAAGAGGCCGATGGAGGCGACGAGCACGAGCGAGGGGACCTTGAGGCCCCGCGCGAGGAGCCAGCCGTAGCCGGCGGAGAGTTTGTCGAAGGCGTGATCGACGAAGATGCCGATCTTGCTGCGGCCCTCGCGCGAGGTCGTGAGGAGCTGCGCGCAGCGCGCGGGCGCGAGCGTGATGGCCTCGACGTACGAGAGGGCCACGGCGATGCAGAGCGTCACGCCGAACTGGAGGAAGAAGCGCCCCATCACGCCTTCCATGAAGATGACGGGGATGAAGATCGCGATGACGGCGACCGTGGCGGCGAGCGCGGCGAACGTGATCTCGGCCGTGCCCTCGCGCGCGGCACGCACGCGATCCTTGCCCTGCTCGGCGTGCCGGAAGATGTTCTCGAGCACCATGATCGCGTCATCGACGACGATGCCGACGGCGAGCGAGAGGCCGAGCAACGTAAAAGTGTTCAGCGTGAAGCCGAGGAAGTAGATCGCCGCGATCGTCCCGAGCAGGCTCATCGGGATCGCCAGGATCACGTTGAGCGTGCTGGAGAGCGAGCCGAGGAAGAGCCAGCAGACGAGGGCCGTGAGCGCGACCGCGAGGATGAGCTCGAGCTCGATCTCGTGGACGGATTGCTCGATGAAGCGCGTCGAGTCGAAGTTGATCTGGAGCTCCATGCCCTCGGGCAAGGTCTTCCGGATCTCGTCGAGCATGCCCTTCACGCCGTTCGCGACGGCGACGGCGTTCGAGCCGCGCTGCTTCTTGATGCCCATGCCCTGCGCGGGCTGGCCGTTCACACGCGACATGCGCCGCATGTCCTCGAAGCCGTCCTCGATGATCGCGACGTCCTCGATGTACGTCGGGACGCCCGCCTGCTCGCGCACGACGATGCGGCGGAGCGTGTCGAGGTCGAGCGCCTCGCCGAGCACGCGCACGTTGACCTCGCGGCCCGTGGTCTCCAGGCGCCCCGCCGGCAGCTCCACGTGCTCGCGTCGCAGCGCCGCGATCACGTCCGTGACGGTGAGCGATTTGGCCGCGAGTTTGTCGGCGTCGAACCAGACGCGGACGTTGCGCTCGAGGTAGCCGCCCAGCATGACCTCGCCGATCCCCGGCACGGTCTGGAGCTTCTCCTTGACGCGGTAACGCGCGTAGTCGGAGAGGGTCTGGGGCGAGTACGGACCCGACAGACCAATCCACATGATGGGCTGGTCCTCGGGGTTCGACTTGGAGATGACGGGCGGGTCGATGTCACGCGGCAGGCGCGACTGGGCCTGCGAGACCTTGGCCTGCACGTCCTGGAGCGCGGAGTCGACGTCGCGCGAGAGGTCGAGCTCGACCGTGATCGAGGCGCCGCCCTGGCGGGACGAGGAGGTGAGGGATTTGACGCCCTCGACCTGGACGACGGCCTCCTCGATCTGCTCGACGATGTCGTGCTCGACGGCCTCGGGCGCGGCGCCTTCCCAGGAGACGTTGACGTTGATGGTCGGGAAGTCGACGTCGGGGAACTGGCTGATGCCGATGCGCGTCGCGGCGACGATGCCGAAGACGATCGTCGCGAGCATCATCATCCACGCAAGGACGGGCTTGCGCAGGCACGCTTCGGTCAGGCTCATGGCGCGCTCCCTCCCTTCGAAGGCGCGCCGACGCCTTCGGAAGGCGCGCTCGTGGTGGCCGGCGGAGCGGCCGCGCTGGGCGCCCCGGGCGGACCTTTGCCGGGCCCTTGCCCCAGCGGCGCGACGCGCACCGTGGTGCCATCACGCAGAGGTTCGGCCCCACGCACGACGAGCATCTCGCCGGGCTTCAACCCTTTGCGGACCTCGACACGCCCGTCGGCCGTGCGCATGCCGAGCGCGAGCACGCGCTCCTGCGCGACGTTGTTCTCCACAACGAACGCCAGAAATCCCTTCTCGCTCGGACGAATCGCAGTCTGCGGGATGACGGGCGAGTTCTCCGTCGCGCCGACGCGCACCGTGACGTCGGCGAACGCGCCGGGCCGGAGCGTGTCTTTTTTCTCGTCGGCGACCTCGGCGACGATCGGGACCATACGCGTCGCGGGATCCGCGGCGTCCGCGACGAGCGTGATCTTCGCGGTGAAGTCGTGCTCGATGCCCGTGACCTTGAACGAGACGTTCATGCCGGTCGAGAGGCGCGGCGCGTCGGCCTCGGGGACCGGGAAACGAAGCAGCAAGGGATCGCGGCGAAGAACCGTGCCGAGCACCGTGCCGGGCTGGACGAACTGGCCGGTCTGGACCGTACGCGTCTGCATCTTGCCCTCGATGGGCGCTCGCACGTACGCGTCACGCAGGTTCAGGTTCGCCTCGTCGAGCGCGGCGCGGGCCTCGGCGACCTGCGCCGCGCCCGTGCGCGCGCGCGTCCGCCAGCCATCGACGTCTTCCTTCGAGAAGACGCCCGCGCCGTCGGCGCCCGCTTTTTCGCGGCGTTCGAGGTTCTGCTGGGCCTCGGCCGCGGATGCCTGCGCGCGCTCGAGCGTGGCCTTGGCGCTGCGGACGGCAAGGTTGAAGCGCGCCGGGTCGATCTCGACAAGGACCTGGCCCTTCTTGACGACGTCGCCCTCGGCGAACCGCACGTGCTCGATCACGCCGGACACGCGCGCCGTGACCTGCACACGCTCGTACGCGTCGACGGTGCCGACCGCGGTGACGGTGTACTCGACGCGCTCGCCGGAGACGGGCGCGAGCTCGACGGGGAACGCCATCTTCCCCTTGCCGCCCGCGGGAGGGCCGCCCTCCTCCTTCTTCGAACAGCCGAAGAGCAAGAGCACGAGAAGCGTGGCGGCGAGGGAAAACCAGACCGAAAGCCTTCGGGGTGTTGCGAAAAAAGGCATGATCACGGGGCCGATGGAGCGAGGACCACGCCGCCTGCGGGGCTGTTCGTGGTCATCCACGTGGTGAGCGAGTCGTACCATTTGGTGACGTCGCCCTGACCGTCGTCGGTTCCAGCCAGGGGATCGATGTGCGTGAGGTCGACGATGTCGAGCACGACGAACGCGTCGGATTCCGTGCGGGGTTTGCCCGCGAGGGGCCGGCCCGGTCCGATGGGAACGTTCTGAACGAGAGCGCGCAGCGGGTCGAGGGCGGCGGTGTCGCCGACGAGGCCCGCGACGGCGGCGAAGATCGGGAGGTCCATGGAAGCGCCGTGAATCGCGCGTAGTCCGTGGTTTGCACGGGGCCAGTCGGTGTCTTTCAGGACGAGCGTGGCCGCGGCCTGGGCGTCGAGCGAGAGGCGCGCCGGGAAGTACCACTCGCCGAAGTCGAGCGAGGGGCCCTCGAACCAGGAGCGCGAAATGTCTTCCAGCGAGGTGTGCTCGCGGGGGTTCGTGGCGTCGTACTCCACCCAATCGTACGTGGCCGTAGGATCGGAGGGCTGGACGAGCTTGGTGCCGAAGAGGCTGTCGTACTCGGCGAGCGCGCCGCCCTTGCTCGCGCCGCAGGAGACGGCCGCGAAGGAGACGCCGTTCGAGGCATCGTCCATCGCAAACCCCATGGCCGCGCGATTCGTCATGCGCGGAACGTCGGTGAGCGAGAGGAGCGTGAGGAAGGCGCTATCGCGGTAGGGATCCTCGGTGATCGCGGTCGGCGACCAGAGCGCGCGCATGCCGGCGATCGCGGCGACGGGGTAGACCTTGAGGCCGAGCAAAGGGAGCGCGATGTAGCGCGTGGTCTTGCGGATCGTTTCGAGGCCCGGAGTGAGGTAGGCGTCGACGTTCTGGGACGAACCTTTCAGGTAGTCTTCCTCGGTGATCGTCGGAGCCGCGGCGCCCTCTTGCCGCGCGACGCCGTCGACGAGGACGAGGCCCGCGAGCTCGCCGTAGCCGGGTTTGCCGTCGAAATCCCAGGCCGCGTACTCCTCGGCGATCGTGGCGCCGAGCGAGTGGCCGACGAGGAAGACGCGCGCCTTGCGCTCCTCGGGCGCGACGATGTCGACGACGCGGCGGAGGTCGCCGATCGTGGTGTCGAGGCCCCACTCGGAGGCGTAATCGACCGCGGTTTGATCGAGGAAGCCCGGGAACGTCTTGCCCTCGGCAGGCTCCTCCTCGAAGTAGTAACGCTTCGCGATCTCGGGGTCCTTGCGGAACTCGGCGACGTCGAGGCCGTGGTGATCCTCGAGCAGGTTCGAGCGTCGATCGATGGCCCAGGCCTCGAAGGCCTCGCCCTCCTTGGATCGGCGAACGATGGCGCGCGCCATCGGATCGTAGCTATTCGCGCCGCCAAGGAAGCCAGGCATGAGGACGGCGACCGCGCGGGCAGGAGCCGGCGGATCGGCGTCGACGCGGTACCGAACGACGCGGACGGCGTTGTATTCGGCGGGCGTCGCGCTGCCGGTGACGGGGTTCGGCGGCGGCGTGACGCCGGGGACGAGGAAGACGTCGCGGCGAATGCGCACGGATCCCTCCTCGACGACGGCCGAGCTCGGAGGCGGCGCATAAGGCGCGGGCGGGACCGGGAGCTCGGCAGGATCGGAGCAAGCAACGAGGAGGGCGGCGGCGCTCGCGAGGGCAAGCACCGAAGGACGCATGCGGCGCAGGGGCATGCGGGGCATCATGAAGGAAGGCGGGGGCCCTCGGGAGGGGTTCGCCCGGTTTCCGACGCCGATGGATCGCGGGATCAGGGCCGCGTCGTCCGGGCCTCGGCGAACGCGAGGACCTCGGCGCTCGAAGCCTCGTCGCCCTTGGCCTCGAGCGCCGCTTGCAGCGTGGCCTTGGTGTCGGGCGCGGCCGTGAGGTCGACGGCGATGCGCAAGCGGCGCAAGTTCTCGTCGTCCTGCGAGGATGCGAGCGCGACGAACGCGGCGGCGCGATCGACGGTCGGCGCGCTCGGGCTCTCGGCGATGCGGAGCAGCTCGTCGGCGGGGATGGGCGAGGTGCGCATGCCTTCGTGGGCGCCGGAGCCGATCGCCCGAAGCGCGCGCGCCCAGGCGTCGTAGGGCCTGCCGCCGCGGCCGAGGGCCTCGGGCGCGCGGGCGGGGCGGCGCGCGCTCGCGGCCTCGATGGTGACGCGGATCAAGCTGAGGAGCGCGTCACGCTCGGCCCAGCGATCCTTGAAGACGCTGGTCGCGAAATCGACGGCGTGGCCCGAGCGAAGGGCGATGTTGATGCCGGGGTTGCGAAAGTAGAACCCGTCGGAGGTCTCGACGTAGGCGATGTCCCGATAGGGGATGAAGCGCGCGCCGACCCAGACGAGCAGGAGCCCATCCTCGCCGACGATGAGCTTGCGCGGAAAGAGCACGATGACGAGGATCGCGAGGACGAGGGCAGCCCAGAGCGTGACGCCCCAAGGTCCCTCGCGCGTGAGCCCGGGCGCGAGGAGCGCGACGGCGACGCCGAGAAGGAGGGCGAGCCAGGGGAGGAGGGGCGAAGGCAAGGAAAAGACGGGGCGCTCGTCGGGCGCGCGGCCGAGATCCCGGAGCAGGACTTCGCGGGAGGGCAGGCCCGTGGGGGAAGGGCGTGCAGCGCGCGTGCTGCTCGTTTTCGGCCGGCTCATCCGCGGGGCATGATGACATAAGTGACCCCATGCTTCGGGCCCGGGCCCCCTCCTTGATCGTCGCCCTCCTCGCGTCGCTCGGCCTCGCCGCCGATGCGCACGCGTCGAGCGGGGTGCGTCTGCGATGGTCCGCCCCGGAGGGGTGTCCCACGGCCGAGGCGATCTCGGCCGAGGTCGATCGGCTTCTCGGGGGGCGAGGCGCGCAGACGGAGCCGCTCGACGTGACGGCCGAGGTGAAGCGCGACGCGGGGCGGTATCGGGTTCGTCTGGAGACACGGGGCGAAGAGGGACCACGCACGCGTGAGGTCGAGGCCACCACGTGCGCCGCCCTCGGTGAGGCCGCGGCCCTGATCATCGCCATGATGATCGATCCCGACGTGATCGCCGAACCGCCGCCGGAGGTCCCCCCCACGACGCGAACCGAAGCGCACATCACCCCGAGCCCTCCCGCCACGACCCCAACCGATACGCGTATCGGTCCGAGCCCTCCCGCCACGACCCCAACCGATACGCGTATCGGTCCGAGCCCTCCCCCCCACGACCCAAACCGAAGCGCGTATCGGTTCCAGCCCTCCCCCCCACGACCCGAACCGATACGCGTATCGCCTTCGAAGGTCCCTCTGTCGGTATCCCCACAACCGCCACCGCCGCCGATGGCCCTCTCCGTGCGCGCCCTCGCCGACGTCGGCGCCTTCCCCGCGCCCACCGTCGGCTTCGGCGCCGCCCTCTCCCTCTTCGTCGGCCGTTACCGCCTCGAAGCCGGCATCTCCTTCCTCCCGACACGCACCTTTCCCTTCCCCAACCTCGACACCGCCACCGGCGACATCGACCTCACCCTCGCCCATGTCGGCGCCTGCGCCGCCTTCCTCCGGCGTCCCCCCTTCGAGCTCGGCCCCTGCGTCTCCTTCGAAGCCGGCCGCATCCAGAGCACGAGCGCCGGCATCTCTTCCCCGGGCCAGGGCGCCGCCGCCTGGCTCGCCGTCTCCGCGGGAGGACGTTTCACCTGGACGTTCGCGCGCCCCGTCGCCCTCGTCGCGGGCCTTGGCGCCGGCGTCCCCGTCGTCCACCCGGAGCTCGCCGTCTCGGGCCTCGGCGCCGTGCACCGCGCCTCGCCTGTCCTCGGGCGGGCCGAGCTCGGCATCGAGGTCCGGTTCTGAGATTTTTGATCACGGAACCCGAAGGCGCTGGCCACCAAGGACAAGCTTGCCTCCTTCCGCTTCCTTCCAGGCCACCCTCCCCTCGCCGCTCGCCCCCGAGCCCACGGCCGCGGCGCGCTCGGGTGGCGGCGAGGCGGTGTCCGTGCCGCCTTTCGAGTCCGTCTACGAAGAGCATTTCGACCTCGTCTTCCGCAACGTCCGCCGCCTCGGCGTTCCCGACGCGCTCGTCGACGACGCCGTCCAGGAGGTCTTCCTCGTCGTCTATCGCCGCCTCGGCCAGTTCGAGGGGCGCTCCTCGCTGAAGACGTGGATCTGCTCCATCGTCACCCGCGTCGCGCGTGATCACCGGCGCACGCTCCGGCGAAAGAGCCCGCACGCCTGCGGGAAGGCCGAGGCCGTCGACGTCGATTCGGTGCCGGACGAGCGCGCCGAGGGCCCGCACGAGCATACGGTGCGGCTCGAAGGCGCGCGCCTTTTGCACAAGCTGCTCGACGAGCTCGAATTCGACAAGCGCACCGTGCTCGTGCTGGCCGAGCTCGAGCAGATGACCGCGCCCGAGATCGCGGACGCGCTCGGGGAAAACGTGAACACCATTTATGCGCGGCTGCGGGCGGCGCGGCGTGATTTCGAGCAAGCGGTCGCCCGGGAGCGGGCGCGCGATACGTGGAGGCTCCGATGAGCGAGCTCGGCCCCGAAGCGCGGGCCATCCTTCTTGCAGGGCGTGACGGAGACGATCCCTCGCCCGAAGACCGCGCCCGCGTGCGCCGCGCGCTCGCGGCCGCCATTGCCGCAGGTGGAGCGGCTTCGGTCGGGGGAGAGCGTGTCGCCGACGCCGCGACGGCAAAGCTCGGCGAGGCCGCCTCCGCGACGAAGATCGCGTCCGCAGCCAAGGCCGGCGCGGTGTTTTCCCTCGGCGGCCTGGCGTGGAAAGGAATGCTCGCCGTCCTCGTGGGTGGCGCCGCCTCCGCCGTGGCGATCCTCGGGCCGACGGCGACGCACATGGAGACGCCTCCGGCAGCGACGCATCTCGAAGCACCTGCGGAGCGGGGACAACCCCCGCCCGCGCAGATGCCGGTGGAAGCGCCGCCGCCGGTGGTTGCCCCGACGAACGACCCGCCGGCTCCCCCGGCGCCCGTGCTTCAGAATACGCCGTCGGTGAATGCTCCGGCCAAGCGTCCGGCGCCGACCGTCGCCACGAGCGAGCCTCCCCCCGCGCCCACGGACCCGCTGCTCGCGGAAACGCGCCGCCTTCGCGCCGTGCACGGCGCCATGCAGGGCGGCGATCCGGAGCAAGCTTTGCGTTTGCTCGACGAGAATTCGGCGAGCGCGGAAGGGCAATCGCTCCGCGCCGAGCGCACCGCGGCGCGCGTGCTCGCGCTCTGCAAACTCGGCCGGGTCTCCGAAGCCCGCGCCGAGGCCGCCCGATTCCTTTCGGAAAGCCCTGGCTCGCCCCTCGCCGATCGCGTCCGGAAAGCCTGCCCCACGAGCCCTTAACATTTCCTCACGGATCGGCTGACCGCCGGCCACGAAGGCAGACGAAGACACGGACAGCCGCGCCGAGCGTCCTTTGCGGGGACGAACGGCCGCGCGCGCCCCTCCATCCACGAGAGAGACGATCACGCCATGAAAAACTTTCGCGCTTCCTTCCTCAAGGCCCTCCTCCCCCTCGGCGCCCTCTTCGCGATCGCGCCGTTCGCCGGGTGTATCGATCACGTCCTCATCGGCGGCAATGAGCAATGTAACGTCGCCTCCGACTGCGCCGCCGGCCAGTTCTGCGTGAACGGCGTTTGCGTCTTGCAGAACGACGGCCCCCAGCCCGAGGTCTGCAATGGTGTCGACGACGATCTCGACGGCCAGATCGACGCGACCCCGAACGGGCCCGTCATCTGCGCCGACGGGAGCATCTGTCAGAACGGCATGTGCGGCGGCGGGGCGCAATGCGACCAGGACCACGCGTGCCCGCCGAACTCGTATTGTGACCCGAACGGCGTGTGCCAGCTCGTGTGCGACTGTCCCCCCAACCATTTCTGCGACATGTTCGGGATGTGTGTCCCGGACCCGGTGTGCAGCGCGCTCCCCGAGCAATGCGACGGCATCGACAACGATTGCGACGGCTCCGTCGACAACCCCACGCCCGGCGCGATCCTCTGCCCGAACGGCGGCGCCTGCGTGGCCGGCGCCTGCGTGGTCGTGCAATGCATGACCGACGCCGAGTGCCCCGCCGGCCAGCTCTGCAACCCGATGGTCGGCGTCTGCTACCCGGGCGGCTGCGTCCCGGCGCCTGAGGCCTGCAACGGCCTCGACGACGATTGCAATGGCATCCCCGACAACAACGCGTTCTGCGCCGACGGCAGCGCCTGCGTCAACGGCCAGTGCGGCGGCGTGTGCACGCCCGGGCTCGAGCTCTGCGACGGCTACGACAACGATTGCGACGGCCTGATCGACGAGAACACGCCCGGCGCGACCCTCTGCCCGATGGGCGGCACCTGCGTCAACGGCATGTGCGCGTTCCAGGGCTGCATGGCCGACGCCGATTGCCCCGCCGGGCACGTCTGTGATCCGGCGACCGCGACGTGCGTCAACCCGAACGGCTGCATCCCGCAGCCCGAGGCCTGCAACGGCGTCGACGACAATTGCAACGGCTCGATCGACGAGAACACGCTCTGCGCCGACGGCACCCTCTGCGTCAATGGCCAGTGCGGCGGCATGTGCGCGCCCAAGGCCGAGTACTGCAATGGCCTCGACGACGATTGCGACGGCCAGGTCGACGAGGTCACGCCCGGTGGGCTGCTCCTCTGCCCGAACGGCGGCACCTGCATCATGGGCTCGTGCGTCGCGGAGTCCTGCCAGATCAACGCCGATTGCCCGCTCGGCCAGATCTGCACGCCGAACGGCGTCTGCACGCCCAGTGGCTGCACGCCGAGCAACGAGACGTGCGACGGGATCGACAACGACTGCGACGGCGTGGTCGACGACGTCACCCCGGGCTCCTTGATCTGCCCCGCGCCCCAGTTCTGCCTGAACGGCAACTGCACGATCATGCAATGCGCGAGCGACGCCGACTGCCCGGCCGCCACGACCTGCCAGAACGGCCTCTGCAAGTGACGCCCCGCCGCGCCCGCCGGGCCTGACGAGCCCGGCCGGACGCTCGGCCCGTGGCACGTGCGCTGCTTCGCCCGACCTCGACCGCGAAAGGAGTGCGCATGGCCACACAGACGCAGCAAAAGCAGACGGGTGCTTCGAACCTCGAATACGACATCGTCGCGGAGATGCACGAGCTGCTTCAGGGCAACTCGGCGCTGGAGCAATACATCCAGGACGCACGCCAGGCCGGGGATCAAGACGCCGAGCGTTGCTTCCAGCAGATCCACGACCAGAACAAGCAAAACGTCACGACGCTCCGCACGCTGCTCGCGAAGCACATCCAGGCCACCAAGGCCTCGTGACCCGGGTCGCCTGACCCGGAGACGGCGCCGGTCGTCCGTCCCTTTGCAATTCTCGCACGGCTCCGTGAAGAACACGCGAGGGGACGCGGCGACCGGGGCGCCTGCACCCGGAAGTCCGGCCGTACGTTCCGGCCGGTGAACATTTTTCGTCACATCGGTTCGCAGCGGGAACTCTCTCGGAGATGGCTGGGGGGCCGTCCGTCCGGCCCGGGACCTTTGGTTCGTTCTTCCGAGGAGAGTTCGCCATGATCAGTGGGCACATCGGCGCAGGTCAGTACATCCTTTTCCAGCGCGATCCGCGCGTTCCGAGCGCGCCGCTGCTCGAGGTCGGTCGCCTCGTGGTCACGGAGCTCGACGGGGACACCCGCTACGAGCACTGGTTTTTGTACACGAGCGCGCCCGTCGGTTCTGGCTACGCCGCTTACATTCGCCCGAGCAGCGCGTTCCTGGGTACGCCCGTGGGCCTGTCGCTCCGGGGCACGGGCGCGCCGCCGCCCGAGTTCAACGTGAACGATTGCCTCGCCTGGCTTTCGCTCTCGACGGGCTGCGGCGTCGCGTACATCGAGGCCCGTTGCGCCCGGCTCGCCTCGAACGACGCCGGCAGCATCTCCGCCGCAATACCGAGAAAGCCGCAGCAGGTCGACCTCGGCATCTACGACATCACCCAGGGAAGCCGGCGCGTCGGCGTGCTCGTCGTGACGCGCATCGCGGGCGGCACCCTGGAGACGTGGCACCTTTTCGACCGCGTCCCGACGTCCACGCCAAACCCGCTGAGCGCGCACACGCAGAACGAAGGCCCGTACAGCGTCCCCGACGCGAATATCGGCGGGACGTACGCGCTGACCTACCTCGGCGCTGTCAGCGCCCCCGATCTCTCGGGCCACGCCGTGGTGACGGTGAACGCGCTCTGCGCTGTCGCTGCCTGAAATGTCTCTCGTGCTCGTAGGAGACCGCCGCGCCTACACCTACACGAATATACCACTGTAGTGCGTACACGAGTGCGCGGTTACGTTCATGCTTGACGAGCCTCCGTGATTTCGACCACGATGTACGTGCGAACATCGTCTTTGCTCGGAGGTTTTCTTGAAGCATCAAATCAGCTTGCTCGGCACGATCGTGGTCATGATGGGCGTCGCGACCGGCTGCGGCGCGAACGACGCCGCATTCGAGGACGAGGAGGTCGGGGAAGCGGAGCTCGCTCAGGTCGACCTCGGCCTCGACTGGCGCTCCTATACCGTCACCTACGAGAACTCCTTGCCGTTCGGCACGATCCTCGTGACCGGCTCCAACGTGAGCGGCAATTTCAGGCCGAACAGGGAGTACTGGTACGTCAACGCCAGCAATCTGCAATATCTCGGCACCGAGGACCTGAATTTCTCGTACACGGACGGGACCGGCACGCCGCCCTCGTACAGCGGCACGCAGGAGTTCAATCTCCCCGCCCTCGCGACCTGGACTGCGATCTCGAGTGATACGACCTCGGGTTATCGTTATACGTCCGGGAACCTGAACCTGCGCCTCTTCACGAATTCGAGCGGCATCTCGCAGGTCGTCTGGTATCAAACGATCTGGCCCACCTCGACGCCGGCCAACGTGACGCCGAGCGGGACCTTCACGACCAACACGGGCGCCGTGGGCACCAGCTTCAGCACCGGCATTACCACGTACAAGGTGGATCAGACCCTCTGATTCGATGACGACGTCAGCCGCCCCTCGATTCGCTCGGATCGGCGACCTCGCCGCCCGTGTCGAGGGGCGGCGCCTGCCCACGAACATCGTTTTTGCTCGGAGGTTTCCTTGAAGCATCAAGTCACGTTGCTCGGCTCCATGGTCATGATGAGCTTCGCGATCGGCTGCGGCGCGATCGATGCCGCTCAAGGCGAAGAGGATGTCGCCTCAGCGGAGCTCGCCCAGCTCGACCCCGGTGACGGGATCTGGCGGATCTACACCATCAACTACGACAACAGTGCGGAGTTCGGTACCATCCTCGTGTTCGGCAGCTCGGCCCCCACGGGTTTCAGGGCCAATTACGAGTACTGGTACGTCAACGCAAGCAACCTGCAATACCTCGGTACCGAGGATCTGAACATCTCGTACACGGACGGGACCGGCACCCCGCCCTCGTACAGCAACTCGCAGCAGTTCACGCTCCCCGCCGTGGTGACCTGGGCCGAGCTCGCGGAAGATTCGAGCTCGGGATACCTCTACGACAACGGGAACGTGCACCTGCGCATCTTCAAGAACAGCAGCGGCATCACGGGGGTCAAATGGCTTCAATCGATCCCAACCGGCTCGACGCCGGCCAACCTCTCGCCGAGCGGTACGTTCACGGTCGGCTCCGGCACGGTGACCCCCGGTAGCGGCCAGGTCACTTACTTCGTGTCGCAGGCCCTCTGATTCAATCGCTGGATGACCTCCGCGGCCGAACGCGGCCGATCCGCGGGGTTCGTCGCGACGAGCTGATCGAGCACGAGCGCCACGTCGACGGGCAAACCCGGGACGAGCGTGCGCAAGCTCGTCGCTGGCTCGTTCAATCGTGAGAGGATGAACGCGCATTTGTCGCGTTTCTCGTGGGGAACACGCCCCGTGAGCGCGAGATAAACCATGATTCCCACGGCATAGAGATCGGTGCGCGCCGTGGCGCGTTGCTCGCGGAACTGCTCGGGCGCGATGTACGAGAGGGTGCCGACGATCTGCCCCGCGTCCGTGATCGGTTCCCACGACGTGGCGGACGGCGACGAGAGGCCAAAATCGAGGACCACAGGCCGCTTGTCCGGCCCGACGAGCACGTTGTCCGGCTTGAGATCACGATGGACGATGCCCGTGGCATGGATGCACGCGAGCGTCTCGAGGAGGCCAACGAGCACGGGCTCGAGCTCGTCCCAGGAGCAAGGGACGCCCACGCCGGGGAAAGGCCGGCCCAGGATGCGCTCGGTCACGAGGAAGGGGCGGTCGCCTTGCAGACCCTCGCCGACGAGACGCACCACGCCGGGCAGACGCAAGAGCCGCAGCGCCGCGATCTCCCGCTGCGCGCGCGCCGCGCACGTCGCCGACATCGAGCGCAGCACCTTCACCGCGACCCGCTCGCCCGTGCGCGTGTCCTCCGCCTCCCACACCGCCCCTTGCCCGCCACTGCCGAGCAGCGCGACGAGCACGTACCGATCCGCGAGCAGTTTGCCCGCGCGCTCCTCGCGCTTGCGGGGCACGGGCACGTCGTCGATGCGCGCGACCTCGCGCAAGAACGAGTCGTCCGACGCATCCTCCGACGAGGCTGTCGACGCGAGCGTGGGGTCGAGCCTGGCGGAGCTCTGGGACGACATCGTGCTCACCCGTCCTCGTCGAGCAGACCCTCGCGACGAGCCATCTCGCGCAGGCGCTGCTTCAGGATCTGGAACTTCTTGCGCAGCCTCGCCCCCTCGCGGCGTTTGTCCTCCGCCGAGAGGGGCGCCTCGTCCTCGCCGCGCAGCACCACGGCGAGCTCCTCCCAGGGCAGCTTGCGGTCCACGCGCAGCATGAGCAGCACCTGGTCCTCCTCGGGCAACGAGGCGCGGAGCGTGGCGAGGCGGCTCCGCGTCGTCGTCCGCAGGTACGCGGCCGTGCGCTCGCGAACCTCGGCCATGACGCCCGAGATCTCGGCGCTGTCGAGCTCCTCCTCGCGCTTGCGACGACGCGCCGCGTCTCTCCGGAAGCGGACCGAGGTTCGTCGCGCGACGGCGTACGCGAAGGTGCGGAAGGAGCCCTTGCCCTCGAAGCGCTGCAGGCCCTGCCAGAGCGCCTCGCCGAAGCGGGAGAAGACCTCCTCGGCGTCGCTCTCGTCGCGGTGCAGGGCCGCGAGGAACGCGTAGATCTCGGGCCCGTACGCCGCGAGCACTTCCGTCGCGGCGCCCTTTCGGTCTCCTGTGGCAAGGCGGGTCAAGAGCTCGCGCTCGAGATCGCCCCGATCCTCCGCGGTCATGGTGACGTGGTCCCGGAACCCGAACGCCGAGCGACGTCGGGCCCCGGTCCATCCTACACCATGGGACGGGCTTCCGATCGCGGATGTCCCGGGCCGTCCGCGCCCTACCCCTTGGCATCCCGTGCGCACCGGAATCCACTCATCACCATCCGGTAGCGCGGCGGATGATGGACGCGATTCGTCGAGCGCAGGCCCGTCGCGTGATAATTGAATCCGCCGCCGCGCAGGACCCGCTCGCATTCGGTGGGGATCTCGTTCGACCCCGTAAAACCCTGCTTTCGTTTGCGCCGGAGCTCCGCGTAGGCTTCGAGGGTCTCCTCGCACGTGCCGCCGCGGCCCTCGGCGGCGCCGGGGCGCCGGTAGGCGAACGGGTCGTAGACGTCCTCGGCCCACTCCCAGACGTTGCCGGCGAGGTCGTGATGCCCGTAAGGACCACGCCCCGCGGGGTGTGTCCCGACATCCGCCGTCACGCTGACCGCGAAGACCGCGCGCTCGGGCCCGGGCGGCGAGTGTCCCCAAGGATAGAGCCGGCCGCTCTCGCCGCGCGCCGCTTTTTCGAGCTCGGCCTCGCGCGGGAGGCGCTTGCCCACGAACGTGCAATAGGCGCGCGCGCTCTCCCAGGAGATGCTGCTCACGGGCTGCTTCGGGCCCCGGAAAAGTTTGTCCGGGCCCACGCCATTGCGATCCGCGTTGCTCGGCTCGGGCGGTGGGCAGATCTTGGCTTCGATGCAGCGCGTGTAGTCACCGTTCGTCACCTCGAATTCGTCGAGGTAATACGCCGGCAGCGTCACCGTGTGCGCCGGCCATTCGTCGGGCTCGCCGCCGCTGTCGGCGCCCATCGTGAAAGGACCCGCGGGCACGAGGACCATGCCGTCCACGCGTGTCGGCAGCGCGCTCGTCTCCGGGGGCGCGGGCGGCGGCGCAGGCTCCACCGGCGCGGGCGGCGGGGGCTTTTTGGGTTCGAGCGGCGGCGGGGCGATCGACGGCGGATTCGGGACGACCGGCAGCGGCGCGGGCGGCGGCGCGGAGGGCCCGACTTCGGGCGCGGGCCCCCGGCTCGTGCATGCGGTCGCGAGGAAAAGGGCCCCGAGGAGGAGGGGCTCGCGGAGGGATCGAATCATCACTGGCAGCGGCGAACGACGACGTCGTCGAGGTTCCAGGAAGACATCGTGTACAGGTCCACGGTGTCGCCGATCGCGAACCCGAAGCGCACGCGCAGGTTCGCATTCTTGTGCGTGGTGATGTCGTGCACGATGTTCTTCCAGGAGCCATCCTCGATGGACGTCGAGGAGCTCTGCCAGACGACAATCCAGCTCGACCCGTTGTAGACCTCGATGGCGTTCGTCATGTAAGGCGAGTAGTCGCTGTTGAGCCACCGCCAGAAATCGAGGACGATCGAGCCGGCGCCGGCGGTGTTGATGATGGGGCTCGTCAGGTAATACATCGCGTGCGTGGAGGCGGTGCTGGCGTTGCCGCCGATGACCACGCCGGCGAGCTTGTTGTCGGCCGTCGTCGTGTGATCCGTCGACGGGTCGCCATACCCGTCGTCGTGCCCCGTGGAGGCCGTGGCCGTGCCGATCTGCCATTCGGTGCCGAGCGTCCAGCCGTTCCAGCTATTCGCCGCCGTCGCGGTCGCGAACGTCTCCTCGAAGACGTTCGCGACGCCGCAGACGAGCACGCCGTTCTGGCAGATCGTCTTGTTGTTCGTGCAGGGCGCGGCATACGCTGTCCCGCAGGCCACACCGCCGCCCGGGTTGTCCTCGTCGACCGTGCCGTCGCAATCGTTGTCGAGCCCGTCGCAGATCTCGGCCGACGGCGTCTTCGTGGCCACGCACGAGAGCGAGCCGCCCTGACAAACGTACGTGCCGGTGCCGCAGACGCCCTGCTGGCCCGTCGTGCACGCGGCGCCGCCGCCCGGGTTGTTCTCGTCGACCGAGCCGTCGCAGTCGTTGTCCTTGTTGTCGCAGGTCTCGGTCGTGGGCATGGTCGTCGCGACACACGAAATCGTGCCGTTCTGACAAACCTGCGTGCCCGCGCTGCAGAGGCCCGGCTGGCCCGTCGCGCAGGCCGAGCCCCCGCCCGGGTTGCCCTCATCGACCACGCCGTCGCAGTCGTTGTCCTTGTTGTCGCAGGTCTCGGCCGAGGGCAGGGTCGTCGGGGTGCAAACGATGCCCCCGTTCGTGCACGTCGACGTGCCAGCGCTGCAGACGCCCTGCTGGCCCGTCGCGCAGGCCATGCCGCCGCCCGGGTTGTTCTCGTCGACGGCCCCGTCGCAATCGTTGTCCTTGTTGTCGCAGGTCTCGGCCGAGGCCATCGTCGTGGACACGCAGACGAGCGCGCCGCCCTGGCACTGGTAGGTGCCCGCGGCGCAGACGCCCTGCTTGCCCGTCGGGCACACGCCGCCGCTGCCCGGGTTGCCCTCGTCGACCGTGCCGTTGCAGTTGTTGTCGAGCCCGTCGCAGATCTCCAGGCTCGGCTGGTTTGTCTGGACGCACGTGGTCTGGCCGTTCTGGCAGGACGTCGTACCGGTCGCGCAAACGCCCGATTTGCCGGTCTGGCAGGACACACCCCCGCCGGGGTTCTGCTCGTCGACCGCGCCGTTGCAGTTGTTGTCGAACCCGTCGCAGGTCTCGACGGTGGGCTGAGCGTTCGGATTGCAGACGGGAGCGCCGTTCTGGCAAGCCGTCGTGCCGGCCGCGCAGACGCCGAGCTGCCCCGTGTTGCAGGCGCTCCCGCCGCCGGGGTTCTGCTCGTCGGTTTGTCCGTCGCAATCATCGTCCTTGCCATTGCAGGACTCGGCCACGGGCTGGACCGTGGGCATGCACTGGATCGTGCCGCCGGTGCAGACCTGCGTCCCTTGCGCGCAGGCGCCCGAGAGCCCCGTCGTGCAGCCCGCGCCGCCGCCGGGGTTGCCCTCGTCCGTGTTGCCGTCGCAATCGTTGTCGATGTTGTCGCAGACCTCGGCCGACCCGAGGCCCGGCATGCACGTCTGCGCCTGCCCGCCGATGCACGCTTGCACTGTGGTGTGGCAAGCGCCGAGACCGCAGGAGAGGGTGCCGAGGCCGTCGTCGATGAGCAGGTTGCAATCGTCGTCGACGCCGTTGCACGTCTCGGCCTTGGGATTGCCTGGCGAGCACGTCTGCGGCACGCCGCCCGCGCAGGCCTCGATGCTGACGAAGCAGGCGCCGGCGCCGCAGGTGAGCTGCCCGAGATCCTCGTCGGTTTTCCCGTCGCAATCGTCGTCGGCCCCGTTGCAGGTCTCGACGCCGGGCACGGTCTCGCCCTCGCAAGCGCCCCACGCGCCGCCCACGCACGTCTGCGTGCCGGACTTGCAAATGCCGACGCCTTGCGTGCCCGCGCCGCCCGAATAACAGGACTGCGTGTCGCCGTCTTCGCAGGAGCAGCCCTCGTCGATCATGCCGTCGCAATCGTCGTCGACGCCGTCGCAGGCCTCGACGGTCGCGGGCGGGAGCGGCGTGCATTCGGGGACCGTTTGGTCCACGCAGCCCGGGACCTTCACCTGGCACTGGCCGAGCCCGCAGGTCACGTCCGCGATGTTGTCGTCGACCTGGCCATTACAATCCTCGTCCTTACCGTCGCACGCTTCGGAGGCAGGCAAGACCTGGCCCGTGCACGCGCCCCAGACCGAGCCTGTGCACGTTTGCGTGCCCTGCTTGCATTCGCCCTTGTCGGCGGTGGCCGGATCGGCGTCATAACAGGCGCGCGTCTCGCCGTCGGTGCAAGCGGCGCCGCCTTGTCCACCTTGTCCACCTTGTCCACCTTGTCCGCCGCCCTGCCCGCCGGTGCCACCTTGCCCGCCGGTGCCGCCTTGCCCCCCGGTTCCTCCTCCGGCCGCGCCCGCGCCGCTGTTCGCGCCATCACCCGCACAACCGGAAGCCCCCACGAACGAAATCGCGAGGCCGAGAGACAACAAGGAAGCACGCGTGAATCGCCTCATGTGAGTATTGGAGAGCAACGCTCGCAAAGTGTCAACTTCAATAGGTCCCGGGGAGCGGGAACCGCTCGATGGTGGCGCCGGAGGCGGGCGTGGCGTTCACGTGGTAAAGATAGTTGTCGCGCGCGAGCGCGATCCGGCCGCTCTTCGTGCCCTTCGCGAACAGGCCGAGGTCCTTGCCGGATCCATCGAGGTCGTGGATCTCGCCACCAAAAAGCGAGACGTAGACGTGGCCGGTGAACGGGTCGCGCGCGAGGCTCGTGATGTTCGCGGAGAGGGCCGCGAAGGGCGTCGTCGTACCGGCGTTCACGTCGAGCAGCACGATCTCCTTTGTGGCGAGCGCAACGAGCAGGCGGCTACCGTCGTACGGCGAAGCGGCGTAGACGCGGGCCGGCAGGGTGGCGACGAGGCCCTTCGTGCCACTGTCGAGGTCGACCGTGTGGAAATCGCCGTCCGTATCGACGTTGCCCACGTAAAGCTTCTTGGTGAGGCCCCAGGTGAGGCCCTGCGGGCCGGTGTCGAGGTAGCCGCTCTGGAAGGGGCCGCTGCCCGTCGTGATCTTCGCGCTCGGAATGACGAGCGGCAAGGCATTCGTCGCCTGGTCGTAGAACGCGACGCCCTGGGGTGTGCCCTGACAACCACAGTTTGCACAGCAATTGTACGTGAGCCCGACCTCGGTGACGCTGCCGCCGAACGTGCCGTTCTGGCCCTGAATCGCTGCGACCTCGCCCATGTTGAGGTTCGTGACGCCCTGGACCGTGGAAACTTGCCCGGTGGGGCTGACCTTGCGCAGGTAATCGGGTCCGCTGAGAACGGTGACGCCCCAGGCATTGCAGGCGAGGTCGAAGTCGATGTCGACGAGGCCATTTACGAAGGCCGGGACGTTGAGCTGGTCCAGCGTGGCGCCGGCGCAGGTGGGCGGGGGGCGCTCGCAGGGGCAAGCGACGCCGTGACAAACCGTGCCGATGCACGCGATGCCGGCGCAAGGCAGGGACGCGACGCAGGTGTTCGTGGTCGGATCGCAGGTGCTACCGGGGCCGCAGGTCGAGGCGCCACAAGGGACGAGCGGGCCGGTGACGACGCAGCCGGAATCGGGCGCGACGCAAGCGCCGGGGTTCTGGTCGCTCACGTTGCAGACAGTGCCCGCCGCGCAAGGGTTTGCCCCGGGAGGAACACAATCGGCCTTGCAAGCGCCCGCGGCGCAGATTTCGCCGGGCCCGGAACACAACGAGGCGTCTTCGTCGATGGCGCCGTCGCAATCGTCGTCGATGCCGTTGCAGACCTCGTCCGTGCAAGCGACGCCGCCCGCGCCGCCGGTCGACGAGGACGAGCCGCCCCCCACGCCGCCTGCGCCGCCGCTGCCGCCCGCGCCGCCGGTCGATGAGGACGAAGCCGAGGAGGCGCCGGCCCCCGAGGACGAGGCGGCGTCGCCGCTACAGCCGGACGCGGCGAGGCAGGCGGCGAATGTGAACGGCGCGGCAAAATGGAGAAGGCGCATGGGCGTGGGTGCTCCCTTGGGAAAACGCCCACGATCGTACCGCGCAAAGCCGCGGCGCCACAAGGCGCATGCGGCGCGGCGCTCAGCGCAAAAGCTCTTCCGGCACGAACCCGTATTCGGGCTTCTTCTCGCTCGTGCTCGGCTTCCACTTGAAGACGGAGTCGTTGCGGAGAAGCATCACGCAGCAGATGCCGAGCGCCGCCACGAGCGGGACGAACCCGAGCACGCTGCTCACCCACGACCGCTGCACGACCTCGGCGTCCCGCACGACCTCGAGGACGTCCGGGTGCTCCGCGAGCAGCTTGTTCCAGAGCGCCCCGTGCACGCGCTCCGCATCGGCCCGCATCGGGCCCACGGAGAGCGAGGCGTCGATGCAGGCGAGCGTGAACGCCGCTTCGAGATACTCGCGATCCCGCATCGACGGCTCGAGCGCGAGCACGCGATAACCGGCCTTCACGGGGCCGCCTTTGCGGTAGTTCGCGCCCGTCATCGCGGCCGCCGCGCGCTCCTCCAGGAAATCACGCAGCTTCTGGGCGATCGAGCCGCGCATGTCCTCGTCGAGCACCGAAGGATGCACGGGGTGCCCGAGGAAACGCGCGTAGATGAGCCGCTGCGCCTTCTCCTCGCGGCTCAGGCGGCCGATCATCGAGAACGCCGCCGTGGTCAGGCCCGCGCAGACGACCACGAGGCCCGCGCCGACATACGCCGTCGGCACCTTCGAGGTGCCCGCCATGGCGAGGCCCGGGATGAGCGCGATCAGGCTCGCGGCGATGCCGTACGCGCGGAGATACCCCGTCGCCACGCTCTTCCAGTGCGTCTTGATGTGCACGACCTTGTGCGTGTCGGCCGAGCCCTCGGCGACGACGATGTGCGACTGCACGGGGAAGAGCGGAAAGAACTGGAGGAAGGCGAACGTCGTCGCGATGTAGGTGCTGCCTACCTGCTCGACCTTGCCGTAGAGGCGTCTCCCACCAACGACGAACACGCCCGAAGGCTACCTGTGTCGCCCGCGTTTTTCAACGCCTGGATCAGCGCCGGTTGCGCTTTCCCGTGGCCTGCGCAATCGGTTCAATCACGCGGTACTGGCCCGTCGGGAACTCGCGGCGCGGGGGATTGCGGCGGAGCGCGAGCAGGGTGATGTCGTCGAACTGCGCGGCGCTGCCGATGTGGTTCCGGAGCGCGGCCACGACGTCGCCGAGCATGGCCGTGACGGAGGGCGCGCCGCCGCGCAGGATCGAGAGGAACGCCTCCTCGCTGAACGGGCGCTCGGACGGATCGAGCGCGTCGCTCACGCCATCCGTGAAGGCGACGAGGGAATCGCCGGGGAGAAGGATCACGCGGCCCGTCTCGAATTCGACGTCGCAAATGGCGCCGAGCGCGGGGCCCGTGGATTCGAGGCGCGTCTCCTCGCCCGTCGCGCTGAGGATGATCGGCGCGTCGTGC
This sequence comes from Polyangium jinanense, assembly GCF_028435265.1. GTDB lineage: Bacteria > Myxococcota_A > Polyangia > Polyangiales > Polyangiaceae > Polyangium > Polyangium jinanense. The sequence continues at coordinate 820,765 of NZ_JAGTJK010000001.1, read as the reverse complement.
CCACAATTGATATAGGAGAGCTCGCCGCTCTCCGGATCGAGGAGCCCGAAGAAGAGCGTCGTGAACATGGCCGTGCGGCCATGGTTCTCGGCGAGGTAATCGTTCGTCTGGGTGATCGCCGTGAGGGCCTCGGTCGGATCGGCGGCGTGGAGCGCGAAGGCGCGGAGGAGGCCGCGGACGAGGGACATGAAGAGCGCGGCGCCGACGCCCTTGTCGCAGACGTCGGCGATCGCGACGGCGACCTCGCCGGAGGCGAGCTGAAAGACGTCGTAGAAATCGCCCGAGAGCTTTCGCGCCGGCAAAAAGCGCGAGGCGATCTGCCAGCCGGGCAAGGAGGGCAGCTCGCGCGGGAGGAACTCGGATTGCAGGACGCGGCCGATCTGCATCTCGCGCTCGACGGCCGCGAGGCCATTCTCTGCGCGCTCGCGGGCCACGGCGAGCTCCTTGTAGAGGCCTTCGAGCTCGAGGAGGCGTTGCTTAAGCGCCTCGTCCGTCTGCCCGAAGAGCTTGGCATTGTGGATCGCGATCGCGGCCTGCCCCGCGAACGCCTCCAGCAAATCGAGCTTCGACTGGGAAAACTGCCCGCTGAAGGCGCGGTTGTCCACGTAAAGGACGCCGATCACCTTGCCCCGGATGCGGAGCGGCGCGGCCATGATGCTGGTCAGCCGGAACATCGCCACGCTGCGCTGGAGCGCGAATCGCTCGTCCGTCTGCGCATTGCTCGTGAGGACGCTGCGGTCGCTGCGCAGGACCTCCTCGACGACGGAGCTCGAATACGCAAACTCCATGCTGCGAATCGTGTCCTGATCGAGGTTCCGCGCGACCTGGACGTCGAGGTTGCCCTGCTGGTCGGCGAGGACGAGGTACCCACGCTCGGCCTTCGTCAATTCGATCACGGAGTCCATGCACTGGTTCAGCACGGTCTTCAGATCGAGCGAGGAGGTGATCGCCTTGCCAACCTCGAAGAGCGCGGCCTGCGCCTCGCGCGACATCGCGCCCTCCTGCTCGCGCCGATCCGTGTCGAGGCTCGCGCGAAAGCTCGAGAGCTGCGCGACCACGGCGTCGATGTCGTTCGGCAGGTCCCGCGCGTGCTCGCCGCCGCGCTCGCGCAGGAGGCTAGAGACCCTGGCAAGCTCGATCTGGAGCCGCGTGGCGTCGCGAAGGATGCGCTCGGGGTCCAAGGCGGTAGGCTCGTCGGGGGCTCTTCGGGTGGCGGTCATGAGCGGTCTCTAGGGGCGGCAGCACGAGATCGAAGGGACGGCGCATCTTACGTGGCAAGCCGGCGCGCGCCCACCGTCCCGCGCAGCGCGGCGCAAACGTCAGCCAGCGTTCGGATTCGATGTCCGCGGCGAACGAGGCCCCGCGAGCCCCCCCTCCGCGAGGAAACCACAGCCGAGGCCCTTGGCTCGCTTCTCGACGTCGCGCGCCGTGGCCGATTCCTTCGGATTGCTCCAGCGGGAAAGGACGCCGCGATACGCGCTGCAAGCGCCGGGTTTGTCGCCCTTGGCCTCGCGGGCGAAGCCGAGGCGCGCCTGCTGCTCGACGTACCGCAGCGCGTTCCCCGGCGTGGGGCAGATCCGCGTGGCCTTCTCCAGATAGGGAAGCGCTTCGACTTCCCTGCCGGCGAGGAGGCGCACGTGACCGAGCGCCCCGGACCCGCTGGCTTCTCCGGTGTCGAGCTCGCCGGAGGGGAGCCGCACGAGCTCCTCCTCCTTGGCGAGGGCCTCCCGCGCGAGCTCGGGCGAATACGCGGGCAAGGCATACGCCGCCTCCCAGGCCCGTTTCCGCCGCAAGGCGCTTCCGAGGTCTTGCTTCGCGAGCCACGAAGACCGCGCCGCCTCGTATTCGGCGCGCGACGCCTTGCCGGCGCGGAGCCGGAGCGAATGCATGTACACGGTGGGATCGACGACGCCGTCGGGCTCGGAGTACGACGCCCGGAGAGCGCTCTTCGCCAGGTACTCGTCCGCGACCGCGGCCGCTCCCTCGATGTCGCCGAGCTCGACCCGCGCAAACGTCCGCAAACCATACAGGATGAGCTCCTCGTGCGGCAGCGGCGGGGTCATGGAAGCCATCGAATCGGCGACGCGGGCCGCGGTCGCGAACTCGCCGAACGCAGCCGCGCGGCGGGCCACGAGATCCTCCGCTTGCCAGAGGAGGCCCGCCGCCCGGAATCGCCGCTCGGCCTGGTCGAGCGCGGCGCGGACGGCCGCCTCGGGCTCTCCCGCGCCGTAGAGCGCGCCGCCGAGCATCAGGTGCGGCTTCGGCGAGGAGGGCTCCTTGGCCATCCACCGCCGCGCCGTCTCCGCCGCGAGATCACACTGGCCGAGCGACGATACGATCTTGATCTTGTCGTTCAAGCAATCGACCGCGCCGGCCGAGACCTCGATGCATTTTTCGAGCGCGATGAGCGCCTCCTCGTTCCGGCCGAGGGGCTTCAGGGCAAACTGCTTCGTCTGCCAGCAGTCGGCATATTGAGGGTCGAGCTCGACGCAACGGTTCGCGAGCGCGAGGACCCCCTCGGGATCGCCGCTCTTCGTGGCGTTGAGCTGCTGGCGCGCCTGCCAGAAGACGAGCTCCGCGTCGCCCGGCCATTTCGTCACGAGGGCCTCGAACCGCCGGGCCGACGTGGCGCAATCGCTGGGATCGTTCTGGATCATCGGCTCGAGCGCCTCGAGGAACGCCTGGTCGCGCTCGGCGAGCGCGGCGCGGAGGCCGATCGCCTTGCGAAACGCCTCGCGGGACGCGTTGATGTCGAACGAGGTCTGGAGCGCCGCATACCGAAGGTGCGCCGCGGCCATGCCCGGATCGGCCTTGCGCGCCCGATCGAACGCGGCAATCGCCGTGTCCCACGTAGCGTCTCGGATCGCCTGGAGCCCTTCGCGAAATGCGAGCCGCGCCGCCGCGCTGTCCGTGGGCGGAATGGGCAAATCGGTGACGGCCGTGGGCGCGGGCTGCGGAGGCGCGGCCGCCGAGGAAGGCGGAGGCGTCTGCACGTCGGTCGGAGACTTGCGGAGGGCAAACGTGGCGCCGCCGGCCGCGAGCAGGGCGACGAGGGACGCCGCGATCACCCAGGGCCTGCGCGCGGGCCTCGCGGGCGGGATCGAGGCGGCGACGGGCGCGCGGGTGTCGCCGGTCGAGACGAGGACGACGTTGCGGCGGCTCGTGATGGTCCGCGTGTCCTCCGCAGTGACGAATACGTGGAGGTTCTGGGCGACCTCGTCCATCGAGGCGAACCTGTCCTCGGGCTCCTTGGCGAGGGCGCGCGCGAGGATCTGCCAGACGCCGTCGGGCACACTGGTGAGCCGGGGCGGCTCGTCGCTCAGGATCGAGGCCATGAGGCTGACGGCGCCTCTGTCCGAGCGAAACGGGAGCTTGCCTGCGAGCAATTCATACGCGACGACGCCCCACGCGAACTGGTCGGCGCGCGCGTCGATCTCTTCGCCGCGGAGCTGCTCGGGCGCCATGTACGCCGGGGTGCCGACGAGCGCGCCTTCGGCCGTCATCGTGGAGAGCGCGCCGTCGGCCGTGGGCCCGAGGGGATCGGCGCTCGTGCGCGCGAGCTTGCGGGCGATTCCGAAATCGAGGACCTTCACGGCGCCGTCGGCGCGCACGACGACGTTCTCGGGTTTGACGTCGCGATGCACGAGGCCCGCCTGATGCGCGGCCGAGAGGGCCCGCGCGATCTCGAGCAGGATCCGCAGGCGCGTGCCGAGGGGTTCGTCCCCGCCGACGAGGGCCCGCAAAGGGCGGCCTTCGACGAGCTCCATCGCGATGAACGGAGCGCCCTCTTGCTCGCCGACGTCGTAGATGGCGACGATGCCCGGATGCGAGAGCGCCGCGACCGCGCGCGCCTCGCGCAGCATGCGCGCGACCGCGCGTCCCCAGGTCTCGCTGTCGGCCTCGTCGCCGCGGCGCAGCACCTTGAGCGCGATTTTGCGGCGCAGGCGCGTGTCCTCGGCGCGGTACACCTCGCCCATGCCACCTTCGCCCAAGAGCGACTCGATGACGTAGCGGTCGAAGGACTCCCCCGGCGAGAAACGCATGGCAAGAACATCGTAGCCCGTCCGGACCCTCCCGCCCAGGGACGATGGCGCGGTTCGTCAGGGTCCGCGCCGGGCTCACAGCCGAGCGTCTTGGCGCGACGCCATCAAGACCAGGACGGTATCGCTTCCTGCCTCGCCGCGGTCAGAGGCTCTCGAGGAGCTTGAGGAGCTCGAGGTTGGGCGTCGCTCGCTCGGAGGCGGGGATGTAAAGCGTGCTCGCCGGGGTGAGCCGCGCCTTGTCCAGGTCCTGAATGGCGACCCAGTCCTCCCTCGGCTTGCAGCCGGGGAACATGGCGGACTCGTAGATACAAACCTTGTGGTCCGTAGGATAAAACTTGGCGAGATGCTCCACGAAATAGTGGAACCCTTTGAGCTGGTAGTTCGAACGGCTGTAATCGCCGCGGCCGAAGACCCCAACCTGCCAAAGAATGAGCGCCGCCTTCGGGTTCGGAACGTGGCCATTGATGACGAAGGCCGTGGCCTCGTAGCTCTGGCATCCGGTCGTGGCCGGATCGACACCGAGCTCGGCGAAGAGACAATCCTCAGCCGAGATGCCCGGCAACATGAACGCCTCGTACCCCTGCTTCCGAAGCCTCTTGATGGCCATGTGCGTGGGATAAGCAAATACCCCAGGGTGGCCGTAGTAGGCGGCGCACGTGCGCATGCCCGCATGGACGCTGGCCATCATGCGCTCGATCATCTGCTCGTAGGTCTCCATGCGGCGCTTCCCCTCTTCGTAAAGCCCGGTGAGCGATTCCGACTTCCCAGGGTTGAGGCGTTGAATGACGCCTTCGGCGACCGGGTCGGAGACCACGTAAAAGACCTTGTCCGCTGCCTTGATCCAGGCGAGCGCCTCCTGGGTCAGGTGACCCACCGTCTTGATCCCACTGCCCACGACGACCAGTGAACCCTTTTTGCTATCCAAGGCTTTCCTCTCCGCGGCGTCTCGTTCATGGACGCTGACCGGCGATGACCGAGTCAATGGCGATGATATTCCAAGCGACAGCGCTGGCACGCTCGTCCTCTACGGGACAGATGCGTGCAGCGCTGGAGTGCTAGGTAAGTATGTTATGTGCGGACGGGGGCGGCGGGCTGGTCCTTCGATGACCCCGCCCGCGTGGGACGACGGAGCAGGAGTCGTCCGCAGCTCGTCAAACGGTCTCGCCCGTGTCGTTGGGATAGTACGGGTAATTGTAATTCGTGATGGCTTGTGCGCTGCTCGAGAGCGGGTCATTGGGATCGTACGTCCGCCCCTGGATGCGCGCGTAGATGATGTCGGGGTTTCCGGTCCGCAGCGCCCGCTCATCGTCCGCCGAGAGCTGCGCCGATTGGATGGCCGACTGCGGATCGGTCAAAAAGACCATGAGCTGGTCGTGATCGAGTGCCGCATCCGTGAGAAAGTCCTTCAGTCGCGAGTCCATGTTCTCACCTCCTGAACACGCGCAGACGCATTGACGTTGCCGCGTGTTCGTTTACGCGTGATCCGAGGCAGAAGGTAACAGCCCTCTGTGAGGGGCAGCAAGTAGTTTCTACACGGAGCCCGCTTTCACCTCGCATCGCGAACCGCTCGCAGCAAAGGAGGACGTACGGTCCGATGGGAACAAAGCCGCGTCCTCCTCCCTCCGGGCTCCCCTCGCCGGCATGCGCCTACGCAAGCGTGACCGCCATCGACTCCCCCCGGAGGGTCCCCGACCGCTTCGCATTGCGTGCGAGGTGCCTCCCGAGGGGTCCGATACGCAAGGCGGAGCGGTGCGAGGCGCCCTCGAGGGGTCGAAATGGGCTCGGGGATGTGAGATGGAGAGCCTCAGGAGGCCCGAACATCGCTCACGCTTGCGATGAGGGAGGCCTCCGAGGCCCGACCCTCGCAAGGCGCTGCGCCCATCGACCCCTCGAGGCCAGGCCAACCGAAGCAGGAAGCGCTCCTTGGCCCTCCGAGGGTGCCCCTCGACGGTTGGTCTACGCACCAAAGGAGGCCTCGAAGGCCCACGCACCGCAACGTCGAGCGTTGCCCTCCCCCTCGGAGGGCATTCGGCACGCTCGACGTTGCGGTGCATGCCCCCTCGGGGGGCCCGGAGTGCGCTTTGCCTTGCGGTTCATGCCCCCTCCGGGGGCCTGAAGAGCGCAACGCCGTGCGAAACGACACGCCCAGCGCGGGCCATCAAGGTCCGGGCCGGGACTCGCAGCCGAGCGCCTTGGCCCGACGCGCGACGTCGCGCGCAGTGATCGAGTCCTTCGCCGCGCCCCACCGCGAAAGGACGGACCGGTACGCCTCGCACGCAAGGTCCTTTTCGCCCCGCGTTTCACGCGCGACACCGAGGCGATGCTGGTTCTGCAGATAATGAACCGGATCCAGCAACATGCCGCAATGGGAGGAGGCCTCGACGAGGTCCGGGAGGGCCCCGTCCATGTCGCCGGCGAGGAAACGGACTTTTCCGCGCAGGGCGGCGGCAGACCGGGCGCGGTAGTAAGGGAGGCCTTCAGGAAGCGAGGGGCGGGAGGGCATGGCGGCGAGGGCCTCGCGCGCCTCGTCGGGCGTCGTTGCTGGCAGGGCATACGCGCCGTACCAGGCGCCTGCGGCGTCACCCTCCTGCACGCAGCGGCGTATCCAGGACTCCCGATGGGAGGCTCGCTCGGCCTCCGAGAGCAGGCCCGCGCGATGCGCGGCGGCGTAAAACGACGGCTCGGGATCGACGGTACAATCCATGGTGCCCGAACGGAGCGAGGCGGTCTGCCGCGCGAGAAAGTCCTGCGCGACGCGGCCCGCGTCCTCAGTGCGTCCGAGCTCGATCAAAAGAAAGACGTGTTTGGCCGTGGGGCCGGCCTCGTGGTCGATGTCGCCGACGACGCCCGTTTGTCGCGCGATCCGGAGCGCGGACTCGAAATCCCCCGTGCCCGCGGCAAAGCCGAAGTCGAGCGTCAAGGCCTCCACCTGGAATCCCGAGGCGCGGAGCTTTTGCGTCGCCGTGTCCACGACGGCGCGGACGGCGGCGTTCTCGCGGCCCTGCCCATAAAGCGAACACGCGAGATAGCTGTGCGCCCGGCCGAGATCGGGCTCGCGCGCGACCCAGCTCCGCGTGACCTCTTCGAGGCCCACGCATCGGTTCGACATGATCTCCACGGCCGCCCGGTCGAACATGCAGTCGCCCGCGGTGGGAGCGACTTCGACGCACCGATCGAGCGCGCGCCGCGCTTCCTCGTGCCGCCCGAGCGCGATGAGCGCGCGGGCCTGGATCTGCAAGCAATCGGCATATCGATCGTCGAGCGCGAGGCAACGCTCGGTGAACGCGAGGAGATCGGCCGGCTTGCGCTGGGGGATCGGGAAAAACTCCCAGTACACGAGCTCGGCGTCGCCGGGGTACCGGGCCGAGAGGTCCGCAAAGCGGCGGCGCATCTCGGCGACGTCGGGCGGGTCGCGCTGCAAAAAGGGTTCGAGCGCGTCGAGCAGGGAGCGATCCCGGTCGCTGAGCGAGGACCGCAAGAGGAAGGCGACCCGGTAGGCCTCGCGCGAGGCGTTGAGGTCCTCGCTGTCCATCGCGACCATTGCATAACGCAGGTGCGCGAGCGCGAGCGAAGGATCGGCCTTGCGGGCCCGATCAAAGGCGAAGCGCGCCGTCGTCCACGAGGCGTCGCGCACGGCCTGGACCCCCTCGCGATACGCGACGAGCGCTTCGGGGTTGTCCGTGGTCGGGAGCGGTAGATCGGTGATCGCAATCCTGACGAGCGGCGCAGCCGATGGAGTCGGCGCGACGGGCGCGCTGTCGACGGGTTTTTCCCGGCGAAACAGAAACCATGCGGCGGCGGCGAGCGCGGCAAGGACGGCGACGAGGGCGAGCGCGCGGGTCGCAGAAACACGGGCCGCGGCGGGCGGGAGCGGCGTGGGTTCGGGTTCGGGTTCAATCGACAGGAGCGCGAGCTCGTCGGCGAGCACGGTCATCGAGGGGAATCGATCCGCGGGATCCTTGGCGAGCGCGCGTTTCACGAGGGCCCGGATTGCCTCGGGCGCGCGGTTCATGGGCCTGGGCTCGTCGGCGAGGATCGAGCTCATGAGGGCTGCCGGGCCCTTGTCCGCGCGGAACGGGAGCTCGCCCTCGAAGAGCTCGTGGGCGACGACGCCCCAGCCAAACTGATCGGTGCGCGCATCCAGCGCCTCGCCCGTGAGCTGCTCGGGCGCCGTATACGCGGGGGTGCCGTGGAACAGGGACTCGGCGGGCTCGGCCTCGAGCGTGCGCGCGCCCGGATCGGTCTCGCGATCGAGGCCACGCGCAATGCCGAAATCGAGCACCTTCACGGTGCCCGCGCGGCTCACGACGATGTTCTCGGGTTTGACGTCGCGGTGCACGAGGCCCGCCTGGTGGGCCGCGGCGAGCGCACGCGCGACGTCGTGGAGGATCTGGATCTTGCGCGCATCTGCCGCGTCCCCGCCGACGAGCGCGCGAAGCGGCTCGCCCTCGGCGATCTCCATGGCGATGAACGCCGTGCCGTCGAGCTCGCCGACGTCATAGATCGCCACGATGCCGGCATGCGAAAGCGCCGCGGCCGCGCGCGCCTCACGGAGCATGCGCGAGGCCTCGTGCGCCCACGCGTCCTCGGAGAGATCGCCGTCCTTGCGCAGGACCTTCAGCGCGACCTTGCGGCCGAGGCGCGTGTCGAGCGCGCGATACACCTCGCCCATGCCCCCCTCGCCGAGGAGGGATTCGACGACGTACCGGCCGAAGGTCTCGCCGCTCGAAAACCGCGTGGACTCGGCCATGCGTCAACCGGCCTTCGATTCACACCCGAGCGCCTTCACGTGCGCGCGGGCCTCGGACGCGGTGCGCGAGGCGCGCGCCCCGCCCCAGCGCGCGAGGACGCGGCCGAAGGCGTCACAAGCGCCCGAGCGATCGCCGAGGGCCTCGCGGACGAGGCCGAGCTGGTGGAGGCTCTTCGTGTGGCGCATGTGCTGCGTGGACATCATGGGCTCGATGAGGCCGCCGCACGAGACGGTGGCGGCCGTGAGGTGCGGCAGCGCGGCCTTGGGGTTCCCCGCGAGCCAATACGTCTGGCCGAGCGCGCTGTCGAGCACGAGGCCGAGGTGGAGGGAAAAGCTCCGATCCTTGGTCAAGGCCTCTTGCGGCATCGCGGCGAGCGCGGCCTTGGCGTCCTCGGCGTCGCGGGCGAGGAGCGCATATCCGGAAATCCAGACGCCGATGCGATACAGGGGCTCGGGGTGGCTCTTCACCCAGGCCGCGCGCTCGGCCTCGTACGCCTCCCGGGTGACGAGCCCGGCAGCGAGCTCGGCGCGCAGGAGATGCAGGGAAAAATCCCCGCTGAGCGGCTCGGCGATCAGCGCCCCGCGGCGCGCGCGGAAGCTCTGGGCCTCGCGGCCCGCATCCGCGTCGCGGCCCATTTCTTCGAGCACCTGGACGAGTGTGATCGCAGCCCAGCCGTGCGCCCCCGCGGCCGGATCGTTCGCGACGAGGCGCTGGTGATCGCGGAGCATGCGCTCGGCTTGCTCGAACCTCCCCACGGCGATCTCGTGCAGGATGAGGTGCTTACTGGCCTCGGCTTCGAGCCCCTGCGCGCGGAACTGCGCCGCGGCGGTCTCGACGGCGGTCTTCACGGCGGCCTCGGGCGCGCCGCGCGCGTACATCGCGGCCGCAAGCTGCATGTGGGCGATGGGCGCGGAGCCGACCTTGGCGATCCATTCGCGCGCCCCGGTCTCGACGAGCGAGCATCGGCCGAGCGCAATGTTCGTGTCGCCGCGATCCATGAGGCAATCGGAGGCGGCCGGCGTGGCCTCGATACACCGCTCGAGCGCCGCGAGCCCCTCCTCGACTTGCCCGGTGCGGCGGATGAGCAGGCGCGCCCGACCCTGCAAGCAATCGCCATAGAGCGGATCGAGCGCGAGGCATCGATCGACGAGCGGGAGGACCTCGGAGGGCGGCAAGTAGCCGATCGCGAACATCGAATAGTAGTTCGCGATCTCGGCGTTGCCTGGGAATCGCGTGGTGGCGAGCGCGAGGCGTCGGACGGACTCGCCGACATCACTCGGCGTGCGCTGAATGAGAGGCTCGTGCGCGTCGAGCAGGGCCTGGTCGTGCGGTTCGAGCGTCGCGCGGCCCATGACCGCGCGGCGAAAATGCTCCCGCGCGGTCGTGACGTCGGCATCCCAGATGACGATGGCCATGCGCAGCCAGGCCGCGGTGAGGCCCGGATCAGCCTGCGTGGCGCGCGAAAAGGCGGCATACGCCGTCCTCCAGGCGCCGTCCCGCAACGCCTGAAGCCCTTCACGATACGCCGCGCGCGCCTCTTCATTGGCGAACGAAGGCAAAGGCAGGGCGGTGACGGCCGTCGGGACCGGCGTGAGCGCGGTCCGCGCGAGCACGGGCGGCGGGGCGGTTCTCGCCTTGCGCGCGAGGAAAACGCCGGCCGTCGCGAGGCCCACGGTGACGACGGCAGCGAGGCCGAGGAAGCGGCGCGAGCGCGAGGGAGCACGCGTGCTCGTCGCGGGCGGCGTGTGATGCGTGGCAGCGCGGCGCGCGGACGAGCGGGTCGTCATGGCGCGCGAGGAGGTGTTCGCCGGCGGGCGCGGCTCCTGCACGGAACGACGCGCGGCGCTCGCGGGCTCGTCGTTTCTGCGCACGAGCGTGGTGATCGGCATGGCGAAGGGCGCGAGCGCCGCGGCGATGGCCTCCATCGAGGCGTAACGATCGGCGGGCTCCTTGGCGAGCGCGCGCCGGACGACGGATTCGATCTCGGGCGGCACGCCGTCCATCGGCGGCGGGTCGTCGCTCAGGATCGAGGCGATGAGGCTCACGGGCCCGCGATCCGAACGGAACGGGAGCTTGCCCATGAGCAGCTCGTACGCGGTCACGCCCCAGGCGAATTGATCGGCCCGCGCGTCGATGGCCTCGCCCTTCACTTGCTCGGGCGCCATGTACGCGGGGGTGCCGATGAACGAGCCGTCGCCGGTGCGCGTGGCGAAATCGTCCTGTCCCTCGGCCGCGAGCTCGTCGTCGGTGCGTCGCGCGATGCCGAAATCGAGGACCTTGATGGCGCCGTCCTCGCGGATCATCACGTTCTCGGGCTTGACGTCGCGATGCACGAGCCCGGCGCGGTGCGCGCAGCAGAGGACCTCTGCGACCGCGGAGAGCAGGGCGATCCGCTCGCCGATCGGCGCGTCTTTGCGGATGAGGTCGCGCAGGAGCTTGCCCTGCACGAGCTCCATCGCGATGAAAGGCGTGCCCTCGTGCTCGCCGACGTCGTAGACCGCGACGATGCCGGGATCACTCAACGCCGCGGCGATCCGCGCCTCGCGCAGCATGCGGCGCACCTGCCGGCCCCACGTCTCGCTCGCGCCCTGGGCGTCGCGGCGGAGCACCTTGAGCGCGACGGCGCGACCGAGACGTGTATCCAGCGCGCGATACACCTCGCCCATGCCGCCTTCGCCGAGCAGCGCTTCGACGACGTACCGATCGAACCTGTCTCCAGGCGAAAGGGGCATGGCGCAGAGGGTAGCGCGAAGGAAGGTTCGCCGGAAGGATGGCGAGGGCGCGATTCAGCGCTTCAGGTGCTCGGATCTGATGCTGAGCGCGCCGCACGTCTCGTCGTCGAGTTCGTCGCGCAGGGCCGGGGGAACGTAGAGCGTGGTGGCGGGGCTGAGTTCGGCGTCGACGAGGGCGCCGAGGGGGATGCGCTCGATACGCGCAGGGCAGTTGATGAAGATGGCGGCCTCGTAGAGCGTGACCTCGTGGCTCGGGGAGTAATGCTCGAGGAGCCGCTCGACGAGGAGGTGAATCCAGCGGCCTCGATTGCGCTGGGGCTGATACGTCGGGTCGCCGAAGCTGCCGACCTGCCACAGGACCAGCGCGGACGTGGGGTCGATGGGCTTCCTGTACAGGACGAACCGCGTGGCCTCGTGGCTCACGCAGCCCGGATTCGCGGGGTCGACGCCGAGGTCGGCGAAGAGGCAATCCTCGGCCGAGATGGCGGGGAGCATGATGGCGTCGTAGCCCTCGGCGCGCGCCCTGCGCACCGCCTCGTGCGTCGGGAAGGCGAAGACGCCGGGATGGCCGTACGCCGCGAAGCACGTCCGGTGGCCATCACGCACGGCGCTGAGGACGCGCTCGACCATCGCGTCGTACGCCTCCTTGCGAGCCCCACCAAGCCGGTAAAACCGACCGAGCGATTCCGCGGCTGGCTGAATCTGCTTGATCACCTGCTCGCCCACGATGTCGGCGACGAGGTAAAACACCTTGCTCGCCGTCTTCAACCTGGCAATGGTGTCCCCGTTGAGCTGACCGACCGTCCTGATGCCGGTCCCCACGACAGCGAGCGACCCCTTTTCTTTGATCATCCTGCGCGATGCCTCCCATGCCCGCGGACGACACGCGCCGCGCGCGTCATTCGCCGCATTTCAATGTTTTCGCCCGAGCCGCGGCCGCCTGGGCCGTGACCGAGCCTTTTGTACGACCCCAGCGCCCGAGGACGGTGCGGTACGCGGCGCACGCGCCGGGTTTGTCGTTTCGTTGCTCCCGCACGAGGCCGAGGCGGAAGGTCGCGACGGTATGCTGAATGGGTTCGTCGAGCGCCGTGCAGGAGCGAGCGGCAATCTCGAGGTGCGGCAGGGCGCGTTCCGGATCCCCCGCCAGGCTATGAATGCCGCCGAGCCACATCTCCACCTTGGGCGCCATTTGCGTATAAAAAGCCGCGGGCTGGAGCGGCGGCTGCGCCGCGAGGGCCTCCCGCGCATCGGTCTCGCTCCGGGCGGGCGCCGCGTACCCGACGAACCAGACGGCCGCCTGCTTCGTATCGCCCGTCCCGTCGACCCAGCCGTTCGCCCACGCCTCGCGCGCCGTGGCGTATCCCGCAGCGTCGAGCGCTCCTCCCCGACGCTTCGCCTCCAGGAAGGCCATCGTCGAATCCCACCAGGTCAATTGAACCACCGGCCTCGTCCACGCCGAGCGTTGCGCGAGGAATCGATCCGCGACCTCGGCGGCACGTTTGTCTTGGCCGAGCTCCTCGTAGAGCTGGACCAGCGCGAGCGCCGGGACGACGTGTTTTTCCTCCAGTGATTCGCCCGCGATGTCCTTCTCCAGATCGCGGGCGAGTCGCTCGGCACCCTCGAAGTCGCCGAAGACCAGGGCGTGATGGATACGCAGCCGGCCGGCCTGCTCGTTCCGACCCTGATCCCGGAACCTCTTCGCGGCTTGCTCGACGGCGGCGTTCACGGCCGGGGGCGGCTGCCCTCCGGCGTGGAGGGCCACGGCGAGCTCGTTATGCGCGATCGCCGAGGTCGGGGCCTTGGTGATCCAGCGGCGCACGTCCGTCTCGAGGAGCTCACATTGGCCGAGGTACTTGCGCGCGCGAATCCGTTCGAGCAGGCAATCCACCGACGCCGGCACGAGCTCGACGCAACGATCGAGCGATGCCAGCGCCTCCGTTTGCCGTTCGACGCGGAAGAGCGAATAAGACCGCACCTGCCAGCAATCGGCATACTTGGGATCGAGCTCGATGCAGCGGTCCGTGAGCGCGAGGACCTTCGAGGGCTCGGCGCGCGCCTGAATGGCCACCTGCAGCTCGACGAATTCGGCGTCTCCCGGATACCGCCGGGAGGCCTCCTCGATACGCTTGACCCCCTCGGCCACGTCCGGCGGATCGCGCTGCAAGAGCGGCTCGAGCGCATCGAGCAGAACCTGGTCGCGCTCCGTCATCGTGGCGCGGAGCTGCATGGCGCGCTGAAATGCCATCCGCGTCCCGGCGGTGTCCGCGCGGAATCGTTCGATCAGCGCCAGACGCAAATATGCCGTGCCAAACCCATTGTCGGCCTTCGTCGCGCGCTCGAAGGCCCCACGCGCGACCTCCCAGGACGCGTCCCGCAAGGCCTGCAGGCCCTCCCGGAACGCAGCGATGGCCTCAGGGTTCGACGATCCGGCAATGCGCAGCTCCGTGATCGGCGTGGACGCGGGCGCGGGCGTGGCCGTGGGCACGGACGGCGGCGGCGGCGCGATTTTCTTCCGATACCAGAAGGTCCCCCAGACCGCCGCGGCCACGACCCAAATCGCGCTGAGGCCCACCACGGCCCATCGCGGCAATCGCCGCCCGAGCCTCGGCGGGGGCATCGTATGCATGGCCGGCGATTCGAGCGTGGTCACCGCCGTCGTCGTTTTCCCCGCGTTCCCCGGCATCTCCACGCGCACAATGGGCGTGGGCGGCGGCGGCGGCGTGGTCCGCCCGCTTCGGTCGATGTCCGGCGAGCGCATCGTATGCGTCGGCAGCGCGCCTCGCGGGGGCGGTGCGGACTCCGACTTCGCCGCGATCGGGATGCTGGGCCGCGACCTCCGGACCGGCAAGACGCGCGCATTCGGCGCCACGTCCTCGGGGGCCAGTGTCTCCGGCTGCGTCGAATCGGGCCCCGGGATCAAGACATCGTGCAGGCCGCCCGCGTTCTCGGAAGCGACGTAGGGCGCGAGCGCGTCGACCACGAGATCCATCGAGGAGAATCGGTCCACTTTGCGCTTCGCGACCGTGCGCTTGAGGACACGCTCGATCACCGGCGGCACGAGGCCTTCGAGCGACGGTGGCTCGTCCTGCAGGATGGCCGAGAGCAGCTTGATGCCTTCGAGGTCCGCGCCGAACGGCACGCGTCCCGTGATGAGCTCGTAGGCGAGCACGCCCCACCCGAATTGATCGGTCCGCGCGTCGACCGGATCGCCCGTGAGCTGCTCGGGCGACATGTACGCCGGGGTGCCGACCATCACGCCTTCGCTCGTGACCGTGTCGGCCCCGCGCATCGATCCGACCTTGGCCAGATCTGCGCCGCGCCGCGTGGAAGCGACGGCCTCGTCGGCGTCGAGATGCACGCGCCGCGCGATGCCGAAGTCGAGGACCTTGATGGCGCCATCCTCGCGCAGCATCACGTTTTCCGGCTTCACGTCGCGGTGGACGAGGCCGGCGCGGTGGGCGGCGGAGAGGGCGCGGGCCACGTCGAGCAGCCACCCGAGCCGCGTGGGGATCGAGGCGCCGCCGCCGATCAAGCGCCGGAGCGACAGGCCCTCGATGAGCTCCATCGCGAGGTAGGGCAAGCCCTCGGCCTCGCCGATGTCGTAGATGGAGACCGTGTTCGGGTGGTTCAGCGCCGCGGCGGCGCGGGCCTCGCGCAGCATGCGAACGAGGGCGCGCTGCCAGCCCTCGGGATCTTCGGCGGCCTCTTTGCGCAGGACCTTCAGCGCGACGCGACGTCGCAGGCGGTTGTCGCGCGCCTGATACACCTCGCCCATGCCCCCCTCGCCGAGGAGCGCTTCGATCACGTACCGGTCGAAGGTGTCGCCCGGGCGCAGGCGCATGGCGTCATGCTACCCCGGTGCGGGCGCATTCGCTAAGAACATGCTACGCGGCAAATTTTAGACAGGTGGAAGCCCACGCGGGCTCACCCGCGGGCCGCTGAGAAAGCAGCGCTCCGTATGAGGGGCCCCCCCGGGGAACTCAAAACATCATGAGGACCGGGCAGTTCCACGGCGCCGAGGCGGGTCCGCCACGCTCCGTGCAAAGCCAGTCCGACATCAGCGCGGCGTTCGCGCTCTGGACGACCAGGCGCTCTTCCTCGCCCAGGTTGACCTGCTTCATCAGCTCGTCAGGGTCCTGGAGGAACGCGGCCAAACGGGACGGATCGAGGGCCATATCGGCCAAAAACCGACCAAGAGAAGCTTCCACGTGGGACTCCCTACGTCGTGCGGCTCTGAATCGACGATGACTCCATCGCCCAATTCGAAGGGACGACAGGCCGGCAGTGTTCCCAGTTTACGTAGGAATGCTCGCCCAGGGCAAGCATTTTCTGTCTGGTGGGATCTTGCTGGTTTGGAGGGCCGGGGGCGCGGGCGCGCCCCCCCGTCAGAACTCGGCGGGATCGGAGTGCGTGCCCATGACCTCGCGCAGGACGTCGCAGATCTCCTGCTCGGTGCAGTAGGCCTTCGCGGCGGCGATGATCGGCGGCATGAGGTTCGACGAGCCCCGCGCCGCCTCGCGCACGGCCGCGAGCGCCTCGCGCACGGCGTCGGCGTTGCGGCTCGCCTTCACCTTGGCGAGGTTGTCGCATTGCGTGCGCTGCACCGTCTCGTCGATCTTGAGGAGCGGGATGTTCTTCTCCTCGGACGCGACGAAACTGTTCACGCCGACGATCACGCGCTGCTCGTCCTCGATCTCGCGCTGGAAGCGGTACGCCGAGGCCGCGATCTCGCGCTGCGGATAGCCCTTCTCCACGGCCGCGACCATGCCACCCATCTCGTCGATGCGGCGGATGTAGTCGAGCGCCTCGGCCTCGAGCTTGTCGGTCAGCCATTCCACGTGATAGCTGCCGCCGAGCGGATCGATCGTGTTCGCAACGCCGCTCTCGTGCGCGATGATCTGCTGCGTCCGGAGCGCGATCGTGACCGACTCCTCCGTGGGCAGCGCGTACGTCTCGTCGAGCGAGTTCGTGTGCAGCGATTGCGTGCCCCCGAGGACGGCCGCGAGCGCCTGCAGCGCGACGCGCACGACGTTGTTGTACGGCTGCTGCGCGGTGAGCGAGACGCCGGCCGTCTGCGCGTGCGTGCGGAGCTTCAAGCTCTCGGCTTTGCGCGCGCCGTAGCGCTCGCGCATGAAGCGCGCCCACATGCGACGCGCCGCGCGGAACTTCGCGATCTCCTCGAAGAAATCGTTGTGCACGTCGAAGAAGAAGGAGAGGCGCGGGGCGAAGTCGTCGACGTCGAGCCCACGCGCGATGCCGCTCTCCACGTACGCGAGGCCGTCCGCGATCGTGAAGGCGAGCTCCTGGGCGGCCGTCGCTCCGGCCTCGCGGATGTGGTAGCCGCTGATCGAGACCGTGTTCCAGCGCGGCACCTCGCGCGCGCAGAACTCGATCATGTCCGTCACGATGCGCATCGCCGGCCGCGGTCCGACGACCCAGGCGTGCTGCGCGATGAACTCCTTCAGGCAGTCGTTCTGCACCGTGCCGCCGATCTTGTCGCGCGGGATGCCCCGTTTGTCGGCGAGCGCGATGTAGAAGGCGAGCAGCACGATCGCCGGCCCGTTGATGGTCATCGACGTCGTGACCTTGTCGAGCGGGATCCCGTCGAAGAGGACCTCCATGTCGCGCAGCGTGTCGACTGCGACGCCGCACATGCCGACCTCGCCGAGCGAGCGCGGCGAGTCGGAGTCGTACCCCATCAAGGTCGGGAAATCGAAGGCGGTGGAGAGGCCCGTCTGGCCCTCGGCGAGCAGGTACTTGAAGCGCTGGTTCGTCTGCTCGGGCGTGCCGAAGCCGGCGAACATGCGCATCGTCCAGAGCTTGCCGCGGTACATCGTCGGCTGGACGCCGCGCGTGAACGGGTACTCGCCGGGCAGGCCGAGGTCGGCCTTGTAGTGGATGCGTTTGTCGGCCGGCGTGGCGACGTCGAGGACCTCGAGGCCGCTCCAGGTGGTGAACTTTTGCTGGCGCGGCTTCACCTTGCGCTCAGCCTCGGCGACAGGGCCGATGCGCCAAGCGGCGAGCGCCACGCGCAGCGCGCGCAAGCCCTCGTCATCGAGCCCCAGGCTCTCTCCACCGTCGCCGTTCGTAAAGCGCCGCTCGTCGGATTCGAGCGTGCGTGCGTCGTCGTGTGCCATCGGTCGCGAACCTTCCGGCCGCAAATGTAGCGCGCGAAAGCCCGGCTTGTCTTCTTCCTGCGGCCTTACGGGCAACCGGTCGGCTTGAACACGTCGGAGGCGACAGAGGTGGCGCCGACCTCGAGGCTGTCCTGGATGGTGCCGGCGATCCGAACGCCCGCGGGCAAGCAGACCGTGTCCGCGGTCTCCTGCGAGATCGTCTCGTCGAGCTCGAAGTCGATCGTGACCTCGCTGTCCGGCTGCACGGTGACGGGGAACGGCTGCGTGGAGATGAGCGAGAAACCCGACACGATGGACTGCTGGTTCGGCGCGTCGGTGATGGCGACCGCGCCGAGCTGCACGGTGCTCGGCCCACTCGCGCGTGGACCGAGCACGAGCTTGAGCGTGAACGAGCCGGTCATCGTGGCGCCGAGCACGCCGGCTTTGACGTCGGCGGTCGGCGCCTCGATGCGCGGCTCCACGAAGAGGATGTCCTCGTTCTCGCCGATGCACCCCGCGAGGAGCGAGGAGAGCGCGAGGAAGGCAGGAAGGGCGCGGAGGTTCATCATGAAGAGACGATAAATCAAGGCGACGGCACGCGGCGCGAAGATGCGGCGCATTGCGGGGCGGCGGGGCCACGTCAATGCGGAGGAGCAATGGCGCGGGCGCCGAACCCCTCGATTTCGATTTCCAGAGAGGAATCGCTTCAGGGCGAAGGCGAGCTGATCCCCTTCGATCGCGCCTTCTCGCAGCCGAGCTCGACGCCCGTGGGACCGGCGTCGGTCCGGACGATCTTGAACTCGACGCGGCGGTTCTTGTCCCAGGCGACGGCGTTGTTCGCGGGATCGACCGGACAGAACGGGCCGTAGCCCATGGCGCGCAGGCGGCTCGCGTCGACGCCGCGCTCGATGAGCGCCTTCACCACGGACTCGGCGCGGGCCTGCGTGAGCTTCACGTTCGCGAACTCGGCGCCGCGCACGTCGGCGTGGCCCTGCACTTCGAGGAGCTTCAGGCTCGGGTTGCCCTTCAGCGTGGCGGCGACCGCGTCCACGATCGGAAGCGACTGCGCGAGGATCTCGGCGCTGCCCGTCTTGAAGAGGATCTTCTCCAGGATGAGCACGTTGTTGTCCTGCACGATGACGCTGCCCTTGTCGGGGCAGCCGTCTTCATCGTCCTTGCCGTTGTACGTCTCGGGTTCGTCCGGGCACTTGTCCTCGGCGTCGGCCTTGCCGTCCGCGTCGTTGTCGTCCTCGGGACAACCGTCGTCGTCCTTGAAGTTGTCCTTGTCCTCCGGCGTGTTGATGCACTTGTCGCGCACGTCGGGGATGCCGTCCTTGTCGTTGTCCTCTTCGGGGCAGCCGTCGGTGTCCTCGAAGCCGTCCTTGTCCTCGGCGTTGTCCGGACAGCCGTCCTCGGCGTCGAGGATGCCGTCGCCGTCGCGATCGCCGCTGCGAACCTGCACGGGCTCGTCGACCGGATCGTCCTCGGGGCAGCCGTCGGTGTCCTCGTCGCCGTCCTTGTCCTCGGGATCGCTCGGGCATTGATCGACGTCGTCGGGGATGCCGTCCTTGTCGCGGTCCTCCTCGAAGGGTTCGAAGACGAACGCGAGCATGCCGCGCTGCGAGGCGGACTGGAAGCCGGGCAGGTAGCCGACGCCGCCCGCGAGAGAAAGGTACGAGTTCTTCTGGATGAAGACCTTGAAGCCGCCGAGGACCTCGGCGCTCAGGCGTTGCTTCGCGTCGGAGTCGCCGCCGAGGAGGTAACTCGCGTAGGTCTCGGCCGTGATGTCGAACTTGTCGCCGATGCGCACGCTCGCCGCAAAGCCGCCGGTGCCGAGGTTTCCGTACTGGAAAACGCCCGATTTGAGCTGCGCGAGTCCGGCCTGATCGAGGCCGAACGTGGGGTTTGTCCCAGTGTGGCCGCGGTAGCCGGCGTTCAGGCCGAGGCGCACGACGTTCGTCTTGCCGAACTGCTTCTCGACGATGAGCTGGGGCCAGTAGAAGAAGCCGGGATCCGCGCCGAAGTTGCGTTGCCCGCCGATGCCGTAGCCGCCCTGGACGAGCAGGGCGAGGCCGATGGGTCCGTCGGGCGAGAGCAGGCGGAGCTTTGCGTGCAGGGCGATGTGGCCGAGGGCCTCCGCGGTGAGGCCGTCGTCGTCGTAGTTGCCGGCGGCGCCCGGGCCGATGTCCGTGACGCCCGTGCCGTAGTTGAGGACGACGGGCGCGGTGAGGCCGAGGACGAGCCGATCGGCGATGCCGTAGTTGAAGCTCAACGTGCCCTGCAGGGCGTGGTCGACGAGGTAGTCGGAGCCGTGGCCGGACGCGAGCTCGAGGAGGTTTCTGCCGTAGTCGAGGACGAGGCCGAAGCTGATGGCGTTGCCGGGCAGGACGCCCGCGCCGTTCACCGAGAAGAAGCCACGCGAGTCGACGGCGGGCCGGAAGAGGTGCAGGTCGGCGCCCTCGCCGTTCGACGCGGGGATACGCTCGGTGCTCGTGGTCTGCGCGCTCGCGGGCTCGGCTTGGAGGAGGAGGAGCGCGGAGAGCGCCACGAGCGTCGCGACAGGGCGGCGACGCAGGCCGGTGAGCAAGCCAAGGGTCGTCATGACTCGGTCCTCGTCAGGCGGATCGTGAAGCGCGATTTCGCGGAAGCCTGAAAAACTCGTATCACCAGGCCTATACAACTGCAAAAGGATCGCAAGGATCGCGCGGCCCTCTCCGTCCACGTTCTCCGTCGATCTGCTACCGTGCTCGGCCGTGCGCCGCCCTCGCTCCTTCGCACGTCACTCGCTCGCGGCCCTCGTGATCGCCGCGACGACAGCCTTCGCAGCGAGCGCGAGCGCCCAGGGCAAACCCACGCTGAGCGGGTCGTGGTCGGCGAGCTCCGTATCGGAGAGCTGGTCCGTAGGCGGATGGGTGGATGCCTGCGGGCCGAAGCCGAAGGGCCAAGGCGGAGGCGGCGGATCGGTGCAGATCCGCGAGCAGGGCGGAGAGCTGTCGATCGTGGGCGCGGGGCGCGCCTGGAGCACGGCCGAGTGCTGGGAGCAAGCGCCGGGGCTCGGGCGCGTGAGTCACTCGCAGTCGGGCGGCGGGCGGTTCTGGCGGACGCGGTGCAGCCTCTCGAACGAGAAGCAACGCATCACCGTGACGACGACGGTGTCGGCGACGGACACGTCGATCACGATGCAAGAGACGTCGGAGCACAAGGTCACGGCCGAAGGCGCGACGTGCACGGCGACGGCGAGCCGGTCGCGATCGTTCGGGCTCGTGAAGCGCGACGGCGAAGAGGCGGCGCCGAGCGCATCGGCGAGCGCCTCCGCGAGCGCAGCTCCTTCCAGCCCGCCCCCGAGCCCACCCCCGAGCGCCGCCGCGAGCGCCGCGGTGCCCGCACCCAAGGCGCCGCCGAAGGTGTGCAAGGTGGCGGGAGACCCGGCGCGCCTCGAGGTGTACCCGGCGAGGAAGACGCTGCGGCCGGGGGATCGTTTTTCCTTCCGAACCGTGGTCACGGACAGCGAAGGCTGCGCGGTCTGGGTCAAGCCGACGTGGGCGGTGACGCCCGGTCCCTTCGCGGCGAAGGTGACCGTCGACGGGAGCGGGACCGTCACGGTGGCCGAAGGCGCCGAGGAGGGGCGGGTCGAGCTCGTGGCGACGGTGTCCGGCAAGGGCGTGCCCGTCGCCGTGGAGATCACGAGCCCGACGAAGTACGACGCGCTCCTCTCGGCAGGCACGCTCGACCCGCAGGGGTCCGAGCAAGGCGCGGTAGCGGTGATCGCCACGGGCGCCGTGGGCGGGCGCAAGGGAGTCGCGGACGACGTCGGCCAGGAACGCAAGCAGACGTTCGTGGCGATCGTGATCGGCCTCGCCTTCGCCCTCGGCTTCGCGGGCCTCGTGCTGATGCGGCGCGGGCGGAGGCCGGCGGAGGCGGAAGCCGAGGCGGAAACCGAGCCTCACGAGGAAACGGAAGCCGAGGCAGAAGCGGAGGCCGAGGCGAACGAGGACAGCGAGGCAGAGGCCCCGAAGGCCCAGGCCCCGGCACGATCCACCCCTACACGCGCGGTGGCGCCGTCCGGGAAGGTCTGCCCGACGTGCGGGGAGCGCTACGGCGCGGAGGCGCAGTTCTGTGGGGCAGACGGCACGACGCTGGTGCCGCTGAACCGGTGATGTCCATCGGTAGACCCGGGCGGCTGACTCGCACGTCGGAGGAGCAGCTGTAGGTTGCTTGATCGCGCTCGTGCGAAACCGTTATGCTTTGTGACGGCGTACGGAGAGGCCGGTAACGACCGGACCCGAGGTCCTCGGCGAGAGAGCAAGACGATCGTTCGTGCACGTGCGCGAGACCCGGAAGGGCAGCTTTCCCCATGAAGATTACGTGTCAGTCGTGCCAGGCGAAGTACACGATCGCCGACGAAAAAGTCGTCGGTAAGACCGTCAAGATCAAGTGCAAGAAGTGCGGCTCGGCCATCGTCGTCAACGCGAACGAAGCCGCACCCGACGCACACGGCCAGGGGGGCCAATACGAAGACGAAGACGACGGGGCGACCCGCGTCTTCTCGGGTGATGCGAACGCAGCCGCACCAGGCGGCGGCGGTGGCGAGGAGTGGACGGTCAACGTCGGCGACGACGATCAACGCACGATGTCGACCGCCGCGATCGCAGCCGCGTACGCAGCCGGCACGGTCACGAACGACACGTACGTCTGGAAGGACGGCATGTCGGACTGGCTGCCGCTGTCGCAGGTCGCCGAGCTCATGGCGGCTGTCGGTCGCAGCAGCGGAGTCGCCGCAGCCGCACCGCCGCCCGGGGACGACATGAACGCGACGCTGATGATGCCCGAAGGCGCGGGTGCACCCGCAGCCGCGCGGGCCCAGGCGGCGGCGCGCAAGACGGGTGGTCGTCAGGGTCAGGATCTCTTCGGTTCGTCGAAGGGCGAGCCGGAGCCCGCGCGCGCCTCAGTGCCGCCCGCGGGGCCGAAGGGCAACGCGGTCGGCGAGCGCAACGAGAACTCGGTGCTCTTCTCGCTCTCGGCGCTCACTGCGGCCGAGAAGGCCGCCACGAAGGACGAGCCGAAGAAGAAGGACGGCCGCGGCGGCCTCGACGACATCATGAACCTCGGCGGCGGCGGCCTCGGCGGGCCGATGCTCGCGCCGCCTCCGCTCATGGCGCCCGTCGTGGAGCCGCCTCAGCAGCCGATGATGGCCATGATGACGGGCACGCAGCTCCCGATGACGGGCACGCAGGTGCCGCTCACGGGCACGCAGCTCCCGCTGACCGGCACGCAGGTGCCGCAGGTCGTGATGGTGCAGGTGCCCGAGCAGAAGAAGAGCTCGGCGGGCCTCGTCATCGGCATCGCGCTCGGCATCGTGGTCGCAGGCGCGGCCGCGTTCTTCCTCCTGCGCGGACAGCCGCAGAACACGATGACGACCGAGAACACGACGACGTCGGCGACCCCCACGGCGTCCGCCGCGCCCACGACGCCCACCGCGGCGCCCACGGACACGATCGCGGCGGCGCCCTCGACGACGACGAGCGCGGCGCCGACCACGGACACGACGACGAAGGTCGGATCGAGCGGCGGCGGCCCGATCGGCGGCACGGGCCCGAAGCCCAACAACACGGCCGCGCCTACAGCGACGACGGCGGCGCCGACCGCGACGGCCGCGCCCACGGCGGAGCCTCCGCCTGCCGAGGGCGGCAAGGAGTTCAACCGCGGTGCGGCTTCGTCGGCGCTCGGTTCGGCGGCCGGCGCGGCGAAGAGCTGCAAGACGCCGGACGGCCCGACGGGCACCGGCAAGGTGAAGGTGACGTTCGCGCCGAGCGGCAACGTGACCTCGGCGCAGGTGCAAGGCCCGCCCTTCGCGGGCACGTCGGTCGGCGGCTGCGTGGCCGGCGTCTTCCGCGGCGCGCGCGTCCCGCCCTTCGACGGCGCGCCCGTCAGCGTCACCAAGTCCTTCACGATCAATTGACGGCCCGGGGCTCGCAAACGCGGGCCCTTCCCCGTACCCTCGGCAGCCATGTCCCAACGCCGAAGCTTCGTGCACCTCGGCCTCGGTGTGCTCGCCGTGGCCGGCATCGCCCTCGCCGGCGCGTCATGCGCGGCGAGGAGCCCAAGCAGCGTCGCGTGTGGTGCGGAGGTGCGTCCCTCCATCGACTGCTCGAGTGAGATCCCCGAGGGCGACATCGGTGTCCTGAACCTCGCCTCGGACACGGCGTCGTTCGAGGATGTCGCGATCCGTCGCATCTCGGCGGAGACCGAAAAGTTCGTCGCGGCGCACACGCGCCTCTGCCGCGACTACAACGCGTGTGCGATCGACAAGGCGACGTACGACGAGGAGAAAAAGGCGCTCCTCAAGCTCCTCACTCCCGTTGGCTCGCTGGTCGCGGCGGTGAAACAGGCGTCCTCGGAGGAGGAGCGGCAAGCCGCGCTCGACGCGCTGTACCAGCACACGGTGCCGGAGGCGGAGCGCAAGGAAGAGCTGACGCTCACGCTGTCGATGGAGGCGGAGCTACCGGAGAGCGCGGGCGGCGGGACGCGCACCGTGAAGCCGGACGAACCGCTGCCGACGAACACGCGCGTGTTCTTCAAGGTCGAGGTCAAGCCGCGGGCGTACGTCTACATCTTCCAGAACAACGCGACGAGTGGCCTCACGGTGCTCTTCCCGGACGAGCGGATCGGCACGAAGAACCCGCTCGACGCTAGCCTCGCGTCACGCATCCCGAACGGGGACCTCAGGTTCCGTTTGAACGACAAGGACCTCGGCTTCGAGGACATCTACATCGCCGCGTCGCGCACGCCGCTGCAGAACCTGGACGAGGCGCTCGCGCGCGTGCGTGACGGGAAGGTCACGCGCATCAAGGACGACAAGCTCCTCGACGGGATGAAGCACCTGCCGGTCGAGGGCGCAGGCGCGAAGAAGGACTCGAAGTGCCGCGACGCCGGGCTCGAGAGGTGCCCACGCATCCGTGGTCTCGAGCTCGACCTCAGCGGTGCGTCGGGGAGCAAGCCCGGGAGCAAGCCTCCGTCGTTCATGGCGCGCACCGAGCCGGGCGATGGGCTCCTCCTGAAGGTGTTCTCGTTCCAGCACACGAGCGAGGGCGCGGCCTACAAGGACGCGGCGGAGAAATACGCGAAGCTGCCGGCGCCAAAGACGCGCGGAGGCATGGTCATCGAGCGTGCACGCACGCGCGGGGGCATGGTCATCGAGTGATCGCGCCTGGGTTCGAAGCGGCCTCGGCGCGCCGCCGCGCCTCCTCGAGAAGTCGCCGCGTCGGCACGCGAAGGGAGGCTTGCCGCGCCTCCACGCTGCGCACGACCTCGTCGAGGATCCTCGCCGTCGCGGCGGTGTCGGTCTCGTCACGCGTGACGTAGAGGCTCGACCAGAGCTCCGCGCGGGCCACGAGGTCCGCGTCCCCGGCCGCTTCGGCGCGCGAGCGCGCGAGCTCGGCGTCGGCTCTGGCCGAGGGATCTCCGAGCCGTGATCGGATCTCCGCGCGGCGGAGCATCGTCACGATCGCGTGATAGTCGTGGCCCGCTGCGACGGCGAGCGTGATCGCCTCGTCCGCGGACGCCTTGGCTCTCTCCAGATCACCGCTCTGGAGCAGCGCATCCGCGCAAACCGACTGCGCGCCCGTGAGCGCGACGTGGTCCCCCGCGGCGCGCGCGGTCTCCGCCGCCAGCTTCGCGGCCATGGCCGCTTGCACCGGGTTCCCTGCGCGGAGGTGCGTGGTCGCGATGTTCACGAGGACCTCGCGGTGCAGCTTCCCGAACTTGAACGTCTTGGCCCGCTCGGCGATGCTCTCGAACTGGCGCACGGCGTTCGCGAAATCGGACGCGTACATGTGCGCGATGGCCAGGTAGTTGTCCGCATCGAGCTCGGCCCACGGCGACTTCAGCTCCCGCGCCGCGGCGCGCGCCGCCTCCACGGCCCGAACGAGTCGCCTCTGGTCGCTCGGATCGACCTCGAGGAGCAGCTCGAGCCGCATCGCGAGGGCGCGGTAGCGGAGCTCCAGCGGGCTGTCTGCCGCGAGCGCGATCGCCTCCTCGGCCAGTACGAGACCGCGACGCCCACGCACGAGGCGAGCCGCCGCGAGACGCGTCTCGATGCGCAACACGAGGTCGCCATGCGCGTCCGCGTCGGCGACGAGCGAGGCGTCGTGGTCGGCCGGCAAGTGCCGGAGGATCGCGGCAATCGCGAGCGTGAGCACACGAGCTTCGAGCCGCACGCCCATGTCCACGACGCCGTCGAGGTGGATCCTCTCCAGCCGATCTTTCGCCTCGGCCGCGCGACCCGCGCGGAAGAGCGCGTCGACCACATGCAGCTCGGCGCGCGCGCGCTCGGCCCCCTTTGCCACCTGCGCGAGTTTTTCCGCGAGCTCGATCGCCCGTTCGAACTCACCGCCCGCGAGCGCCTTCGCCACGGCCTTGCCGTACCAGCGCGTGGCCTCCTCACGATCGCCGAGCGATTCGTGACCGGCTGCGAGGAACGCCGCGTTCTCCTCGGCCACCTCGCTCCGTCCCACGGCTTCGAGCAGACTCCGGTGGGTGCGCCGGAACCACGGCTTTTGCCGCACGTCTTCGAGCGCCGCCTGCCGCACGATTTCCTGCGCGAACCCGTGCTCCTGCCGCTCGCCGCGCACGATGAGCAGGCCCGACTCGACGAGCAACTCGAGCGCCTGCTCCACGCTCCGCGCGTTCGTCCCCGCGGCTTCCACAGCCGCGACGAGCTGCTCCACCGGCAAACCCGAGCCGTAGAGCGCGACGCACGCGAGCACGTGTTGCGCGGCCCGCTCGCCGTCCGATCCCGGATCGAAGAACGAGTCGAGCCGCGCACGCAAAAGGTCCCGCACGCCCGGCACCGAGGCGCGCAAGATCGACTCGTCGCGCGGTCGCCACGCGGCGTCACGCCAGACGAGCGCGCCGGTCTCGTTCCACACGAGGAGCGGCTGCACGAGGAAAAACGGCACGCCGCCCGCGCCCTCGACCACGGCACGCTCGATGTCCTTCGCGATCGGCGCGACGTTCTGCACGAGCGCGGAGGCATCCTTCGTGGAGAGCGCGTCGAGCATAACGCGCGTCGCACCCGCGCCGATGCCTTGCTCGACGCGACCCACGAAGCGCCGCAGCGAGACGCTCGGGTTCGGTTCGTCGCGTACGGTCACGATGACGAAGAGCCGCCCACGCCCCTTGCGGATCGCTCGATCCGTCAGCATGCGCAAGAGCCCTTGCGTGTGCTCGTCCGCCCACTGCGCGTCGTCCATGTCGAGCACCGTGGGCTCTTCGAGGCTCGCCTCCACGAGCGCCTCCTCGATCGCCTCGATCGACGCCTCCAGCGCGGCGCGTGTCATCGCGGCCTCGACCGAGAGCGCGCGCTCGATGGCATCACGCATGCGACCGAGCCCCTTCACGCCCTCGATCGCGGTGCGCAGCGCGCGGAGGGGCGTCCTGCGCTCGACCGAGCAACGCGCGTCGATCACGCGCCCGAACCCGTACGCCGCCGCCGCCGCGACGATCTCGTCCGCGACGCGTGTCCTTCCCACGCCGAACGATCCCGTCACGAGCGCGACGCGCACGCTGCCTGCGGCCGCCTCCTCCGCGGCGCGCTCGAGCACCTTCACCGCCGCGTCCCGACCGACGAGGCGTGGCCTGTCCGTGAGCTCTTGCGGCGCGTTCTTATCTTCGCCCACGAGCTTGCGAACTGCGCGATCGATCGGCGGATGCTCGCGGTGCTCGCCGATCTCCGGATCGGTACAGCGCCACGGCTTGCCGGGCGCGTGCGGGCCGTCCGCGAAAAGCAGCCGTTTGTCGACGAGCGGCAGGTACGGCGACACGGGCATCCACGTCCCGTCTTCGCGCACCACGTACGCCACGCCGGCCTCGACGCCCGCGGGCAGCGCGCCTTTCGTCTTGCGCCAAACCCCGCCCCGGAGCGGCGTGCCCATGCGCGCCTCGTACGTCGACGGATCGAGCGACACCACGCACCGAAGCGACAGCGACAGGAGCGCCTCGGTATTTTCGAGGAGCGCCATCAGCTTCTCCAGCGCGTTGTCACCGGAGCCGCCCCGATGGATGAAATCGTTACGAGCAGAAACGAGCTCGGTCAGCGGACGCTGCGAGGTGAACGCAAGCATCTGCGCGAGCGCCGGGTCGTACGACTTCAGCGCGTTGCCGACGGTGCGCGTGAGCTCGCACCACATCCCATCCGAGATCCGCGCCGCCCGCGCGAGCGCCTCTGCCAAAGGCCTCGGCGCCGCCGCGCCGCCGAGCTTCGCCACGAGCGCGGCGAGGCCGATGGAGAATCCATAACGAACGATGCCGATCCCGAGCTCGAAGAGGCGCTTGCGCACGCCGGTCGCGTCCCCCTCGGCCCGCGCGATCTCCACGCCGACGGCGAGTGTGGCGACGGGCTCGGGCATCGTCGCGATGCACGCAGCGAGCTCGTCGAGCTTGTCCTCGTCGAGCGGCTTGGGCGGCCGGAGGCTGCGGAAGGTGCGTCGCTCCGAGTTCCCCTCGTCGGCGGGGAGATCGTCGCGCGCCTCTTCCGAGGCCTCGCCTTCGTCCAGGGGTTCGACCACGGCGATAGCGTAGCGCGTAGCCGTCTTCGCGGCGGCAGAACACGCCGTAAAATCAGGTCGTTGGGTGCCCCACGAGGTCCTCGACCTCCTCGGGCCGGAAGCCGAGCATCACGGGCTCCGGCACGAGCCGCACGCCGAAGCGCGCGAGCACGCCGTCGCGGATGCGGCGCGCGAAGCGGAGGATGTCCTCGGCGGTCGCGCCGCCGCGATTGACGATCGCAAGCGCGTGGCGCGTGGACAGACCGACCGGGCCGTCGGCCGTGCCCTTCTTGAACCCAGCGCGCTCGATGAGCCACGCGGCCGGGATCTTCACGCGACCCGGGCCCGCGACGAATTGCGGAAGGGTCTCGCCGGGCTCGAGCACGTTCGCAGCCTCGATGCGCGCGCGGGCCTCGGCGAAGGCCGCCTCGTCGAGCGTCGGGTTCACGAAGAACGAACCGGCGCTGCGCCCGTTCTCATCACCCGCCTCGACGAGCATCGACTTGCGACGGCGCAGCTCCAGCACGGCCTTGCGCACCTCCGCGAGCGAGGGCGAAGGGCCGGCGCCGATCTCGCGCAGGTACCGATCGAGCTCGGCGTACCGCACGGCCGCCGAGCCGCCGCGCTGAAGGGAAAACGTCACGCCGACGATCACGAACCTTCCGCTCGCCCGGCGCTTGAACACGCTGTCGCGATACCCGAAGCGGCAGCCGAGCCGATCGATGCCCACGGTCGCGCCGCTGCGCCGATCGATGCCGTAGACGAACGTGATCACGTCGCCCGCCTCCTGACCGTACGCGCCGATGTTCTGGATCGGCGCCGCGCCCACGTCGCCCGGGATGCCCGAGAGGCACTCGAGCCCGGCCCAGCCTTGCTCGACGGTCATCGCGACGATCGCGTCCCACGACTCGCCCGCGCCCGCGCTCAGCGTGACGCGATCTCCCTCGATCGCGTGGTTCACGCCGGAGACCGCGACCCGCAGGACGAGGCCGTCGACGCCGCGATCCGCGACGAGCACGTTCGAGCCGCCGCCGAGCACGGTGACGTCGAGGCGGTGGTTGCGCGCCCAGGCGAGCGTGTCTTGCACGGCCTCCTCGGTGCGTGCCTCGACGTACCGCGCGGCCGGGCCGCCGACGCCGAGTGTGGTGCGCGGCGCGAGTGGCACGTCGAAGAGCATGCCCATCGGCGCGCGCGCCGACTCGGGCGGCTGAGGACGCATCGTACGCAGGCTCAGGGCGCCACCTTCACGCGCGTGCCCGCCATGAACCCGTCGTCCACGGCGCGCACGCGCTCGACGAAGCTGTCGTAATCGTTCGCCGACACCGTGCCCGTCGGCAGATCGAGCAGGAACGACTCCTCGATCACGCCCTCCTTGTACGTCCCCGCGCGGGAAGCCGAGAAGCCGTCGTGCGCGACCTTCACGGACGCCGGCGCGCGCGCGATCGTGGCGCCCTTGGGCAGCTCGATGCGGCGACGCACGCGGTACTGGAGCGGCCTGTCGATGGTGAGAGCGCTCTCGCGGCCCGCGCGCGACGCGTAGAACGAGGCGAGCGTGCTCGAAAAACCCCGCGCGAGGTGCATCGGTTCGAGGCCCGGAAGCAGCCACGTCTTGCCGTCGCGGGTCTCGGGCTGCGAGTAGCCGAAGATCGCGATCTTCGCGCGCACCGAGACCTCCCACGATCCCTCGCTCGATCCGAGCTCCACGTCCTCGACGTCGGCCCAGGGCACCCACGTGAGCACCACGTTGCGCAACATCTCGCGACGATCCGTGCCGACGACCATGTCGAGCGAGTCCGCGAGCGACTGCGCCTCGCGCCCGCGCAGCGCGATCGAGAACGTGCCACGCGCGACACCCGACGCGTCGAGCGCGAGCCGGATCTCGATCTCGTCGCCCTTCTCGCTCGCGTCGCCCTGCACCGTGACGAGGCTGCCGTCGGGCAGGATCGCGTTGCGGCCACGAAGCTCCGGGCTCACGCGTCCCGGAGGCAACGGCGGGCCATCCACGTCCGCGTCGATCCAGAGCTCACCCTCGGGCAAACGCGCGACGACGAGCGGATACCGGAAACGGCCCACGTGCGGCGGGAAATCCGCGGCTCCGCTGAACGGCTCGGTCTCGGCGATCGCGAGGCGCGCGTCCACGCCGAGCTCGCGCAACGCGCGCCACACGACGAGCGCGCGGCTGCCCTGACCGAGCTCGAGCACCGTGCGCGCCGTCGTCTGCTGCGGGCCCGTGCCGTACATCGCCGACACGTCCGAGAGCTCGCCGCCGCCGGGCACCTTCACGCGCTTGCCCACGGCCGTGACCACACGCTCGACGAGCGCGCGCGACGGCGCCGTGACGGTTCCTGCGGCTTCGCGGGCGAACCGCGCGACGTACGGATCCTTGTCTTCGAGCGCGCGGACGTGATCGTCGAGCAAGCGCCCGAGGTTCGTCCAGGTCTGCGTGCCGAAGCTGATCGTCACCGACTGTTCGAGCCGCGGCACGCCGTCCTCGATGCGACGCGGCTCCTTGTTCTCGATGCGCCAGACGCGGATCTCGTCGCCTTTGTCTGTGCGCACCTGGGGCTTGCCGAGCAAGGGATGCGACCAGAGGCCGAGCGCGAGCGAGGCCGGGCGTCGGAGCTCGATCTCGGCCTCGCGCACGCCGGTGCGGGCCGGCAGGAGATCGGGCCCGTCCACCACGATCTGCCCGCCCGCGTCCGGCACCACGAACCCTTCGAGAATCTGCTCGACGTAGTCGCCCTTTTCGAGCTCCGAAAGATCGCTGTGGCTTTGCGCGGCCATCGCCACCTGATCGGGCTCGACCACGCGGCCGTCGCGCTTGTGGATCCGGCGCCGGAGCAAGCGCTGCGCGGCGTTTGCCTCGATCGCGGGCCCGTACGAAACGGCGCCCTCCGCGACGTCCGTCGTGCCCGACACGCGCCGCAGATCGTAGACGAGGTACCGGAGCACGCCGCCCGCATCCAGGGCGTATCGCTCGACGTGCCGCAGCACCGCCGTGCCCGCGCCGGGCATCACGTTCGTCGCGCGATCCGCCGAAACGAGGCGCGCGCCTTCGGCCTCGAGCTCGCGCGCTTGATCCGGTTCGAGCGCGAGGATCCGGCGCAGGATCGGGATCGCGTACGGCGCGTCGGTCGCCACGCGTTGATCACGTTCGAGGCGCGGACGTACGAGGTCGGATCGATTCCTGCCAGCCGCGAAGCCGAGCGCGTCGAGCAAACGCCTGCGCGCAGGCGGCGTCGCGTCGTAGGCCGCGATCGCCCCGTCAAGATCTCCCGCGAGCACGTGAAGCCCGACTTCCGAATCGCGAAACGCATCCGGCGCCGAGCGCAGGCGCCGCACGCGTCCGAGCTCTTCAAGCGCCGCGCGCGTGTCCCCGCGCTGCTGATGCGCGTACATGCACGCGAGATCCGCGCGGCTCGTCCCTCCCGTACACGCCGCCTTCACCGCATCTGCGCCGACCCGCCCGTGCAGATACGTATCGACCCGCGCGAGCAGCGGCGATCCCGGCACGGCCGTCTCCAGCGTGCGATACGCATCCTCCGCGACGTCGAGCATCTGCCCGCGCTTCGCCGCCGCTGCCACGTACGTGAGCGTCATCGGATCCGTCACGGCCTTCTCGGCCGCGGGTTTGTCCGCGGGCTGCCCCGTCGCCGGCGGACGCACGCCGAGCTCGCCGAGCGCGTCTGCAAGCCCCTCGACCACGCGCCTCCGCTCCGTCAGCGCCGCGCGCGTCACGAGCGCCTCCCAGGCCTTCGGCCAGCCCGCGAGCGTCTTCTCCGTGTAGGCGCGCAGCCGCTCGATCTGCTTCGAATCGGGCAGATCGTCGGCCTTCGCCGTCGCGCGTGCGGCCAGCAAGAACAGGCGTGGGCTGCTCGTCCCCGGCAAACCTCGCTCTTCGAGGAGATGCTCGGCGTCGCGCGCCTCGCCGAGCCCGAGCAGCGCCGCCGTCGTCAGCGCGAGCGTCGTCCCGCCGGGCCTCCCCCACGTGATCTCGATTGGCGTCGCGCTGCCGGCCTTGCCCACCGTGGCGACGTCCCCCGCGCTCGGCGCGCGGAGCCGCAAGGGCAGACCGTCGTCGCCCCACACGTCGAGCTCGATCTGATCCCCGTCGCTCATCTGACCGACCCGCACGACCACACGTGCCCGCCCTGCCGGCAGGTCGATCTGCCCCAGCCGCGTCACGGCGCCGTCGCCCGCCTCGAAGCCGCGACGAAGCACGCGTGTCCCCGCGACGTCGACGACCGCCGCCGACGTCGACGCGAGCGACAGAAACACCTTCTGCTCGCGCGGGTTCTCGATGTCGACCACGAGCGCGCGCACGCCCGGCAGCGAGAACGTCGCGTTCACGTCGAGCCTGCACGCGTCCGCGCGCACCACGTGCGGCGCCACCTCGGCGAAGAACGGCCGCGCGCCCGGGTACGTCGCGCCAAACGCGCCCGTCGGCGCGACCTGCGAAGGCTCGGCGAGGCCACGCAGCGCAGCGAAGTCGAGCGGCGCGATCAGGGCCGCTTCCCGCGCGCATCCGCGCCGCTCGCCCCACACCATCGCCGCCTGCTCTTGCCCCACGTACATCGCGAGCTCGTGCAGCGCCGTCGCCAGCATCCCGCGCATCACCGGGAGCTTGCCCGCATCGCCGCCCTGCGCGAGACGCTCGCCGGCCTCGGTCCACGCCGCGCGTAGCTGGTCCACGACCGCGGGGATCCCGTCCCGCGAGCGATACGCGACAGCCTGTTCTCCAGGCAACCCGAGCGCGTCGACTTCCCGGAATACGAGCGCATCGAGCGACGCGACGACCGTGGCGAGCGCCTCGGGATCACCCGCATTCTCGATGGCCCGATGGATCGCGTCGAGGTACTTCTGCGACGCGAGCGGATCGACCGCCTCGGCATCGAGCGCCTCGACAAACGACTCCGCCAGCTTGGCGGACAGCGGTGCTTGCGGCGCGACGGGCGTCGGGCCGAGACAAGCGGCGACGAGGAGCGCCGCGGAGACGAGCCCGAGGCGGGCGGAATGAAGGCGCATCGGCGGGCTCCATGCTGCCTCATCCACGCGCGCTTGGCACGCGCGGCGAGGTCACGCGCAGGCTGCTAGGCGGCCGGAGATTCTTCGTACACGCGAAGGCCGTACTTCTCCATGCACCAGAGCAGCCCGATGACCAGGCTCCGCTTGTCGTCCACGAACGAAGGTTTTTTCCCTTCGAACGCGTGCCCCACGAACTGGAAACCCCAGCCCACGGTGAACAATGCCCCCGCGAGCGGCAGGCCGACGAGCGTCGCGCCCACGGGGAAGCTCATCGCGATGAGGGGGATGCCGATCTTGTGGCAAGCCTGGTTGCGCGGATCGCGGTGATCGTCCTGGTACTTGTGGAGGAGACGGGTCCACTCGGCGTTCAGGGAAATCATGGTCGGGCGCGGAGCCTACCACGAGCGACCCGCGCGCTGCCCCCTCCGTGACCCCGGACCGAAGATCCGCGACGGAGGCCCCGAAGGCGGCTCCGCGCCCGCGAGCAGTTGCGTCGCCTCCTCGCTCACCGCCGCGCCCTCGGACGCCTCGCCGCTCGACGTGAGCGCGTCCCCAAACCGCCACAGCGAATCGGCGAGCTGGTAACGCACCTCCGCGTTCTTCCCGCTCTGCGCGTAAAGCTTCCGATCGATCGCCACGGCCTCGCGATACGCCGCGACCGCGCCGATGACGTCGCTCGCGTGCACACACGCGTCCGCGAGTCGCTTCAGCGAATACGACACCTCGCCGAGCGCCTCCGGTCCCTCTCCCATCGCCGAAAGGACCCGGCGCCGCAGCAAGAGACACTCCGAGAACGCCACCGCCGCGTCCGCCGGCTTGTTCGCGGCGAGCCGCGCATCCCCGATCCGCTCGAGCGCGTCCGAGAGCTCGAACAGGGCATCCGGCCCCTCGTCGCCTTGTCGCATCGCGCGGATCGCACCGAGCGCGAGCTCCTCGAAGCGCGACGCCGCCACGTGTTCGCGCCGCTCCCGCGCAATCCGCGCCGCCAGGCAATACCAGGCCGGCGGCACCTGCCCCGGCATCCGCGCTCCGTACATCGCGAGCGCCTTCTGCACGTGCACCGCCGCGCGCGACAGATCCTCGTTCTCCGTCGCGATCGCCGCGAGCACCGCGAAGACGCGCGCCTCGTCGAGCGCATCCCCTCGCACGCGGAGCAGCGTCGCCGCCTCGTCGGCCGCGTCCTTCGCGTCCTGCAGCCGACCTTGCCGCAAGAACCCTTCGGCCGCGTCGACGAGCGCATGCGCGCGAATCACCTCGGGTCGCGGCGGCGGAGGCGGCGGCGTCGGCCGCGAGCCCAGCGTCGCGGGCGGGAACGACGCCGCGGGCATCGGCGGACTCGACGTGCGCGCCGAGTTCTCGGCTTGCCAGGCCTTGAGCCGCTCCGGGCTCTGCGAGATCGCCACGAGGTCGTCCGGATCGACCGGCGCGACGCGCATCGAGCTCGTCGACGGTCGCGTCCCGCCGCGCACCGGCAGCGGCGTGCTCGGCCGCACCGCGCCCGCATTGCGCGGCGTGATCAGGAACGACATCGCCTTCACTTGCCAGAGATCTGGCGCGGCCTTCGACACGGGATCCACGACGCCCGGCGGCGCGGCGAGCACGATCCCTCCGAGCAGAACACCGCGCAGCTCCTCGAAGAGCGCCTCGATCTCGATCACCGTCTGCTCCCACGCGCGCGTCCACGGCGTCTCGGGCGCGCCGGGCGCCTCGGCGTGGAGCGCCTCGATCCACACGAGCGATGCGTTCGCGAGGCTGCGATCCTCGAGCAGCCGCGTGGGCAGGCCGAGCAGCTCTTCCGGCGTGCTCGGCACGAGCGTCACCATCGCGTGATTCTCGCCGGTCACGTGTCGCTCGACCCGCTCGCGCAGCGTGCGCAGCTCCGCCGGTACGGGGGTAAACACGAAGCCGACCCAGAATCCGATCACGTTGTCGAGGCGGTCGCGGAGGTACTCCCACGCCACTTCGCCGCGGATCGCCGGTGCTTTCGGCGCCGGTTGTTCTCCCTGTCCCCAGCCTGTCATCGGTTCATGACGCGCGAGAGCCGCCCTCGAGCGGCTTTCCGGCTCCTGGCGAACCTTATCACCATCACAGCCGCGTGGGCCTCTCGCACACGCGAACCTTTACGCCCTCGCCCACCTTGGCCTACCCTACGAACACCTCATGGCGCGCCGAGTCACTCGATTTCTTCGTTCCGTCCCGCACGCGGGGCTCGCAGTCGTCCTCCTCGCCTCTGCGTGCGGCGGTCAGCAGACGCAGACCAAACCGAAGCCCGTCACGAATGCGAACACCGAAGCCACGGAGCCCGAGGACGACGGCCCTGCGCTCGGCCCGCTGACGCTCACCCTGCCCGACGCCGCGGCCTCGGCGTGGGTGGGGCAGCGCGGCAACTACGTCGATACGCTGAGCGGTATCTGGGGCCTCGACAAGCTCGTGATCGCCGTCGGCGGCGGCGGGACGATCCTGCGCAGCGAGGACGCCGGCATCAACTGGACGCGTCAGGCCTCGCCGAAGGACGCGTGGCTGCGTTGCGTCTGGGGCAGCGGCCCGGACGACATCTACGTCGTGGGCGGCAATGCGATCATGCACTCGACGGACGGCGGCATCACGTGGTCGCCGCAAAAGATCCCGATCACGGGCACGTTTTTCATGGCGGTCTGGGGGAGCGGCCGCGACGACGTCTACGTCGTGGGCGGCGATGGAAACATCCTGAACACCACGGACGGCGGAAAGACGTGGACGAAAGACAATAGCGGCGTGGTCGGCACGCTCTACGACGTCTGGGGCAGCGGCGCGGACGACATTTACGTGGTCGGCCAGGCGAGCAAGGACGGCGCGCCGATCGTGCTGCAATCGAAGATCGGCGGGCACCTCTGGTCGAAGCTGCCGGTGGACTCGCTCGACTCCCCGCTCCGGCAAATCGACGGGGCGAGCGTCGATTACCTGTACGCGGTGAGCGCGAAGGGCACGGTATACGAATCGAATGATCGCGCGGCGAGCTGGAAATCGATCGGGAGCTTCGACGGCGACGAGCTCCTCGGCATTCGCGTGGTCGGCAAGGGCGACCTCTACGTGGTCGGCAGAAACCAGCAGTTCCAGCACACGACGGACGGCGGCAAGACCTGGAAAGACGAGCTCAACTGGCCGCACGGCGCCGCGGCGATCCAGGGCATCTGGGGCAAGGGAAGCACCGAGTTGTTCCTGGTCGGCGAAGGGACGCTCGAAGCCGGGCAGAAGGGGAGCCTGGTGCGGCGGAGGTGACGACGGATCACCCGAGGTGATCCCGAGCCCCCGCTGACCCCCCATTTTTTTCCTTCACATCCCGGAACCTCCGCAACCACCGGTCGAACGGCAGGACGATGCGGCCCCGCGCCGCGCTTCGCCTGCGCTCCCCGACCTTTTCTGCGGCCACGCCGACGGCGGCGTGCCGGACGGAGGATTCCATCATGCGCATCACGGCCTCGCTCTCGCTTTCCCTCTTCGTCCTCCCCCTCGCCCTCGGCGCTTGCGTCGACCAGGGCGCATTCCCCGGCGATCTCGAAGGCGACGACCTCGCCGAGCAGACCACAAGGATCCGGATCACGGTCCTCGATCACGACGACAATGGCGAGCAGACCGAGAAGGTCGTCGACATGGATGCGCGTGAATTCGCGGCGCTCACGGCGAAGCGCCCCGGCGCGCCCGCGGGCTCCGCTCCCGCGGCGCAGGGCGAGGACGACGTGGGCACGTCTGCGCAGGCGCTCACGGTGCAGAGCAACGCGGCGAATTGCACGTCGAAGGGGCTCCTCATCTACTCGCAGCCGAATCTCGGCGGTGAGGTCCTCTGCTTGATGACCGTGGGTCACGAAGCCGCCGGCACCACCGGCTTCTCGCTCCCGTGGGACTGGCGCCGCGAGAACGGTGGCAAGTATCCCATGAGTTACTGGTCCGGCGACGACGCCGGTCGGTTCGCCGCGTACTTCTCGGAGATCTCGTTCGGCCCCTGGATGGTCGTGAATTACGCGCCCTATCCGGCCACGGACGCCGTGTACGTGTACATGCAGCGCTTGCTCGGCGCGCCGGCGACGGATCCGTCGATCGCGGTCCCCTCGAATTACCCCCTCGTCCACAAGATGGCCGCGAAGGGGCACCAGATCTACGTCTGCGACGGCTCGCAATGGGTCCTCTCGGCGCCCTCGGCCGTGCTGCTCGACCCGCACGCGCCCTTCGACGTGCTCGGCCACCATTATGCCGGCCCGCAATGGCGCGGCAATGACGGCAGCACCATCCGCGGGCGGAAGGTCTCCGAGGTCCCGTCGCCCGATCCGAATGCGATCCCCTGGCTCAAGATCGAGGTCATCGAGCGCTCGGGCAGCGGCGTGTTCTCGCCGATCGCGTTCATCCAGCGCGTCAACACGGCATCCGGCAAGGCGCCGGCCACGACGTGCAGCGCGGGCAACCGGAACCAGCTCGTCTGGGTCGACTACACGGCGGACTACTACTTCTACGCCGCCCCCACGGCGCCCGCGGGCTGGGTATGCGCGCCCTCGTACTACAATGGAAATGACGGCTGCCACTGCAACTGCGGCGTGCCGGACCCGGACTGTGTGAAGGAGAATCAGTGGCTTTATGGTTGCGGCGGGCAGTGCACCATCTCCAAGACTTGTGTACCCTGATTATCTCGCGGAAAGGACGGTGAATGCCATGGTCATGCACATCGAGGTCGGGAAGTACCAGATCAAGCAGAACGGCAAGGAGGTCGGGAAGCTCGCGGTGGTGGACGGTCTCCAGTATTATTGGCTCTACCTCAATGTCCCCGCGGGGTCGTCGACGTATGCCATCTACACGGCGCCCAGCCAGCGGCGGCTCGCCGCCGACCCGGGCAAGCGATTCGCGAGCGCGCCCGTCGTCACATTCGATTTCGTCTACGAGGGCGCCGTGAGCAGCCCGTTCGACGTCCACGAGTGGAAGGCCCGGAGCGTGCCGACCAGCGTCGTCGCCTCGTCGATCGTGGCCATCCCGCCGCTCTCCTCGATCGCGAGATCGAATGCCCCGGCCGTCAACGGGCAGATCGATTGGGGCGTCTTCCGCCTCGAGCAGGTTGAGTATACTGTGGGATATGTCGACGTGCAGTCGAGGTCCGGCGGGCTGCCCACGGAGAGCTGGTTCCTTTACGAGGCCGGAGGCACACATCCCGCGTATCGTGCCCCGGGGACGTCCGGTGGGCAGTATACCCTGCGCTTCGTGAGCGGCGCCGCGTCCGCCCTCGATTGCGTGCCCACTGGGGTGGCGTACGCGCGCCACGAGTTCGAGTGCAGCGCGGTCGTCATCACCTCGATGTAATCAAACGCGCGAGGGCCTCCTCGATCGAGAGCACATCGAGCCGGCGCGACGCATGCTCCGCCGGCACCGTGCTCGCCATCTCGGAAAGCGCCGCCTGCTCCACCTCCACGGAAACCCCGCCCTCCGCGAGCAACGCGAGCACCTGGATCCCCACGCTCGGCACCGGACAGGCGCGCGCCTTCGCGAGGATCACCTCGACGTTCTCCTCGGACAAACGCTCCCCCGCCGCGACGAGCAAGGCCCCCGCGAGCAATCTCCCGAGCGGATGCCCCGTCCCGGAAAAACACCGAAATGCCCGCCCGGCGAGCGCCCGCGTGGCCTCGGCATCCCCTTTCCGATACGAAACCGCCGCCTCCGCGACCGAAACGAGACCCTCGACGTGCAGGCTCCCGAGCCGCGACGCGGCCTCCACGAGCTCCTCGTCCGGCCCCTCGCCGTCCGTCTTCCCTGCGCGATAATCGATGCAGCGGCGCAGCCACGCAGCCCTCGCTTCGAGCATGGGCAGCCGGAACCTCCGCGCGAGCTCCGTGGCCACCGCCGCGCCCACGGCCGCGCGCTCCAGTTGAAACGCCTCCATCCACGCCGACGCCGCATCCAGCCGCGCCGCGATCTCCATCGATCGAAAGGGCGTACCCTCCGCCGCCTCCTCTTCGAGCCGCGCGGCCTCCTCGAATCGATTCTGACAATACCTGAGCCTGCCGAGCCACGCCGCGTGCGCCGCCCGCGCCGCGCGATCCCCGCTGGCCAAAGCCCAGGCCCGCGCCTCTTCGAGCACCGCCTCCTCGCGCGCGAGCGACACGCGCCGCGCCGCGAGCACCCGCACCCCGTAACGCAATCGTTCGAGGCGTGGATCCGAAAGCGACGGCAAACCCTCCGCGAGCTCGGCCGCGCGCTCGGTCCATGCATTCACCGCGAGCGCCACGCGCACGAGCCGCTCGAGCGCGCGCGTGAGCTCTGTCCCCGGCCCCGGCCGGCACAGCTCGTACAGCGCACGATCGAGCCCCTGCGGCGACCCCTCGGTGAGCGCGATCTCGACCCATTGCGAGTGCAATCGATCGAAGGCGTCCGCGGGCACTTCCGAAAGACCTCGCAACGCCCGAAGCCCCTCTTCGAGATGGAGAACGGCCCGCGCGAGCCGCCCCTCCGCCGCGAGCGCGGCCGCCGATGCCATCGCCTCTTTCGCAATGGTGAGCGCCGGCTGTGCGCCCTCGGCCACGAGCATGCTCGCGAGCCGCACCGGCGTTTCGAGCGCGTCGATCGCCTCGCGGTTCATCGCCAGCAAATCCCCATCCCACCGGCAGAGCCCCGCGCCCATCCAGGCCTCGATTTCCTGCTCGATCCGGGCCGGATCCCCGCCGGTGCGCGAAAACAAAAGCAGCGCCGCATCCTCCCGCAGGTGCAGCAGCCGATCCGGGCCCGCGAAAAGCGCTCGCAGGTCCGCTTCCTCGATGGGTTTGTCGGATGCGATGATTGCGTGTACGGCCGACGGTGTTCGCGAAACGCACCCTCCCCGAAAAACCTCGGCGACCTCGGCGGCCGAGCGCGGGCGCTCGTCGGAATCCGTGGCGAGCAGCCGATCCACGACGGCCGCGACATGCGCGGGCCCCCCCTCCACGAGCGACGCGAGCGCGGGCGGCCGCTCCGTGAGTTTTCCGCGCAAAAGCTCCGCGAGATTCTCCGACGCATGCGGAAATCGGCCCGTGAGCGCATGAAACGCCATCACGCCGACCGCATAGAGATCCGTCCGCGCGGAGAGCGGCAGCTCGGCGATCTGCTCCGGCGCGAGATACGCCGCCGTGCCCACGAGCATCCCCACGCCCGTGATTCGCTCGGCCGTCGCCGCGCTCAGGCACGAGAGCCCGAAATCGAGAATCGTCGGCCGCCCCGCCCCGTCGACGAGCACATTGCCCGGCTTGAGATCCCGATGCAAGAGACCCACGGCGTGCACCCGCGCGAGCGCCTCGCAGAGTTTTACGAGTGGCCCTTCGAGCGCGGCCCACGTGCAGGGCACGGCCACGCCCGGAAAAGGCACGCCCTCCGCGCGTTCCATCACGACGAACGGATGCTCGTCCTCGATTCCCTCGTCGATGAGCCGCACGATCCCGGGGAGCCGGAGGAGCCGGAGCGATGCGACCTCCCGGCAAGCGCGCGCGGCGAGCTCCCCCGTCCCGGGCCGCAGGATCTTCAATGCGACACGCTCGCCCGACAGGCGATCGTGCGCGTCCCACACCTCGCCATACCCACCGCGCCCGAGGCGCCCCTCGAGCCGATATCGCCCCGCGATCCACGCGCCTTCCCGCGCGAATTGCGGCAGCGGCAACACCCCGCTCACGTGCGCGGCGGCCCGCAGAAATGCGTCCGACTCGCCGACGTCGTCGAGCCCTTCGAGATCGAGCGATTCGAGCGATTCGAGCGATTCGAGCGATTCGCCGGCCGCAGAATTCATTCCGTCACCGATCGTCATCCTCGGGGATCAACCCCTCGCGGCGCGCCCGCTCGCGGAGTGCGTCCTTGACGAGCTGAAATCGCTTCCGGAGCCGCGCGGCTTCACGCTTCAGCGCCTCGCCTTCGAGCGGCGCCTCGTCCTCGCCGCGCAGGACCTCCGCGAGCTCGAGCCACGAGAGCTGCCGATCCACGCGCAGCACGAGTAGCTCCTGGTCCTCCTCGGGCAATTCGGCGCGGAGCTCGGCGATGCGGCTCTTCACCTCGGAGCGCTCGAGCGGCGTGGTCGCGCTGCGAATCGCGGCGGCGACGCGCGACACCACGGATCCGCCGTCGAGCGGCGCCTCGCGCTGGCGCCGCCGATGCGCCTCGCGGCGATGGTAGAGGGACGTTCGTCGCGCGACGGCATACACGAACGTGCGGAGCGAAGACATCCAGGCGAAGCTCGGCAGGCTCTTCCAGAGCGCCTCGGCGAACTGCGCGAATACGTCGTCCTGCTCGCCGCGGTCCTGGTGCCGCGCCCCGAGGAACGTGTAGACCTCGGCGCCGTACGCCTTCAACGCGACGGTCGCGGCCCCCTCGAAGTCCCCGCGTTCGCAAAGGATCCTCGCCTCGGACTCCAGATCGTCGCGCTTCCGTGCCTCCATGCTCGTCCGAGGATACACCATTTTCGAGAAAACGCGACTACATTGGCACGGCCGGCAGCCACATGCGGACCGTCGTCCCCTCGCCGAGCTTGCTCGTCACGTGGAGACGTCCACCATGGTCCGTGACAAACCTTTGCGTGAGCGTGAGCCCGAGGCCCGTCCCCTGCCCCGGCGGCTTCGTGGTGAAGAAGGGGTCGAAAATGCGATCGAGGTTCTCGGCGGGAATCCCACATCCGTTGTCGCGCACCTCGATCTCCACGCCGGGCGTGGTGTCCTCCCCCCATTGCCGCGGCCGCGCGAGGACGGAGACGGCGCCGCCCTCGGAGACCGAGTCGAGCGCATTGCCGACCACGTTGAGCAGCGCCGCGTCGAGCTGCGCCATGTTCGCGTGCACCGCCGGCGGCGCCCCGGAATCCTGCGATACATCGAGACGAACCCCGCGCGCGCGCGCCTGCGCCGTGGTGAATTCGAGCACGCGGTCGAGCGCTGCCCGCACGTCGCACGGCTCCTGGCCCGTCGGATGGCCGCGTGAATAGTCGAGCAGCGTGTGCACGAGGCCCGAGCAGCGCGTCGCGTGCGATTCGATGGTGCGCAGCGACTTGCGGAGCGCGGCCTCGTCGAGGTTCGGCCCCTCTGTCGCGCCGAGCCTTCGAAGCGAGAGCTGCGCATTCATCAGGATGATGGCGAGCGGATTGTTGATCTCGTGCGAGAGGCCCGCGAGCATGGTGCCCACCGCGGCCATCTTTCCCGCCTGCACGAGCTCCTCCTGCGTCTCCGAGAGCCTCTCCAACGTCCGCGCGAGCTCGCGGTTTTTCTCGCATAGCTCCGCGTGCACACGATGCAGACGCTCGGCCGCGCGCACGCGCGCCACGAGCTCGGCCGGATCGAACGGTTTGCCCAGGTAATCGTCCGCGCCGGTATCGAGGCCCCAGGCCGCCGCGGCGTGCCCGGCCCGGGCCGTCAAGAGGATGACCGGAATATCCCGCAACGCGGAATCTTGTTTGAGCCGACGGACGAGCTCGAAGCCATCCATCTCGGGCATCATCACGTCCGACACGATGACCTCGGGCCGCCTCGCCTCCACGGCTTCGAGCACGGCGCGGCCATTCGTCACGAGCTCGACGTCGAATTCGGCGGAGAGGATATCCACCAGGTATGACCCCATGTCCGGGTTGTCCTCGGCCACGAGCACACGCGGGCGGTGCGCGTTCGTCGGGACGTACCGAGCGAACGCCACGGGCGTCGTCGGCGCGGCCGCCTCGAAATGGCCCGCGTGGGGCGCGGGCAACCGTGCATCCTTGGGCTCGGGCGCGAGCTCTGGCGCGCTGACGCGGTCGGCGGCCCACGGGAGCCTGACGAAAAATCGCGAGCCGATGCCGACCGCGCTCTCCACGAAGGCCTTCCCACCCATGAGCTCCGCGAGCTCTTTGACGAGCGAGAGCCCGACGCCCGTCCCTTCGTGCTTGCGCGTCGCCGAGGCGTCGATCTGCTGGAATCGCTGAAAAAGCAAATGTTGCTTGTCCGCCGGAATGCCCGGCCCCGTATCCTCGACCGAAAGCTCGAGCTCGGCGCCGACCTTGTGCAAACGCACCACGATGCTCCCCCCCTCCGGGGTGAACTTCAAGGCATTGCCGAGCAAGTTCAGCACGATCTTCTCGAATTTACGCCGATCGAGCGGGACCGGCTCCCGGACCAGGGCCGTGAGCGAGAGCTCGACACCGGCGCGCTCGGCCGAGGGACGCGCGGCGTCGACGATATCGGCGCAAAGCTCGGCGGCGTCGACGGCCTCCCAGTCGACCGTGAATTTGCCGGCCTCGATCTTCTGATGATCGAGGATATCGTCGACGAGGCGATGGAGCCTGCGCGCGTTGCGCTGGATGCGCTCGAGATCCGTGCGCACCCGCGGCGAGATGGGCTCGCAATCGCTCTCGCCCTTCGAAAGCAGCGACGCGAGCGGGCCCAGAATCAACGCGAGCGGCGTACGCAGCTCGTGGCTCATCACCGTGAGAAACTGCCCCTTGGCGCGGGCCGCATCGTCCGCCGCCTCTTTCGCTTTCTGGAGATCGATCTCCATCTGCTTGCGCTCGGTGATGTCCGCGTAAATGCCGAGGAGCCCCGTCACCTCGCCTTGCTCGTCGCGGAGCGGAACCTTGCTCGTGAGCAGTGTCCGATGCGATCCGTCCGTGCGGAGGACGGGCTCTTCGATATCGAGGATGGGCGTACCGCTCTCCATCACCTCGCGGTCGACCTTGACGAACCCGTCCGCGTCCTCGCGCCGGCTCCAGATGTCGTAATCGGTCTTTCCGACGAGGTTCTCCAGCGTCTTCGTGCCCGTATCATTCAAAAAATTCTGGTTTGCGCCCAGAAACCGACCCTGGCGATCTTTCCAGAAGATGGCGTGAGGGACGTTCGCGATGACGTACTTGAGCACGGCTTGTTGTTGCTCGAGGGCCTCCTGCGCGCGCTTGCGCGCCGTGATGTCCGTGGCGACGCCGAGCACGCCCGAGCTCTTGGTCTCCGGTAATTGAAGCGGCATGTATGAACCTCGTACCAGGCGCCCTGGAACTCCCCAACCGTGCGCACGCACTCCCCGGCGAGCGCTCGCCGCGCGGCCTTGGGGACCCACGGGTAATCCCGGTACACCTCGAAGACCGAGGGCGCCACGGTGACGATATGGGGGCATAATGCAGGCTCAGTATATACGGCGCCTACATCCACGTGGAGACGAACATCTCCCGTTCCGCTTGTTTTCAGGCCGCCGGACAGATTCGTCAGGAACGGACTGTGGTCGGCCCGAGCGGCCGCTTCACGGTTTCAAGAAGAACGGATTCGACGCCGCGAACGGCCGCCTCCCTGGATGCAGCGGAGCGAGATCGCCGCCGCCTTTCGCATGGAATAGCACCCAGTTCCGCGGACGCGACGGATCCAGCGTCACCGTGACCTGATTGACGAATTTTTTCGACGGACCGGCCCAGCCATCCACCGGGACCAGCGCCTCGGTCGATAGCGTCTTTCCATTCACGATCGTCTCCAGCATGCTCGCATCCACCCAGCTCGCCGCCTCGATCGTCAGCGT
This sequence comes from Polyangium jinanense, assembly GCF_028435265.1. Taxonomy (GTDB): domain Bacteria; phylum Myxococcota_A; class Polyangia; order Polyangiales; family Polyangiaceae; genus Polyangium; species Polyangium jinanense. The sequence goes on along the minus strand of NZ_JAGTJK010000001.1, from coordinate 776,070 downwards.
GAACGTCGCCATCCCGCCCGCGCCGGTCTGCACCATTTGCCCGGGTGATTCGCCGTTCGGGCCCGTCGCCGTCATGAACAGGCCGCCGCTGATCGTCGACCCGCCGCTCGCGACCGCGTCGCGCACCAGCTCTTTCGTCAGCTTCGTCGGATCGTCGTGCCCGAACGATAGGCACGTCCGCGGATACCCCACCGGGCTCGTCCGCACATGGTGGCTGTCGGAGCTCCCCACGGCCCAGACCGTCATCCCCGCCTCGAGCAGCGCGAACCAATCCGCGATCGACTCATCCCGGTTCGCCTCGAAATCGGAGTCGTTGAAGACCTCGATCGCGTCGAAATCGTCGCTCCAGAACCCGTCCCGGCCCTTGCCGGTCTTCCGATCGAGCGCCGCGGCGCTGAAATACGCGCCAAATCCGCCGCCGCTCGGGTGATTCACGATGAGCACGGGGTTGTCGGGCAACGCGCGCACCAGCGCGAAGACGTCCTTCGGGTCCTTCCCGATCCAGTCGACCGCGCCGTTGTTCGCCTTCTTCGGGTCCGGCGTCATCGGCACGACTCCGAAATGACCCCACGTGAACGTCGTGAGCTCCTCCGACGCCATGCCGAACGCCCATTGCGTGAGGCCCATGTTCTGGACCATGGGCTGGAAATCCGCGACCCACTCGTGCTCGCTCGACACGGGAATGTCGAGCCCGTCCGCGATCGCCCCCCGCAACTTGTGCTCGAACCGATCATTCGAATCCGCCGAGAACTGCGAATGAATGTGAAAATCGGCGCACATCACGCCCGTCGTGTCGACCGAATGCGCGAGGTTCGCCGGGACCTCCAGCGTCTCGCCCGCCGCGACCGTCACGTCCGTCGTGAGCAGCTCCCATTCGTAGCCGCGCGATACGATCACCGTGTGCTCGCCCGGCGGCACCGACACCGTCGCATTGCCGTCCATCGCGAAGACCTGGTGCAATCGCCCATTCGCCTCGTCGAGCACGCCGAATGCCTCGGGCGTTCCGGCGAGCGCGTCCTTCGGCACGACCTGCACGCGCACCGGCAGCGCCGCGCCCGAAGCCGTCTCCTTCGCGACCACGTGAATCGTGCCGTTCGGATCGAGCGGAATGGTCGCCGTCGCCTCGTCCGCGCCGACCCCGAAGCCCGCGTGCGGCGCATATCCTTGCTTTTGCGGCACGAGCGTCACGGGCGCGCCCGGCGGCACGTGCACCACGAACGCCCCGAACGAGTCTGTCCGCGTCCGGCTCAAATACTCGCCTTCCGGGCTCAACGCGTGCAGCCACGCGCCCACGATGCCCTTGCCCTGCGCGTCCTCGACCGTCCCCTTGATCTCGCGCCACGGCGCCTCGCCCGAGACACGCCGCACCGCCTCGCGCAGGCCGTCGTAATCGGGACCGCCCGCGATGATCTCCGCCCGATCGATCGTCTTCGCCGAGCAAGCATCCACGACGAATCCAGGGCCGTAAAAGAGGGAAAAACCACTGACCGTCAGGCCATACGCGAGCTCGTGGCCCGGAATGCGGAACGCAAAGCCGAAATCGCCGCCGTCGAAGCCCGCCCACGCGACGCGGCCCGAGGGCTCCGCAAAGCCGGACTCGGGCGTGACGAGCTGCGCGTTCGAGTAATGGAAGAAGCCGAGGAGCTCGTCCGGATCCGGCCGTTCGACGCCGAGATCGATGGGCTCGTTCGTCTTGTTGACGAGGCCCATGCGCATCGTCACGCGCTCCTCCCCCGGCCGGAGCACGTAATCGTAGGCCGCCTCGACCTCGTACGTCCGCGGGAACAGATACGAGAGCGGCCCCTGCATGAACGGGATTTTCGAGAGCTTGCCCGCGACCCGCACGATGGCCTCGCCGCCGTCCGCGCCGTCCTTCAGCACCGTGACGCTCGTCGGATCGATCATCTCGATCGAGAGCCCCGTCAGCGTCTCGTTGTACTTCGAGACCCCCGTGGGCTTCCCGTCGGCGTTCGCCTTGTCGACCGAGAGGATCTCGCCGCCGAAACGCGCATACCCATCCGAAAAATCTTTATCCTCGATGAAAACGACAATCTTGTCGTTCGCGAGGACAAAATCCCCCGGCTCGATCTGCTGCCGGCCATGCCCCGGCTGCGCGATGCCCGAAAGGTCGGTGACCCGGCCCGCGCGCGCCTGCCCCGCCGCCTTGGCGCCGAACGGATCCTTGTGCCCGTTCGGGTCGCCGGCCTCGAAGGCCAAGGCGTCGCAATTCCCGTCCGGCGGGGGCTCCTCGTCGGGGCCGCTGCACGCAGCGACGAGGGGCACCTGGACGAGCACGCAGAGAAGTGCACGGAAGGAAGGCGCGGCAAGCGAAGGACAACGCATGAGACCTCCTCGCGAGGCGGAATGCCCGACCTCAATGGATAAGTCTTACGTTTCGGTGACGGCCTTGTGAAGCCCCCAAAGACGAAGCGCAAGCCGAACGTTTGGGCTCAAAATGAAGAGAAGGGCTCCTTCAAGAACGCGATCTCCTCGTCGGTCGAGGCGCGCCCGAGGATCACGTTGCGGTGCGGGAAGCGGCCGAAGCGCTGGATGATGTCGCGATGCCGCACGGCGTAATCGAAGTACGCCGCGAAGGCGCCCCGCGCCTCCCCGGTCACGACGTCGAGGAGTTTTTCGAACCGCGCGACCGCGAGGTTCTGCACGGCAAGGTCCTCGGCGTGCTCGAGCGGCAAGTACACGAAGAGCCGCTCGATGGGCCGAAGCCGGAGATCCTCGTCCGCCGCAATCATCGCCCGCGACGTGGCGAGCGCGAGGGGATCACCCTCGAACGCGCGCGGCGTGCCGCGAAAGATGTTCCGGGTGAGTTGATCACAGACCACGAGGAGCGCGAGCCGGCCGCGCTGCGTCTCGCCCCATGAAGTGATCTCGCCGCGCAGGGCGCGCGCGACGAGATCGCCGAACGTTTCGCGCAGGAATCGATCCGTGGCGTCACTCCGAACGAACCAGAGCGCGTGCTGCCGCTTCACGATCGTGGCGTCGTCCGCATCGGGGCCGAACCACGCCGAAAGGACGTTCGAGATCTCGGCCGGGCCCCCCTCGCCGCTCATCGCGCCTTCTCTGCCGTCTTCTGCGGCGCCGTCTTGCTCGCGTCTCCTGGCACGAGCCGCACGACCCGGTGCATCAGGCCATCGACCCGCTGCAACCACGCGCGCCACTTCGTGTACTTGTCGACCGGGATCGTCGACATGTCGAACACGAGCGTGCGCTTCACGACGACCGCGCCTCCCTCGCCCGGAGAAAACTCGATCTTCGCGCGCCCGAACTCGCCGCCCGCCTCTTCGCCGCCCGGCGGCAGCTCCGCGAAGACGTAGCCCTCGGGCGGCACGATCGTGATCGCGCGTGTCTCATGCCGCGGCGCGAGGAACGGCGGCAGCACGACCGGAAGCGTGCGCGACGAGAGCGGCGCGAGCTGCGACGTGAGCGTCGCCGTGTCGCTCACCGGCACCACGAGCTCGCTCCCTTCACGCCGCGCGATGCCCTGGCTCGTCGCCTCGTACGAGAGCTTCGCCGCGCCGCCCGGCAGCGCACCGTCGAAGCCGACCTCGCCCTTGAGCTCCACGCCGGGCACCCACTTGCCCGTGAGGTACGTCTCGGCCCATTGCTTGCGCGCGTCCGGCTCGACGAGGTTCGTGCGCGCCTCGAAGGCCGCGTCGCCGACGTGCCGCTCGTTCGCGGTGAGCTTGCCGCGGCCCTGGACGTCGAGCTCGATCCGCCACTCGGCGTCGATGCCGTGATCGTCGGGCGAGCTCGCGGGCGTCTCGATCATCTTCGCGGGGCCGTCGTCGATGAAGAACGCGAGCGTGCGCGCATCCATCGCCGGCAGCGGGCCGAGGCGGCTCTGCGGGCTCGTCGCGTCGAGCCACATCGCCGGCGCGCCGTCCTTCGCGGGCAGGTACGCGATGCCGTGATCGAACATCGGCACCGCGACCTTCTCGCTGCGCAGGAGCATCGACTGCCCCGTGTAGCGCGTCTGCACGAGCACCTCGGTCGCCTCGATGCCGATCGCCTTGAGCAGCGTGATGAGCAGCATCGCCTTGTCGTCGCAGTCGCCTTGCTTGCGCGCGAGCGAGATCTGCGGGCGGTTCGGAAGCCACGCCTCCCCCGAGACGTAGTTCACGTATCTGATCGAGTCGGCGACGTAGTCGAAGACCGCGCGGATCTTCTCGTCGCGCGTCTTCTTGCCCTTCGTGAGCTCGGCCGCGAGTTCCTTGATGCGCTCGTCAGGCGTGGAAAAACCCTCGACCGCGCTCTTGTACCAGGTGCGGAAATCGCCCCAGCCCGCGAACGTCGAGCCCACGACGACCGGCACCGTCTCCGCGATCGGCGGCGCGAGTGGCTCGTCACGCACGTTCGTCGGGTTGTCCCATACGAACCGCTGGACCACGCGATCGCCGACGGTCTTCGTCTCCGCTCGATCGGCCTTGCCATTGATCACGTCGACGGCGAGCGGCGAAGCCGCGGGCGAGTCCACGATGACCTCGTTGAACAGGATCGGCCGCGTATCCATCGAGCCGACGTAGTCGATGAAGTAGAACGGTGCATCGCCGCGACGACCCACGGGATCCCGCGTCCACGAGCGCACCGCGATCTCGACGACGTCGCCCGACGAAAGCTTCGGCCAGCGCACGTACGCGCCGCGCCCGCCGCCGCCTTGCTCCTCGGGCAGCGCGATCGAGCCGTCCTTCCGGTGCACACGCGCGAAGAGCAGCTCCGTGCGATCGCCCTCGGCCGGGATGTCCGGCTCGAAGAGGTCCATCTCCGTGCGCGGCTCGACCACGATTTCCCGCGCGTAATGCATGAGCTGCGAGACGCGCCGATCCGGGTGGTACGTCACGACGCGCGTCCAGTGGAGCTGCCGATCGAAGACCTCGCCCTTCTTCGCCGGGTTCGCCTTGGCCCGCGCGAGGAAGACGCTCGGCTGCACGATCGCCTGCTCGTCGGGCATCGCCGTCTTGCCCTGCGGCATGCGCGTGCGGAGCGCGATCTCCGCCTTGCGTTGCTGATCCGTGGGCTCGAGCGCGAGCGCGCGCGAGAGCGCCTCGGTCACGCGCTCCGCCGGCTCCGACGGCGGTTTGCCCAGCCGCACCTCGTCCGCGAGCACCGCTTTGCGCGCCGCCGCGAGCCCATCGAATGCCGACGCCTTGTTCGGCGAGAGCAAGGTCGCCACGTAAAACACCTCGCGCGCCCATGCGTTCCGGCCCGCGTCGAGCAGCTGCCGCCCGATCGCCACGAGCTCGTCGGCCGATCGCTGATGCGCGAGGCTCTCGGCCGCGGCGCGCTCGAGCTCCGCGCCGCCCTGCACCCGGAACGCCGACACGTAACGGCTATCCCGCGCGCCCGCGCGCTGCTCCACGAGCTTGCGCGCCGCGACGAGCGCCGTCTGCGGATCGGCGCGTGTCACCGAGGAGAGCTCGGCCCACACGGCCGTCGGCGCGCGCCCGCGCTCCTCGCCCGTCATCGCCATCAGCTCGTCCCGATGCGCCCGGTACGCGCCCTGCGCGCCCATCTGCGAGCGCCCCGCGATCTTGAGCAGGCGCGCTTCGAGGTCCGTCGCGGTCGCGAGCGGCGCCTCGCGGACGCGCGCGAGCGCCCAGTCGGGATAACGCGCCGCGAGCGACGATTCGAAAAGCCGCCGCTGCGCGAACGCCGCCGTCGCCTCGTCGTTCGCCGCTTTGCCGCGCTCGAACGCGAGGTTCAGCCGCTCGCTCCGCTCCGCGCCGAACGGCGAGACGTACCCCGCGAGCGCGAGCACGTCGGGCGACGTGTCCTTGCCTCGGAGCGCCGCTTCGAGCAGCCCCGGCGCACGCGGCGAACGCGCGTCCTCCGCGCCCCCGAGCGTCCGCAGGATCGCCGCCCGCAGCGCTGCATCCGGACTCGGATTCGCGCCCACGTCGAGCCCCACCTCGAGCTGCGTTTTGGCCCGCGTCACGCCCTTCGGCGGCTTGATCTCCGCGGCGACCCGCGCCTCCTTCGCCGGATCCGCTTTCTGCGCTTTCCCCGGCTTCTTCTCGGCGACAACCGGCAGCGTCACGCTCGTGATGTCCGACGACGACGACACCGTGATCGCCGCGCCCGCTTCATCCGTGAACCGCAAGCGCACGCGCCCCTCGTCCGAGGTCGCGCCCGAGCAGACCTTCACCGCGACGAGATGCGGCCCGGGCGCTGGCTCGATCCGCGCGGCCAGCCGATCCAGCACGAGCCGCGGATGCACTTCCTCGCTCATCGCGACATCGGCGCCGTCCCAGAGCAGCCGCACCTTGCCCGTCGACGCGACATGCACGACCACGGGCTTCTGCGCCTGGCCCGCGGGCGGGTTCGGGAAGACGACCTTCGACGCGAGATACGTGCAGCTCTCGGCACGCGGATGCACGTAGAGATCGAGCGGAACCCCACGCCACGTCGACGACTGCGGCAGGATGCGCCGCCACGCGACGTCGTAGACGCCCCACGAGTACCGCGCCGACGTGTCGTTGAATTTCTGCCCCGGTGCCTCCGGGCCTTCCTTGTCGCGAATCCCTTCGCCCTTGTCCTGGAACGGACCGAGGATCGCAAAGGACCGCACGAGCCCACTCGTGTCGGGCGCGACGTCGTACGAAATCGTCTTCGAGGAAGCCCACGCAGGCCCCGCCGGGTTCGGCGTCAACCACGCCGCGAGCGCCCGCGCATCCCCCGCGACCGGCGACTTCGTCGTGGCCACCGAGCGCAGCGCTCCGCGCACTTTTCCGAATGTCGCGCGCTCATCCAGCGTCGTCGCCACGAGCAACCCCGCGAGCGCATCCGGCCCGCCTGCCGTCGCGCGCTGGATCCCGAGATCCACCATCGGATCCGGCTGCGCCGCCGTCCACCGCGAAGGCGCCTTCGGCAAGGACGCCTGGACGCCCTTGTTCTTGTCCTGGACGCCCTTGTCCTTGTCCTGGACGCCCTTGTCCTTGTCCTGGACGCCCTTGTTCTTGTCCTGGACGCCCTTGTCCTTGTCCTGGGCGCCCTTGTTCTTGTCCTGGACGCCTGCGGCGGGTTTCTTCGTCGTCGCGGGATCGGCCTTTTTCCCGGGCGATTGCGCGAGCGCCGTGCTCGAGACGAGCCCCAGCGTGATCACCCACGCGATGCCCCTCTTCCACGACGCCCCGGCGCGCAGACGTCGTGTTCCCTCGCCGATGGCCTGCGCGCTCGAAGACCTTTCCATGGGTACATCGATGCATAGCGCGGCACGTCGGGGGGATCGAGCCCCTCGGCCCGGTTCTTGGCCCGCCTCGCCGCGCGCCTCTACCCTCCCGCGCATGCGCCGCGTCTCTCGTTTGATCGCTGCCCTCGCGCTCGCCTTGACCGCCTCGCTCGCGCCCGCTTCGAGCGCGTTCGCGCGTGGCAAGGCCACCGTCGAGTGGACCCGCGTCGACGCCCCGGAAGGAAAAGAGGGCGACCGGATCGCCCGCACCCTGCGGGGCCTCCTCAAAGAGGCCAGCCGCAAGGCCGATTTCGGCAAATCCGGCAAGGTCGCGCTCCGCGCCAAGATCACCGAGTACGTCGTCGAGAAGAAGGGCGACGTCCTGCGCATCCGCTGCACCATCGTCGGTCGTGTCGAGGGCGGCGCCAGCGCGAAGAGTCGCATCTCCTTCGGCGGCGACCCGAACGACCCGAAGGCCCTCGAAAAGCAAGTCCTCACGATGGTCGCGCACGGCGTCACGAGCCGCCTTGCCGCGATCGCCCGCTCCCGCGCCGAAGCCGAGGAAAAGAAGAAAAAAGCGGCTCGTGAGGTCGAGGACTAGACCGCGACAGCTTTCCGAATCGCCTCTCGACCCTCGCGGCAAATTGATTTAGTCCAGGGAGTCGACATGGAATACGACCGCATGCTCGCGACGCTCTTCGAGGAAGAGGACCGCGCGCGCGAGATGGCGAGCAAGCTGATGAAGGTCTCCCAGGAGTCGCGCGAGGCGGCCTCCGCGGAGCGTCAGAGCCTCGTCGCCTTCCTCAAGGGCCCGATGGAACGGCACATGGCGTACGAGGAGCGCGCCGTCTTCCCGCAGCTCGACCGCCGCGGCCTCGGCGCCGAAGTGCAAGTCGCGCTGCGACACCACGCGATGATCCGCGAAGACGCCGAAAAGCTCGCCGCCGCGAGGCCCGGTGACGACGTGAGCCAGCTCATCTTCGATGTGGCGCGCCGCATGCTGCACCACACGAACTTCGAGGGAGATTACATCTATCCCGAGCTCACCTACGAAGCTTGGCGTGATCTCATGAAGGAGACCGCGGGGTGAACGCCGCGCTCTCGACATCTGCCCCGGGCGCCACGTACTCTGTGGGTTCCTGATGAGCCTCGAGGCAGGCCGCGTCCTCAGCACCCGCTACCGGCTGGTCCGACCCCTCGGGCAGGGCTCGCAAGGGGCCGTGTGGATCGCGGACCACCTCGCCCTCAACACGGAAGTCGCGGTCAAGCTCATCGACCCCGAGCTCGCCAAACGCGAAGACGCGGTCGAGCGCTTCAAGCGCGAAGCCACCGCCGCCGCGCAGCTCCGCTCTGCCCACGTCGTCCAGATCCTCGATCACGGCATCGACGAAGGGCAGCCCTTCATCGTGATGGAGCTGCTCGACGGCGAAGACCTCTTCGAGCGGCTCAACAAGCGCGGTCGTCTCTCGCTGCGCGAGACGTCCAAGGTGATCACGCAGGTCTGCCGCGCCCTCGCGCGCGCGCACGCCGCGGGCATCGTGCATCGCGATCTCAAGCCCGAAAACGTCTTCCTCTGCAACAACGAGGACGACGAGGTCGTGAAGGTGCTCGACTTCGGCGTCGCGAAAGTGACCGACCCGGCGAAGGCCACCATGCAGCGCACCAACGTCGGTACGCTCATCGGCACGCCGCACTACATGAGCCCCGAGCAGGTCAAGGGCATCTCCGAGATCGATTCTCGCACCGATCTCTGGGCGATCGGCGTCATCGCCTACCAGTGCGTCGTCGGCGAACTGCCCTTCGACAGCGAAGGCGTCGGCGATCTGCTCATCAAGATCTCGGTCGCCGAGCCACCCGTGCCCTCGAAGGTCTGGAAAGGCGTCCCGCCCCAGTTCGACGCGTGGTTCGCGAAGGCCTGCGACAAGGACCCGGGCAAACGCTTCCAGAGCGCGCGTGAGCTCGCCGAGGCCCTCGCCCGCGTGGTCGCCTCCGTGCCCGAAGCGATGCGCGGCGAGCTGCCGCCACGGCCCGCATCGATCCGCCCGCCGCCCGTCGCGCCCACGTCGTCGCCCGGCACACCCGCGCCCACGACCGCAAAGCCGAAGAGCTCGAAGGCCCCGGCGCTGCCTCCGCGCGCCACCGCATCCCCGGCCAAACCACCCCCGCGCGCCGAGCGCGCAAAGACGGAGCTGCTCGATCCTTCCGACGTCGAGGTCCTCGCCGACACGACGACGCGCGGCCCCGTCTCCGAGGACATCGACGACTTCGAGTTCGACTTCGACGACGAGCCGCCGGTCATCGTCTCCACGGCGCCTCCCGCCGTCGTCGCGCCAGCGCCCGCGCCCGCGCCGAAGCACGCCTCCGGCGTGCGCGCGCCGATGCCCTCGCCCGCCGCGACGCCGCTGCCCGCTGCAGCGCCCGCGCAACGCGTGAGCGCGACGCCGCCGCTCTCCGCGAACCCGTTCCTCTCCGACCTCGGCGCGCCCGTCCTTCCCGCGGGCCTGCTCGACGCGCCCCCGCCTCGTCCTTCGGCCCCAGCCCCGGAGCCCGTGCAGGCGGTGATCCCGCGGCATCCCGCGCCGATCACGGCGCCGGGCGTGGACAGCGGCGATCGGATCTCCGCGCCTCCCGAGATCGACGGCTCGCGCCGCAAGCGCGTGCTCGCGTTCGTCGGCGTGGCGTTCGTCCTGGCCGCGGGCGGCATCGCGTACGTCGTGGTCCAGTCGAACATGTTGCCGCCCGGCCCGGTCCCGGCCGCGTCGGTGCCGCCTCCGCCCGAGCCCATCGAGCCGCCGGCCGTGGTCGCCGTCCCTTCGCCCACGGCGAGCTTCGGCTCGCCGATCCCGACCACGAAGAAGCCCACGGGCAGGCCGGGCACGACCACGAAGAAGACGACGTCCCCCTCGAACACGTCCAAGACGACGGCGACGGCCAAGCAGCCCGACCCGCCGCCCGACGACGGCACGATCGTCATCCCGGATCCGCCGAGCGAAGTCCCGCCGGCGGACTGAGAGGGAAAAGGAAAAACCCCGCCACTGCTGGTCGCAGCGCGGGGTTTTTCGTTTAGAGACGCCAGAGCGTGTTCGCCGGGGCGTCCTCGTTTCTACGGATCAGGAGCCCTCTTCGAACTCCGCGTCGATGACGCCGTCCTTGCCCTTGCCACCGGCGGGCGGGGGCGGCGCGCCACCGTTGCCGGGCGGCGCACCGGCCTGCGGACCGGCCTTCTCGTACATCACGCTCGCGATGCGGTGCATCTCCTTCTCGAGCTTCTCGAGCGAGGCCTGCACGGCCGCGTCGTCCTGCTTCTCGATCGCCTGGCGCGCCTCGGCGACGATGCCGTTCAGCGCGGACACGTCGCTCTCGGGCACCTTGTCCTTGTTGTCGGCGATCGTCTTTTCGATCTGGTAGCAGAGGTTGTCGAGCTTGTTGCGCCGCTCGATCTCCTCGCGCCGACGCTTGTCCTCGGCCTCGTGCTCGGAGGCTTCGCGGACCATGCGCTGAATCTCGTCCTCCTTGAGACCGCCGGAAGCCGTGATCGTGATGCGCTGATCCTTGCCCGTCGCCATGTCCTTCGCGTGCACGCTGAGGATGCCGTTCGCGTCGATGTCGAACGTCACCTCGATCTTCGGCACGCCGCGCGGCGCCGGCATGATGCCTTCCAGGTGGAAGCGGCCCAGCGTGCGGTTGTACCGCGCCTCGGTGCGCTCGCCTTGCAGCACGTGCACCTCGACCGAGGGCTGGCTGTCGGTCGCCGTCGAGAACGTCTCCTTCTTCTGCGTCGGGATCGTCGTGTTGCGCGAGATCATCACCGTCATCACGCCGCCGAGCGTCTCGACGCCGAGCGAGAGCGGCGTGACGTCGAGCAGCACGAGGTCCTTCACGTCGCCGGAGAGCACACCCGCCTGCACCGCGGCGCCGACGGCCACGACCTCGTCCGGGTTCACGCCCTTGTGCGGCTCTTTGCCGAAGAACTTCTTCACCGTCTCCTGCACGAGCGGGATGCGCGTCGAGCCGCCGACGAGCACGACCTCGTCGATCTGCTGCGGCGTCTTCTTCGCGTCCGCGAGCGCCTTGCGCACGGGCTCCATCGTCCGCTCGATGAGCGGCCGGATCATCTGCTCGAGCTTCGCGCGGCTGAGCTGCTTCTGCAGGTGCTTCGGGCCCGACGCGTCGGCCGTGAGGAACGGCAGGTTGATCGTCGTCTCCTGCACGTTCGACAGCTCGATCTTCGCCTGCTCCGCCGCGTCCTTCAGGCGCTGCACGACCATCTTGTCGTTCGAGACGTCGATGCCCGTGTCCTTCTTGAACTCGGCGATCAGCCAATCCATCACGAGGTGGTCGACGTCGTCGCCGCCGAGGTGCGTGTCGCCGTTCGTCGAGATGACCTGCACGACGTTGTCGCCGACCTCGAGGATCGAGATGTCGAACGTGCCGCCGCCGAAGTCGTAGACCGCGATGACCTCGTCGTTCTTCTTGTCGAGACCGTACGCGAGTGCGGCCGCGGTCGGCTCGTTGACGATGCGCTTGACGTCGAGGCCGGCGATGCGGCCGGCGTCCTTCGTCGCCTGGCGCTGCGAGTCGTTGAAGTACGCGGGGACCGTGATGACCGCCTCGGTCACCTTCTCGCCGAGGTAGTCCTCCGCCGCCTTCTTCAGCTTCTGCAGGACCTTCGCCGAGACCTCCGGCGGCGAGTTCTGCTTGCCGCGGATCTCGATGATGGCGTCGCCGTTCTTGCCCTTCACGACCTTGTACGGGACGCGCTTGACCTCTTCGCTCACCTCTTCGAAGCGGCGGCCCACGAAGCGCTTGGCCGAGTAGATCGTGTTGAGGGGGTTCGTGACGGCTTGGCGCTTCGCGATCTGCCCGACGAGCACCTCGCCCTTGTCGTCGAACGCGACGACCGACGGCGTGATCCGTGAGCCCTCCTCGTTGACGATGACCTTGGGCTCCTTGCCCTCCATCACCGCGACAACGCTGTTCGTCGTGCCGAGATCGATGCCGATGATCTTGCCCATGGAACCTTTTTCCTCCGAGACGGTCGCGCACGAAGTTCGGCGCATGCGAGGCAGAGCGGCCGGGGAGAGCCTGCCTGGAAACGCTACAACCCTACGTAAATGAGCCGGAAACCTTCGAAATCCTTCTTATTTTTCGAGTCGCTCCGGCTTTGCGGGTCGCTTCGCGGTCGAAAGTAACCACACGCTCCTTCACGTCAACGGAAGCGCTGGCAGAACTCGGAAAAATCCATGCCCGAGCCCGGACGTCCTCGAAGAACCTGCCGGCTCGTGATGGCCGTCCCTTGCGATCTCTGGGAGGTGCGTGCTAAGAGGCTCGGCCCTTCTTCGGAGGAAGGACCTGCGCCATGAAGCAAGGCATCCACCCCAATTACGTCATGTCGACGATCAACTGCGCCTGCGGCTCGGTCGTCGTCACCCGTTCGACCCGCGGCAGCTTCACCACCGACATCTGCTCCGCGTGCCACCCCTTCTACACGGGCAAGGCGAAGGTCATGGACGTCGCCGGCCGCGTCGACCGCTTCCGCAAGAAGTACGCGCAGACGCAAAAGGCGACCTGATCCCGCGCGGAATTTCCCATTCCGCCGGTCTCCCCCCGTGGGGCGCCCGCTCTGCGGGGGGGCGCCTCCCACTCGGGTACTTCCCGCGCTAGAGTCTTGCCGATGAGCCAGGAAGTCGCGCGCCCGTACATCGGCGGGCAAGCCGTGATCGAGGGGGTCATGATGAGATCCCCTCGCTCGCTCTCCATCGTGTGCCGCAGACGCTCGGGCGAGCTCGTGGTCCGTGAACGGGCCGCGCCCACGCTCGCGCAAGGCCCGCGCACCTGGCCGCTCGTGCGCGGCATCGTCACCGTCGTCGAGTCTCTCAAGCTCGGCTCGCAAGCCCTGCGCTGGTCAGCCGATCTCTTCGAGCAAGACCTGGACGACGAGGACAAGCCGGCGTCGAAGAAAAAGCCGCCGACCGCGAGCAATATCCTCACGGCGCTCTCGCTCCCCATCCTCTCGCTCGTCACCTCGGGCGGAGAGGCGGCCCCGTCCACGGGGAGCAAGGGTGCGGGCGGGTTCGGGTTCATCTCGATCCTGTTCGCCGTGGGCCTGTTCGTCGCGGCACCGCAGGCCGGCGCCGAGGGCATCAACAAGCTCTTCAAGCTCGGCCTCGACGTCAGCTCGCCGGGCTTCCAGGCGCTCACGGGCGCCGCGAAGCTCCTCATCGTCGTCGGCTACATGCTGCTCATCCGGCAGGTCGCCGAGATCCGCCGCGTGTTCCAGTACCACGGCGCCGAACACAAGGCGATTTCGACCTACGAGGCCCACGAAGAGCTCACGGTCGAGAACGCGGCCAAGAAGACCACGCTCCACGCGCGTTGCGGCACCACGTTCCTCGTGATGGTCGCGCTCGTGTCGATTCTCGTCTTCTCGGCCATCGGCGCGCTCCTGCCGACGATCCCCGGCGGACGGCTCGCGCAGAGCGTGGGCTTCTTCTTCATGAAGCTGCCCTTCCTGCCGTTCATCGCCGCCATCACCTACGAGCTGCAGCGCTTCTTCGCGCGCTTCTGCACCGTGGGCCCGCTGCAGGTCCTGCTCTGGCCGGGTTTCCTCGTCCAGAAGATCACGACCGCAGAGCCCGAGCCCGCGCAGCTCGAGGTGGCGCTCGCGTCGCTCCGCGCGACGCTCTGGCGCGAAGCCGCGGCCACGAGCGCGCCCGCCGAGGTGCCCGACCGCGTCTTCCCCGATTACGGCCGACTCCTCGCAGACCCGGGTTACGTCGGCGCGCGCGTCTGAACTCGGACCTTACCCCATGTTGCCGATCACGAAGCTCGAAGCCGTGGCGCGGCGCTTCCGGGAGCTCGAGCACCTGCTCTGCTCGCCCGAGGTGCTCGCCGATCACGCGAAGCTGCAGAAGCTCAACAAGGAGCGCACGGACCTCGAGCCCGTCGTGGCGCAGTTCGCGCGCCTGAACGACGTCGAGCGTCGCATCGCGGAGGACCGCGAGGTGCTCGCCGATCCCGAGCTCGGCGAGCTCGCACGCGCCGAGCTGCCCGAGCTCGAAGCCGAGCGCGAGGTGATCACGAGCGAGCTCGAATTGCTCCTTTTGCCGAAGGATCCGAACGACGCGAAGAACACGATCGTCGAGATCCGAAGCGGCGAGGGCGGCGAGGAAGCGGCGCTCTTCGCAGCCGACGTCTTCCGCATGATCGTCCGGTACGCCGAGACGAAGCGCTGGAAGGTCGAGATCCTCAGCGTGAGCGAGGCCTCGGCGGGCGGGTACAAAGAGGTCATCGCGCTCGTCACGGGCCAGGACGTCTATTCGCACCTTCGTTACGAGGGCGGCGTGCACCGCGTGCAGCGCGTGCCCGCGACCGAAGCGCAGGGCCGGATCCACACGTCGACCGCGACCGTCGCCGTGCTGCCCGAAGCCGATGACGTCGACGTGCAGATCGACGACAAGGACCTCGACATCTCGATCGCGGCCTCCGGCGGTCCCGGCGGACAGGGCGTGAACACGACGAACAGCGCCGTGCAGATCCGCCACATCCCGACGGGCATCATCGTGAAGTGCCAGGACGAGCGCTCGCAGCTCAAGAACAAGGCGAAGGCGCTCAAGGTGCTGAAGAGCCGTCTGCTCGACATCGAGCGCAAGCGGCAAGAAGACGCGCTCAGCGCCGAGCGGCGCACGATGGTCGGCTCGGCCGAGCGATCGCAGAAGATCCGCACCTACAACTACCCGCAGAACCGCGTCACCGATCACCGCATCGGCCTCACGCTGCACAAGCTCGATCGCATCATGGACGGTGACATCGACGAGCTCATCGCCGCGCTTCGCACGCATCGCCAGGCCGAGCTCCTGAAGCAGGGCGGCTCCCAGGAGCGCCCCGCCGAGATCGAATGATCGCGCGGCCCGACCTCGAGGCGCTGCTCGTCGCGCTCGTGCTCGTCCCGGGGACGTACTCGCGCAATCGCTTCTTCGCGCTCTACACCGACCCCGAGGCGGCCCGCGTCCGCCGTCGCGCCAAGCTCCTCCGCAGCGTCATCGCCGAGGTCACGCAGAACGATCCCGCGCGCCGCGGGCACATCGTCGCGATCGACGAACAGAAGGACGGCGGCGCGACATTTACGTATGTCGTCCCGTCGCTGAACCTGCGCCGCACGACGACGCTCTCCGAGCTCGAGCTCTCGATCGTGCGTTACGCCCTGGCGTGCCGCGCGGGTTCGATCGCGCCGGCGACGCCGCCGGACGAGAAGGCGTTCGCGCCGCTCGGCGAGGACGATCCGGTGCGGGCGCGCATCGAGGACACCCTGCGCAAGCTCGCGCCGGACCTCGCCGCGCTCACGTCGAGCGGCGCGCTCGCCACGGACGAGGCCTGTGACCTCGACGAACCGTGTGATCCGGACGAACGTGACGAGCCCACGGAAGCTTGTGCGCCTTCCCCCGCGCCTTCCGGTCTTTCTTCTTTACCCGAGGGGGCGACCGAGCGATAACGCGAGCTTCGTGCATCCGGGGAGGACGAGATGTGCATCTTCTGCAAGATCGCGAAGAAAGAGATCCCGGCGAAGCTCGTGCTCGAGGACGATGACCTCGTAGCGTTCCACGACATCAACGCGCAGGCGCCGATCCACGTCCTCGTGATTCCCAAGCAGCACATCACGGGGATCGGCGAGGTGACCGACGAACACGTCACGGTGCTCGGCAAGCTGCTCGTCGCAGCGCGTCGCATCGCCGAGGACGCGGGGCTTTCGCAATCGGGTTTCCGCGTGGTCGTCAATCACGGCCAGCACGCGGGTCAGACCGTGCATCACCTCCACGTGCACGTGCTCGGCGGAAGGCCGCTCGCGTGGCCGCCGGGCTGATCGAGGCGAGGGACACGATGCGAAACGTTTTCTTGCTGGGTTGCGCGGTCGCGTCGGCCGCGCTCGTGGGCTGCGGCGACGAGAGCAACGGCGCGCCGGCGCCGGATTACATCAGGAAGACGATCGAGCTCGTCGAGCACGCCGACAACGAGACGGTCACGCACACGGACGTGGCGATGATGGATTCGGTCGGCGACATCCTCACGTTCGCGAACCCGGTGTTCGACAAGGCGAATGCAAACCAGGTCGCGACGGACCAGGGGTATTGCATTCGCACCGAGGTCGGGAAGTCCTGGGAGTGCGAGTGGACGATGTTCCTCGCCGACGGTCAGATCTCGGTCGCCGGGCCGTTCTTCGACACGGAGGAGTCCGTGCTCGCAATCACCGGCGGCACGGGCATCTACGCGCAGGCGAGCGGCGAGATGTACCTCGGCTTCCGGGACGTGGCGCCGCCGAAGGTCGAATACGATTTCGTGTATCACGTGATCGTCCCGTATTGAGGGACGTCCCCGTCAATCGACGCGCGAGGCGGCCCCGGCCATTCGGTCGATCCAGGCCGCCTCGGTCGCGCCGAGCGGCGGATTGCGTTCGAGGCGCGCTTCGAGCGGGCGCGGGCGGGTGAGCGGATCTTTGGAATGCGCTCGCAAATGCGCCGAGCGAATCACGCCAGCGCGGCCGTTCATGCCGAAGAAGAGCGCGAAGAGGTCGGGACCGACGGCGCGGCGTGGTGAGGGGCGCACCTCGAATTCGGCGCCGGAACGCAGGCGCGCGGTGAAGCCGGCGACGAGGTGATCGGCCGGATCGAGCCACGGATCGGGCGCGCCGGGGGCGCCACGCGCGAGCCAAGCATCGACGGTCGTCCCAGCGAGGTCGGGCGCGCCGCTGCCGAGTCCGAGCGTGAGGCCCGACCGAGAGAGAAACGTCTCCACCTCGGCGAGCGTGGCCTCGCCGCTCGCATGCACGAGGAGCGAGGCGCGGTCGAGCGTGGGGCTCTGAGGCGGCGGCGGGACGGGGCGACGCTCGGGCGGGTCGCGTGGCAAGAGGTTGCCGGGGTTCATGATGCCGCGCGGGTCGAGGACGTGCCGGAGGGCGTGCACGACGTCGATGCCGCGCCCGAGCTCGGCCCCGAGCCGCGGCGCCTTGCTGCGGCCCACGCCGTGGTGGTGCGAGAGCGTGCCGCCCGCGCCGATCGCCGCGTCGAGCGCGGTGCGCCAGGTCCAATCGTAGACGGATTCCATCGCGGCGGGCGTGGGCGCGCTGCCGGCGAACGTGAAATAGATGCTGCAGCCGTCCGGATAGGCGTGCGAGAGGTGCGCCATGACAAACACGTTCTTGCCGAGCGCCTCGCGCACAGAGCGGTAAAGCTCGCCGAGGCGCGACCACGGAGCCGCAACCTCCATCGTGTCGCTGAAGGCGCCCGCCATGAAGACCGGCGATTGCCGATAACTCACGCTGTATCGATGCGAGAGCCAATGCCGGGCCGGCCCCTCGCCGAGGTCACGCGCGCCGCTCGAGAGCGCGATCTGCCTCGCCCGCACGAGATCCGCCTCGCTCTGCGCGGCCTGCCCCTCGAAGACCAGGATCAACGTGGCGCCGCCGAGCCAATCCGACGGCGCCGCATCGACGATTCGATTGAGCACGCCCGGACGGCGCAGGATCCGCCGCAGGACAGCCGCGCCAAACCCGGCGCCCTCGCCCCGTTCTTCGAGCGTCTTTTTCGGCCCGGCATGTTTGCGCCGGCGCACCGAACCGAGGCGGGCGATGAACGAATCGAACACGTCGTACAGGCGCGCGACCGCGGGGCGGATCCCGCTCTGGAACATCTGCCGCATCGCCTCCCAGCCGGCCTCGACCGTCGGGAACGAGAAGGCGCCGAACGCGCGCGCCGCGGGCGCTGGGTGGAGCCTGAGCCGCGCGGAGGTGACCACGCCGAGCACGCCCTCGCTGCCGATGATCAGCGGCGTCGCGTCGGGCCCGTGGAGGCGGCGATCGAATCGGACGATCTCGCCCTCGCCGACCACACATTCGAGCGAGGCGACCATGTCCTCGATCTTGCCGTAAAGCCCGGAGCATTGCCCCGCGCTGCGAGCAGCGACCCAGCCGCCGACGGTCGAGCAGAGAATGGACGAAGGAAAATGCCCGAGCGTATGGCCCGCGGCATTGAGATCCTCTTCCAGCCGGATCCCCAGCGCGCCGGCCTCGACGTCGAGCACGCCCGCCTCCGCGTCGAGCCGTCGGACGCGGTCCATGCGCTTCAGGTCGAGGACGACCGTGCGTTCGTCCGGTAAAACACCGCCGCACACGCCCGAGCCCGCGCCGAACGGGACGAGCGGGATGCCTTCCTTCGCGCAGAAGCGGACGACGGAGGCGACGTCCTCCGTGTTGTTTGGCCAGACGACCACGCCGGGCCGGTGGTCGGCGATGCGGCCGTCGGAGACGGCGAGGTGGTGGCGTGGCCAGAGATCGCGCGCGTAGGCGATTCGATCGACCGGCGAGGCCGAGACCGTGAGGTTCGGCAGGGCCTGACCGAGCGCCGCTTCGAGGTTCACTTGCGCTCGGCCACGATGACGAGCCGCGGCGACTCCGAGCCGAAAAAGACGCCCGGATGCGCGGGGTGGCCGGTGACCTCGACGACCTTGAAATCGGCGTCGTGCATCATCTTGCCGATCTCGTGCAAGGCGTAGAGGCGGATCGAATAGTCGATTTCACGCGAACGGCCGTCGTCGAACATGGCCGTGCGCTTGACCTTGAGGCGGCTCGTGAAGAAATCGACCTGCATCTCATCCATGCACACGCAGCCGTCGCCCTCGAACCAGACGAGGCTCGGCTGGCGAGGGACCACGTAATCACGGTTGATGATGTCGAGCACGAGGATGCCGCCGATGCGCAAGGCGCGGTGCATGCGGCGGAGGACGTCGAGGTTTTTCTCGTCGTCGAAATAACCGAAGCTCGTCGACCAGCAATACAGGCCGTCGAAGACCTGGTCGAACGCCATCTCCCGCATGTCGCCCTGCAGGAAATTGAGTTTTTGTGCGCGGCCCTGGGCCTCGTCGGCCGCGAGCGCGAGCATGTTGAGCGAGAGGTCGTAGCCGACGACGCCATACCCGCGGCTCGCGAGCTCGACAGCGTGCTGGCCCGTGCCGCAGGCGAGGTCGAGGATCGTCGCGCCTTTCTCCAGACCAAGGCACGCCTCGATGAAATCGGCCTCGCGACGGATCACCTTGGACTCGGTGCGATCCATCGTGCGGATCATGTCGTCGTCGAAGAGGTCCTCCCACCAGGGGCGCTGACGACGGCGGCTCGGCTCAGGAAGGCTGGGCGGCTTGGATGACGCAGCCGCAGGCGGCGGGGTCGCCTGCGCGGCCGGCGGCGGGGGCGGGGCCTTGGGCGGCGGGAGCGAGGTCGACGTGGTCGGCACGACGCCCGGGTCGGGGACCGTCGGCGCCTGACGCCTCGGCGGCGGCGGCGGGGGCGGCGGCTTCTTCGGCGCGGACGCCTGCTGCGCGTCCGCCAGAGATGCCTTTCGCTCGCCCTCCGAGACACGCTCGGGCTCGATCTCCTCGAACGCCTCGACCTCGTCCGCCCTGGCCTCCTCGGCGACGGCGGAAACGAGGTCCTCGTCCGCCTCCTCCTCGGCCACCTCGACCACGAGCTCGGGCGCCGATTCGAGCGACTTCGCCCGCGGAGCCGCCTCGAGCTTCTCGATCGGCGTGACCGGCGTGTCCATCGCGGGTCGGGGCGGGGCCGCGGGCGGCGGCGCGAACGCCACGGTCTGCGCCTGCTCGGCCGCGAACTGCGCGGTGAGGACCGCGACCTCGGGCGGACGCGGCGTCCAGCCCTCCTCGACGAGCTCCTCTCCGGGGAGCTTGGCCGGCGGGACCCACGAGCCCCGCGGCTTCGACGTCGTCGCCTCGGCCGCGGGCATCGCGGGCGGCGGCTCCGAATAGACCTTGACGGGCGGAAGATCCTCACCGACCGAGAGGATCCGCATCGGCTGGATGACCTCGGCGCTCGCATCCGGCGAAGCGGGGAGCGGCTCGGGCGGCGCGGCTTCGGCCACGGGCTCCGGTGCCGGCGTCGCCGTGTCGTCCGGCAGGACGATCTGCCCCTCGGACGCGGGCATCGTGTCGTCCTCGGTCCTCACCGCGCGGCGCGAGCGACGGCGCGGCAGCGGCGGGGGCGCGGCGCGCTCCGGCTCGACGGCGGCGGCGGCCGGCGTCTCCGTGGGCGTCTCGATCTGGGGCACCGCGGGCGCGGGGGGCACCGCGGGCACGGGGGCCGCTGCGGGCGGGTTCGACGCGCGGGGCGGCGGGACGTTGGTGTTCGGGCGCGGCGGCGGGGACGAGGCGCTCGCGGGCACGCGCGAGGGGCGCGGCGGCGCCGGGACGCTGCCTCCCGGGCGGGGCGGAAGGGGACGAGGCGGCGCCCCGTCCACGCTCCCCACGGCACCGGCGACGTCCGGGACGCCGGGAGGGGGCCCGTCGATCCCGTTCGAGGTTTGCGTCGCCGTGGAATCTTCAATCCCGCGGGGAGGTGTCTCGTTCATCGGCTGTCGGCTCCGTGCAGAGACTCGCCCATCCGGATCGGACCGCCCTGGATCCCCCAGGGACGGGCCTTGCCCGGCTCGACGAAGAGAACGGCGGTCGAGCCGAGATGGAACATGCCGATCTCGTCCCCGCGCTTGACGGCGTACCCCGGCGCGATCGTGTGCTCGCCGTACGGCACGTCGCGCGCCTCGATCCCGCTCACCGTGATACGACCGACGATCATCGCGGCCACCATCACCACGGTGATGCGCCCGTGCGCCTCCGTGTCGATGCAGATCGCGACGCGGCGGTTCACCGAGAAGAGCTTCGGCACGTGCATCTCGCCGATCGAGTTCACGGGGAAGTACTCGCCGGGGAACGAGCGCACGAGCGAGATGGTGCCGCCGGCGGGGGCGTGCACGCGGTGGTAGTCGCGCGGGCTCAGGTAGACGATCGCGAACTGACCGCCCTCGTAGCGGCGCGCGTCTTCGGCGTCGCCGACGAGGTCGAGGGCGGAGTAGTCCTTGCCCTTCACCCGGAAGACGCCGTCTCGTTCGATGAGCCCGAACGAGTCGATGCGCCCGTCGGCTGGGCTGAGGAGGGCCCCCTCGTCGGGGCAGAGGGGTCTGGCGCCGTCATGCAAGGGGCGCGTGAAGAAGGCGTCGAAGCACGAGAAGCCCCCTTCGGGGCACACGGCTTCGGCCATGTCGACGCGATAGGCGCGGGCGTAGATCCCGACCACCGCGGACGTGACCGCTTGGGGTAACGGGAGGTCGCAGAGACGGCCTACGGCACGGGTGATGCGCTCCCGCGGGAGCGCACGCAGGATCTGGGCGGCAGCGTACGTGGCGATCATCGTAGAGATCGGAAAAAGTCGGCCTGGCGGAGCTTAGGCACCGGGCGGGATTAGGGTCAACGGCGGAGCGCGACCGCGGAATCGGTTTTCACGGGGTTTCACTCGTACGACCCTGCTGCCCGACGCACGGATGGGTGCGCCTGGACGGTTGGGTCGTGAGGCGTGTGTGTGTTCGGACCAACATGACGGCCCCGCACCCCCTCGTCAACGTGGACGGGCGCCCGCCTTTGGGGTGCCGCGCATGGGGCGATCCGTTTCGGCGCGGCGCCGCTCGGTCTTGGTGCAGTGCCGGCGAGGCTTCCTCGCGATCTGCGGGAAAAGGGCGGGATTTCGCGTCGGCACGGCCTTCGCAAAGGGGAGGCATCGAAGGCAACGACGAGGAGGAATCACATGGAGATCACGTTCTGGGGCGTTCGCGGCAGCATTGCTTCTCCGGGTCCGGACACGATCGGCATCGGCGGCAACACGAGCTGCGTCGAGGTTCGCTGCGGCTCGACGAAGTTCATCCTCGACGCGGGCACGGGCATCCGCGCGCTCGGCGACAAGCTCATGCGCGAGGGGTCGGTCGAGGCGACGCTGCTCCTCTCGCACGTCCACTGGGACCACATCCAGGGCATCCCCTTCTTCGTCCCGGCGTACGTGCCGAGCTCGAACATCCAGGTGGTCGGCAGCGCGAACGGCGTGATGTCGCTGCGCGACGCGCTCGCCTACCAGATGACGGCGCCGGTCTTCCCCGTGCGGCTCGACCAGCTCGGCGCGAAGATCGACTGGCGCGAGGTCCGGAGCGGCGAGCGCTTCCAGATCAACGACGTCGTCGTGCGTGTGGCCCGCCAGAACCACCCGGGCGGCTCGTTCGCGTACCGCCTCGACTGGAACGGCCGGAGCGTCGTCTACGCGACGGACACCGAGCACTTCGCGTGTATCGACCCCGAGCTCTACGCGCTCTCGCGGGGCGCCGACGTCCTGATCTACGACTCGCAGTACACGCCCGACGAGTACCGCGGCACAGCGCCGGGCAACTCCAAGGTCGGCTGGGGTCACTCGACGTACGTGGCCGGCGTCGAGCTCGCGAAGGCGGCGGGCGTCGGGCAGTACGTGCTCTTCCACCACGACCCGCGCCGCTCGGACGCGGGGGTCTTGGACCTCGAGCAGAGGACGCGCGAGCTCTTCCCGAACGCCGTCGCCGCGCGCGAGGGCATGGTCATCGGCCTCGACTCCATCGCCAGGGCGGCCTGATGGGCCTGCCCGCGCTCCGCGTCCGGGACGAGCCGACGATGGTGACGTCGGCGGCGTGGCACCTTATGCTCGAGCTCGCCCCAGGCTCCATGTCGCGCCTCTCCCTCCTCGTCGATCTCGCATCGCTCCTCGCGCGCGAGGTCGACCTCGACGCGCTCCTCGGCACCGCGTGCGAGCGCCTCGCGCAGGCGATGTTCGCCGACCGCGCGACGATCTGGCTCGTCGACGCCGAGCAAGGCGACCTCGTGACGCGCGTGGCGCTCCTGCCCGAGCTGCCCGCGCTGCGCCTTCCGCTCGGCCGTGGCATCGCGGGATACGTGGCCCGCACGGGCGAGGTCGTGCGCGTCGGCGACGCCGCGACCGACCCGCGCTTCGATCCGACGGCGGACCGGGCCACGGGCTACACGACGCGCTCGATGCTCGTCGCGCCGATCCGCGAGGAGGCGCGCGCACCGGTGCGCGGCGTGGTGCAGCTCCTCAACAAGCAGGGCGGCGGCAGCTTCGACGAGGAGGACGAGCGGTACCTCGTCGCGCTCGCGAGCCAGCTCGCCCGCGCGCTCACGATGACCACGCTGCGCGCGGCCGACGGGGGCAATCCCGGCCTCGTGCTGCAAGGTCCGTTCAACCGCATCGTCGGCCGCAGCGCGCCGATCACGGCCGTCTACGAGAAGATCCAGCTCGCCGCGCAGACCGACGCGACGGTGCTTCTGCGTGGCGAGACCGGCACCGGCAAGGGCCTGTTCGCCCGCGCGATTCACGTGAACTCTCGGCGCCAGGCGCGCCCGTTCGTCACGGTCGACTGCACGACCCTGCCCGCGCAGCTCGTCGAGAGCGAGCTCTTCGGCCACGAGCGTGGCGCGTTCACAGGCGCGGATCGTCGCGTCCCGGGCAAGGTCGAGCTCGCCGAGGGCGGCACCTTGTTCCTCGACGAGCTCGGCGACCTGCCGCTCGACATCCAGGGCAAGCTCCTCAGATTCCTTCAGGATCGTACATTCGAGCGGGTCGGCGGGCGCAACACGATGCGCGGCGACGTGCGTGTCGTGTGCGCGACGCACCGCGATCTGGAGAAGGCCGTCGCCGAGGGTCGCTTCCGCGAGGACCTCTACTACCGCGTGCGTGTCGTGGAGATCGAGCTGCCGCCGCTCAGGACGCGCGGTCGCGAGGAGATCGAGGCGCTCACGCGGCACTTCGCCGACCTCTACGCGCAGCGCTACGGAAGGCCGACGCCCACGTTCGATCCGGCCGCGCTCGCCGCCATCGGCAGCCACACCTGGCCGGGCAACGTGCGCGAGCTCGAGCACTGGATCGAGAGCGCCATCGCGCTCGCGCCCGACGGCCGCATCACGCCGGCGCACCTGCCCCGCAGGCGCCCGACGACCATCTCCGACGGGCGCTCGAGCAGCGAAGAGGAGGTCCGCTTGCCGCTCCACCTCTCGCTCGACGACGCCATCGAGCGCTACGTCGGCTCGGTGGTGGCCGCGTGCGACGGCAACAAAACCGAGGCCGCGCGCAGGCTCGGCGTCGGTCGAAACACGATCGCGCGCGCCCTCTCGCGCCGCCACGGCGGAGGCCCGACCTCACGCGGGCCCGACTCACTCCTCGGCGGCTCGCACAGCCGCGGCGACGACGACTGACGACGATTCCTAACGAGGCATGCGGCGCGCGGCTTCGCAGATCGCCGCGCGGATCGCGTCTTTCGGCAACTCCGGCGCGGCCTTCTCCTCGCACGCCACCGCGGGTTCGAGCGGGTCGAGCGCGATGCCGAAGCGGAACGGGCGATCGAGATCGCTCGCGTCCGGGTGCAAGAGACCGTTCAGCGAGTGCCACCGCCCGAAGCGGTTGTACACGTCGTCGATACGCTCCACGAGCGGCGCGGCGTTCTGCGTGTCGCCCATCGCGAGCAAGGACTCCGCGAGGTGGCACCGCACCGACGCCTCGTGCGGGATGAGCGCATGCGCGCGCGCCCGCTCGATCGACGCCGCCCGCGCGTGCCCTCGACCCTGCAAGAGCTCCCCCAGCCGGATTCTCCGCGCGATCTCCTTCACGTTCGCCGGCATCGCGCCCGGCTCGAGCTCCGGCGGCAGATCCTTCGGCAGGCTCGTGATGTGCCCGCGCCAGCGCTTCACCCACGTCTGGAAGTCCGCTGCGCTCACGTCGGCGATCGCCTGCTCGAAATCCTTCGAGCTCTCGGCCGCCTTGAGACGCACCACGAGCTGCGGCAGCGCTTCTTCTCCGGCCTCGCGCGCCCAGTACCGCACGAAGCTCGCCACCTCGGCGAAGGCCACCTGCGCCTGCTCTGCCGACGGCAGCATCGCGATCGACGGCCCGATCTTGTCGAGCTCCACGCCGAGCCCCTTGTCGAGGCCCACGCGCGCGACCACGTCGGCCGCCGGGAAATCATCGAGCGGCTCCTTCTCGCGCCACCGCACCTCCTGCCGCTTCGCCACGCCTTCTTGCAACCACAAGGGCGCCTTGTCGCGCGTGCCCCGCGTGAGCGCGAGGTGCGTCAGCTCGTGCGCCAGCGTGTCGAGCCACGCGTAACCGTTCGTCGTGGCGCGCGGCGAGATCATCGTCACGCGCCCCCACTTCGCCACGGCCACCGTGCCCGTCGTCTGCGCCGCCTCCTCGGGCAAACCCGTCATCGCCGCGAGCGTGAACTGATCACGCACGAGATCGATCCGCATCGGCAAGGGAAGCTCCACGCCGAGCTCCTTCGCGAGGTTCTCGCGAGCCTTGAGTGCCACGTCCACGATCAGCGGCACGAGCGCGCGATCCTCGTCGTCTTGCAACCGCACGATGACGCCGCGCTCGTCGTCGCGCACCGTCACCGTCCCGGCCGTCGCGCGCGCGCATCCGCGCGACACGTCGCCGAGGTCCATCGCCTCCGGCCGGTTCGTCAGGTCCGGCCGCGACAGCACGGCCACGGCCCCGTCGCAGTCGCCTTCGTAGAGCAGGAGCCGCGCCGTTTCGAGCGCGAGCGCCGTGTCCGACGTGTCCGCGCCGTCCAGAATCTTGCGCGCCGCTGCTACATCGAGCTCCAGCGTCGCTTCCCGCGCGCGCCGCGCCCGATCGAGATCGCCGAGCAGCGGCACGTACGCCTCGCTCGCCGCCGTGACGCTCATCGACGTCACGACCGCGAGCGCGCCCAGAAGAACCTTCCGCATCGCGACAGACCTCATCGCAGGAGCCCCTCCGCGTAACGCTTCACGGCTTCCTTCAGCAGCGGATCCGACGAACCGCCGAGCCCTTCGAGCACGCGCTTGCGGAACGCGTCGGGGCCCTTGTGCCCTTCTTTGCCGGGGATGTCCGCCTTCTTCGCCATCGGGCCATCACTCGACTCGGACCGCTCCTGGCTGTTCTCGTTCTCTTCGTTGTTCCGCTCGCCGCGCGCCATCTCCAAAAGCCGCTGCGCGTTCTGCTGATGTTCGAGCCCCGCCTCGCCGTCCCCCTCGGCGAGCGCGCGCTCCGCGTCACGCATGCTCTTCTCCGCGCGGTCGAGCAGATCGAGCGTCTCTTCGGGCAGACTTCCATCACCCGCCGCTCCCTTCTCCCCGAGCTTGCGCGCGCGCTCGGCCATCTGCGCCTCGCGCTTGCCGCTCTTCTCGAGGTCGCCCTTCGCGCGCTCCGCGGCCGATTTCCGCAGCTTTTCGAGCGCCTCCTCCGCCCACGCGAGCTCCTCGCCGAGGCCTGGCCGCGCTCGCTCCGCCTCGCGACCGGCGCTCTGCTCGCCGAGGTCCCATTCCTGGGCCGATTGCCCGCGCTTCTTCGCGTCTTCGAGCGCGCGCATCGCCTCCTTGCCGCTCTGCACCGCGTCGCGCGGACGACCTTGCTCCAGCGCGTCGGCCATCGACTCCGCGAGGTCACGCGCTTGTTTGCCCGCGGCCGTCGCCGAACCCGGCTCGCCCGCGCGCCTCGGCAGATCCTTGATCGCCTCGCGGATCGCCTCCGCGTGCTTCTTCGCCTCGTCCTTCAGCTCGTCGAGCTCGTCCTGCGAGAACGCTCGTTCGAGCGCCTGCTCCACGTCTTCGAGCTCGTTCGCATGCTCGCGGATCAGGTCTTCGAGCTCTTGCTCGCCCGCCTCGGCCGCATCGTCCGCGCTCGAAGGATCGCCGTCGCCCGTCCCGCTCCCGCCCGCGGCCGACTCCGTCCCGCTCCCGCTCCCGCCGCCACCCGCGAACGACGGATCCGGATTTCGCAGACGCGCCGCGAGGTCTCTTGCCGCGAGCTCCGCATGAAACAGATCGTTCGCCTTCCGCGCCCGATCGATCCGCCGGAGCCCATTCGCCACGATCTCCCCGAGATCCAGCCCGAGCGTCCCGAGCCTAAGGAGCTGCTTCCCTCCCCCGTCGAGCACGGTCACTGCCGCGTCGAGCCGCACCACGCCGTTCGCCGTATCGCTCCCGCGTTGCCCTGCCGCGACGGCCGTCGCCTCGGCGGCCTCGTCCGCGACCACCGCGAGCCGCTTTGCCACACGACGCGTGTCCGACGTCCCGAGCGAGCGCGCGGCCGCGTCGATCGCGAGCAGCACCTCCTCGCTCTCCTCGACGAGCTTCTGGTGCGTCGTGGCCGACGGCTGCTTCTGCTCCTCCGCGAGCGCGACCTCGAGCCTGCGAAGCTGCCCGCGCGCGAGCGCGAGTGCGCGACGCGGAAACCGCAAACCGCCGTACGTCCCGGCGAGCGCCTCCTCCACCACGCCGAGCGCCTTCTCCTGCGCCTCGCGCTCCTTCTTCACGTGATCGGCGTTCTGCGCGCCCTTCGGCGCGTCCTCCACGAGCCGCATCGCGACGAGGTCCGTGAGCGCGTCGCGCGCCCGCACGAGCGCTTCATACCGGAGCGCCTCCGGCTCACCGACCTGCGGCGGGATCACCACGATCGCTGCGCTCTTGCCCCACTTCGATCCGACGATCGGATCGTTGTCGCGCGCCTCCACCGTGATCTCGACAGGCAGGAAGTTGCGCTTGAAGAACGCGTCGCCGCTGAAGACGATCCGGTGCGATCCTCGATCCGACCTGGGATCACCCTGCGGCCGCGACAACACGCGCCGCGCCTCGCGCCCGCCCGAGCGGTACACGAGATCCACCTCGCGCAGGCCGTGATCGTCCGTCGCCTCGTACGACACGACGATCTCCGGCTCGTCGAGCATCCGCACCGTGCGCGGCGCGTCCTCCACCAAGACCTTCGGCGCGAGGTCCGGGATCGACGTCACCTGTTGCTCATCGGCCTGCGGAATCCGCACGTCGCCGAACCGCGCCGCGATCCGGAGCGTCGCCGTCTCACCGAGCTCCCACCGCGCCACCACGCCGCCCACGCCATCGAACGCGAACGGCACCTCCACCTTGCCGTCCGTCAGCACGAGCGTGCGGCTCGGGTACGTCGGGCGCCCGTGCACCGTGATCATCGTCCCGCGCGGTAGCGACGTCGCCTCGAACGTGTCGATCACGCGCCCGTGCTGATGCAGGTACTCGGGCGGTTTCGCGACGATGTTCACGTCCTCGAGGTACGCGAGCGGCAGCGGCGCCTCGCCGCCCCGCGCCACGAGCACATCGAGCCCCTCGATCACGCGTTGCTCGATCGCCGCGCCGAACACGGCCACGAGCGCGAACACGAGGCCCGCCACGGACCAGCGCCGCGCCGTGACGGAAGCACGCTCCGCGATACGCTCGATCGACGCGCGGCTGAGCAAACGCGCCAGGTGCAGACGCGCGAGCGACGGCGATCCACGCGTCGCGTCCTTCGCCGTCTGCTCCACGAGCCCGAGGCCTCGTACCGTCGCGGCGGCGAGCTCCGGGTCCGTCGGACCGATCGTCTCCAGGATCGTGCGCCGCGGGTCTTGCCGACGCCGATGCAGCACGATCGCGCGGGCCACGAGGAACACGCAGAACGCGGCGAGCAGCGCGGCCACGGTCGCTCGCACGGCTGGCGTCCCTCGGCGGGCGAGGTGAGCCAGGCCGATCACCAGGGCGGCGGCGAGCGCGGTCAGCGCGCGGCGCGCGGAGGGACGGATCTCGGCTTCCCAGGTGGAACGAAGCTGGGCGAGCAAGGCAACCGGGACGTCGTGCTCCACGGCGGAGAACGTAGCAGACCGGAGGCTCGTCGCTTCTCCCCTCCGTTGCCGCCCTCGGGCGCCTCCCGTACGATGCGAGAGCGGCCCTCGTCCTTGCGGCGCCCGGGCTCCTGCTTGCTCACGCATCCCGACATCCGGGAGATCTCGCTTGGCGAACATCGGCTACATCCAGGTCGTCCGGCATTGCAACCATTTTTGCGGGTTCTGCTCGAACCCGACGACGCCCTACGTGCACACCTTCGAAACGATGAAGGTGCTCGTCGACGATCTGGTGAAACGCGGGTATTTCGGGGTCATCCTCACCGGCGGCGAGCCCACGCTGCACCCGGAGCTGCCGCGCATCGCGGCGTATGCCTCCGCGCAGGGCCTCCACGTGCGCATGATCACGAACGGCTCGCGCCTCGCGGATCCCGAATTCGCGCGCAGCCTGGCCGAGGCGGGCGTGCGGCTCGTGCACGTGTCCGTGTATTCGGTGCGCCCCGACGTCGAGGCAATCCTCCGCGGCACGGACGGCACGCTGGAGAAGGCGTTCGCCGCCGTGCGCAATGCCCACGAGAATGGGATCGAGGTCAACATCAACTGCGTGATCAACAAGCTGAACGCCGATCACCTCGACGAGAACATCGACCACTTTATCACGCACCACCCGTACGTGCGCCATTTCGTGTGGAACAACCTCGACCCTTCGATGGGCCGCGCCGAGGTGAACCAGGCGCAATTCACGCCGCGCCTCTCCGATTTCGAGGTCTCGCTCCAGCGCGCGATGCGCAAGCTCCACGCCTCGGGCCGCTCGTTCCGCGTGGAAAAGGTCCCGCTCTGCTACATGACCGAGTTCGCCTGGGCGAGCACCGAGACGCGCAAGATCGTGAAGGGCGAGGAGCGCATCGTGCATTTCCTCGACAACAAGCAGACCGTCCGCCAGACGGACTGGGAGCACATTTACGCGCCCGCCTGCAACCATTGCACGCTCCGCCCGATCTGCGGCGGCCTCTTCGATCGCGGCGCGGCCTACGACCCCGAGGAGCTTTATCCCGTCTTCGTCTCCATGGACGCGGTCGTCGATACGATCATCACCGACCCGAGCGATCCGAGTTATCCACTGCGCACCTTGCCCGCATGGAAAAAGGATTTTGAACATCGCCTCGCCGCCGCGCGCTCGGGCGAGGACAAACCACACGCGTCCGCCGAGGAAATGCGCCCGCCGGATGCGCCGCCCGTCGGCATCGTGACGGAGAAGGGCCTCCGGCTCTTCGAGGCGAAGCGCAAGAGCGAGGCGAAAAAGGCCGAATCCCTCGGCGTATCGATGGAGCGCGTCGATATCGCCCTGCCCGAGGACGGACCGAACGGGGTCTAGGATGTACCGTGCGAAGTAAACTCGATTCGGCGGATCTTGGCGGCGAGCTCTGGGCCGGCCCGTATCGACTCGACTCGCTCATCGCCCGCGGCGGCTTCGGGTTCGTCGCACGCGCGACGCACGCGCCCACGGGCCGCGCCGCCGCGGTGAAGGTCATGCACGCCGACCTCTTCGCCGATCCCACGGCGATCCCGCGGTTCGAGCGCGAGGCGGCCATCATCTTCGAGCTCCCCCACCCGAACGTCGTCCGCGTGCACGAAGTCGGCCGCCTCGCCGATGGGCGCCCCTATTTCGCCATGGAGCTGCTCACCGGCCAGAGCCTCGACGCGCGCCTCGCCGACGCCGGCAGGCTCGCGATCGACGAGGTCCTCGGCATTCTCGAACCCCTCGGAGGCGCGCTCGCCGCCGCCCACGCACGCGGAATCGTCCACCGCGACATCAAACCCTCGAACGTCTTCCTCGCCGAGGGCCGCGCCGAAGGCCGCGTCGTCCTCCTCGATTTCGGCGTCGCCAAGCTCCTCGACAACGCCGGCCCCTCGCTCACCGCTTCCCGCGCGACGCTCGGCACGCTCCCCTTCATGGCGCCCGAGCAGGTGCTCGGCCAGCCGCTCGATACACGGGCGGACGTGTATGCGCTCGGCGCGCTCGCATTCGCCATGCTCACGGGAAAACCGCCGTTCGGCGATCAGGCCACCGCCGTCGTCCGGCAGATCCACCTCCACGCCCGCCCGCCCAGGCCGAGCGAGCGCGCGCCCGTCGATCCCGCGCTCGACGAGCCCCTCCTCCGCGCGCTTTGCCGCGATCCCGCAGGCCGATATGCCACCGCGCCGGAGTTCGTCCGGGCACTCCGCACCGCAAGCTCTGCCGCGACGAGCCCGCCAAACCCGAAGCGCCATGCTGCTTTGATTCGCCCTTCCATGGCCGTCTCCGTCGCGCTCCGCGCCGATCCGGCCGCGCTCGCGGACGGCGACGAGGCGCTCCTCACGGCCCTCGAAACGAGTTTGCCCCTCGTCTCCGCCGAGCTCACCGCGGCCGGGCTCGTGCTCTCCAAAGAGACAGCGACAAACCTGCTCGCCGTATCGCCCACGCCGCCCGACCCGCCCTTTGCCCGGCGCGTGCTCGAAGCTTGTGTCCGCGCTTATCGCCGGGTCCTCGCGGGTCCCTTGTCCGGACAACCTGCCGACCTCGGCATCGTCGCGCACGTCGGCGTGCTCCACACGAGCGAAGCCGGCACGATCCTGCCCGGCGGCCTCCTCGATGTCACCTCGTGGTCGCCGGCACCGGTACGGGGCGTCGTCGCCACGCAGCAAGCGCTCGACCGCCAGGACCTCCCGCGTTCGCCCTTCCCGAACGACCCGCGGTTTTTCTTTCTGGAACGATGACGAGCGCCGTCACTCCTCCGTGGCCGAAATCCCGTGCCGCCGCAGAAGCTCCCGCAGGTGATTCCGATCCATGTGCGCCGAGCGCGCCGCGCGGGATAGATTCCCTCCGCTCTGCCGCACCAGCGTCTCGATGTATCCACGCTCCCACCGCGCCACGGCGCGCTCCTTCGCCGCGCGGAACGAGCCGAGCGCGATATCGTCCTCGTAATCGGTCGTGGCCGGCGCCGCCGCCTTCGGCGTCGAACCGGGTGGCGCCCCGAGCGTCGCCTCGAACCAGAGCTCCTGGTCCTCCATCAGGATCGCCCGCTCCACCGCCGCCCGCAATTCCCGCACGTTCCCCGGCCAATCCTGCTTCGTGAACGCCGCCACGAGCTCCGCTGGCGGCAGCGGATCGCCCGACCGCGCGAATTGCTCGTAAAAATGCGCAACGAGCGGCGGGATGTCCTCACGCCGCTCCCGCAGCGGCGGCAATCGAATCCGCACGATGTTCAGCCGATAATAAAGATCCGAGCGGAACGTCCCGCGGTTTACCTCCTGCCTGAGGTCGCGGTTTGTCGCGGCGATCACCCGCACGTCGAGCTTGATCGGATCGAGGCTCCCGATGCGCCGCACCACGCGCTCTTCCAGGGCCCGGAGCAGCTTCGGCTGCATGTCGAGCGGCAGCTCGCCGAGCTCGTCCAGAAACACCGTCCCGCCCGCCGCCGCTTCGAACGCGCCCGCCCGCGATTGCAACGCCGTCGTGAACGCGCCGCGCATGTAGCCGAAGAGCTCCGCCTCGATCAACGTCGGCGGGATCGAGCTGCAATCGATCACCACGAACGGCCCTTGCGCGCGTGCGCTCTTCTGATGAATCACCTCGGCGAGCAGGCCCTTGCCCGTGCCGGTCTCGCCTTCGATGAGCACCGTCGAGTCCGAGGTGGAGATCCGCGGCAGGGCCGCGAAGAGCCGGCGCATCGCCATGCTCTGGCCGAGGATCCGGCCATAACGCTCCTCGTCGGCGAGCGGCTCGACGATCTCGTCGGGCAGCGGATCGAAGCGCAGCGTCGATTTGCCCACGCCGAGCACGGCGCCGGCGCCGAGGTAGGCGCCTTCCACGCGGAAGCCGGAGACCCGCGTGCCGTTGCGGCTGCCGAGGTCGCGCACGAGAAACCCGCGGTCCGTGACGGTGATGACGCAATGGTGGCGCGACACGGCGCCGTCGGTCAGGACGAGGTGGTTACCGGCGGCCGTGCCCACGGAGAGCTCGGCGCCGTCCGAGACGCGCTCGACGCCTCGATCGGGCCCCGCCGTGACCTGGAGGCGAAAGCGGCCGATGGCGCACTCGCGTGGGCGAACGACGAGGGCCACCGTCTCCTTCGCGTGCGGTTCCTTGCTCATGGTGCGGGCACGGTATATCAGCTACTCTGACACGACGCACGAGGTCATGGTCCAGAACCGAGACAGGGTCTACCCCATCAAGGCGCCGGACCCCGATGGGATGCTCTCTCCGACCCGCAAGATATGGTTTCGCGAGCGGGCGACGCTGTGGAGGCAGTATCTCGACGAGCGCGAACCTCGGAAGTACGAATTACGTCGGCGAGGGGCATTGCCCCCAATGCGGCGCGGTCGCGATGAGGCCGAGCACGAACCCAACGCGTGCGGCGCGTTGTGCGCCGATCCGGGGCGCGGATAGCATCACGGCGCGATGAGGCTTGCCTCCTTGCTCTTGCCGGCTGCGGTCGCGGCGACGCTCGCGCCGGCGTGTCGCGGCGTGCCGGATACGGCGAAGCCTGACGCGCAGACCAGCACGGACGCGGATGCGCCGTCCTCGGGGTCGAACGAAGCTGCGTGCCTGAGCCTCAACACGTGTGGCACGTGGAGTGGGTGCGTGAAGGCGCGGCCCCAGCCGCTCCCGTTCTCGGTGTCTCCGGCTGACCCGCCAATCACGCGCGGCGACTGGTACCGCTTCGACTGGGACGACCGGCCGAACCAGGTCGGCGATCGCAGGCCGATCTGCGTGGGCGACGCAGGCGCGTGCTTCGAGGGGCTCAATCACTTGATCCCTTGTCTGCCTTATTTCAGCCCGACAGCGCCCGACTATCGCTGCGAGATGATTGACGGCGTATGCACGAAAGTCGCGGCGTTGACGCCGCCCGCCCAGGTCCGCTGAATCCGCCCTTCGTTTCGAACGCTCCTCGGCATTCAATCGCGCGCGGCGTCGCGCCGACGGCAGGTCCGCCGGGACCCCGTACCGGCCCTCGTGCTTAGAGGACCGTGCAGCCAGAATTACACTGTCGACGTCAGCCGGCAGGAGCTCCCCGAACGAAGCCGGAGAACACGAACTCCCATACTTGCTCGCCCGAAGCAGTTGCTCTTCGTCGGGCGCTCGGTACCATGCCCCCGGATGATTGGTCGGCAGCTCCTCACCGACTACGAGATCGTCCGCGTGCTGGGTCAAGGCGGCATGGGGACCGTCTACGAGGCGAGGAGCACGAAGACCGGCCGTCCCGTGGCGATCAAGTGGCTGCACGTGCGCCCGTTCGCCCCCGACGATCCGGACCTGCTCCGCTTCGAGCAGGAGGCGCGTATCGCCGGCTCGCTCGCCTCGCCGCACGTCGTCGCGGCCTTGGCGGTGGATCACGATCCCGAGACCGGCGTGCCGTTCCAGGTGATGGAGCTGCTCGACGGCGAGGATGTGCGCGCGCTCCTCGGGCGCTTGGGCCCGCTCCGCCCCGACGTCGCGCTTCGAATTCTCGCGCAGGCTTGCGAGGGGCTCGCGGCAGCGCACGCGGTGAACGTCATTCACCGCGACATCAAGCCCGAAAACCTCTTCCTCGCGCGGGGCGAGGGCGGCGACATCACCGTAAAACTCCTCGATTTCGGGGTCGCCAAGATCCGGCGCACGCCCGAGGCTGTGGGTGAGGGCGGCGCGCTCACGGCGCCCGCGATATCGATGACGCAGAGCGGGCAGGTCATCGGCACGCCGCTCTACATGGCGCCCGAGCAGATCGAGAATCCCAAGAAGGTCGACGCGCGTTGCGACGTGTATTCGATGGGCGTGACGCTCTACGCGATGCTCGCGGGGGCACCGCCGCACGCGCACGTAAAATCGCTCGTGGAGCTGCTTTATGCGATCACGACGCAGCCGCCGCCGCCGCTCGCGGAGGCCGCGCCCTGGGTACCGGCCGAGATCGCGCGGTTCGTGGACAAGGCGACGGCGCACGTCCGTGAGGACCGTTTTCCGACCGTCGAGGCGATGCGCGACGCGCTCCGCCCGCTCCTGCCCGAAGGTTTTTCCTTGCGGCAGGAAGCGCTCACCTCCGTGATCGAGGACGAGCGGAAGGTTGTCGCGACGAACCCGGCGGCTCTCCCACAGACGAAGACGGAGCGGTCGGCGGAGACGGTGAAGACCGCGCGGGCGGGCGCGGCAAGGCGAGCGTGGATGGCGGCCGCGATGGCGATCATGGTCCTCGCCATCGCGGCGTTTTTCCTGGTCGGCCGTTAGAAGCAGGCGGTGGACGTTTCGCGGCGCGGCGCACTCCGGACTGTCGCAATCGGAGCTTACAAGTCGTACCCCTCCTCGCGCCTGGTGATGTGCCTGTTCCCCGACGAACCGCATTGCAAGACGCCGCCCAGGGGGTCGTAGGAGCACGCGGAGTCGCAGTTCCCCACGACGTTGAGATTGCAAGAGGGGTTCGTGCCGCAAAGGCGCTCGTCGAGCAGTTGCTCCGCGTCGCAAGTGTCCGCCACGTCATCGAAGTAACAGACGTTGGCGACGAAATTCGGCGCGAACAGGTTCCCCCATGCGCGCGACTCCGACACCGGGAACTCCGTAAGCTGCGCCGAGGTCGGCTGGAGCTCCGCGCGATCTCCCTGGAGGAGGATGGGCATCACGATGCCGTATCCATTGAGGTGGGCCAGCAAGCAAGACGTGACCCACCATTGATTGTTGCTGCTGAGAGAGCTCGTCCGCCACTGCCCCGCGAGCCCGAGCCAACCCGCGTAGGTGATGCCCGTATCGGGGTCCGTCATCGATGTGCCTCTGGGCAATGCGCACTCCGCGAGGTATTTGAGGGCCTCGCTCCTGCACGCGTTCGAGACCGCGGACAGATCCGCGACGCCGCCTTCGGGGAGGTTGCCCTCCGCATCATTGTGGAGCGGCTCCTGCGAGAGGTTCCTGTACGCCGACTGGACGCTCGGGTTCCAGAAGCAATCGACGCTGAAGCCATTGGTGTTGCCCGGCGGATTGTCGTCCGGCCCCAGCGTCTCGAGGCCCACCGCGAAATCGTCCTGCTCGAACGGATTCGAGTTCGCGGCCACGCAGCCGGAGGCAAAGGTGCCGGTCAGCAAGGTAAGAATGGCAAATGAGCGCATTGCAGTCATGGGGATCTCCTTGTGTTGACGGGGGACGTGCACGTTCCGGGCCAAGGGCGAGATCCTTCCAACGTGAGGCTTTTTCGAGGAAGCCTCGCGCCCCGGGGCGGGCGACTGCGGGGGCGGGCCTGCAGCAGGCGCAGGCCCGCGCCATCACCCCCCGTGGAGCAGCGCGGCGCGGCTCACTCCGGGATTTCGCAATCGGAGCCGTACCAGTCGTAATCCTTCACGCGCACGCTGATGTGCTTGTTCCCGGACGAACCGCAGTGCAAAAAGCCGCCGATCGGGTTGTAGAAGCACGCCGTGTTGCAGTTCCCCACGAGATTGAGATTGCAATACGGGCTCGTGTCGCAGATGCGCTCGTCGAAGAGTTGGTTCACGTAGCAAGACGTCGCCATGTTCGTGAAGTAACACACGTTGGCAACGAAATTCGGCGCGAAAAGGTTCCCCCACGCGCGCGATTCGGGCACCTGGAACTCCGTGATCTGCGCCGAGGTCGGCTGGAGTTCGGAGCGGTCTCCCTGCAGCAGAATGGGGACCTCGATCCCGTACCCATTGAGGTGCTCAAGCAGGCAAGACGTGACCCACCACTGGTTGTCGCTGCTCAGCACCTGCGTCTTCCACTGATCCGCGAGGCCGAGCCAGCCGTTGTACGTGATGTTCGTATCCGGATCCGTCATCGAGGAGCCCTCGGGCAATGCACACCGGGCGAGATACTTGAGGGCCTGGTTTCTGCACGCGGACGTGACCTGGTCCAGGTACGAGATGGTATCGGAAATATTGCCCTGCGCATCCACGTAAAGCGGCTTCTGCGCGAGGAGCCGGTAGGCCGCCTGGATGTTGGGATTCCAGAAGCAACCAGGGTTGAACAGGTTGTTGCTGCCCGGCGGCCTGGGATCGGGGTCGCCGGGATCTTGCGTCTCCAGGCCAACCGCGAAATCGTCGGCGCCAACCGGATTCTCCGCCTCGGGCGCCGCGCAACCCATGAAGGCGACGCTGGCAGCAACCACGACAAAGGAAAAGCAATGCGATTTCAGCATGGGGGGCTCCTCTTCAAGAACGACGTGGGGAACGGGTAGCACAGCTCGTGCCACGTACCCCAGCCCGGCACGGGCGCGGCTTTTCGTGGGTTCTCGGGCTCATGGCGCAGACCCCTGCGGGGAGGTCCCTGCAGGCGATGCTGGCCACGGCATGCAAGCCCGCCACTCGGGCGACGTTCACGGGAGGAGAGCGCCGATCTCCTTCCGTTCGTCCTCATACTTCCGCGCGAAGAGCGCGTTCTCCCGGAGCGCCGCATCGAAGGCCTCCTTCGCGCGGCGCGCGGCCTCCACGCGCTCCCTCTCGACCCGCGACGTGCGTGCCTGCACGAGGCGGAGTTGCCCCATCGCTGCATACGCAGTTGCCATGTGCGGGTTCTTGGCGAGCGCCTTCTCTGCCATGCGGAGGCCCTCGGCGAGGTCCGCCTGGAAGCTTTGACCGGACCTCGCCGACCATTGCGCTCGCAGACCATACACCTCGCTCATGATCTGGTAAGGCGTGGATTGCTCCTTGGCCTCCTCCAGGACGGGGGTCATGATCATGAAAGCGGTGTCGAAGCTCGATGCGGTCGCGCTGCCACGCCGCACTTCGGCGCGAATGGTCAGGATCTGGATGCGTGCGTCGAGGATGCGCAGCGCCATGTTCGCGCCGCCATTGATGGCCGCCGCGTCCCCCACCCGCCGCCGTGCCTCACCGAGGAGAGAGCTCGGATCGAGGCCCTCGCGCAGCGCGTGCTCGGCCGAGAGCTGCCGGCACCTCGCCACCTCGATGAGAAAAAACATGTCCCGCGGTGATTCCCCCGCGAATCTACGGATGGCGTCGATGGCGGCCTCGGTGAATCGCCGAGGGTCGCGGCCGAGGGCCAGCTCGTGACCGCCGAGGATTCGGTACGTGCGCGCCTTCCAATAAGCCGTGCGCCACGGATCGGCGGCGCTTCGCTCGTCGAGGGCAGCCAAGGCGTCGAGCGCGGCCTTCACGTGCCCGTCGGCGGCCTCCCCCCGCTCGAGACTGTTGTCCACGAGCATCGCGAGCACCTCCACGAGCATGAATGCGGGGATCGAGAACCGGGGGTCCAGCGCGAGAGCGCGCTCGAATTGTCGCCTCGCTTTCTCCAGCGCGCCCCTGGCATCCC
This sequence comes from Polyangium jinanense, assembly GCF_028435265.1. Classification (GTDB taxonomy): domain Bacteria; phylum Myxococcota_A; class Polyangia; order Polyangiales; family Polyangiaceae; genus Polyangium; species Polyangium jinanense. The sequence goes on along the minus strand of NZ_JAGTJK010000001.1, from coordinate 738,086 downwards.
GGCCTTTTCGGCGGTCGATGTCGGAGGCGAGGATGTACACCTGCCCGAGCTCGTTGTACGACCAGGTGAACAACGGATCGAGCTCCTGGACGCGCAAATAGGCCTGGATGACGTCCTCGATCGGGACGTCCTGACCTCGGGTATCCAGGTGCTTCGCGCGCTCGTACAAAGCCACGGCGACCGCATAATGAGCCATCACGTCCTGCGGTCGCGCGCGCAGGGCCTCCCCGGCAGCGTCGACCGCATCCTGGGCGGTGGTCAGCGCCGAATCCTTTGCGTTGCTGCCGGATACGGCATTGGCCCGCGCAACGAGGAACAACGCGCGCTGCACGAGCGACCTGCCATCCCTGCTGCTCGCCTGCACGGCCCGGTTGCAAGCCTCGACGCCGGCCTCGAACGGGACCTGCCGGTTCGTGTTGCTGTTCAGCGCCGCCCACCCCATCTTCTCCCACAACTCGCACTCCGCCCGGTGCACCTCCGGATCACTCCGCCCCATGTTCGACGCGGCCGCATACGCCCTCGCCGCAGGCTCGAAATACGATTTCATCTTCTCGTAATCGAACGCCGCGTCATGCCGATACTTGCTCCCCTCCGCGAAGAGCGCGTCCCCTTCGAGTTTCTTCGCCTCGTGCATCCAGGGCGCCTTCTCGAATGCCTCCCGCGCCTTCGCCGCGGCCTCCTCGTTTTTCCCCTCGTACAGCGCGATGAGCCCCTCCGCGTAGGCCGGCACCTCGATCCGCGCCCCCATCGCTGCCCGCAAATGCCCGAGCGCCGGATCCCGGAGATCCCTCGAAAGCTCCGCGACCTTCTTCTGCCGCTCCTCCTCGTTCGTGATCCGCCGCGTCTCGGCGAGCGCCTGCTGATAGATCTCGCCAATCGCCCGCCCGAGCGCATATCGCAAATCCGGCGACGAATACCCCGCCGCGATCGCCCTCTCCAGATGCTCCCGCGCCCCCTCCGGATCCCCGAGCGCGAGATATCCACGCCCGATCGCATAATGCCCCGGCCCCTCCCCCACCTTCCCCGCGGCTGCCATTCGCTGCTCGATCTCCGCGAGCCGCGCGCGCACCACGTCCCTTTCCCGCTCCACGTCGTGCAGCGGATACGCATACGCCGCCCGCAGGAACAGCTCCATTTCCTTCACGCCCTCGCCGAGCTCCCGCGCGAGCTCCGCCTGCTCCGCCGCCTGCCGCTGGGCCCGCACCCACACGCCGCCGAACCCCAGCGACGACGCGACGCCGAGCGCCAGAAGCGCCGCGACCAGCTTATGCTTGCGCGCCCTCTTCCAGAGCAAGTATCCGACCGAGGCGCGCTTCGCCTGGATCGGCTCGCCGTCGAGGAACCGCTGCAAATCCTCCGCGAGCGACCGCGCCGAATCGTATCGCCTCGAAGGATCCCGCTCGAGGCATTTCATCACGATCGTTTCGAGCTCCGAAGGCACCCCCTTTTGCACCCTCCCGATCGTCGGCGCGTCCTCGTACGCCACCATCATCAAGAGCTTCCACGGGTGCTCCGCAATGAACGGCGGATGCCCGACGATCATGTCGTAGAGCGTCGCCCCCAGCGAAAACACGTCCGAGCGCCGATCCATCGCCCGCACGTCCCCTTTCGCCTGCTCCGGCGGCATGTACGCCGGCGTGCCGACCACCGCGCCCGTGCGGGTTTGTCCGCGCTCCGAGACCTCCCGCGCCAATCCGAAATCCATGATGTACGGCTTGAGTGAACCGTCCTCGCGCTTCTCCACGAGGATGTTCCCCGGCTTGATGTCCCGGTGAATGATCCCGAGCCGGTGCGCCTCGTGCACCGCCGTCGCGATCTCGCACATCAGCTTGACCCGCTGCTCCAAGGTCAGCCGATCCTTCCAGCGCGACAGCGGCTCGCCGTCGATGAATTGCATCGCGATGTACGGCTCGCCGTCGGCCTGCCCGGCCTCGTACACGCGGCAAACGTGCTCGTGCTGAATGCGCGCCTGCGCCCGCGCCTCGCCCAGGAATCGTCGCCAGAGCTCCGGATCGTCGCCCTTCAAGAGCTTGAGCGCCACGGTCCGGCCGAGGCGCGGATCCATGGCGCGGTAGACCGTGCCCATCCCGCCTTCGCCGACGAACGTGATGTCCTGGTATCGCTCCGAGAGCGACGGCGGCACGCCCCGCCGCTCGGCCGGCGGGCCGGGCAGGACGAGCGGCACCGTCGACGCGTGCCCGATCTCCGCTTGTCCTCCGTCCTCCGCCGACATGGGACCGGGAAGATACACGCGCGAAGGCGGCCACGACAGGTCCACGTGATACCCTGTCCCCCCGGCCATGCTCCGCGCCCTCCTCGACCACCTCGCGCGCCTCTTCTCCCCGGCAAAACCGAAAGAGCCGCCCGCGCCCGCGCCCGACGAGGCCGAGGACGACGAACCTTTGCCCGACCCCGACGCAATCGCCGTGCTCCCGATCGAGGACGCGATCGACCTGCATGGCTTTGCGCCCCGCGACATCCCCTCCGTCGTGGAGGAATATCTGCACGAGGCCCACGCGCGGGGTTTTCCCGAGGTGCGGCTCATTCACGGCCGCGGCAAAGGCGTGCAGCGGCGCGTCGTGCAATCGATCCTGGCGCGTCACCCGCTCGTCGAATCGTTCCGCGACGCCCCGGCCACGCGCGGCGGCTGGGGCGCGACGATCGCGCGGCTCCGCGTCAATCGATCGTGACCGTCACGCCCACGCCGAAATGATCCGAGGCGAACGCTCGGCCCTCATACCTTGGAGGACAACCCGAAAGCTCGCCGAGCGGCGCGACGAACTCCATCGCGATCTGCGTCGGCGCGGCCCGCCGCGACGTCCACACGTAATCGATGAGCGCCCGCTCCGGGCCGCCCTCGTGAAACGCCCGCGCCACGTCGTTCAACTCCGTATCGTACGTCAAGAGCCCCGCGCGCGCCGTGTGGTCCGTCAAGCTCTCGCCGAGCCGCCGCGCCAAACCCTCGTATTCGCGGGTTCCGCAAGGCACGTTCAGATCCCCGCAGAGCACCGTGGGCACGCCGCTCGAAAGCGGCTCCCGCAGCGCCTCGCAGAGCTCCTCGACCTGCGCCTTTCGCACCGCGAGGCACTCCTCCGGCGACACGCGCCCGTCGTCCGCCTGCAAATGCGTGTTCACCAGGAAAAGCTCGCGCCCGCCGGGCAAACGAACCTCCGCGAGCGCGGCGCCCTTCCGGGCGAATCCGTCCGCTCCCACGCCGTGCGGCAATCGCAAAAAACGCGCTTTCACGGGGAAACGCGAGAGGATCACGAGGCCCGCGCCGACGAGCGTCTTGGTCACCGCGCAGGGACCCGGCGGATCGTGCCAGAGCTCGGAAAAACCTCCCGCCGTCCGCAGCGCTTCCAGCCGCTCGTGCACCCCGCCCACGAAGTTCTCCTGGATGCACACGATGTCGAAGCGCGAGAGCGCCTCGATCACCGCCGGCGCGCCGAACCGCTCGGGCCAGAAAGGCCGGCCCTCCAGAAAATCTTCGAGGCTCTGCGGCGCGCCGAAGCAGTTCCAGGTCGCGAGCCGAACGGACAGGGGCCTTTGGTCATCCATCGGGAAATCATCCTAAGCAATTCGCGTGCGCCCGGCTACTTGCCGCTTCCTTTCCTGAAAGAAGCGTTTTTCCCGCGCTTTCGCTCGGAAAGCGCCCAGCGGATGCCCATCTCCAGCGTCGAGCGCGTCACGATCGTGCCGAGATCGAGCCCGAGCCCGACGATCGTGTGCGCGACGTCCGGCCGCAGGCCCGTGAGCAGCACCTCCGCGCCGAGCAGCCGCGCCGCTTGCGTCGCCGAGACGAGCGCGCTCGCCACCTGCGCATCCACGACGCCCACGCCCGTCACGTCGAGGATCACGACCTCCGCCGCATGCGCCACGATCCCTTCGAGAAGCGTCTCGAGCACCTGCCGCGCCCGCGCCGAATCGAGCACACCCACGATCGGCATCGCGAGCACACCCTGTCCAATCGGCACGAGCGGCGTCGACAGCTCCCGCAGCGCGTCCGCCTGCCGCCGGATGAGCTCCGACGTCGATCGCTGCTCGGTGATGTCCGTCGCGAGCCCCACGAGCCGCACGACCTTCCCCGACGCATCCTTTACCGGAAATGCCCGATCCCGCACCCAGCGGATCGTCCCGCCCGGCCGCACGACCCGATATTCGATATCGTATTCGCCCTTCTCCTGCAGCGGCAGCGCTTCGAGGACGCTCGAGTGATCGTCGGGGTGAATCGCTTCGAGAAAATTGGAACGGTCTTCGTATACTTCCGACCGCGGCCGGCCCCACACGTTCTCGTAGGCAGGGCTCACGTACACGAGCCCGTGTTCGTCTGCGTTCGTCATCCAGAAGACGTCGGTGATCGTCTCGGCGAGGAGGCGGAACGTCTCCTCACGCTCGGCGAGCGCGCGCGTGGCTTTTTGGGCCTCGGTGACGTCACTGAGCGTCGCGACGTACTGCTCGATCGCGCCGTCCGCGCCCCGTTGCACCATCACGTTGACCAGGATCCACACGCGATCGGCGGTCTTCGGCCGATCCACGCCGATGATCATGGCCGAAAGCGACTCGCCTTTCCCGAGGGCGCGCGCCATCGGGGCTTGGTCGGGGGGCAAGGGTTTGCCGTCCTCGTCGAGCATCGCCCAGCCCGGATCGCTCGGGGCGCGGCCGAGCATCTGCGCCTCGGTCAAGCCGAGTAGCTCCAGCGCGCGGCGGTTCACGAAGCGCATCTCCCCCCGCGGCCCGCGGATGATGAGGCCGATCTGGAGGTTCCTTAGCAGCCCGTCGAAGCGCGACTCCATGGCCGTGAGATCACGCGTCCTTCGGGCCACGGTGTCCTCGAGCTCGCGCCAGCGCGCCGAGGTGTCGGTCATGTCGCGACCGATCGACACGATGAACGAAACGCCGCCGTCCGCGCCGCGCATCGGCGTGTAGCTCGTGTCGAGGTAGACGACCTCCCCCGATCCGCCGCGGATCTTGTGCACCACCTGCACGACCTCGCCGCTCGAAAACGCGCGCTCCACGCACTGCTCGATGCTCGAAGCCCGGTCCCCATAAAGATCCCGCGGCGACTTGCCCGCGAGCGCCGCCGGCTCGAACGCGAACAGCGCGGTCGCCGCCGGGTTTGCATAGACAAACCGCCGCGCCACGTCGTAGACCACGCAGACATCCTTCGACTGCGCGAAAAACGTAGGCGCATCGAACGGCAGCGGTGGGGCGGGGGCGATTGTAGAGGTGACCATGGGCCTATCGTATTCGCAGGATCGCGCAAGGGACGTGCACCACGCAACTGGGATCCGAAAGCCAAGACCGGAGCAGGATTTCGCGGGGCTTCCGCCAGGGGCGTGACACGCCACGCATGGCGGGCGTGCTGGGCCACCTCGACCGGGGCGTTCGTTGGGAGAGCCAAAAACTAAGGGCGTGACAAACGTGGGGATTCGTTGAAAATGGTGGCAGAGCGCGGCCACGATCCGCGCTGCCTTCGAGGCACGATGAGCAAGGCGCGCGCAGGATCGAAGCCAAAGCCCACGAAAAAGGCCGCCGCAAAGGCCACGAAGGTCGGAAGGAAGACGACCTCGAAGGCCGCCGCGAAAAGGCCCGGGGACGAGCCTGCCCTCGCGCCGAACGCGCCCGAGATGCCCGAGGTTCGGTCCGCACGCACCGAGCCTCCGCCCGCCGCGGACGCGTCGCTCGTCAAGAAGTGGGCCGAGCGCGGGGCCGCGCTGCTCCGCGAGCTCGCCGCGCACGGCGCCGAGGACCACGAGTATCGCGTGGACCTGAAGGACGGACGTTTCGTGTGGCTCGACCCGCGCGGACGCGTCTCGGCCGAGGCCCGCGCCCGCGCGCTCTGCAGCTACGCGCCCACGACGTCCTCGCTGACCATGGCCTGGGCCGATCCGCTCCTGCGCGCGGCCTCGGTGCGTCCGGTCGAACGGCTGCCGACGGAGCGGGACGACGTCGACGAGGAAGAAGCCTGGGGCGTGGCGATCGCCGCGGCCGAGGCCTCGGGCGCCGAATGGCTCTACCGCGTGGCCGCGCCGCACTCGTGGTACTTCCTCGCGCTCTCGGACCTCTCGTTCCAGCCGATCAGCGCGTCGTTCACGCCCGGTTCGCCCGCGGGCCTCGTTCTCTTGGAGCTCGAAGCAAGTCGCAGGGCGATCCGCTCGGGCGCGGAGCCCGCCGTGGTGGTGCGCGAGCGCCTCGCGCGCGTGGGCAGCGCGCTCCTGCACGAGGCCGAATACGCCTACCGCAGCACGGACTGGGTCTCGCGGCTCGCGCGGACGGGCAAACGGCTGGAGAAGCTCGCGGGCAAGGTGCCGGTGCCGTCGTTCGAGTCGGTCGCGAAGGGCGCCTCGTCGTCGGAATGGCTTTCGCCGGACCTCGCAGGTAGCCTCGACGAGGCGCTAGGGCTGCTCGTCGACGAGTGGCGCCTCTTCGCCTAGGGCCCGCACGATCGCATCCACCCCCCCCGCGCCCGCCGCGATCTCCACCGCGGCCTCGGGTTTGTCCGTCCGGATGATTTGCACGGCCCCGTCGTTCCCCTCGGTCACGACGTGCGAGAACCGATGCGCAGCCGCATATCGCAAGGCATCCGCCCCCGACGCGTGAAACGCCGTCGCGATGCCCCGTGCTCGCAGCGACGCGGCCAGCGCCTCCCCCGGCGGATCCGCGGACACGAGCACCCTGAGCGGCCGCTCCTCCCGCACGCCCGCGGCTTCCCGCGCCCGCGCAATCGCGTCGAGGTGCAGACCAAACCCCACGGCTTGCAGCGGCAAACCAAAACGCCCGAGCAAATCGTCGTATCGCCCCCCCGCGCCCACGGGCTCGCCCGGCCCTGGCGCGAGCACGTGGAAGATCGGCCCCGTGTAATACGCGAAGCCCCGCACCTCGCCGAGATCGAGCCGCAAGACGTCCCCGAGCCCGCTCTCCCCCGTCCCACGCGCCGTCTCCCAGAGCGCCCGAAGCTCGCCGAGCGGCCCCTCCGCCCTCGTCCCGGCAAACAGTTTTTCGGCGCGGGCGAGAATCTCCTCGCCCGGCCGATCCTCCGCCCCGCCCGCGAGCTCCGGCAGCGCCACGAGCGCGTCCGCCACGCGCGCCGGCACCCCCGAAGCCTCCCGCCCCGCAAGCAGCGCCCGGAGCCGCGTGGCGTCCTTCTGCGCCAGCGCGTCCGTCACCTCCACGTCGAGCGGCGACGGCACCACGTCGACCAGGGCGCGCGCGATGAGCGCGTGGCCGAGGTCGATCACGAACGATTCGAGGCCCACCGCGCGCGTCACCGAGGCGAGGAGCCGCAGCGCTTCGAGGTCCCCCTCCGGCGACGGCGCGCCGTAGAGCTCCACGCCGGCCTGCGGGATTTGCCGGTGCTTCTTGGCGCGACCTTGGCGGCGCCGGACGATGGTCCCTTCGTAGCAGAGCCGGATCGGCACGGGCTCGGCGGCGAGGCGCGTGGCCACCATCCGCGCGATCTGCGGCGTCATGTCGGGACGGAGCGCGCACACCTCCCCCGACTCCGGCTCCACGAAGCGCAGAACGTCGCCGGGGTCGAGGGCGCCGAGGCCTTTTTCCAGCACCTCGGCCAGCTCGAACGCCGGGGGCGTGACCGGGTCGTATCCGTGCAGAGCGAAATGGTCGAGAATTGCCCGGGCGAGCGCGCGCCTTCTTCGCGTCTCCTCCGGTAAGAGATCACGCATCCCGGCGGGCAGCGGATGCGATAGCGCCTTGGGCGGAGAGCCAGAACGGTCCACGCCGGGCTTATACCGCGGCTGGGCAATCCGTGCGCATCGTTTGTGCCCTCGCTGCGATGGCCCACGCGATCCGCGAGGCGCGGAGGCACATACCTCACGCCCCGACGTGCCAGCGGCGCCAGCCATTCGCGCGGATCCCGACCTGCCATGCCTGGCAGATGACTTGCTAACTCCGACCACCTGCCAGGCGCGCCCACGAAGTGCCGGGAATGCGCTGGCGATGGAGGCTCTCATGGCCGTCCAGGCCGTCACGACGACGCGTACCTCCGCGGCACCGCCCGCGCCTGCCGGGGCCGAGGCCCGGCTCAGCGAGCTCATCGAGCGCGTCAAGAATGGCGACACCGTGGCGCTCGACGCGCTCACGCGTGCCATCCGACCGCATGTGGAGCGGCAGCTCGCTCGGTATCCCGTCTCGGACGAAGACAGACTCGATCTCGTTCAATCGACGCTCCTCCAGGTCATCCGACGAATTCGCTCTTTCCGCGGCGATTCGAGCTTCACCACGTGGCTCTTCCGGGTCACGGCGAATGAAGCTCTGATGCTGATGCGCTCCCAGAGGCGTCAGCGGGCGCGGTTCGTCGGCGGCCTCGACCTCGAGGACCTCAGCGTTCTGCCCACGATGCGCGCCCCGGCGCTCGAAGACGACGCGGCGAGCGTGGCCGAGCGCGAGCGGTTCGTCCGGCTCGCCCTGGGCGAACTGCCGAACGACTATCGGGACGTGGTGATGGCGCATTACCACGAGGACCTCGGGCTCCAGGAAATCGCCCAGAAACTCATGGTGAGCGAAAGTGCCGTCCGTTCGCGGCTGCACCGCGCGCGCCTGCGCCTGCGCGCCATTCTGAACGCGACACCTTATGGTCGCGAGCTGCAGGCGGGATTCGGCCCGGTCGAGCGCCGGGGACCGACGGCTGGGTGACGCCCCACCCACCCCTGTGCGGCCTCCCGTACGCAACGCCAGGGTGACACCGATTTGCCACCGACGGACCCTGTTCGGCATGGAAAACGGTGGTAAGGTCCGACCATGCGCCCTTGCGTCTTGCTTTCGCTCTTCGCCTCGACCCTCGCCACCATGTTCATTGCGTGTGCCACCTCGAACGGAGGCGGCGTCCCAGGGGACCCTTCGGGAGACGGCGGAGCCGGGGCGACCGGGGGAGCCGGTGAGGGAGCGGGCGCGGGCGGCTCGGGGGGCGCGGGCGGATTTTTCCTGGACGACGGGGGGACGGGCACGGACGCGCCGTTCTCGGACGACGCCGCGTGCGCCTCGACGGCGTCCGAGGCGACGGTCGAAAAACTCCCCGTCGACATCATCTGGGTCGTCGACAACTCGTCGAGCATGGAGCCCGCGATCATCGAGATCAAAAAGGGCCTCAATGCGTTCGCTGCGCTGATCGCGGCGAAGAACCTGGATTACAAGGTCATCATGCTCTCGCTCCGGAACAAGACGAGCCCGGTGCAGATCAGCGGTAGCACGCGGTATCCGATCTGCATTCCGGCGCCGCTCGCGGGCGACGACAATTGCGGCAATGGCGCGCGGTTCTTCCATTCGAGCGTGGACATCCGCAGCGTCCAGCCGCTCGAGCAGTTCCTTGGCACGCTCGGACAAACGGACGGCTACAAGCTCGGCGACGAGAGGGGCGGCGAGCCGTGGAAGCAAGAGCTCCGGCCGCAGGCGACGAAGACGATCGTCATCGTATCGGACGATAACTCCCGGCTCTCGGCGGCCAATTTCGAGTCGTTCCAGGGCGGGAAGAACCCGGCGAACACGCTGACCTTGCCGCCGGGGATCCTGAACCCGACGTGGAACGGGCTCTTCACCGATTACGTATTCAGCGGCATCTACGGCTGGGACTCGCTCTCGAACCCCAACACGGTCTGCCAGTACGCGGACGGCACCGAGCCGCCGAGCTCGGGCCCGACGTACACGACGCTCGTGAACAAGACGGGCGGCGTCCGGGCGAAGCTCTGCGACGGCAGCGCCGCGTGGCAGCCGTTCTTCGACGCGGTCGCACAGGCGGTGGACCAGACGGCGAAGCTCTCGTGCGAGCTCGCGATCCCGAAGCCGCCCTCGGGCGAGGACCTCGATCCGGAGCTCGTGAACGTGGCCCTCTCGGACGGCGGCGCGCCGACGTACCTGCCACGCGTGGCCGACGCGGCCGCCTGCAATGGCGGCGGCTGGTATTACGACGATCCCGCGGCGCCGAAGAAGGTGATCCTCTGCGAGAGCTCGTGCGACCAGGCCCAGGCCCTGGTCGGCGAGGACAAGACCGGGAAGATCGAGGTCTTCTTCGGCTGTCAGTCGATCATCAAATGACCACGCCGATCCGCTCGAAGGGCGCCCGGAGGTCCTCCGGCAGCGCCGCTTCGAACGTGATCGGTCGCCCCTCCCACGGATGCACGAAGCCGAGCGAGCGCGCGTGCAGCGCGAGCCGCGCGAGGCCGAAGCGATCCCGATATTCGCGGTTCAGCGCGCCCTTGCCATAATTCGCGTCCCCGATCAGCGGGTGGCTGATGTGCTTCATGTGCCGGCGCACCTGGTGGAGCCGGCCCGAATGCGGCTCCGCGTCGACGAGGGAAAGGTGTTCGCCCCGCCAAACCCGGCGGAACGACGTCGAGGCGGGTACACGCGGGCCGCCCTCGCGGCGGGGGATCGGGTGGTCGATCGTGCCGGCCTCGGGCGTGACGCCGCGGACGAGCGCGAGGTAATGCTTTTCGACCCGGCCCTCCTCGAACATCTCGCAAAAGACGCGGGCGCTCTCGGGATCGAGCGCGAAGACGAGCACACCGCTCGTGGCGCGGTCGAGGCGGTGGACGGGAAAAACCTTCTGGCCGATCGAATCGCGGACCTCGTGCATCGCGGTCCGCTCGTCGTCGGACCAGCCGGGATGGACCGCGAGGCCGGAAGGTTTGTCGACGACGACGAAGCGTTCGCCGTGGTGGAGGATCGAGAGCAACGCGCCTAACGCAGCTTGATCTTCGTCGTCGGCTCGCGCCAGCGCTGCACGATGCCGGGCAGCATCGACAGATCCCGCACGGTCACGTCCGGCCCCGCCTGCACGAGCGCCTCGACCGTGGAGAAGCCGGACTCGACGCCCACGGCCCAGGTCCCGGCGTTTCGAGCACAAAGGATGTCCTGCGGGCCGTCGCCAACCATCACCACCGCCGCCGGCATCGAGCCGAGCTGCTTCGCCGCGAGCAGGAGCGGCGCCGCGTCGGGCTTGCGCTCCTTCGTGTCGCCGCCCGCCACGATCACCCCGAACCGATCCTCGATGCCGAGCGCACGCAGCACCACGTCGGTCGTCGAGCGAGGCTTGTTCGTGCAGATGCCGAGCGCCATGTTCTCCATCGAGGAGAGCGCCTCGATCGCCTCCAGCGCGCCCTTCGCCCAGCGCGTGAAATCGAGCGGGTGCTGCTTGTAGTAGTCGACGAAGAGGCGGACGAGCTCGTCGACCTCCGGCGCGTCCTCCGGGATCTTCGCCGTCCTCGCGCAGAGGGCGCGCGCGCCGTCGCCGACGAGGCGCACGATCACCTGCGCGGGCTGCGGATTGCGCCCCGTCGTGAGGAGCGCGTGGTTGATCGCGGCCACGATATCGCCGCGGCTGTCGAGCAGCGTCCCGTCGAGATCGAACACGACCGCAGTGGGGGGAAGCACGGGGCTCATCCTAGGCGATCGCCTACCGGGTCTGGAAGGGGCTCCCCGGGTTTTACTTCCGCGGGCCGGTCACGCGGATCTCCCGGAGGCGCGCGCGCAGGGCCGCGTATCGCTCCTCCATGCCCCGACGCGTGTCGGGCGAACGCCAGAGGTCCTTTCGTTCCTCGGGATCCTGGCCGAGGTCGTAGAGCTCGTAGCCAGCGTTGTTCGAGACGATCAGCTTGAGGTCGCCGTGGATGAGCGCGCGGCGCGCGTCGTTGTAGGGGCCGGCCGGCATGTCGATGAGGACGTCACGCTCGGCCGGCGTTTGCCCCTCGGGCAAGAGCACGTCGGAAAGGAGCGAGGTGCCCGAGAGGAAATCCGGGCCCTCGGCGGCGGGTTTCGGCTGCTCGATGCGGAAGAGGTCGAGGACCGTGGGCGTGAGGTCGATGAGGCTCCTGCGCGCCTCGATGCGCGCGGGCTTGGCGCCCGGGACGTGCACGAGGAGCGGCACACGCACGAGCGGCTCCCAGAGCTCGAAGCCGTGGCGGAACATCTTGTGCTCGCCGAAGGCCTCGCCATGGTCGCTCGTCACGACGATCGCCGTGCGTTTGCCCCAGGGCGCCGCGCGGATGCCGTCGATGAGCCGGCCGATGTGTTTGTCCGTGAACGCGACCTCGCCGTCGTAGAGACCGCGCTGGCCGGCGCCGAAGCTCGGCACGTCGTCGTGGCGCAGGTAGTCGGCGTGCGGGTCGAGGTAGTGCACCCAGAGGAAGAAACGTCCCTGCGTGTTCTCCGGCTTCGCGAGCTGCGCCAGCGCCGCGTCCGTGAGCGCGTGGCTCGACTTCATGTCCGCCACGTCCCAGGGCGCGTTCTCGGGCGGCGCGGCCGAGAGATCGACCACGTCGAAGCCGGAGTCGAGGCCGCCGAACTTGCCGAAGTAGCGGTGCGCGTGGACGCCCATCGTGCGGACGCCCGCGCGCGAGAGGCGCTCGGCGAGGAAGGTCTCCGTCTCCTCGAACTTGTTGAAGTGCCCCCAGTTGCGCTGCGTCTCGCTGCCGTACTTGCCGATCAGCATCGGGCCGACGCTCTTGCCCGTGTACGAGGCAAGCGAGTAGGCCCGGAGGAACACGGCGCTCTCGGCGGCGAGCTTGTCGAGGTTCGGCGAGACGGGCTGCGGATAACCGGCGTAGCCGAGGTCGGCGCGCAGCGTGTCCACCGTGATGAGCACGACGTTGAGATCGGCGGGGACGTCGGCGCTCTTCGGCGCGGGCGCTTGTGCTGCGGGCGCGGGCGCGAGCGCGGCGAGGACCTCGGCGCGGAGGTCCGTGCCCGAGCAGTCCTCGTCGATGCCGTTGTCGGGGATCTCCACGCCGAGCGGCCCGACCGACGCGTCGCCCTCGCGGCAATCGCCACCGCCGAAGAGCGCGCTCGCGCCGTCGTGATCCCGATCGGCGAGCTTGCGCATCGCCGCGAGCGAGAGCTTGCCGAGCGGCGCATCCCGCTCGATCGCCTGCGCCACCGGCGCGCCCTCGCCCCCGAGCGAGACGGCCGTCCGCGGCGCGAGGAGGACCGGCGCGAGCGCGACGAGCGCCGCGACGAACGACCTGCGCGGCGAGGCAAGCGCGGACGAGAGGAACGCGGCGAACGCGACGAGCGCGAGCATCCCGACCGCGCGCAGATCGAGCTCGGGGCGCTTGAGCACGCCGTAAATCCCGAACAGCCCGCCTTCGCCGCTCGGCCCGCCCGTCGCGACGCCGAGGCCGAAGAGCAGGCCCACGACCACGAGCGCGGCGAAGGCCGTCTTCGCGGGATCGACGAACGCGGGCCGGCCCTCGCTCGCCGTGGCCAGCGCTTGCCGCAGCGCCGGCGTGAGCGCGAGCGAGAGCAGCGTCGCGAGCAGGCCCACGAGCAGCGTGCCCGTCGCGATGGAGAGCCCCGCGAGCGGCGCGGCGACGTCGAGCGCGAGCAGCGCCCGCGCGAGCTGCGCGGAGAGCGTCATCCACAGGAACGCGGCCACGATCGCGAGCGGCACGAACGCGGCCACGTCCGCGGGCCGGCCCTTGGCGCGCGCTCGCAGCCACGCGACGGCCGACGCGGGTGTCGGCGCCGCCTCCGGGAAGAGGAACACGAGCGACGTCGCCACGACGAGCCCCACGACGAGCGAGACGGGCGCGACGAGGCCCGCGTCGGCCACGAAGATCGCGAGCGCCTTGCCGGCCTCGATGCGCTCCTCCTCGCCGCCGCGTGCGTAGGCGGTGTCGAGCGCGGCGGCGGCGAGGCCCGCGATCGACGCGCCCATCGCCCCGCGGGCGATCCGGCTCGCCCAAGCTCGAACGTACAGCGCCGTCTTCATCCCTTGTTTCGAGCGCGCGGCGCGCCTCTCTTCGCGAGCGGGTGCGCCGCGTCGTACACCCGGGTCAGGTGATCGATCGAGACGTGCGCATACCGTTGCGTCGTCGACAGGCTCGTGTGCCCGAGCATCTTCTGGATCGCCCGCAGATCCGCGCCGCCGTCGAGCAGGTGCGTGGCGAACGTGTGCCTGAGCGCGTGCGGATGCAGATCTGCGCGGCCCGCTCCGAGCGCGCCGTACCGATGCACGAGGTGTTGCACTTGTCGCACGCTGATGCGCCGGCCGAGCCTCGACACGAAGAGCGCCCGTTCGTCGAGCGCGCCCGTCTTCGGGTTCCTGAGCTCCTCCCGCCGCCCGAGCCATCGCACGAGCGCGGCGCGCGCATGCGAGCCGAACGGAACGATCCGCTCCTTGCGCCCCTTGCCGAGCACGCGCGCCCGTCCTCCGTCCGCCTCGATCTCCACGTCGCCGACGTCGAGCCCCACGAGCTCCGACACGCGGAGCCCCGAGCCGTACAGCACCTCGAGGATCGCTCGATCCCGCTGCCCCTCCGCCGTCGCCTCGTCCGGCGCCTCGACGACCTCCGCCGCGGCGTCCGCGTTGACGAACGTGGGCATCGGCCGCCGCACCTTCGGTAGCTCGAGCTCGGCCGCGGGGTTCTTCTCGATCTCCCCGCGCCGTTCGAGCCAGCGCAGGAAAGCTCGCACCGCGGCGATCTTCCTGCCGATCGAGGGCGGCGCGTGCGTCCGGGCGAGCTGCCCGAGGAACCCTCGCAGGACGAACACGTCGAGATCTCCGGGGCCGCGAACCCGCCCGCGCCGCTCCTGCACGTGAGCGACGAGCTGGGCAAGGTCTCGACGGTACGCGGCCACGGTATGCGGCGACGCTCGACGCTCCTCGCCGAGATGGCGCACGAAACGCGCCACGGCCTCCTCGAGGCCCGCGCCCTTCGCGGCGTTCTCCGGGACCGCGCTCTTCACGGCCCTTCCCGTAGCATCGCCCCCCGCCCCCGGGCAAAGAGACGACGGTCCTCGTCGATCGACCGGCCCGAACCGGAACGTTCCGCGAAAAGATGCCTTCCGTGGGAGGGAACGGGTAGATTGCTCCTCGGGGAACCTATGGAAGGCGAGACACTCGACGGCCGCTACAAGCTCGGGGAGGAGCTCGGCCGCGGGGGTCATGGCGTCGTGTACCGGGCCGAGGACCTGCAAACCGGGACCGAGGTCGCCCTGAAGCGCCTGCGCAAACAGGTGAGCGACGACCCGCAGCTCCCCGCGCGCCTCCTCCGCGAGGCCCAGTCCCTCGCATCGCTCTGGGGCACGAGCGTCACGCGCATCCACGCGTTCGGGACCGACCCCGAGGGCGCCTTGTACGTGGCCATGGAGCTGCTCGATGGCGAGAGCTTCGAGGCGCACCTCCAGGACCTGGAGTGCTTCGGCGATCGTTTGAGCTCGTACAACCTGCTCACGCTCCTCGATCCGATCGCGCGCGCGCTCCACACCGCGCACGCGCTCGGCATCGTCCACCGCGACGTCAAACCGGCAAACCTCTTCCTCCTCTCGCCCGAGCGCGGCGGCGGCGTGCGTCTCCTCGATTTCGGCCTCGCCCAGGTTCTCGGCTTCGAGGCGCTCACGGCCGAGAACAAGCCCGATGGCTCGCCGAGCTACGTCGCGCCCGAGGCGTGGCGCGGCGAGCCGCTCGATCATCGCGCCGACGTCTACGCCTTCGGCGCCGTCGTCTACCGCGCGCTCGCCGGCCGAGCGCCGTTCCAGGGCGACTCCCTCGCGGATCTCTCCCTCGCCGTGACGACCGCGCCGCGGCCCGAGCTCGCCTCGATCCGGCCCGACCTCGCCCCCGAGATCGACGCGTGGGCGGCCCGCGCGCTCGCGGCCGATCCGAACCAGCGTCATCCGTACATCCCCACGTTGTGGAACGACCTCATCCGCGTGATGATGAACGGCAAAGGCCCGAGCGCCGATCGGGTGCGACAAACCTTCCGTCTACCCGGCTAGCCCCGCATGTCGCCTACCGAAGAGAGCGCGCAGTCCATCGAGATCGACGCCGAGGCCGAGGCCGAAGAGCCGCTCGACGTCGACCAGGCGAACGCCGACGCCCATCAAAAAGCGCTCGAACGCGCGCGGGATCTCATCGGCCAGACGATCTCGGAGCGCTACCGCATCCTCGACCTCCTCGCGATGGGCGGCATGGGCGCGGTCTACCTCGGCGAGCACGTGCTCATGCACAAGCGCGTCGCCGTGAAGATCCTGCACCCGGAGAGCGACGACAACCCCGAGATCGTGGCGCGCTTCGAGCGCGAGGCCCTCGTCGGCGCGCACATCGACAACCCGAACATCGCCCACGCGACCGACTTCGGGAAGCTCGACGACGGCTCGTACTTCCTGATCCTCGAGTACGTCGAAGGAAAAAACCTCGCCGAGGTGATCCGCGAAGGCCCCATGAAGCCGCGGCTCGTCGTGCACGTCGCGCGGCAGATCTTGATCGGCCTGCAAGCCGCGCACGACCTTGGCATCGTGCATCGCGACCTGAAGCCGCGAAACGTGATGCTCGAAGCGGGCTTCGTGGCGAAGCTCATCGACTTCGGCTTCGCGAAGGTCTCGGTTGGCAAGCTCCCGCTCACGGTGCCCAAGGAGGGCCGACCGCCCTCGCGCCTCACGGGCGTCGGCGTGATCTTCGGGACGATCAATTACCTCGCGCCCGAGGCGGCGCACGGCATGGACGCGGTCGACGAGCGCGCGGACCTCTATGCGCTCGGCGTGATGATGTACGAGATGCTGACGGGCAAACACCCGTTCGACTCGACCGATCCGATCGAGATGTTCCAGCATCACCGCACGACCCCACCGCCGCCCTTCTCGGTGCGCGCGCCGGACGTGAAGATTCCCGCCGAGCTCGAGCCGCTCGTAGGCAAGCTGCTCGAAAAGGATCCGTACGAGCGATTCTCGAACGCGGGCGCGGTGATCGAGGCGCTCGACGCGCTCTCGATTTCGAGCGAGGTCGTCGAGGAAGCTGCCGTTCGTTCGAAAAAGACCCCGCCGCCGCCCTCGGTTTCGGTGCGCCCCCCGGAAAAACCGAGCGAGAAGGCGAGCGAGGAAAAAACGCCGGAAAAGGCGCCGCCGAGCGCGGAGCCGCGTAAGAAAAAGAAAAAGGCGCGGGGCGATGAAACCGCCCTCTCCGCGCGGCGGGCGCCCGAGAGAAAGCCGAGCCCGATCAATTACACGCTCGCCGTCGTTGCGATCGTGGCCGTGCTCGCCGCGGCGTTTTTCGCGTCGCGCTGACGCGGGCGCACCGCGCCAAACGAGGCAGCTCTTCCCCTGCGGTGCATCACCGTGGTACCCTCACCTGCATGCTCGGCGATTTGTCATCGCCTGCTGTTTTTTTCGCTGGAGGTCTTCGATGGGGGAGGATGTTCGTCGAGGCGCCCGTATCGCGCGTGCGCTGTTCTTGCTGGCCGCTGTTGCCGCAACGTCTGCCGTCGCCGTCCCTACGGCCCTTGCGGAGGACGATACGTCCGAGGGCGATCAGGATGATGGACCGTCCGATGACCAGGACGCGCAGAAGAAGCCGAAGCAGAAGCCGATGCCGGCTATGATCGATATCTGCATGACCAGCGCGGTCATCGCACCCACGAAGGCGGACGGAAGCCCGTGGGACCCTGGCCCTCCGAAAGCGACCGAGGACCAGCGAGCAAAATCCAACGAAGCGTTCAGAATGCTGGCAGCGCTTGCTCGCAAGCATCCGGCTATGGTTGCCGCTGAGCTCACCACCGTTCTCTCCGGCTCCCTATTTCGCGCGTTTGGCAAGCCCGATGTTTTCGGGACCCTCGAGGTAGCACCCACGGGCTCGTATGATGGGAAGCTCTCGCGCAAAATGGACCTCGCCTCCAAGAAAAGGCCCGTACGGGAGTTCCATCCGAATTTCGGCACCTCAACCTGCTTCAAGGCTGTCCCCTGGCACAAGGAGCTCCGTCTTCGTGTCGACCTGACAGACCAGGACGTGGCCTTCGATGATAAAATTGCAACCGTGGTCGTCCCTGCGTCCGATGTGGCTGCTGCCTTCGAATTCGGCAAGGTCTTCCATGTGTATGTTGGCGATCAGGACACCACCCAATTGAAATTCGTGGCGCTCGAAGTCACACGCACGGCGGACGAATAAGCGCACTTGCGCAGAGCAGGGCCTACCCTGCAAACACGTACGACGGCCGGCAGCAGAATGTGACCGCGTTCTCCACATCCACCATCGCCTCCCCGTACGGCTCGCCGCCGCTCGCTTCGCAGGTGCCGGTCATGTACATCGCGGGGCTGGTTTCCTTGCCGCCGAGGGCGCGGCCGTTCGGGAAGATTGGATCGCAATCACCGCCGAGGGATGCCGTTGTCTTCTCCATGAACTGCGCGGAGCAGGCCCCATCCTGAAACAGCCGCAACGACGACACGCACGCCCCGCCACTCGGCGCGCCGCACGCACATTCGGTGCACCCGCGGCCTTCCTTCACCTTCTCCGGATACATCCAGCGCGCTGGCTCGCCCTGGTAGTTCGTGGGGCATTGCGTATGCAGCCCCTCGCGCCAGATACAGATCCGGTTGGGAAACAGCGCCTCGGGGAGGCACATCTTGCCCGCATCATCGCAGAGCGAGGTATCCGTCACTCCGCGACAAGCGAGGCTCGTCGTCTGCCATTTCGTGACGAGGCCGGTCACTTTGGGCACTTCGACCACGTCCACTTCGCACTTCTCATTTTGCGGAGGCGGAAGCGGTCCGATCTCGATCGATTGCAGGCAGGGGACGCCGCTCCCCGGCGGGCATTCGGCGCCTTGGGGCAAGGCGTTCGCGGCGGTGCAGCTCCCGTCCCAGCCGGCAGGGCCGTCGAAGGGAAGTGTCGGGGCGCTTGGGTCGTCGCAGGTGCCCGCGCGGATTGTGATGGAGGTGGGGACCGGGTCGCAATCAGCCGTCGCGGGCTTGCACGAGCATGAATCACACGTGGCGGGGGGCGCGACGAGATCCGAAAACATGCGCGCCTGCACGGCGGGCGCCGTGTTGGGAAGACACTTGGGCTGGTTCTCCTCGCCCTCGACGTTTTCGCCGATCCACACGAGAAGCGGCGGATCCGCGTGCCAGAAGATCGCGTCGTCGCCTTCGGGGAGAGGCACGCACGTATGCGTTTCCGTCGGGCAGCGGCCGTTGTCCGCGGTGGGGCCGTCGGTGCCGGCGTCCGCGGGGGCGTCGGTGCCGGCGTCCACGCAGATAGGGGCGGGAAAGTGAGTGTCGGGATTGCACTCGTTCTCGAACGTCTCGGGTATCCCGCTGCATCCGGCTCCCAGCGCCACGGCGGCCCCGCTCATCACACACACGAGGGCGAGCCCGATTCGGATCCTTGATTTGCGCATGCCTCCATGTTCTAGGGTTCGTCCGGGAACTGTCAAGCGTTCTCGGACGAACCCTAGAACTTCCAGAACGCAGAAAGAGACGTGCCGATCATGATCGCGGGTTGTTCCACGAGAACGGTTTGCCCGAGGGCGATTCGCGTGCCCCGCGAGAGACCGAGGACATCTCCCGCCACCTGAACGCCCCACGACGAGCCCACATCGAATCTGCCGCCTACGCGACCGCCAAAGCCCGGCCGGAAGCCAACATCCGTGTCCCTCTTGAAGGTGTTTTCGTCCCAGTTGACCGTGATCACGCCGAGATGGCCGACTGCGCACCCGTAGATCCACCGCCAGTGCCCGCACAGCCCGAGCAGGCCCCCCGCCGTCATCGTGGAGACCGGTTGCCCCTTGACATCACCCGCAAGCCATGCAGCCCGCCCCTCCAGCTCCAGCGACACATGCTCGTGGAGCTGCAAGCCCCCCGTGATCGACGCGCCCACCGCTGGCGCCCATGTCGCCGCGCCAAACACCACGACCGGCCCCAGGCCGACGAAGCCACGCATGGGGGGCTTCTTATCGGGCTTCATCGACGGATCTTCGTAGGCGAACGGATTCTCCTGCTTGGGAATGTCTCGCTCGATGTAGATGCCGAGCGCGTGATCGGCCTTCGCCTTCGTCACCGAAAGCGGCGCCGGGGGCGTGGACGGGACGACCTCGATCGCGGGCGTCACGTCCGGTGCGGGCTCGGGCTCGACCTTCGGCGCAGGCTCGGGCAGCTTCCAGCGCAGGTTCGCCGTGGCCCTCTTCCCGGCGGGGCAATCGACGGTCTCCGTCACCTCCCCATGCGCTTCCGAGGTGCCTCGCACCACGGTGCGCCCGGGCTTGACGAATACCGTGGAGCCCGGAACGCTTGGGCCATCGACAGGGCTCCCCTCGACGAACACCAGCGCATCGAACACGTTGCCGAGAATGAGAAGCTGACAGACACGCGAGCGCACCCCTGCGAACGCGCGGGCGAGTTCCTCTTTCTCCTTCAACGTCGCGCCTGCGCCGCCCTCCAGCGCCATCAAGAGGTTTTGCGCGGCGGCGAGGTCCTTTCCGAGGCGCACCGCCAGCATGCCGAGGCGCGCTTCGACCTCGGGATCTTCGCGTAGGTCGAGCGCCTCATTGTAGGCCGCGACCGCGATGTCGACGTTCCCAGCGGCCCGCGCCTTGTCCCCGACCTTGAGGAGCGCGGCGACGGCGCGGTCTATCTCCGCATCATCCGGCTCAGCAGCGGAGGCGATCGACGCGAGGAGCGGGAGCCAGAGCAGGGCGGTGAGGGCTACGGCGCGCGGCATGACGGGATCATGATATCGCAACCCGCACAGGAAAAAGCGAGGCCGACGCGAGTGTCTTCCTGCGTCTCAGGTCACGAGCGCACGCACAGCGTCGGCCTCCGGGGATACCCCTTACCGGAGACAAACCGGGGAGTCAAGTCCCTGGACAAACATTTGGTTCCGGGACGAACGCGCTCTGGAGGCCCTGCACGACGGGCCGGAGCGTTCCTCGGGCCCACCACGGGGCCCGAGCGGCTGTGTCATTTGAAGCTTGGAAACATGAGATCCTCCCCTCCGAGGAATGTCACCTTGCCGCCCGTCAACATTTCAATTCCTCGCACGTCGACGGGCACGCTTCCCATTGCCATGTGAAGCGCTTGCACCGAATCGATCCCCCAAACTTTCCGCTTTTCTCGCCGCCTACCGGGCCCGCGTATCTCGTACACGACGGACCAATCGTTTCCTTCTTTTTGAGGTGCGCTGATTCGCACCCTGACATTTTTAGGCTTTGACTCCTGGGAGTGGCGGAATTCAAGTATCCTCTCGGCAACGACCCTTTTTATCGTGGGCATTTGTCCTTCATTGCCTCTCGTTCGCAGGCGCGCCGACAGTTCGCCCGGTCCTCGTTCGATTGCGCCCAGCAAATGGCCCTGTCCCTCGCACTTCGCAACTTGCGGCAGCGCGCGTTATCCATATTCCAAATGGCTTCGCACGCATTGTAACATGCCTCAAGGGGGGTATAGGCCGCATTCTTGCACCGTTCCTTCTCGGCTTCCTCGTCGGTATCATCCTTCAACGACACGGCCGCGACCACCACGAGCACCGCGACCGCGACGACGATCATCGTCCCAGACGACCCGACGACCACCGGGATCAACCTGATCACCTGGGGCAGCGCCCACGTGTTCGCCAGCAGGCCTCGCGTAGGCAAGAGGCCGCCGCGCGAGACCAGCTCGTCGCTGTCCGGCGAGAACCCCGCGTCCGCCATCCTTCGCAGCGCTTCCATCATGCATTGCTGGACGCCGGCGTCGTCGAGCCGCGGGCCCTTGGGCTTCACCGCCGTGACGCGGTCGCCCGTCAACTCGACCGCGAACTCGATCTCGTACGCGTTGTGCCGAAGCCGCTGGCCCCCGTCTTTGACGCACGCTTGAAGCGCCTGGACCGTCATCGGAGGGAGCGCGAGCCCGCTGCCCTGCCTGGGCGCGACGGCGTGCTCGTCGCTCGCCCCGCATCCCATAGGCACCATGGACACAGCCATGCACGTAGCGACCACGGTCACCCCCGCAAGCCGCCGCTTCCCCATGAGCCCACCCCCTCCCCCCTCAACGTAGGTAAGGCAGGCTACGAGACACAAACGATCTCCGTCAACCGTTTTCCCGGCGCGCAAAAAGCCTTCAAGGATCAACTCGAAGCGGTGCACCGCCGCTGTGTGAGCCGATCCTGGTGAACCGTAAGGGCTCCATTCCCCCCGTGAACGCGGATCCCGGTCAACTGCAACACCTCCCGCCCACCCCTTGCAGGTGACCAGCATCAGGAACAAGGGGGCGAGTCGACCCCTTGCAACTGACCCGTGGCAGCCCGAAGCGCAGTCGACTCCGTATCGCAGCCGATCCCGGTCTTCCTCGACACCCGCCGTCCCATGCCCCGAGGCACTCCTCATCAGGCGCAATACGTGGCCCGTGCCCCTCGCGCCTCCCCCTTGTCATCCGCTCGTTGACACGGCTCCCCGTTGCATGCGACCGTCCTTACCCATGCGCGACCTGCACCTGGGTGATCTGGACATCGGTCTCGAGAACCTCGCGACCCAACGCAAAGCGGACCTCGACCTGTCCGCGGCGGGGAAGCTGTATGGCCCCATGCTCGCGAAGAGGCTCGAGGCCATCCAAAAGCTCCCCGAAGTGCTCCGCAAGCGTCCCCTCGTCGCCGAACTGGAGGCGACCGATATCCGTCACGACGGGTACGGCGGCGCCATCTTCGCGTATGTAGAGGCCATTCTCCTTCTGCCCATTGCCTCGGACGCGACACGCGCGGCAGCCCTGCGGATCCGGGAGGCATTCGTCCCGAACAAGACCGGCCTCACGGATTCGTATGCAGAGGAAGCGGCGACGGCCAAAAAGAACAGGCCCAAGCTCGCCGAGCTGGAGGCCGAGTTGAAGATGCTGCCGGCGCCGGACGGCAAGACGCTCCACGACTGGGTGAGCGGCTTCCTCGACGCAGGGGACGAGCTCTCGACGTTGCTGAACGAGCGTTCTCTCGCAGGCGTGAGCGGCAACGAGAACGGGAGCAAGCTGCGGAGCGAAACGATCAAGCTCCTTTACCAGTTCCGCGCGACGCTCCGGACCGAAATGGACGAGAACCCGGCCCTACCGCGGGACCTCGAAGGGCGCGTGTTCAGCTACTTCGATGAGCTGAATACCCGCAGGAAGCGGGCCGGAAAGTCGAAAGAGGCGGATGCGCCTCGACAGGAGCCGGAAGGTGGGTCCCAACAGGGGTAGGTTCAATCGCCCGTCGTCGGCCCCGGATCCGGAATCGGGTCGCGCATCGTGACGAACTCCTCCGCGGCCGTCGGGTGAATGCCGACCGTCGCGTCGAATTGCGCCTTCGTCGCGCCGCATTTGATCGCAATGGCCACGCCCTGGATGATCTCCGGCGCGTCCGCGCCGACCATGTGCGCGCCGACCACCTTCTGCGTCGCCCGATCCACGACGAGCTTCATCATCGTTCGCTCGTCCCGCCCCGAGAGCGTGTGTTTCATCGGACGGAAGCGCGCGCGGTAGACGTCGACCTTGCCGTACCGCCGCCGCGCCTCGTGCTCCGGCAGGCCCACCGTGCCCACCGGCGGCTGCGAGAACACCGCGCTCGGCACGTTCTCGTGGTCCATCTCGGTCGGGCGATCGCGGAAGAGCGTCTCCGCCACGGCCCGCGCCTCCGCGATGGCCACCGGCGTCAGGTTGATCCGATCGGTCACGTCCCCGACCGCGAAGATGCTCGGCACGCGGGTACGCGAATACGAGTCGACCTTGATCGCGCGCACCTCATCGAGGGCCACGCCCACCTCCTCGAGCCCGAGCCCCTGCGTATTCGGCGCGCGACCCGTGGCGAACAACACGACGTCCGTCTCCAGGATCTCGCCGCCCGCAAGGCGCACGGACAAACAGTCGGCTTCCTTCGCCACGCTCCGCAGGATCGTCTCGCGCAGGATCTTGATGCCGCGCTTCTGCATGCCCTCGGCCACGGACTCGCGCACGTCCTGATCGAAGCCGCGCAGCACGTTGTCGCCGCGCAGCGCGAGCGTCACCTCCGCGCCCGCGGCGCGCCAGATCCCCGCGAATTCCACGCCGATGTAGCCGCCGCCCACGACGAGCGCGCGGCGCGGCACGTACGGCAGATCGAGCGCCTCGTCCGAGGAAATGCCGAGCTCCTTGCCCGGAATGTCGGGCCGCACGGGCCGACTGCCCGTCGCGATGAGCAGGTGCCGCGCCGTGTATCGTTTGCCGCCGACGTCGACCGTGTGCGGATCCACGATCCGCGCGAACCCCTCGATCGTCGTGACGCCCGCGTCCCGCAGCATGCGCACGTAGATGCCGTTCAGCCGATCGAGCTCACGATCCTTCGCCTCGATGAGCTTCGCCCAGTCGAGCTTGGCCTCGCCGAACGTCCAGCCGAAGCCACGCGCGTCTTCGAGCTCCTCGGCCACGTGCGCGCCGTGCACGAGCAGCTTCTTCGGCACGCAGCCGCGCAGGACGCAGGTGCCGCCCACGCGGCGCGCCTCGCAGATCGCGACACGCGCGCCGTACGAAGCCGACCTGCGGCTCCCCGCCACGCCGCCTGAGCCTGCTCCGAGGGTGAAGAGATCGAAATCGAACGTGGTCATCGCGGGGCCTCCTCGGCGCGAAGTATGCGGGAGGAACGGCTGGCGCGCGATGGCGTTTGGAAAAACGCTCGGCCCGGCCGTTACTTGCGGCCCGTCTCGCTCGAACGCATGCAGCGCCGGAGCGCCTCGCGCAGCGTCGAGAGCGTGATGATCTTCGTGAGATCGATCCCGATCTGCACCATCGTCTGCGCGACCGCCGGCCGGATGCCCGTGATGATGCAGCGCGCGCCGAGCAGCTCGGCCGCGCGCACGAGCCGCCCGATGTGATCGGCCGTCGAGGTATCCACGATGTCGACGCCCGTGAGATCGATGATCGCGTACGTCGCGACCTTCTGGGTGATCGCGTCGAGCAGCCGCTCCATCATCTCGGCCGCGCGCTGGCTATCGACCACGCCGAAAAGCGGCAGCGTGAGCACGCCGTCCCAGACCTCGATGATCGGGGTCGAAAGCTCCCGGATCGCCTCCTCTTGCCGCGCGATGAGCTCGAGTTTTTCCCGCAGCTCGCGCTCGGCAAGCGACCGTTCCTCGACCTCCTTGCGCACGCGCTCGAGCGCCACCGCGAGGTCCGCCTTCGTGGCCTGGTCCGAATGAAAGAGCGCGTCGAGCCGGTCTTCGAGGCTCCTCTCCGAAGCCCGGATGACGAACTCGTCGTAGGCGTCGCCCTTGGAGGCGAACGCCGTCTGCTCGGCCCAGCAGGACGGAACTCCGAAATAACGCTGAAAAATCCCGGCGAATTTACCGCCCACGTAGGCAGAGCCCCAATCGGCCTCGATCGCGCGCTGCGCCATCGACTCCCAGCCATTGTGGACCCGGACGCGCGCCTCGCCGGTTTTCAGGTCGGCGACCACGAGCTCCCAGCGCCCCCAGCCCGCCGAAGAGGCGATCGCCGCGAGCGCCTCGAAGCCCTTTTCGAACGTGGGCCCCGCGGCAATGACGGCCCAATCTTCGTCCGTGCTGTCGCGGCCGCCGCCATGGAGCGCGAGCCGGAACCGCTCGGTGCCCACCATCCGGTGAAAACCGGACAAGAGCCCGGCGATGGACGATTTCGTCCACATCGTCACGGCGGGAGAGCCGGCCCAGGTGCATACGCCTTTCTCGGCGTCCCACTCGACATCGATTCCCCCGACAGAGATCTTGTCGCCCATCTTTCGGACTCACCTTGCAATGAAAGAAGAGCGTATCGCGGGCGCCGAAATCAAGCCAGCGAAATCAAAAGTTGCAGCCATAGCGTAGTACGCCGCCATCACGAGTGACAACGGGCTGACACTGCTCTGCAATCGTGACCGTGTACCTGGAAAACGGTGCAGGCGCGCCTTCGCCAGAGCGAGGCGCGGGCGCTCACGCGGCTCCCACGTGGTCAGGAATTTTTGGGCTTTTGCGGATCCACCGGACGCATGAAGCGGCGCAATGCCTCGCGCAGCGTCGATAGCGTGGCGATTCTCGTGAGGTCGATCCCGATTTCGACCATCGTCTGCGCGACCGCGGGGCGAATGCCCGTGATGATGCATTTTGCGCCGACGAGCTCCGCCGCGCGCACGAGCCTTCCGATGTGATCGGCCGTCTCCGCGTCGATCGTGTCGACGCCCGTCAAATCGATGATCGCGACACGCGCGCCTTTGTGCATGATCGCGTCGAGCAGCCGCTCCATCATCTCGGCCGCGCGCCTCGCATCGACCACGCCGAAGAGCGGGACCGTGAGCACGCCGTCCCAGACCTCGATGATCGGGGTCGAGAGCACCCGGATCGCCTCCTCCTGCCGCGCGATGAGCTCGAGTTTTTCCCTGAGCTCGCGCTCGGCCAGCGACCGCTCCTCGACCTCCTTGCGCACGCGCTCGAGCGCCACCGCGAGGTCTGCCTTCGTGACCTGATCCGATTGAAAGAGCGCGTCGAGCCGATCTTCGAGCGTCCTGTCCGAGGGCCGGACGACGAATTCGTCGTAGGCGTCGCCGTCCACCGCGAACTGCGTCTGCTCGGCCCAGCAGGTCGGAACCCCGAAATGGCGCTGAAAAATTCCGGAGAGCTTGCCCGCGACGAAGGACGCACCCCAGGAGACCCCGAGCGCGCGCTGCGCGACCGATTCCCAGTTGTTGTGGACCCGCACCCGGGCCTCACGCGCGGCGAGGTCGACCGAAACGAGCTCCCAGCGCCCCCAGCCCGCCACCGCCGCGACCCGGATGAGCCTTTCGAACCCCTCCTCGAACGTCGGCGCCGAGGTAATCATGCGCCAATCACGATCGACGCTGTCGCGCCCCCCCTGCTGCATCGCGAGATCGAACCGCTCGGCCCCGACCATTCTCTGCACCGTCGTGAGCAGCCCCGCCATGGTGCTCTCGATCCACGCCGTCATCACCGGCGCACCGCCCCACAAGCAAAGCCCCTCCTCCTCCCGCCACTCGATGTCGATGCCGGCCACCTGAAGCTTCGAATTCATGGCGCCGACGATAGATCGAGCACGAAAAAATCGCACCCGAGAAACGGGAAAATCACGGTCTACAATGTGCTACATTACACCACAGGATCGAGATGCTTCTGGAAGAACGCGAGGACGCGATCCTTCGCGTCGAGCGCGGAGGGCTCGTGGTAGCCGGCGTGCATCGGCAGGAGCGGGCCGATCTTCTGGAGAATCGGGCCCTCGATGCGCGTGTAAAACGAATGACCCGCGTCCTCGTAGACCTTGATGTCCGCGGGGACGCCGAGCTTGTCGAGGCTCCTCCGCAAGCGCACGGGCGCGTCGCGCAGAGGCTCGTCGAGCCCGCCAAAGCTCGCCACCGTCGGGCAGGCGCTCGGCAGATCCTCGGGGACTTCGCCATAGAAAGGTGCAGCAACCTTGTAATGGCCCCGCATCGCGAGCACGATCGCGAAGCCGCCGCCCATGCAAAAGCCGACCACGCCGAGCCGCTTGGCGTCCACCTCGGGGCGCGACGCGAGATACCGCCTCGCCGCGTCGAGATCATCGAGCGGACGGCCGCTTTGCTTGACGATCGAGCGAATCGCACGCGCGACGCAGAGGAGCTTCGGGCCGCGGTGAAAGAGGTCCGGGATCAGCACGACGTACCCCGCCTCGGCGAACTCCCGCGCGACGCGCTTCATCTCCTCATTGAGGCCGAACACCTCGTAGATGAGCAAAAGCCCGGGGCCCGGCTCCTGCCGGTCCGGCAGCGTGAGGATGCCCCGCATCGAAAAGCCGTCGTCGCAAGGAAACCTGATCTCGCGCTGATCCATGAAGCCCCCTTCTACCACGGGGGGGCCGCATCCTCAGCCGAGAGAGCGCTTCTTGCCGGGCGGCGCGCCCTGCCCCGCGGACGCCGGCATGCGCACCGAAGGCTTGCGCGCAGGCCTCCCCTCCGTGCGGGGAGGCGCGAGTTTGCGCAACGTGGCCTGCACCTCTTCACGCACGTGCGGGCCAAGGAGGCGCTCGGCCTGGGCCACGACACGGCCGGCGAACGCGGCGAGGATGGCCTGGCCTTCGAGGTCGTCCTGCTCAGGCGCGCCCGTCTTGCGCCGGTGTTCCTCATAATCCCGGGCGCACGCGCCGAGCGGACCCGGCGCGGAGAGGGCGCGACGCACGACCAGGCGCGCGCCCCGCTCGCTCGTGACCGCCGGGAGCTCCGCGGCGATGCGGAGGGCGCCCTCGACGTTCCCGGCCGCGGCGAGCATGGGCGCGAAGTACTTCCGGGCGAGCTCGACGAGGCGCGGGGCGAGCGCCTGCTCGTCGAGGACCGTGACGTCCGGCGAGAGCAGCCCGGCCACGCCAGCCTCGTGCAGGAAGGCGTTGAGGACCCGCGAGCGTGTCGGGGCGACGCGCAGATACGTCCCCGAGCCCCGCTCGTCCGGACGTACGGCGGGCATGCTCTTGACCGAGCGAGGCCGCCGCGCCCGCGCGTGGTGCTGGGCGGCGAGCGCCTTCTGCGCCTCCGGATCGGTGCCCGAGACGAGCTCGGACACGCGCTTGGCGGGGCCAAAGGCTGGATCCGACGGTTTCGTGTGGCGCTTGCCGCTGGACATTCGACGGGGTGGCCCCGAAAGGAGCCTGCTCGTCCGTCTACCACGCGGAAAGCGTTCAGGTGTGGAGAACTTGGAGAGGCTCGGACGAATATTGTCCGAGGCTGGATCCAGGCTGGTTTTGGAGAGAGGGCTCAGGCGGCGCGGAGGACCTCCTGGATGGCGTCGAAGCTCGCGGGCTTGACGAGGTGGGCGTTGAAGCCTGCTTTCAAGGCGCGATCGCGGTCCTCGGCCTGGCCGTAGCCGGTGACGGCGACGATGAAGGGGCGCGTGGCGTCACCGTCGCGCAGGCGCCGGCAAACCTCGTAACCGTCCATGCGCGGCAGGCCGATGTCGAGCAGGACGATCTCGGGACGGCCGTTCGAGACGGCCTCGAGGGCCGCCTCTCCGTCGTGCGCGACGGCGACCTCGTGGCCGAGGGTTTCGAGCAGCGCGGCCATGGTCTCGGCCGCGTCGATGTTGTCGTCGACGACGAGGACGCGGCGGCTCTGGCCGGACAAGGGGAGATCGGTTTCGTGCGGGAGCGTCATCGGGACCTCCTCGAGGGCGAGACGGACGATGAATTCGCTGCCTTTTCCCAGCCCCTCGCTATGGGCTTCGACCCTTCCGCCATGTAGCTCGACGAGGCGGCGAACGAGAGAGAGCCCGATTCCGAGCCCCCCTTCCGAGCGGTCGAGGGTGCGCGTCGATTGATAGAATGTGTCGAATACATGCGGTAGGTCCTTCGGGTCGATCCCACGGCCGTTGTCCTTGATCCGGATGAATGCTTCGTTTCTGGGCCCCCTTTCGATGCAAAGGTGGATGCAGCCGCCGTCGTCGGTGTACTTGGCCGCGTTGTTCAGCAGATTGGCCACGACCTGCGTGAGCCGCGCCGCGTCGACGTTCACATGGAGTAGCTCCGGGCAAGGCGCGAGGACGAGCTCGTGGCTCCGGGCGTCGATGAGCGGCATCGTCGATTCGACCGCCTGGGCCACGATCTCGCAGAGCTCGTGCGTCTCCCTTTGCAACGTGATCCGGCCGCGCGAGATCCGCGAGACGTCGAGCAGGTCGTCGAGCAGGCGCACGAGGTGCTCGACCTGCCGCTCGATCACGGCGCGGGACCGCAAGAGCCGCGGCTCTCGGAGCTCGAGCTGCTTCTGGATCTCCACGGCCGTCTTGATGGGCGCGAGCGGATTGCGGAGCTCGTGCGCCAGCATGGCGAGGAATTCGTCCTTGCGGCGATCGGCCTCGCGCAGGGCCTCCTCGGCGCGCGTCTGATCGGTGACGTCCTGGACCAGGATACCGATGCCCACGATGTCGTCCGCCTGGCGAGCCCGGATCGGATAATAATTGCATGACCATTGCCGGACCTCATCCGGGCGCGCACGCGTCTCGCCGGAGACGACCACGTTGAGGAACCGCTCTCCCGCGAGCACACGGGCGTACACGTCCTCGACCTTGGACCAGAGGTCGGGGACGAGCTCGACGACCCGGCGCCCGAGGTGCTCGGCAACCGAAAAACCATTCATCACCGCCAAACTCTCGTTGACCTGGACATACCGGCATTCCCGATCGAGCAGGGCGATGCCGACGGGCGCATACGCGAAGAGGCTGTCGAGCAGGCCGAGCGTCTCTTCGGTCAAGCGCTGCATCTCGCGGAGCGCCTCCTCGTTGCGCTTTCTTTGCGTGATGTCCTCGATCACCGCGGTCGACGTGGTGATCACCCCATGAACGTCCCGCAAGAAAAAGGCGTGCACACGCACCCAGGCGATGCTGCCGTCCTTGCGGAGATACCGCTTTTCGGTGCGGTACACCCGCCCTTCCCGCGCCGCCTCCCGGTACCCGGCCACGTCCTTGTTACGATCCTCGGGGTGCGTGAGCTCGCTGAAGGTCTTGCCGAGGAGCTCGGTCGCCGAATACCCGGTGATCTCGCAGTAACACGCGTTGACCCGGAGCAAGCGCCCGTCCTTGACATCCGCCTGCGCCATACCGAGGGGAATCCACTCGTAGAGCTGCCGGAACAGCTCGTCGGTCCAGCGTGCCGCGCTCTCGGCGGCGTGGCGCGGCGTGAGGTCGCGGATGACCGTCGCGCGCGCCGGACGGCCCTTGACATGGACGTTGCCGCCACGAAGCTCGGCCACGAATCGGCTGCCGTTCTTGCGCTGGAGCACGGCCTCGTACGCGGTCTCGACGCCGCTTTTGCTGTGCTCCGCGATCAGAGGCCGAAATTCCTCGGGCGCGAGCATTTCCTTGCGGGTCCCGAGAACCTCCTCGCGACCATACCCGAAGAGCTCGGTGAAGGCCTGGTTGACGTCGAGGATCACGCCCTCGCTATGGAGGACCAGCGGATCGAAGGAGGCCTGCGCCAGGGCGCGAAATCGCTCCTCGCTCTCGCGCAGGACCTCGACCTCGCCCATCGTGCGCACCTCGCGGGCGCGCAGCCGCTCGAGCAGGGTCGTGCAATCGCCGAACTGGCGAGCGGAGCGGCGCATACGCTCGCCGATCCAGGTAATGGCGAGGCCGAGCGCGACGAACGGCACGACGAGCAAGAGCGCGCTCCCGCCGGCCATCGCCCCGCGGGCGAGCACAGCGAGGCCACAGAGCGCCGTGGCGAGCAGGCCGGGCCCGAGGCCGCCGACCACGGCCGGAAAGGCGACCGCAAGGGAAAAGAGGGACAAGGGTGGACGCTCGCCGAGCCACCGTTCGAGTGACGCATGCACGGCGATCGCCGCGAACGGCGAGAGGACAGCCAGGAAGAGCCCGAGCGACGTGGACCGTTGTGTTCTATGCGTGTGCATTCGGCCCCATGACGTCACGGATCGTTACGTAATAGAGCCCTACTACGATCTAGGCGAGCAGCACGTCACGCTGAATGCATTTTCTCGACGCTGTCCGGAAAAACCTGTTTTCCGCAAGGATGGGCTCGCTGCGGAGAGTGTTCGGCTCAGCAGCCCGGGCCGGTCGGGCAGCTCCCTTCGCGGGGCGTGGCGCTCGCGGCGCCGATGTCACACCAGGTGGGGAAGATGTCGGGCAAACCCTTGGCATAAGGTGATTCGCCGGCGCCGAGCCAGTAGGGGTGGTCGAGGACGAACTGCCACATCGACGCGTAGCTCGTGAGCCCGTTCATGGCGTCGATGGGCGGCTCGGCGTGGCCGCAGTTGTGAACGCATTCGAGGAAGAAATGCCCCCGCTCGGCGAGGTTCTTCTCGAGGTCCTTCGAGGCGGTCTCGAAGTTCATGACGCCGAAACAATTGTCGGTGGGGCCGCCCCAGAGGACGATCGCCGGCATGCGATGCTCGGGGTTCGGGAAAGGCTTGATGAGGCCGCCCGTGCCGCCGGAGAGCGAGATGATCGACGAGAGGTATTGCCCGCGGCCGCCCGCGAGCTGGCTCGTCCAGAGCGCGCCGGCGCTGACGCCGGCGCTGGCGACACACTCCTTGTTCACGCTGAACTGCGCCGAGACGCAGGCGAGCATGTCGTCGAAGAAGACGAATTCCTCTTCCATGCGCGCCGGGGTCTGCGTGGTGTCGAAGGGCCATTTGAATGTGATGTCGTCCTTCGATTCGGGGATGACGGCGATGAAGCGCTGGCTGTCGACGGCCGCCTGGATCTGGCCTTTCTCGAAAAAATCATCGGCGCTGCCGCCGAGCCAGTGCCAGAGGAAGATCACGGGGAGGCGCTCGTCGGGCAGGATTTCGGTGGGGACGACGAGGCGAAAATCTCGGTCGGCGTCGCCACTCTTGATGAGGTTGTGGCCGGAGACGAGCGCGGGACATTCGCCGCCCGAATACTTGGGCGGCTCGGGCGCGAGGGGCGCGCCCGCCGGAGGCGCGTCGCCGCATTTCAAAAAGACACTCGCGCCGCCCCCGCCCCCCGCGCCGCCTCCTGCGCCCCCCGCGCCCCCCGCGCCGCCGTCGCCCCCGGCGCCGCCCGCGCCGCCCGTGCCCCCGGCCGCGCCGGCGCCCGATCCCGCGAGGCCGCCCGTATTGGCCGACCCGCCGTCGTCACCGCAGCCCTCGGCCATTGCGACGAGCCCGAGAAGTGCAAGAAAAATCGCGCCGTACTTCATAACGAAGACCTCCCGGAATGGTCTTACACCCGGGGCGGCGCGGCGGAAAGTGGATCCGGGACACGGGTGACATTGCCCGCGAGTGGGACTTGTGTCTTGTGACACACCGGTGTACCGTGCTTCCTCTCTCCGTGGAGTTGACATGTCTGCTGACCCGGCGATCGTCGATCTCGTCGTCGACTTCTACCAGGAGCTGTTCCGCAGTCTCTTCTCGTCGCCATTTGCCGAAGATCTGCGCAGGGAACGTCTGAAACGAGACGCGATGCGCCGACAGGTGGAAGAGGTTGCGAATGCGGCATCGCAATCCGTCGTCCGGCTCTTCATGACGGAAGAGCTGAACGAACCACAGGTACGCGCGATCGTGGAGGGCTGGGCAGCGCTGTCGTCGACCCTCCGCCTGCCCGACGTCTCGACGTCGGGCAGCAACCCCGAGGAGCTAACGGAGCGGCTGCTTCCAGCACTTGGCTGCCCTCCCGCGGTCCAGACGAATCGTCATGAGACTGTGTATCGGCTGGGGTTGCACGGAGTCATCCAAGTCTTGATGTTGACCGGGCCGGTCCTGGCCGAGTGGAGGCGTCTCTCCTTCTCCCAGCACTACGAGCCCGTCCGCAAGGTCGTGGCGAAGCTCGACGATATCGGCGAGAAGCTCGCGTTAGGCGTTTCTCAACTCGAAACAAGCGATGGGCGGTACGAATTAAGCTACCGCGACTTCTTATTGCAGCGGTTCAATCGTGTAGAGGCAGGTACCGTTCGGATGACGACGAACATGGACGTCGATCTCCGGGAGCTATTCGTAATGCCGCGAATTGAAATCCGCGAGCACGGGCAGGCGAGAACGGTGGCCGAAGATTGCGGCAACTTGATGAAGCTTGCGGACGCACGAAAATCGCTGGGAGAACGCCGGAAAGGGACGAGTTCTCAAAAGCCTGAAGGCGTACCTGTTCTAGATGCCGTCAGAGATAATCGTTGTCTGGTGATTGTGGGACCGCCCGGCAGCGGGAAGTCTTCATTTCTTGAGTGGCTCCAGCTTCAGGTCGCAGGGGTCGACGAGCAACTCGTCCTCGCAGGACAGCAAGCGATACCGTTGCTGCTCCGAATGAGGCAACTCGTCGCGACCGAGCTTCCGATAGGTAGTGCCATGGTTGAAAAGGCGACCGGGAGTCGGGAACTCGTCACGATCATGCCAGACGGCTGGCTCGAGCGACAGATGAAAGGCGGTCGAGTGCTACTCATGATCGATGGCCTCGACGAGGTTGACCCAGAGTTGCGTGCCCGCTTTGTGATTCCATGGCTTGAGGGGCTCTACAAGGAATACCCCGGATGCCAGTTCGTCGTATCGTCCCGACCCGTGGGCTATGCTGAAGGAGCACTCTCGGCGCTAGAATTCGTAGAGGGGAATCTACTCGACTTCAACGACAACCAAGTTCATGAATATGCACGACACTGGTGCACCGCGATCCGCCTTGGTCGTAACGAGCCGGAGGATGAAGCGCGCCAGAGGGGACACGACGACGGGACGCAGATAGTCCAAAGCTTCGAAAGCCACGCGTACGTGCGTAACCTGGCCAGCAATCCTTTGATGTTGTCGGCCATCTGCCTCGTGAATTACTTCGAAAGCGGGAAATTGCCTGAAGACAGAGCCCGACTCTACCAATTATGCGTAGAGGGACTGCTTCACAACTGGGACAAACGGCGAGGAATCCACGGCGCATTCGACTTACCAGAGAAGCTGCGCATCTGCCGTGAGATCGCGATCGGCATGCAATCCGCCGATAGGGCTGAATGCCCGGTGGATGAGGCGCGACAGATGGCCGCCACGGTGCTCGCGAATGAGGCAAGAGCAAAGGACCTAATCGAGCACATTCGATATCGAACTGGACTTCTTATCGAACGCCGTCCTGGCGTCTTTGCCTTCGCACACTTGACCTTTCAGGAATACCTCGCAGCGCTCGCCGTCCACGAAGGGAACCACGCGAACATCACCACCGAACAGGTGGTGCAGGAGCATGATGACGGCCGGTGGCATGAGGTCATCGCACTCTATTGTGGAATCGCCCCGGTACCAGCAGCACGCTGGGTGCTTGAAAGCTTAATAAGGCACAAGGACACCCCATCGCTTGCACAAGTGTTAACGGAGTCATATTTCGCCACGGGTAGAGAACTGCCACAGGACATCGACATTCGAAAACGGATTATTTGCCGAGTTGCGAGTGCACCGGGCCGTTCATTTGGCACCGGCCTTGTTCGCTTCCCCGTCTCAGAAGTCGCACCCGTAGCAAACGAAAAGGTAGGAACCCCCCAAAGCGAAATCTCCGCAAGTCAGGCACATTTTTGGCTCGACTTACATAGCAAATTTTTAGATTGGGACCACTTACTATCACGCACTCTCGATCGCGACTGGGGATCGACCATGGGATTTGGTGAACTAATCTATCTCCTACACCGCCACGCCATCCCGGAATCGATAGAAAAATTAAGCGTTTGCGCCCAATTTTACAGCGAACCGGGCCCACATTTCAAGGGTGGCGTGCAGTACGATCGAATGGCAATGGTTGCGTTGTTCGCACTTACCCCGAACCCTTCTGTTGTCGCAGTACAGCCCGCACACTCAGATAGGCTCTTGCTACGAATGCTACAGAACATTCCACTCACTTTGGACCGCGATCCGCTCACGACCCAACGACTCACCGACGAACTGGCAACCCTTTTTATACCGTTCCTCGAACGCAAAGGCACAGCCTTAGACGAACCAGAGCGGACCGAGCTATTGCATCTCGTGCGCGCAGTTCGCAAATTTCTCAAGGGCAAGCAAGCTCGCCAAGAGCCCATCAAGGTCGCCATTCATTCAATTGACGCCTGGCTCCGGTCCGTGGCCCCGAACACTCACGCCCCCCAAAAACCAAAGCGGAACCGAAAGCACTCACAATGACCAACCCGTCTCCCATCTCCCCTGCATTCCATAATTTCATGCGGAACGGCGACTCTCGTGAAAAAATGGACGCGCTCGTCATCTATCGGGCCCCGAAGGCGAACACGCTCCCTCCCCCACGCGGGCGCCTGCGCGATCTCCAGAACAGGCTTGATAGCATCAAGGCCGCACAGCGCCCCGTCGAAGCAAAGCTATTTTCGCAATACAATAAGGTCAGCGGAGGGCACGTTCCGGGCGGCCAATCCCTTGGTATTGAGCGCGTCGGCGACATCCTGCCCGTGGCGAAGGCCGACGTGACCCCGAGGACACTGCCTGAGCTCGCCGAGCAACCGAACGTCATCGCCATCCTGCCGAACCAGAAGATCCGCCTCATTCAGCCCAAGGAGATCAACTACAAGTCCCTTCAGAAGAACGAGTCCAAGAACAAGTTGACCTGGGGCCTTGAACGGCTCGGGGTCCCAGCGCTCTGGGATACGACGAAAGGCGCCAAGATCAACGTCGCCGTGCTGGATACCGGCGTCCATGGCGACCACCCCGCGCTAAAGGGACGTGTGAAGGACTTCGTCGTCTTCGATCCGCTGGGCCGCCGTATCGAGTCGAACCCCTCGTTCGACGCGGGGCAACACGGCACCCACGTGTGCGGCACGATCGCGGGCGGCAAGACCCCCGACGGGGTATCTATTGGCGTCGCCCCCGAGGCAAACCTGGTGGTCGCCGCTTGCCTCATCGGCGATGCCACGTTGCTAACCCTCATCCGCGCCATCGAGTGGGCCATCGGCAGAGACGCCGATATTATCAGCATGTCCCTCGGGTTCACGTATTACGAGCCCCTTTTCGCTGAAGTGTTTCGCGATCTTATCGAAAAATACGGCGTCCTACCAATCGTTGCCATCGGCAATGAGAACCACGGGAACACGAGTTCGCCCGGCAGCGCACATAATGCACTCTCCGTCGGCGCCCTTGAGTCGATGCCGCGCGGCAAAGTCGATGTGGCCTCGTTCAGCAGCGGCGCGAGCCTCGTTTTCCCCGGAGAAGAGGTCGCGCTAGTCACGAAGCCGGACGTGGTGGCCCCAGGCGTCCAGGTCTACTCCTGCATTCCGCCTGAACGTCGCAATGGCAAGGATTACGAGTACACGTACATGGACGGAACGTCCATGGCGACCCCGCACGTCGCAGGTGTCGCTGCCCTCCTCATGGCAGCGAAGCCTGATGCCCCCGTTGCGACCATCGCGCAAGCCCTGAGAGACACGGCGGAACACCCGTCAGGCAAGGAGAAGACCCCCGATAACCGTTGGGGGTACGGCATGATTCGACCAGCTGAGGCACTCAAGGTACTCTAGGTCACAGGAGGCGCCGACTTCCAATGGCCGACGAGCGAAGAAGCACACCGGCAGGTACCTCGAAGATCAGTCCGGAGTTCAGGCGCCGGCTAACCGGATTCCCGCGCGGTGAGAGGGTCCGCGCCGTCGTCCTGCTCAAGACGGAGATTGAAGGTGGTGGACGGCGGCGCAACCGGCAGGAAATCATGGAGGCCACGAAAACAGCCGCCCGCATGGTCATGGCTGAGCTTGAGCCGCTTCTCTCCGCGACCGGAGGGCACTTCCTCGCCGATTCGCCCGACGCACTCGGCAGCGTCCCGGTCGAAGCCACCCCGGAGGGACTGGAAGCATTATCGACGAACGAAAAGGTCCGTGCAATCCTAGAAGATCAGCCTATCGCTCTTTATACCCCGGCGACGGGCAGACGCTCCCGCCCTTGAAAGTCGCGATCTTTCAAAACCGCGGGCGCGTCCGCGGGATCATCGGCAGCTCGCCCGGCGGCAGCGCCTGCAGCGCCGCCAGGAGGTTCGCGGCGCCGGCCTTCGTCTTCTCGATGCCCGGCGCGATCGGCGCCGTCTCCTCGCGCTCCTCGTAGAGCTCACGCGGAAGCTCCAGCAAGAATCGGCTCGGGGTGCGCGGCACGAGCTTGCCGCGTTGCCCACGGGCCATGCAGCGCGACATGAAGAGTTTTTCCCGGGCGCGCGTGACGGCCACGTAGAAAAGGCGACGCTCCTCTTCCAAGCTCACCGCGCCGTCCTGGTCGCCAGGTACGAAATCGGTCGCGCGCTCGACCGTCGTGCGCGAATGCGGGCAAAAGCCCTCCTCGACGCCGATCACGAAGACGTACGGGAACTCCAGGCCCTTCGAGCCGTGCATCGTGGTGAGCGTGACGCGGTCCGTCGCCTCTTCATCCTGCTCGTCCATACGAAGCGCGAGCAGGCGCAAAAACTCGGCGAAATGCTCCCGATCGCCCTTTCCGGCCTCATCACGGCGCGCGAAGACCTTGAGCAGGCCCTCGACGTTGCCCCAGCGGCGCGCCGCGACCTGCGGGTTCGCCGAGGCCGCCATGATGTCGGCTTTGAGGCCGATCGCCTCGCAGAGCTTCGCCGCGATCTCCGCGCTCGGCAGCTTTTGCTCGAACGCGAGCCGCCCGCCCTCGATGATCCGGACAAACTGCCGGCACCCTTCGAGCGCCCCCGGCGGCAGCTCCCGCACCGCGTGCGCGCGCTGCACGACGGCCCAGAGGCTCATGTCCTGCGCGGTCGCGTGCGCCGTGATCTTGTTGAACGCGACCTCGCCGATGCCCCGCGCCGGATAATTCACGACGCGCCGCAGGGACATCTCGTCGTCCGGCGAGAGCACGACCTTGAGGTACGCGATGAGGTCCTTGACCTCCTTGCGCTCGAAGAACTGCTGGCCGCCGATCATGCGCAGCGGAATGCTCCGCTCCTTCAAGGCCTGCTCGATCGGCTGAGCCTGGAGGTTCGAGCGGTAGAGCACGGCGATGTCCTTGGGGCGCACGCCATGCTTCTCGATGAGCTGTTGCGACTCGGAGGCGACGAAGCTCGCCTCGACCTCGGGATCGGCGCAGACGACGACCTGCACGATCGGCCCGTCGCCCTGCGTGGGCACGAGGATCTTGCGATGCCGTTTGCCCGACTGCTTCGCGAGGATCGCGTTCGCCACGTCGAGGATCGGCTTCTTCGAGCGATAGTTGTGCTCGAGCTTGACGACCTTCGCGCCCGGGAAATGGTCCTCGAACGAGAGGATGTTCTTCACGTCGGCGCCGCGCCACGCGTAGATCGACTGATCGTCGTCGCCGACGACGACCACGTTCCGGTGCGCGCCCGCGAGCTGCAGCACAAGCTCGAGCTGCGCGTGGTTCGTGTCCTGGTACTCGTCGACGATGAGGTACCGGTAGCGCATCTGGTACTTCTGGAGCACGTCGGTGCGTTTTCTCCAGAGGCGGACGAGCTCGCAGATGAGATCGTCGAAGTCGAACGCCTGGAAGGTGCGCAGCGCCGCGAGGTACTTCGGGTAGACGAGCATGCTGATCTCGTCGTACTCGTCCACGCCGCGGCTCTTGCGTTGCTTCTCGAGCCACTCCTCGGGCGTGATGAAGTCGTTCTTCGCGGCGGAGATCCGCGCCAGGATCGCGCCGATGTCGTAGTTCTTCGTGGTGCGGAGCTCGCGCAGGATCTCGCGGATCGCGCTCGTCTGGTCCGCCTGGTCGAGGATGGCGAACTTCGAGCCGCGGAAGCCGAGCGCACGGGTCTCCTGGCCGAGCGTGTCGAGGCCGAAGCGATGGAAGGTGCAGACCTTGAGGTCCTTCGCGACCTTCGGGCCGACGAGCTTCGCGACGCGCTCGTGCATCTCGGCGGCGGCCTTGTTGGTGAAGGTCATCGCGAGGATGCTGGTCGCGGAGACGCCCTTGCCGAGCAGCCTGCCGATTCGCTCGGTGACGACGCGCGTCTTGCCCGAGCCTGCCCCGGCGAGCACGAGCATCGGCCCGAGATCGTGCTCGACCGCCTGCTTCTGAGAGGGGTTGAGATCGATCGCCACGGCCGGGGGGTAGCGCGGCCGCGGCGGGTTGGGTAGTCGGAAAATTTCGCGGTGCGTCGGGGCCCAGGATCAGGGCGGATTCCAGGATGGGATCACGGAGGCGTCGCGAACTGGCCGGGGAACGGATTGGCGTCGTGGCGCTTGTTCACTTCGTCGTTCGTCCAGGGGAACGGGTTCGTGCCGCGCTCGTGGAAGAAGGCGAAGCCGATGACGCCAACGTTGCGCGAATCGCCGCCGGACTTTTTGGCCGCGTACGAGCCGCGCACGGAGCCGAAGCGGAAGGCGGCGACAGCGTCGACGCTCTGGCGGAAGCCGTCGATCTCGAGCTCGCCGTGCGGCTGCACGAGGTAGCCGCGCTTCGAGAAGCCCGCGGCGCGGCCGTCGATGACGTCGAGACCGTCGACGGAGACGACACACTCGATGCGGTTCGGCGTGCGGTTACGAATGACGATCGTGTAGCGGCGGCCCGCCTCGCCGACGATGTAGTTCTTGTCGCTCGCGACAAACCCGTTGAGGAACGCGCCGTTCTCGTCACGCAGGCCGACGAGCAGCGCGCCGCCCGCGACGGGGGTGACGCCGCCCGAGGTGCGACGGAAGCCGACGGCGTTCGCCATGGCGCGCGCGCCCTCCTCGTCGTTGTAGAAAAGGCTCGCCATCGAGAACGGGCTCGTGGGTTCGGCGCGCTGGAACGCCACGGTCGTGATCGACGACGAGCGCGTCTCGCCCCACTCGGTGCCGAGGCCGGGGCGGTTCTGCGGCGGCTCGGGCTGCATGACCTCGGCGCGCTTGGCCTCGGCCTCGAACGCGCCGGGGCGCTGGGAGGCGGTCCCTTGCACGGCGGCCGGGGGCGGCGGAGGCGCGGCGGGCGCAGCCTCGTCCGCGGCGGGGAAGGCGGCTGAATCGCTGCCAAACTGACCGGCGGAGGCCGTGCCGGCCGGGGTGGACGACTCGACAGCCCTCGCCTCACTCGGCGCCGCCGAGCCACCGCCCGTGTAGGTGCTCCCGCCGCAGCCGACGGCGGAGGAAAACAGCGTCGCTAACGAAACAGCCAAAAACCCACGTCGGATGAGGTCCATCGTCGTTCTCCCCACGGCTCGCGCCGTTCGCCGGTGGAAACGGAGGCGTGCACGAAGACCTTACACCGATCGCGAAGGGATCGGATCGTTCACGACGCCGCCGAACGAAGTGTGGGGCCCGAGGAGCCTGCCTAGGGCGAGACCCGCGGCAAGCGAGACGATGGCAAGGACAGAGACCACCATGCGGCGCGTGCCTTCCGACAGCGGCGTGACGCCGCTCCGGGAAGGCGGGCGAGAAACGTCCGCGGAGAAAGCGGACGGCGTGGTGATCTCGGCGGCTCGCGTGGTGGGGGCGTAAAGAGGGGCGACGAGCGCGGGGATCTCGGCGGCCATGGCTTCGGCCGAGGCGAAGCGGTCGTCCGGGTCTTTTTCGAGGGCGCGGAGGATCCACGCGTCGAGGGCCGCGGGAATGGGCTGCGGCGCGAACCACGACGGGGGCGCGGGGATCCGATCGAGGTGGGCAAAACGGAGGGCATCGAGGTCTTTGATGTCGTCGAAAGGGCCACGGCCGGCGACGAGCTCGTACAGG
The DNA here is from genome assembly GCF_028435265.1 of Polyangium jinanense. Taxonomy (GTDB): domain Bacteria; phylum Myxococcota_A; class Polyangia; order Polyangiales; family Polyangiaceae; genus Polyangium; species Polyangium jinanense. The sequence goes on along the minus strand of NZ_JAGTJK010000001.1, from coordinate 697,331 downwards.
ACGAGGCCGAGGGCATACAAATCGGTGCGCCCGTCGACGGGTTTTCCCTCGAATTGCTCGGGCGCCATGGTGCGCGGCGTCCCGAGCGAGGCGCCCCGCGCGCCCGGGCCTTCGCAGCCCGAGGCGGGCTCGGCGGCGCCGAGGTCGAGGATCTTGGCGCGACCGTCATCGCAAAGGAAAAGGTTTTCGAGCTTGATGTCACGATGCACGAAGCCCGCGCGGTGAAGCGCGCCGAGGCCGCGGAGGACCTGCGATGCAATGGTGAGGGTCGTCGGCACGGAAAGGACGCCGATACGAGCGAGCTCGGCCCGGAGGTCACGCCCTTCGAGGAGCTCGAGGACGAGGTAGGGGCGGCCGTCGTCCGTGAGCAATCCGAGGTCGAGGACCTCGACGAGGTTGTCATGACGCACGCGGGCGAGGATCCGTCCCTCGTCGGCGATACGCTCTGCGAGTCCGTGGCGCTCGGCATTGGCGGGGAGGAGCGCTTTCAGCGCGGCGCGGCGCCCGAGCAGGGCGTGTTCGACCTCGAAGACCTCGCCGACGCCGCCCTTGCCGAGGGGGCGAAGGATGATCCAAGGCGTGCCCGGCGCACGCTCGCCGCAGCGAAGAGGCGTGGAGCGCACGGGGGAGCGGGTGGAAAGAGGGGGAAGGCTCTCGTCGGGCTGGGTGGAACGCTCGTGGACGTCCGTGCGGAGGGTAGCGTTTGTCACGACGCCCTCCGTTCGGCACCGGAGAAAGCCTCGGGCGCGACGGCGCCGCGGATCGCGGCGGCGAAGGCGGCGGCCGTGGGATAACGTCGCGCAGGTTTCTTTTCGAGGGCCCGCGCGACGACGCGAGCGAGGGCGGGCGGCGCGTCGGCGACGTCGTCGAGGCGGCGCGGTGCGAGGCCGAGGTGGGCGCGCATGAGGGTGAGCAAATCGGATCCGGCGAGGAGATCGAAAGGGCCACGGGCGGCAATGCATTCGAAGAGGACGATGCCCATGGCATACACGTCGGTACGAGCATCGACGCGCCCGCCGAGGATCTGCTCGGGGGCGAGGTAGCGGGGCGTGCCGAGGATGATTTCCTGCTGCGTGGTGCAGAGAGCCGCGGCGCCGGAGACCTTGGCAATGCCGAAATCGAGCATCGCAGGGCGCGGGGGCGCGGCATTCGCGGCCACGAGGAAGATGTTGCCGGGTTTGACGTCGCGGTGCACGACGCCCTGCCGATGGGCGGCATGCAATCCATCGAGCGCGCCGGCGACGACGGACGCGGCGAACGCGGGCGCGAGGGAGCCTTTGCGGAGGCGGGTTTCGCGGAGGGTCTCGCCGGCGAGGCGGGGCATGGCGAGAAAAGGACGACCGTCCCGGGTCATTCCCATCTCACGCAGAGGGACGAGGTTCGGGTGGCGGAGCGAAGCGAGCAGGCGCCCTTCCTGGAGGAGGCGCGCGGCGGCCTCCTGGGAGTCACGCAATTCGTGACGGAGCACCTTGATGGCGAAGAGCTCGCCGGAAGGGCCCGCGGCCTCGAATACGTCGGCGGACGAACCGCCGCCGATCAAACGAACGACACGATAACGGGTCCCCACGAGCGAATCGGTTGGAAGCGCTGCGACGTCGATGAGCATGAGTTCGTCCTCCCAGGGGTTCGTCCGAGCATGACCCCCACGCACTCATGTCGACAGGAAGGGGGCGGCAGTTGCGTGTCGGGACGAAAAAATCGTAAATGGGAGGACGGGCGTTCAGGTCTGTCGCGGGAGCGCTGGACGGAGATCCAGGGGAGGGAGCCGGGGAACGAACATCCGTGCGTCGAGTGCGGGCGCACCTGGCGTGGCGTCCGCGAGCCCGTTCCTGCAGCTCGCGCGAGCGTCTGACCGCAGAGGCCCTCGGTGAAGAGCGCGCGTCGCGGAGAGCGTGCGACCGCCGAGCGCGCCCGAGTGAATCGCCCTCGCGATCACCGAGCACGGGTGGGCCCGCGCGGGCTCGCTTTGGGACTACGGCCGGGCAGGGGATTCGGCTCGATTCCACGCGCGCGCAGATAGGTGGCCCCCCAGTCGCGGAGCGTCCGCAGGACGGGCGCCAACGTGCGCCCAAACTCGGTGAGCTCGTACTCGACCTTGGGCGGCACCTGCGGATAGACGTGCCGCACCAGCACGCCGTCTTCCTCGAGCTCGCGCAGCTGGAGCGTCAGCATCCGCTGCGTGGCGGTCGGGATGCGCCGCGTGAGCTCCATGAAGCGCAGCTTGCCGCCGAGGAGATGGAACAAGATCAGGGGCTTCCACAGCCCGCCGACCACCGATAGCGTGGCTTCCACGCCGCAGCCGCTCTTCGGATCGTGACGTCGGGATCTCATACTTACAAAAATGGTAGTATAGGCGAAAATTGTGCGTTCTTGCAATGCCTGCGGTGGCGACCTAAACGTCCGTGACCCGGAGGCGACATGCACGCACTGCTCACAAGAAAATCGGCGTCGGGCCTCTCGACGGAGCTGACAGATTTGCCCGCGGACCAGCTGGGTGAGGGAGAGGTCACGCTTCGCGTCGAGTGGTCGACGGTCAACTACAAGGACGCGCTGGCCCTGACCGGACGCGGCGATATCATGAAGGTGCTCCCGCTGGTGGGCGGCATCGACCTGGCCGGGACCGTCGAGTCGTCCGAGGACGCGAATTTCAAGGCAGGCGACCGCGTGCTGGCGAATGGGTGGGGGCTCAGCCAGACCCACCACGGCGGTTACGCGGAGCAGGCCCGGGTGCCTGGAGCTTGGCTCGTGCCCGTACCGGATGCGTTCAGCACACGGGACGCGATGGCGATCGGTACCGCCGGCTTCACCGCGATGCTGTGCGTCCTCGCGCTCGAGCACGCAGGGCTCGCTCCCGACCGCGGGCCGATCCTGGTGACCGGCGCGAACGGCGGCGTGGGAGGGGTCGCGATCTCCTTGCTGTCGACGCTCGGCTATCGGGTCCTCGCGTCGACCGGACGCTTGGCGGAAGCGGACTATCTGAGCTCCCTGGGGGCGGCCGAATGCATCGACCGAGAAGAGTTATCGAAGCCGGGGCGCCCGCTTGGCAAGGAGCGGTGGGCCGGCGCAGTGGACTCCGTCGGCAGCCACACCCTCGCCAATGTCCTCTCGCAGACGCAGTACCGCGGCGCGGTCGCGGCGTGCGGGCTGGCGCAGGGCATGGACCTGCCCGCATCCATGGCGCCGTTCATCTTGCGCAACGTGACCCTGGCCGGCATCGACTCCGTGCACGCACCCAGGTCGGCGGAAGCAGGCCTGGGCGCGCCTGGCGACCGATCTTGACCTTGGAAAGCTCGCGTCCGCAACGCGCGAAATCGGCCTCGCGGACGTCCCCGGGGTCGCGGCAGAGATGCTGCAAGGCAAGGTCCGCGGCCGCACGGTCGTACGGATCCGCTGATTTGAAACGACGCGAGAGCCCGCGGCGCGCCGCGCTTTCGCCCACCCCACTTCGGCGAGCGGGCGCGCCCGCACGCACACCATTTGGTCACCTGAGAACAACGAGAGATGAGGAATGAGATGACCCAAGCACAAGAGCCCAAGGCGCAATTGGCGGTCGAGGCGCGCGGCGCCACCTTATTGGTTCGCATCGACGCGGGGCCGCTGCAGGTGTTCGGCGCCGACTTGGCGCGGCAGCTGGAAGCGCTGGTGGAGCGAGTGGACAAGGATCCTGACGTCCGTGCCGTCGTGCTCGCGAGCAGCCACCCGACGCGCTTCATCAGCCACGCGGACGTGAAGTGGCTGCAGGAGGGGGGCGCGCAGTATCTGGCGAGGCAGCAGTCGGGGGCCGCCGCCCCTCCTCCGCCGCCGGACTACGTCGGCCTCGATCGCCTGCACGCGCTCTTTCTGCGTATGAACAGCGTCGCCGCCGTCTTCGTAGCCGCGCTGGAAGGCGCCGCGCTCGGCCTGGGTGCTGAGCTCGCTTGGGCTTGCGATCTGCGCGTCATGGCGGACAGCGACGCGTTCATCGGCCAGCCGGAGGTGCTGCTCGGCATCATGCCCGGTGGGGGCGGCAGCCAGCGACTGACGCGCCTTTTGGGCGTCCATCGTTCGCTTCTGGCCATCCTCGATGGCAAACCGTTCACGCCGGCGCAGGCGTTGGAGATCGGCGCAGTGGACGCCGTTGTGTCGAAGGCGAACGTGGTCGCGAAGGCCATCGCGCTTGCCGACGAACTCGCCAAGCGCCACAAGCCGAGCCTCGCGGCCATCAAGCGCTCGGTGTACTTCGGCGGCTCGCTCCCGCTCCCCGAAGGCATCAAGCTCGAGGCGAAAGAATTCCTGGGGCTCGACGTCGCCGAGGAAGGCCAGAGGCGGATGCGCGCGTACCAGGAGCAGACCGCCGCGCGGGGAGAGCTGCCGCTCTACATTCCGGGCGGGTACGAAGCGGCGCTCCAGGCCGGCCGGACCACCGACTAGCACGAGATCCACATAGAGCGCACGGGTCGCCGTGTCCTCGATGCTCAACGCTCGCGGTCAATGCAGCCACGGCCACCTCGAACGCAGTTTTCGTCTGCCCGTGCGCCATTGCCGACAGAACCGCGAGCTCCGGCCTTCTCTGCGCCTCCGCGATGTCCGCCACGACCGGGACGCCAAGAAAAACCTCGCCGCGCGAAGCGCGATTCGATTGACGCGGCCCAGGCGCTCCCCCACGCTCCCCGGTTCATGCGCCGCCGGGTCTCCTCGCTCGCCGTTGCCCTCATGCTGCTCGTCTCCACGAGCCCGAGCCGCGCCGACGGGTGGAACGTTTTCACGGTCGGGCCGATGGGCGGCGTCGTGTTCGGACCTGAGCAGCCCGCGCTGGGGCTACTCGGCGGTGAGATCACGTTCGTGCATTACGGGAACGCGTCCGGCCGAGGAGTGGGATACGGAGGCTTCGTTCAGGCGAGCGCCGTGGGCTTCGAGCGCGCGCGGGTTTCGTTCGGCCCGCAGATCAATACCTCGATCTTCGGTGCCGAGGTCGGGGCCACATTCGAAAGCGCGACCAAGGAGCGAGCCGCGTTCGTCGGCGCGCACCTCGCGCCTTTCGTGTCGATCGGATTCGCCTCGATCACGTTCCAGCTCGACATCCCGTTCGCACCGCTCTCGGACGGCCCGCTCCCCCCCGTCGAGATGGTCTTCGGCGGCACCCTCAAGCTGCCGATCGATCTCAAATATGGGGTCCTATCGCCACTCAAAGCGCTGCGATAGGCGCCGGTCAGTGCACGAGGAACCACCGCACGCCGGGCTTGATTTCCATGTGGAAATGGTCGGCGTGGTCGGTGTTGTAATTCGGCGAGAGCACGTACGTGAAGATGCCCGCGTCCTGGGATTCGCACACGAGCGCGCGGAGCTCCTGCGCGACGGGCTGCTCGGGCTTGCGGGCTCCCTCGCCGCAGGTCTTTTCGCCGATCTTGCCGTGGAAATGGTCGAGGACGCTGATCCAGGTGCCGTCCTTTTTACGCAATCGGCCGACGTCGATCGCGAGCCCCGCGGGATGACGCGTGCCCGGCGGGGCCCAGCGCGGGTGGGGCACGGTCTTCGCCGGCGCTGCGTGAGGCTCGGTCTTCGCGGGAGCGGCTTGTACCTCGGGCTTCGCCGGCGCCGCTTTCGCCTCGGCCTTCGCCGGCGCATGATGCGGCGCGGTCTTCGGCGCATGATGCGGCGCGGTCTTCGGCTTTTCGCTCGCCGTCACCATCTCGCGCGGCTTTGCCTGGACCGCGGCGGGCGCCTTGTGTTTCGTGCCCTTCGTCGCGCCCTCGGAATGCTTGGTCCCGAGCGCGCCTTTGCCAAGGTCCGACGCCTTCGCCGCATTCGCTTGCGGAAGCTTCGAGCCTGTCTTGGGCGTTTCCGCTTTCGGCGCCTCCGCTTTCGGCGCCTCCGCTTTCGGCGCCTCCGCTTTCGGCGCCTCCGCCTTCTGTGCATCCGCCTTCGGCGTCTCCTTCTTGGGCGCCTCTTTCTTCGCCGATTCCTTCTTCGGCGCTTCCCTCTGCGCCGGCGCCTTTTTCGCCACCACGGGCGCAGGCATCTCGCGGGGCACGTTCGGCCGGTACATCGTGTAATGGACGAGCTCGTCGATCTCGTGACGTTCGAGCACCGCCGTGAAATCGTCGAGCGCAAGCGCCAAGCGCGCGTCGAGGATCTCGAACATCGACGTCGACCGCTGCTCCTCCGGCAACGCCGAATGGATCAACACGCCGTGCAGGCGCCCGGTGAGCCGGACCGGCGCGCGCACGCCGGGCACGGGGTCGATGCGCACGTACGGCAGGCTCCTCTTGTCGAGCTCGGCGAATGCCTCGTCGTCCGTCATGTTCGCGTATCGATACGCCGGGCTCGCATCGACCACGGAGGCGTCAGGCGTCACCAGGAACGGCGAGACCGCGCTCGCCGGACGGGTGCAGAGCATGCCCGCGCCGAACGTGAGCGCCGCGAGACAGGACGGGCCGAGGGAGCGGAGAAGCGAACCGAGCACCACGAGCCGACTGTACCCACCGTCCCCAGGAAGGCCAGAAAATCGAAGATCTTCCCGGACCACCCCCTGACCACGGGCTCGCGCCGCCGGCCAGACGAAGCTATCCTCGCCGGCGCGTGCTGCCGGATCCTCCCGCCCCCCTCGAAACCCCCGCGCCGCCGCCCGCCCCGGGCCTCGGCGCCGAGAGCCCCGCGCCCGCCGCGCCCCTGGAGCCCGTCCCCGAGGCGCCGAACGCGCGCCGCCCGCTGCTCGTCGCGCTCGCCACGACGCTCCTCGTGACCGCGCTCTCGTACCTCGCGCCCAAGGATCACGCGGGCACGGCCGTGGGGCTCGCGTTCCTCGCGGTCACGTGGTGGCTCGTCCTGCGCGGAGACGAGCACGTGATCCGCGCGCACGGGCTCTCGCTCGGAGGCCTGCTCGAGCCGCTCCCGCTCGATCGGCGCAGGCTGCTGCGTGACGCGGCCTCGGCCTCGCTCTGGGTGCTTTTGCTCGCGGCGATCATTTTCCCGCCGTTCTGGTTCGGCTTCAAGCTGTTCTGGCGCGTGAAGATGCCCTTCGTGTTCCGGGGCTTCGAGTCGCCGTTGAACGAGATTTCCGGGCATTTTCTGGCCGTGGCGCTGCCCGAGGAGGCGTTTTTCCGGGGATACCTCCAGACCCGGCTCGACGCCGCGTGGCCGCCCCGATGGCGCGTGTTCGGGGCGGAGCTCGGCCCTTCCTTGATCGTCTCGTCGGCGATCTTCGCGATTGGGCATTTTTTGACCGTGCCGAGCGTGGACCGGCTCGCGGTGTTTTTCCCGTCGCTCGTCTTCGGCTGGCTGCGCGCGCGGACGGGCGGCGTCGGCGCGGGCGTCGTGTTCCACGCGCTCTGCAACATCTTCTCGGCGACGCTCCAGCGCGGCTACGGGTTCTCGCGATGAACGCACCGAAACCCCGCGCGGCGCTCTTCGACATGGATCGCACGCTCGTGCGCAAGGAGACCGCGAGCCTTTACGTGCGGTATCTGCGCGACATCGGCGAGGCGTCGACGTTCGACCTCTTGAAGACGTTTTACTGGGTCGGGCAATACACGCTCGGGCTCCTCGACGCAGAGAACATGGCGGAGAGGGCGCTCGCGCCGCTTACAGGCACGCCCGAGAGCGCGCTCATCGCGCGCTGCGAAGACTGGTTCGGCAAATACGTGGAGCGGCACGTCGCCGACGCGGGACGGCGCGCGGTGAAGAGGCACAAGGAGGCCGGCGACGTCTGCGCGATCGTGACGGGCGCGACGAAGTACGCCGCGCGGCCGCTGGCGCAACGACTCGAAATCGAGCACGTCGTGGGGACCGAGCTCGAGATCGACGCGCGTGGCCATTTCACGGGTCGGGCGGAGCGGCCGATTTGCCTCGGCGCAGGGAAGGTGCGGCGCGCGGAGGCGCTCGCGGACAAACTCGGGTTCGTGCTCGAAGAGGCGACGTTTTATTCGGACAGCGTGACCGACGTGCCCCTGCTCGAACGGGTGGCGAAGCCTGTCGCCGTGAATCCCGATCCGCGGCTCGAACGCCTCGCCCGACAGCGCGGGTGGCGCATCGAGAGGTGGTGAGATGGTCGCCGTGGACTTCCCGGACAAACCCACGACCGTCGAGATCCGCGAAGAGGGCGATCTGCTCGTCGTGTGGCTCCGCGGCGATTACGACACGCAGGTCGAGCGGTACATGCAGGCCCTCCGCGGGGACCTGGAGAAACGCCACGGCTACCGGCTCATCCTGATCCACGTGGGGCAGGCCGGTACGATCACGACCGAGGCGCGGCGGGAAATGGTCGCGTGGAACCGGGAGCGGAAGGCGCCGGGCGCGGTCGCCATTCTGGGGGCGAGCTTCACCGCGAGGACGCTCGCGAAGATGGTGCTCACGGCCGGCCGTCTGCTCACGAAGCGGCGCGTCGATTTCGGTTTTTTCGAATCCGAGGCCGAGGCGCGGACGTGGCTCGCCGAGCGGCGCAAGGAACTACGCGAGCTCATCCGGTGAGGTGCGGAGGCGAATGAGGCGGCAATTCGGGGAGCAAGTCGCGTGGATCGAGGAGCCGAACGTCTTCGCCATGCGCCTCTCGGGGGAAATCGACGGTCCGTCGCTCGAAGGGCTCCTCGATTTTCAATCGGACTGGTCCGCAGGAAAAGACCATATCTTCGTGCTCTGCGACCTCTCCGCGGTCACCGGAGCGACGATCGAGGCGCGGCGGGTGCTGCAGGGCAAGCGCGTCACGACCCCGATGACCCACCTCTGCATCGGCGCGAGCTTCACGATCCGGGTTGTGACCGAAATGGTCGTGCGGGCGGCGCGATTCATCGGGACGGCGCCGCGCGAGATGCAGATCGTGTTTTTCGCGTCCGAGGCCGAGGCGCGCGCCTACCTCGACCGTCCACGGCCGTCCAGGCGAGGGAAACGAGCATGAACGGCATTCCGCGGCGAAAGACCGCATTCGTGACGGGCGGGACAGGGTTTCTCGGCTGGGAGATCATCCGGCAGCTCCTCGAAGCGGGGCACCACGTGGTCGCGCTGTCGCGGAGCGGGGATTTGCCGGGAGACCTGCCGCGGGCCGCGCTCGAAATCGTGCGGGGGGATCTCGACGACGTGGAGACGCTGACCGAGGCCATGCGCGGCGCGTCGGTCGTGTATCACGTCGCCGCCGACGTGCGAATGTGGCGCGCGAAATGGGTGGAGATCGAGCGGACGAACGTCACGGGCACGCGGAACATGCTCTCGGCGGCGCGGCGCGCGGGCGTCCCGCGATTCGTGTTCACGTCGACGGGCTCGACGATCGGAAAGCCGTATCCGCCTCCCCATGCGGTCGTCACGGTGGACGAGACGAGCCCGTACAATTTCGCGCCGCTCCAGATGGTCTATCCGCACACGAAATGGCTGGCGGAGCAGGAGGTGGAGCGCGCCGGGCGCGAGGGGCTTTTCGTGGTGATCACGCATCCGGTGGCGGTGTTCGGTCCGGGTGACTGGAAACGAAACGTGCTGCCGCTCTTTTGGGCGACGCGGAAGGGCACGACGATCGCCGCGCCGAACGGGATCCGGACGACGTGCGACGTGCGGGACGTGGCGACGGCGCACCTCGCGGCCGCCGAGCGGGGGAGCTCCGGGCGGCATTACATCCTCGGAGGCGAGGCGCTCTCGGTGCGCGCGCTGCTCACGCGAATCGCCGCGGCGGCCGGCGGGAAGGCGCCACGTTTCACGCTGCCGGATCGAGCCGTGATGGGTTTGTCGTTCCTGATGGAGAGCGCGTCGCGCCTCACGGGCCGGCCGCCGATGCTGAGCCACGAAATGGCGCTGCAAAGCACGTTTCGGGTGCGTTTGTCGTCGGAGCGGGCGGCGCGGGAGCTCGGGTATACGTCACGGCCGCTCGACGTGTCGCTCGCGGATGCGGCGCGGTTTTACCGGGAACAGGGGTGGCTCTGAGCAGGCCCGAGGACGAAGGCGTCAGTGCGTATTCTCGACGTGCACCCGCCGAACATCCTTGAGCCGTTCGAGCCGCTCGATCAGGTCGCCCACGCGGAGCGCCGATGGAAAACCGACGTCGAAGGTGATGGAGATCCGCCGCTCCTCATCGAGGCGCCGCTCGTAGTCGATGTTGAAGACGACGACGTGGAGTTCATCGAGCAATGCCTCCACGTCGTCGAGTTGCTTGGAGTCGGCGAGGACCACCGAGACGCGCTTCCGGACGAGCACGTTGCTTTTGCCCTCGAGTCGCCGCACGACCGTCTGCACCACGAGCCCCATGGCCGTCACGACGGCGGCTTCGAGCAGCATGCCCGCGCCAGCACAGAGACCTATCGCGGTCACCAGCCAGAGGCCCGCTGCGGTCGTGATCCCCTGAATCGTCAGCCCGGTCCGCAGAATGACGCCGCCCGCTAAAAAGCCGATGCCCGATACGACGGAGGCCGCGATGCGTGAGCCGTCCACCTCGACGAGCTCCCCCTCCGTGTACCCTTGAAAGTAGACGAAGTGAGCGGACACGACCATGAACGTGGCCGATGCCGTCGCGACGAGGAGGTGCGTTCGCAGGCCCGCGCGCTTGCCGTGCCGGTCGCGTTCGTAGCCGATGATTCCGCCGAGCGCCGTACCCACGACGATGCGTGTGATCATCTCAACGTGAGAGATCATGGCCTCGACTCCTCGAGTCACACCCATTGTGCACGCGTGGAGCGGCGGCGCAAGCCTCGGGAGCGAGGGAGGGGTGCCAGCAAGTTGCACGCCCCGATCGGTGCTGGTAAAACTTCGCTCTCTTCGATGGAGCCGTTCGATCCAGACTCCTCACGGCGCACGATCGCCACGCTCGACGTCGCGCTCGGGTGCATTGCGATCCTCGGATTGGCGTGGATCCCGTTTTTCTGCTGGTCCGTCTCGCTGGAGAAGTCCTGGGCCCGCGCGGCGGGTGAGCGAACAGCGGCCGCCCCGTCAGCAAGCACGGAAGCGGCTCACCGCGAGTTGGTCACGCCCGAGCAGGAGCAGGCGGGCGCGCTCGTATGGGTATCGCCGGGGCCCTCCGCCGCCCGAGGGGAGCTCGACGAGGTTTTTCTCGACGAAATCGACGACGCGCTCGGCAGTTGCCTGCCCGACGACGACCATCGCGAAGGGGCCACGATCCGGCTCGTCGCAGACGAAAAAGGGGCCGAAGACGGCAGCCGCGACACGCATATCCTCGCCGTCGAGTACCGGCCGCCCGTCGGCGAGCCGTCTCGGTTTTACGAGTTCGTAGGGCACGAGTTGCAGGGTTATTTCGACGCGACGGGGACACAGGCCTGCTCGACCGGCTGGCGTTCGCCCCTCGCCAATCTGCGCAGGACGTCCCCCTTCAACCCGCGCCGCATGCACCCGATCCTGCGCCGGCCGATGCCGCATCAGGGGACGGATTTCGGCGCGCCCAAAGGGACGCCGGTTTATGCGTCGTATCGCGGCACCATAAGCTTCGTCGGCCCCCACGGGGCGCACGGAAACTGGGTCGCCATTGTGCATCCGGACGGGACCGAAACCGGGTATGCCCATCTCTCCAAGTTTGCACAAGGGCTCGAGGTGGGTGATCAGGTGCGCGCGCACCAGCTCATCGGTTATGTCGGAAGCACGGGGCGCTCGACGGGGCCCCACCTGCATTTCAGCGCACGCGCGAAGGGTACCTATTTCGACGCCGAGACTCTCCTCACCCCGCCCGCCACGGCCGTGCCCGAGGCAGAACGGCACGTCTTCCTGAAGGTGAAGGCCGAGCTCGATCAGCGGCTCGACGCCGCGCCACGCCCGGCACACTGAGGTCACGGCAAGGGCGGGTTTTCCGGCGCGGGCGCGGGCTTCGACGGCGGGGGCACGATCGTGTCCTTGTCCGTGGGCGGTGCGGTCGCCTCACGGCGCGGGGGGTGGAGCTTCGCGTAGGTGTCGACGGTCCAGACGGCCATGGCCGCGATGACGGGGCCGAGGAAGACGCCGACCGGGCCGAAGAGCTCGAGGCCGCCGAAGATGCCGGCCAGCGCGATGAGCGGGTGCATGCGGGTCGACGAGCTCTGCACCCAGGGGCGGACGACGTTGTCGGAGAGGCCGATGATCACGGCCGAGATCGCCATTCCAATCGCGCTGCCGACGTGCCCCGTGGCGAAGAGGTAGATCGTCGAGCCCACCGTGACCGGCGTCGTGCCGACGAGCGGGATGAACGAGAGGAGCGCGGCGAGGACGCCGAGCAAGAACGCGTTTGGCACGCCGAACACGTTGAGGGCGAGCAGCGCGAGGCTGCCCTGGACCACGGCCGTCGCGAGGATGCCGAGGATCGCGCCATTGACGGTCTCGCGGACGGAGGCAAAGAGCTCGCGCGTCTGGTTCGGCGGGAATGGCGAGAAGCGGAACATCCAGCGGACGAGCTTGCCGCCGTCGCGCAGGAAATAATAAAGCGAGACGCCGAACAGGAAGAGGCTCAGGATGAACCCCGGCAACGCCGTGGCCATGCCGCCGACGAACGTGGCCGCGAAGGACGCCGCGCGCTGGCCGATGTTCTGGATGGCCGCCTGGAGCTGAGGACCGCCGATGTGGATGCTCCGGCCGCGAATGTCGATGCCCTCGGTCAGGAACGACTGGAAGCGCTGGATCGTCGGCGTCCAATCACGGGCCAGAAATTCGCTGATCGACTGGATGGCCTCGATCGTGAAGAAGACGAACGGGATCACGACGAGGATGATCGTGGCGAACGTGAAGAGGAGCGGCGTATGGCGCTCGGCGCGGCCCAGCCGGGGTTTCGCCTTCTCGGCAAGGGGGCTCAGGAGGAGCGCGAAGAGGCCGCCCAGGACAATCGGGACGAGGAGCGTCCGGATCATCCAGAAAAACAGGACGAGCAGCGCCGTCCTCAGCACAACGGAGAGCCAGCGATCTCGGTCCATGGACAGCACGCCTCGCTGAACCGGAGACCTGGGATGAAAGAGGCGCGGCGTCAACCGGAACGGCAGGCCGCCGCGCGACTTCGAAGAGCGTGCGGTCAGAGGCCGTCGCAGACGGGGGTGCCAGTGCTCGGGCTGCAAGCGCCGGCGTCACAGAGGCCGCTCGCGCATTCGGCGGAGACCATGCAAGCCGCGCCGTCCGGCTTCGTGGGCGCGCAGGCGCCCGCGCCCGCAGCGTCGTCGCAGAAGCCGCTCGCGCATTCGACGCTCGTGACGCACGCCGCGCCGTCGGTCTTCTTCGCAGCGCACGTCCCGGCCGCGACGTCACAATAACCGCTCGCGCAGCCCGCATTGACGGAGCACGCGCTGCCGACCTCTGCGGGCGCGGCGCAGACGCCGGACTGGAAATCGCAATAACTGCTCTGGCAATCGATATCGAGTTCGCACGCGCCGCCGTCGGCGGTCGGGGCGACGCATTTCAGCATGCCCTCGTCGAGCCGGCACGTGAGGCCCGGGCCGCAGAGGCCGTCCTGGCAAGGTTCGCCCTCGCCGGGCGGGGCCTTGCAGGTGCCGAGATCCGCGCCCGAGGCGCCCGCGCAGGAGGCGCCAGGGTCCTTGCATTCGTCGTCGGCGAGGCAGGCGCCGCCGAGCGCGACGGTGCCCTGGAACGCGGCCTCGCAATCGAGGTCCTCTTCGAGGAAATCGGTGCCGAAGAAATCGGCGCAGGTCGCGGATTCGGCCTTCGTGAAGCAGGCGTCCGAGCGCGCCGCGTCGTAGACGAGGCGGCCGGCGTCGATGCCCTTGCGGAGGTCGACGACGACGGCGCCAAAAAAGCTCTCGTATCGGGCCTCGCATTCCTGCTGGGTCGCGGGGACCGGGTCGAAGAGGAGCACGTCGTCCCGCTCGGCGGCGTCGCAGCAGGCGAAGACGCGGCCGCACTGGACGCGGGCATAGGTTTTGGGGAGGCCGGCGAGCGGATCGTCCGGGGTTTGCTGGGGATCGTCGCTGCAGCCGGCCCAGACGAGGCCGCTCATGAAGAGGCCTCCGAGAATCTTCGCAATCGTTCGCACGGCCCTTTTTAGGAGTTCTCCGGCGGAGAAGCAACAACGCCGTTCGTCCCGAAAGGGTCAGGGCTGGAGGTGCACGGGGTGCTTGGCGATGAGGGCGGCGATCTCGTCGAGCTCGGGGTCGGACGCGCCTGCCTTGGCTTCCTCGATGAGCGTGAGCGCGCTCTGGAAGGCTTCCTTGCTCGGATTCTTGAGCGCCTCGGCATACGCGACGATGGCCTTGCCCTTGGCGAGCTGGGGCTTCGGCGCGGCGAGCAGATCGGCGAGGGTCATGGTGACCTTCACCTCGCGGTCGAGATACGTGAGCGGGGTCTTCCAGCGCGCGACGACGGTGATGCTGTCGTTCGGATCGACGACCGACGGGTCACACGCTTTGATGACCTGGTTGAAGATCATCGCGTCGCTCGGAGCGAGGTGCTGCGGCTCGACCTCCTCGGGGTTCGTCGAGTACTCCTCGCCGTAGAATTTGAACATGCGCATGTACCAGGGGAGCGTGATCTCGACCTGCACGCCGCGCGCGGCGACCTCCATGGTCTCGTCGAATCGATCGACGAACATGCGCGTCGCCTCGGCCGGGTTGTCGAGATAAACGTATGCGCCGCGGCCCTTGTCCGTGACGGTATCCATGAGCAGGTCGTTGTAGTTCTCGCCGGGGCCCGCGCCGACGCCGACGAGGTAGATGCCCTCCTTGTCGGCGTCCTCGGATTGCAGGCCGATGAGGTCCTCGTCCGTGACGCCGACGTTGGCGCCGCCGTCGCTGATCAGGATGACGCGGTTGAGCCGGCCCGTGCCGTAATGCTGGCCCGCGAGCTGATAACCGACCGCGAGGCCCGTCGAGAGATCGGTGCCGCCGCTCGCCTCGATGGATGCGGCCATCGCGAGCACCTGCGGATCGTTCGGCCCCGTGACCTTGTGGCCGGAGAGGACGATGTTGTTGCTCGTGTTCCAGGTGACGGCATTGACGATATCCCCCTCGGCGAGGCTCTGCGCGATGGCGGTGATGGTGGCGCGCTCGCGCTCGATGGGCTCGCCGCCCATGGAGCCGGAGGTGTCGAGGACGAACGTGATCGTCACGGGGCGGCGAGGCTTGACCGCGTCGTAGGAGCGGACGCCGAGCTGGAGGTCGAGCTCGCCCGCGACCTTGGTCTCGCCGAGGTGCGGGAGGATCGAGAGCTCGCCGGTGGGCGGCGCGGGGTACTGGATGCGGTAGTAGTTGAGGAACTCGTACGTGCGCACGAGGCTCGCGGACGGGGTGATGCCCTTGTTCAAGAGCTCGCGGATCTGGACGGGAGAGCCCATCGAGTTGGAGTCGTCCGCCGAGAGGTAGAGGATGACAGGGCTGTCCTTGTCGAGGCCATCACACGCAAAAGGTGCAGCGGCGTCGGTGCCCGCGTCGGTGCCCTCCGAGGGCGGCGGGGCCGGTGGCGGCGCGACGTTACCGCCCGAGGATTCTCCCGGCGGCTCCGAATAACCCCCGAAGTCGCTGCCAGCCTCGTCGGCCCCGCACGCAGCGAGACCCACGGCGACGATCAGCGAGAGGGCGGCCGAGCCTATGAAAACGACGTTCTTCATCGAGCACCTCCGAGCCTCACCCCCAACCCCTCTCCACGCGGTGGAGAGGGGCAAAGAGGCATTTCATCTCCCCTCTCCACCGCGTGGAGAGGGGGCGGGGGTGAGGTCTGGAAAGCAACGGACATGCCCTCCGCGATCAACGCAATGCCAGCATACGCACCGTACGAGGCTTCATGCGCACTTCGAGCGTGCCCGCGCGGGCCTCGAAGGTGGAATCGTCGATGAGGTCGGTCGCCTTCGTGCGCGCAGCGCCGGCGCTGACGCGGGCGACGATGTCCCGCTCGGAAGGATTGACGATGAAAAGCACGCGCGGCGCGCCCGAGGCATCCTCGTGCACGGTGACGTAGACGCCGCCAGGGTCGCAGGCGTACGCGGGGAGGCCGAGCGTCTCGATCGCATGCGAGACGGCCGCGTCGGCCGCAGCGGGGACGTCGCCCGTGAGGAGGCCGTCCTCGCCGAGGCGGCGTAGATCGAAGGGGACGGAAAGGGGCCGGAAGGCGCCGTCGAAGCGAGGTTCGCGCGGGCCGATCGTGACGCGCGCGCCGCGCTCGTGGGCCTCGGCGAGGCGCTCGAAGAGCTCGGGCTTCAAGGCGCCGGAGGTGGCGCAGATGAGCCAGCGCGCGTCGCCGAGCGCGATGTCGCGGTCCTCGCCGCCCACGACGGCAAACGGCACGCCGCGCGCTTCGAGGGCTTGCTCGAAGGCGCGGGCGAAGTTGTCGGCCTCGATGGCGAGCGGATACCCGAGGCCGAGGTCGTCCTCGACGCAACGCTCACGCGCGCCGGCCCCGACGATCGAGAAGAACGCGCCGGAGAGCGGGCCAAACGCGTGCATGACCCGCGCGAGCCTGCGCTCGGTGCGAGGAATGAGGATGCGGACCGGGGTTTTTCGGCGCAGGTCGTGGAAGCTCGTCTGTTCAAGGGCGGCCGAGAGCTTCCGCCAGAAGACGGCATAAGGCCGCGCGCGGCCGTGGCGATCGATGGGCGCGCCGATCCATCGGTCGCGCTCGACGGCCATGTAGACGTTGAAGCCACGCAGGCCGTACGCGAGGGCGCAGAGGACGGTGAAGGCGCCGTCGCGCTCGTCGAGGGGCGGGAAAAAGGGCGGAAAGCCCGCGCCCATCTCGCAGGCGAACGCAGGGACGGAGAGGGCCTCCGAGCGCGTCGCGAGCTCGCTCGTGCGGCGCGCGATGACGGCGCGGCTCGTGGGATCGGCCGCGTGGTAGTAGTCGAGCCCGACGAGGTCGACGACCTTGGTGACACGCGCGGCGTTGAGCGGCGTCGCGTCCTGGCCCGGCGGGAGGTTGTGCGTCGTGGGCAGCCCCTCCATGCCCGCCGCGGCGAGCGCGCGGCCGAGGCGCTGGAACGCGGTGGCGAGCAGGTGCTCGTGGAACTCGGACCAGTCGAGGTGGCGCGCGAGGTCACGCGGGCGCTCGGCGTCGAACTTGCGCGGAGGGTCGATCGAGGAGAAGCGTTTGACCTCGCCGCGGCGGCTCGACGGGACCTCGCCCTCCGCGAGCTCGGTGCCGTAGGAGGCGCGCAGGGCGTCGATGGTGCCGTATTTCTCCCGGAGAAACTCGCGGTAGAGGCGGATCGCGTCGGGGTGGTAGTCCTGGTCGTAGGCGCCGTCGCGGAAGTAGAGCGCGCCTTCGTTGTCGATCTGGAAGAGGACGATCGGCCCGTTCGGGTAGAGGAGCGGCGTGAGCACGGGGCCGAGGGCCTGGAAATACCGGGCGGCCTCGTCGTGGAAGGCGTCGCTCGCGTAGCTCGGGACGGGGAACGCGAACGGGAGCATGGGAAGCATCACCGGGTTCTGGTCGGGCGATCGCGCCTGGCAGGCCGGGTCCCAGACGATGCGCTCGGGGAGGCCGAAGTACGTGAGCTCGGCGTTGATGTGCGGCCCGGGACGGGCGATGACGTACAGGCCGAGCTCCTCGGCGATGCGGCAGAAGCGGGTGATGTCGCGCTGGGGGTCGGTCGCGCCGAGCTCGAGTTTGCCGGGGGCGACCTCGTGAACGCCCCAGGGGATGTAGATGTCGACGAGGCGGAGGCCCATGGCCTTGACGGCTTCGAGGCACGCGCGCCACTCGTTCGGATCGAGGCGCCAGTAGTGAACGGCGCCCGCGCGGAGCGGAACGACCTCGCCAGCGATCTCGAGGCCCCCAGGGACGAGACGCACCCTACGATCGAGGCCCTCGCCCCCTGCCCTGTCTTCACGTGCGGTCATGACGGCGGGAGCGAGGGTAGCAAAGAAGGGACGAACCCGGTGAGCTTCAAAGGCGGACGAGGCGCCGAGTTTTGGTAGTGTACGCCCATGGCGAGCAAGACCCACGTCGACGGCAACAAGGTGACGATCGACGACAGCCTCTACCACGTGAGCTCCGCGGGCGGTCAGTACGCCGTGAACGACGAGTTCGGCGTGCGAACCGGCTACTTCTCGGTGCGCGGCCGCGTCGTGACGCCGGAGGACTACGGCGTGGAAGGCGCGCACCCCATCTTGCAGATCGGCAAGTTGTGGGCCGCGGCGAACCTGTGGAAAGCGAACGAGAAGTCGGCGTCGTCGGTGCCCACGAAAGGTTTCTGCCGGGTGGTGACGCACGAAAAGGCGAGCGACGCGGACCTGGAGAAGGCGCGCGCGCACCGCGCCTGGATGCGAAAGCAGCCCGGATGCAAGGCAAGTTATTTCGTGACGGATCCGGCGACCGGAAAAGGAATGACGATCAGCATTTGGGAGACGCGTGATCAGCTCAATGCGTTCAAGGAGGCAAGGCCGCCGGAAGGCGCCGTCGCGCTCAAATCGCTGAGCGTGGAGGTGTTCCCGATGGTGGAGGAGCCGTGAACGTGAGAATGTGATCTCCCACGCGGAGGTCACATGCGTCGACACTTCTTTCTTCTTTCAATGGTCCTCGGCGGCTTCTGCCTGCATTGCGGCGGTGGAGGCGACGCCCCTTCATCGAGCTCCAGTTCATCGAGCTCCGGCGGCTCCGGCGGCGCGGGCGGCTCCGGAGGCGTGGGCGGCTCCGGCGGCAGCGGCGCGTCGGGCGGCGCGGGTGGCGCGGGCGGCGGCGCGGGCGGCGGCGAGACATTCTTGCCGCTCGACCCGAGCTTCGGCGCGGCGGGCCTCGCCACGACGGCCGGGAGCCAGCCGAACAGGGATATCGTGTATGCCTCCACGCGCCAGCCAGACGGCAAGACCCTCGTCGCAGGCGGCACGTCGGACACCTCCTACGGCGAGGGATTCCTCTTCCGCGCCAACGCCGACGGCACGCTCGACAAATCCTTCGGCGACGGCGGCAAGGTGCTCGCGACGACACGCAGCCGCGCCGCGTTCCACGGCGTGGTCGTCGCGCCGAATGGAGACGTCCTCGCCGCGGGCCTGGCTTCGCCGCAAATCAGCCTCAACCTCACCCGCGTGCTCGTCGCGCGCTTCGATGCGACCGGCAAGCCCGTCGCTTCCTTCGGCGAGGGGGGCCTCGTGCTCGGCGCCTCGGGGACGGCGTTTTCGATCGCGCTCCAGCCCGACGGCAAGATCGTCGTCGCTGGCCTGCTCCTTCCGCCCTTCCAGCAGCCCGGATACCTCGTGCAGCGCTTCCTCCCCGACGGGAGCGTGGACATGGCGTTCGGGAACGCGGGCATCGTCGAGATCCCGTTCGAAGATGGGTCGTTCGCCTCGGCCGTGGCCCTCACGAACGAGGGCAAGATCGTCATCTGCGGCATGCCGGGCGATGGCTCCGGCACGACCCTCGTGCGGCTCCTGCCGGATGGAGCGCTCGATCCGAGCTTCGACGAGGATGGCATCCTCATGACCTCGCTCCTCGACCTGTACGATGATGCGAACTGGACGTCGCCCCTCTCCGGCTCGATCTGCGGCGTCGCGCCGGACGGCAAGATCCTCGTGGCGGGCGGCAGCCCC
The DNA here is from genome assembly GCF_028435265.1 of Polyangium jinanense. Lineage (GTDB taxonomy): Bacteria > Myxococcota_A > Polyangia > Polyangiales > Polyangiaceae > Polyangium > Polyangium jinanense. The sequence goes on along the minus strand of NZ_JAGTJK010000001.1, from coordinate 677,949 downwards.
CTCGCCACGTCGGTGCTCCGCCTCGATTCGAGCGGCAAACCCGACACGACGTTCGGCGGCGGGGACGCGCTCGCCTCCCTTGCCATTGCGGACGGCGGCTCGGCTTGGGCCGAGTCCTTGCGGATCCTCCCGGATGGCTCGGTGCTCGTGGCATTCCGAACCGACGATGGGCCCTACGCCGTGGCGCATTTCTCCGCGGACGGGACCCTCGACACGAATTACGGCACGGCGGGCCTGGCCAAGTTCCCCACCATGGGCGCGGTTCGCGAGATCACCCTGGCCCCCGATGGAAGCGTCGTCGGCGCCGCCCGCTCGAGCTTTTCGAACATCGGCACGACGCTCGCGCAGCTCACGCCTTCCGGCGCGCAGGACACCACGTATGGGCAGGGGGGCATCAGCACGCTGCAATCGGGCGCGACGCGTGACGTCGCCTTTTCGGTGAAGCTCGCCGCGGACGGCAAGATCGTCTCGGCCGGCACGATGGGCGCCCAAACGGTCGCCACGAACGCCATGATCACGCGGCACCTTTCGGACGGCACGCCCGACGCGGGCTTCGGCGCGGGGGGCGTCGTCCTGCTCGACAAGGTCTCGCCGGCCGTGGACCTCGCGCTGCAACCGGATGGCAAGACGCTCGTCATGGGGGCTGCCTTCGGCACGAGCTCCTACGGGGTGGCGCGGCTCGACGCGTCGGGCGCGCCCGACACGAGCTTCGGCGTCAATGGAACCGTCAACCTCCCGGAATCGATGGCCACGGCGATCACGCTCGGCGTCGACGGCGAGGGGCGCGTCGTGGTCGGAGGGATTGGAATGGGCTCGCCGTATGGGATCCCCTCGTTCGCGAGGCTGCTCGCGACGGGCGCGCTCGATACGACCTTCGACGGCGACGGGGCGGTCACGCTGCCGGCGACGTTGGGACAGGTCCACGACCTCGTGGCGCTCGACGACGGCACGATCGTCGCCACGGGCTGGAAGGATTACACGAGCTCGTTCGTGGTCCGATTGCTCCCGAGCGGCGCGCTCGACCCGTCCTTCGGCGACGGGGGCGTGACGACCGTGCAGAATGCATCCGCGCTGAACCGGCTTTCGCGGGAAACGAACGGCGGATTTTTGGTGGCGGGCATCTTCATCGTGCCGGGCGCCCTCGACGGCTTCGAGATCGGCATCGCGCGTATCGACGACAAGGGCGTGCGTGACATGACGTTCGGCGAGAATGGTCTCGTCAAGCGGAGCGTCGAGGGCGTCGTGACCTCCGACGTCCCCGCGGTCATACCGCTGCCGGACGGCGGTTTTTACGTCGCGACCACGGCGGTGCTCGACCGCGAGACGATGGTGGTCTTCAAGTACCTGCCCGACGGCAAGCCCGACCCGAGCTTCGGCAATGCAGGGCGCGCGCTGGTCTCGGCCCCGGGGCCGTGGGGAGCGTACGATGGGCTTTTGCAGCCGGACGGGAAACTCGTCCTCGCCGGGCGCGGATTCTCGCCGAAGAGCGGTACGGATTTCGGGCTCGTGCGGATCGCGCCGTGAAACGCGTGATGTTTCCAATGGTGGTAGCTTTGCAAACATGAGAATGTGACCTCCTTCGCGGAGGTCACATGCGTCGACACTTTTTCCTTCTTGCAATGGTCCTCGGCGGCTTCTGCCTGCATTGCGGCGGCGGAGGCGGCTCCCCTTCTTCGAGCTCCAGTTCGTCGAGCTCCGGCGGCTCCGGCGGCTCGGGCGGCTCGGGCGGCGTGGGCGGTTCCGGTGGCGTGGGCGGCTCCGGCGGCTCGGGCGGCTCGGGGCCGAACGTCCCGGAGGCCGTCGTCGCGCTCGACCCGAGCTTCGGCACGGACGGCGTCGCCACGGCGGCCGGAAACAAGCCCAATTGGGATCACGTCCACGCCTCGTTACGCCTTCCGGACGGCAAGCTCCTCGTCGCCGGCGGCACGTCCGACACTTCATTTGGCGAGGGGTACCTCTTCCGGGCCACCGAAAGCGGCACGCCCGACTTCTCGTTCGGCGAGGGCGGCAAGGTGCTCACGAGCAACCTGACCCGGACCTCGTTCCAGGCGGTCGCGGTCGCTCCGAATGGAGACATCCTCGCCGCGGGCCTCTCCGTGCGCGGCACCGAGCAGAGCCACGTCCTCCTCGCGCGCTTCGACGCGACCGGCAAGCCCGTTTCTTCCTTCGGCAAGGCGGGCCTCGCGCTCGGCGAACAGGGGGTGGCGGTTTCGATCGCGCTTCAGGGCGACGGCAAGATCCTCGTCGCCGGCCGGAGCGGCGAGCCTCTTTCGCCGGGATACCTCGTGCAGCGGTTCCTCGCCGACGGGAGCATCGACTCGAGCTTCGGACAGGGCGGCGTCCTCGAACCCCCGTTCGAGAATGGATCGTTTCCTTCGAGTGTGAACATCACCGGCGACGGCAAGATCGTCCTCTGCGGCAAACACGGAAACTTCGATGGAATGGCATTCGTGCGGCTCTTGCCGAGCGGCGCGCTCGATCCGAGCTTCGACGGCGACGGCAAGGCCGTGGTGGAGGAGCTCCGCCTGTTCAATTACGACCCCGCGACCCCGGCCTATGCGTCGTCATTCTGCGCCGTCGCGCCGAATGGGAAGATCTTCGCGACCGGGGAGGCCACGGGGGGTACCTCGGTCCTGCGGCTCGACGCGGATGGAAAACTCGACCCGACGTTCGGCGACGGGGATGGCATCGCGACCACGTCGGTCTCCGCGAACGCCGCGGAATCCATGCAGCTCCTTCCGGACGGCAAGGTGCTCACGACGTTCAACGGCTCGGGCGGGTACAAGGTGGCTCGGTTCGACGCGAATGGGATCCTCGACAAGACGTATGGCGTGGATGGGATTGCGCCGGTCCATCCGGCGTGCAGGGTCCGCGACATCACCGCGGCCCCGGACGGGAGCGTCATTGCCGCTGGGCGGTGGGACTTCCCGCCGAGCACCGGCACCACGCTCTCGCGGATCACGCCGGACGGCGCGCAGGACGACGCGTACGGCCTGGCAGGGCTCGCCACGCTGCAATCGGGCGCGTCGCTCGACGCAGCCATGTCCGTGAGACTCGCCGCGGACGGGAAGATCGTCTCGGCGGGCACCACGGATTATGGCCATGGATACTTCACGAACGTGATGATCACGCGGCACTTACCGGACGGCGGGCTCGACGGGGTCTTCGGCCCGGGGGGCGTCGTCGTGCTCGATTCGCTCTCGAGAGCGCTCAGCGTCGCGCTGCAATCGGACGGCAAGACGCTCGTCGCGGGCGTTGCCCTCGACCCGTCCGTCCGCCATCTCGTGCGGCTCGGCGCGACGGGCGCGCTCGACCCGAGCTTCGGCGACAATGGCGTGTTCAACATACAGCACCCGCTCCAGGGCACGCCGAATCCGATCGCCGTCGACGGGGACGGGCGTATCGTGATCGGAGGGACGACGAAGGGCCCGTTCTTCAACATCCCCTATGTCAAAAGGCTCCTCGGGACGGGCGAGCACGACACGAGCTTCGCCGTCGACGGGTTTCTGGCGCTCCAGTTGACGGAGGCGCTGATCACGGACCTCGTGGTGCTCGCGGACGGCACGATCATCGCCTCGGGCCGGAGCGGCGCCACGACGTCCTACGTGGTCCGTGTCCTCCCGACCGGCGTGCTCGACACGTCCTTCGGCAATGCGGGGGTGACGACGATCGAGAATTCTTTCCCGGCAACCCGCCTGGCGCGCCAAACGAACGGAGGATTCCTCGTGGCGGGCCTCTTCATGAAGCCGGGCGACGTCGACGCCTCCCATCTCGGGATCACGCGCCTCGACGACAAAGGCGCGCTCGACATGACGTTCGGAACGAATGGCCTCGTCGAGCAAAGCATCGGGAGCCTCGCGCCCACGGGCGTGCCCGCCGTTGTGCCCCTGCCGGACGGCTCGTTTTTCGTGGCAACCGAGGCCGTGCTCGACCGCGAGACGATGGTGGTCTTCAAGTATCTGCCGGACGGAAAGCCCGACGCGAGCTTCGGCAATGGTGGGCGCGCGGTGGTATCGGCCCCGGGGTCGTGGGGCGCGTACGATGGGCTCTTATCGCCGGACGGAAAGGTCATTCTCGCCGGTCGTGGGTTCTCGCCGAAGACCGGGACGGATTTCGGCCTCGTGAGGCTCGCGCCGTAGGGTCAGGTGGAACGCGGCGCCGGGCGCGTAGGGGGGGTTCGCGCCCGGCGCCGCGTCATGCTCTGCCTCGGGTCATCGAGCGAATCATGGCGTCGCTGGGACCGAAGGGTCTATGCAGAGTAAGAATCGACCCACGGAGCGTCAAGGGTCTGACGGTGCGGAGTCCGGTAGGAGAGCAAGATTCCAGCGGATGCGCACATGGGGACGGCGGACAAACGACGCCGACGCGCGCTCGGCGGACGTCGACACGAGTCCTTGTGAATGTTGAGGTTGTCCCAGGTGACGATTAGCCTCCGCGGCCATGTCCGACGCCTGGCTCGACCCCACCCTCGTCCGCAGCCGTCTGAACGGTCCCGGCGAGAACGCGCTCCGCAAGGCATTCAAGCCTGACAACGAAGCTCACGCCGCGACGCTCCTCGCCCTCGACGACGCCGAACGTATAGGCCTCCTCGAACGCTCCGATGCGTTCGGCTCCTTTCGTCGCGCGTTGAACCAGCTCTCGCACGCGTGCGCGAAGACCCGGCCGCGCGACGCGCTCGTGATCTTCGATGCGCTTCTCCAGGGGAAAAATCCCGACCTCGCCACGTACTGCAACGCGCTGTGGGCGGTGCAGGACGACAACACGCACCTCGGCAAGGATCCCGAACGCGCCCGCAAATACCTCGCCGCCTGCCTCCCCCACGGACCGAAAAACCCCGCGATCTTTTACAATGCCGCGTGCGTCGCCATCGAGCTCGACGATCTCGACGCCGCGCTCGGCTACGTCGAGGACGCAGTACGCTTCGGGTATGGCGGCCGCGAGGCCATGCGGACGGCGTTCCGCACCGAGGCGCTTTTCGCGAAGATCCGCGACGACCGCCGCTTCTTCGACGCGCTCGACGACCGCGGTCCGCAGGGCGTCGCGCTGGTCGAGCGCGTGATTGCGAAGGTCCGTGAGGAAGGCTTTTCAGCGCTCGGCGTCGAGGTCTCGAAGAAGAAGAAGCGCGCCTGGCCGAAACACGACAAGGACTTCCGCCCGCTCTCGCCGGAGGTCCTCGACGCGCTCACGCTCCCGAACGGCGCGCCGCTGCCGCCGAGCCTGAGGAGGTGGCTCGCCTTCGACGCGCAATGGCTCTCGACGCTCGGATGGTTCGAGCTCGCGCCGGCATTCCGGTGGACCCCGCGTTCCCTCGAAGCCATCGCCAAGGCCGAATTCGGCGACATGGACGAGCCTCCCTCCGATCCCGAGCCGGGCGAGGTCGAGGAGGGCGAGCAATCCTGGGCGTCCTTCTTCGACGTGCCGGCAATGGAGTACGGATTCCTCGTGCCTGGCGGGGCCGAGCACCGCCGCGTGTGGATGCTCTCGAATGCGCCGGATCGCGAAGGCGACTATCCGGTCCTTTACATGGACATCGACGACGTGCCCTCGCTCGGGCCGATGTACCCGGGCTTCGACGTATGGCTCGCGCAGGAGGCGAACGTCATTCGCATCTCGTACGAGACGTACTCGAGCGCATTCGAGGACTTCCGCTTCGCCTCCCGCCTCCGGCACCACGCGCGGACGATGTGCGACGGCGCGGAATACGTGCAATGCCCGTCGGTGGCGCTGCGCCCGCCGCACCCGGACGACGGTGTCCGGGTGTCACTCGACCGGGACGACTGGTTCGAGCGTCTTCTCGCGCTGCGCGCGTCGCACCTGCCGGCCGACGACGCGCCGATCCGCGGCGCCTCGGCGGAGGACCTCACCTGGCTGCAAGAGCACCTCGGCGCACCTTTGCCCCCGGCCGTGGTCCGCTTTTACGAGCGGGTGAATGGCCTCTCGTGGGGACCGTTCCGCTTTCTCTCGATCGACGAGATACGCGACCGCGCGGCGCAGCGGAGCATGTTCGGAGAGGCGACGCCGCCGGCATCTCCGTTCGCCGTGCTCCTCGTGTCGCCGGGGACGGCCGACGGCTTCCTTCTCCTTTCGGAGGAGGGCATGGTCGACGGATACCAGTTCGCAGACGAAGATCTCTCCCTCACGTCGCCGAAGTCTGCGCTGGAAGAAGGGATCGAGAGCGTGCGGCATGCGGCGCTGTTTGCCGGGGAGGACGAGGAGGAGGTGGACGAGGACGAGGACGAGGACTGAAGGGGGCGTCGAGGGCGTAGCCCCGTGGCTCACCCCGATGGTGGCGGATCCGTAGGGGCGTCGACGGTGGCCCATAGGGCGGCGAGGTCGATGGTGAGGCCGTCAAGGCTGGGGGCGGGGAAACGCTCGTCGTCCGCGATCACGGCGAGCATGCAGTAGCCCTCGGGTCCGATCTCCGCAAATTCGAGCACGCGCGACACCGAGTCCAGGCGCCAGTACCATCGAACGCCGAGGTGGGCGTATTCGCGCGCCGCGTGTTGTCCGACGCGACGCAGATCGACCTGATTCCTCGTGAACACTTCGAGGATCAGAGCGGGTATCGAGGTCGCGTCGTTCTTCTTCGATGGGTCGCCTGGCATGTACACGCAGACATCTGGCTTTCGGCCGGTCGCGTGGGAGACGGCGAGCTTGTGACCCCGTCCGTGGACGACGCCACCGCGGGGGATGGCCCAGTCGCGCAGCGTGGCGAGAAACCACGCCGCAATCGCGTCCTCCCGCGGCGTCGAAATCTTCTCCGCGATGAGGAAACCGTCGACGAGCTCACCGGGGCCTTCATGGGCGAGCCATTCGTCGATCGTCATGGGTTCGGCGCGGAGGATGCGGGGCATGGCGGGAGGAGGAGGGGGCTCGGGTTCCTCGGAAGGGCCTTCCCAGCGATCCCAGCCTTCGTCGGGCTCCGGGATATTGAGCGCTTGGAGGACCCTGCGCGCCGCGTGCACGATGGGCTCCGGGGCGGGGCTCCTCGGCTCCCAGGTCGCGACGTGGCCGCGGAGCTCGCAAAGCGCCTGGGTGAGCCCCGTGGAGTCGACGGAGGAGCCGAATGCCTTCACCGCATCTTCGAGGACCTTGGCGAAAGCTTCTCGGGTCGGGGTTTTCTTTTGTTGATGAAATGCATTCGCCAGCACCCGCGGCGCCGCGAGCAGCCCGGCGAGATTCAAAGCGTCAAAAAGGCCCGTCGCGAGGACTCTGGCGCGGTCCTCTAGAGCTTCCTTGGGATCGTCGTCCGCCATCGGTACGCCTCACGGCTCCTTGCAGATCGGGCCGACGAAGTAGCCCTTGAATGCAGAGATTCCACCGGCGCCGATGGCGACCACCTTGCGCGGCGCAAGCCCCGTTTCCTGGCACACGTAAGCGCACCAGGTGGTCAACACGAGGCTTTTCAAGAGGTCTGCAACCCAATCTGGACATATCGAGCACCTCGATTTGCCACAGTCCGTGACGGTGCACCGATGATTCACCGCGGGCGCGTTGTATTCGCAGCGTATGTTCGATTTGCAGTTGAAGTCGAATTCGCACGCCTCGCTGTACGGGGCGGTGTAGAGCGGGAGCGTCGCCGGATCGAGCGTTGCGAGCCACGCATCCGCCGAAGCCGACGCCGCGGGCAGGTACTGCGCCATGAGCTGTCCGAGCGCGTCGGCGTCGAGCGTACTCGGGTCGATCCCCGAGGACTCGGCCTGCGCGACGAGGTACGCGGTGGTCAACGACGACTTCGCCTGCACGAGCGCGAGCTCCTGGGGATCGATCCCCTCGAAGGGATCCGCCTCCTCCTCGGGCGTCGGCTGCGGCTCGTCCGGCTGGTCAGGCGTGTCCGTCCTCCCGTCGTCCGTGGTCTGCTCCTCCTCCGAGATGGGCCCAAACCTGATGACGCACCCCGGGATCGTCGAGTAGGCGGCGAACGTGGCGACGAGGCCGGCGAGTAGCTTCGACCGGATGGCTCTGTCCATGGGAACCCCTCCTTGGTTTCCTGCCGTACCACGAGACGACGAGACACGGCAAGACACCGGCAGGTCGCTTACAGATTCCCCTTGTCTGCCCCCCGCCCCCTCGCCTAGCGTCGTACGCCTTCCCACCTCCAGAGGAGACCATGGCAGACAAGAACATCGATCAGGACGAGACGCAGTTCTACGGCCCGTATGCCTCGAAGAAGATCCGTACGCGCCTCGTCGGGCAGATCCCCGCGTTCGATTCTGCCTTGAACTACATCGCCGATCGCCTCGACGACACCACGCACGCCGTCAAAGCCGCCGTCGATGCAGCCCGGGAGAAGGACGCCGCGCGCCGCAAGGGCACGCAGGACAAGCGGCCTCTCCTCAAGCAGGCTCGCCGATTGCTGGGACAGTTCAGCAAACATCTCGGTGCGCATGACGCAGGGATCGTGGATCGGAAGGTCTTTTTCGTCCGCGATGGCACCGCGACCGGCGTCGGCAATGCCGCGCATGATGTGCTCCTCGCCGTCACGCATATCACGACGAAGCTCGCCGATCCCAAGGTGACCGTCCGTGACGCTGCGCATTGGCACGGGCAGTTCGATTCCATGATGAAGACCCTCTCCCCGGTCGTCGCGTACGCGCAGGATGTGCAGGTCGATCGGCAATCGATCACGCCCGAGGTCGAGGCCGCGCGGCAGGCGTGGCTCAATCGGTACCTTGCCGCGCGGTCCCTCGTGGAAGGCGTGCTCCGGGAGCTCGGCCGGCTCGAACAACTGTCGCTTTTCTTCTACGACCTCCGCGTCCCCGCCGGCACCAAGCTCACCGAGCCCCCGCCGGACGAGCCGCTCGCGTCGAAGACGTCGGACGAGGACGATCAGGACGACGAAGCGTGACAGACGGGCCGATCGGCTACCCATCGGTGGCCCAGACCGAGACAGGTGGCTCGATCGGGGGCCGATCCGCTCGCCTGGAGCTTCCTAACGCCTCGATCGGCTGCCGATCTGCCTTCCTGGAGCCTCCAGACGCCTCGATGGGCTGCCGATTCGCTCGTCTGGCGCCTCCAGACACCTCGACCGGCTGCCAATCGGCCCACCTGGAGAAACCTACCGTCCGGATCGTGTGGAAGCAGACCGCCCGCCTGCTACCTGTAGAAGGCCATGCGCCGTGGCACCCTTCGGAAAGCCGCACGCTTGAACCCCGGCGGACTCTTGCGCCTCGCGCGCTTCCTGCGCCTGCGCGTCGAAGGAATGAGCCCGCGCCAGGTGGCAAGCCTCGTGTACTGGCGGATCACGCGAGAGCGCTATCGAAGGTAGGCGTCACGCAGAGAGGGACCTTTCGAGAAGGCGAATGGCGTCATGCCGCAATGACCCGTTGACGGGGGTCAGGGAAGGTTCATCGATGGCTCGTCCCTCGAGTTCCTCTATAACTACGAGCCGCTGATCGCCGATCTGTTTGATTCTGTGCACATTCAAGACATCAGCGCCAAAGGACCGCGCCGTCGCTCCACGATGGGGATGGCGAGGCCTTACGGCGGGCGCGGGGCGGGCAGCTGCCTATCCGTCTGCGATCACCCACGCTATAGCGAGAGTCAACGAGCGCAGGAGGGGCAACCGCCGGCACGCGACAGGCGTCGACGCGGGCGGAGACCGCGGAAATTATGACAATAGAGACAACCTTGACACGCAGCAGAGCCGAGCGGTGAGTGTTCTATTGTGCGTTGTGCCAGGTGCTCACAACGTCTCCGGCAACAACCCCAACGAATGCTGCTGAGGTTGTCTCGGCGCCCCCGTCGCAAGCTTTCCAAGAACATCAACCAGTGGGTTACCTATGACATTCTTGAGGCGACCACTGCTGCCCAAAGAACCGCCACACGATTCGCAGATATGCGTCGAGTGTGGAGTAAATGCCAGCTCACCTCTATCGAAGTGCGGCAGTCCACACGAGGCGCAGACGATGTGCACGACACGGTTCTCGATATGAGGCAGCGCGCGCTGGGCCATGAGAGTCTGAACCATTAACGGATCCAGGACGACCCCATCCACCACAACGCTAGCAAACGTATCATCTATTACGGGCAACTTGCTTTCTGCGGCGAATGCGAACGCATGAACGTGGATCCCATACTCTTCCGGCCGTTCACCCGTTCTGATGATGGCTGGATTGGATCCCCATAGCTGTATGCCACCAGGATATTCCGACTGCCGTATACGGCAACGACGCGTAGCTTTTCGAGGTTTTGCCGAACCCAGGCCGTACTGGGCTACACACAACGCAGGATTTCCAATTGCGGTATCGGCATCTCGAAATTGCTTCCCGCAACCTGCACATAGATGACCGCGATGTGGATGAACGCTAAACCAGTCCTTATCAAGGTGTGCCCATCCGCAGTAGGTACACTCGATGTACTTCATGGAAAAGCCGAACGCGGAGGTCACCATATAGTAGATTGCCTCTAGTTCGGATATTAGAACTCCGCCACTCGGCAAGCGTCCTTCCCCGTCGCACAGTCTTACGGCTCGGTAGGTACTATCTATGTCTTTGACTCCACCGGAGGCACGTCGGGCATGAACATGAATCCCGCGATCGAGCGGTAGGTTCGTTGTATCATACACCGGTGGAACCGCCCCCCATAGAGCAACACCACCCGGATAGCTTGCGATATCCAGGGACAGGATGTCTCGCTCCTGAATCGGAGGAACATGTGCGTAGCGACATAGTTGTGCTTGTCGACCGTACTTCGCCGTCGCGTCAGCCTTGTGTTTCAAGCACCAATATTTGGTACCACCGTCGCGACGCTTGCCCGTAGGGACTATCTCGCAGGTCGACATGATGGTCATCTCCTAGGCCGCTCGCTTTATTGACTGCAGCCATGCACGTAGAGCAAGTACCTGTTCCTCATTCAGCGTGGTCCCAAACCGGCCAACAACCTGCTTGGGCGACATCCCTTGCTTTTTAAGCACCTCACATAGAACTTCAAGTGTTTCGCTGCGCCCCCGCGCAATCTCTTGCGGTGTCACCAAAGCGATTGGGTTCTTGCCTATCAAATAGTTTTCGAGCCTTTGATCGAATCCATTATGCTTATGTGTATCCAAGGGGTGTTTGTGGCCCTCCGCGTTCACGACGACATTTCCTGTCAGTTGACCATCATCGAGCCTACGTAGACGTTGCTCTGGAAACGCTCGATACGCATCGTTCGCGTGTACCTTCGCAGCAACCTCAAATCCGCCCATCACGAACTGGGGAATTCCCCGAACCTTACCCGAGATAGTAAAGATGTGGTCTCCAGGGAAGACTTTCTTCCGTATATCGGGCCGACACGCACCCAAACTGGGCGAATCTCCTAGGTATGGGTCCTTCACGTGCTTACCCAGCTCAGGGTCGTATCCGCTTGAAGTTATGAATATCTTTCCGATCATTTGCCGCCTCCTACATCATTTGAATCCTCGTCACTCACACCCCACGCCAGCCGCTGCTTCAGCCTATTGCCCTGATGTGGTGATAGAATCTTGTCATGTTGTAGGCGCCCAACAACGATGCCAGGCCCTACACCCACCTCCTCAGCAAAATCGTGTATGCTTTCATTAGTAAACCTGCCAGCCCTCACGAACCTAGACAGGCTTTCGGGAGGAATCAACGTATCTGCCGCAAAGCGATTTGCCTCGTCTTCAAAACGCTGCATTTCGGGGTCGACAACATGGTCACCCAGGTCCTCGATTGCGTTATCAAGAACAAACGGACGATCCCGCCGGTGAAGGAGGATGTGCCCCAACTCGTGGAAAAACGTGAACCACAGCTGATCGTCCGTCTTGTACCGTAGCGTCAGGGCAATGAGAGCCCTGTTGCTAGACAACCATCGCGCGCACCCACTAATCCCGGTATTTGGAAGATCATGCACCCATACGACGGCAACACCTGCAGCCCCACACAACTCTTGCACAGGTGCCATTATCTGTTCCGCGCGCATACGTGTACATTGCCGCAGCTTGCTAATGACTGACCGGAGGCGCGCTTCATCAAACGGCGATGTTTCCAGTTCAGCAGCAGTAAGTTCGGCAGCTCTGACCCATGCTGCGGTCGCCTCCTCGCTCAGCTGAAACTTTCTAGTTTGGCGATAAGAAACATCAGCTGCCTGCCAAACTGAGGTCCAACTCTGAGGCGAAGACACGGCGAAGAAGGAGAGAAGTGCGTCCACGTCGTCTTGACCTTCTCGCACATCAAGCCATCCATACCGCTTCATTAGTTTCATGGGGAATTTGTCTGCCCAGTCCTTCCATCCGCTTGCCGCATCCCGCACGCGGCGCCGCGCCTCGGCTTCATCAAACTGTCGTTGCAGATTCAGCCAAAGATGCGCGGGGCGATGGAAGACCTTCTCAAGCGCAATGGCAGTGGCAGGCGTAATCGGAGCCTTCCCGGCACAAATTTCGCTGATGGTCTTGGGCGTCAAACCAGTCCGTCGAGCGAGTTCTCGCTGCGACCATGCGTTGAATTCAAGGTACTCGACCACCATACCGCCGGGATGCGGCACGATGTTCGGCTCGAATTTCGGTCCGCGCGTGTTATCCATGAGTGTCCTCGATCCCGACGATTTCGATTGCACGAATCAACTGCCACAGCTCCCGCTCGTCCACGGGCAGCGGCCCGGGAGGAAGGTCGAGAGGTACGAACAACAGCCGGTACGGCTGTTTCACGTCCATGGAAAAGGTCCCAGCGAGATCAGCCGTCAGCTTGTGGCAGCGCTCAGGGCCGGTTTTAGGCGGCCAGAAGTCGGCGAGTGTCGCAGCAGCGCGCAGGGCGGCCATGCGTAGCGTGATCTTCTTCGCCATCTCCATGCCGTACAGCTTCCTGCAGTCAGCGGGGCTCTCCAGCGCTGTCTGTAATTTTCGGCTCTTGAAGTATATGTCCATGTTCCCCACTGGGTGCACGACGCAGGCAGACGACGCGTTACCTAACGGGTAACACGAATCTGTGCGTCGCGCAAGGATGGGTTCGACAGCTTCCTCAAGCAGGGTCGAGATCTCGATGCTCCACACGGCCCACCAGGGCCAGGGAGGCAGACGTGACAGGGCGTCGCCTCCCCCCGAGGAGGCGGCGGCCGCAGGAGAGAGAGGTCGGCGCAGGAGATCAGGGCGTACATCCGAAGAGGATCCCCGACACCTCGCCGCCATCCTCCTTGGACCTCCTCTGCTACCACTCCCCTGTCTCGGACCCCGACCTCTCCGGGCCACCACCGGCGAAGCCTCGAGTGCCCGCACTTCAGTCACCGCCTCCCGGCGGAGCACGACTCGGCTCGATCATCGCTCCTCGCGTTCCGGCTGGACGCCTGAGCACATACGTCACAGCAGGGCTACCGCCGCCGCGACGCGAACCAACCGATCTCGAATCGAAGGCCGCAGCGTCGCGCTGATCGCTCACCACCCCGGCCCCTGCCCTCCAAGCACGATATGCAATCCCGCATCGTGACGTAGATCCTCGGCCCTGCCCCCCAGCGCTCGCTCCTGACCGTACGAATGCAGCACCACGTGCGGCACGAGCCCGAAGCTCAACACCTGCTGCTCTCCCTCCTTGCCCAGCGAAAACGCCACCCCCAGAGCCGCCGTCAATCGTGTCTCGTTCGAGAACACCCCGACGAGCTGGCCGCAGGGCTGCCACGGAGCTTCCTCGGGACAATCGTCGTCGCCCGGTAAATCGCGGTAGGCCGTGTTGTACGCCGCCCCGTGGCTCACGTAGAGGTTGAAGAGCGGCGCCACGCTGCCCAGGCGCATGCTCAGATCGAAGCCGGCGCGGCCCCAGGGGCCATTGCCGATCGCCGAGTAATACCCGCCGGCGCCGAACGCGAGGGAAACCGGGTCCCGGTTGTCCTCGTCGAGCAATGCGAAGCGCGCCTCGCCGCCGAGGCGCTGGAAGCCGAGGGAGGCGCCGAGCTCGAACCAGCGCGTGACGCCATAACGAAGGCCGACGTCGTACACGCTGAACCCGGCGCTCCAGAACCAGGGGAACGTCTCCGTCTCGGGGTAGATGTCCGCGCCGCCGGTGGAGACGGATTCGTCCTCGCCGGCGCCGCCCTCGAAGTGGCCCCAGCCGAAATTCCAGAGCGTGCCGTGGACGGACCAGCCGAACTTGCCGGCCGGCGTGGTGTCGCCCGTGCGTGGCGCGATGGCGGGGCTGCAGGCGGGGACGGTGAGGAGCAGGGGAAGGAAGAAAAGAAGATGCGGCTTCATGACCTCAGAATAAGGCCATGGGGCGCGTGATCGTCACGCTTTCTTGGATACGTCGAGCGCGCCCGAGAGCAGCAAAGGCAGGAGCGCGTCGCGGATGCTCGAGAGCCTTCGGTTTTGCGCTTGGAGCGCGACCATCGCCTCGGGGCGCGTGACGGATTGTTCGAGCGGGAGGCCGAGGAGCGCCGCGAATTGCAAGGCGCTCAGGACCTCGATGATTCGATCCTGGACGGGAAGCGGGGGTACGGCGAGCTCGAATTCGAAGAGATCGCTCTGGTACAGCTCCGGGTACGTCGAGCCGTTCGCCACCTTGTCGAGGTAGGGCCGGTTCGCGCGTAACCAATAGGCCAGGTAGAGCGGTCGTAATGCGGGGCCGCAACGAAAATTCAAAAACCCCTGGTTCGTGGCCATCGGGACGGCGTTCACCGCGACGGCGCCGACGGGCGCGCGCTTCGTCAGCATCACGGTTCCCGGCGGTAACAACTTCGCCGAGGAGTCTTCCAGGCCGAGCTGCGTGATCGAGCGCTCCGTGCGCGAGACGAAGAGGCCATCTTGCAGGCTCGTGATTTCCTTCGGGGTGAGCCAGGGGAGGTCACCGTCCCAGTATTCGTCGACCGACGTGCTCGGCGTGCCGCCGCTGTCGACGCGCAGGATCAATTCGCCGTCCGGCTCCAGCGTGCTCCGGCGCCAGCTCTTCGGGCAGATCAGATACGGCTCAGCCACGGAGGAGCTCCTCGAGGACACGCAAGGCCGCATTCGAGGCCCGATCGATCTCCTGGAATCGCGCGAGGATCTCGGCGAGCTCCGCCTGCAAGGCGCCATGATCCCAGGACGCCTCGGGGCGGCTCTCGAATCCCACGTATCGACCCGGGACGAGAACGTACTTGTGCGCGCGAACATCGGCGAGCGTCGCGGAACGAGCAAACCCGGGCACGTCGGCATACGCCGTGGGCTCACGCTCGCCGCGCCAGGCGTGGTAGGTGTCGGCGATTCTCTTGATGTCTTCCGCGGTGAGCACGCGTTTCACGCGGTCGTTCATCGTCCCCATCGTCCGCGCGTCGATGAAGAGGACGTTTCCGCCGCGGTCCTTCAGCCGTTTGCCCTGCTCGCCGATCCCGTTTTTCTTGTCGCGCGCAAGGATCCACAAGCACACGGGGATCTGCGTCGAGTCGAAGAGCTGGCCCGGCAGCGCGACCATACAATCGACGAGGTCCGCCTCGACGAGCTTCTTCCGGATCTCCCCCTCCCCCGATTGTTGCGACGACATGCTGCCGTTCGCGAGCACGAACCCGGCGATCCCCGTCGGCGCGAGGTGGTGCAGGAAATGCTGCACCCAGGCGAAGTTCGCATTGCCCGCGGGCGGCATGCCGAACGGGAAACGCGCGTCGTCGCGCAGGCGCGCGCCGCCCCAGTCCGAGTCGTTGAACGGCGGGTTCGCGAGGATGTAATCGCAGAGCAGGCCCTCGTGCAGGTCGCGCTGGAAGCTATCGGCCCATTCGCGGCCGAGGTCGCCGTCGATCTGCCGGATGGCGAGGTTCATCTTCGCGAGGCGCCACGTCGTCGGGTTCGACTCCTGGCCGTAGACACGAATGTCGCCGATACGCCCGCCGTGTTCCTCGACGAACTTCTCGCTATGCACGAACATGCCGCCCGAGCCGCAGCACGGGTCGAAGACGCGGCCCTTGTACGGGGCCAGCATCTCCACGAGTAGCTCGACGATGCATTTCGGCGTGTAGAACTGGCCGCCGCGTTTTCCCTCGGCCGCGGCGAAATGGCCGAGGAAGTACATGTACACATCGCCGAGGACGTCACGCCCGCGCCTCGCCTTGTCCTTGAAGCCGAGGTCGCCGAAGAGTTTTACCAGTTCGCCGAGGCGCGGCGTGTCGAGCGCGGGGCGGGCGTAGTCCTTGGGCAAGACGCCTGCGAGCGCGGGGTTTTCCCGTTCGATGGCGAGCATGGCCGCGTCGATGCGCTTGCCGACGCCGGGCTCGGCGGCGTGGCCCGTGAGGTACGACCAGCGCGCTTCCCGCGGGACCCAGAAGACGTTTTCGGCGCGATAGGTGGCCGGGTCCTCGGGATCGGCGCCGGCCGCGGCGAGGGCGGCGTGTGTTTCCTCGAAGGCGTCGGAGATGTATTTGAGGAAGATCAGCCCGAGGACGACGTGCTTGTACTCGGCGGCATCGAGGCTGCTCCGTAGCTTATCGGCCGCTGCCCAGAGGGTCGCCTCGTAATCGCCTACGCCTCCGCCGTCGGTAGCCTGTTTCGACGCGCTCGTTTTCGCCGTCCGGGAGGTCATCGGTCAGGCTCGGACGATTTCGCGGTCCTGCTCGGCCGCCGCAATCTGCAAGGGCCCGGGTCGATCCACGAGCCTGTGCAGCGAAAGGCACGCCTGGTCCACCATTCCGAGCAGCGGCCGCGGCGCCACGCCGAGCACCACGAGCCCAATCGCCAGCGGTAGCGCCGCCACGAGCTCACGGCCGTTCAGCGCGGGGAACTTGCCGCCGAACGGCTCCAGGTACTTGCTCGTCTGCCATTCTTCGCGGGCCTCGCCAAACAGGAGGTGCCCCATCGCGAAGATGTGCACCGCCGCGAGGGCCACGATTCCGATCGCTCCGAAGACACCAATCACCCGCTCCCGCGCGAACGCCCCCCACAGCGCGAGCAGGGGTCCCCAGAAGCCCGCGAGCAGCGGCAGTCCGAGCGACGCGAGCATGCCGAGACCAAACAGCGTCGAGAACAGCGGCATTTCCCGCGCGAGGCCACCGAATCGCCCGAGGTCCCGCGTCTGCACCCGCGATTCCAGGACCGAGACGAGCACGAAGAGCAGGCCAACGATCACGCCGTGCGTCGCCGCCACCACCACGCTCGCCTCGAATCCTTGCGGCGTGAGTGATCCAATCCCGAGAAGCGCAATCCCGCCGTGTGCACCGGCAATCCGCGCCAAAAACCGTTTCAGGTCGTTCTGCGCGATCGCCGCGAGCGCGGAGACGAGGATCCCCGCCGCGCCGAGAATCGAGATCGTCAGCGCGGCCCAGCGCATGCCATCCGGCAAGACGCCCACGTTGAGCCGCAGAATGCCATACACCCCGGTCGAGAGGAGCGCGCCGGAGAGGAGCACGCTCGTCGGCGCGTCGGCCTCGGCATGCAGGTCCGCGAGATACCCCGGGAACGGGAATGCGGACATGCGAAGCGCAAAGGCGACGAAAAGCGCCGTCCAGAGGACCTTCACGGCGGAATAGCCACCAACGGTAAGACCCTTTTCGACCCACGCGACACGCGCGAGCTCGGGGATCGCGGCCGCGCGGCGGACGGATTCACCCGTCGCGAGGTACGTCGGGTCGGCGTTTTGCCAGAGGAACCAGGAGGCGGCGCAGAGGAGCGCGGCGCCAATCAGGGAGGAGACGAGGACACGCGCGGCGGCACGGCGCGGGCCCGGGCCGCCGCGAAGCGCGACGAGCAGGCTCGTGGGGAGGACGCCGAGGAGAAAAAAGGCGCAGAACAAGAAGAGGTCGAGCGAGACAAGGACGCCGAGCGAGGCCGTGAGGAAGAGGCCCGCGAGGGCGTGGTAGGTGGCCGCGCGGTCGCGCAAGGTGGCACTCGCGATCGAGGCGACGAATGCGAGGAGGACGGCCGCCGCGACGAGCGCGAGCGAGATGCCGTCGACGCCGAGGAAGTATTCGACGCCGAGCGATGGGAGGAGGCGGGCACGTTCGAGGAACTGGAAGCCGTCGTTGCCGTCGGCGCGGCTGAAGGCGCGGTCGAAGCGAACGCAGAGCCAGGCGACGAAGACGAGGAGCGAGCCGTGGACGAGGGCGCTCGTCGTGGCGAGGACGCGCGGGTGATCACGTCGCGTGACGCGGAGGAGGAGCGCGAGGAGCGTGCCGAGGAGCGGGAAGAAGACGACAATGGAGAGCGGGTTCTTGCCGAGGAAGCCGAGGCCGAGCGGTCGTTCCGCGTGGATGGCGATGGCGAGGGGGCGGCCGGGTTCGCCGCCGTCGCTCAGGCTGTTCGATTCGACGAGGACCTGGCCGTAGAGCTCGCGGGCGCGGGCGGCCTCGTAGCGCCATCGGATGGTGACGCGTCGCTCCTGGCCGGGCGGGATGCGGGTGACCGCGCGGGAGCCTTCGACGGTGACGGTGATGCCGGGCGGGAGGAGCGGATCCGTGGCGGAGGTGCGGGCGTCGACGCGCGAGAGCTCGAGCGGGCCGGGGCCTTCGTTGCGAATGAAAAACGCGCCGGTCATGTGCTCGCCGTCGGGCGAGAGGGAGAGCTCGACGTGATCGCCGCCGAACTCGGGGCGAAGGGCGGCACGGCCCGCAGGTTCGTCGGCGAAGGCGGGAGCCGCGAGGCCGAGGATGACGAGCGCGGCGAAGAGGGAGAAGAGGCGCTCGAAGAGGCGCGCCGGGAGGCCGAGGACGAGGTCGTCGATCGTGGAGACGAGCTTCGAGGCGGCACGCGCGATCGTGTTGGCTGCTTCGAAGAGGGCCTCGCCGAGTTTTGCGCCGGGGCCGTCGAGGAGGGCGCGCGCACCGGGGAAGGAGAGGTTTTTCGCGGGTCGTTTCTCGCGTTGCTCGGGTGTTCGCAGGCAGGTCGCCGCGCGCACGAGCGCGTGGAGCGAGACGAGGACAACGGCGAAGGCAGGCTCGTCGAGGCCGATCGCGATGAAGGCGAGGCCGACGGCGGCAATCGTTACGAAGACGAAACGATGCGGGTGCCTGTGTTCGAGCGCGGCACGAAGCGCCGCGAGCGCGGTCGAGACCACGCCGAAGACGGTGACGACACTCGAGGCCGTGGGGCTCAGCGTGAAGAGGTCGGAGAATCGAACGAGGAGGAGCGGTCCTGGCGCGAGCGCGAGGCCGAGCACGAGCGCGAGCACAGGCGGAGAGAGAGACGACGCGGCGCTCGGGAGCCAGCCGGAGAAGGGAAAGGTCGCGCTC
This sequence comes from Polyangium jinanense, assembly GCF_028435265.1. GTDB lineage: Bacteria > Myxococcota_A > Polyangia > Polyangiales > Polyangiaceae > Polyangium > Polyangium jinanense. The sequence continues at coordinate 658,842 of NZ_JAGTJK010000001.1, read as the reverse complement.
GTCGCGGCCGCGCCGAAGAAGAGCAGGAGGCACGCGAGCGTGACGAGGCCGATCGATCCAGCGCCGAGCTTTCCGGCGAGCGCACGAGCCACGGACTGCCGTCCCTCCGCGTCACGGATCACGAGCTGATCGTGGATCTCACGAAACGCGACCGTGGGGCCGAGCGGCGCGATTCGAACGTCTTCGCCCTCGGGGACGACGAGGCCCTCGATCCAGGCGGCCTCCAGGCCATCTCCCGTGACCGTGGCGCCGCCGCCCGGCACGATGACGACCGAATACGTGCCCGCGGCGATGTCCCGGCGCACGAAGGGCGCAACCGCGAAGGGCGCAGGGTTCTGCGCGAGCTGCGCGCGATCCGAGACGCCAAGGTACACACGCGCGCCCGGGTGGCTCGTGAACGTGAGGGTTCCGCGCTTCTCCGCGCGCTCGGCGATGATCTTCACGTCGCGCTCGCCACGCGGACGCTCGACGTCCTCGGCGAGCATCTCTTCGGCGGGGATGCGACCCTCGGCATACACGGGGACGAACCGCGCGCGGAAATCCGCGAGGAAATGGCCCTCGTCGAGCCACGCGCCGCCAAGGCCCCAGAAGAGGAAGACGAGGCCAGAGACGATCGCGGCGCCGCCGAGGCTCGCGACGACGCCCGCGCGCATGCCCGCGGATGCGGAGGCCTGCGAGGCCTTGCCTCCCACGATGAAGAGGCCCGTCGCGAGGACGACGGCAGCCCAGCCGAAGAGCCACACGATCGCATCGGCCGCGAGCGCGACGAGCGAGAGGCCGGACGCAAAGAGGGACGCTGTGGCGGCGAAACGAATCGCCGCGCGATCGTCTTCGATGAGCTTGCGCGCGGAGACGTGCGTGATCGCGACGACGAGGAGCGCGACGAGGAGAAAACCCGCGCCGAGCGGGTCGAGGACGAACGAGGCATTCGCGTCGAGCGAGCCGATACGCACGAGGCGGAAAGACACGTCGAAGAACGCGCGGCGCGCAGGATCGAGCGAGGCGAGGCGCGCCGTGTCGACGAGGGCGAGCGCGAGCGCGAGCAGCGTCGCGCCGAGGCCGAGGTGCGTCGCCCGGCGTCGTCCCATCCGCGCGCCGAAGAGGGCCACGACGATCGCGGCGAAGAGAGGCACGAGCGGCACGAGGCCGAGCGGCACGAGGGGCGCCTCGACGGGCGTGAGCGGACCGGCATACGCGGGCATGGCTGTCCGGAGAATGTCGCGCGCCTCGGAAGGCGCCAGCCCCGTTCGTCGGGCCCCGCAATCGAGCGGGCAAGAGCAGGGCGCCGTCGAGGCGAGGAGCGGGCGGGCGTGTCAGCATCAGCGGATGTCGACGGACACCGGCGTCGCATTCTTGGTCGACGAGACGGCGGGGGAAATAACCAGGCTGCGTGAGGAAAACCGGCGGCTACGCGAGGACCAGCGCCGCCTGGCCATGCTGGTCGAGGTGACGAACGACTGGATCTGGGAGGTCGACACGAACGGGGTCTACACGTTCGTGAGCCAGCGAATCCGCGATTTCCTGGGCTACGAGCCGGAGGAGGCGCTCGGAAAGACGCCGCTCGACTTCATGCCGCCCGAAGAGGCCGCCCGCGTGGGCGCCCTCCTCCGCCCGATCCTCGCGGCGCGCGCGCCGTTCAAGGACCTCGAAAACGTGAACCGGCACAAGGACGGCCGGCACGTGGTGCTGGAGACGAGCGGGGTGCCGCTCTTCGACGAGGCCGGCACCTACTGCGGATATCGCGGCGTGGACCGCGACGTGACGATGCGCAAGCTCGCCGAGTCGGAGCGGGCGCGGATGCAGGAGGAGATCATCCGCGCGCAGGAGTCGATGCTCGAAGAGCTCGAAACGCCACTCCTGCCCGTCGCCGAGGGCGTGCTCGTGATGCCGCTCATCGGCTCGGTGGACAAACGGCGCGCCGGGAGGATCGTCGACGCGCTGCTCGCCGCGGTGTCGTCCCGCGCGGCACGGTTCGCGATCATCGATCTCACGGGTCTGCGCGCCGTGGATCACGCGGTGCTGGAGCTGCTCTGCGAGGCGGTGCGCGGAGCACGGCTGCTCGGCGCGGAGGTGCTCCTGACGGGCGTGCGGGCCGAGGTGGCGCGCAAGATGGTCGAGCTCGACGTGGGCGAGATGCGGACGCTGAGCACGCTGGCCCGGGGGATCACGTTCGCGCTGGGGGCGCAGAGGCGGCGCTGACGAAGCAACGGCGCGAGGCCGGCGGGATCACTCGTCCTCGCCGCTGGTTCCCACGCCTTGCATGTCGAGCGGCCCTTCGAGGGCCACGCGCAGCGCCGAGAGGGCGCGCGCCGCGCGGGACTTCACGGTGCCGAGCGGCACGCCGTCACGCTCGGCGATCTCGGGATAACTGAGCCCTTCGAAAAACGCCGTCTCCAAGGTCGCGCGTTGCGCCGCGGGCAAACCGACGAGCGCGGCGCGCACCGCGCGACGTTCGAGATCGAGCACCGAGGTCGACTCGGGATCGATCACCGGCTCGATCGGCTCGTGCCGGAGCTCCTCGTCCGTGATCTGCGCCCTGCGCGTGCGTCGCCGCGCGCGATCGAGGGCCAGGTTTCGCACCGTGGTGACGAGCCACGCGACCACCGTGCCTCGCTCGGCGCGGTACTGATCGGCGCGCTCGACGATCGCGACGAACGCGTCGTGCACGACGTCCTCGGCCTCGAGCGCATCCCGCACGATCTTGAGCGCGAGGCCGTACGCGACGCTCGCGTGGCGATCGTAGATCTCCGCGATGGCGTCGTCGTCCCCATCACAGATGCGGCGCATGGCACGCGCGTCCAGCGCGTCCCGCTCCGCCCGGCTCTGGCGCCCACCCGCCGTCATGGCCACCTAACGAAAGGTGCACACTGGCCGAACGTCAACCGATTTACGGTGCGCATCGCCGTACGCTCCCGTGCTTCTGGGCATGCGTCCCAAGGATGGGCACGCCGTCAAGAAGGCTCCGGCTCCGCGTTCTTCGGGATGGACGTCGCCTCGGGCGTGCCGAGCGTGACCTTGCGCAAGAGCGCCCACAGCTCGGCGCGGCCCTCGCCCGTGACCGAGGAGAAATTGATCACCTTGCGCCCGGTGCTCTTCGCCATCGCCGCCGTCGCGCTGCGGCTCGCCGAACGCCCGATCTTGTCGACCTTCGTGGCGACGATGACGATCTCCACCGGCCGGCGCTGGACGTCCCGTGCCTCCTCCACGAACTGGATGAGCTCGAGGTCGTCCTCCTCCAGGCCGCGACGCACGTCGACCAGGATGACCAGGGCCGCGAGCGTAATGCGGCCCTTCAGGTACCCCTCGATGAGGTCCCCCCACGCCGTCCGTTCGGCCTTCGATCGTTTGGCGTAGCCGTAGCCGGGCAGGTCGATGAGGTGAAACATCGCGCCGTCCCTGGCGCGCGCCTCGAAGAGGTTGATCTGCCGCGTGACGCCAGGCGTCGCACCCGTGCGCACGAGGCCCTTGCGCTCGACGAGCGTGTTGATGAGGCTCGACTTGCCGACGTTCGATCGACCTGCGAAGGCGATCTCGGCCATCGTCGGGGCCGGGAGCGACGAGCCCGGCGCGGCCGCGGCGAGGAACTGCGCATGCACGATCTGCTTGGGATCGAGCGCCTTCTTTTTGCCTTCCGGCGGCGCGCTCGCCGGCTTCGGCCCCGCGGCCGGCTTCTTCTTCGTGGGCTTGGTTTTTTCGTTCACGGAACCGATCCTGGGCTGAACGTCGGTTTGCACGCGTCGCACTGGCAAAGCGAGCGGAGGTAGCGGAACGAGTAGATGCCCGTGTCGTGCTGGTCGCCCCAGGTGAACTGCAGGGCGTAGTTGCCGACCTGCTGGATCTCGCGAAGGCTGAGGTCGCCGCCGGGCACGAAATGGATGGTGCCGCCGTGCCCCTGGCAGACCGCGCAAGGGCAGTATCCGCGCAGGATCTCGTGCGGAAGCACGCTCTTGTGCCCGTCGGCCCACTCGATCTCCATGGTCCGCGCGCCATGCGGTGCTTTGACCATCGTGGGTTCGATCCTCGGATCGCTCATCGTGCCTGCTCCCTGTGATCTTGGGACCCGCGCGCTAGCATGAAGCTTCGGTCGACGTAAAGCAGCCATTTTCCTGCCGACCCCGAGGGTGATGCGAAGGTTCTGGACCGTCCTCTTTGCCGTGACGATCGCGCTGCACGTGACGTTCGCCGTGGCGGTCCACGCGATCTTCGTGCGTCTCGGCGTCCCCGCGCCGTGGTTCGTCGCGCTCGCGCTCTGCGCGCTCTCCGCTTATGCGTTTCGCGGACGGATCAAGCTCGCGTCGGCCGATCGTCCGGTCCCACGCCTGCAGCGGCTGCTCGTCGAGGAGCCGTATTACGCGCACTGGTGCGCGCTCGTCGCCGCGCTGCCGCTCTGGCTCGTCGGCCTCGCCCTCGCGATGCTCGCGAGCTTCGTCGTGCCGGCGACGCTCGTGCCGACGTCGGGCTCGCTCGCGATCGTGGCGTACGCGGTCGGGCTCGCGCTCGCCGGCTGGGGCGTGTTCGTGCGGCGTCGCTGGGTCCGCGTGCGCACGATCGACGTGCCCATCCGCGGTCTGCCGGCCGCCTTCGACGGCTACCGCATCGCGCACCTGTCGGACCTGCACATCGGCGCGCTCTGCCCACGCGAGCACGCCGATCGCTGGGCGGAGACCGTGCGCGCGCTCGATGTCGACCTCGTCGCGCTCACGGGCGATTACGTGACGAGCGGCAACGCGTTCCACGGCGAGATCGCCGATCTCGCGCGCTCGATGAAGAGCCGCGACGGGGTGATCGCCGTGATGGGCAACCACGACTACTTCGGCGACGGCGAGGCGCTCGTGGGGAAGCTGCGCGAGGCCGGCATCGGCGTCTTGCGGAACGAACGCACGGCCATCGAGCGCGGCGGCGAGCGCCTCACGATCGCAGGCGTCGACGACACCTGGTCACGCCGCGCGAACGTGCGCCGCGCGCTCGACGGCCACGATCACGGCGCGCCGCTCGTCGTGCTGGCCCACGATCCGCAGCTCTTCCCGGATCTATCCGCACGGGGCGCGTCGCTCGTGCTGTCGGGCCACACGCACTGGGGACAGGTCGGCGTGCCGTTTCTTACGAGGCGGTACAATCTGTCCGCCCGCGTGTATCGCTATCACGCGGACCTGTACCGCGAGGGCGACGCGTGGCTTTACGTGAGCCCGGGGCTCGGCACGACGGGGCCGCCGGTGCGCCTCGGCGCAGCGCCGGAGATCACGATCCTTCGGCTCGAAGCGAGGCCGGCCTGAGCACCCGCTCCGCCTGCCCGAGCGCACGCACGACGACCGCGCCCTCCTCGAACGGCGTGCGCGGCGCGCGGCGCTCCTCCACGCAATGCAGGAAGTGATCGATCTCCACGGCCATCGGCTCGCGCCACGGGACGCGGATCTCCTCGGTCGGCCCCTCGAAGAGTCCGTCACTCCGCAAAGGTGGACGGGAGAGAAAAATGCGATCCGGCGCGCGCACGTCGTCGAGCATCGCCACGGCGGATGAGCCCACGACCACGATCCGCCGCTCCTTCGTCGCATGCACGCGGGAAAGCTCGATCCGCGCGGCAAACCCGGTCGCGAGCCGCAAGCCGAGCACGACCGGATCCCCCTCCGGACCGCTCGTAACCTCGAGCGCCTCGATCCGGAGCGGCTCGATCGCATGCACGATCGAGAGATCGTGCGGCCCGAGCGACCAGAGCGCCGGCACCGATCGATCCCCACGAATGGAGAGCCGCGACGCCGCGAAGTGTCGGACCGTGCCGAGCGCGCCGTCGTGCACCATCGCGACGAGCCGCTCGACCGCCGGGTGATACCGCAAAAGGTGCCCCACCATCGCCACGCGACCGAGCGACGCCGCGCGAAGCGTGCATCGCTCCGCATCCGCCGCCGAGACCGCGAGCGGCTTCTCGACGAGCACGTCGAGCCCCGCATCGAGCGCCGTCAGCACGAGCGACGCATGCGAGCGCGGCGGCGTGGCGATCACCACGGCACGCGCGCCGAGCCCGATCGCCTCCTCCAGGCTCTCGACGATCGCCGCGGAGGGCGCCTTCACGCGCGCGACCTCACGCCGCGCCGCGCTCGTGTCGGCGACCGCGACGAGCTCGGCCCGCGGGCTCTCGCAGAGCACCCGGAGCAGGTTCTCGCCCCACGCGCCGCAGCCGACGAGAGCGACGGGTACGGTCACGGCCGCTCCCAATCGAAACGCATCCGCCGCGTATAGCGCCGGCCCGCTGTCCGGGAAAGGTCAGGCGAGGAAAGACCCGAGCGCGCGGAAGCGACGGTACCGATCGTCGACGAGCTCGTCGCCCGAGAGACCGTCGAGCGAGGTGAGCGTCTGCCACAAGGTCAGGTCGAGCATCCGCGCAGCCTCGTCGTGGTCTTGATGCGCACCACCCGTCGGCTCCTCCACGACGATGTCGACCACGCCGAGCTGGAGCAGCTCCGGCGCCGTGATCTTGAGCTGCGCCGCGGCCTCATCCGCGCGCGCGCCGTCGTTCCACAGGATCGCCGCGCACCCCTCGGGCGTGATGACCGAGTAGCAACCGAACTCCATCATGATCACGCGATTCGCCACGCCGAGCGCGAGCGCGCCGCCCGACCCACCTTCGCCGATGATCGTCGCGACGATCGGCACGCGCGCCCTCGCCATGGCCGCGAGCGCCGCGCCGATGGCCTCGCTCTGCCCGCGCTCCTCGGCGCCGATGCCGGGATACGCGCCGGGCGTGTCGATGAACGTGAGCACGGGCAGGCCGAACTTGTCGGCGAGCTCGTACATGCGAATCGCCTTCCGGTAGCCCTCGGGGTTGGGCATGCCGAAGTTGCGCTTCACGTTCTCCTTCGTGCCGCGCCCCTTCTGCTGACCGACCACGACGACGCTGCGGCCGTGGTACGTCGCGAGCCCCGCGACGATCGCCTGATCGTCGGCGAAGCGCCGATCTCCTTTGAGCTCAACCCATCCGGTGAACAGCCGCTTCACGTAGTCGAGCGTGTAGGGCCGGTTCGCGTGGCGCGAGAGCTGGACCTTCTGGATCGGCGTGAGGTCCGCGAAGATCTCGCGCGCGAGGCGCGAGGTCTTCTCTTCGAGGCGCTGGAGCTCGGGTTCGAACCTGCGATCGGAGGCGGCGAGCGCGCGCAACGCCCTCACCTTCTCGACGAGGTCTGCGATCGGCTTCTCGAACGGCAGCACGAACATGGCAGCCCGTGGTCACTCCGAGATCGTCGGTTCCGCGACGATGTTCGCGGGGACCTGCACCGACGTCGCCGCGCGGATCACGTTGAACACGCGCAGCGGCTTCTCCTTGCCCTTCACCTTGGCCGACGGGAGCTCCTCCGTTTCGAAGCGCCCCGCGAGCCTGTCGTGCGTCATCTCGCTGACCACGATCTGCCCCGCCAGCGCGACCGAGCAGAGCCGCGCCGACGTGTTCGCCGTGTCGCCGATGACGGTGTACGAGAGCGCTTTCGAGCTCCCGATGTAGCCCGCGACGAGCGGGCCCGTATGGATGCCGATGCCGATCGCGAGCGGCGCGAGGTCGCGCTGCAGGCGCCTTCGGTTGAAGTCGCCGAGCACCTCGCCCATCTCCAGCGCGCATTGCACGCTGCGGATCGCGTCGTCGGGGTGGATCACGGGCGCGCCCCAGATGGCCATGATCCCGTCGCCCATGAATTTGTCGAGCGTGCCCTCGTACTTGAAGATCGTGTCCACCATGAGCTCGAAGTACTCGTTCAGCATGTCGACGAGCTCTTCGGGCGGGGTGTTCTCGCTCATCGCGGTGAAGCCGCGGATGTCGCTGTTGAAGACCGTGCACTCCTCGACGCGCTGACCGCCGAGGCGCACCTCGAGCTGGCCGCTCATCACGCGCTCGGCGATGTTCGGCGAGAGCAGCCGCGAGAAGCGCTCGCGGGCGATGATCTCGTTCTCGATCTTCTTTCCGAGGATGTTGATCTCGATGAACATCGAGGCCTGGTGGGCCACGGCCACCACGAGCTCGAGGTCCTTCGGCTGGAACTGCGCGAGCGTCTCCGAGTCGAGCCAGAGCACGCCGAGCACGTCCTGCGTGTTGTTCGGCGCGACGAGCGGCACGACGATGGCCGAGCTGATCCGGTTCAGGATCATGCTCTTGCCCTTGGAGGCGGCGAAGTCCATGGCCGCGTCGTGCGTGAGGACGGCCGCGCGCTCCTTGACCACGTGGTTCAGGATCGTCGACGAGACGCTGATCGGCGCCGTGGTGCCGTCGCGGCGCTGCGAGGCGCGCGGCATGAGCTCGCCGTTCTGGTCGTCGCGGAGGAAGATGACGCCGCGGTCGGCCTTGATGAACTTGATGATGCTCGCGAGGACCTTGTCGAGCAGCTTCGACGTGTCGCGCTCGGAGGCGATGTCGCGCGCGAGCTCGTGCGAGAGGCGCAGACGCTCGTAGTCGGCGCGGAGCTGGTTGTGATCGTTCGCGAGGCGGTCGAAGGGCAAGAACCCCTTCTCCACCGCGGCGATCTGCGTGCCGATCTGGCGCGCTTGATCGTTCAGGTCGATGCGCGTGCCCTGCGCGACGTACGAGTGCGGGCCCGTGATGAACGTGTGCGCGCCCGAGCCCTTCCCCATCATCGTCATGTTGGGGTTCGCGTTCGGGATGCCGAGCGCCGGGTTTGGCGCCGGCAGCCCAGGCCCCTGCGGTCGCGGCGCAACACCCGGATGCGGCTGCGCGTGCCCAGCTTGCGGCGGCGGAGGGCGCGGTGGCATCGGCGGCGGCGCGAACGCACCGGGCGGCGGCCGGTTCGCGGGGACGGCGGGCACGGCAGGCAGGACGTGCGCCGACTGCGCAAGGGGCGAAGGCGCGACGGGCGCGGGCCCGGGCGTCGCGGCCCACGCTTGCGGCTGCGGCGGCGGAGCCGGAACGGGCGGCGGACCAGCGGCCACGCCTGCGACGGGCGTGTCGTCGAAGCGGCCGCGCGTCGATCCGAGGGCGATCTCGTCGCCGTGCTTCAGGGGAGCCTCGCCGCGGACCCGCTCGTTGTTGATGAACGTCCCGTTCAGGCTGCCCAGATCACGCAGGTAAAACTGCGTCCCGCGGAGCTCGATGATGCAGTGCTCCTTGGAGACGATCTTGTCGAGCAGCTGGATCGAGTTGTTGGGGTGGCGCCCCAACGAGTTCACGGGCCGCAGCTCGATGGCCTGCTGCCCTTCGGCGGTCTGCAGGATCAGTCGAGCCATCAGGTGAGCCGTTGCGCTTGCATTCCGAGAACCACGGGAGGCCCTGCCCACACGAATGCAGACGGCCGCCGAACCGGTACGGGCAGAAGTGTATTCCTTCTCGTGACATTAAGCGAGGGGTTCGACGCGCCGATCGTCCTTCCCCCGGCGCGGCCGCCAGGCTAGGCCCGAAACCATGGCCGCCGACCTTCTGCTCGCGATCGATCAAGGGACGACCGGGACGACCTCGCTCGTGCTCGACACGGCAGGGACGACCCGCGGACGCGCGACGCGCGAATTCCCCCAGCACTTTCCGCGCCCCGGCCTCGTCGAGCACGAACCCGAGGACATCTGGCAAAGCGTGCTCGAATCGGTAGAGGCCGCGCTCGCCTCGGCCGGCGTCAGAGGGGATCGCATCGCCGCCGTCGGCATCACGAACCAGCGCGAGACCACGCTCGTCTGGCAACGCGCGACCGACAAGCCCATCCACCGCGCGATCGTCTGGCAAGACCGGCGCACCGCAGATGCGTGCGCGAAGCTGCGCGAAGGCGGCCACGAGCCCGCGGTCAAACGCACGACCGGCCTCGTGCTCGATCCGTACTTCAGCGGCACGAAGCTCACGTGGCTGCTCGACAACGTCGACGGCGCCCGCGAGCGTGCCGAGCGCGGCGAGCTCGCGTTCGGCACGGTCGACAGCTACCTCGTCTGGCGCCTGTCCGGCGGCGCGATGGGCGGCTCGCCCGTGCACGCGACCGACGTGACGAACGCCTCGCGCACGCTGCTCATGAGCCTCGCGACGCTCGACTGGGACCCGGCGATGCTCGAGCTCTTCCGCGCCCCGCGCAGCGTTCTGCCGAAGATCGTCGACTCGGCCGGGCTCATCGCGAAGACGCTTGGTTTCCCGCACCTGCCCGACGGCGTGCCGATCACGGGCATCGCGGGCGATCAACAAGCCGCGCTCTTCGGCCAGGCGTGCTTCGATACGGGCGACGCGAAATGCACGTACGGCACGGGCGCCTTCGTGCTCGTCAACACGGGCGCGCAGCCGATCGCGAGCCGCTTCGGGCTGCTCACGACCGTGGGCTGGAAGGTCGGAAGCGAAGTCGTCTTCGCGCTCGAAGGCAGCGCGTTCATCGCGGGCGCGGCCGTGCAGTGGCTCCGCGACGGGCTCGGCATCATCCGCAGCGCGGCCGAGATCGAGCCGCTCGCCGCGAGCGTCCCGTCGAGCGAAGGCGTGACGTTCGTGCCCGCGCTCTCCGGCCTCGGCGCGCCGTACTGGGATCCGGACGCGCGCGGCATCATCCACGGCATCACGCGCGGCACCACGAAGGCGCACCTCGCGCGCGCGACGCTCGAAGGCATCGCGCTCGAAGTGACGGACCTGCTCCGGGCCATGTGCGACGACCTCGGCAAACCCCTCGGCCGCATGCGCGTCGACGGCGGCGCCGCGAACAACGACCTGCTCATGCAGTACCAGGCCGACACGGCGGCCATCACGATCGAGCGCCCGATCGAGCTCGAATCGACCGCCCGCGGCGCCGCCATGCTCGCCGGCGTCGGCGCCGGCCTCTTCAACGGCGTGCGCGACGCCGCCCGGATGTCCCGGGTCGAGCGGACATTCGAGGTCGGCATGTCCGACACCGATCGAAACGCCCATCTCGCCCGCTGGGCCGACGCCATCGCCCGCACCCGGTCGTCGCGCACTTGACGCCCTGGATCCGCCGCCCGGGACAGACGGACTCCGGCCGGACACGCCCGTCCGCTCGCTGGACGAGCATTTCCGGCGCGAACCTGCTACCTCGCTGTATTCTGGGAACAAGACGTGGGACGCTTGGCAAGCCGGCACACCCGACGCCCGAGACGAACCGGTCTTGGGGGGGCCCATCCCACGGAGATGGCCGAGCTTCCGGCCTGGGGAACAGGCACTATGTTGCGAGAGTTCACCCCAAAGCGACCTCACAGAGCGTAAAATTCTATGTCAACGGAGAGCTCCCGTTCTCACTTGGTTCCCCTGCAGAGGCCCGGCCGGCCCGCCACACGTCGGGTCGTGTCGCTCGATGAGGAGGAAATGCCGAAGCCTGAAAATCCTTCCACCTCGGGGGTGGTCTACCGGGACATCCCGATCGATTGGGAGGCGCTGGAGGACGCGTTCGAGAACAACGCGCCCGAGGTTCACTCTTACCTTCACCTCGTGACAGGTGATGTCCTCCGTGTCGTCGACGGAGTCGCGGACCCGCAGATGCACGCACGCATCGCGGCCGACGCGAACTACCTCCGCATCGATCCGGTGAGCTCCCGCGAGCAGTATCGCTGGATGGAGCGGTTCATCCCGATGGTGGAGGACCCGGAGCTGCAGGGAAAGCTGACGCAGGCGATCGACGGAAAAGGCGCCTTCCGCCGCTTCAAGGACGTGCTGATGAGCTACGGCCCGGAGCGCGAGCGCTGGTTCTCGTTCCGCAGCGAGCGTCTCCGCATCTTCATGGAAGCGTGGCTCAACGCGCACGCGCTGAACCCGATCGCACGCCCCGTGTGGGTGCCCGAGCAGCCGCCTTCCCGCGCAGAAGGACAGCCCGCGGACACCGCCGCCGCGGCCGCGCCCGTCCCGAGCACGCGCGAGATCCGCGAAGAACCGCCGCGCGAGCTGCGCCGCGGCAAGAGCGTCGAGACGCTGCGAAAGAATCTTCGCGACATCGCCGACGCCCTCGGGCCGCGCGACCTCGACACGCTCACGGCCTTCGCGGAGTTCTTGAAGGCACGTCGCGCCGCGCGCTCGTTCGCCCATCATTACGAGGGCAGCCACGCGCACACCGAGGAAGAGCCCGCTCCCGCCTCGCAAGAGATCGTCGGCGGCGAAGTGCGCTCCGCTTCGTCCTGACGCGCGCTAGCGCGAGCGAACGATCGTGACCGTGACGCGCGAGCGCGCGGTCTGGAAGTAACTCGCGATCGCTTCGCCGAGCCGCTGCGAAACGACCCACCGACCGAGCGCGACCGAAACCTGTTCGTACGGACGACCCGTGAACGGCGTCGTGCCCGTGCGCAAGAGCGCGCGGAGCTCGGGGTCGCTCGGCGCGAGCATCGGCGCGACCATGCGGTCGAGATAGAGGCTCGCGCGAGCCTGGCGTCGCAGGAGCGCGTCGATCTCGTCCGAGCCGATCCCTTCAGCCTTCGCCGCGGCGATGAGCTTGTCCCGTCCCTTCACGCGTTGCTCGAGCACCGCGCGCGCGGACTCGGCGCGGCTCGCGATCTCGGTCGCGTCGGGCGCAGGCAGGACGGGCAAGCTCGCGAGGAGCGTCTCGGCGATATGGCGATCGAGCGCCGCGCGTACGTGACGATCCGTGAACGGAGCGGGATCCGGATCCGGATCGGCCAGGGCCTCGAGGCGCGCTTCGAACGCGAGCTCGCGCTCGTAAACGAACTGCGGACGCGTGACACCGCCCGTCTCGGGCGCATGCCAGCGGACGACCACACGATCAAGCAGCGCGGGCTTCGTCTCGGTCTGGGCGCCGGCGGGCGCGGCGAACGCGAGCGCGGCGAGGACGAGCAGGACGGCCGGACGCATCGAGGCGCGAACTATACCGCGGGCGCGCCGCTCCATCGAGCGTGGCGCTGCGCTAGCCTCGCTCCATGGCCGAAAGGAGCACCCCTGCCGCATCGAAGCTCGCCGTGGTCACGCTCGTCGTCTCGCTCGCGGCGGCCGCGTCGACGCTCCTTCCGGCGCGCGCAGAGGAGCCGCTCCCGGAAGGGCCACACGCGAACGTGCGCGTGGGCCTCGTGTTCGACGTCGGCGGGCGTGGCGACAAGAGCTTCAACGACGCGGCGTACGAGGGCCTGTCGCGCGCGGCGCGCGAGCTCGGTGTGACGACGGAGGTGCTCGAGCCGAGCGGCGCAGAGGATCGCGAGGCAGCGATGCGCCTCTTCGCGGCGCGTGGCTTCGACCTCGTGATCGGCGTGGGGTTCATCTTCTCGACCGACGTGAACGTGGTCGCGCGTGATTTCCCGAGCACGCGCTTCGCCTGCATCGACTACGCGCCGCCGATGGAGGGCGTGATGCCGCCGAACATCGCGGGTCTTCGGTTCCGCGAGGAAGAAGGCTCGTTCCTCGTCGGCGCGGTCGCGGGGCTCATGTCGAAGACGGGCCACGTGGGGTTCGTCGGCGGCATGGACATCCCGCTCATCCGCAAGTTCGAGGCGGGCTACCGCGCCGGCGTGCACGAGGTTTGTCCGCGCTGCGAGGTGCACGCGGGGTTCGCGGGGACGACCCCCGATGCGTTCCGCGATCCGGTGAAAGGCAAGGCGCTCGCGAACAGCGAAATCGCCGCGGGCGCGGACATCGTCTACCACGCGGCCGGAACGACGGGGCACGGCGTCTTCGAGGCGGCGCGCGACATGGGCGTGAAGGCGATCGGCGTGGATACCGATCAGCACGACGAGATGCCCGGCACCGTGCTGACGAGCATGATCAAGCGCGGCGACGTCGCCGTCTTCGACACGATCCGCGACGTGGCCGAGGGCCGCTTCCAGGCGGGGCTACGCACGTTCGGCCTCGCCGAGGACGCCGTCGGCTACGTCGACGAAGGGCCACACGCCGCGGGCATCCCCGAGGACACGAAGCAGAAGGTCGAGGCGCTCGCGCAGCGCGTGATCCGCGGGGAGATCAAGATCCCCGAGCGCTGACTTTCACCACTTCACGAGAACCTTCGGCGGATCGACCACGACCTTCACGTGCGGCACCTCGAGCAGCACGTCGAGGTACGCGCTGCCCGGCTTGCTCACGTCGGCGCCGGAGCTCTTCGGCTCCACGCGTGGCACGAGCGACTCGGGCGAGACCGCGTTCACATCTTCGTTCGATCCGACGAGGCGCACCTTCACCGTCGGCGGTGTCGTCTGGGCGCGCGGCAGGCCCACGACCTCCACGCGCAGGTTCGCGAACTCCTTCTTTGCGAGCTCACGCGCGATCTCGACCGTCGCGATCACACTCTCGACGTCGTAGTTCACGAGCTTCGGCGGCTTGTCGAGCGGCAGCGGCCGACGGTAGACGCCCTCGGTCAAACCCGTCACGTCGAACGGCGCCGCGCGTGCGTACTGCATGACGTCGACGATCGAGCGAGGGCCGCGCGCCTGCACGGCCTTGGGCTCGGAGCCGATCACGCCCTTCACCGCGAACGTCTGCGCGGGTTCGCCCGTGCGCGCGATCTGCACGGGGATCTCGCGCTGGACGACGTCGTCCCAGCGGAGCTCGATCGAGGGCGGCTGCACCTCCTCGATCTGCACGCCCGTGGGCACGCGGAACATGCTCGGCTTGAGGTCGATGTTCGTCTCGCGCCCGCTGCGCAGGTTGAGCTGGAGCGTGCCGAGATCGTCGCTGCGCAGGTCGTCGAGCTGCGTGCGCGAGCCGCGCAGCGTGACCTTCACCTCGTTCGGGATCTGCGTCATGAGCTGCCGGTTCGCGCTCTCCGGCGGCATGATCGACACGACGCTGACCGAGAACGTGCGCTGCGCGTTCTCGGCGCCGTGGATGAACGCGTAGATCCCGAGCGCGCAGAGGAGCGACAGGATCTTCAGCCCGATGTTGTCGAGCAGCGCCGCGCGGACGCTCTCGCGAAGCCCGTCCTTGGCCGTCATGAGTCGTCACCGTGGCTGGGGCTGCCGGCGCCTTCACCCGAGCGCGCGGTGGGCTGCGTGCCCGGCGGCGCGCTCGAAGGCGGACCGGGGGGCGCACTGGGAGGCGTGCTCGGCGGCGTCGTGGCTTGCGGCCCCGCAGGGACCACACCGGGCGGCGGCATCGTGGCCGCGGCCGTGGGCGCGGGATCCGAGGACGGCGGCGGCGGCGGCACGGTCGCCGTGGGCACGAACGTGTTCGGCCGCAAGGTCGGCGCCGCGACCGAGGCCGGCGGCATCTCCGTGGTCGTGGCCGGTCGCATCGGCATCGCCGCGCTCTGCGGCATGCGCGGGGCGGGCGGGACCGGCGCGCCGGGCATCGGCGTCGCGCCGACCGACGGGGGCGTCGGGATCGACGGGCGCACGGCCGGAGCCGGCGCCGGGATCGGGGGCGTGCGCACGGGCTGCGGCGGAGCCGGCGTCGACGCGGACGGTGGCTTGCGCGCGGCGGCGGCCTTCTGCTTCTTGCGCGACGAGCGCCCGAAGAGGCCGAGCAGCGCGTGCCGGAGCGACTGGCCGTCGAGGTTCGACACGATGTTGCCGCTGAAGCAGAAGCTGATCGTCCCGCGCTCCTCGCTCACCACGACGACGACCGCGTCGGTCTCCTCCGTGATGCCGAGCGCGGCGCGATGGCGAGAGCCGAGGCTCGCGTCGAGCACCTTCGTCTCGGGCATCGGGAAGAACACGCCGGCGCGCGCGATCTTGAGGTCGCGGATGAGCACCGCGCCGTCGTGCAGCTTGTTCACCGACTCCGGCACGAAGAGGCTGACGAGCAGCTCGCGCGTCACGACCGAGTCGAGGGCGATGCCCTCGCTCTTGCAGAACTCGAGCACGTTCGCGTCCTGCTCGAACGCGATGATCGCGCCCATGCGATGGCGCGCGAGCTCCGTCGCCGCCGCCACGACCTCGTCGATGACGCGCGACTGCTGTTCGCGCCCGCCGGCGAGCCACGCCTTCGATCCCATGCGGATCAGCGCGCGGCGGATGTCGTTCTGGAAGACGACGACGACGATCAGGATGATCGACGAGAGCAGCCACGAGAGCAGGTGCAGGAGCGTGGCGAGCTCGAACGTCTTCGCCGCGAGGTAGAGCAGAAAGACGATGCAGAGCCCGATGCCCATCTGCATCGCGCGCGTCCCGCGCATCACGAGCAGCGCGCGGTAGATGACGTACGCGACGATGAAGATGTCGATGAAGTCCCGCAGGATCTGCAGGAACGGGCGCGCGGCGAAGAGGCGAAGCAGACCGTCGAGCATGGCTCAGGCGTCCCCTCCCCGGCGCGCGTCGATCGCCGCCGCGACCGCGAGCGCTTGCACCACCTCTTTCACGTCGTGCACCCGCACGATCGAAGCTCCGCGCGCCACGCACGCGAGCACCGCGGCGATCGTCCCGCCGAGCCGCTCTGCCGGCGGCGCGATCACGCTCGCGTCCGGCGACGCCGCGCGCGCGACGAACGACTTTCGGCTCGGCCCCACGAGCACCGGGAAGCCGAGCTTTGCGAGCTCGTCGAGCCGCGCGCAGAGCTCGATCGAGTGCCGCGCGTTCTTCGCGAACCCGAGCCCCGGATCGAGCACGAGGTCTTCGCGCGCGAGGCCCTTCGCGAGCGCCCGCTCGGCCGCTTCGGTCCACTCGCGCGCGACGTCCGCGACGACGTCCCCGTAAGCGGCGTCGTCGTACATCGAGAAGCCGCGCATGTCGGTCATCGATCCGCGGCAATGCATAAGGACGAGCGAAGCGCCGAAGTGTGCGCAAAGTGCGCCGAGCTCGGCCGCCGGTTCGAGCGAGACCGTGTTCACGATGCGCGCGCCCTCGCCGAGGGCCCACGCGGCGACGTCGGGCAGCGTGGTGTCGATCGAGACCACCGCGCCGAGCTCCACGCTCGCGCGGATCAGCCCGCCGATGCGCCGGATCTGCTCGGCCGCGTCGATCGGGGAAGAACCCGGCCGCGTCGACTCGGCGCCGATGTCGAGGATGTGCGCTCCTTCGATCACGAGCCCCCGCACATGCGCAACGGCTGCCGCATCATCCAGGAATCGTCCCCCATCCGAGAAAGAGTCCGGGGTCCGATTACAAACCCCCATGACGAGCGCGCCCCGTCGGCTCGAAAAAAGCGCGCGGAGCGGGGACGACATTGTGTGTGCGTAGCAAGTTCCGAGCCGGCCGGCAATCTTCGACGGTGTGCGGCAAAAACGCCGCGCTCCATCCGCGAAATCCTTGGACTTTTTCGAGGCCGAGTCGGACGCCGTGCGGGCTCGGCCCCGAGGTTCGTGATCTTCGGGTGGCGCGACACGTGCGATCTCCCTGACGCGCGGCGAAATGCCTGCTACGGTCGGCCGATCCGCGTGTCCGAGGCGTCTCGGGCCGCATTCGGCCGAGGCCACGCCGCGGCCCGAGCGAATGATGCTAGCCACGCGTGTTCGAGCAGGGGCGACGGCCGGCCTCGTGCTGAGCCTGATTTTCGCGGCACTGTTCACGGCCATCGGGACCTTCGAGCTGTACCTGCCCTCCATGGCGCCACGCCTCGGAGAGACGGCGCCGGTCACGCTCCGCATTCCCTACGGCCCGCGTATCGTCCGCGACGCTCGCTCCGGCCGTCTCGCGTACGAGCACGCCCGTGTGATCGTGCCGCGCGGCACCCTCCTCCACGAGGACAACGACGAGCACCGCGCCGCCTTCGCCTACGAATCGACGCGCAGGCCGCCGGCCACGGCGCGGCTCGTCTCGGTGTTCGTCATCCATTTCATCGTCTGCCTCATGCTCACCGCGTACCTGCGGCGCTTCGGGCAGAACCGCGTGCGGCTCCTGCGCGCGCAGATCGGACTCCTGAGCCTCATGGCGGGCAGCGTCGCGCTCGCCAAGGGCATGCTCCTGTTCACGGCGCTGCCCGAGTTCTGGGTGCCGATGGCGGCGCTGCCGCTCTGGGTCGCGCACGCCTTCGACAGGCGCACGGCCTTCCTCGTCGACCTCGCCGTCGCGTTCGTCGCGGCCTCGCTCCTGCGCTTCGACAACATCCTCCTGTCGGTGCTGCTCGTGCGCGGCGTCGCGGCCACGCTCTTCTTCTTCGATCGCAAGCACGCGCGGCAGATGCTCGTCGCGGGCACGCTCGCGGGCATCTCGGGCTCGGTCGTGTTCATCGCGCTCACCGTCGTCTACGAGGGCCGCTTCAACCTCCTCGCCGACATCTTCCGCGGCACGAGCTCGAACGTGCTCGGCTGCATCGGCGGCGGCATGCTCGCGGGCATCCTGGCGCGCGCGCTGCGCGATCCGGCTGAGCGCGCGATGGGCCATGTTTCGCGCGAAAAACTGATGGATCTCACGGACCTCGAACAGCCGCTCTTGCGAAAGATGTCGGCCGAGGCGCCGGGGAGCTGGGAGCACGCGCGCGCGATGGCGAACCTCGCCGAGGCCGCGGCGAGCGCGATCGGCGCCGACGCGCTGCTCACGCGGGTCGGCGCGTACTACCACGACCTCGGCAAGACCGTGCAGCCCAAGTACTTCGTGGAGAACCTCGCGCACGGCGAGAAGTCGCCGCACGAGGAGCTCGACCCGGAGGTCTCGGCCGACGCGATCATGGCGCACGTCGTGATGGGCACGAAGATCCTGCGCGACGGCCGCATCCCCGAGCCCGTCGTCGAGTTTGCCTACACGCACCACGGCACGCAGGTCGTCGAGTTTTTCTGGCACAAGTGCAAGGAGCAGGGGAACCCGCGTGGCCTGACGCAGGAGTACTTCCGCTACCCGGGCATGAAGCCGCAGACGAAGGAGACGGCGATCCTGATGCTCGTCGACTCCATCGAGGCCGCGAGCCGCACGATCTGGCCGCCCGAGCAGAAGAAGTTCGAGGAGATGATCCAGCGCGTCATCTTCACGAAGCTCTCGAGCGGCCAGCTCGACGAGTCGGGCCTCACGCTCGAGGATCTGCGCATCATCACGACGCGCATGGCGACGACGCTCGTGAACCTCTACCACGGCCGCATCAAGTACCCGTGGCAGCGCGACAGCGCGAAGCAGGAGGCCGAGAAGACGCCCATCGTGACCGGCGCGCAGGCGACGCCCACGGTCGTGCACTCGCCCGCCGAGCTGCCCGAGCCCAAGAGCTCGAAGGACGGCCCGAAATCGACCGAACCGAAGGGCGAGGGCAAGCCCGCGACGACCGAGGAGTCCGCGAGCTGACGGCGATCCTCGCGGGAAAACTTGCTACAAGAAGCAAGTGCCCCCGCTGATCGAGCAAAGCTTCACGAAGGCGCTTTTCCACGGCGTGATCGCCGAGGACATGATCTTCCCGTACCCGGAGATGACCTCCGAGGAGCGGCAGAACACGTCGATCATCCTCGACAGCGTGCGCCGGTTCTTCGCGGCGAACGTGGACAGCGCGAAGATCGATCGCGAGCAGGAGATCCCGAAGGAGGTGATGGACGGCCTCCGCTCGCTCGGCCTGTTCGGCCTGCAGATCCCGACCGAGTACGGCGGCATTGGTCTCTCCACCGCGGCCTACGCGCGCGTGATGCAGGAGATCGGCGGCATGGATGCCTCGATCGCGGTCACGCTCGGGGCGCATCAGTCGATCGGCTACAAGTCGCTCCTGCTCTTCGGCACGCCCGAGCAGAAGCGACGGTATTTGCCGAAGCTCGCGACGGGTGAGTCGATCGCGGCCTTCGCGCTCACCGAGCCCTCCGCGGGCTCCGACGCCGCGGCGATCAAGACGCGCGCGGAGGTGGTCGACGGCGGCGCGGCCTACGTGCTGAACGGCTCGAAGATCTGGATCACGAACGGCGGTTTTGCCGACGTGTTCACGGTCTTCGCCCGCACGAGCACGCTCGAGGAGGGCGCGAAGCCGAAGATCACCGCGTTCATCGTGGAGCGCGGCATGGGCGTCACGAGCGGCCCGAACGAGCACAAGCTCGGCATCCGCGGCTCCTCGACGACCGAGATCTTCCTGGAGAACGTGCGCGTGCCCCGGGAGAACGTCGTCGGCGACGTGGGCAAGGGCTTCAAGGTCGCGATGGAGGTCCTGAACTCGGGGCGCCTCGGCCTCGCCTCGGGCTGCGTCGGCATCTGCAAGACGCTGCTCCGCCTGGCGATCGCGCGCGTCGAGGAGCGGCGCGCCTTCGGCCGCAACATCGGCGACTTCGGCCTCATCAAGGACAAGATCGCGCGCATGCTCGCCGAGACGTACGCGCTCGAATCGATGACGTACCTGACGGCGGGCCTCGTCGACTCGAAGATCGCCGACTACTCGCTGGAGAGCGCGATCTGCAAGGTGAAGGGCTCCGAGACGCTCTGGGGCGTGGTCAACGAGACGCTCCAGATCGCCGCCGGCATCGGCTACATGCAGGCGTATCCGTACGAGCGGATCCTGCGCGACTCGCGGGTGAATCTCATCTTCGAGGGCACGAACGAGATCCTCCGCTGCTTCATCGCGCTCTCGGGCATGGCCGCGCCGGGCAAGGCGCTCGCCGAGGTCGCGAAGGCCATGCGCGAGCCCATCAAGGGCTTCGGCTTGCTCAGCGATTTCGCGCTCCGCAAGGCGCGCGCCGCGCTCGGGAGAGAGCGCATGACCCGCGTGCACCCGCTGCTCGGGCGCGAGGCCGTGATCTTCGAGGAGTACGTCTCCGAGCTCGCCGTGCAGGCGGAGAACGTGCTGCGCAAGCATGGCCGCGACATCGCCGAGATGCAGTTCACGCAGCTGCGCATCGCCGACATGGTGATGGACCTCTTCGCCGTGGCCGCGTGTCTCACGCGCACGACGCGCGCGATCGAGCGGCGCGGCGAGGACGGGGCGCGGCGCGAGATCGATCTCTGCTCGCTCTACCTGAACATGGCCCACAAGCGCCTGCGGCAGAACGTCTCGGACTTCGCGCGCAACGACGACGAGCTGCGCAAGGCGATCGCCGGGCGCGCCTACATCGATGGCGCGTATCCGTTCGACGTGCTCTAGCGCGGGCGGCCGGGCGCGTGCTTTGCACCGCGTCCGGGCGTGACGACTTCACCAGGCTTTCTCATCGAACGCGCCGACGCACGGCACCGCGACTTCGTGCTGCATTTGCTCTCCGAGCACCTGCCCGGGTCGGACGTCGGGCGCAGGTACACCTGGCTCTACGAGCAGAACCCGCACGGGCGGGCGGTGACCGCGATCGCCCGCGACGAACGGAGCGGCGAGCCGCTCGGGCTCACCTCGGTCTTCCCGCGCCGCATGCTCATCGCCGGCCGCATGCGCCTCGGCTCGATCGGAGGCGACGGCTACGTGCGCCCCTCGGCCCGACGTCGCGGCATCGCCACCGCGATGCACCGCGCCTCGCTCGAAATGATGCGCGCCGACGGTGTCGAGGTCATGTTCGGCCCGCCCGAACCGCACAACCTGCGTGCCCTCGAACGCGCCGGCGCGCGCGTCGTTTGCCACGTGCGCCGCTTCGCGCGGCCGCGCATCGTGCAGAGCCTTCTCGGCCCGCTCGGTCGCCTCGTCGCTCGCGGCGCGCGCCTCGTGCCGATCGAGGGACGCGACGCCCGCGTCGATCGGATCTTCGAACGCGCCGTCGACGACACCGTCGTCACGCCCGTGCGCGACGCCGCCCATTACGCGTGGCGCTTCGTCGACAGCCCCGCCCGCGCGCAGCGCGCCTTCGTCGTCCTCTCCCGGGACAAACTGCTCGGCCTCTGCGTGCTCGAACGCGCGGGAGGGCGCGTCGCCCTCGTCGATCTCGTCGCGCATCCGGACGATTTTGGTCACGCGCTCTCGATCATCGCGTCGAGCTCGGGCGCGGACGCGCTCGTGACGCAGCTCAACGAGCGCGGCCCGCACGCGCGCACCCTCGGACGCGCCGGGTTCTTCGCGCGCGAGGGCAAACCCTTCCAGGTGCACGCGAGCGAGGGCATGGATCCCGCGGTGTTCGACGCGCGCCGCTGGTACTACGCCTGGGGCGACGGCGATCTCGATCGCGTGCTCTGAAGATTCAGCGCACCGCCATCGGCCCGATCACCTCGAAGATCGGTTCACTCTCCAGCACACGCGCGAACCCCACGAGTGACACGCGCTTCTTCGACCCCGTGCTCGCCTCGTTCACCCCGATCCGCCCCGACGTGATCGCGTCACGTAACGTCATGAGCGCATCTCGATGTTGCCCGAGCGGACCTTCGCTCGGATCGAGCGTCGTCTCCGGCTGCACCTTTCGGCCAGGCAGCTCCACCTCGAACATGCGACCGCTGCGGTTTTCGACGATCCCGTAGACGTACACGCTCATCTCGGGCGCGGGCACGACGCCGAAGGTCCGCTCGAGCTCGTTCAACAACGTCGCGAAACGCGCGCCATCGAGGCCCGTCGGCAGAAGCACGCCGTCGCGAGAGAGCTCGACCATCCGCTCGTGCAGATAACCAAGCAGCATGCCGCGCAGGCGATCGGTGAACACGGGCGACGACGCGCGCCCCGACGCCGCGTTCACTGCCTCTTCCACGGCCGTGATCAGATCCTCCGCGGGGAAGATCGACACTTCGATGAGCAGATCTTTGCAGAATGCGTGAACGAACGCGGCGGCGTCTTTTCGGATCCCCTCATCGAACCCTGCGAGCGCCTTCGTGACCGGCTCGGTGATCATGCAGGTGGGCCTCCTCGGTCGACGCTCCAGCGTAGCGCCAAAAATGCGGCGCAGGTAGCTGTGCTCCCGGGAAGTCCGTGCTCAGATCGCCGCTTCTTGCAGGGCCGCGCTCGCCTCCGCCATCACGTCCGGCCAGGCCGGATCCGGCGTCGACACGAATTCGGCGATCGAACGCGCGTCCTCGCCCGCCTCGATCGCGCGCCGCGCCTGATCCGAGCCCGTGAGCAGATCGAATGCGGGGATCGTGTCGATGTATTCGTACCGCTCGGTCCGGAACGCGAAGCTCTGCGGGTTCTGCCGGCGTGCCAGGGCGACGAGCGCCGTGTACGTGGCGACGGGGCGGAACGTCATCCGATCCGCGACGTGGATCTGCACGCCGCCGCAGATCTGCCCCGCGTGCTTCTGGAAGGTCGGACGGAACGTGAGGGGTCGCGCGACGAACCCTTGCAGGCCCGTTGCCCTGAGCCCCTGCGCGAGCTGATGCCCGTCGAGCCACGGCGCGCCGACGATCTCGAACGGGCGCGTCGTGCCGCGTCCCTCCGAGAGGTTCGTCCCTTCGAGCAAGCAGCCGCCCGGGTACACGATCGCCGTGCAGCACGTCGGCATGTTCGGCGACGGCATGACGAACGGTCGGTCCCACGTATCTGCGTACTTCTCGCGATCCCAGCCCTCCACGGTCACGATCGAGAGCGCGTCGCCGAGCGGGATGCCCTCGCGGCGCGCGAAGAGCGCCACGGTCTCGCCAATCGTGAGCGAGTGACGAACCGGAATGGGCTCGAGGCCGACGAACGAGAGGAAACCCGGCGCCTGCGTGCGGCCTTCGACCGCGCGGCGCGAGCCCGTGATCGGGTTCGGACGGTCGAGCAGGATCACTGGCACGCCGGCTTTGGCCGCGGCGCGCGTGGCGAGCAGCGCGGTCCATACGAACGTGTAGTAGCGAGTGCCGATGTCCGCGAGATCGATGAGCAAAACATCAATCGACGCGAGATGCTCGGGCCGCGGCGAGAGGTCTTCGAAGTTATCGCCGTAAAGGCTGATGATGGGAGCGCCGGTGCGCTTGTCTCGCGCGTGCGGCACGTCGACCATGTCCTGCGCTTCGCCGCCATAGCCATGCTCGGGTCCGAAGAAGAGCGCTGGCTTGGCGCCGATGCGGGCGAGCACGTCGCCGATGTGCTCGATGCCCCGATCCACGCTGGCCGGATGCGCGAGCACGCCGAATCGCGTGCGGTTGAGACGGGAGGTGACCGAAGGGAGGCGAGGGAGCCGATCGAGTCCTACGAGCACTTTCCGGCCGTACCCCGGCCCTAGCCAGTCGTCTAGGGGGTGAGCACGAGCCTTACCAGGCGACCCACAAAAACCAAGGAAATCAAAGGGGTTAGCTAATGTGCAGGCGCACAATTTCGGCGCCGTGGTACGTTGGCTTTGGTCGCGGAGGAGTGTGGGGCCGATCGATGGCTCTCCAGATTGGCCAGATCTACGGGGGCAGGTTCCGCATCCTTCGCGTGCTCGGCGAAGGCAAACACGGCCCCGTGTACGAAGGGGAAAACGTCGAGATCCATCGACGCGTCACGGTGGAGGAACTCGCGCCGTCGTGGTTCACACGCCCCGCCGCCGCGCTCGCCTCGTTCGCCCACGACGCACGTGCAGCGAACGGCGCGCTGTCACCACACATCGACAAGATTCTCGACGAACTCGAAATTTCGGGCGGCACGCGCATCCTCGTGAAGGAGCCCCGCGAAGGCGTGACGCTACGTCAACGCATGCGCGAACGTGGCCGCCTCGACGCCGACGAGACGAGCCGCATCGGCATCGAGGTCGCTCGTGGTCTTGCTGCAGCGCACACGGTCTCCGTCGTGCACCGCGCCCTCGACCCCGAAAGCATTTTCCTCGCGCGCGGGCACGAGCCCCGCATCGAGCTCGTCAAGATCCTCGATTTCGGCGTGGCCCATATCACGGAGAAGCAACCGCCCGACCACGCCACGCCCTACACGGCCCCCGAACAGATCCGCACCACGAACGAGATCGACGCGCGCGCCGACATCTACGCGCTCGGCGTGATCCTCTACGAATGCCTCGCCGGGCAGGCGCCGTTCGCCACGAGCGCCGAAGATGAACTTCTTTTCAGCATTGTGATGCAGGACCCTGCACCTCTGAAGAGGCTCGCGCCGGACGTCGACCCCGAGCTCGCGACGATCGTGCACAAGGCCATGGCGCGCGACCCAAGGGTCCGGTATCAACGCGACCAAGACCTCGCGCAGGCGCTCGCCACGTTCCGGGCTCGACGTGGCCTCGGCGCCGTCCCCGAGGTGGCTCTTGCACCGCACCCTCCGCGCCCGCCATCGCCCTCCATGAGCGCCCCCGGGGACGACGACGACGACCTGATGATCGCGGACCACGGCACGGTCATCATGGACCGCAAGCCGCACTTCCCCACGCATCAGGCCCCTCCAACCCCGCCGCCTCCGCCAGCCCAGGCCCAGCCGCCCCCGTCCGTGCGGCAGCCGCCCCTCTCGGGCCCGGCGCCCGCGGGGCTGCCCGTCCTGCCTCCCGCGATCACCGGCGTGCCCGCACGACCGCAGCCGCAGGCCGGTCGTCCTTCCCAGGCGCTCGCCCCGATCGTCGGCGGCGCGGCGTTCGTGATCGTGTTCGTCCTGGGCGCGCTCATCATGCTGGCCGTGCGTTTCATGCAGGATCCGATCGAGGAGGCCGCGACGCCTGCGCCCTCTGCTTCCGCAGCGCCCGCGCCTTCCGCCGTGCTCCCCGCGGTCACGCCGGTGGAGCCCGTGCCGACGTCGGAGGCGGTCGAAGGGAGCACGCGGATCATCACGCCGCCGCCGACGTCCGCCACGAGCACGCGCGGCACGGGGCCGACGCGCACCGCGCCGACCACGAAAGGCACGGGCAAGCGCCGCATTTCGGACGACTTGTGAGCGCGCCTCGGGGATCACGCGAGGCCCTCGTCCCGGCTGTCAAGAACTCGACTCCATGCGCCTTTCGCGCGTTATGATGAAACGCCCGCGCGTGCTCCGGAAACGATTCCGGACCTTCCTCCCGACCCGACAAGGCAGTCGATGACGCTTCAGCCCGGCAACATCATCGAAGGCAAATACCGCATCCTCCGGCTCCTCGGGCAGGGCGGCATGGGCGCGGTTTACGAGGGCGAGAACGAGCGCATCCATCGCCGCGTGGCCATCAAGGTCCTGCACGCGTCCGTCTCGGGCAAGGAGGACGTCGTCCAGCGCTTCGAGCGCGAGGCGCAGGCCGCGGGCCGCATCGGCTCCGAGCACATCGTCGAGGTGCTCGACCTCGGCAACCTGCCGACCGGCGAGCGCTTCATGGTCATGGAGTTCCTCGACGGCCAGAGCCTCGGCGATCGCATCAAGAAGCGAAAGCGCCTCACGCCGCAGGAGCTCGCGCCGCTCATCCACGGCCTGCTCGAAGGGCTCGCGGCCGCGCACGACGCGGGGATCGTCCACCGCGATCTCAAGCCCGACAACGTCTACCTGATCAACAACAAGAACCAGCGCGACTTCGTCAAAATCCTCGACTTCGGCGTGTCGAAGTTCTCCGCGCTCGACACCGACATGAGCATGACCAAGACCGGCGCGGTCATGGGCACGCCCTACTACATGTCGCCGGAGCAGGCGCGGGGCGGCAAGATCGACGCGCGCAGCGATCTCTACTCGGTCGGCGTGGTCATGTACCAGGCGATCACGGGACGCCTGCCGTTCCAGGCGCAGACGTTCAACGAGCTCGTCTTCAAGATCGCGCTCGAGTCGCCCGACCCGGCCGAGCTCGTCGTGCCGAACCTCGACCCGAACTTCGCCGCGATCATCGCGAAGGCCATGATCCGCGACGCGAACATCCGCTTCCAGACGGCGCGCGAATTCCAGGCCACCGTCGCGCAATGGATGATGGCGAACCCGGCGGGCCCCGAGCTCAACGCGGGCCGCATCCCCACGATCCAGCCGGGCATGTTCGACCCGCGCATGAGCCAGCAGAACCCGCTCGTCGGCACGGGGCCGCTCGGTTTGCCCGCGGGGTTCGACCCGCGCATGAGCCAGCAGGGCCCGATGGTCGGCGGGGGCATCCCCGGGACGTTCGATCCGCGCATGAGCCAGCAAAACCCGATGGTCATGGGTCAGCCCATCCCGGGGACGAGCCTCGGCATGTCGCACCCGAACCTCGGCATGTCACATCCCGGGCTCACGGTCGTCGGCGCGCCGCAGAAAAGCGGCAACGGCGCGATGATCGCGATCGGCCTGCTCGGCACGCTGCTCGTGGCGGCGAGCGGGCTCATCGTCTGGAAGTTCGTACTCGACAAACCCCCGGTGACGCCGCCGGCCGTGACCACACAAGCCGCTGCGACCAACCCTCCGCCGATGCCGACGCCCACGCCGACGCTCGCGCCGACGCCCGCGGCCACGCCGACGGAAGCGCCGACGCCGGCCGAGACGAACACGGCCGCGATCGGTACGGCGACGCCGCCGGTCGGCACGGGCGGGCCGCTTCCGACGGGCGCACGCACGGGCGGCACGGCGCCACTCGGCACGGGCACGGGGACCGCGAAGAAGCCGCCGCCCACGCCGACGACCACGTCGACGGGCGGCGGTCGCAAGATGGGCAGCGACCTCTGATCTAGCGGACGGCCGTGTAGAACGTCGCCTTGTCGCGACGAACCCGCAGGAGGAGTCGCCCGTCCTGCGCCGCCTTCTGCACGTCCGACGACGACGGCAGCCGCGCGAAGTCCGCCTCGAGCACGACGTCGCCGCGCTTGAGCCCCGCCCGATCCGCTGGCGAGTCCGGCGACACGGCCACGATCTGCGCGAGCGTGCTCCCGCCATCGCCATCCACGTCGCGCAGCGTGATCCCGAGCCCCTGCGGGCTCGACGCTTTCCGCTCGACCGGGAGCGCAGGCGGAGAGGTCTCGCTCTTCGCTTCGAGCGTCACCTTCGTCTGGTAGCGCTTGCCGCTGCGGATCACTTCCATCGCGAGGACCTCGCCGTCGTCGTGCAGGAAGAGCTCGCGGATCACGTCCTGCGCGTCGGCGATCGTGCGCGCACCGATCTTCGTGACGATGTCGCCCGGCTCGAGGTGCGCCTTCTGCGCGGGCCCGCCGGCGACCACGGTGTTCACGAGCGCGCCCGCGGTCGGCGCGCTCGGGATCTCGGCCGCGAGCTGCGGCGTGAGGTCCTGGATCCCGATGCCGATCCAGGCGCGCATCACGCGCCCCGTCTTCAGGATCTGCGTGGCCACGCGCCGCGCGATGTTCGAGGGCACGGCGAGCCCGATGCCCTGACCTTTGCTCACGATCATCGTGTTGATGCCGAGCACCTGGCCGTCGAGGTTCACGAGCGGACCGCCGGAGTTGCCCGGGTTGATGCTCGCGTCCGTCTGCAGATAGTCCTCGATCGCGTTCATCCCCACGCCGCCGCGTCCCTTCGCGCTGAGCACGCCGGTCGTCACCGTGTGCCCGAGGCCGAAGGGCGATCCGATCGCCACGACCCACTCGCCGACGCGCGCGGCGTCGCTGTCGGCGAACGTCGCGACGGGCAGGTTCGTCGCGTCGACACGGAGCACGGCGAGGTCGGTCGCGGGATCACGGCCGGCCACGCGCGCGGACAAGGTGCGGCCATCCTTGAGGCGCACGTTGATCGCGCGCGCGTCCTCGATGACGTGGTTGTTCGTGAGGATCGCGCCGTCGGCCGAGAAGATCACGCCCGAGCCCATGCCACGCGTCGTCGCGTCGGCGCGGAACCAGCGGCCCGCGGAGCTGTCGCCGCTCGAGACCGT
The DNA here is from genome assembly GCF_028435265.1 of Polyangium jinanense. GTDB lineage: Bacteria > Myxococcota_A > Polyangia > Polyangiales > Polyangiaceae > Polyangium > Polyangium jinanense. The sequence goes on along the minus strand of NZ_JAGTJK010000001.1, from coordinate 630,607 downwards.
CACGTCGATCTGCACGACGGCCGGGCTCGTCTTCTCGGCGACCGCGACGAACGTATCGCCGAGCGCGCGCACCTCGGCTGCCGTGGGCAAACCTCGCGCGGGCGCGGGGAGCGCGGGCGGCGGCGGGGCCTTCGGGCGCGGGACTTGCGCAGAAGCGACCGAAGAGGCCGAGCCGAGCCCGGCCATGACCAGCATCGAGGCGAGCATGCAGCGAGGGCGCATCGTTCCTCCGAGGGAAGGCAGGGGTTCGATTATGGATCTCTCGGGGCCGCCATGGCACGCGGAAGACGCGCGCCGTTCACGTCCCCGTCTCGCTCGGCCACGCGTCACGCCCCTCGTCGGCGAGCGTGACCGAGACCAGGTACAGCCCATCCGGCGGCGCGGTGATGCCCGCGTCGTCCCGGCGCTTCGAGGCGAGCGCGCGCGACACGGCGCCGGGCGCGAGACGCTCGCGTGCGACGTCCACGAACGTCCCCACGAGGATGCGCACCATGTTGTGCATGAACGCGTCGCCCTCGACCTCGATCCGGACGAGGCGTGGATCGTCCCGGTCGACCTCCACCGACACACGCCGCAGCGTGCGCACCGTGTTCTCCCGTGGATCCGCGGCCGATCGGAACGCGGCAAAATCATGCGTGCCGACGGCGAGGCTCGCCTCGGCCGCCGCGCGCGCAATCGATGCATCGTCCCTGAGCTGCTCGACGCGCCAAACGCGACCTTCGAGGAACGGATCCCGCACGAGATCGCGCAAGAGCAGATACCGGTAGCGCTTGCCCTGGCTCGCGAATCGCGGCGTGAATCCGCGCGGCACGAGCGACGCGCGACGCACCGCGATCTCCTTCGGCAAATGCCTCGCCGTGCCGAGCACCCATCCACGCGGCGGGACCACGCGCGTCGGATCGAACGCGACACGCTGGCCGAAGGCGTGCACGCCCGCGTCGGTGCGACTCGAACCGCGGATCTCGCGGATCGTCGGGTCGAGGGCGCGGAGCGCGGCGAGCAGCTCGCCGGCGATCGTGCGGCGATCGGGCTGGTGCGCGTAGCCCGAAAACGTGCGGCCGTCGTACGCGACGGTGAGAAGAATGCCGTCGGGGAGAGAGCTCGGGCCGCCCTCGTCAGCGGGCTCGTTCATGGGAAGAGATGCTTGGCTAGTTGCCGTCGCCGCCGCCGTCGCCGCCGCTGCCGCCGCTGCCCGGCGCGGGCCCGGCGCCGTAGCCGTAGAGGCAGGCGTCGCGCGCGTAGCCCTCGAGGGGGTTGCCCTGCAGGTCCTCTTTGCAGCACTCGTCCGGCGGCGAGACCTTGCCGTTGACGACGCAGGTGGCGAACGGGTTGCAGCCGTTGTCCACGTTGTCGATGTGCCCCTCTCCGTCGAGGTCCTGGTTGCACGAGGGCGTCGTGCCCTCCTCGGAGGCGCACGCCGAAGCGCCGCAAAGCAGCGCCACGAAGAGCGCCGCGAGGAGCGGAGAGGCCGGGCCTTTACCTTTCGGGGAAGCGAAGGGTTTCATCGAGGTCGTGCTCATGGCTGGAAAGGGGTGAGGCGATACCTTACCCATCCGCGGCCTCGGAGGGAACGTCCTCCGCGCGCGTGTACAAGGAGATCGCCGTATCTCCGTAGATTCGCGTCTCGTCGAGGACGAGGCGCCCGGGCTTCGGCGGGGCGTCGCGGCTCGCGTGTTCGAAGACGACGCGCGCCCCGGGCGCCGCGAGGTTCGACGTCTCGGCCGCGATCGCTTCGAGCACGCGCGCGGCCTCCGCGAGCGCGGCATACGGCGGATCGAGCAGGATGAGCTCGAAAGGGCCGAAGGGCGAGAGCGACGCGAGGGCGCGCGTGACCGGCTGCGTGATCACCCGCGAGGTGCCTTCGATCCCGAGCGACGCGAGGTTTTGCCGGAGCGCCGCGAGCGCGGGGCGACCGTTTTCGACGAACACCACGCGCGAAGCGCCACGCGAGATCGCCTCGATCCCGAGCGCGCCCGTGCCTGCGTAGAGGTCGAGCACGGCCGCGCCGGAGACGTCGCCGAGCACGTTGAAGAGCGCCTCGCGCACGCGATCGCTCGTCGGCCGCGTGGCATGCCCCGACGGGGCGACGAGCCTGCGTCCGCCGAGCGAGCCGCCGATCACGCGCATGGGAGGAGGGGTAGAGCGTTTGCGGTCAGAAGCGGAAACCGACGTCGAGCTTGCCGCCGGTCCGATCGACGCGGGGCAGGACCATGAAACCCGTCGTGGGTTTTTCCTTCGACGCCGTACCACTCGTCGCGACGAGGAAGACGCCGGCGCCGGCCGCGATGGCCGCGAGCGGATAGAACACGAGCTGCAGGAGCTGGCCCGTCTCGCCCGTCGAGCAGAGCTCGCCCACCCGCACTTTGTTGAAGCCGGGGACGACCGGCTCGCTCCCGCGCGCGAGATCGCAGATGTTCGTTTGCTGGTCGTAGAGCGCCTGGTTCTGATCGTAGTCGGGATTCTTGTTGACCCCGTTCACGGTCACGGTGCCGTAGATCCCGACCGCGCCGAACGCGACGCCCGCGCCGATCGCGGCAAAGCCGCCGATGCGCTTCCAGTTCGTCGGCGAGGTATCGCCGGCGGGCACGGGCGCGACGACCACGTCCGTCGGCGAGTTCGGCTTGACCGTGACCTCCGTGGACATGTCGGCGTATCCGGGCGCCTTGACCACGAGGTTGTGCTTGCCCGAGGGGACGAAGAACGTGCCTTCGCCGTTCGTGAGCGCGCCGAGCGGCTGACCATCGACGAAGACCTGGCCGGCCACGGCGCCGGCCTTGACCTTCACCTCGCCCTTGGGCGGGCCGTCCGTCAGCTTGTTCAGCGCGTCGGTGGCGATCTTGCGCAGCGCCTCGTCCTGCGATTCGGTCAGGTTCGCGCTGTATTCGACCTTGTGGTCCGTCGTGCCCTTGCCACGCACCCAGAAGTGCAGCTCGCCCGTGACGTTGCCGCCTTTGCCCTTGTCGAGCTTGCCCCACACGTACCGGTCGGCGCGGATTTGATCGGCGATGCGCGACTGACACCCGGCGTCCGGCGGATCCGGGCACTTCAGCGAGAGCGTGAGCACCTCGAGCGAGTAGTCCCCTTCGCCCTGCGACCAGCCTGGAGTTGCCCGGACCGCGTTCCGGAGCGCCTTCGTGAGCGCCTCGGCCTGGTCGTCGGCGTCCATCGTTTGGATCGAAATGATGTGGATCGGAAGCGTATCCGGCCCTGGCTCGGAGGCCTGGGCCGCGCCGATGGACATCCACGTCGCAAGCGCGAGCGTCGTCGCCAGACCGTATCGGGGTGCGCGCATGGTCATCTTGCCGCTCTCTCTCCTCCGCGCGACCACGTTATCCTCCCTTGGGCTCGTTCCGCAATTATGCGGTGACGGGGCGAGGAGGATCGGGCTTGGCTCAGCCGATCTCGACCTTGCTCCACATGTCGCGGCGCATCTTCTCCTTGCGGCGATCGGTCCGCGTGACGAGCCGTGCCGCGCCCCACGCCGCGAGGAGCTGCCCCTCCTGCCCGAGGCCGGGAAGGACGCTGCGACCGACGAGCAACGTGCGCTCGATCGGCCCCCGAATCGGCTCGCCGCCGAGCCCGAGGTACCCCGGCGGATCGACGTCGAGTTGCCGCACCATCGGCTCCGCCGCGATCGCCGCGCCCGTGAGCGAGCCTCGATCCACCGAGCGAAATCGGCCGTCTTCGTACACCCAGACCGGCAGCCCATCGTGCACCGAGTCGACGACACGCAGATGACGCTCGAGGAACGGCAGCTCCGCGGCGAGCGTCGACAGCACCACCTCGCGCATGCCGAGGAGCTGGATCGGACTTCGATCCGGCAAGAGCACCTCGGCGACGAGCAGCGACTCGCCCCGCACGCCGGGCATCGCGTGACGCTCCAGGTGAATCACGGGTCGCAATGCGCCCGGCGGTGCGCTCGAACGAGGACCCGCGGCCGGAGCCGTGCGTGCTGGGTTCCGGAGCGAGGGCCGATCGCCGGGGAGCACAAAACTCTCGACGCCGAGCGGCGCGGGCAAACCTTCGTCGCGCACCACGAGCGACACGACGAACCTGCCGACCGACGACGTGATCCGCGGCCACTCGCGCTGGGCGCGCTTGTGGATGCCCTCGCCGCCGGAGAGCGCCGCGAGGCCTTCGCCGTCGAGATCGGTGATCACGAAGCTCGCGCCCGTCGGCCCCTCGTCGCCGTCGACGATCACGCCCGCGGCCGACCCGCGTCGCAAATGGAGCGCCCGCGCGCGGGCCGACAGCATGCAACGACCGCCGTGCGCGGCGATGCGATCGACGAGGAACTGTTCGAGCTCGTCCTCGCCGCCCGGGAGCGTGTAGAGGCCACGTGTCCACGCGCCGTGCAGGCGAGCGACCGCGAACGGTGGCGGCAGCGTGGCGAGGTCGGTCGCGAACGACACCGACGACGTCACCACCTGCCGGAAAAAGTGCCCGCGCGGCAGCTCGACCAGGAGATCCGCGTCCGGCTCGGCGCGCACGTACGGCAGCATTGCTGCATATCGCCCCGTCTCGCGCCGCTCCCAGAACGTGCCCGGTGGCCAGACCGCGTCCCTTTCGAACGCCTCGTCCGCCGCGCCGTTCACGCGGGCGAGCTCGGCGTAGAGATCGTCGACCACGCGGCGCACCTCGGGCATCTCGCGATCGATCTCGCGGCCGAAGAGCACGAGGTCGGGCGGGATGTCGAGCCTGCGCCGCGGCGCGAGCACCTGCATCATGGGGCTCGCCGCGACCACGCGCCGCTTCCACGTCTGCGACTGCGCGAGCTCCACGAGCACGCGCGTCCACGCGGGCGAGGTCGCCGCGAGCATCGTGAACGCGCGCCTGCGCAGCGTGCGCTCGCCAAGCTTGTAACTCGCGGGCCTGCCGCCCTGACCGAGCACGAGCACCGTGAAGTCGCGCCGCGCAAGCAGCGCGGCCGTCACCAGCGCCCCGAGCGATCGGCCGAGGACGACGACGTCGAAATGCTTCGAGGTCACGACGCGCTCTCCCTCAATCGTCCGTCGCCTCGACGCCGAGCGCGCCCGGCACGCCGACGAGCTCGACACGAGGCCTCGCCGCGGCCGTGGCCGGCGGATGCACCGTGAGATGTCCCGCGGCGATCGCGGCGAGCACGTGCACGAGCAGCGCGTGCTCGCGGGCGAGGATCCGCGTTGACAAACGCTCCTCCGTATCGTCCGGCAGCACCGGCACCGCGGCTTGCGCGAGGATCGGCCCCGTGTCCGTCCCGACGTCGACGAGGTGCACCGTGCAGCCCGTGATCCGCACGCCGTGCGCGAGCGCCTGCGCCTGCGCACTCACGCCCGGGAACGCGGGCAAAAGCGACGGATGGATGTTGATCACGCGGCCCGGAAACGCGTCGAGCAGCACGCTCGTCACGATCCGCATGAAACCCGCGAGCACCACCCACGAGGCGCCGGCTTGCTGGAGTGCGGCCACGAGCGCGGCGTCGAACGATGCGCGGTCCGGGTGATCTTTGTGGCTGATCACAACCGTCGGCACGCCGGCTTCGCGGGCGCGGTCGAGTCCCTGGGCGCTGGGACGGTTCGAGATCACCAGGCGGACGCGCGCGTCGAGCTTGCCCGCGGCGATCGCGTCGAGGATCGCCTGGAGGTTACTGCCGCGGCCGGAGATGAGCACACCGAGGTCGAGGGTCATCGGGGCGTGCCATCGTAGCCAAGAACCGGGGACGCGCATCGCCCGCGCGCTCGATCCGGATATCATCGCGCCGTGCGACCCCGTTTTTCGTGCCTCTTTTTCGCCGCCCTGCTCCTCCCGCTCGCGTGCCAGTCGTCGCGCTCCTCGCCCGTCCCGGCCGGAGACGGCGGCACGCTGCGGCAGATCCTGGTGACGGGGACCGACGAGGTGGGCCTCTCGTCGCTCGCGGTCGGCCCATCGGGCGCGCTCTTCACGATGACGGAGAGACAACCCCTCCTCGTCGAGCTCGCGAAGGCGGGCGCCGTGGTCCGCAAGACCCCGGTGAGCGGCGCGCCCGAGGGCGTCGATTTCGAGTCGCTCGCGTGGCTCTCGGGGGAATCGTTCGCGATCGGCACCGAGGGCGGCTGCTCGAAGACGGGCGCGGATCGAATCCTCCTCGCCACGCGCGAGGGCGATTCGGCCCGCGTGACGCGCACGCTCGACGTCCCGCTCTCGGCGTGGGGCGCGTCGTGTGATTCGGGGCATGGCATCGAGGGCCTCTGCGCGGCGTCGGGACAGCTCGTCGCGGCGATCGAGGACGCGATCGACGGCGAAGGCAAGGCGCGGTATGCGCCGATCGAGCGTATCGACCCGGCGACGGGCGACCGGGCGGCGTTTCGTTTGTCGCTCACGAGCACGAAGGACGAAAAAGGAAAAATCTCCGGCCTCGATTGCCGTGCGCGAGGGACGGATCAAATCGAGGTGCTCGCCATGGAGCGCCATTTCGCGGTTTCGCGCATCCTCTCGTTCACGCTCCCCGCCAAGGGACCGGGGACCACGACGCCGATCGAGCCGCGTGTCCTCGTGGACCTCGCGCCACACACGAACGGCGGCAAACGCAATTTCGAGGGGATCGTCTGGAAGGACGAAACCCACGCGCTGCTCATCGTCGACAATCAATATGGTGAAAACATTTCCGGGCCGAACGAACTCCTCGAAGTGACGCTGCCGGCCGCGCCGTGAATCTCGTTTTTCCCCGCCCATATCAGCCGACGCCGCCGCGCCCGAGCATCCCCACGAGCGACAGCCAGAGCTCCTTCACCGTCGGATAACGTTGCTCCGGCTCGATCGCGAGCGCGCGCTCCACCCACCCGTCGATCCCCGCCGGCAAATCCGGCCGGAGCGCGTGCAGGCTCGGCCGCTTGCCGCGCGTGCTCATTTTCACGACGTCGATCAGCGCCTCCGCGGGGAACGGCACCTGGCCCGCGAGCGCGCGGAAGATCACGGCGCCGATCGCGTAGACGTCGGCCGCGGGCGTGACCCGATCCGGCCGGCCCTGCCAGCCCTCGGGCGCGATGTACGACGGCGAGCCCACGACGAGCCCTTCCTGCGTGAGCGGCGTCGATACCGACAGCACCTTCACGAGACCAAAATCGAGCAGCCGCACCGGCCCTCGCGCCGTCGAATCCAGCACGAAGATGTTCGCCGGCTTGATGTCGCGGTGCACGATCCCCCTCTGGTGCGCGACGTCGAGCGTGTCCACGATCGGCGAGATCACCTCGAAAAGCCTCGATCGCGACAGCCTCCCCACGTTGCGCTCGTGATCGCCGAGGTAGCGCTCGAAATCCTTGCCGCGCAGCAGCTCCATCACGATGTACATCTGCCCGGCCTTCGTGCGGTTCAGCGCGAAGATCTGCACCGCGCTCGTGCCCGACAGGGCGCCCATCGCGCGCGCCTCCCTTCGCATGCGCGTCGCGAACTCGGGCGCGTCCGCCACCTCGGGACGCAGAAACTTGACGGCCACGGGCGCGCCGATGTCGAGATCCTCGGCCTCGTAGACAGTTCCATGCCCGCCTTCGCCGATCCGCCGCAGGATGCGGTATTGCCCGTCGATCACCTCGTTCACCTGAAACATCCGCCGCTCCTCCGCAGGCCGCACGGCCAAGGCGAGGCCCCGACAGGCATCGTACACGGAGCGCTGGACTTGTCAGGACCGTGGGTACAGTAACCCTCCTATCCGCGACGCACAGCTCGGGAGATCCTCATGCTCGAACGACCTTTCCACTTCCTTTCCGCCCATCCCCTCGCCCGCGCCGCCGTGCTCGCGGCCCTCACCCTGTTCGGCGCGGCTTGCGGCGCCAAGGTCGTCGTCGATGCCGAAGGCGAAACCGGCGGCGCAGGCGGCGCAGGCGGCGCGGGCGGCACCGGCGCCACCGGCGGCGCGGGCGGCGTGGGCGGCCTGCAGTGCGGCGAGGAGCCCCTGATCGGCAAGATCCTCGCCGTGTGCGTCTCCATGAACGGCGGCGACTTCTGCCCCCCTGCGGGGTCGAGCCCCGGCCTGCTCACGACGCTCGCGGACGCGGCCGGCGTTTGCGCCGAGACGAACCCCACGGCCTGCTGCAACCAGCCCGCGTTCCGCCAGGTCGTCTGCGATTTGCCGCCGCAGGACGACGAGTGTTGTTACCACGTCCATTACCTCCCGAACGTGGTTTGTCCGTGAAGACCGCGCGGGGCCTCGTCCTCTCCGCGCTCGTGCTCGCGGGCGGATGCGCCCCCGCGCCACCGCCTGCGCGCGCCGAAAGCGACGCACCGCCCGCTCGCAACGCCCCTCCGGAAGACCTGCTCGTGCTCGCGGATCTCCGTGTGCTTCGTGGGGACGAGCCGGTCGTCATGCTCTACCGCAACGGCTTGCTCGTGGAGCACGGCGAGACGCTCGGCACCCTTCATTCCAATGGGTTTTTCGTCGATCTCGGCGGCACGATCGAAATTCGTTTGAGCTCCGACGGTACCGTCCCGACGCGCTCAGGGACGCTGATCATCGACGAAGGCGGGACGGCGACGTTCCGCCTCCCGGAGGTCGAGCCCGAGGTGCTACGCTTCGACGCCGAGGGCCGCGTCGCCGGCGCCAAGACGCCCCTGCGCGTCGAGGGGCTCACCCCGCGCATGCGCCGGACCGCGATGTTCGCGCTCCTCCTGCCGGATCTCCTCCGCCTCCGGCGCCACGACACGATCAAGTAGACCACATCCCCGCACTCGGACATTTCCTGTCCGATCCAGGACCGTATTTCGCTGGAAATAGGGCGCGCATGCGGTAATCTGTGCGCCGTTCCAACGAAGAACAACACGCGGCTCGGCGACGGGCGGCGTGACCCAACGGCGGTTCATCGAGGGGGGGCCGGGTGAGAGGCGCGGAGAGCGCCTCCGGGCTGCTTTTTTCGATCCGCCTTCACATCAGGAGGTCCTCGTGACGCTCGCGATGCATCATTTCGACGGCGTTCGTATCCGCATGCCTATGATCGTGGCAGCCGTAGCTGCTTTTGTGCTCCTCAGCGCCGTGCTGCTCGGCGTTGCCTCGTGGATCGTGGATTCGAACCGGCATTCCGCTGTGGGAAGCGCGCAGACGTCGAGCGCGTCCACCCTGGACGCGCCCGATCCGGTGCGCCTCCTCGAGGATCGGGGCCGCCCCGGACGCCGGTACTGATCGACATCCTTCACATCCCCGGGGGGGGTTTTTTTCCACGAACCGAACGGGGGCGCTCGCCGGAAGGCGCCTCCGCGCCCGCCCAGGCTCTCCCGCGCATGGCGTAGGCGACGCCCGCCTGCAGGGTCGCGCGCGTGACCACGTCGCCCATGTTGGCGCCGAGCTGCACCAGGGTCTGCGCGACCTCCGAGCGAATGCCGGTGATCACGACCTGGGCCCCGAGCAGCGACACCGCCTTCGCCGCGCGCAGGAGGGCATCGGCGACCTGCGTGTCCACCACCGGGACGCCCGTGATGTCCAGAATGGCGACGCGCGCCTGCGTCCGGCCGACGCCGTCGAGGAGCGTCCCGAGCACCTGCTCGGCGCGGCGTGTATCGAGCGACCCGACGAGCGGCATCACGAGCACGTCGTCGGTGATCGGCACGAGCGGCGTCGAGAACTGCGCGAGCGCCAACGCCTGCTCCTGGATGAGCCGCTCGGCCTCCTTGCGTTCGGTCACGTCCTGCCAGGCGCCGACGAATTCGACGGGCTGCCCCTGCTCGTCCTTCACGAGCACGATCTCGTCGTACACCCACAGCCATTGACCGTTTCCGTGACGGAAGCGGTATTCGTGCGTCTGATGTCCGTGCTCGAAGCTCCCCGCGAGGTCGGCGAGCACCTGGGGCGCGTCGTCGGGGTGAATCCGATCTGTCCAGAACGACGGGTCACGCAGGAATTCTTCGGCGTGGTATCCGAATTGCGAGAAAACGTTGTCGCTGATGTACGTGCACACGAAATCGAGCGTGCCCGCATAGAGGACCACGCGGCTCGCGTTGAGGAGGCGCTCGATGCGCGTCTGCGTGAGTGCACCGTCCGGGGACTTCTGGGTCACGATCGACGAGTACCACCGCGCGCGTCCCGATCGCAAGGGCCGTTGATGTTCAAAACGTTATCGTATGGTTGCACGATCCGTCAGTTCAATGGCGGCGGACGGGAGCCGCGCGACATCACGCCCTGCGCGCCGCGTCGGATCGCCTCGATGTAGGCCCGCGCTTCCGACTCGCTGGCGATGAACTTGAACGGGGTCGAGGCGCGCGCGGGTCTGAGCAAACGGGCGGCCTTGATCGCGAGGTTCGAGATCGCGCGCTGCTGGAAGTTGCCCCCGTAGATCGCCGTGCCCCGCAGGTTTCTGGCCGTATCGGATTCGATCGCGAGCTTGCGCGCCTCGGCGTGCACGTGCCCCATCTGCGCGATGCCCGCGAGCCAGAAGACCGGCCCACCCACCTGCGCGACCCCCGTTCGGATCAGCTCGAACATACGCCGCATGTCCTCCACAGCGACGTCGCCGACATTCCGGATGTGCACGATGTCCGGCGCCTCGAAGCGATAGACGTGCTCCCCGAACGCCTCCCAGTCCGTATTCGATAGCGCCATGCAATCCCCGATTGCGGGCGCATTGCCCACCGGCACAGGATGAGCCCCGCGCCGCGACCGTGTCAAGCCCCGTTGACGGACGGACGCACCCATTGTAATCGGGCCACCGACGTCGTCCGTCCCGCGCACCCCAAGGCCCTTGCGCCGAGGCCCGTTGCGCCGAACGGACACGGAGCAAGCCCCATGCGTACGCCCTTCCTGTTCCTCCTCGCCAGCCCGATGCTCTTCGCCTGCCGCGACACCGCGCCCGACGCCACGAAAACGCCCACCGAAAGCGCCGCGACGACGACGGCGACGACGACGGCGACGACGACGGCGAAGGCGCCGAGCGCGACCGAACCGCCCGCAGAGCCACCCACGAAAGCCCCAGAGCCGGCCGCGCCGACGGCGAAGCCTACCGCGCCGACGCAGGGGACGAAGGAGCCCGGGGATACCGCGCCAGAAGCGTTCGAGGGAACGGCCGCGGCCGTCGAGAAGAAGATCCCCGAGGTGCACACGGTCGAGCTGCGCTCGGTCCGGGCGGGCCGTCACGCAGGATTCGATCGGACCGTATTCGAGTTTTCGGGTGCATTGCCCGGCTACCGCGTGGAGTACATCGACAAACCCGTCCGCCGCTGCGGAACCGGCGACCCCGTGACGATCGCCGGCGACGGCCGGCTCCGGGTCCGGATGACGCCGGCGCGGGCGCACGACGACGCGGGCCGCTCGACGCTGAGCCCGGTCGAACAGCGCCCGAAGCTGCCCGTCTTGCTCGAGCTCGCACCCACGTGCGATTTCGAGGGTGAGCTCACCTGGGTGCTCGGCGTCGGCTCGCCGAATCGGTATCGCGTGCTCGAGCTCCGGGATCCTCCGCGGATCGTCGTCGACATCAAACACGGCCGCGCCCCTTGACGCGCCTTGGAGACGCTCCTACCGCCGGTGCGGGCGGGAGAGCGCGTGGGGGCGCACGGCCGCCCCGCGCCACGGCGCGCTCGGAGGAGGGCCATGAAGACCGTCGAAGACATCCCGATCCTGTCGGGACAAACGTTTTCCGGACACGCGAAGGAGTTCCGGACCACGCAGGCCGCGATCTTCCTGCGCCTCGCGCGCGAGCTCGGCGACCTGGGGCAGATTCGATTCTTCAACTTCCCGCTCGTCGTCCTCTGCGCGCCCGAGCTCGCGCACGAGGCGCTCGTGGAGAAGCAAAAGAGCTTCGAGAAGAGCATCGCCACGAAGATCATGTTTTACCCCTTCGCCGGCCGTGGCCTCTTCACGAGCGAAGGCGAGCCGTGGCGCAAGCAACGCAAGCTCATGGCGCCGCTCTTCCACCCGCGCACCATCGACGGATATGCGCCGATGATGAACGACGTCATCACGCGTTGCCTCGACGACTGGAAGGACGGCGTGATCATCGACGCCGGGCGTGAGATGACGCGCATCACCATGGGTGTCGCGGCCAAGGTCCTCTTCGACGCCGACACGCTCGATGAATCCGACGAGATCAGCGACGCGATCCGGACGATGTTCAATTACCTCGGCGATCAGACCGGCAGCGTCTCGATCGTCGTGCGCGCGACGTTGGTCCAGCTGCTTCTGCAACGGCAAAACCTCCCCGCCCCGCTCGAACGCGCCCGCGAAGCCACCATCGAGGCCCTGCACCAGCCCGTTCCCCTGCCCACGGCCGAGCGACGCAAGCTCTTCGCCGCGGTCCGGACCCTCGACGATCGCATTCAACGCATGATCACCGACCGCCGGCAGAACGGCGGCGACCGGCCCGATCTGCTCTCGCGGCTGCTCGCGGCCCGCGACGAGGACGACGGCTCGTTCATGACCGATCGCCAGGTGCGCGACGAGGCCATGACGCTGTTCATCGCCGGCCACGAGACGACGGCGACGTCGACGACCTGGTGCCTCTATTTCCTGGCGCGTCACCCCGAAGTCTACCGCCGCTGGCAGCAGGAGGTCGACGGCCTGTCCGGAAAAACCCCGACCGCGGCGGATGCGACCCGCCTCGAATACACGCGCGGCGTCTTCCGGGAGGCGCTGCGGCTTTACCCGCCGGCCTTTGCGATCGATCGTGTCGCCATCGAGGACGTGGAGGTCGGCGGATACCATCTGCCCAAGCTGACGTCGATCATCGTCCCGATCCACGCGCTCCACCGGCGCGAGGCGATCTTCCCCGACCCGGAGCGATTCGATCCGACGCGATTCTCCCCGGAGAACGAGGCGAAGCGGCCGCGCGGCGCCTACATGCCGTTCGGCGCCGGCCCGCGCATCTGCATCGGCGCGACCTTCGCCACGCTCGAAGCCGAGCTCTTGCTCGCGCAGATCGCCCAGCGCTTCGATTTCGAGCCCGTGAGCGACGCGCCGATCGGCCCCGATTACGCAACGGCCCTCCGGCCCGAAAAACCCGTCCTCCTCCGCGTCCGCGCGAGGCGCGCCGCGAACTGATCACCAGATCCCGCTGAAGCCCACGAGCGGCCCGCCGCCGGGCAGCGGGCTCGCCGTCATCCCCGAGAGCCGCGCCGTCCCTGTATCTTTGCTCGTCGTCGGCCGGTGCAGCCACGGCACCACGAACCCGACGGCCGATCCCACGATCGCGCCGATCATCACGTCCGTAAAATAATGTTTGTCCGCGGCCATGCGGAGATACCCCGTGGCCGCCGCGATCGTGAGCCCGGTGGCCCAGATCCAGGGCGCCGCGCGATATCCCTTCAGCGTGGCCACCGTCCCGCTCGCGACCGCCGCGGAGAACGTGAACGACGTGTGACCGGAAAAAAAGGACAGGTTGTTATCGCGGCTGTCCCGTTCGTCCGGGTCCACGGAGTTGTATTCGAGCAGCGGGCGCTCCCGCCCCACGGAAAACTTCACGATCTGGGTGAGGTCCGCGGCCACGACCATCGATTCCAGAATGACGAGCGCGTCCGTCCCCCACTCCGCGAGCGTGCCACCCGTCGCGTACACGACCGCCGCGTCGAACCCGAATGCCGCGAGCGGGGCGAGCCCATACAGCCCGACGTCGCTGAGACGGGCCGCCGTCTTCGTGTTGCCCCAGTGGAGCGCCCTCGCGATCGAATCGTCGATCCCCGGCGGGCTGCACCACCGGCACGAAGCCGGCGCGATCTTCGATTTCAAGACCTCCGTCGTGATCCACGCCGCGCCGCCCACGGCGGTCACGGTGAGATCGATCGGCAGGTTCACCCGCATCATCGGCCGGGCGGGCGGAGGCTCCTCGGCCGAGGCGACGGCCGGCGCGGCGAGGGACGCAACGAACACGAACGAAAGCAGGAAGCGCGGCATGGCGGACATCCGGAGATGCTACAGGAAGTCCCCGCGCCCGAGTCCCCTCGCGAACCCCGAACGATGCGCCCGAACGATCGTGAAACCGAAAGCGCCCTGCCGGGCGAAGCCGACGAGCCCCGCGAGCCAGCCCGCGCGGCCCCGTCGTGGAGCACGATCGATCCACCGCGCGAAGGCGAGCTCCTCGTCGTCGTCGGACCCACCGCGAGCGGAAAGACCGAACTCGCGATCCGCCTCGCCGAGCGCTTCGGCGGCGAGATCATCAACGCCGACAGCGTACAGATCTACCGCGGCTACGACGTCGGCTCGGGCAAGCCCACGGCCGAGGAGCGCGCGCGCGCCCCGCACCACCTCGTCGACATCGCCGACCCGCTCGTGCCCCTCGACGCGCAGACCTTCGCCGAGCTCGGCGAGCGCGCGATCGAGGACGTCAAGCGCCGCGGCCGCGTGCCCATCGTCTGCGGCGGGACGTTCCTTTGGATCAAATCACTCGTCTACGGCCTCGCCCCCGCGCCGCCCGCCGACCCCGCAATCCGCGCGCGGCACGCGGCCATCGCCGAGGCCGAGGGACGCGCAGCGCTGCACGCCATGCTCGCCGCCGTCGACCCCGAGAGCGCCGCGCGGCTCGCCCCGAACGACCTCGTCCGTGTGAGCCGCGCGCTCGAAATCCACGAGCTCTCGGGCAAGCCGCAGAGCCAGTGGTTCGCCGAGCACGGCTTCCGCGAGAAGCGCCACGACGCGCGCCTCGTCGGCGTCGCCTGGCCGCGCGAGACACTCGACGAGCGCATCCGCGCACGCGTCACGCGATGGCTCGACGCCGGCTGGATCGACGAGGTGCGCGCGCTGCTCGATGCGGGCCATGCATCGGCGCGGCCCATGGGCTCGGTCGGATACAAGCAGGTCCGCGCGCTCCTCGAAGGCGAGCTCCAGCGCGAGGAACTCGAAGACACGATCGTCCGCGCGACGCGCGTCTTCGTGCGCCGGCAGCGCACGTGGCTCCGCGACGAGCCCGTCCTTTACGTCACGCTCGACGCCTGATCGATCACGCGCCCTTGTCGCTGATGTCGAGCGTGATCAGCACTGAGAGAAGCGCCGGCCCTTTCGGCGAAGCTTCGAGCTTCTGCTCCGCCTCGCGCACCGCCTCGGCCAGGAGCGCGCGCGCCGTCTTCCGATCGGGCGTCGATCCCCGCCGCTCCACGCTCACGCGCGTGAACGGCAGGGTGCCCTCCGACGCCAGCGTCTGCGTGAGCGATATACGCTTCGTGCCGCCCGACCGCGCCCGCGTCGCGCTCGGCGGCGGCGTCGGCGCGGCGCGCGAGGCCTCGATGCGCACGTCCGCGGGCGCCACGACGCTCGCGAGCACCACGCTCTTCGGCAGCCCGCCATCGTCGGCAGGGCCGTGCGCCGCGGCTCCCTCGGCGCTCGGCGTCCCGCTCAAGAGATACGCCTGCGCCGCGCCCGCCACCATGCGCAGCTCCACCGAGAGCGACCTCCGCATCTCGTCCTGCCGCAGAATCGAGCGCGCCTCGCGCAGATACTTGGACGCCGAAAGATCGCCCTTCTCGCGCCCGGCGAGCTGCTTCAGCACGCCGAGCACGAGCGGATCGTCGAGCGTCTCGAGCGAATCGTCCGCGGCGCCGAGGCTCGCCTGCACCGCCGACGAGCTCGTCTCGAGCCGCGCGGCGGCGAGCGCCTCGACGATCTCGCGCGCCTCGCGCAGCGACTTGCCGGCGATCGCCTCGCAGAGCGCGCGCGCGCTCCGGGCCGTGCGGAGCCTGTCGCAGTCGTGATCGATGCCGAGCTCCGTCGTGCGCGCTTCGAGCACCTCGACGAGCTTGCGCGCCGCGGGCTGGATGGCGCGAACGACCTCCAGCACCTTGCGCCCGAGCTCTTCCAGGGCCTTCGCGGAGAGCGTGCGCTCCGTCAGGCTCACGCCGAGGATCCCTGTCCCGAGGACGACAGCCCGCGCCCATGTCGTCGGCTCCGGCAGGGAGCCTGCGCTGCTGTCGATCCCCGTCCTGCTCTTCGCCATTCGACCTCTCCGCGGCGAAGTATAGGCGAAAGGCCCCGCGCTGGGGCCCGTCGGCGCCCGCGGGGGCGAACCGGCGCGCTCGCTCACGATCGCCCCCCGCTCGGCCGCCGTTCGTGGCATGATGCATTTCATGCACGTCGACGCGGACCTCTGCGGCGGGAGCATTGTCGTGACCGGCCAGCACGGGGCCGAGGCCGAGCTCTCCTTGCGCGCCGACAACGCCGCCGGCATCCGGCAATGGTTCCATTTCCGCGTTCGAGGCGCGCGGGGCCGCCACGTCGAGCTCACGATCACCGACGCGGGCCAGGCGATGCACCCCGACGCCTTCCACGGCTACCGCGCGCTCGCATCGTATGACCTCGAACGATGGTTCCGCGTCCCCACCGATTTCGACGGCCGGCGCCTCGTCCTCCAGCACCGCCCCGAGCACGACACGGTCCATTATTCGTATTTTGCCGCCTATCCGCTCGAGCGCCTCGGCGCGCTCCTCTCGGTCGTCGATCGCAGCCCGCGGGCGCGTGTGCTCCCGATCGGCGCGAGTGCCGAGGGCCGCCCGATCCACCTCGTCGTCTTCGGCGAGGAGGCTCCGGGCAAACGACGCCTCTGGATCACGGGGCGCCAGCATCCTGGCGAGACGATGGGCTCGTGGTTCGTCGAGGGCGCGCTCGTCCGGCTCCTCGCCGAGGACGATCCGGTCACGGACACGCTGCTTCACGAGGCCGTGGTGTACGTCGTGCCGATGGTGAACCCGGACGGCAGCACGCGCGGCAATTTCCGAACGAACGCGGCCGGCCGTGATCTCAATCGGGAATGGCAGGCGCCGAGCCGCGAGGCGAGCCCCGAGGTCCTCGCCGTGCGCAGCGTCATGGAGCAGGCGGGCGTCGACCTCTACCTCGACGTGCACGGCGACGAGCACGCCGAGGTCGCCTTCGCCATCGGCTGCGCGGGAAATCCTGGCTACTCCGAGCGCCTCTACGAGCTCGAAAGGCGCTTTGCGCGGAGCCTCGCCCGGCGCGACGGCGTTTTCTCCTCTGAATTCGATTATGGCGCGGACGACCCGGGCAAGGGCGATCTGCGCATCGGCAACAACTGGGTTGGCGAGCGCTTCGATTGCTTGTCCCTGACGATCGAGATGCCGTTCAAGGAAGGCCCGAGCGGCTTCGGGCCCGAGCGTGCTTCTGAGCTCGGGCGCTCCTCGCTCGAGGCCGTGCTCGAATCTTTGGGCGTGCTGCGCTAGGGTAGCGCCCCTCGATGCTCGCTCGGCTCCTCACCTTGTGGCGGCGCGTCCCCGCCTTCCTCGGCCGCGTCCTGCCCTGGCTCGTCGGCCTCGGCGCCGCCGCGTACGTCGGCCTCTATCTCGTGCTCGCGGTCCTGCACCTCCGGTATCCATTCGAGCTCGAATGGATGGAGGGCGGCGCGGTCGACCACGTCCGCCACATCCTCTCGGGCAAACGCCTCTACGACCGCCCCACGATCGATTTCGTCCCCTTCATCTACACGCCGCTCTACTTCTACGTCTCCGCGGCCGCGAGCAAGGTCTTCGGCGTCGGTTTTTTCTCGCTGCGCCTCGTCTCGCTCCTCTCCTCGCTCGGCTGCCTCGCGCTCATCGGGCTCTTCGTGCATCGCGAGACGAAGAGCCGCGTCGCCGCCGTGCTCGCGGCGGGCCTCTTCGCGGGCACGTATCGGGAGAGCGTCGCCTTCATGGATATCGCGCGGGTCGACTCGCTCGCGCTCCTCTTTTGGCTCCTCGGCCTCTACGTCCTGCGCTTCCGCGAGGGCACGGGCTTCCGGCTCCTCGCGGTGGCCCTGTTCCTGGCCTCGTTCCTCACGAAACAATCGATGCTCGTGGCCGCGGCGCCGCTCGCGGCGTATGCGCTCTTCGCGGACGGCTGGAAGCGCGGGCTCGGGTTTGGCGTGGCGCTCTTCGGCACCATCGGCCTCTCGATCTTCGCGCTCGACCGCCTGCACGGCGGCTGGTTTCGTTATTACGTCTTCTTTTTGCCCTCGCAGCACCCGAACGTGCCGGCGATGTGGGTCGATTACTGGGTCGAAGACCTCTTCGCGCCGCTCGCCGTCTCCTTCGTCGCGGCTCTTTATTGGTTCGCGGCTTCGGGCGAGGGCGCGCGCAAGGCGCGTCTCTTCTGGTTCTTCGCCGCGGCCGGCGCGCTCGGGACCTCGTGGGGCGGGCGCCTGCACGCGGGCGGCTGGCCGAACGTCCTCATGCCGGCGTTCTCCGTGCTCGCCATTCTCTTCGGCATGGGCATCGGCATGGCCCTCGAAAGCATCGGCCAGGCGCCGGAGGCTCTCCGCGCCCGCCTGCGCGCCGCGGCGTTCGGCGTCGCGGCCCTCCAGCTCGCCTGCGTCGTCTACGACCCGCGCCGCCTCGTGCCCTCGCGCAGCGACGAGCAAGCGGGCCACGCTTTCGTGAAAAAGCTTTCCGAATTGCCTGGCGACGTCTGGGTCCCGGCGCACGGCCACCTCGCGACGCTCGCGGGCAAGCGCTCGTTCGCGCATGAAATGGCGATGCAGGACATCCTCGGCATCGGCGGCGGCCCGCCGGGCATCGCGCTCCGGGACGAGGTACGCGAGGCGCTGAAGACGCAGCGCTTCGGCGCGGTCATCCCGGACACCGATTTCTACAAGAAAGAGATCAACCTGTTTTACATGCGAAACGAGAAGGACCCGCCGCTCTTCCGGGGGAACGATTTCTTCCCGGTCACGGGGATGCCGACACGGCCGCGGGGGGTGTTTCATCCGCGGTCGGCGCAGCGGCGGTGACAGGGCTCACGGCCCGATCGAAAACGTCACCGACTCCCCCGTGAACGGCCCTCCGTCCTGCGCCACGCGGTTGTCCTCGAAGATCGCGTTCGTCACGACGAGCGTCACCGGCTCCCCCGTGAGCGCGAGCTTCGTCCACGTGGCCGCGTCGAACGTGTAGGAAAGCTCCGTCGTGAAGACACGCACGAGCTCGGGGCTCTTCGGCGTCGAGAACACGAGCAGATACGCGCGGCCGTTCACCGGCGCCCCGTGCGCCCACGCCTCGCGCGGACCGAAAAACGAGGCGATCGCCTTCGCGGCCCCGACAAACCTTTCTCCGGCCGAGGGCGCGCGCGATGCGGAGGAGCCGCCCACGTGCCATTCGATTGTCGGCGGCACGTCCTTCGGCAGCGTCGCGCCCGTGGCCGGCGTGTCGACCACCACGGCTTGCGCCGGATCCGCCTTCGGCGTGGCCAAGAGCAGCGCCTCGAGCGCCTCGTCCGTTGCCACGCCCGCGTAGATCACGCCCGTCAAGTCGGGCTCGTTCGTCGCGGGCGGGTTCTCCGTCCCTCCCCCGCACGCGCCCACGCTCGTCCCGACGAACACCGCGCCCGCGAGCGCCACGATTCCTGCGATTCGTCCGATCCTCTTCACGGCATTCCTCCCGCGCTGTCCTGCTTCCACGGGTCCGCGAATCGCGGATCGGTGAGCAGCGCCTCGTCCGTCAGCGACGCGAGGAAAGCAAGCACGTCGGCCTTCTCCTCCTCGGTCAACGTGAAACCATTGATGAGCTCGCTCTTGTACGGGTTCGTGCTCCCCACACCCGCGTAGGGCCCCTCCACGATCGTGCGCCCGCCGGCCGCGTAATGGTCGAGCACCTCGCCGAGCGTCGCGATGCTCCCGTCGTGCATGTAGGGCGCCGTGAGCGTGATGTTTCGCAGCGTCGGCGCGCGGAACCGGCCCATGTCCGTGGAGACCTGGGTCACCTCGTAGACGCCTCGATTGTTCTCCGGATACGCGCCCGTGCCGCCGATGTTGTAAAGGCCGGTGTTGTGGAACATCGTCTCGGTGAACGTGGTCCCGTCGTGCTCCACGGAGTCGGAGAAATTGAAGCCGCCGTGGCAATGGAAGCATTCGAGCTTCTCCGAAAAGAACAGGTCCTTGCCGCGCTTCTGGGCCTCCGACAGCGCCTTCGAATCACCGCCGTAGTTGTGCCGATCCCAGGCCGACCGGTAGGAGATCACGCTGCGCTCGAACGCGCCGATCGCACGGACCACGTTTTCCAGCCGCACGGGGTCGGGATCGTCGGGAAACACCTTCGGAAAGAGCGCCTTGTACACCGGCTCCGCGCGCAATCGTTCGAGGAGCACGTCTTCTTGCCCCGCGAGCCCGAGCTCGACCGGCGTCTCTCCGAAGAGCGGCAGGAGCGCCTGCTCTTCGAGCTCCGTGATCAAGGGGTTTGCCCAGGTGAGCGTGGACAGGTAGCCCACGTTCACGATCGACATCGAGCCCCGCGGGTGGACCTCGCCCGTCGATCCGAGCCCGCCCGCGCGCCCGTCCGTGAACGCGAGCTTCTGGTCGTGGCACGACGCGCAGCTCTGCGTCTCGTTCCCGGACAAACGTTTGTCGTAGAACAGACGCCGGCCGAGCTCGACCTTGTCCGCCGTCATGGGGTTGTCCGCGGGAATCTTGGGCTTGGGATACCCCGCGGGTAGCCCGAAATCCCAGGTCGCAGGCGGCTCCGGCGGGGGCTTGGGCGGCTCCCCATCCTCCCCGCCGCAGCCGGCGAAGGAGCCGAGGAGCAAGAGGGCGACGAAAGGCCCGCGCGCGGCCGCGGTGAGGAGGAGAGGGATTTTCATGGATTCACTCTGCCGTGAAGAGCTTCTGTTCGTCCGGATGAACCGATCCATCGTCCACGTGAATGCCGAGCCGACCCATGATGGCCTTGCATTCGGTGTCGTCGGAGCCCGCCATGCAGCCCGGCGCGCCGTCCACGTTCTGCGAGAGATCGCTGTCCGCCACGAGCGCCGCGTAATCGATGACGATCTTGCTCTTCAGCGGATCGAAGCCCGAAAGGCGCACCTCCGGGCGGTTCGGCCGATCGCACGCCGTGACCGCGCCCGCCGCGTCCTCCGTGCACCCCGTGCTGCCGATGTGCACGTTGAACGCCCCGCCGCCCGCCGCCGTCGGCGCCGCGTCCACGCGGAGGAACTTGTACCCGCCATTCCAGTTCCAGAACAGCGCGCTCAGGTTGAGCGGCGAGGGCGCCGCCGACGCGTCGCCGTGGTTCAGCTCGAAAGGCACGCCCACCTTGAATGCGATGCCGGTGTAGGTCACGTCCTCTACCTGACCGCGAATTACGCCATTCGTCTCGCTCGTGCCGTTCGCGCAGGCGCCCGTCTTGTTCTCGAAATCGAGGAGCGCCAGGTTCTCGTGTTGCCAGAGCCCGTCCTGCGTGAGCTCGACCGGGACATCACTGCCATCGGTGCGCAGGAGGCGCACGTCGTGCACGTAGAGACGAAAATCGGTGATCCTCACCTCGGTGGACGCGCTTCCCGCGGTGAAGGTCTTTCCACAATCGAATACCTCGTTTCCGACGCGCCCCTCGAAAGCGAGCTCCACGTCGATGCGCCCCGGCCCGCCACCACCCGGTCCGCCGCCGCCCGCTCCGCCTGCGCCGCCCGATCCGCCGTTGCCCCCGTTGCCGCTGTCTCCGCTGCCTCCGCCGCACCCTGCGACGAGCGCCGCGCCGAGCGCCACGATGAGCCACCTTCCTCGCGAAGTACCAAGTCTAGAAGCCACGTTTCACCTCCGTCCGAAAGCCATGGACCCGTTTCCGCGTCCTGGCAATGCGACAAATTGATGCATCCCTCGTGCCACGAGGCTCCGGCCTTTCCTTCGCGTGCGCGGGCGCCATTGACGGAACGTCCACGGGATGTTGAAGCCGCGTGGATCCACGCGCAAGCCGCGTGCGTCGTGACGGGGTTTCCTGTAGGGTGCCGGCCATGCTCGTGAAGCTCTTCCGAATCGGGTTCGTGACGGCCCTCTCGGCCGCAACTGCCTGCGGCCAGGCGCCTCCGCCCCCGGCTGCGACGCCCGGCGCCGAGTCCCAGGGGACCGCCGACAAGGGCGCAAACACCGCCACCGCTGGAAAGGGCGCCGAAGATGCCGCCCAGGGCGCCGACAAGGGCGGCGCGCCCCGAGGCGCGGCCGAAGGCGACGGCGAGAGGATCGCGGTCGCCGGCGGCGCTGGCCGCGGGGCCAACGACGACAACCCCGGCAGCGGTTTTCCCGTGCGCACCGTCGCCCCGGCCGAGGCCGGCACGTGGACCGGCGGAAACGAGGTCGACACGGGCGAAGGCGCAAAGAGCCCGGTGCCCGTCACGGCCGCGGATCCGAGCTGGGGCAGCCCCAAGGCGCCCGTCACCATCGTCGCGTTCTCCGACCTCGAGTGCCCCTTCTGCGCGCGCGCTTCGGGCACGCTCGCCGAGCTCGCGAAGATCTACGGCAAGGATCAGCTCCGGATCGTCTGGAAAAACTTCCCGCTCCCGTTCCACAAGAACGCGCGCCCCGCGGCCGAGGCGGCGATGGCCGTGTTCAAGCAGAAGGGCGCGCCCTGGTTCTGGGCCTATCACGACGCGCTCTTCGCCGGCCGGATCGACCCGCAGGTCATCGACGGCTCGCTGCCGCGGGGCATCACGCGCAAGACCGTCGACGCGACGCTCGCGAGCGGCGAGATCGGCAAGAAGATCGACGAGGACATCGAGCTCGGCAAGAAGATCGGCGTGACGGGCACGCCCGCGTTCTTCATCAACGGCGTGTTCCTCTCCGGCGCGCAGCCGATCGACAAGTTCCGCGCGATCGTCGACGAGCAAATCGCGGCCGGGCGCAAGGCGACGGCGAGCGGCACGGCGCCCGAGAAGGTGTATGCGACGCTCTCGGCGAAAAACTACCAGAAGCCCGAGGACCGGCCCGGCTTCGCTGGCTCGGCCGCCGCGGCCGAGGACACGAAGACGGTCTGGCGCGTGCCCGTCGACGGCTCGCCAGTGCGGGGCAAAAACACGGCGCTCGTGACGCTCGTGATGTTCACCGATTTCCAGTGCCCGTTCTGCGTCAAGGTGACGCCGACGCTCGAGCAGCTCGCCCGCGATTACGGCGACAAACTCCGGATCGTGTACAAGAACAACCCCTTGCCGTTCCACAAGGACGCCGAGCCCGCGGCCGAGCTCGCGCTCGAAGCGCGCGCGCAGAAGGGCGACGCGGGGTTCTGGAAAGCGCACGACCTGCTCTTCGCCGCGAACGGCAAGCTCGCGCCCGAGGACCTCGAGGGCATCGCGAAGAACCTCGGGCTCGACCTGAAGAAGGCGAGCGACGCGATCGAAAAGAAGAAGTACAAGGACCGCATCGAGCAGGACCAAGACCTCGCCGACGACGTGCAGGCGAGCGGCACACCGCATTTCTTCATCAATGGTCGCCGCCTCGTCGGCGCGCAGCCGATCGAGAAGTTCAAGGCGCTCATCGACGAGGAGATCACGAAGTCGGAGGCGCTCGTCAAGAAGGGCACGCCCGCGGCGAAGCTCTACGACACGATCATCAAGGACGGCAAGACGACGGTGCTCGAGAAGGTGAAGGCGATCCCCGCGTTCACGAAGGACAATCCCACCCGGGGTCCGGCGAACGCGAAGGTCACCGTGCAGATCTTCTCCGATTTCGAGTGCCCGTTCTGCAAGCGGGTCGAGCCCACGCTCACCGAGCTCGAAGCGGCCTTCCCGGGCAAGATCCGGTTTGTCTGGCGAAACAAGCCGCTCCCGTTCCACAAGAACGCGATGCCCGCGGCGCTCGCGGCCATGGAGGCGTACAAGCAGAAAGGCAATGACGGCTTCTGGAAGATGCACGGCGCGTTCTTCCAGGACCAGACGCAGCTCGACCGCGCCGGCATCGAGCGGACGGCGACCGCGCTCGGGCTCGACGTGCAGAAGGTCCTCGCCGCGGTCGACGGCCAGACGCACAAGGCGCTCATCGACGCGGACATCAAGGCCGGCGAGGATGTGGGGATCACGGGCACGCCCGCATTCGTGATCAATGGCTATCTGGTCTCGGGCGCGCAGCCGCTCGCCAAGTTCAAGAAGGTCGTCAACCTCGCGCTCAAGGAAGCGAAGTAACCGCCGCGGGGCGGGCCCGCGTCGGGTTTTCGACGTGGCCCGCCTCGCGCCGCCCCCCGTCCGGCACGAATCTTGATATCCTCGGCGCCGATGCGCTCCCGCCTGTTGCTCGGCTCCGCCCTCGCCCTCGCCACGCTCAGCCTCGCGCCGCGCACGAATGCGCAAGTACCGGGCGCGGCGCCCCCGCCGTCTCCGCCGCCTGCAGCGACGAACCCGGCTCCGCCCCCGCCGGCGTCGCCGACAACCCCGGCGTCTCCGCCGTCCGCGGCCCCCACGACGTCGTCGCAGGCGAACCCCGTTCCCCCGCCGCCCGCGACACCGCTGTCAGGGATGCAGACGCCGCCGCCCGCGGGATCGGCTGCGAATGGGGCTTCGCTTCCGCCGCCGCCGACCGCGCCCCCGGGCGCCGGGCCTTACGCGCCTTATCCGCCCGGCCCTTACGCGCCTTATCCGCCGGGACCTTATGCGCCGCCGCCGAATGGAGCCTGGGGACCGCCTCCCGCGGGGCCGCTGCCTGGCTGGGGCGCGGAGCCTCCCACGCAGAAGGTCAAACGCTGGTATGGGTGGCAGACCTTGATTGGCGTGCTGGTGAGTGACGTCGTGCTGATCGCCGGCCAGGGGAGCGCGGTCACGTACGTCGGCTTGGCGGGCCACGTGCTCACGGGACCGATCGTTCATTGGGCGCACGGGCACGTCGGCAATGGATTCGCGAGCCTCGGCCTGAACGTCGGTCTTCCGATCGGAGGAGGCCTCATTGGGCTCATGGCCGGCGCAGGGTCGTATGATGGCTGGGATACCCTCGCGTATACCGCGATCGGTGCCGCCGTCGGATACTTCGCCGCGCCCGCCCTCGATATGGCCATCTTCTCGACGGAGACCGTGGACGAGCCGGTCGAGCCACGGAAAGGCGCACGCGCCCTTCTGCCGAGCTCGGTCGCGGTCATGCCGATGGTGGGGCAGGATCGGATGGGGCTGTCGGTCGTGGGGTTGTTCTGAGCGGGGTCAGCGGCGGCGGAGGTCGATCTCGGTCAGGCTGCGGAGGATCACCGGCGCTTCGAGGACGAGCGCGCGCTTGACGGCGTCGACGCTCAATCGGTCGAGCGAGGCGCTCCCGGGATTGCCGTGCGCGGCGTCGTTGCGGAGCTTTCGCAGCGTCAGCGACGAATGGCTGCCGAGAGGCGTGATCGGGTCCCGCAGCCGCCGGAGGTCGTTCAGGGCGCCCCGGCAAGAACGAACTTGCTCCCGCGCGAAATCGACGCCCGGATCGGTGGGCGCGGGCGCGCAAAGCTCCTCGATGATGACAAGCGCGTCTCCGAGGGGCGCGTGATGACGATCGGCGGGGCGCTTTCGAAGATACTTGGTCGTGTTGGAATCGCCTGTCGGTCGTGACCCGAACGCGCTCCGATAACGCTCGTGCAGCGGAACGAGGAGCCGCTCGCGCACTTCACGCTCGATCACGAGCGCGAGCAGATGCGCGCTCCTCGGCAAATCGTCGATCGCGCCGTGATAGGCGACGTCGGCCATGACGAGGTCCGCCTTGCTTTGCTCGCCGAGCCGATCGTAGACCTCCTTCGAGAGCAGCTTCGACCATCGCTCCCGGCTCCCCTCGCGGATCGATCGTTGCCATTGCCAGACGTCGTCGACCCGGGGCACCGTCGCGGAGAAGGGCTTTCCCGAGATCGACTCCACGAGCTTTTTCAGATCCGCGAGGTCTTCCTCAGGCCGGTCGACGCGACGGGCCTCGTCGACCAGGCTGCTGGCCAGGCCGGACAGCTCTGCGAGACGGGTCTGCGCCATGTCGCGGATGCGCTCGTTGTCCAGCAGCGGGCGATACATCCCGTTTCGAAGCTCGGCGGTTTTGCGCAGGTAAAAAAGCGCCTCGCCGTGAAGCGAGCATTGCTGGCAAAGCCGCGTGAGGGCATGACAAACCTCGGCTTGAAGGTACGTATGCCCGTCGCTTTGGCTCAGCTTCAGCGCCTGCACGAGCCTTCCGTGCGCCTCGGCCCACCTCCCTTCGGCCTCGAAGAGGCGTCCCCAATGGTACGATGCGTCCCCAGAGCGGTGGGATTGCCCAAGCCTCTCCGCCTCGCTCAGCGCTTCCGCGAACCATCGATGGGCCGCCTCGAAATGACGCGCGCGGACCTCCCCGACGGCCCTCTGCCCGAGGTCGCGCTCGATCTTGCCCTGATGGAGCGTCGCTCCGAGCTTTTTGATCGCGTCTCCACACGAATGGGCCAGCCTGTGCTCGTCGTCGTGCTTCGCCTTCGCGGTGTCGAGGTCCCCGCGGCGGGAGGCGGCGCGCGCCGAGAGCGCCCGCGCATTCGCGAGTCGCGCGAGATCGTCGCTGTCCCCCGACCCGACGATGAGCTCGACGAGCTCCTCGTACCGGGCGTAGCAGTCGTCGGCCGCGCGCAGATCGCCGATGACGTCGAGCAGCGCGCCGAGGTTGCCGAGCAGGCGCGCCCGCGCGTCCAGATCGGCAGGCAACTGCGTGTTGGCGAGGCTCTCCTTGAAGAGATCGTGCGCGTCCGCGAGCCGGCCGAGACGCCGCACGGTCGCGCCGAGGTGGTTCGAGATGAGAAGCACTTGCGAACGGCACGCCCGCGCACGCGCGAGCGCGAGTGCTTCCTGCAGCGACCGCTCCGAGGCCTCGTACCAGCCCATCCGATACTCGCACAGGCCCACGAACCGGAGCCCGAGCACCTCGCCGAGCGCCGAGCCGAGCGCGCGGCTGCGGTCGCGCAGGGCGAGATTCTTCTCTCGGGCACGCGCGAAATCCCCTTCCCGCGCGTGCTCCTTGGCCTCCTGCCGCAGCGATTCGAGCTCCTCGGGAAGATCGAACGGCGGCGCTGACGAGCTCGACATGCGGGTCATCTTACCCGCACCGACGTGTCCGAAACAACATTCAGCCCAAGGCCGACGACCACGCATGCACGGGCTCGCCGGTCGCCGCGCGCGCCTCGTAATGGGCGAGCATCCGCCGGAGCGCCTCCTCGTGCGAATGATGAGCCCGCAGAGCTTCCAGCGCCGCGCGTTGCCAGCGCGCTCCGGTTTGTCGGGAACGCACCCGCGCCGCGAAGACGTCGAGCCAACGGTCGGCCTCGCTTTCGAGGACACCCGCGCCCACGAGGCCACTTCGGGCGAGGGGCACGAGGCGCTCGCATAACGCCGCGATCGGGGTCGCGCGTGGGGAGGGAGCCTCGTCGCACGGAAAAGGCACGACGGCGTCGAGGCCATGCTGCGCGGCGCGATAAAAAGCGTGGCGCGCGAGCTCGAACGGATAAGCGGGCAAGAGGCGGTCGACCTCGGGGGCGAGGCCGAGCGTCGTGCCGAGAAGGAACGCGGCGCTCGCGAGCATGTCGACCACGGTGGGCCCCGCGGGCAAGGCGCGATATTCGATGCGGAAATGGCCGCCGCAGCCCGGATCGTACACGGCGCGATTCCAGCGCCAGACGGTGCCGTGATGCAACCGGAGCTCGGCGAGCGCGGGGATGCCGCCCGAGGCGAGGGTTTGTCGCGGGTCCTCGTTTCCGATCACGGGAAGAAGCGGGGCGTGGAGCCGGACGCTCTCGGCGAAAAGCTCGGCGGCTCCCTCGCGGACCCAGCCATATCCGAAGGAGACACGCGACGGCGGGTGAAAGGCCGCCGGCGCGTCGAGGCGATCGTCGACGGCCTGGCGAAAAAGCGCGATCCGCGTCTCGTCCCAGAGGCGATGGCCGATCAGGATGGGCGCGTTGCACGATGCGGCGAGGGCCGGGATCGTGGCGATCTGCGCTGCATTGTAGTATTTGGAAAAACACGCGGGCGGGACACGCAGGTGGACCTGAAACGAGGTGCCGGCGCCCTCCATGGCGACGTCGTCCGTGTCGAGGGCGAGCGGATCTTCGCCGTGAATGCGCACGTGAAAAGGCCCGCCGCGCAGGCGACGGATGCGCTTGCCGAGGGCGCGATACCGGGGGACGTCGGTCATCTCCGCGGCCGTGAGATCCTCGCGGCGCAGCGTGGGCAAAATGCCAATCGGCACGATACGTCCGCCCTGCTCCCGGGCGGCGCGCGAGATCTCCACGAGCGCGCCGGCGAGCTCGTCCGCGAGCGCCGTGAACGGACGGCCGGCGAGCGGACAGGGGCTTGCGTTGAATTCGAGGTTGAAGCGGTCGAGCTCGACGGTGAAGCGTGGATCGACCGTGCGGGCGAGAACCTCTCGGTTCGCGGGCAGCGGCAGGCCGGCCGGGTCGACCAGAAAGAGCTCGACCTCGGCGCCGACCGTGGCCGGCCCCTCGCCAAAGCCGGGACGTTTGGCGAGCGTGCCCAGGACATCGAGCTGCTCGGAAAGGCGCTCCGAGAAACGAGCGAACTCGTCCTCGGTGAAATCGTCGCGCGTGATGAGGAGGCCCATGCCCACCGAGCTTTGCGTTCATGCGCGGCAGGCGGGAGCGGGGGGAAGCGCGATTCGTCCCCCTCGGGACTAATCGATGAACTCGATGCCCGTCGCCTCGATGTTCACCTGGGCCAACTTGGCGCTGCCGCCCTGGCCGCAGCCATCGTCGGCGCCGCAGACGCCCTTGTCGCCGCCTTCGGGCGCGAGGACCTTGCCCTGAATGACGGCGCGGTGACCCGAGCTCTCGCGCGGAACGAAGAAGCTGTGGCCCGCCATCTTGATGTGCGCCTTGCCCGTGGTGTCGGCGATCTCCATCCAGCAGCCCATCGACTTGCAGACCGCCGAGACCACGCCCTCGGTGCGCACGGTCTGCTCGGCGAACTTCGCGGGCTCCTTCGTGAGATCCGTGAGCGCCGTCGTCTTCGTCTCCGTCACCGGCTGGCCGAACTTCTTCTGCGTGAGCGGCTTGATGCTCTCCGCCGTCGCGCCCTGCGGTTGCGCGGGCTCCTGCGTCGGCAGGGCCGCCGGCTTATGATCGGCCGGCTGCGTCGCCGTAGGCGCTTCGGACTTGCTGCAAGCCGCGAGAAGGAGGGTGAGACCTGCGAGCGAAACGAAAAGCCGAGACGTGTGCATGCGGGCGGAGTGTGCCGCAGATTTCGGGAGCGTGCCAGAAGGGATCGAACTCGCTCAAAGCCGCGGTCGGTCGACCGAGGTGCCCGAACTTTGCTACAAGGTGCACGCGATGCGAGCACGGGTGATGCGCCTCGATGAACGACGGCGAAAAGGCCGACGTACGCTCGCGTCCGCAGCGGCGTTCACGCTCGCGCTCGGCGGAGCGACAGGAACGGCGCGCGGCGCGAGTGCAACCGAGGAGCCCAGCGAGGCGGAGGCGGCGCCCCCGGCGCCCGAGCCGCCGCCACGACCGAAGGAGCTGCCTCCGCTCGAGATCGGATCGCCGCCGTTCACACGGCACCTCGACTTCGGCGGAGGCGTGGCGCTCGTGCATCGCATCGCGAGCGGCGACACGGGCGTGCGGTATCCGACGTCCGTGGGCCTGGGGCTCTGGGCGCGCGTCGACATCACGAGCTACCTGCGCGGGAGCCTGTACGCGGTGCGCGCAGAACGCGACTTCAACCTGCCTTCCGGCGCGCTCGGGCTCGTCGGTGATCCGGGCGAGGTCGAGTTCTACACGTACTCGTTCGGCCTGCGCCTCATGCCGACGTGGCGCATCACGCCGCGGGCGCGCGCGTGGGTGTCGGCGGGCGCGGGCTGGGGGCGGCTCGAGCTCGGGCGGTTCTCGGTCACGGCGCCGGGCGGAGGCGTGTTCCCCGTGCGCGAGCGAGCCGGGTCGTTCGTGGAGATCCCGCTCGGCCTCGGCGCTTCGTTCGACGTGGTGCCGCGGTGGCTCGCGATCGAGCTCGAGACCACGGGGGCGTTTTACCCCGAGGCGGCGCAACGAGGGCGGGCCTTCGACGTCGACGAAGGGCAAGCGATCGACGCTTCGGGGCGCCGCGTGACGGTGGGAGCTTTCCCCAGGTTTGCTGGGGGTTTCGTGACGACGCTCGGGCTTTCGCTCGTGCTTTGAGGGGGCAGAGGACGGGATGAGCGAGAGCCTTCGGGACGCTGCGCGCCCCCGGATCATCGCGGTGGCGGGCAACATGGGAGCTGGGAAATCGAGCCTCGTGAAATGGCTCGAGCAGCAGTTCCGAATGGTGCCGTTCTTCGAGCCCAACGAGGAGAACCCGTACCTGTCCGACTTCTACGGGGACATGTCGCGCTGGGCGATGAGCTCGCAGCTCTTCTTCCTCGTCCGGCGCTTCCACATCCACCGCGACGTCGTGCGCCGCGCGGCCGTGGATCACCGGCCGATCGTGCAAGATCGGACGCTCTACGAAGACGCCGAGATCTTCGCCGCGCACCTGCATCGGGCCGGCTACATCGACGACCGCGACTGGCAGATGTACGACGACCTCTATCGGACGCTGCGCGAGGAGATCCGGCCGCCGGACCTGATGATCTACCTCCGGTGTCCGCTGCCCACGCTCGTACGGCGGATCCGAAAGCGGGGCCGCGACTTCGAGCGAAAGGTGCCGAAGAGCTACCTCGCCGCGCTGGACAAGCTCTACGAGGAATGGCACGCACGCTACGATCTCTCGCCGAAGATGGTCATCGAGACGGATCGGCTCGACTACGTGGAGCGGCTCTTCGACAGGCTCGAGGTGATCCGCGCCATCGAGAAACACCTCGGCTGAAGATTTCGCCCGCCCGCTGCCCCATTGCGTGTCATTACGACACGGAACGCTGGCGTCAACCCATTGGCACACCGTGGCAAAGTGCCGCATGCGTGCTTTGGCGCTTGCGCAATGCCCTGTGATGGGCGACGTAATGGAATTCCTGGAGCTTGAGTGGGGTTCATTGGCACGACGATGGGAACGACGGCGGAACAAGGGGGCTCCGCGCGGCGGTCACGCGTCCTGCTCGTCGATGACGAGCCGTTCATCGTGACTTCGATCCGGCGGCTGCTCGGGAACGAGCACGAGGTGATCGCGGTGTCGAACGGGCTCGAAGCACTCGCGGCCGTGGAGGCGGGCGCGCGCTTCGACGTGGTGCTGTGCGATGTGCGGATGCCGGGGATGAACGGGTTCGAGCTTTACGAGCGGTTGCTCGAGACGGCGCCCGAGGTCGCGAAGCGGATCGTGTTCCTCACGGGCGTCGCGTTCACGAGCGAGGTGCGCGCCTTCTTCGCGCGCGTGGAGAACCTTCTCCTCGAAAAACCCTACGACCCGTCGGAGCTACGCGCGCTCGTGCGCAGGCTCGCGACCGGGAAGCGGGACGCTTCACAGAAGCTTTGAGCTCGAAGCAGCGCCGGTCCGGCGCGTTCAGGAAAGCGCCAGCATGCGGTCGATCGGCACGCGTGCGCGCTCGCGTAGCGAGACGGGCATCTCGATGCGGGGCTCGAGGTCGCGCAGCGCGAGGTAGACCTTCTCCATCGTGTTGAGGCGCATGAAGGGGCACTCGTTGCAGGCGCAGTTCTTCTCGGGCGGCCCCTCGATGAACGTCTTGTGCGGCGAGGCCTTGCGCATCTGGTGCACGATGCCGCTCTCGGTCGCGACGATGTAAGCCTCGGCGTCGTCGGTCTGCGTGTACTTGAGCAGCGCAGTGGTCGAGCCGATGAATGCGGCCATGCGCAGGAGCGGCTCCTCGCACTCGGGGTGCGCGATGAGCTTGGCCGTGGGGTGTTGCTCGCGGAGGGCGATGATCTTGCGCAGGCTGAAGGTCTCGTGCACGACGCAGCTCCCCTGCCAGAGGCGCATTTTCCGGCCGGTCTTCTGCTCGAGCCAGCGGCCGAGGTTCTTGTCGGGCGCGAAGAGGATCTCCTTGTCCTCGGGGATCGCGCGGACGATCTTCTCGGCGTTCGACGAGGTGCAGATGTAGTCGCTCTCGGCCTTCACCTCGGCCGTGCAGTTGATGTACGTGATCGAAACGGCGTCGGGGTACTTCGCGCGCCAGGCGCGGAACCTGTCGACCGGGCAGCCGTCGGCGAGCGAGCATCCGGCCTCGAGGTCGGGCACGACGACGATGCGATCGGGGTTCAGGATCTTCGCGGTCTCGGCCATGAAGTGCACGCCCGCGAAGAGGATGACGTCGGCCGTGGTCTTCTTCGCCTGCTGAGCGAGCTGGAGCGAGTCGCCGAGGAAGTCCGCGAGATCCTGGATGTCGCCCTCCTGGTAGTAGTGGGCGAGCAGCACGGCGTTGCGCTCCTTCTTGAGCCGCACGATCTCGGCCTCGAGATCGAGGCTCGGGTCGATCTTGCCTCGGACGGTTTCGCTCATCGTGGGCCTCAACGTAGAGGCTCCGCGGGCGCCGCGCCAGGGGGGTGCGACGCGTCGCGGGCGAGGCGTTCGAGGGCCTCACGGAGGAGCGCGGAGGGCTCGGCGCCGAGCGAAGCGACGTCGAGCTCGGGGCCGATCGTGACACGCACGTCGACGTCGTCGAAACCTGGGAGCGTGAGCTGAAGGAGCGGCACGAAGGCGTCGGTCAAACCCGCGCGGCCTGCAAGCGCAGAGGCGACGGCGCGCGCGCGGAGCGAGACGACACCCGAGACGATCACGGGCACGACGACGAGGTCGGGTCGCGCGCGGGAAGCAAGCGCAAGGAGCGCGTCGAGGCCGGGCTGGAAGGCGTGGAGCGCGCTCTCGCCGGGAGAAACGAGACGCGGGTCGGGCTCGATGCGGCCCGCGGGGAAATGCAGGAGCGCGCCGCCGCGGGTGAGGTGACGCGCGGCCGTGCGGAGCGTGAGGCCGGCGCGCGCGTCGGGCGGCGCGGAGAGGAGGTGCTTGCGCACGTGGGGCAAGGCGAAGAGCAGATCACGCGCGGCGGCGATGACGGCGAGGTCGTCGCGACCCACGGCCGAGAAGAGCGCGAGGGCATCGTAGAGGCCGGGGTGGTTCGACACGATGAGCAATGGGCCTCGCTCGGGCAAAGCTGCACGTCGCGCGGCGAGGTCGTGCAGGCCGCCGGAGGCGTCGAGGATGCGCGCGCGCACGCCGTATCGATCGAGCATCCCGAGCGAGGCGCGGCGGAGCGAGCCGAGGCGCGCGAGGTCGTGGTCGAACGCGACGAGGTTTTTCGCGAGCGCAAGCGCCGCGGGGTGCAGGACCCACGCGGCGGCTCGATGGGCGAGCGGGCCACGATCTTTCGCGAGATGCCCGGCCATCTCGGCGCGCGCGATGTGGAGGACCTCGGCGAGGTCGGCGGCGTGCGCGGTAGTCACGGCGCGTTTCTCCTTTCGAGCCCCGCTTCGCGCAGGTCGTATTCGAGATCCTCGATGCGGTCCTGACCCCAGTAGAGTTCGCCGCGGAACACGAACGTCGGCACGCCCCAGTGGCCGAGGGCTTCGAGCCGCGCGGTCGAGGCTTCCACACGCTTTCGATACAAAGCATTCGCCATCGCCAGGGCGCACGCGTCCCACCCGAGGCCTGCTTCCTCGCACAACGGGCGCAGCACGTCGTCGTGAATGACGCGCGCGCCCTCCGACCAGATGGCGCGCGTCGCGCGGAGCACGAAGGGCCCGACGCGTCCGACCTCGGCCGCGTGCTCGGCGATCGTGAGGCACCGCCAGACACCTTCCCCGAGCGGATCGAAGATGTTCCCGAAGGGCAAACCCAGCCGGCGCGCCTCGCGTGTCGCGTCGCGCATGATGTAGAGCTGCTTCGCGAGCGGGAGAGGTTGCCCGCGCATGGCCATCGGCCTTATGCCGCGCCAGACGAGCGTGATGTCGTACCGCTCGGGGAGCGCGAACGCGCGTGGCCCCGCGAGGTACGAGTACGGCGAGCGGAACGAGAAGAAGAGCTCGACCTCGCGATCCATCAGAAGCCGTCCTTCGCGAGGCGCTCGTCGATCTGCGTGATGCGCTCGTGCGCGAGGTACCACGCGCCCTCGACCCAGCACGCGGGCGACTCCCAGTGCCCTCGCTCCACGAGGCGCGCGTGGTTTTTCGCGAGCGCCCGATCGAGCGCCGCATCGTTGCGAAAGGTGCTCGACGGCGAGGCGCCCGTGATGCGCTGGAAGAGCGCGTGCATGTCGCTCGGCGCGGGCAGGCGCTCGCCAAACCAGACGGCATCGAGCGCGGCTTCGGCGAAGTCGGCTTGATGCGGACCCTTGCGGAGCGACTCGGTGAGGCGTGCGAGGTAGGCTATCGATGCGGCGGAGATCGGCTCGGACCGCTCGAGGACGCGGCCGGTTCGACGCGCGAGGCGCCGCGCATCGACGAGCGCGTACGGCGCGCGATGGGCCGCAGCGGGGTCGTTCTCGATGCCACGCGAGACCAGCGGGAAGAGCGAAACGTGCACGAAACGACGGCGGAGCACGTCGCGCAGCGGGCGAAAGGCCACGGCCGCGCAGGGGTCATCGAAGGCGAAATAAAGCTCCACGCGCGCCGGACGACCTAGCGCGTGTCGCAGGCGCACCCGGAGCGCGTGGCCGAGCGCGGCGTCTTCGGCCGCGACCACGGCCCGCATCACGAGCCCTCGTTTGATCCGTTCGAGCGGATTCATCCTGTGATGCCAGGATACTCTGCTTGCGACGAGCGGGCGCGCTCGACATCATGGGTGTCATGCGCGCCGTTTCACGTCGTTTCGCCCTGTACTTTGTGGCTTTCGGGATCGTGTTCACGCCGGGCTGTCGCGAGGCGACGAATCCGCCCCCGGTGGCCGAGGAGCCCACAGCCGCGTCCAATCCGCAGCGGACGGAAAAGGGTGTCGAGACGCGCGAGGGGGAGCTTCACGCGAGCAAGGGGTTCGGCGCGGTCGCCGACGTGCTGCTTCCGCACGACGTGCTCGAAGAGAAGCTAGGCCGCGATTGGCGGACGACGATGGTGGGGAAACGCGTGCGGGTGCGGGGCAAGCTCCGGATTCACAAGTGCGGGCCAGAGGAGCAATGCCTCATTCAAGGCGAGCTGCCCATTCTCACGCCGGATTCGATCGAAGTGCTCCCGTGAAGCGGAGCTCCATGACGAGCCGGGGATCGTTTTCGCCGAAGTAATGCGGGTCCTTCGTGATGATCTCGAAGCCGAGGTTCTGGTAGAGCGTCACGGCCCCATTGTCCGGATGCACCGTGAGCTTGGCCGAGGTGATGCCCCGGGCCTTCATGGCCGCGAGGACCTCCTGCATCAGCGCTTTGCCAATACCGCGCCCTCGTGACGCGCCTCGAACGGCGAGCGAAAGGACCCACATCACGCCAGGCTCGTGGCACGGGGCTCCGATGACGTAGCCGTCGAGCGCGCCGTTTTCGCCGTCGGCCACGAAAAAGGTATCGCCCCAGAGGTCGAGGGCCTGCCGGAAGAAAAAGTCCGGATAGACGTGCGTGCCGAAGACGTCGCGCTCGACGGCGAAGACGGCTTTGATGTCGGAGGTGCGGGGAGAACGAATCACCGGGGAACCTTCGAGTTTATCGCGCATCGTGTCAAGAAGTGTGTTGCCCTTCAGAGTTCCTTGACCTACATTCCTGCCCCACATGCGCAACCTCCTTCTCAGCGACCTCAAGCTCGCGCTCGGCGATCTGCTGAACGAGCGCAACCCCAAGCTGCTTCTCTCGAACAGCGGCAAGCTCTACGCCCCACAGCTCGCGAAAAAGCTCGCCGAGATCGAAAAGCTCCCCGACGCCCTCACCGGCGGCAGGCCGCTCGCGCAAGACCTCGCCGAGACCGACGGAAATCACGACGGCCTCGGCGAGGCGATCTATTACCAGGCCGAGGCCATTCTCCGCCTCCCCCTCGCCCCCCCCGATCTCAAGGCGAAGGCCCACCGTATCCGTGAGGCATTCGTCCCCCGCCTCAACGTCCTTCGTGCGACCTATGCGACCGAGGCCGCCGCGGCCGACAAGAATCGCACAGCGCTCGATACCCTGAAGGACGACCTCGCCGCCATTCCCGTCCCCGCCCCGGAGGGCGCCACCCTCCTCGATTGGGCCACGGCGTTCGTCGACGCGGGCGACAGGCTCGGCAGGCTCCTCAGCGACCGCTCCCTCCTCGGAAGCGGCGCCATCCCCACCCAGGCCCTCGCGGTGCGCACCACGACGATCGGCATTCTGAACCGCTTCCGCGCCGCGCTCGCCGACGAGATGGCACACGACACGAGCCTGCCCCGCGACCTCGACACGCAGGTGTTCTCCTTCTTCGACGAGCTCCAGAGCACGCGCGAGCAGTCTGCGCGGACAGGGAAGAGCCCCAAGGACGAGGCGACGGACAAGGACGCGTCCAGCGGCGAGGGCTGACGCCGAGACGCGAGCAAGGACGAGACACGTCCCCAAGGCTCAGCCGCGAGCCTCCGACAAGGAGGCGACACGTCCCCAAGGCTCAGCCGCGAGCCTCCGGCAAGGAGGCGACACGCTGGAGCTGCCGGAGGAGGGCGCGAAGATTTTTTCGCGCGACCGATGATTTCTCCGCGGGCGGTGGGTCCATGGAGCAACAAGGAGGACAACCCCATGTCCCACAAGCTCTTCGTCAGCCTGCCCATCAAGAACCTCGATCGCACCGTGGCGTTCTGGAAGGCCCTCGGCTTCACGTTCAACCCGAAGTTCACGGGCGAGACGGCCGCCTGCATGCTCATCGGCGAGCACGCCTTCGCGATGCTGCTCGTCGAGACGTTCTTCAAGACGTTCACCAAAAAGGAGATCTGCGACACCGCGACGCACGTGGAGGGGGCCTTCGGGCTCTCGTGCGAGAGCCGCGCCGAGGTGGACGCGATGGTGGAGAAGGCGCTCGCCGGCGGCGGCAAGGAGGCGGGGCCGCCGGAGGACCACGGGTTCATGTACCAGCGGAGCTTCGAGGACCTCGACGGGCACCACTGGGAGGTGACGTGGATGGATCCAAAGGCCGCGCCGTAAGCCGCACGGATCTCGGACGACGCGATCTCGTCGTTCGGACGATCAACCGAGGACCTTCTTCAACGCCCCATAAGAAATGACGTCGCCGATACGCTCCACGAAGGCAATGTTCTCCGCGACGCCGCTCGCGAGCGAGCCACGAAGCACGATCGGCGTGAAGTCGTGATCCTGCGCGCCGCGATAGGTGGAGAGCACGCAATACTCGGCGCAATACCCGGTGAGGATGACGGTATCGACGCCGAGCTCGCGTAACGCGCCCGCGAGGGGCGTCTTGTTGAACGAATTGCCGTACGTCTTGTGAATGTGGAGATCCGACGGGAGGACCTTCACGCTCTCGGGCACGTCGAAGTGCGGAGCGCCCGGGACCCGCTTGTCCTCTTCGTCCACATCCTGCACGCAGACCACGGGCAGGTTTTTCGCGCGGAAGAGCGCGATCGCGGCATTGATGTACTCGATCGCGGCGTTCAGCGAGCGAGCCGTCTCGGGGCTTTCGTCGAAAAATTGCTTTTGTACGTCGATGACCAGAAGGGCAGGCTTCATCGGGTGCTCCTCGCCGCAGCCGCATGCGCGGCCGCTCACGGGGGTGCAACGGTAGCGCAGCGGGCCTTTGGCCGTCTACGGCACGATTTCCTCGGCGCGAGCAGCCATCTCCCTTGACGATGCTGGTCGACCAAGCCCAAGTAACGGTGCAGCGCCCCAAGGCGCCGCGCCCCGCCCCCGCATGGCCGACGAAAAGCCCAAGGACAAGCCGCCGACCTCCCGGCTCGGCCGGATCGCGAGGCTCGCGAGCCTCGCGCCGCGCTCGATCCCCTTCGCCCTCGAAGGCGCGAAACGCGCGCTCTCGAAGAGCCCTCGCACCGAGGACGAGGAGGCCGCCGCAAAAGAACGCATGGCCGCCGAGGTCAAGAAGACCGCCGAGGCCATGCTGAAGACGCTCGGCGAGATGAAAGGCCTGCCCCTGAAGCTCGGCCAGATGGCGAGCTACATCGACGGCCTCGCCCCGCCCGGCCACGAGGACAAATTCCAGGCCGCGCTGAAGAAGCTGCAAGACAAGGCGCCGCCGCTCTCGGCCGAGTCCGCGGCGCAGATGATAAAGACCGAGCTCGGCGCGCCGCCCGAGGAGGTCTTCGAGAAGTGGGAGCGCGAGCCGTTCGCCGCGGCGAGCATCGGTCAGGTGCACCGCGCCGTCACGAAGTCGGGCGCGCGCGTGGCCGTGAAGGTGCAATACCCCGGGATCGACAAGGCGATCGAGAACGACCTGAAGAGCATCGCGCTGCTCGAGACGATGATCGCCCCGCTCTCGCGCAAGTTCCACGCGAAGCAGGCGCTCGACGAGATCCGGACCGTGTTCATGTCCGAGCTCGACTACGGGCGCGAGGCCGAGATGGCGGACCTGTTCCGCCGCCTCAACGCGGACGTGCCGGACATCCTGATCCCCGAGGTGCATCACTCGCTCACGACGAGGCGCGTGATCACCACGAGTTTCGCCGACGGCGCGCCGTACGCCGACTTCTGCAAGGAAGGCAGCCAGGAGGCGCGCAACCGCGCCGGCGAGGCGATCTGGCGCTTCACGTTCCGGTCGATGCTCCGCTACGGCGCGCTCTACGCCGATCCGCACCCGGGCAACTACCGCTTCCTGCCAGACGGGCGGGTCTGGTTCCTGGATTTCGGCTGCGTGAAGATGCTGCCGCCCGAGCTCGTGAACGACATGAAGCGGTACATGCGCGCCGCGATCGACAACGACTGGGTCGAGTTCGATCGCGCGTGCATCGAGGTGCTCGGCTACGACCCGAACGACGAGACCTGGGATCTCTATCGGAGCTACACGATGGAGCTCATGATGCCGCTCACGACGAAGGGCACCTGGGTCTGCTCGCGCGAGAAATCACGCGAGACGGTGCAGTACCTCGCGCGCGGCATCAAGAGCCTGGCCTTCAAGGAAGGCGAGGCGATCCCGAACATCCCGCACGTGCCGAAGATGCCGCAGGACTTCACGTTCGTGAACCGCCTGCAATGGGGCCTCGCCTCGGTGATGGCCGGGCTCGGCACGGAGGCGTCGTTCCGCAACATCAGCGAGGGCTGGATCCGCGACGGGGTGCACCCCATTCCTGCCTAGCCCACCTCATCGAGGGACGAACCATGACCGTACGGCTCACGCAGGTCGCCAAGCGCGCCGGCTGCGCAGCGAAACATCCGCCCGGCTACCTGTTCCCGCTCCTGCGAGGGCTGCCGCCGATCCGCGATCCGAACGTGATGATCGGGACGAGCACTGCGGACGACGCGGCCGTCTACCGGCTCTCGGCGGACACGGCGCTCGTGCTGACGACAGACTTCTTCACGCCCGTCGTGGACGATCCGTACGACTTCGGCGCGGTCGCCGCGACGAACGCACTGAGCGACGTGTACGCGATGGGCGGGAGGCCGCTGACGGCGCTGAACCTCGTGGGCTTTCCCGACGACACGCTCGACGCCTCGATCCTCGCGGAGATCCTGCGTGGCGGAGCCGAGAAGGCACGCGAGGCGGGGATCGATCTCGTCGGTGGTCACACGATCAAGACGGACGAGCCGATCTACGGCCTCGCCGTGACGGGCGTGGTGCATCCGGATCGCGTGGTGTCGAACGCGGGAGGTCGTCCGGGTGATCTGCTCGTGCTGACGAAGCCGCTCGGGATCGGGATCCTGACGACGGCGGCGAAGCAGAACAAGGACGCGCTCGGCGCGATCGGGAAGGCGATCCGGCTCATGTCGACGCTGAACCGCGCGGCTTGCGAGGCGATGACGGCCGCATCCGTGCACGCGGCGACGGACGTGACGGGCTTCGGGCTACTCGGGCATCTGCGGAACGTGGTGGCCGCAAGCGGCTGCGGTGCGACGGTGTGGCTCGACGCGGTGCCCGTCGTGGAGGAGGCGTGGACCTACGTGCGCGAAGGCATCGCGCCCGGCGGGACACACGCAAACTGGCGCTTCCTCAAGGACCACGTGACGTACGAGGACGGGATCGACAAACCCGCCGAGCTCGTGCTCTCCGACGCGCAGACCTCGGGCGGGCTGCTCATCGCGGTGGAGCCTTCGCGCGTCGATCAGCTCGTCGCCGAGCTCGAAGCGCGCGGCACGCCGGCAGGGGCGATCGTGGGCAGGCTCGACGAGGGGCCGGCCGGGAAGATCCGCGTCACGGCGCGAGCGACAGGATGAACCCGTCCGCGTCGCCGGTGCCCGGGAGCGCCTGAGAGCCGCTCGGCGAGAGCTCGGTCTCGTACCAGCCGGACACGACGGCGCTGCCGTCCGAAAGGGCGGCGATCGAGGCGGGGACCTGCTGTTGCGGTCCGCTCAAGCTCATGGCCCAGACGACCTTTCCCGTCGGATCGAGCTTCGAGGCGAACCCGTCCCAGGCCGAGTCCACGACGTCGACGTTCACGAACGCGTTTTCCCCGAAGAACTCGAGCGCGCCCGCGTAGAGGCCCGTCACGAGGACGTTGCCGTCGCCGTCGATCGCAACGCCGCGTCCGCTTTGCGTGGCAGCGCCTCCGAAGCGGCGGCTCCAGCGATGTTTGCCCGCGGGATCGTAGAGGGCGACGAACATGTCCGCGCCGCCACCGCTCTCGAGATCAACGCCGCCGAAGCTCACCGTGCCCGACATGTCCCCGGTCATCACGACCTCGCCGGCCCTGCCGGCCGCGACGCTGTAGCCCCGTTGCCGGGTGCCCATCACGCCGTACGACTCGCCCCACACTCCCTTGCCCTCCGCGTCGATGACGACGAGGAACGCGTCCCCCGCCCCCTTCGGCGCGAGCGCGAGCGGCGGAAACGCGAGGAGCCCCTCGGAGCCGCCGGTCACCGCGACCTTGCCCTCCCCCACGTGCGTGACGGCGATCGTCGGGTTGCGGTAGTCGAGGTCCGCGGCGCGGCCCGGGCGGAGGGCCCAGACGTTGGTGCCCGCAGGATCGAACTTGGCGACGAAGAGATCCTGGTCGGACAGGGGCGTGACGGGGCCGAGGCCAAAATCGATGGCGCCCTTGGCGTAGCCGACGACGATGATGTTGCCCTCGTCGTCGACGGCGACGTCCGTCGCGATCTGGATGTCCCCGTCGCCGAACTGTTTGACCCAGAGCGGCGTGCCCTGCGGATCGAGCTTCGCGAGGAACACGTCGACGCCGGCCGCGTTGAGCTGTGTGCCCGCGAGATCGAGGTTGCCCTGGAAGGCGCCGGCAACGACGACGTTGCCCGCGACGTCGATCGCGGCTGACACGCTCGCCTGCTCGCCGGTGCCTCCAACACGCGCGCCCCAGAGCGGGACGCTGCTGCCATCCGCGGGGTAGCGAAGGACGAGCACGTCGGTCCCGCCCGAGGTCATGAGCGGCGTCATGGGTAGACCCGGGACGTCGAGCGCCACGTTGAACTCGACGGTCACGGCGAGCGTGTTGCTCTGCGGATCGAACGAAACGTCGCGGGCGCGTTGCGCGGTGGCGGCCGCGTCGCCGAAGGTCTGGGCCCACGCGACGTCGGTCCCGACGACGGTCGAAGGCCCGCCCGGCCCCGTCGTGGGCCCCGTGTTGCCGCCGCCGTCGCCGGGAACGGCGTCCGGCGCCGCGCAGCCGAACGAGGCGATCATCATCGCGAGGGCGATCCCGAGCCGAGCAAGGTTCGTGCGCTTCATCAGAAACGACCTCCGATCCCCGCGCCCGCGCCGTCCGGGCCGACCCACGGCCACGTCGTGAGCTTCGCCGTACGCGGCACGCCCGTCTTCGGCGCCGTGACGAACCCAACGACGGCCGCCGAGAGCGCGGCCACGCCGCCCATGCCGAGCCCGATGAAGAGGGCGTTGTCGCGGTTCTTGCGGCTGTTGTCGTCCGCGGGGTCGTACGCGGCCTGCGAGGGACAATGCTTCGTGACGTCGCCGCCGCAGATGCCGGACTGCTTGCCCTCGACGTACGCCTGATCGATCCGGAACGCTGCAGCGCCCGCGAGCAGCACGACGCCCGCGCCCCCGGCTGCCCACGCCCAGATCGGAATGCGCCGGCCACCCGCGGCCTCCGCGTCGGTGCGCAGCGCGATCGCGACGTCGACGACCTTGCCCTCGGCAACCTCCACGGTCTGCGTGAACGGCTCGTAGCCGGGCGCGTCGGCGCTGATCGATTGCGGGCCGGGATCCACGGGGAGGATCGTGCCGAGCATCGCGACGGGCACGTCCTTGCCGTTGTGCGTGATGCGTAGCCCCGGAGGCGCGCTGCCGCTCACGGCGATCTTGATGCGCGGCAGGCGCGGCTCGATCTTCGCGAGCCCCTTGCGCGCCACGTCCTCGAGCGCGCGCTTGCGCTCCTGCCCTTGCGTTTCGCGGTTGAGCACGAGCGCGCGCTGGTAGGCCGACCAGGCGAGCGCGAGCTTTCCTTCGTGCTCGTAACATCGCGCCATGTTGAGCAGCGTGCTCGCGGCGGGGTAGAGGATCATGCTCGCCTCGAACTTGGCGCAGCCCTCCTTCCAGTTGCCGCGATCGAGCAGATCCCGGCCCGCCTGAAAAAGCGCGGCGGCCGCGGGATCGGGGACCGACGCGTTCTGCGCCTGCGCAGTCCTCACCGGCGCGAGGACGAGCGGCGCGACGAGACACGCGGCGAGCACGGATCCGATGCGCGCACGAAACGCGCCCGCTGAGCGGGATTTCCGCGGGGAGCGAGCGACGTCTGGGCACGAAGGCGCGAGGGGTCCGCGTGGCTCAGAGCTCACGGAGCGGATCATACCCGGTTTGCTGCTTCGTCGTGCCTGCCTTGGGCGTGGGGTTCGTCTTCGTGGTCGGCGTCGGGCTCACCGATTTGCCCGTGGTCGCGGCGGCGGGCGTGATGGCGCTCGCCGACGAGGGCGCAGGCGACGCAGTCGTCGCCGCGGGAGGCGCCTCCACCGTCGCGGCACTCGAAGGTGCGCGGGCCTCGGGCGTCGCCGCAGCGACGGTGGGCGCGACGGTCGCAGCGACGCCGCCCGCGGCCGTCGCGGTCACCGGTGCAGAGAGGCGCAGGACGATCGCCGCGACGCCGATACCCACGACGAACGCGACGAGCAGCACGGCCCCGATCGCCTTGCGGTTCGACTTCTTCGCGGGCGGCGCATCCGGGCTCGCCATCGCCGCTCTGGAGTACGGCCCGTACGGCGCCGCGCCCGGCGGACGGAGCGCAGGCGCGGGCGGGAGCGGTGGCACCGGCGCGGGCATGACGGGGCTCGACGAAGGCGCGCCCGGCACGGGCGGACGATAGAGCCCACCCGCGAGCTTGCGGGTCCCCGTCGCCGTGAGATCCCAGTCGCCGGTCGACGTCATCGGCCGCGCGTCGAGCGGAACGCCGAGCACTTGCGCGAGGGCGAGGACGAGGTCGGAAGCCTTCGCGAACCGCCCATCTGGCTTGGGCCACGTCGCGCGGACGAACCATGCATCGAAGGCCTGCGGCAGCTCGACGCCGTAGCGACGCGCGCGCACCGAGGCCGGCTCCTTCGCGCCCTCCACGATGTGCAGAAGCAGCGTGTAGAGCGACTCGAGCTTGCGGCTGTCTTCGAGCCAGTACGGCTCGCCGACGAGCAGCGCGTAGGCGATGTGGGCGAGCGCGTAGAGGTCGGCGCGATGATCGATCGTGCCCTCGCCGAGGATCTGCTCGGGCGACATGTACGGCGGCGTGCCGAGGTTGATCGTCTGCTGCTTGATGCCGCCGTGCTGGCCGGAGGCGAGCACCTTGGCGATGCCGAAATCGAGCAGCTTGATGCGGGGCGTGCCGTCGTCGCGGTACGTGATGAAGATGTTCTCGGGCTTGAGATCGCGATGCACGATGCCCGCCGCGTGCGTCTTGTCGAGCGCGCGCGCGGCCTGCGAGAGCACGAGGACGATCTCGGGCGGCGAGAGTTTTCCCCGGTCGCCGAGCACGTTCGCGAGGTCGTCGCCGCGCAGGAGCTCCATCACGAGGAAGGGCGCGCCGGTCGCTTGATCGACGTCGGCGTCGAACGTCTCGACGATGTGCTCGCTGACGATGTCGGCAGTGACCGTGGCTTCGAGCTTGAAGCGCTCGCGCATCTCGGGGCTGCCGACGAGGCCGGGCAGCATCACCTTGAGGGCGCGGCGGCGGAGCGTCTTCTGGTCGATGACCTCGTAGACCGCGCCCATGGCGCCGGTGCTGACGCAACGCACGACCTCGTAATGGCCGTGGAAGATCTTGCCGGGGGCGAGCAGCCCCGCATCCGGTTCCGCCAAGGGATCTTCCTTCTAAGCGCGCGGTGTTCCGCTTTCAATAGCCGCGCCGCGCCGCCCGGCTCGTCTCGCACGAGTCCGCCCAACCTGCGGGAAACGAGCACGCTCGGCTGATCATTTTCCGCAGCTCTTACAAATATTTACCCTTATGCCGTGGGCACCGACACAGGGGTGCCGCCGGATCCGTGGCGTTCGCGGCGGGGCCGCGCTAGACCCGCCGCCTGCCGAGGAAGTGATGCTCGACGACAAACTCCGCGAATGCCTGACCTTCGACGACGTACTTCTGGTCCCGGCCTATAGCGAAGTGCTGCCGAACCAGGTGGACGTGCGGGCGCGCTTCAGCCGCCGCATCCCGCTCAACATCCCGCTCATCAGCGCGGCGATGGACTCGGTGACCGAAGGACGCACCGCCATCGCCATGGCGCGCGCCGGCGGCCTCGGCATCATCCACAAGAACCTCACGGTCGCGCAGCAAGCGCGCGAGGTCGAGCGCGTAAAGCGCGCCGAGAGCGGCATGATCACCGCGCCCGTGACCGTGCGCCCCGACGAGTCGCTGCGCGACGCGCTCGGCGTGATGAACGAGCACGACATCAGCGGCGTGCCCGTCGTCGAAGGCGGCAAGCCCGTCGGCATCCTGACCGCGCGCGACATCCGGTTCGAAAAGAACCTCGATCAACCCGTCAGCGCGCTCATGACCCGCGAGCTCGTGACGGTGCCGCCCGGCGTCTCGAACGACCGCGCGAAGGAGCTGCTCCACGCGCATCGCATCGAAAAGCTGCTCGTCGTGGAGAACGGCAAGCTCATCGGTCTCATCACGATCAAGGATCTCCTGCAGGCCGATCGAAACCCCGACGCGCTGAAGGACGAAGCCGGTC
Source organism: Polyangium jinanense (assembly GCF_028435265.1). Classification (GTDB taxonomy): domain Bacteria; phylum Myxococcota_A; class Polyangia; order Polyangiales; family Polyangiaceae; genus Polyangium; species Polyangium jinanense. The sequence goes on along the minus strand of NZ_JAGTJK010000001.1, from coordinate 585,983 downwards.
GCCTGCGCGTCGGCGCCGCGCTCGGCCCGGGGCCGGACTCGGACGAACGCGCGGAGGCACTCGCGGCGGCGAACGTCGACGTGCTCGTCGTGGACACGGCGCACGGGCACTCGCGTGGCGTGCTCGAGACCGTGAAGCGCGTGAAGAACCGCTTCCCGCACATCGACGTGGTCGGCGGGAACGTGGCCACGCCCGAGGCGGTCGAGGCGCTCGTCGACGCGGGCGCGGACGCGGTGAAGGTCGGCATCGGGCCAGGCAGCATCTGCACGACGCGTGTCGTCGCGGGCGTGGGCGTCCCGCAGATCACGGCCGTCTCCGACTGCGCGCGCGTGGCCGATCGGCACGGCATCCCGATCATCGCGGACGGCGGCATCAAGTACTCGGGCGACGTGACGAAGGCGCTCGCCGCGGGCGCGTGGAGCGTGATGGTCGGCTCGCTCTTCGCGGGCACGGACGAGGCGCCGGGCGACCTCGTGCTCTACCAGGGCCGCAGCTACAAGGTGTACCGCGGCATGGGCTCGCTCGGCGCGATGCGCAAGGGCTCGAAGGATCGCTACGGGCAGGGCGGCGCGGCCGACGAAAAACTCGTGCCCGAGGGCATCGAGGGCCGCGTGCCGTACCGGGGTTCGCTCGGCTCGATCGTCTACCAGCTCGTCGGCGGTCTGCGCTCGGGCATGGGCTACACGGGCTGCGCGACGGTGGCCGAGCTCCGGCAGAAGGCGCGCTTCGTGCGCATCACGTCGCAAGGGCTCCGCGAGAGCCACGTGCACGACGTGATCATCACGGAAGAAGCGCCGAACTACCGCACGTGACGAGCGCTCGTCGGGGGCAGCGGCTTGTCGCGGCCCTCGGTGAGATCGAAGCGGTAGAGCAGGCCCACGCGGAAGAGGAGCGAGTTCGTCGTGCCTGCGCCGGGCGCGCAGCCCTCGATGACTTCGCTCGAGAGGCGGTAGGCGTCGAACGATCCTTCGCCGGTGAACGAGACGGTTTTCCCGATCGGCACCTCGACGCCCGCGCCGACGCGCATGCCGAGGTTCAGGCTGTCCCGCGCGGAGCAGGAGAACGGCTGTCCGCCGCGCAGCCCTCCATCGACGAGGACGACGCCATCGGCGTGCGCGCTTTGCCACACGGCGCCGAGACCTGCGCCGAAGAACGGCACGACGGGTTCGAGTCCGGAGAGGCGTACGCGGAGCGAGGCCCACACGGTGTCGGTCGAGCGAGCGATGTGAACGGCGCCGAAGGGGACGACACCGCTCTCCTCGCGGCCGAGGCCCACGTGCTCGTACGTGAGCCCGATCCAGATGGGGTGCAGGAGGTAGGCGAGTCCGAAGCCGAACATGCCCCCGCCGCGCTGCGCGACCGGGAAGAGGGGCGCGTCGCCGAGGCGAACGGCGCCGCCGACCGAGGCCGAGAGGTCGACCCCGGTCTGTCGGGGCTTCTTCGGCTGGGCCGGCGGGGCGGCCTGGGCACGCGCCTGCTCGGCACCGAGGAGGGACACGAGGAGCGCGGCTGCGCCAAACGCACGGGCCTTCTGGGCCTTCAGGGAGAGCGGGAACATGCCCCGAGGCTTACGCTGGACATTTCTTCGTTGGCAAGGACGGACGATGCTTGACCAGCCGGCCGCCTTTTGCCATCTTCGCCCGCGGAGAGGTGACCGAGAGGCCGAAGGTGCCTGATTCGAAATCAGGTGTACCCTCACGGGTACCGCGGGTTCGAATCCCGCTCTCTCCGCACAGACCAGCGTAAACGTGACGCGCGCCGATGGCCCCAAGCTGCCGGCGCGTTGTTACGAGTGCGCAGCGGGGTGGCGAGAAACGCCGCGAGCACCCCGGAGCTAGGGAGGACGAACCGAGGAATCCTGCGCGGATTTCGAGGAAGTCCGACCGACGATCCGGGGTGCGCAGCAAGTTTCTCGCCGCACCGCTTGGAGAGGTGACCGAGTGGTCGAAGGTGCACGACTGGAAATCGTGTGTACGGCAACGTACCGCGGGTTCGAATCCCGCCCTCTCCGCCCAACATGAGGGGCTCCGGTCGGCCCGAAATCTTCCGATTTCGGGCCTTCCTCTGCCGCCCATACCCCCCGCGTTCGTCTCCCTTGCCGAAGGGGCGTCCCTGCAAGGACGGGAAAGGGTCTGCCACCAGGCAGACCCTTTCTTGCTTTGTGCCTCAACCGTTGGACGTCAAAACGATTTCAGGTTCGACACGATCCGCTTCGAGATGACCACGCGCTGGATGTTCCCGGTGCCCTCGAAGATGTCGTAGACCTTGATGTCGCGGAACCACTTCTCGAGCAGCGCGTGCTCGCTCTGTAGCGTCCCGTGCGCGCCGCAGATCTCGATCGCGTCGATGCACGCGAGCGTCGCCGCCTGCCCCGCCGCGGCCTTCGACATGCTCGCTTCCTTCGCGTTCGGGATGTTCATGTCCGCGAGGTACGTCGCGCGATGCACGAGCAGCCGCGCCGCCTCGAGCCGCCGGCCGATCTTCGCGAGCTTCTCCGCGATCGCCGCGTACCGCGGGATCGGCCGCGTGAGCACGTAGTTCTGCTTCACGAAGTCGCGTGCGTACTCGTACGCCGCGCGCCCGATGCCCACGGCCATGGCCGCCACGAGCGGCCGCGTGTTGTCGAAGGTCTTCATCGCCGTCATGAAGCCCTCCTTCGTCCGATACGCCTCCTCGCCGCCGAGCAGGTTCTCCTCCGGCACACGACAGTCCTCGAGCACGAGCTCCGCCGTCTCGTTCGCGCGAAGCCCCATCTTGTCCTCGATCTTGCCGACCTCGAACCCGGGCGTCCCCTTCTCCACCACGAACGCGCGATGCCCCGCGCGCCCGAGCGATGGATCCACGGTCGCGAAGATGACGGTCCACACCGCGCGACCGCCGTTCGTGATGTAGCACTTGCGCCCGTTCAGCACCCAGTGCGCGCCGTCCTTGCGACAGCTCGTGCGGATGCCGGCGACGTCGCTGCCCGCGCCCGGCTCCGTCAGACCGTACGCGCCCCACTTGAGCGGGCCCGTGTCCATGTCGCGGAACATCCCGAGGAAACGCTTCTTCTGCTCCGGCGTCCCCGTCGCGCGCACCGGCGGCGCGCCGAGCCCCGGACCCGGCATGCTGAGCGGGATCGCCGCGTCCGCCCACGCGAGCTCCTCGGCCGCGATCACCGCCGTGCGGTTCGACTCGGAGGGCTTGCTCGGATCACGCTCCTTGCGCGGCGTGCCCTCGTGGAACTCCGCGATGTCGTCCGAGCGAACGCCCCTCGACATCATCATGAAGTTGCGCAGGAACGACTCCGGCACCTCCTTGTTGCGATCCATGTCGAGGCTCATCGGCCGGATCACATGACGTCCGAGCGAGTGGAGCGCCTCTTTCAGCTCCTGTTGCTTCTTGCTCAAAGCAAATTCGATCATCGTCGGCTCCTCGTTCGGTCCGTCAGGTGAAGATCGCCTGCGTGTCGGGGGTGGGCAGCACGAGCGCGGGGTCGAGCTTCTGCCCGAGCTCGATCGCGCTCGCGAGCTGATCAAGATGCTCGGCCGTCGGCGCGGCGAGCATGAGCTGCTTCGCGTCGCGCATCAGCTTCTCGGCCACGAGGTCGCGGATGAAGCCCGAGCCGCCGAAGAGCTGCACGCAGTCGTCCGCCGTGCGCATCGTCGCCTCGAACGCATGCGCCGCCGCGCGCGCCGACGCGAGCAGCGCCTCCCGCTCGGGCAGACCCGCGTCCCACGCCGCCGCCGCCTTCCACACGAGCCAGCGCGACGTCTCCACGTCCATCGCCCGATCCGCGAGCGTGAACGCGACGGCCTGGAAGTGGCCGATGGGCTTGCCGAACGCGACGCGCGTGTCGCAGTGCTCGCGCGCGAGCTCGAACGCGAAGCGCGAAAGCCCCACCGCCCGCGCCGCCACGACGAGCGCGTGCTTCACGAAGAAGCGCAGCGCTGACCGGGTAAAACCCTCCTCGCTGCCATCGCCGTGCAGACGATCCGCCTCGCGCACGACCGCGCCTTCCAGCACGAGCTCGCCGAAGCTCGCCGCGTCGAGCCCGAGCGTCTTGTGCCGCTCCCCCGCGCGGAGCCCCGGGTTGTCACGCCGCACCACGAACGCGCCGATCCCGCCCCACCCGCGGTCCGGCTCCACCTGCGCGAACACGACGAACCGATCGGCGAGCGCCGCGTTCCCCACGAACGCCTTTTTCCCCGTGATCCGGTACCCCTCGTCGATCCGCTCGGCCTTCGTCACGAACCCTCCGTGCGTGCGACACGGCGCGGGCTCGCTCCACGCGACCGCGCCGAACCGGTCCCAGCCGCCCTCGTCTGCGAAGCCGGAGAGCAGCTCCGCCGCGCGCTCCGGCCCGCCGAGCTCGAGCACCGCGCGCCCGAACGCGCCGGGCCCTGCGAGGCCGAACGCTGCGGCTGCGTCGGCCGCGCCGAGCTCCTCCTCGATCAGCACGGAGGTCACGAGCCCTTGGCCCTGCCCTCCGGCGGCTTCGGGCGCCGTGACGAGCCCGAGGCCCATCTCGTGCGCCGTTCGTCGGATATCCTCGGGCACGCCGCGCGCGTGCTCCAGCTCGCGTGTCCGGGGCAGAAGCGTGGCTTTCGCGAATTCCGCCACGGCATCTTGCATGAGCCGCTGGTCTTCGGTGGGTTCGAAGGCAATCATGGGTCCGAGCAAGGTCGGCCAAGGGTGACCCTGCCGTCAACGCGGCGGGTTTTACGCACTTTTCGGTGGGGTAGACGGGGGGTCGACGGGTGGATCACGAACGATCCGATGCGGTTTTGCCCTCGTCGATCCTTGACAGACCGCCACCCCGCCTGTAGAAGTTGCGCCCCTTTCAGCTAGCCGGTGTCCCTCGGAGTCCGAGCGATGAATCCAGTCCCCAAGTCGTACAGCGCCAAGCCTGCAGAGGCGCACGCAGATCGTAAGTGGTGGGTGATCGATGCGGAGGGCAAGCCCCTCGGCCGCCTCGCCTCGCAAGTCGCGACCATCCTGCGCGGCAAGAACAAGCCCACGTTCACGCCCCACGTCGACACGGGGGATTTCGTGATCATCGTGAACGCCCAGAAGGTGGTGCTCACGGGACGCAAGCTGGAGCAGAAGCAGTACGTCCGGCACAGCGGTGAGCCGGGAGGCTTCCGGACCGAGGCGTACGGTCATCTGCTCGAGCGCAAGCCTGAGCTGCCGATCGTGAAGGCGGTCAAGGGCATGCTCCCGAAGAACATCCTCGGTCGCGAGCTCATCACGAAGCTCAAGGTGTACGCCGGACCGGATCATCCCCATGCGGCGCAGAAGCCGCAGCCCCTTGCGTGAACTGAGGCCGATCCATGCCCGAGAACAATCGCATCTACGCTACCGGTAAGCGCAAGACGGCCGTCGCGCGCGTGTGGATCTCGCCGGGCTCCGGCAAGATCTCGGTGAATGCTCGCGGCGCGAACGACTACTTCGTGCGCGAGACCAACCAGATGATCATGCGCCAGTCGCTCGAGCTCCTCGAGCTCGTCGACCAGTACGACGTGCAGGCCACGGTGTCCGGCGGCGGACACAGCGCCCAGGCCGAGGCGATGCGCCACGGCATCGCGCGCGCCCTCTGCCTCGCCGATCCGGAGCGCCGCGCCTCGCTGAAGCGCGCCGGCTTCCTGACGCGCGACGCGCGCAAGAAGGAGCGCAAGAAGTACGGTCAGCCGGGCGCCCGCAAGCGCTTCCAGTACTCGAAGCGCTGATCGCTCTTCGCTCGGTCCCCAGAACCCCCTCTCCTCAAGGACAGGGGGTTTTGGTGTTTTGTCCGTAGGGATTCGGACGGGACGAGCTCAGTCCTTCTTCGACACGAGGTCGGCGCGCTGCGCGTAGAGCCAGGCCCGCGCGCTCGCCTCGTCTCCGAAGAACCGTACGTTCGCATCGCTGTGCGTGAGCAGGCGCACCGCGCGCATGGTCAGGTCCACGAGCATCTGCGTGTATCGGTTCCCGCCCGCGACCGCGATCACGCGGTTCCTCGTACCGACCCCGGGCTCGGTGCTTGCCCGGCGCGCGTCCATGGTCGAGCTGAGCATGCGCGAGATGTCGACCAGCGCGAGCAGGTGCGTCTTGCCCACGCTCCACTCGGCCTCCGCGCGGCGCAGCGCCCGGAGATGGGGCCCGTCGACGCCCCCACCGAGGCGGTAGATCACGAGGTCGGGCTCCTCCACCTCGAGCACGCTCTCACCCGCTCGCGCGATCTGCACGGACCTCGAGAACTCGTTGCTGCTCAAATCATCTCCGGCGCGCTCAATGCGCCTCGGACTCCTCTCCCGGATCGTCCGGGGGCGCCTCGGGCGCAGGGCCTGCCGGGGGCTTCTTCCCCGGGCCCGCGATCGGCGTCGCCGACGACGGCCCCATGGGCAGGCCGTTCAAGAGCGGCGCGGGGATCGGAATCCCGCCGCCTTCATCATCATCGTCACCCGTCTCCTCGACGAAACCCGGCGGCGTGGCTGCGGCCGGCTCACCCGCCGGCTGCGAAGGCGGCGCGCCTGGCGCGGCAGGTGCGGCGGCGCTCCCCGCGGGCGAAGGCGGCGCGCCCGGCGCGGCGGCCGAGGGCGCGGGCTTCTCGGGCGGCGGCTCGGGCAACGGGATCGCGTCGAGGCGTCGATCGAGCTCCGCCTTCACCTCCAGGAACGCGGCGCGATCGCCCGGCGGCAGCACGCGCTCGCCGTCCATCTGCAGCGTCAAGGCGTCGAAGAACTTGCCGTCCTTCTTCGCGCTGAAGTGCAGATGCGGGCCCGTCGATCGGCCCGTCGATCCGACATAGCCCACGAGCTGGTGCACGCCGATCTTCATCCCGACCTTGATGCCGGCCGCGAAGCGCGAGAGGTGCGCGTAGCCCGTCTGCACACCGTTCGGGTGCATGATCGTCACCAGGTTCCCGCTCGGACCCGCGGGCCCCACCCAGTCGACCGTGCCCTTGTACGCCGAGTACACCGGCGTCCCCGTCGGCGCGCCGAGGTCCGTGCCGTTGTGCGGCATCAGCTTCTTCAGCACGGGATGCATCCGCTTCGGGTTGAAGTGCGACGTCACCGGCGCGCCCGGGACCGGCGAGCGCCAGCCGCCCGAGTACGGCTGTTTGCCGTGATCGTCCCAGTAGCCGCGCGCCTCCTGCCCGTTGAAGAAGTAGATGCGGATCGGCTTCTCCGCGGGATCGGCCGGCCTGTACTCGAGCGCGACGATCTTCTTGTATCGCGCGAACATCCCGAGGGCCGTCTCCTCCACCGCGATCACCCGCACCGTGGAGCCTTCCTCGAAGGCCTCCGACGAGATGCGACCGCCGAGCGCGTCATCGATCGTCGCGATGATCCCGTCTTCCAGGCCGCCGGCCTGATACGACGCGACGAGATCCTTGCTCACGTAGAACGCGCTCACGACCTCGGCCTCGGCGACCTTCATGTCGAGCCGCGTGCCGGCGAGGATGCCGTTCTGATCCTCGCGCGCCTGGTAGACCTCGAGCGACGAGACCTCGTACTCGAAGGCGCGCACGCGCTTCGTCGCGCGATCGAGCGCCACGAAGAACTTGTCCTTGCGGCCGCACTTGTCGAACTTCCGCGTCCCTTCGAAGGCCTTCATGATCCGGTAGGTCTGGGCCTTCGGAACATCCTTCTCCGCGAGCGCTTCCACGAAGCTCTTGCGATCGATCGTCCCCGACACGATCTGCACCGCCGGATCCTTCGCGAGCTCCGACAGCCGCCACGGCCCCGGGACCGGCTCGCGCTTCTTCTTCGTCGGCAGCGCGTTCGGACCGCCTTGCGTGTTCTCCGGCGTCGAGGCCTGGTGCGTGAGCGCGGCGCCCGCGATGAGCGCGCGCTCGTTGCGCGGTGGCACCACCTGGATCAGGAGCGCGATGATCGACGTCACCGTCGCGAGCCCGAAGAGCCCCCCGAAGATCGCCGTCATGCGCGGCGTGAGGTGCACGCCTCCGTGCGCGCGCGGCAGCGGCCTCGCCGACGGGCCTTCGAGCCCCGACGAGGGCGAAGGCCCTGCGCCGCCGCCTGCGAGCCCCGAGAGCGGGCCTCGTGGCGCGGCGGGTGGGCCCTCGGCTTCGCGCCTTCGCAGGGGCACGACGAGGCGCGGACGTTTGGATCTCGAAGCGTCCGCGACGCTCCCACCCGGCTCGGGCGACGGATCGTTCATGTCGTCGAGCTCGGGCGCTTGGGGACCCGCGCGCTCTTCGACGGGGATGATCGGCTCCGGGACGTCCGCCACGGGATGCACGTACCCCGAGCAGACGAAGGCGGCAAGGGCGGCGTGCATGTGCACGTTCGAGCATCCGCCTCGGTCGAAGTACTTGAAAACGTAGGCTTTTTTGCTCTGTCGCATCGCCGAGCCGGTTTGGTCGACGTAGACTTCGGGGCATGGATGAGCGCCTCAAGGACCTGCTCCGCGTCGCGCGAGAGCACTACCAACGACGGGATTACGACCGCGCCGAGCCCGCCCTGAGAGAAGCGCTCGCGCTCCATGGCGAGCTCGCCGACGTGCACGACATGCTGGGCGTGATCCTCCATGATCGCGGGGATCTCCTGGGCGCCCGGTTCCACTTCGCGAACGCCGCGCGCATCAACCCCGACTACACCGAGGCGCTCATGAACCTCGCGGTCACCCACGCCGACCTCGGCGACTACGAGGCCGCGCGTGAGGTCTACCGGCGCATCCAGTCGGAACACACGGGCACCACCTCCGATCCTTTCGTCCGCGGAAAAATCGCCAACATGCACGCGGACCTGTCGCAGGCCTACCTCGACGCCGGCAGCCCTCGCGACGCCATCGCGGAGCTGCGCCGCGCCGTCGACCTCTGCCCGCGTTTCCCCGATTTGCAGGCTCGCCTCGGCACGCTCTACCGCGACCAGGGCAACCACGCTCTCGCGCGCGAGCACTACACCGCGGCGATCGAGGCGAACCCGCGTTACGCCCCGGCCCACGTCCTCCTCGGCCTCACGATGCTCGCCCTTGGCAGCGCCGATCAGGCCGTCGCGTGCTTCCGCTCGGCGCTCGCGGTCGAGCCGGACAACAAGAGCGCGAAGATGTACCTTCGCCTGGTCGAGGCCCAGCGCAACGCGCGCGCGGCCAAGCAGACCAGCCGCTCCCGCGAGGGTGCCCGAACACCCACTTGACGCTTGGGGGTTCCGCTCGGACAAGCCGAGCTGCACCCCCAAACCCCCACTTGACGCTTGGGGGTTCCGCTCGGACAAGCCGAGCTGCACCCCCAAACCCCCACTTGACGCTTGGGGGTTCCGCTCGGACAAGCCGAGCTGCACCCCCAAACCCCCCACGTAACCGTTGGCAACCTTCTCCTTCTGGCGCGAAGAGCTCCGGCGCGCCTTCCGTGACCTCCAAGGCGAGGACCTCTCTCCCGCGCGGCTCGGCGCCGCCGTCGCCCTTGGCCTGTTCATCGGCTCGCTGCCCGTCTTCGGGTTCCACCTCCTCCTCGTCCTCGTCATCTGCCTGAAGCTCCGCCTGCACGCCGTGCTCGCGTACGCCGCGGCGAACGTCTCGAACCCCTTCTTCGCGCCCTTCCTCATCACCGCCGAGATCCAGGTCGGAGCCCGACTCCGCACCGGCGCTTGGCTCCGCCTCGATCACCCGATCGAGGCTGGCTACCGCGCCCTCGCCGACTTCGCCGCCTACATGCTCGTCGGCGCCCCGCTCGTCGGACTCGCCCTCGCCGCCGCCGGCTTCGTCCTCACCATCGCGTTCGTCCTCGCCAAACGCGCCATCCGCCCCGCCTCCGGCGCGCTCCCGCCCTACCGTCTCCCGGAGAACGCGCCTCCGTGGATCGTCGCCGCCGAACGCGTCGCCTCGCGCTTCGCCTCGCCGGAGAGCCCTTCCGCCGCTGACAAAAGCCTCTTCCACTACGTCCGCATCAAGCTCTCGCTCGATCCCGTCGCGCGCCTCATCGCCGACATCGAGGGCACGCGTGACGGCGCGCTCGGCGACGTGCTCGACATCGGCACCGGCCGCGGCCAGCTCCCGATCCTCCTCCTCGAGCTCGGCCGCGCCTCGCGCGCGCATGGCCTCGACTGGGACGAGGCCAAGATCGAAGCCGCGCGTCGCGCCGCCGCCACGCGCCCCGAGGGCAGTGTGCCCGCCGCCGCCACGTTCGCCCGCGAAGACGCGCGCCGCTTCGAGGCCACGCCGGCCGACACCGTCCTGCTCATCGACCTCCTCCACTACTTCACGATCGAAGAGCAGGACGCGATCCTCGGCTGCGCCGCCGACCACGTAAAACCCGGCGGCCGCTTGCTCGTACGCGAGGCCGACACCGAGCGAGGCTTCCGCAGCTTCGCCACCTTGCTCGAAGAAAAAATCTTCACGGCCGTACGATTCAACCGCGGCGAGCGTGTTCGTTTCCGGCCTGCGCAGAGCATCGCTGCGCTCCTCGAAGCGCGCGGCTTCCACTGCGAAATCCTGCCGGCGTGGGGCTCCACGCCCTTCTCCAACGTCCTCATCGTCGCGCGACGACCCGCGCTGGAGAATGCCCCCGCAGCGTGATCTCCCAGCAAGCGGCGATACGCCTATGCCCCGCACGTTCGTCCGGGTGTGATACCGTCCCGCGCGATGTTCTCTCGCCGCGCGTTCCGGCTCCTATCGCCGCTGCTCCTGGCCCTGCCCGCCTGCGCCTCCTCCTCGACCTCCGCGCCTCCGAGCTCGCCTGCGCAGGCCGAGGCGCCACCGCCCGACGTCCCCTTCCCCTGGGAGGCGCGCCCTTCCACGGCCGCGGGCATCGAAACGCCCGCCGCGGCGTCGCCGCCGGTCCTCATCCGCAATGCGACGCTCTGGCTCGCCACGGGCAAGACGATCCCGCGCGGCAGCATTCTCCTGCAGGGCGGCAAGATCGCCCAGGTCGCCGAGGGCGACATCACGCCGCCCGAAGGCGCGCGGGTCATCGACGCGGCCGGTAAATTCGTCACACCGGGCATCATCGACACGCACTCGCACATTGGCGTGTATCCGATGCCGGGCACGGTCGCGCACCTCGACGGCAACGAGGCGAGCTCGCCCGTCACGCCCGACGTGCAGACCGTCGACGGCTTCTGGCCTCAGGATCCGGCCATCGAGCGGGCCGTCGCGGGCGGCGTCACCACGCTCCAGATCCTCCCTGGCTCGGCGAACCTCATTGGCGGCCGCGCTGTCACCTTGAAGCTTCGCCCCGCCCTCTCGCCGCGGCAAATGCATTTTCCCGGCGCGCCGGACGGCCTCAAAATGGCCTGCGGCGAGAACCCCAAGCGCACCTACGGCAATGGCCGCCACGCGGCGCCCGGCACGCGCATGGGCAACCTCGCCATGCAACGCAAGGCCTTCCTCGACGCGAAAAAACACGAGGACGACTGGCAACGTTACCGCACCACCGAGGCGAACCGCATCCGCGAGGACCAGAAGAAACGCAGTGCCTACGAGGCCGAGGTCGAGTCCCGCAAGAAGCAGCAAGCGCAATGCCAGGACGACCCGTACTTCTCGTCCTGCGCCGAATGGCAAAAAGGCTGGGACAAACCTCTCGATCCCCCGAAGCCGAGCGACCCCGGCGCCGCGCCCCCGCGTGACCCGGCCAAGGAGACGCTCATCGGCGCCATGCGCGGCAGCGTCCTCGTCCACATCCATTGTTATCGCGCGGACGACATGCTCGCCATGCTCGCGCTCGCCGACGAGGTCGGCTTCCAGGTGCGGAGCTTCCACCACGCGCTCGAGGCGTACAAGATCCGCGACGTCCTCGCGAAAAAGAACGTCTCCATCTCCACCTGGGCCGATTGGTGGGGCTTCAAGATGGAGGCGTACGACGGCATCCCCGAGAACATCGCGCTCCTGCAGGAATCGGGGGCCCTCCCGATCGTGCACACCGACTCGTCCGAGGGCGTCCAGCGCATGAACCAGGAGGCGAGCAAGGCGCTCGCCAGCGGCCGGCGCGCCGGAATGCCACTCACGGACGAGGAGGCCATTCGCTGGCTCACGTACAACCCCGCCTGGGCCCTCGGCATCGAAAAACGCGTCGGCACGCTCGAAGTCGGCAAGGACGCGGACGTCGTGCTCTGGGACCGCCACCCCTTCTCGGTGTATGCCTCGGCCGAGGAGGTCTGGATCGACGGCGCCACCGTGCATCAAAAAGACAAAAAACGCCCACCCTGGAGCGATTTCGAACTCGGCCAGGACACCGGCCGCCCCACGACCCTTCTGCCCGGAGGTGCGCCGTGACAAACCCCCGAAAGACGTTTGTCTGGTCCCTGTTCGTCCTGACCACCGTTCTCGCGGCGACGGAGGCCTTCGCGCAACCTCGTCCCGCGCAGGCTCCGGCGCCCGCGACCGCGAAAGCCGCCGAGCCTGCCGCCGCCGCGCCGATCGCGATCGTCGGCGGACGCGTCCACACTGGCACGGGTGAGGTCCTCGAAGACGCCACAATCCTCGTGGAAAAAGGCCTCGTCCAGAAAATCGGAAAAGGCCTCGCCGTCCCGCCTGGCGTCATCACGATCGGCGCCAAGGGCGCCATCGTCACGCCCGGCTTCGTCGACGCGTTCACGTCCATTGGCCTCGTCGAAGTCTCGCTCGAAGACTCGACGCACGACGACGATCGCGGCGGCAAAGACCCCATTCGCGCGGCCTTCCGCGCCGCCGACGGCTACAACCCCGCCTCCACCGTCGTCGGCATCACGCGCGCCGAGGGCGTCACCTCCGTGGCCGTCGTCCCTCTCGGCGGGCGTTTTTCCGGACAATCTGCCTGGGCCGACCTCGACGGCGACACCCGCGAATCGGCCCTGGCCCAAGGCCCGCTCGCGCTCCACGTCCACCTCGACGGGAGCAGCCTCGACGGCGACCGCGGCGGCCCTGCGGCGGCCTTGCTCCTCGCGCGCGAGGTCTTCGACGACGCCCGTACGTTCCAGAAAAACCGCGCCGCGTGGGAGCGCAATCAAAGCCGCCCCTTCGCGGCGAGCCGCCTCGACCTCGAAGCCGTCGGTAACGCACTCGCCGGCCGCGTCCCGGTCGTCTTCCACGTCGATCGCGCCTCCGACATCCTCGCCGCCGTCGCGCTCGCCAAGGAGTTCGGCCTCCGCCCCGTCATCGCGGGCGGCGCCGAGGCCTGGAAAATCGCGCCTCGCCTCGCCGAATCGAAAATCCCGGTGATCGTCAATCCCCTCGAACCTGGCCCCACGAGCTTCCACACCCTCGGCACGCGTGACGACAACGCCGCGCTTCTCCACGCGGCTGGCGTCCCCGTCGTCCTCACCACGGCCGACACGCACAATGCGCGCAAGCTCCGCCAGATCGCTGGCAATGCCGTCCGCGCGGGATTGCCGCACGCGGCGGCCATTGCCGCGATTACCCGCGCTCCGGCCGAGGCGCTCGGGCTCGGCGCGAAATACGGCACGCTCGCGCCTGGCAAGGTCGCGAACCTCGTCGTCTGGTCGGGGGATCCCCTCGAAATCGCCTCGCGCCCGCTCGCGGTCGTCATTCGTGGCAAGAAGGTCGACCTCGCGAACCGCCAATCTGCTCTTTTCACACGTTACCGAAAACTCCCCATCGCCCGGTGAACGCGCCCGCGCCGCCTCGGTTTCGCGTCCGCCTCTTCCTCGAACGCCTCGCCGTCGGCCACTTCTTCGGCTACCCCCTCGCCTTCGTCTGGGCCATCGCCTCGATGCCGCTCACGATCCACCTGCATTTCGAGCGCCTCTCCGCGATCGAACACGACACCGAGGCGATGGGCCAGCTCGTCGTCCGCCTCGTCGCCTGGCCTGCGGGCGTCGTGTTCGTCCTCTCGCACCTCTTCGCGATCGCGTGGGGGCTCGCGCAGGAGAAGAAACGCGGGCAATGGGTCTTCTTCGGCGGATTCGGCGTGATCCTCGGGACGGGCGTCCTCTTCGGCGCGGGGAGCTGGCTCTGGCTCTACCTGCGCTGATGGATCCGTTTGTCGCTATCGAATCTCGATGTACCGGAGATCCACGCTCTCCTGCGGACCGTCGTTGTCCCCGAGCAACCACACGGTCGAATCCTTCCCCACGGGCTCGACCGGACCGAGCTTCGATACCGTCGCGTCCCCCTTCGTCGCGCCCTTGATCGAAATGAGCCGCCGGTTCGGCAGGTATTGCACCCGCACCTCGAGCTCCTGATCTCGCGCCCAATCGAGCCCCTCGATTCGCAGGCTGTCCGGCGAGCCCACCTTGAGCAGCGCCAGCGTGCCTCCCGCCTTCATCCGGAAAAACGTGCTGTCGTCCTCCAGCGCGACGATGTCGTGATCGACGACCTGCTCGTTCTGCGCGAAATGCGGCGCATACCGGATCGTCACGTCGAAATACCCCGACGGGGCCAGCGTCTCCATGTCGACGTTCAAGAGATCCGCCTCGCGGAGCACCGGCGCCCCGGTTGTCGGAATGAAACTCGAAGGATACGTCCCCACCTCCACCTGCGCCCCGTACACGTGCACCGACGTTTGCAGCGTGATGGCTGGCGCTGCCCCGATTGCCTCCGTCGTCAATCGAAGGAGGGGCATCTCCTCGGATGTCCTCACCTCGTACCGCTTCCAGGCGGTATCGCCCACCGTCACGAAAGCATTGCCATACGCCAAATACGCAAACGTCCCCTCTCCCTGCGCGCCCACGACCCACGCCGACGCGATCGTTCCATCCACCCCGATCCAGGGAGATGATTGCGTTCCCGAGGAGATCAAGGACACGCCATCCATTCCACCCGCGGGATCGGGCGCGTCCGGCACGACCAGCATCGATTCGGCCGGCGTGGTCCAGCCGGCGCCTCCCCACCGACTGCGCGGATTCAAATTCGTCCGCTCCGTCTCCATCGCAAGCCCCCAGCCCGTCCCCACGTTGCGCGGCCGCGGCTCGTTCTTCTGGTATCCGATGCGCAGCGTATTCGGCCCGACCTGCGACGTGCGCGGCGTATCCGACCGATTGAGATACTCGAGCCATTCCGGCATCGTGTAGATCATCTCCGACCCGGGCTCGGTCGCCTCCCATACCAGCGGATCTCGCGGCGGCAGGCTGCCAGGGTCATCGTCGAGCTTGAGCTCGGAAGGGAGCCCGCCCACGATCTGGCAGCCAAAGGAGGACATCCCGACGGCCGCGATCCCCAAAGCTCGTTTTGCCTTCCATGCGCGCATCTTGCTAAGCTCCACGCGCCCGAGGATACACCACCCGGAAGCCCCCATGAAGCGACGCGCCCCCGCTGCCGAGAGAAATCGTGACCCCATCCTGGACATCCTCCGCCGCATCCTGCCAGACGGCGCCTTTACGCTCGAAATCGCGAGCGGCTCCGGGCAGCACACCGCGCACTTCGCGGCCCACCTCCCCGGCGTCACGTTCCAGCCTACAGACCCCGATCTCGACGCGCTCGCCAGCATCGAGGCGTACCGCGCGGAACTCGATCTGCCGAATTTCCTCCGCCCGCTCCAGCTCGACGCCTCCGAGGAGGCCTGGCCCGTCTCCCGCGCCGATGCCGTCGTCTGCATCAACATGATCCACATTGCCCCCTTCCGCGCGTGCGAGGGCCTCTTCCGCGGCGCCGCGCGCATCCTCCCCGCGGGCGGCGTGCTCTTCACCTACGGCCCTTATCGATTCTCGGGCGCGTTCACGGCGCCGAGCAACGAAGCCTTCGACGCCTCGTTACGGGAAAGGGACCCTTCCTGGGGCGTGCGCGACCTCGACGACCTCACGCGCCTCGCGCGACAAACCGGTTTCGTGCACGAGGAGACCGTCCCCATGCCTGCCAACAATCACTCGCTCGTCTTCCGCAAGACGACCTGAGCGATCACTCGCATTTCACAAGCGGCGCGAGCGGCGCGAACTCCCACTCGGTCAGATTCATCCCGTCGTACGTCTCGAGCTCCGACGAGAGGATCTGCGTAATGTCGGTCCACGTCTGCCCGAATTTGTTCGTCGTCGTGCCGCCCGTCTCGGCCACACAAGCGAACTTCGCGGCCCCGCAAATATCGAGCGCCTCGCAGCCCGGCATCGCGGGCCCGAGCGCCGCGAGCACCGCGTCGCCATAAAGCGGCACGCCATTCACCACCACGAGCGAAACATCCTTCGGCCGCGCCGCGAGCACCGTATGGAAAGGCACGCTCGCGTCCCCCGCGATCACCGTCACGTCCGCCTTTTTCCCAACCTCGAGCGACCCGAGCACGTCCGAGAGCCCCAGCGCCTTCGCAGCGTTCACCGTCACCATGCGGACCAGCATGGCCGGCGAGATCACGTCCCCGAATGCCTCGTTGTCCACCTTGTTCGCGAAACGCAGCTCGTCGAGCAGGTTCTGGCTCCCCCCGAGCGACCAATCCGGCGCCAGCGCCACATTGATGCCCAGCGACAAGGCCAGCGGCACGTCCGTCGTCTTCGTCAGATCCGACCCGCCGCCATACAAGAACACGTTCGAGCGCGGCGACCACACGAGGCTCATGCCCTTGTCCGCCATCACCACGAACTCGTCCTGCCCGAAGGCCGTCCCGTGGACGATCGTCGTCTCGGCCGCGTACAGGCAGCCGTCCGGGTTCGTCGACGTCCCGAGCGTGGTGAACTCTTTTTTCGCCGTCTCGTCCACGCCCTCGCCGCAATGCACGACGTATGCGTCGGTCTTGTCGACGAGGAAGTTGCTGCAGACCGTATCCCCGCTCGACGGCGGAAACAGCGTCGAGACCTGCACCTTGTCGGCGGGGAAATCGTTCCCTTTCTGATCGATCGTCCGCGCCAGCGACCCATAACACGTCTTGTCGATCGGGTTCGCCGCGCCGGCGATGCTCGTCGTCCCGGCGACGAGGCCCTTCATCTCGCCGTACTTGTTCATCTCGCAGCCGAAGCCCGGATCGAGGTTCGGCGTCCCCTCGCCGTTCAGGTATTGCTTCGCATCGACCATCGCCTGGTAACGCGGCTCGTTCGGCCACTGGTCATGGTTGCCGTACACCTTCGAGGGGCTCCAGTCCGACTCGTCGAAAATATCGAACAGGATATGATTGTGCGTATCGATCATCCCCGGCAGGATGACCCCGTGCGTCTTGACGACCGTCGCGTCCGCGGCGCCCGGCGCGTCCTCGCACGACGGGCCCACGCACGTCAGCGTATCGCTCTCGATGAGCACCTCGCCCGCGAATGCCTTGTCGGGCGTGACCACACACCCGATGAGGCGAAGCTTCCCGGGCATCCCGACGCTGGACACCTCGGGCGGACCCATGTCGGCCACGCAATCGGTGTCGACCGGGGTTGCGTCGGCGCCGCCGCCTCCGCCTGCGCCGCCGGTGCCCCCCGTTCCGCCCGCGCCGCCCATTCCACCGGCGCCGCCCATTCCACCGACGCCGCCCTCGCCCCCGACGCCGCCTGACCCGGCGTCGCCGCCGCTTCCCCCAATGCCCTCGTCGATGTCCACCGGGAGGGGGTTACTCGGCGTGAGCACCCGCTCTTCCGAACAACCCGCGACCGAGACCAACCCAAGAGCCCAAAGAACGAAGGTTCGGGAGGAGGCCACGCGTCGAATGTACAGGTTTTCCTTCCGAACCGCACTCCGTTTTTCGTGACATCTCGATGGCACGCGGCGCGTCAATTCGCGGCGTGCACCACCCCAAGCGGACCCCGGAGCGGGCCTCCATCGAACTGATCGTCGAGAAAAACAGACCCGCCATCCTTTTCCACCACGATGGCGCGGACGCCCTGGTCGGTCGCGACGAGCGCCCTGTCCTCTGCAGTGACCAGGTCGCGCGAGAAAAACGTACCGGCGCGACGAACCTCTCCCCCGAGCGCCACCGTGGTCACGTTGGGCCCCCCGTTTTCCTCCCCCGGCTCCACGACCCACAACGTATTCGTCGACAGCACGAGCGCTGCCCCGGAGAGCACCTCCGCCGCCTCGATCCGCTCGATCCCCGGCCCTACCCCGAGCATCACCGCCGCCGCCGCGCCTGCCGCATCCACCTTTCGCATCGCGACATCGCCCCCGACCACGTCCCAGAGCAGCCCGGATTCGGCCGACAGCGGAACGAATCGCGCCGTCGGCGGCACCAGCGCCGGCGCCCCCAGGTCGAGCCCTGTCGTCACGACCAACCCGTTTGCCGTCATCGTCCCCGACAGCCGCGTCAATCGGTCATCGCTCACACCGTACGAAAGCACCTCGACCCGGTCCCCTTCCCTCCACACCGAAGCGGGCCGCGGCGCGTAGACACCTTTTGCGATCGTACCTTCCTGCAGCACCTTCCACCGCGACCCGTACGTCGCGTGCTCGAACACCCAGAGCCCTTCGTCCGTCGCGAAAAGCGCGGCTCCTCCATCCACCCACGCCGCGTGTTCGCACGGCCCCACCGCGCCCGCGTCGAGCGGACACACGCGGATCTCTCCGCCCGACGCATCCTCATTTTCTTCGAACACCCACAATCGCGTGCCGTCCGGATCCACCGACACGTCGCGCGGCGTCCCTCCGCCCCCTTCGGCCGAACTCGTCACGGCCCCGGTCTTCCCATCGAAGACCACGACCTCCCCGTTCAGGCCAAACCCCACACCATACCACACTTCATCGGCGGAAGAAATCTGTTTCACCTCCAACGGATTCTGCTCCCGGCACGCCGACAACCCAAAAACCCCGAGCATGAGCATCGACCATCGCGTCATGCCCCTTCATCGACGCGAGGTCCTCGGCAGTTGCGCGAAATTTTCTGGGGTCCCTACGGACAGCGAATCCGCGTGGGCAATGGCTCACACCGCGCCACGCCCTTGTGCAACACGCAACAGGACTCGTGCGCCCCGTGGCACGGGCAATCCTTCGGTTTCGTACCGTCGCCGCAGAGCACCCCACGCGTCTTTTCGAACTCGGCCTGCTCGGCCCGCAGAACCGGCAGCTCCTTCGACGAAAGCTGCGCGAGCGCCCGCGCCACCTCGGGTTTTCGTTTCTCCGCCGCGGGCAGCGTCTCGAGCAGCGCGCGCGCCTTGCAAACCGCCGCGCGCCCGTCCATCCGCGTGTCCGCGAGCGCCGCGCTCGCCAATTTCATTCGCTCGCTCGTGGAGAGCTGCGCGGCGTTCGCCGCCTCGATCGCTTCACCGACCGCGCCCGACTCCACGGACGCCGCGGGATGCGCCGGCTCCGCGGACGGGCTCTCCGCGCTGCTCTCGCGCAAGCGATCCTCGATCTCGCGCACGATCCCGTCTTTGTTCTCGGCGACGTGCCCATACGCCACCACGGCCACGACGACCGACGCGAGCGCCACGGCCACGCCCAGGAGCTCCATCTTCGTATACGCGAGCCAACGCAAGCGCCGCGGCGCCCGGCCCTCGCGCGTGCTCCGGGCCACGAGCTCGTCCGCGAACACCGGATGATCGTCGAGCGTGATCCACGCCTCTTGCCCCTCGGGACGCACCCGCGTGGACGAAGGCAAACCGCGCTTGATGGCCCAGAGCACGGCCTCCTCGCTCATCGGGCCGAGCTTCTTGTCGCCGTCCTGGAGCTCCCATCCGGGCATGAGGGTTCAAAGTTATACTACCACGAGTTCAGCGGACGGGGCTCAAAGAACCTGCGCCCCTTCGGATGTCGGGACGAGCGACAATGCGCTGACCGCGTGGGCCCTCGCACCCTCCCGCCCCCCTTCGAGCTGCCGCTCCACGAGCTTCCGATAAAGCCCGCCTTGCTGCATCAGTGTCGCGTGGTCGCCGCTCTGGACGATCTTTCCGTCCTCGATCACGACCACCCGGTTCGCGCCCATCACCGTCGACAATCGGTGCGCGATGATCAGCGTCGTTCGACCCTTCATCAATCGGTCGAGCGCTTCTTTCACGAGGTGCTCGCTCTCCGCGTCGAGCGCGCTCGTCGCCTCGTCGAGCACCAGGATCCGCGGATCCTTCAGCACCGCGCGCGCGATCGCCACCCGCTGCTTCTGCCCGCCCGACAGCCTCACGCCTCGCTCGCCCACGAGCGTCGCATACCCCTCCGGGAACTTCGACACGAACTCGTGCGCGTTCGCTGCCCGCGCCGCCGCCTCCACCTCGGCCTCCGTCGCGGTTGTCCGGCCATACCGCATGTTGTCCGCCACGCTGCACGAAAATAGCATCGGCTCCTGCGACACCACCCCCACGTTGCGCCGCAACCATTCCGGCGACAGCCCCCGCAGATCCTTTCCGTCGAGCGTGATGCGCCCCTCGGTCGGATCGTACAGACGCAAGAGCAGCGCCGCGATCGTCGATTTCCCTGATCCCGACGGGCCCACGAGCGCCACCACCTCGCCCGGTGCGATCGCGAGATCGAGGTCCCGGAGCACCGGCACGTCATTTCGCGAGGGATACGCGAAGCTCACGCGCGAAAGCTCGATCCGACCTTCCACCGACCCGGGCCGCGCGCCCTCCGCGAGCGGGATCGTCGGCGGACGATCGATCAATTCGAACACCCGCTCGGCCGCGCCCGACGCGCGCATCAGATCCGCCCAGAGCTCGCTCATCCCGCCGAGCGAAAACGCCACCATGAGCGTGTACATCAAGAACGACGTCAATCCGCCCGGCGTCATCGCGCCCTGCGACACGAGCCGGCCGCCATACCAGAGCACCAGCGCGAGCGCCGCAAACGCCGCGAACGACGAGACGCTCATGAACACGGCGTTCGTCACGATGCGCCGCCATACCACGGCGAATGCGTCCCATACCGCCTTCGTGTATCGCCCCGCCTCCGTCTTCTCCGCGGCGAACGCCCGTACCGTCCGGATGCCCGCGATCGTCTCCTCGGCGACCTCGTTCGCCCGGGCGAGCGCGTCCTGCGCCTCGCGCGACAGCTTGCGCACGCGGCGCCCATACGCCACGGCGCCGAGCGCCACCGGCGGTACCACCCCGAGCATCACCGCCGTGAGAATGGGTGACGTGTAGACGAGGAACCCGACGCCGCCGAGCACCTGCGCTGCGAAACGCAGCCCCATCGAGATGTTCACGCTCACCGCGTTTTGCACGAGCGTCGTATCCGCCGCGAGCCGGCTCGTCAGCTCGCCTGTCTTCCGCTCGTCGAAGAACGCGATCTCCTGCGCGAGCAACTGCTCGAAAAGATCCCGCCTGAGCCGCGTCACGACGCGCTCGCCTGCGCTCGTGAAGTACACGAAACGCAGTGCCGTCGAGGCCGCCTGCACGGCCGCCAGCACGATGAGCGCGACCGCCGCCCGGTCGATCGTCCAGAACCCGTCCGCCTTGCTCACGGCACGATCCAGGATCACCCGGAATGCCTGCGGGACGAGCAGCCCCATCAGCGTCCCGATCACCAGAAACACGGTCCCGGCCGCGAGCCGTGCGGTCTCCGGGCGAGCGAGCCCGAACAGGCGGCCGAGGGATGTATTCTTCGGGGGTTTGGGGGCGTCGCTCGGCTCGTCCGAGCGTAGCCCCCGAGCGTCGACCGCAGGTTTGTCCGGATCTCCCATGACCCGGCTTTATGTATCACGGAGAGCGTCCGCGGACGACGCTGCTGGGCTCTACGTCATCCTGCTTTCCTCACGCGCTCGCGCGGCCCGCGCCTCGGTGCGGCCTTCTTCACCGACGGACGCGGGCGCGCCTCCTCGGCTGCGGGCGCTTCTTCTTCTTCCTTCGACGCGGGCGCCTCTGCCGCGGCCGGCGCTTTCTGCTTTCCGGCCAGGCTCTGCTTCAGCGCCTCGAACAGATCGATGATCTGCGCCTGCGGCTCGGCCGGCGGCAGCGAGATCTCCTGCCCCGCCACCTTCTTCTCGATGAGCCCCGTCAGCCGCTCTTGATATTCGTCGTGGTAGTTCTCCGGGTGGAACGCGTCCGTCGACAGCTCGCCGATGAGCCGGTCCGCGAGGTCCTCTTCTTGCGGCCGGAAGTCCACCTTGGCCGGCGGCGCGATCTCCTCGAACGGCCGCACCTCGTCCGCGTAATAGACCTGGTGCATGATGAGCCCGCCCTTGTACGGCCGCAAAAGGACGAGCTGATCCTTGCCGCGCACACCATAACGGCCGACCGCGATCTTCCCCGTTCGCTCCATCGCGTCCGCGAGCAGCTTGTACGCCCGCGCGCCGCCCTTGTCCGGGCCCAGGTAATTCGTCTTGTCGACGTAAAGCAGGTCGACGGTCTCGGCCGGGACGAACTCGACGATGTCGATCCGGTCCGTCCGCTCGGCGCGCACCGCGTCGAGGTCCTGGTCCGTCACCTCGACGTATTGCTCCCGCGCGTACTCGAACCCTCGCATCGTGTCCGATCGCTCGACCACTTCACGGTCGTACGGGCAGAGCAATTGCTGCTTGACGCGGGTCCCGCATTTCTTGTGAAGCATGTGAAAGCCGACGCCGTGGGAAGACGTGGCCGTGTACATCTTGACCGGAATGGAAACCAGGCCAAACGAGATGGTCCCCGTGCCCGTGGATCGCGCAGCCATGCGCATCGATCCTTGCAAAGGTCGTGGACGATCCCGGAGGACCCTGTGGACGGAACGGCGAAGCTCGACGCATATCGGAAAAAGCGTGATCCCGGGCAAACTCCCGAGCCCTTCGGCGGCCCTGAAAGCTCGCCCGGCGCGACCCAGGAAGGCGCGTATGTCGTGCACCTGCACGACGCTCGCCGCCGCCATTACGACCTGCGCCTCGAGGTGGGCGGCGCGCTCGAGAGCTTCTCCGTGCCCAAGGGGCCCACGCTGAATCCGGGCGAGCGCCGCCTCGCCGTCCGCACCGAGCCGCACCCCCTCGAATATCTCCATTTCGAGGACGTCATCCCCGAGGGCAATTACGGTGCCGGACCGATGATCGCCTGGGACACCGGCCGCGTTCGGTACCTGGACGAACCCGCCGAAGACCAGTTACGCAAGGGCAAACTCGAGTTCGAGCTTTCGGGCCACAAGCTCCACGGCCGCTTCCTCCTGGTCCGGCTGAAGGACTCTGACAAGGACTGGCTCCTCTTCAAGAAACACGACGCCTTCGCGGCGCCCGGACACGACATCGTCCAGGAAAAACCACGCTCCGTCCTCTCCGGTCTCGACATCGGCGAGCTCGGCCACGCGACGGACATCGCCTCCGAGCTCGAAGCCCGCGCCGCGGCCCTCGGCGCGCCCACGGGTTCCATCGAGCCAAACATGATCCCCATGCGCGCTTGCCCGGCGCCGAAGGGCTCGCTCGGCTCGAACTACATCTTCGAGCTCAAGATGGACGGCGTCCGCTGCATTGCCCGGAAAAACGGCTCGGACGTCCTCCTCCAGTCCAGAAACCTGCGCGACGTCTCGCGCGTCTATCCCGAGGTCGCGCGCGCCGTCCACAAGCTTGCCGCCGCCCGCCTCGTCCTCGACGGCGAGCTCATCGCCCTCGACCAGGCCGGGCAGCCGAGCTTCCAGCGCCTCGCCCAGCGCATCCACCTCGCGAGGAGCGCCGACATCCGCCGCGCCGAGACCCGGATCCCCGTCCTCTACGTGGTCTTCGACCTGCTCGCTATCGGCGACCGCGACCTGCGCCGCCTCCCGCTCTACGCGCGCAAGGAGCTCTTGCAAAGCCTCGTCCGCGCGCCCGGCGAGATTCGTACCCTCGACATGATCGAGGGCGACCCCACCATGCTCTTCGATTTCTGCCGCGAGCGCCGCATGGAGGGCCTCGTCGCCAAGCGCCGCGATGCCCCCTATCGCCCCGGCCCCGCGCGTTCGTACGACTGGATCAAGCTCAAGTGCGAGCGCGACGAGGATTTCGTGGTCGTCGGGTATACCCTTGGCGAGGGCGGCCGCGCCCGGCTCGGCGCGCTCGACGTCGCGGCCTACGAGGCCGGCGAGCTGCGCTATCGCGGCAAGGTCGGCAGCGGCCTCGACGCGGCTTCGATCGAAGCCCTGCTCGCGCGCCTCACGCCCCTCGGCACGGACAAACCCACCGCGCGTGGCCCTTACAACGCGGCGCCCCGTGGCCGCGTCCACGTGCGCCCCGAGGTTGTCGTGTCCGTACGTTTTTCCGGGTATACCGACGACGGCAACCTGCGCTTCCCGGTTTTTCGCGGGATCCGGGACGACGTCGCGCCCGAGGAGTGCGTGGCCTCGCCGCACGCGGACAAGGAGGAGACCGAGATCGAGCGCCTCGCGGCCGAGTCCGCCCATACCGGCGGCGCCGCGGGGGGACAAACCAAGGTCCCGCTCAACAACCCCGACAAGGTCCTCTTCCCCGAGGACGGCATCACGAAGCGGGACATCGCCGAATACTACGCCGCCGTCGCGCCCGTCCTCCTGCCGCACCTCCGCGACCGACCCGTCATGCTCGTCCGGTATCC
Source organism: Polyangium jinanense (assembly GCF_028435265.1). GTDB lineage: Bacteria > Myxococcota_A > Polyangia > Polyangiales > Polyangiaceae > Polyangium > Polyangium jinanense. The sequence continues at coordinate 561,804 of NZ_JAGTJK010000001.1, read as the reverse complement.
CGACGGCATCCACGGCAAGTTTTTTTATCAATGGAACGTCCCCGCGGGCCTGCCCGACTGGGTGCCCACGCTCCGCGTCCGCTTGCCGGGGCGCGAGGACGAGATGGAGGTCTTTCACATCCGCGACGAGGCCACGCTCCTTTACGTCGCGAACCTCGGCGCGATCCCCATTCACGTGATCGCCTCGCGCGTCCCGCACCTCGAAGAGGCCGATTTCTTCAACATCGACCTCGACGTCAGCGGCGGGACGTTCGCCCACGTCATCACGCTCGCGCGCTCGCTCAAGGAATGGCTCGATCAGATCGGCCTGACGGGTTTTCCCAAGACGTCCGGCCAGTCGGGCCTGCACGTCTTCGTCCCGCTCGGCCCCGCGATCTCCTACGAGACGGCGCGCGCCCTCGCCGACCTGCTCGGCCACATGCTCGTCCGGAAACACCCCGACATCGCCACCATGGAGCGCTCGAAGCAGCGCCGCGGCCCGCGCGTGTACGTCGATACCGGACAAACCGGCGCGTCGCGCACCATCGTCGCCCCGTATTCCGTGCGCGCCGTGCCGGGCGCGCGCGTCTCCACGCCGCTCACCTGGGACGAGGTCGACGATTCGCTCGATCCTCGCGCCTTCGACATCCGCACGGTCCCCCGCCGCGTCGCGCGCATCTTCGATCCCATGGCGCCGCTTCTCACGGAAACCCCTTCCGTGCTCGCGGCCATCGAGCGGCTCGAAAAGCTCGCCCTCGGCCGCCACGTCGCCTGACCCGCCTTCATGCGCGCGTCCAGACGAACGCCTCCGTCGGCACGAGCGTCACGTTCGACAAACCATATTTGTCGCGCATCGCGAGCACCCGCTCGGTTGCCACGAGGCAGCCGCCGAAGCCCCAGGGGACGAACACGTCCTCGCCGCTCCACGTCGGCTCGTCGATCGTGAATCCCTCGACGAGCGTGACCTCGGCGCCGCCCATGCATTGCAGGCAATCCGACTCGCCCTCGCGCACCACGCGGCTCCGCTTCGGGTCGATCTGCGTCATCCCATATCCCGCGAGCGCGAGGTGATACCGGGAATGCGCGGCCGATTCCGGATGCACCTTCCGGATCTCGACCTCCTTCAGCCCATGCAGCCCCGAAAGCTTCTCAGCGCGCCACGCTTCGAGGAATCGCTCGGACACCAGCAAATCGAGACCCGGCCCGAACGCCACGTCCCCGAGGCCCTCCCCGCGCGCGAAAAGCTCGGCCCGGAGCGGCGGGATCCATTCCTTTTCGGTGAGCGCGCGCCCGCACGCCGGGCACGTCAGCCCCTCTTTGAACTGCGGTTCGAGCGGGACGAACGCCGTCTCATGGCTCGACCCGGAGCTGTTCAGCAGGACGAAGTACTTCATGCGCCTTCCAGTCTACGACGAGCTCCCCTCCTCTTGCCGCATCTCCTCGACCATCGCCCGCGCTTCGGCCTCCGTGGCGCAAAAAAAGAGGGGGCGCTTCGACCGGTTCGGCTTCAGGACCAGCAGCGCCTTGGCCACCATGTTGGCCAGGAGACGCTGACGAAAGCTCCCCCCGTACAGGATCGTCGCACGCAAGAGCTGCTTGACGTCCCGCTGGATGGAGAGCTTCGCAGCCTCCTCGCTCACCCGCCCGAGCCGCGAGATGTCCGAGATCCAGAAGAGCCGCCGCCCCGTGCGCGCCGCGAGCTCCTCCACCAGGTCGAACATGCACGCCATGTCGGCGCCGGAGACGTCACCCACGTCGCCCAAAAAGAAGAGGTCCGGCTCCTCGAAGCGATAACGATGTGGACTTCCCGCCCGGAGCGGCAACCAATCCTCCCGAACCTCCGGCTTGACCATGCCTCGACGTACCCTTCCAGACGTGCCGTGAACCTGTCCCCCCGATGGGGAAAGATACCGACTTGCGCTACGCGTGGGCGAGCAAAGTAGACGCGGAGACGCCCACCTCCCGAACGCAACGCCTGCGCTCGGCCTCCGCAGTCGTGGTAGGAGGGGGCGAGACCCCACCACCGAGGAGTTCAGTTCATCATGCGACGCGCCCTCCAGACCTTCGTGCTCACCTCCTTCCTTGGCCTCGTCCTCGCCGCCTGCGGGGGCTACTCGCCGGAGGAGGCCCAGACCAAGTGCGACCTCGAACGCACCGCCAAGGCCGCCTGCGTGAACGACGCCGCCTACCAGCAGTGCTTGAGCTGCTTCGAAGAGTGCGGCGATACCTGTGCCATCGCCGAGTCCTGCCCCATCCAGTACATCTGCTCCGAGTAATCCTTCCCACGCGGCGGCTCCACGCTGCGCATCGATGTGGTTTGGAGCACGAAACCCCCGCGCGACCTTCCCAAAAAAGAACGGCCTCGTCGCTTTCGTTCGGACGAATGGCCTTCCCAACACATGTAGGGGAACAGGGGAGGTCTGATCGGCGCTCGCCGGGCAGGCCTCTCCGGGGCTTCGAGGACCTCGGTCCTCGTGCCCCTGGTCGGCCGCGGTGTCCGAGTTTCGCTCGGCGTCTGGGCAAAACATCCGCGCGTGCAAGGGCACCGCGGCCGACCAGGGGCAGGCCCCAGGAGGGCGTAACCGTCCTACCGCCCTGGTCACGATCACTCGGTCCTGTGCACCTGGCCAAACCAAAAAGTGCATACGCCGGAAAGAGTCTCGTTGCCTCGGCCTTTGGGACAGTGAAACCTTCTTGGGGTTTGCCCCGTCCAACGCGCCGTAAAACGCCATGACCTTCGACCCCTTCCTCCACGACGAGCCGCCCGACACCCGCCACGACGCACCAACGAAGCGCGCGATGGAAGGGCTCTTCGCCGACGAAGTCGCGTCGAGCGACGGGCCCGCAACACGCGCCATGAGCCCGGACGAACGGGAGATGGCGCTGCTCGGGCACGAGGAAGGTCGATACGAAGGTGATGCGGAAGCCTGGGACGACGACGAACCCGCCGAGCCCGTTTTTCCCCCGGCATTCGACGACTCCGAGGACGAAGATACGGCCCTCGCCGAGCTCGCCGGGTTGTCAATACGGGATGATCGGAAGACGTTACCCTCGGCCCGCTTCACGCACCTCGGTGAATCCCTCGCCCCGCCCCGTTACGCCGACCTCGGCTGGGAAAGCGCGGTCTGCACGGACGAACCCGTGGCGTCCTGGGACGAAACCCCCATCCCGAGCTCCGAGGAGCCGCCCATTTCCTCGCCATCGATCTGGGGACGCGTGCAGCAGTTCGTCGCGCGCCTCGCCCTGAAGCGCCCGGCGCCAAACCCGGCGGCCTCGCACGCGCGGAGCACGGCGCGCGCGGTCGCGGAGCTCGTCTGGACGATGGAGGACGCGGACCTCGAGGTGCTCGCGGCGCACATCGAGCGCGTGGTCTCGCTGCGCCAGCTCGGCCCCGAGGCGTACGCGGAAGCGAGGATTCTCGACGCGCTCGGCACGCTGGAGTCGGAGGACCGCGCCGCGGGCGGCATCTCGCTCTCGGCACTGCGCGCGCACATGCCCGAGGTGTCTCGCAGCGCGCTCGACGCAGCGCTCTTGCGCCTCGAAGAACGCCGCTTCCTCGCGCTCGCGCCCGCGGAGGACGTGCCGGAACGTGACGCGCTGCGCGACCCGAAACGAGGGTTGCTCGGTCGCTGCGCGCTCCTGGCGCCTTCCACGATGGGGGGCTCGCGCAGCTAACGCTGCGCTCTGCCCCCCAAACCCCCCGGTTTGCCCACCGTACCCCCGCCCATCACTTCATCTTCGCCGCTTCCTCGCCGACGCGTTCGAAGAGCTCCGGGATCGCCTTCTTCTGGGCGGCTTCGCGGATCCAGCCGGGCAGGGCGGTGTTCGGCTCGGCGTGCACCGTGTACACGACGAGGCTCTTCTTGCCGCCGTCGTGCGGCTTCACCTCCCAGCTCCCCTGGTTGAACTTGTAGTCGCCGCGCAGAAGCTTCCAGCGCCGCGACATGCCCTGGTCGCTCACCTCGTGCACGGCCTCGGTCACGGCCGTCAGGTTCGACAGCGGGAACGGCATCGCGATCGTCACCTCGCAGGTGTGCTTGTTCCCTTCCTGCTTGACGAGCCGCGAGGCCTCGATGCGCGGCATGCGCTTCTTGTAACTCGCGCACTCGGAGACCACCTGCCACACCTTCTCGGGCGGCTGATCGATCACGCCCTTCGCCACGACCTTCGGCGTGTCGCTGCCCTTCACCTCGATCACCCGGATGTCGGGCGGCGCCGAACCTCCGGCGAGGGCGTCGGGTCCGAGCAACGTCGTGCCGACGAGGGTTGCGCCTGCCAGAACGGCGAGGGCGCCGCGCGGGAAGAGAATCGATCGTTCGCGTTCCATCTGTGCGGGCCTCCGGTCGTGACAGATCGAGAACTATCAGCGGAGCCGCACTCGGGACAAGTCCCCGCAGCATGGAGGCATGCAAAGATCCCGACCGTTCGTCATGTACGTTTTCCGGGTGGCTGTCGCCGCCAAACCCTACCGGTCGAGCTCCCGCCGGACGACGGCCTCGAGCGCGTCGATGAAGCGGGGCCGATCGCACACCGCCTTCGCCCGGTAGAACCGCCCGAGCCCCGCCTTCGCGGCGATCTTCGGCGCCTCGATGTCGAGGTCGTAGAGCGTCTCGACGTGCTCGGCGAGAAACCCGATCGGGGCGACGAGCACGGACCCGGCGCCCTTCTGCGCGAGCTCGGCGAACGTCTCGGCGAGATCCGGCCCGAGCCACGGCTCGGCGCTTGCGCCCTGGCTCTGGAAGGCGATACGCGTGGAAAAACCACGCGCTTCGAACCGCGCCGCCACGGCGCCGGCCATTTCGCGAAACTGCACCTCGTATTTGTCCCCCATGGCGATCACCCGGCGCGGCAGGCTGTGCGCCGAGAGGACGATCGGCACCGCCGTTTGCTCCTCCGCGGCCGCGGCGGCGAGCGCCTCGTCGATCGTCTCGACGAACGCGTCGATCAGCGAAGGTTCCATGCCCCAGGCCGGCACGGCGCGGATCGAGAGCTCCGGATGGCTCGCGGCGGCCTCGCGAACGGGCCCGTGATACGCGTCGACCGATTGCGGCGCGAGCGGCAGCGAGACGACCGTCCGCACGCCCTTCGCGACAAGCCCGGGCAGGACCTCGCTCGGATACGGATGCCAGAGCCGGCCCGAGACGGCCACCGGAATGCCGAGCCGGGCTTCGAGCGCGCGCGCCTGCGCCTCGGTGATGGCCATGAGCGGCGAGCCGCCGATCACCTCGAACCGGTGCGTGACCTCCGCGACGAGCTCGGGCGGCGACGGGCGGCCCCGGCGGATGTTGTTCAGAAACGCGGGAATGTCGGCGGTGCGGGAGACGGTCCCGTGGCAGGAGACGAGGACGGCGGTCGACATGGGCCGTGTGTATAGGACAGCGCGGGGGCCGCGACCAGCCACCCGCTACTGCCTACACGATCCGCCCGCGCCGTTCGAGCTCCCGTACGATTTTCTCGGCGCATTCGGCCACGCTCCATTCGTGGCTCGGCAGGACGAGGTCCGCGTCCTCGGGTGGCTCGTACCGGAAATCGAGGCCCGGCACGTGTTTCACCTTGCCGGCCGCGGCGTCGCGGTAAATCCCGCTCCGATCGACCTCCCGGCACCATTCGAGCGGCGCGGCGAGGTGTACCAGGAAAAACCGCTCCGGGCCCACGAGCTCGCGCGCACGCTTGCGGACGGCGTCCTCGGGCGCGACCAGCGAGGCCACGCAGATGAGGCCCGCGTCGTTCAGGAGCTTTGCGACCTCCATCGAGCGGCGCAGGTTCTCCGAGCGGTCCGACGCGGAGAAGCCGAGGTCCCGATTCATCCCGTGCCGCATCGACTGCCCGTCGATCGCCGCGACCGCGCGACCGAGATCGAACAGCCTGCGCTCGACCTCCCGCGCCACGCTGGTTTTTCCCGACCCGGCGAGCCCCGTGATCAGAATCGTCGTGGGCCGCTGCCCATAACGTTTTTCCCGCTCCTCGCCCGTGACCGCGCTCTCCGCCTGCGTGAGCCTCCCTTGCGCCGGATCGTCCCAGCGCCCCTCCCCGCTCTCGACGATCATCCCGGCGCCGACCGTTCCATTCGTCACGCGGTCGATCACGATGAACGCGCCCGTCGCCCGATTCTTCGTGTACGCGTCGAACAGCAGCGGCCGGCTCGTGCGCAGCTCCACGCGGCCAATCTCGTTCAGCGCGAGCGCCGGCGCGTCGCTCTTCTCCAGCGTGTTCACGTCCACGCGGTGCACGATCCGCGTCACGCTGCCCGGCGTGCGCAAGGGCCCATGCTTGATCCAGTATTCGCGCCCCGGCACCATCGGCCGCTCGTCCATCCACACGAGCATCGCGAGCACGCGGGTCGAAATCTCGGGCCGGTTGTCCGAGTGACACAATACATCGCCGCGGCTCGCGTCGATCTCGTCTTCGAGCGTCAACGTCACCGACATCGGCGCCGCGGCCTCGGCGAGATCCCCCTCCCACGTCACGATCCGCGCGACCTTGCTCGTGCGCCCGGACGGCAGCGACACCACCTCGTCCCCGACCCGCACCGAGCCCGAGGCGATCGTCCCAGCAAACCCGCGGAACTCCTGGCTCGGCCGGTTCACGTATTGCACCGGAAACCGCAGGTCCACCGTGTTCGACGCCTCGTCGAGAGGCACCGTGTCCAGCAATTCGAGCAATGGCTCGCCCTCGAACCAAGGCATGGCCGCGCTCTTCTCGACCACGTTGTCGCCCACGAGCGCGCTCATCGGGATGAACCAGTGGTGCCGGTCCGGCAAATGGCTCGCGAAATCGAGATACGCGCGCCGGATCTCCTCGAAGACCTCCCGCGAATACCCCACGAGATCCATCTTGTTCACGGCCACCACGACCTTGCGAATCCCGAGCAGGCTCGTGATGAACGCGTGCCGCTTCGTCTGCGTCGTCACGCCCTTGCGCGCGTCGATCAGGATCACCGCGAGCTCGGCCGTGCTCGCGCCCGTGGCCATGTTGCGCGTGTATTGCTCGTGCCCGGGCGTATCCGCGATGATGTACTTGCGCCGTGCCGTCGAAAAATACCGATACGCGACGTCGATCGTGATCCCCTGCTCGCGCTCGCTCTTCAGGCCGTCGACGAGCAGGGCGAGGTCGATCGCGCCGCCCTGCGTGCCGAAGACCTTGCTGTCCTTGGCGACCGCGGCGAGCTGGTCCTCGTAAATGCCCTTCGTGTCGTGCAGGAGCCTGCCGATCAGCGTGCTCTTGCCGTCGTCGACGTTCCCGCACGTGAGGAAGCGCAAGAGCTCCTTGCGCTCGTTCCGCGCGAGGTAGGCCTCGATGTCGGTCTTTGCGAGGTCTTCTTCGTGGCTCATCTCAGAAGTACCCTTCGCGCTTCTTCTCTTCCATGCTCCCCGACTGATCGAAATCGATGAGCCGACCCTGGCGCTCGCTCTGCCGCGCGAGGAGCATCTCCTGGATGATCTCGGGCAGCGTCGTGGCATTGCTCTCGATCGCGCCCGAGAGCGGATAACAGCCGAGCGTCCGGAACCGGACGTTCTTGATCACCGGCGCCTCGCCCGGCCGGAGCGGCAGCCGCTCGTCATCGACCATGAGGAGCACGCCGTCGCGCTCCACGACCGGACGCGGCGCCGCGAAATACAGCGGCACGATCGGCAGTTTTTCCTGGTGGATGTATTGCCAGACGTCGAGCTCGGTCCAGTTCGAGAGCGGAAACACCCGAAGGCTCTCGCCCTTGTGAACTTCGGTATTGTAAACGTTCCAGAGCTCCGGCCGCTGGTTCTTCGGGTCCCAGCGGTGGTTCTTGTCGCGGAACGAAAAGACGCGCTCCTTCGCGCGCGATTTCTCCTCGTCACGCCGCGCGCCGCCGAACGCCGCGTCGAAGCCGTACTTGTCGAGCGCTTGCTTCAGCGCCTGCGTCTTCATCACGTCGGTGTGCACCTTGCTCCCGTGCGTGATCGGACCAACGCCGGCGCGCAGGCCCTCCTCGTTCGTGTAGACGAGCAGATCCACCCCGAGCTCGCCCTTCACGTAGCCATCGCGATAGGCATACATGTCCCGGAACTTCCACGTCGTGTCCACGTGGAGCAGCGGGAACGGCAGCGTCGCGGGGTGAAACGCCTTCCGCGCGAGGTGCAGGAGGACCGTGCTGTCCTTGCCGATCGAGTAGAGCATCACGGGTCGCTCGAAGCACGCGACGACCTCGCGAAGAATGTGGATGCTCTCGGCCTCGAGCATCTTGAGGTGCGTGAGCTTTCCCTGGGACATGCTGCTCTCGACGCGCTGGGTCATGCCCGAGCGTCGGAGCAGAACATCCCGCGAACACGCCGTCTGTCAAGGGCGTCCGGCCACACGGCGAGCCCGCTCACCCCGCGATCGAGCACAATCGATCGCGGAGCGCGGCAAACGAAGGCGCATGATGCCCCACGAGAGAGACGGCCACGTTCGCCGCGCGCTCGCGCATGGCGCGGGGCGCGTCGCTCGCGACGACCCGGAGCGCGAGCTCGGCTTCGAGCGGCACGTCGCCGAGCAAGCCCGCGAGCTCGAACGCGCGCACGGAAAACGCGGCGGGGACCTGGCCGAGCATCGCGAGAAGGCGCAAGGCGCGCGCCGCGAGCGCGAGATCGTCGAGGGACGCGGGGAAGGCCCGGAAGCGGTCTTCGAGGGCCTCCACGACGAACGAGGAGCGCGCCCGCGCCGCGTCGAGCTGCCCCGAGGCGGCGAGCGTCTCGGCCCGCTTCTGCTCGAAGATCGGGCGCGTGGGCAGAGGCTCGCGCGCGATGGCCGACGCGAGGAAAACGAGCGCCTCGCCGAAGAGGCCCATGCGACAGAGCGCGGTCGCCGTGGCCTCGCGGCGGAAGGCGTCGAGCGAGGGCGAATCGTTTCTATCGCGGACGCGCGCGACGGCGAGGGCCACGTCGTAACGTGCCCCCGCGATCAACGTCTCGATCGCCCCGGTGATCGCCTCGGCCGCGAGCTTTGGCCCGAGCAGCGGCGCAAACGCCGATATTTCGACCCATCGCGCGGGCGTCACCACGAGCGGGCCCGCTTCGAGCGAGCCGCCGAGCGGCAACGCCGCGAGCTTTTCGAACAGGAAAAGCGCCTCGTCGTCGTGGCCGAGCGCGCATTCGATTCGACCGAGGCCGATCACGGCGCGGAGCGCGAGGGCGAGCGCCGTGAGATCGCCATTCCGATGGAACGACCGTGTGAGCTCTCCGATCGACGCGAGGTAGAGGCGCCGCGCGTCGATCGGGCGGCCCAGGAGCGATGCGAGCCGGGCGGTCTCCTCGAAGCAGAGGGCGAGATCCGGGAGGCGGATCGTTTCGTCTTCGAGGGCCCGATCGAGGCGCGCGGCGATGTCCACGCACGCGGGCTCGATCGGCCCGCGCGGCCACTTCTCGCGCGGGGCCAGGAATTCGTCGCAAAGAAAAGCGCTCGGCCCGCCGCCCGGAGCGGCTGGCCATGTAAGGGCGATGGCGCTCATGACGACCGCCTTTCAAGGTGCGTCCGAAAACCGGGCAATGCCCGGCGAGTGCCTCCGAAGAGGCGTGCGCCCCCGGAGAGGCGCTATCGGGGCGAGGTCTCCCAGCCCCGTGGGTGCTGCATTCGATTGTGGCCGGGCGCTGCGGACGTCAACGCTCGGTGGATTCGATCATTACGGGATCCACCCTGGAATGGCAACGAAATTGGCCCCCTGTATGGGACAACAAATGTCCGATCCCGGGGCGCACGTCGAGGGCGCTTGACGCCGCCGCGGCCGCAGGCCTTCATGGACGGCATGCAGCCTGTCATCCAGCCTGCGAAGAAGCCTGCCGGAAAAGCCATGTCCCTCCTCGGCGTGCTCGTCCTCTTCGCGCTCCTCGCGTCGTCGTGCGTGGGCAAATACATGTACACAATTTCGGCCCCGCCCATCGCGCGGACGGTCGAGCTCGTGGAGAAGGACGCCGCCGTGGCCGCGGCGCTCGGGAGCCCGGTCTCGGTCTCGCTGGCCGTGGGGACGTCGCTCCGCCGCGACCTGCTCCGCAAGCTCCGGGGTACGGACAACGTGGACGTCGACACGAAGGTCAAGGGCCCGAAGGGCGAGGCCCGCCTCGAGCTTCGCGCGCTCAACATGGAAAACCAGGGCTGGGACGGAAGGTTCTCCGTCAAAATCGAAGGGCGCCCCGTGCTGCGCGAACAGGGCTACGTGCAAGAAGGCGCGAGCACCCTGCTCGAAGGCGACTTCGCCCCCGACGGCGCCCCGCGCATCAAGAAGCCCTGATCGGGCGCCTCACGGCGCGAGCAAGAGCACCTTCGGCTGGCTCGGCACGATCCGCATGCCGGGGCAATTCGTCGAATTCTGCAAGGCCATGCTGGTCATGCGTGTCGCCGGCATTCCGCCGACGAGGACACGGAACGCGGCCGTCAGGTGCCGCGAAGGCCCCATCACCGTCCCCGACGCCACGCCCATCGCCACGCCGGCGTTATCGCCGTTCGTCATCGGAATGCACGTGGTCATGTTGTGCGAGGGCGTGCACGTGAAGAGGACCTTGTAACAGGCCGAAACGGCCATCACCCCGACGGCGATGTTCGGATAAGGGACCGGCGTGGGCGCGGGCATGGGCGTGAGGCACACGTCCGGAAACCCGAGGTCCATTCCCATCATCTGCGTATTCGCGAACATGGCCGTCACCCCAGGTGGATCTGCTCGCCGTCGACCTTCACGAGCTCCTTCGCCATCACGATCGCGTGCTCGGCGCGCATGCTCAGCGTGCGCTTGGCTGCGTGATCGATGCTCTCGGCGCGGAGGTTGTCCTGCTCGGTCACGACCCGATAGACACGCTTCGCCTTCTGGAAGATGCGATCCGCGATCGAATCGAGCGCCTCGGCGACGACCTTCACCACGCCGACCTCGGCATGCACGGCGCTGCTGAAGACCCCGAGGCGCTCGGCGGACACGGCGGCGTCGGCCGCTTGAATCGTGGCGCGCCCGGCAATCATGCTGATCTCCTGCTCGGTCACGACCTCCACGCCCTCGCGCGAGAGCACGCGGACCTTGCCGGAAGGCGCCTCGATCGAGGCGTCCCCTTCGAGCACGATCCGCGAGCTCGCCTCGGCATCGCGCTCCAGCACCGCGAGCACGTATGCCGCGCCGCTCTCCAGGAGCACCACGAGCACGGCATCACCCGCCGTCGGCGCCAGCAGACAGCTCGCGGCGCGCCGCGCGACGAGGATGTCGTCCGCGACCTCGACCCGGATGAGCTCTCCCTCGATGGCGTGGACCGTCCCGACCTCCTGGACGGCGCGGCCTCGGGGGGATTTCGCTCGCTTTCGTTGCGGCTCGAAATTCATGACAAACCACTCCTTCAGCTTGGAACGAAGCTCTCCGCCTTTGCGAGCTCGCGATCGTCGCCCAGCGCGAGCGCACGATCCGTGAAAATGGCCTGGGCCTCCACGGTACGGTGGAATCTGGCCCGGAACAGGGTCGCGCCCGAGAAGTCGGACTTCGACACGTCGGCGTTCGAGAAATCCGCGTACGTGAGATCCGCGGCGGGCAAGAGCGCCCCCACGCAGCGGGCGCGATGGAAGATGCACTGCGCGAGCTTCGCTTTCGCGAAATTCGCTCCCGAGAGATCCGCGTCCGCGAAGATCGCCTGATGAAAATCGCCGCGGCGCGCCCGCGCGGAGACGAGCTTCGCCTCCACGAAAAGCGCGTTCTTCGCGTTCACGTCATCGAGGTTCGCGCCCGAGAGATCGGCGCCCTTGAAATTCGCCTGCACGAGGTGCGCGCCCGAAAGATCGGTCCCGCGCAGATCACATTCCATGAGCTGCGTCAGGCCGAGATCCACGCCGGGGAGCGACATCCCGGACAGGTTCGAGCCGACGAGCACGGCCGTCTCGAAGCGCGCCTTCTCGAAGAGGACCTTGCGCAGATCCGTCTTCAGCACGGCCGTTTGTCGGACCACGCTGCGCGTGAGCCAGAGCCCCGCGAGGTCACACGAGACCAGGCTCGACCGATCGAGCACGACGTCCACGAAGCTCGCGCCTTCGAGCTTTCCTTCGAGGATGTTCGTATTGTGCACCTTCGTGCGCTCGAACTTCGCGCCCGTCAGGTTGCATTTGTTGAAATTGGCAAACGAGAGATTCGTGTCCTCGAACGACACGCCTTCGAGGTTGCACTCCACGAACGACGCGTGCCGCGCATCCACGCCCGCGAGGTTCACGCCCCGCAGATCCGTGCGATGCACGATCACCTCGCGCAGGTTCGCCCCGGCGAAGTTCGCCCCGGCAAACTTGCTCTCCTCGGCGATGAGCCCCCCGAGGGACGCCCCTTGGAGATCGAGCCCCGAGAAATCCAGCCGCTGAAGCACCTCTCCGCGCCCGACGAGACGCTCGAGCTCTTCCTTGTTCATGCGCCGCCCTCCCGCACGAAGCGCACCTGCGTCACGTTCGCCGCGTCGAAGCTCGTCTTGTCGTCGCCCTTCATCCGCGCGAGATCGGCCCGGAACAGGCTCGCGCCGCGGAAATCGGCTCCGGCGACCTTCGCCTTTTGCATGACCGCGAGCATGAGGTCCGCCCCGCGCAGTGTCGCCTTGTCGAGGTTCGTCCGCACCCAGCGCGACTCCCGGGCGCGAATCCGATCGAGCTTCGCGCCACGCAGATCACATTCGCTGAGGTCGCCGCGGTCGATCTTCGCCTCCGTCAGATCCGCCTCGACGAGCGCCGTCCCGCGCAGGTTTGCCTCGACGAACGTGGCCCCCCGGAACGAGGCGCCCGAAAAGTCGCTCTCCTCGACGAACCGGGCATTGTCGAGCGCCGCCTTGTCGAGGTTCGCGTCCTTGGCCTTGCACCGCAAGAACACGGCCGAGACGAGCTTCGCCCCCGTCATTCGCGCGCCCGAGAGATCACATTCGAGGAACGTCACGCCCGAGAGATCCGCCTCGGAGAAGTCCACTTCGGCGAGGCGCGCTTCGAGCAGCCGCGCCCCCGCGAGCGTGACCCGGCGGAGCACGACGTCGCCGAACGTCGCCTCGAGGAGCGACGCGCCCGTGAGATCGGCGCCCGCGAAATCGGCGCCCGCGAGGTTTGCCTTGTCCAGCGTGGCTTGCGCGAGCGCGGCCTTCGCGAGCTTCGCGCCCGTGAGCGTGGCCGCGCCGAGGTTCGTCTCGACAAGCTCGGCGTCTTCGAGGTCTGCCCCGGTGAGGTCCGCCCGCGCGAGCACCGCGCCCCCGAGCCGCGCTTTTCGGAGCACGGTCCCCCGCAGGTTCGCGTTTTCGAGCATGGCGCCTTCGAGGTCCATGCCCGAGAGATCCATTCCTTCGAGCGACGCGCCCGTCAGATCCCGCCCGGCGAGGGATTGCCCCGTCGCCCGCGCTTCGACCACGAGCGCCCGCGCTCGCTCCATCGGCTCACCGGAGAGCGACCCTGCCGGCGGGTAATGATGGGCGAACCGCTGGTACATCTCCCGCAACTTCGTCTCGGTGTATCGCAGTTTCCGCTCGAACTCGGGGTCTGCGAGGTGGGTTTCGAGCTGCTCGCTGGGCGTCCCTTCCTCGCGGTATCGCTTCGCGAGGGCCCGGAACTCGGCGAGCTGGGCATCGGCGGAGAACTTCGGCGGTCCGGCCGCCTCCGCCTGTGCCTTCCGCATCTGCTCGTCGTAATCGAGCCCGGCCGCCTCGCACCGCGCGCGGACGTTCGCGATCGCCTCCTCCCGCTGCTTCTTCACCTGCTCGCGGGCCTTCTCCATTTCCTTTTCCATCTGCTCGACGTGCTCAGCCATGTCGTCGACGTCGGGCAGCGGGGCCTCGGGCGGCAACGCCTGCGGCACCTTCGCGTTTTTCTTGCTGTCAGGGAAATCGTCGAGGTTCTGGTCCACGTCGGCGAGCCGCGCCTCCATCCCCGCGCGCAGGTTCTTCGAGACGAGACGCTCGGTCGTGGTCCCCGGTAGCCCCACCTCGTCCGCGCGGAACGCCGCGTACGACGCGCCGATCGGTAAGAGCTCGCGGTCGCGCAGCGCGTGCAGATGCCCCTTCTCCTTGTCGAGGCGGCGTGCAAAGACCTCCTGGTAATACGCCGAGCTCCGCTTCTGATCCTTCGCGTCGAGCGCGCCGAGGAAATGGAGCACGTCCTTCGCGTCGTCCTCGGCGATCCGCACGACGCCGCGGAAAAGCAGGATACCGAGATTCGCGCCGGGCAAGAGGTGCACCGTCTCCATGCGCAACGGCACCTCCACCCATTCCTCGCCGCGGGGCGTCTTCTGGGTGATGAACGCGCGGCCCACGACCTCGGGGACGCGGGAGACGATTCGCGCCCGCTCGGGGTGCACGTTTTCGAGCTCGATCAGCTCGCCTCCCGAGAAAAACCCTTCGATGCGCTGATCGGGCGGGGCGACGTTGAAGAAGCTCCAGTCGAAATCGCTGGGCATTCCGGGCGCCTCGTTGTCGAGCCATTTCTTGTCGTACGTGCCCGAGTTCGCCCACCGCTCCGGCAGCGTGAGGTCAGCGGGACCAAACGTCGCCGGCTCGGGCCGATCTCCCGGCGCCTTCACGAGCCGCTTCGGGTTCTCCACGTTCGGCAGGAAATGCACCTCGCCGCCGCTCTCGGTCTTCTCCGGCGCAACGCCTCGGCCGATGGGGTTTTTTGTGAACCCCTTGCCGCCGAACGCCCGCGACCACGTGAGAGGCATCTCCGTGAACGGCGCGGGCTCCGACGGTACGCCGAGCTTCCAGGTGCGATCGCCGAAGACGGCCAGACGTTTGTCGATGGCGCCGACCTTGAGGCGCACCGGACAAACCGGCGCCGGCCCGCCCGGCGGATAGGCCTTTCCACTGAGGAGCACCTCGCCGTTCGGCTTCGGGCGGCACACGTCGAGCGGCACGTTCGGCCCGAGCTCTTTCGTGATCGAGAGCCAGAGCGCCGCTTCCGGGACGAGGGAGGGCTCCTCGTCGAGCGTGAAGCCCGCGAGGAGCGAAACGACGAAATGCGGTTCGCGGCGCGCCTCGAAGACGCCTGTCATGACGCCGAGGCGGAGGGGCTTGATGGTCTTCATGCGAGCATGAAAATGCCGACCTGGGTGATGGTCACGCTCTGCTGGATGAGCGTGATGCTCACCGAACCGAGCTCGGCCTCTTTCTTCACGATCTTGCCCTTCTTGAGCTCGAACTCGGCGACGCGATCCACGAGCGAAAGCGTCGCGCCGAACCGGATCTCCGCGGCGAGGATCCCCTCGATCTTGCCGCCCACGAGGCCCTCCATCTTGAGCCCGAGAACGTTCTCGTTCTTGATGCCGATGTACGTCTCGAACTGCGAGCCCTTCACCGTCATTTCCTGGCCGAGGATTTCGTGGATCTCGGACGTGCTCTTCGTCTCGACCTTCGGGGCCTTGATCAGGATTTCCGACTTCGCGGTGACGTCCATGCGCCCGGCCGTCGCGTCGATCACGACATTGCCGCTGGACGATTTCATCGTCATGTTCCCCTTGCTCAGGAGGTCCATCGTCGAGCCGCTCGACTCGACCTTGACCAATCCCTTGCTCAGGATCTCGGTCTTGCCCGTCGTGTCGAACTTCGTGTTGTTCGACGTGACCGTGACCGTGTAATCGCCCTTCGTCGTCGTGGTCATCGACCCCGCAGGCACGTTCGTGATCCAGTTGCCGGTGTCCACGTCGAGCTGGTACTTCCCGCCGAGGGTCTGCACGTTGATGTGGCTGTTCGCCACGATCTTGATGCAGCCATCTGCCGGATCGTCGCCCACCGAGACGCCCACGCCGAGGACCATCCCGCCGCCGATCGTCGACTTCCAGTGGTCGCACACGTCGACGGTCCAGCTCCCGCCGCCGTTCATGCCCACGGTCTGGTCGTAATCCTTTCCGGCGTGGAGCAACGTATTGTCGTCCGTCTTCACGATGAGCTCGTGCTCCTCGTTCGGCGAGCCCATGCGAACGTACGAGTTCGAATACGGCGTCGACAACGTGATTCGCTGCTGCCCGGCGAGGTCCTCGAGCTCGAGCCGGTTCCTGCCGCCCGTTTGAATGACGTTTTTCGTGTGGTTGCCACTCGTCACCGGGCTCGGCGTGAGCGCGTTCGGCACGACGCCGGTGATCACCGGGCGGTCCGGGTCGCCGCCGAGGAACGTGAACACCACCTCGGTCCCTTTGCGCAGCGGGAAATGAAAGCCCTCGATGCCGCCGCCGTGCGGCTGCATCATGCGCACGAACGTCGAGGCATTGCCCTGCTTCAGGTTGCTCTCGTCGTACTTGAACTTGACGAGGTAACGGCCCTGATCGTCGATCTGCGCGTACTCGCTGTCCGCCGCGCCGTCGACGATGCCGTTCTCCACGCCGAAGATGCGCGGCCACGGCGTGCGGCATTCGGGCCGGAACTGCACGTCGGCGGGGATCGCGTCGACCTCGACGAAGTACACCTCCTCGTGGTCGAGCTCCATGAGCTCTTTCCACTGGGTATGCCCGGCGGCCTGATTGCCGTAATGGTGCACCTCGATGGCCAAAAACTTCTTGTTGAACGAGGGCTTCGGGTGCTCGTCGAGCTCGAAGGTATGGCCGCTCCGCAGATGCGAGCGCGTGCCCGTCGCCCGGAAGACGACCTCGCGGGCGAGCATCTCCTCGGCGCGGATCTGCGCGAGCCGCTTGCCGTCGCTCGGCGAGAAGAATCGAGCGCCATAGACCGTCACCTCCGCCGTGCCGTGCTGCGAGACGTTCGCCTGACCCGACACGTCGAGGTTCGGCTTGGCGTAATCGTAATCCTTCAGCTTGACCACGGCCGGCAGGGAGGTGTGGCGCGCCCGGAACGTGCGGAACGACGGGCCCGCGCTGCGATCCATGCCCGTCTGCGGGAAATACCGCACCGGCGCGCCGAGCGGCTCCGCGGGGTAGCCTTCCGTGTCGCAGATGATGAGCTTCTCGCCGTTCTCCGAGTGCTCAAAATAATAATAAATGCCATCGCGCTCCATCCACCGCGAGATGAACGCGAGATCGCTCTCGTGATACTGGCAGACGTGCTCTTCCTTGCCGTACCCCGAAAGCCGGATCTCGAAATCGTCCGAGGTGAAGCCATTGTCCTCGAGGATCGCCTGGATGATCTCGGGCACGCTCTTCTTCGTGAAGTTGCGCGAGTGACGCGAGAGCCCGAGGGTCCAGAGGCGCGGCACGATCACGGCGCGGACGAGCGATCGACCGCCGAAGCTGTGCAGGTGCTCGAGGCTGCCGAGGATCCCCGCGATGATGAAGGGCGGCAGCTTGTCGTCGGCGCGATCGATCACGAGCCGTGCCTTGCCGCCGATGCCGTCCGCGAGGTCGATTTCCTCGCCGTCGGCCTCCTCGACCACGACCATGACCTCGAACTCGTAGGGCCGCGAGATGCCCTCCACGCCTCGAAACGTGGCGACGCGGCTGTTCTCGGGAAGTGCGCTCGATTCCAGGGTGATCAGGTCCGCCATAGGCTTGGATGGGAGGATAGATCACGGTCGAGCCGCGTGAGAAGGGAAAACCCGCAGCGCGGAAACCCCGCTAGATCACGCTCCGCGGCCCCGTCACGGCCGCGTGTACGGTCCGCATCGCATCTCGAGCCGCGCCTGCCTCGTCCCGCATCACCGCGAACCACCGCGCCGGCGTGAGCATCGCGTCGGGCAGGAGCCGCTCCAGCAAATCGATCGCTTCGGCCCGCCGCGAGAGATCCGATCCACCGAAATCGGCCACCACCTCGGCGATCGTCGAGAGGACGACGATCACGGCCTCGCAATCGGACGAACGGCCCGTGGATGCATTCTGGCTACCTTCCGCCGCCGGCGCTGGAAACCACCGCAAGAACCGTGCTTCGAGCGCACGCCGATCTTTTTCGATGGCCTCGCGCAGCGCCTTTGATCCTTCCCCCTTCGCCGCCGTGTCCGCCGGGACCCCGAGCGCCGCCTCCGCGCGCGACGCCTCCGCGCTCGCGTCCGCCTCGGCCGCCATCGCTTCGATCGCTGCGATGCTTCGTTTCTCCGCGAGCGCCCCGAGCTCGTCCACGAGCCCGCCGAGCTCGGCTCGGAGCCGCGCCGCCCGCGCCTCGACCGAGAGGTTCTCTTCGTCCGGCGGTCCCTCCACGTGGATCTTCGGCCCCGTGAAGAGTTTGCCCTCGCAGATCTCGACGAGCGCGTCGTCGTCGAGGAAATGATAAAATGCCCGCTCCCCGCGCGCCCGCTGCCGCGCGACCAGCGCCCGCAGCGCCTCGTTCTCCTCCCCGAGCGCGACCACGCTCACGGCGATCGGCACGTCCCCGACCTTCTCCCGCGCGGCCTGGATCACGTCCTCGCGCACCACGGCGTCGCCATCGGTCACGAGCACGATCTGCGCCCGCGCGAGATCCGGATCCTCGTCCTTCGCCGCCCGGATCTGCTCGAAGCTCGACAAGAGCGCATTCTCGATGTCCGTCCCGCCCTTGCGCACTGTCCCGACGACGTCGGCCATCGCCGCGATCGCTTCCTTGCCCTTGCTGATCCGCGAAATCGGCCCGATCTTCTTGGTGAAATATCGATAATGCAGGGTGAGGCGCGTCGACCGATCCCCCTCGGCGAAACGCTTCACCAGCATGCCGAGCTCCGCGAGCAGAATCGCGTCCCGCACCCGCGCCCGCGCGCCCTTCTTGCCGTCTTCGAGCATCGAGCTCGACCCGTCGAGCACGTAGATGCGCGCCTCGCCCACGAGACGCGTCCGCGTCCGCTTCTTGACCTCCTGCTCGACGTAGCGCCGCGCGAGCAGCCGCCCCTCCGCGAGCGCGAGCAGGACCGTGCGTGGATCCTCGATGACCGCGTGCGGGATGTCGAGCACGTCGCGCGCGGGCATCAGCAACAGATCCGGAGTCGGGTGTCGGACGATGCGCACGCGTGTCTCGACCTCGCTCACGCGCACGGGCGCGAGCGGAACGCCGACGTCGACCGTGCCGTCGATCGCGCAAAGCGCCGCGTGCGTCTCGGCCTCGTTCTCGGGCGCGAGCCATTGCAACGCGAGCAGGCGGTATTTTTGGTCTTCGTCGCTCTCGCCCTTGGGCGGCTTCGTCTGCGATTTGCGCGCCTTGACGTATCCTTCCGCGATCGCGGCCATCGCCGCGCCGCCGAACATCTCCTCGCTCGATCGTCGCAAGCTGCGAAGTTTGTCGGCCTCGGGATCCTCGCCCTCGCCTTCGCCGAGCTTCTGGCGCGCGCGGGAGGTCGCGGCGGAAAGCCCCTCGTCGCCGGCCGCGAGCGAGACGCCGTCGAGCGCGACGAGCGCGGCGTGGAGCCTTTGCCGTTCGCCCCGCGCGAGGGCGTCCTTCGCCTGATGCAAGAGCCCGCGGTGTGGCGAGAGCCCCGCGGCTTCGAGCCGATCGATCCGCGCGATCTCCATGGCGAGGTGGCGCCTGCGCACCTCCACGCCCTCCTTGCCGAGCGGCAGCGCCGCGGACGCATCGAGCAGGAGCTTGCGCGCGGATTCGAGCAAGCGGCGTTTGCGCGAGAGAAACTCCGTCTCCCCCCGCGCCGCATCGAGCAGGTGATCGATCGCGAGCAGCTCGACCTCGACGAGGCGCTCCTCCTCCGGCGAGAGGGGTTTGTCCAGAAAGGTATCCGTCGCCTCGGAGGCCTCCGGCGCGGCCGTGGCAGGCTCGTCTTTGCCGGCCTTCTTCGGGGGTTTGTCCTTCCCGCTCGTATCTCCGGGCGTGATCGCGAGCGGCGGCGCGATCCGCACCGGATCGATCGCGGCCGCGACGCGACGCGCGGCCTCGTTTTTCTGATCCCTCGCGGCGCGCGCGGCTCGCACCGTGACCTCGTAGAGCCGGCGCACCCACGCGGCGTGCGCGAGCGGCACCCGCCCATGAACCACGAGCGTTCGTTCGAGCGCGATCACGTTGTCTTCGAGCTCGCGCACGGCGCCCGTGAGCCGTGCCTCGGGCACGGGTTTGCCCCCGGGTGCGCGCAGCGCATCGAGCAGCGCCGTGACGCGGGCCGTGCGCAGCGCCGGGCGATAACCGAGCGCGCGCAGAAGCGGCCGCGCGATACGCACGAGCGGGGCGCGCACGTCGTGCGGCCGCGCCGTGAGCTGCTCGATACGTTCGCCGAGCGAGGAGAGCTCTTCGTCCCTCATGTGTTCTCGACGCGCAGCACTTGTGCCCACGCGGCATCCGCGCGCCGCCGGAAGAGCTCGGTCATGGCGGTGCGTGTCCGCCCGTCGAGGGCATCGATGCGCTGGCGCACGGCATCGACCTCGGCCGCGTGCGCCGGGAACACCTCGGCGACATTGCGTGCTTCGAGGGCAAACCGCGTGAGCGCCCCCTCGTCCCACAGGAGATCGAAGAATCTCGATTCCACGATTTCACGCAAGCGCGCTCCCGCGTCGCCCGCGTGTTCTTCGAGGTCCCGCCAGAACCGTTCGAGGTAGTCGAGCGCCCGCCCGATCCGCGCGAGATCGCCAGCGACGACGCGACCGCGCACCGCCTCCGGCAGCTTCCCGCACGCCGTCGCGATCGCCGCGGCCGCCTCCGCGGGCGAAGGCGCGTCCCGCACGCCCTCGGGCGCGACGACGAGCGCGATCTCGGCGAGCGTGTACGCCGAGGACACGCGCTGCTCGGCCGCGCGGAGCCGGCGATAGCCATCGTAATCGTTGGTTTGTCCCTCGCCGACATTCGGCGCCACGTCCCCGCGGAGGAGCGCCTCCGCCGCCCAGCCGAGGAACGCCTCGGCGGCGATCGCCCGCGCGAGCCCGGCCTTTCCGAGCACGGCGACGAGCGCCTCGACCTCGCGCACGAGCGCGGGCCGGTCGCGCGCGTCGAACCCTTTGAACACCGCCTCGATCAGCGCGCCGAGGCGCGGGCCCGTGACCTTCGCTTTGAGCGTCGACGGCGCGCCGCGCACGCGTTCGAGACGCGCGGCCATCGCGTCGAGCCGATCGAGCTCGGGCGCGATCGCCGCGAGCACCTCGGCGAGCCTGCGCGAAGGCGCGCTCTTCAGCGCGTTCGTGACCACGCTGCGCAGCGAGATGTCGAGCAGGTTCGTGATATCGTCCTCGGCCGCGGCCACGGCGCGCTGCCAGGCTTTTTCCTCGCCGGTCTCGTGCACCGCGCCCTGGCCGAGCAAATCGCGCCGGAGCTCGTACAAGGCTTCGAGCGCCTCGATCCGCGCGCGCGCCCTGCCTTGCGCCTCGGCCCCATCGTCGATGATCGACGCGACGAGATCCGTCGAGGAAGCGCCCGCCGCGTGCCCCGCGGCCTCGTCGACCATCACGAGCGCTCGACCGCGTAGCCAGCGCGCCGTGGCGCGCGTCCCGGCCGTCCCGTCCTCGATCTCGGCCGCGAGGCGCGACAGATCCTTCACGACCTCGCTGATCGGCCGGGTCCCACCGCCCGCGGCGGCGTCGATCCCGCGACGAAGAACGAGCGCCGCGAGCGCCGCCGTCGCGTCCTTCACGAGCGAACTCGCGCGCGCCGCGTCGATCGATCCCGCGCGTGCCTGCGCCCCGAGCTCGCGCATGACGGAGAGCAAGCGCGTCGCATCCCCCGAGGCAATGGCCTGATCGACCATCACGCGAGGTTTGTCCTCGGGCGCCGGGGGCGGCTCCGACTTGCGTTTCTTCTTTTTGCCCGCGTCCGCCGGCACGGCTACCGCATCGGGCTTCGGCGTCTCGACCACGGTGGGCCGGGGTTTTACGTGAATGGGCGGCATCTGGGCGAGGCACGATTCGAAGATCGAGCGCTCGGTGCGCACGATCCCGAGCTGCCGCCGCTCGTTCGGATCACTCTCGCGGGTGATCAGCGCCTCGGTCTGGTCGGGCGTGGGGCCCGAAAGCAAGAGGTGCAGCCGCAGCCATTTGAAATCGGACGGCAGGACCTCGAGCGCGCGCTTCGGATTGTGGAGGATGCGGTCGGCGACCACGGCCGCCCGGAGCACGCGGCCCGAGCGAACGGCCGTGCGCGTGGAGATGTAACGTGTCGGGACGAACGCCGGATCGGCGCGCACGGCGGCGTTGAGCTCGCGATCGAAGCGCTCGAGCAGCGCCGCGAGGCCGTCGCATACCGGATCGGAGACGTGGACCTCGTCGACGAGGTGCTGCAAAGCATCGAGGTCCTGGACGCTCAGCGTGGATTCGAGCAGCGGCCGCGACGAACCCCCGACATGCCGACGCAGCACGAGCCCGAGCTGATTCGGATCGGCGAACCCGCGCGGGACGAACGAGACGAACGCGATACGATCGACGAACGCGAGCAGCGTCTCCCGCGAGCCTTCCAGCACGTCGGCGATGTACCGGTTCGTCGTCATCAATGCGCACTCGATGCGGCCGCGCTTCACCTGCCCGCCTTGCTTCACCTCGCGCTCGTGCAGCACGTTCAGCGCGGAGCGGAGCAGCATGTCGCGGCCGTCGAAGATCTCGTCGAGAAACGCGTGGACGGCGCCGAGCATCCCCTCGTCGGTGAAATGCTCGGTGCGCCCCGTCTCCATGAGCGTCTTGAAATCGATGGGGCCGATGAGATCGGTCTGGACCGTGCTCTCGCCGATCTGCCGCGCGTAGAGGCTCGGCTCGCCCGTCTCCTCGTCGAGGATGCGCCCGAAGACCGCGGAGGCGAGCTGGCTCTTCGCCGTCCCCGGCGGGCCCGTGACGAGCAGGTGCTCGCGCGAGAGGAGCGCGAGCGCGAGCTGGAGGAGCAGGTCGTCGCGCTCGAGGAAGATGTGATGCAGCTCGTCGAAGAAGGCGCGGAACCGATTGGAAGCGGCTTCGAGGCGGATCGGATCGACCATCGCGGCCGAGGGTAGCGGCCTCGGGGGGCCGAGGTAAAGGCCTTAGAGGACGTGGAAATGAAGCTCGATCGGGAGCCCCACGTGCACGGCCGAGGCCCCGAGGGTCTTGTCCGCGCTCTCGACACGCTCGGTCTGGAAGAGGCTGTAGAGCGCGATGCCGGTCCGCACCGAGAGCGTCGGTGAGAGCTGATAGCCGAACATTCCATACACGGACATCGCGACGCCGAACGTGCTCGACGCCTCGTCGACCTTCCGTCCGTCGGGGAGCCGGAGCGTGCGGTCGTTCGAGCCGAAATACGGCCCGATGCCGAGGCCCGGCAAGAACACGAGCCGCCGCGTGACGGGCAGCATGTAATGGCCGGTGAACTCGAAGAGCCCCGCGACCGCAGTCGCATCGCTGCCATCCTCACGCGTGAGGTTGTTGCCGAGCAGGCCGAACGAAGCCGAGACGAGCACCCGCTCGTGCACCGTCAAACCCACGGTGGGCGTGAGCCGGAAGAAGAGCGTCGTATTGCTCTGATCCTGGTCGAGGAGCGTATCGTTCGAGATGCCCGTGTAGCTGAACGCGCTCCGCCCGCCGAAGCTCCATTTCCACGGCGCGGTGGAGACTTCGGGCTCGGGCGAGGGGATCGGCACGACGGCGGGCAGCGAGGCCGCGGGCGGGGGTGGCGGGGCCTGTCCGCGCTTCATCGCCTCGTAATCGGCGAAAGGATCGGGCTGCGCCGCGGCCGTGAGCGAAACGGCCATGCAGGCCGCGGCGGCGAGCGCGGAGGCGGTGAGGCGCTTCGTCCTTCTCCTCATTTGACGCCCTCGACGAGCTCCATGTGGATCTCGATCCGTCGATTTTCCTCGCGGCCCTGCGGGGTGTTGTTGTTCGCGATCGGGTTTTCCGCGCCGCGCCCGTCCGAGATCAGGAGATCCGCGGGGACGCCGCGCTGGACGAGCGCATCACGCACCGCCGCGGCCCGCTCGGCCGAGAGCTTCTTGTTCGCCGCGCCGGCCCCCCAGCTATCAGTGAAGCCGATCAGCGACACGCGCTTGAACGCGGCCTTGTTCTCGATCAGCACCTTGGCGAGCTCGTCGAGGGAAACTTCGCTCGCGGGCGTGAGCGTCGTCCCCTTCGAGAACTTCACGGGCGGATTCAAGCGGAGCTGCGCGCCGAACCGCGCGACCCGCGTCACGCCGGCCGGCAGGATGAACTCCGGCTGCTTGGCAATCGTGTCCTTGAAGATCTTGTCTGCCTTGGCCGCGAGATCCTTCGCCGTCTCGTACCGTTTGTCGACGTAGGCGGCCTGGGCCGAGGCCATGTATTCGGTCGCCCGGATCCACGCCTCCCCGTCGATCGCGCGACAATTCCGGGTATCGCAGATCTTCTTCGTGATGTTCGCCTCGCGAAGGGCGCTGTCCGCGCCTTCGCGCAACGCTTCGAGCTTCTCGGCTTCGATCTTCGGATCCGACGCGTCTTTCTTGGGCTTTTGCAGCGCGGCCGAGAATTGCTCCTTGGCCTTGCCCGCGAGCTCGATCGCATACCCGAAACGCCGGTCGACGTAGGCTTGCCGCGCCGAGGCAAGAAGCTCCTTCGCGTTCGCGTACCCCGCGAGGTCACGCTCGCTGCATGCCTCTTTTTCGCAGACCTGCTGCCCCACGCTCGCCTCGCGAATGAGCGCGTCCGCCTTCCTCGTGCGCTCCTCGATCTCTTCGGGACTTCCCCGCTCTGCCGTCACCTCCGCGAGGGGTTCGAGAATGGAGGACGCGTCGTCGGCGAGACGCATCGCGTCGGCATATCGTTTCGCTTGCCAGGCGGCGCGCGACTGCGCGAGGAGCGCATCCGCCTCCTCGAGCCGCTTCTTCGCGTCGGGCGATCGAAGCTTTGCGCGGTCGCGCAGCGAGAGCGCTCGGAACACACGCTCGTAGGCCGGCCGCCATGAAGCGTCGACCGGCCCCTGTTTCTGCTGCGCAAGCTGCGCGAGCGCTTGCTCCATTTGCTGCATCCGGGCCGAGAGGAATTGCTCTTCGCGCGCCGCCGACCGTTCGTCGACGATTCGCACCGTCGTCCCCGGCGGCGCCGGCGGCACGGGCGGCGGCCCCTGGACGACATAAACAGGGGTCTGGCCCTGCGGCTGCGTGGGCTGCGATTGCGTGGGCTGCTGTGCGCTCGGATGTCGCGCCGCAGGTGCGGGCGCGGATGCGGGCGCCGCGGGCTTCGTGGCGACCTTCGCGGGCTCCGGCGCCTTCACCTTGGAGAGCACGACGAGCGCGCGATTGGCAAAGTCCTCCGCCTCCTCGTACGATCGTCTCCCGAGCCAGGAATCCGCATTCGAGAGCAGCAGGTTGCCCTGCAAAACACCCGGATCATTTGGATTCACGGCCTGCGCCCGCGCGCTCTCGATCTGCGCCTTCTGCATGGCCACGACCGCCTTCTTGCGGGCCGTCTCCTCCGCGTCCTCCGCGCGCTTCTGGCTCGCCTGCGCCGCTGCGGGCGCCGCCGGGATCGCGGCGATCACTCCGAGCTTGTCGCAGGCGCGGAATCGCTCGTCCGCGCGCAGCGCATACTCGTAGGCGTGCTCGTAATCGCCGGCCTGGAATCGCTTCTGCGCGAGCGTGAGCATCGCCTCCATCTCGCGGAACGGCCCCGGGCACCGTTGATCTTTCAGCTCGCCGAGCGCCTCCGCGCGCCGGAGCTCCAGCGACACGAGCGTCCTGTCCGCGAGCTCCTCGATCGACGGCGCCGCCCCGCGCGTCCCACCCGCGCGCGGGCGCGGCGGAGCGGCTCGTGGCGCCTCGACGTGGGCCGGCGCGACGGAGGGCGTATTCGCCTCCTCCGCTCGCTTCGGCTCCGGCCCGGGTTTGTCGCCCGCGGGCGTCGTCGCCCCCTTTTCCATCTCCGTGACGCTTCCGATCGCCGACACGAACGAAGCCGCCGCGGACTGCCCCGCATTCGCCGCCTCCGCGTACGACTTCACCTCGAACGCATCGATCGCGACCTCCAGCAATGCCTGCCCCTGCTGAAAGTAGACCCCGGCCGAACCCCCGGTCGCGCCTTTTTCGAGCGCCGCCGCCTGCTTCTCGCGCGCCCGGTCGATGGACCGCATGGCCCGGGCCGCCTCGGGCGAGCTCTTGCTTTGCTCTTCGAGATTGCGGAGCCGTGTCTCCAGCTCGATCTTCCGCCGCTCCTCCTCGCTCTCGCCCGCGGCCTTGTCGACGACCCGCAAAAGCCGCTCCGCCTCGTCGCGCTCGGCCAGGTTTTTCGCGGTCGTGAAGAGCTGGATGGCCTGGTATGCGTAGAGCGTCGCGCGCTCGGCGTCGCCGATGCTATGCGCCGACTTCGCGCGGCGAAGCAAATCACGCGCCTCCGCCACGATCTCGGGCCGAGCGATCTTGATGTCGCCGGCATCCTTGCGCGCGAGAAGGCGATCCGCCTCGGCGAGCGGGGCCGGAGGCGGCGCCGACGCGCACGCCGCGATGAGCAAGGCGGGAGCAACACGCGCCGCGAGGAGGAAGGCGCCCGGGAGCCGCGAAAGAAAGCGTGATCGTCTCATGCCATCACTCCGGGGTTTCGTCGGCCATCGGCGCGAGCGCCTGCTCCCTGCGTTTTGCGAGTTTGTCCTCCGCCCGGCGCCGCGCGTAATGCGTCTGGATCATCGAGAGCTGGCCCTCGGCGGTCGCGAGGTAGAGGTCGGCACGCTCGTCGACCTTGCCTTCCTTGGCCTCGGCCTCGGCCGTGACGATCCACGTCTCGGCCCGTTGCAAATCGAGCCGGACCTCATTCGCGAGCGGATCGGACTTCACCTTCTCGAAGGCGCCCCGAACGCGCAAGATCCGCTCGTTCACCTCGAGCGCCGTGGCCGGATAAGGCCCGTAATTGCGACCGCAGCCGGCGACCGCGGACAGGGAGACGCCGAGGAGCGCGGCAAGGACGATTCCTCGGGAGCGACGAACGAGCGAATGCATGGGCGTCCCAAGGCCTCCGGTCAGAAGATGGCCGCCTGGAGTCGCAGGCGGAACGTGTGGGCGAACTGATTCGGCACGACCGCGGCGGCGTCGCGCCGGAGGACGGCCGTGTAGACGACGGAGGCGAACCGCGAGAGGCGCAGGCTCGCGATGTTGTCCCACCGATAGATGGGCCGGTACGTCTCGCCGAGGAACTCGCCGAATTGGTCCGTGTCCACGAACAGGTCGAAGCGGCTCTTCACGGAGAGCATCTTGAACAACGTGAACCCGACGAGCCCCGACGCCTCCGCGCCGTAATCGAAGGAGTCCGTGAGCGCGATCAGATCGAGGTTCGAGCCCGAGCGCGCCTGCACGTACCGCCCGCCGCCGTAAAACGATTGCCGCATCGCAGCCCCGGCGCGGATGCCCAGCGTGATGCCCAGGAAATCGACCCGCGTCCCGAACCCCGCGCCCTCCTGGAAGAACAAGGGAAACCCCCCGGCGAACGTTTCCAGCTCGTCGTTCGCCAGATAATCCCCCTGCTTCACCACCTTCCCCTGCGCGTCACGCGTCGTCGCCCGGTACGGCTGCTCGTCGCGATACGTGGTGTTGAACAGGGTCGCGTATCCCATCGCGTGGGCATACGGGCCGAGGATGCCCACGACGCGATAATTGTAGAGCAGCTCCGCGCTCACCTCGTCGACGACCTTGCGGAGCGGGAACGCCTGCTCGACGGGCGAGGTCAGCGAAAGGACCATCTCGTCGACGCCGACATTGAGCTGGGCGAGGTGACGGCCCGAGTCGTACGCGCCCTCGAAGCTCGTGAATCCGCCGGCCATGAAGACGTCGCCGTTGTACGTGGAAAACTGGTTCATCCGCTGGGCGAACGAGACGTCGGCGCCGATGACCCATTGCACGCGCCACGGGCTCGGCTCGTAGTCGGCCTCGGGGCGCCCGAACTCGGTCCGCACGATCTTCCCGTCCTCGACGACGACGCGGTATTCGGTGAGCTCGCCGCCGCCGATCTGGATCGCGATCGAATTCTGGCTCGCGTTCGGGTTCGTACCGAGCGCGAAGATGTACCGCCCCGGCGGCAGGATCAGCGCCTCCGGCTTCGCCGCCTTGTCGACCGAGGTCGCGACCGGGCCATACACGCGAGCCCCGTCCGCGGACGCGACCACGTACTTGTCCTCGATCGGCGCCTTTCGATCGTCGACGAGGCTCACGCGGAGCACACCAAAATTTTGCGCCGCGGTGACGGTCATTCCTTTTACCACCGTCACGTCGCTCGAAGCCCGGAGCGCCTCGGGCCCCGAGCCCACGAGCACGCGGTATTGGCCCGGCGGCACGGGGATCCGCTCGCCGATGTATCCCCGCGCGACCGTCTCCCCCTCGTACTGCACGAGCACGCTCGCGCCGGGCAACCTCCCCGCCGGGCTCGGCACGAATACGGCGCCGTACCCGGTGGGCAGCGGCGTGATATCCATGTCGAGCTGATCCTGAACGGACATTCCGGAGGTGCGCTTCGGCGCCACGCTCGGGGTCGTCTGGGCGATCGCGGGCGCGGCGAACATCCCCCCGGCGAGGGAGAGGGCCACGCAAAGCGCGCCCGTGAGGCGATGGAAGACGCGGCCGTTTCGCGGAAATGGAATGTGCTGGTTCACGGCGGTCCTTCCACATCGTACGATCAAAACGCGAACAATGTCCAGGAACGGATCGGTCGTCGAGGCTTCCCCTCCGCCGTGGACACCTGGCGCAGCGGGAGCGAAAAATTCCCGCCGAGATTCCAGCACGTGGGTGGTTATCGCGGCATCGGATGGCGGCGTTCGATGAAGCGCCGGAGTACATGCATGAGACCTCTCCTCGTTTTATCCGCGGCGATGTCCGCCATGGTCCACGGTTCGAGCGCCTCCGCGCTCACCGTCGGGACGACCGGCGATCCCGCCGTCCTCGCGAGCACGATGCAAAGCAGCGGGAACGCGATCACCATCACGGGCGCGATCTACAGCGGCTCGAACCAGGCGGCCGCGACCTACGCGGAGGGCCCGCTCGGCATTGCGAATGGCATCCTGCTCACGACGGGCCAGGCCCATCTCGCGCTGCCCCCGAGCGACGACGGGAGCACGGGCGCGAGCAACGGCCTCCCCGGCGACCCGCTCTGCGACGCGCTGATCCCGGGCTTCAAGAGCTTCGACGCGACGAAGCTGACGATCACGTTCGACCTC
This sequence comes from Polyangium jinanense, assembly GCF_028435265.1. Taxonomy (GTDB): domain Bacteria; phylum Myxococcota_A; class Polyangia; order Polyangiales; family Polyangiaceae; genus Polyangium; species Polyangium jinanense. Next base: position 532,957 of record NZ_JAGTJK010000001.1, on the reverse strand, counting down.
GCGCCGGGCTTCGACGGTATCTCGTTCCAATCGATCTTCGGCTCCGAGGAGTACCCGGAGTACGTCGGGTCGATGTACAACGACGTCTATGCCGTCTACCTCGACGGCGAGCAGATCGTTTTCGACGCCCAGGGAAACTCCATCACGATCAACGGTCCGTTTTTCTCGTCCGGGGCCGTCGTCGTCGCGCCCGAGACCGAGACCGAATACGACGGATCGACGGGCCTTCTGACGACGCGCGCCCCGCTCGCCGGCGGCACGACCGGCCACGTGCTCGAGATCGTCATCTGCGACGCGGGCGATCAGGTGCTCGACAGCGGCGTCTTCCTCGCCGGCCTGAATGGCTGCGTCGGAAACGACTGCAGCGGCACGGTGCCGTGCCACATGATCGACAATGACGGCGACGGCACGAGCTCGTGCGATGATTGCGACGACACGAGCGCCGACGTGTATCCGGGCGCCGCCGAGGCGTGCAACGAGGTGGACGACGATTGCGACGGCGAAGTCGACGAAGACGCCGTCTGCTGCGGGGACGACGACGGCGACGGCATCTGCGGAGGAGACGACATGTGCTCCGGCACCGTATTGCCAGAGTCGGTCCCGACGGTGGCGCTCGGGGCAAACCGCTGGGCCGATACGAACGGCGACGGCGTGTTCGAGACGACGTCACCGAGCGGCAACGCCCCCGAAACATCGTACACGATGACGGAGACCGGCGGCTGCAGCTGCGCGCAGATCATCGAGGCGCTCGGTCTCGGGGACGGTCACACGAAATTCGGCTGTAGCATCAGCGCGATGGATACGTGGGTGAGCCTCGTGCCCTGACGGGCGACGTGAGGGGATCCTTGCGCGCTTGCGGTCGGAGCGGCGGGGAACCACGGGGATCCCCATGGACTTTCTCGATGACTCTCTGTTCCCCGAGAACCAGGAAAAGCTCGTCATCACCGTGGCGCCGTACGGACCGGAGTGGGAGCCCTCCGATTTTCCCGAAGACATCGCGGTGACGATGGAAGAGCAGGTCCAGAAAGCCGTGGATTGCTACAACGCCGGCGCCACGGTGCTGCACGTGCACGCGCGCGAGCCGGACGGCAAGGGTTCCAAGCGCCTGTCCAGGTTCAACGAGCTCCTCGCAGGGCTGCGCGACGCGGTGCCCGACATGATCCTGCAGGTCGGCGGCTCGATCTCCTTCTCCCCGGAGACCGAAGGGGAAAAGGCGAAATGGCTGAGCGATGATACACGCCACATGCTGGCCGAGCTCTCGCCCAAGCCCGATCAGGTCACGATCGCGATCAACACGTGCCAGATGAACATCGTCGAGCTGATGACCGAGGACGACTATGCCGGGAGCTCGTTCGCGCGGCCCGAGGTGTACAAGGCCTACCGCGAGATGACCGTGCCGGCCGGCCCGGCCTGGGTCGAAGAGCACCTCCGGCGGCTCTCGGCCGCCGGCATCCAGGCCCATTTCCAGCTCGCCAACGTCCCCCAGCTCGAGACGGTGGAGCGCCTCCTCCGCCGCGGGGCCTACACAGGGCCGCTCAACCTCACCTGGGTCGCCATCGGCGGCGGATTCGACGGGCCGAACCCCTACAACATGATGGAGTTCATCCACCGCGTGCCGAACGGCGCCTGCCTGACGCTGGAGACCGTCATGCGGAACGTGCTCCCCGTGAACACGATGGCGATCGCGATGGGTCTGCACACCCGCTGCGGCATCGAGGACACGTTGTGGCGGCGCAAGGGGCAGCGCATGACCTCCGTGCAACAAATCGAGCAGCTCGTCCGCATCGCGCGCGAGCTCGGCCGCGACGTGGCCACCGGCAAGGAGGCCCGCCGCATTTACAAGATCGGCGAGTTTTACAAGGATGCCGACGAAACCCTGGCAAAGCTCGGGTATGCGCCCAATCGCAAGGCAGGCGAGCGCGGGGTCCCGCGGCGCATGGCGGCCTAGCGAAGGCCAAGGGGGGCATTTCCATGGCCCACGCGGTTCGATTTCACGAGACCGGCGGCCCTTCGGTCCTCTGCTGGGAGGAGGTCGCCGTCGGCGACCCGGGTCCCGGCGAGGCCCGGGTCCGTCACGTCGCCGTCGGGCTCAACTTTGCCGACACCTACTTTCGCACGGGGCTTTATCCGGTGCCGCTCCCGAGCGGGATTGGCGTGGAGGCCGCCGGCGTGGTGGAGGCGGTCGGCGAAGGCGTCACGAACGTCGCGCCGGGCGACCGGGTGACGTATACCGGTTTTCTGGACACGCTCGGAGCGTACAGCACCGAGCGAACCCTGCCGGCGGCGCCCCTGATTCGGTTGCCCGAAAGCATCCGTCCCGAGACCGCCGCGGCCATGACCATGCGGGGCCTCACGGCCGCCTACCTCTTGCGCCGCATCTGGCCCCTGAAAGCCGGCGACAGCGTCCTCTTGCACGCGGCGGCGGGCGGCGTGGGCCTGATCGTATCGCAATGGGCGAAGCTCCTCGGCCTCACGGTGATCGGTACGGTGTCGACCGAAGCAAAGGCAGAAATCGCCCGCGCGCACGGCTGCGACCACGTCATTCATTACGGCCGCGAGGACGTGGCCCGGCGCGTGCGCGAACTGACGGGTGGGGCCGGCGTATCGATCGTGTACGACAGCGTCGGAAAGGACACGTTCACGGGCTCGCTCGATTCCCTGAAGCGGCGCGGGCTGCTCGTGTGCGTGGGCACGACCTCGGGCCCGGTGCCGCCGCTCGACGTATCGAGGCTCGCGGTCAAAGGCTCCGTCTTCGTCACGCGCCCGGCGCTCGCCGATTACATTGCCGATCCCGCGGAAAAGGCCGAGCTCGCCGGAGAGCTGTTCGGTCACGTCGCGGCGGGGCGGATCCGGATCGAAATCAACCAGCGCTACCGGCTGGAGGACGCGGCGCAGGCGCACCGCGACCTCGAATCACGCAAGACGACGGGATCGTCGATCTTCGTCGTCTGAAAACCCGAGAAATTCGACATGGAAACGTCAGCATCGTCCACTCCCGCCCCTGCCCGCGCGGCGACGGGCGGCACCATCGAGGTCGCGCCCTCGACCTGCACCATCGGCGCCGAGCTCAGCGGCGTGAGCCTCGCCGACGCCGCGCGCGATGACGTGCTCTTCGCGGAGATCCGGGCGCTCCTCTTGAAGCACCGGGTCCTGTTTTTGCGAGATCAGGACATCACGCGCGCCGACCACGTCGCCTTCGCGAGGCGCTTCGGCGAGCTCGAAGGCCACCCCGTCGCCGGCAGCGATCCCGACCATCCGGGGCTGGTCCGCATTTACAAGGACCTGAACAGCCCACCGGAGCATTACGAGAACGCCTACCACTGCGACGCGACGTTTCGCGAAGCGCCGCCGATGGGCTGCGTCCTGCGCTGCGTCGAGACGCCGGCCGTCGGCGGTGACACCATCTGGGTGAACATGGTCGAGGCCTATCGCCGGCTGCCCGAGCCCATCAAGCAGCAGATCGCCGGGCTACGCGCCAGGCACAGCATCGAGGCGACCTTCGGCGCGGTCATGCCCATGGAGAAGCGCCACGCGCTCAGGGACCGCTTTCCGGATGCGGAGCACCCGGTGGTGCGCACGCATCCGGAGACCGGCGAAAAGAGCCTGTTCGTCAATGCATTCACCACGCACTTCGTCAACTTCCACACGCCGGCGAACGTGCGCTTCGGCCAGGACTTCACGCCCGGGGCGAGCCAGCTCCTGAGTTACCTGATCAGCCAGGCGCAGATCCCCGAGTATCAGGTGCGGTTTCGCTGGAAGAAGAACAGCGTCGCGATCTGGGACAATCGCTGCACGCAGCATTACGCGGTCCAGGATTACTGGCCGGCGGTGCGGAAGATGGAGCGCGCCACGATCGTGGGCGACCGGCCGTACTGACGGGGTGCTGGGGGTCAGCTTTGCTCCGGCGACTCGCCCTCGCCCTCGGCACGCACCTCGGCGACCTCCGCCCACAGGGCATCGATATCGATCACGAGCCCGGCGCATCCCGGAACCGATTCAATCCGCCCGTCGGTCGACGTGACCTTGTGGATGTATTCGTTTTCGGGCCCGAGCTCGAGGATCTCGAACGATTGAAGCGCCGGGTCGACGATCCAGTACCACTTCACGCCGAACGCCGCGTACTCCTTCAGCTTCTCCACGCGGTCGCGCCGCGCATCCCGGGGGGTCGACGAGACGACCTCGACGGCGATGCTCGGGGGCACGCGGATCGGCCCTTCCGCGGGCGGGCGGCGTGCGCCGGCGAGGTACACCGTGAGATCGGGCATGCGCCCCCGCGTGGCTGACACCGCGAACTTCCCGGCGGACCCCGCGACCCGCGCTCCATGCGCGAGCGCCCAGGACCGAAGCAGGTGCGCGAGCCAAACGACGACGACCTCGTGGACGTACCCGGCCATCTCTTCCTCGACGAGCTCGCCGTCGACGAGCTCCCCCGGCTCGTCCTCGGGCAGCGCGGCCCACTCCTCGATCGTCATGCGCCGAGGGGACGCGCGGTCGGCATCGTGAGCGACGAAGCTCATGGGGGAAAGTCTACCGAACGTGGATGGGTGTGTCGAGGCGAGGGGGAAGCGGCGGAGAGGAGGGCGCGCGGGCTCTGCGGGGCGGGGCGAGCGCCGCGCCGGTCGATATCAGGCGTCCGCGGGCGGGAGGGGCTCTGCGGGGAGCGGTTCTTCCACCCCGTCGTCCTCGCTCGTGGCGGTGAGGATACCGGCCTCCTCGACGGCCGGGAAGATGACGTCCTGGGTTACGCGATCGCGCGGGAACGCGGCGCGGACCTGGCCCATGATCCGGTCGACGGTATCGTGGTGCGCTTCTCGGAGCGCGACCTCGAGCTTGAAGGCCTCGTCATGCGCAGTGAGCGCCGAAAGGTGCGCGGCGACGGCCGCCTCGAAGCTCGCGAGCGCGGCTTGTAGCTTCGGGAGCCACGCGGCGCGATACGCGTCGATGCCGACGACCTTCGAATTCGCCAGTCGCTCGACGAGCTCGCGCAAGGGTTTGACCTGGCGTTTCCCGACGGGGGCGAGGATGGGCCTCGAGCCCTTCGGAAAGACGCTCGCGCAGATACGCCCGCGCCTGCCACCGTCCTCCATTTCGGCGGCGCGGAGGGCCAACCGAATGACGCGCTCGACGCTATACTCGCCGAAGCGGAGCGCGGCGCGGGTCCTGATGACGGGGACATGCAGGGCATGGCGCTTGTCGTGCTGGACCGCGAGGGCCTCGTTGATGGTCTGGATATCGGCGGCGGCGGAGGCCATCTCGGGGAACGAGGAGAGGCCGGCGGCGAGCTCGACGCCATACTCGTAACGGACGGTCGACGAGGCATTGCTGCGATACTTGCGCATGAGGTCATCCCTGGGCCCGAGGCCCGGTCTGGTGGGTTTCGGAATCCCTGCCGCGCCATCGCGTCGGCGGGTCCCCGTTGAACGAGGGCCGTAGTTTTTCATTCGGAGAGGAGCAGGAGTTCGACGTCAGCAAGCGCCCGGGTGCTGGCTCGTCGGCCCGACGAGGAGGACGAGACGGGCCGCTGATCACGAACGCCGGGCTCGTCGGCGGCGCCGGAGCGACGTGAGAGGGTCGGCGCGGGTCAAGGGACGCGCGTCAAGGTTGCCCGTGCGGGTCCATCGCCGGGCGCACGGCGTACGGGAACGTTGCGCAAAGGGGTCGGCGCGCGATGAAAGGTGCACGGCGGCGTGGCGGGAAGCTGTCGGTGCAGAGATGAGGCACCCACGTCGTCGTGACACAACAGGATCTGCGCGCAGCGAGGGGCGCGGGAAATCCCGGCGCGAGGGAGTCGGCGCAGCGATGTAGGGGGGCGCGTCGACGTGGCGTGAGACGGTCGCAGCGTGGCGAGGGGGAAGGACACGAAGAAACGAGGAGAGAGCGAGGCAAGCGGCATCGTACAGCTGGAGCGTGAGGTTTCTGTAGTCGGGACCCTACGACTCAGGGTAGCGTGGACGCACACAATTCGACCCCACGGAGCCCACACGTGACCCCGTCCGCGCCGACCTCGCCACCCGACCGTGTTGACATCGTCTTCCCCCTCGCAGGCACGCTCGTTCCGCGAGATCACGGGTACGCGCTCTTCGGCGCACTCGCGCGGGTGCTCGGGGATCTGCACGGCGCGCCCTGGCTCGCGGTGCACCCGCTCGGCGGAATCCCGCGGCCGGATGGGCTGCTCGCGCTGCACCCGCGGCGCGGCTCGCTGCGCCTGCGCGTGGTGCCCGCCGAGATCCCGCGCGTGCTCGCGCTCGCTGGCAAGGCGCTCGACATCGACGGGCATCGCGTGCACGTCGGCGTCTCCCGCGTGTATCCGCTCCGGCCCGCGGAAGCGCTGACCGCAAGAATGGTGGTGATCAAGGGCTTCCAGGAGCCGGAGCCATTCGCAGAAGCCGTGAAGCGGCAGCTCGACGCGCTCGGCGTGACGGCGACGATCGAGATCGGGCGGCGCAGGGTGGTGTCGATCGCCGGGGACAAGGTGATCGGCTTCGGGACGACGCTGCGAGGGCTCTCCGAGGAGGGTTCGCTCGTCGTGCAACGAGCCGGGATCGGCGGGCGGCAACGCATGGGGTGCGGGGTATTTGGGCCGGTGGGGCGAGGGGCCGGGGCGTGAGCGCGAGCTCCAAGGCGAGCCCGGCCGTGCCGCGTCGCCTGCTCGCAAAGTCCTTCCACGGGCCGCGTGACGCGCCCCCCGACCACGCGCTGCTCACGCAGCACAGCCGCGACGTCGCGCAGGCCTGCCGATCGATCAGTCGCGTCGCTGGGCCTGCTGCGCTGCGCGCTGCGGGGTTGCCAGAGGCATGGCTCGATCGCTTCACCCGAGCGCTCTGCGCTGATGGGTGGATGCAAGATCTCGGCAAGGCGAACGAGCACTTCCAGGCGATGGTCGGAGGCCAGCCGGAGATCACCCAGCTCCTACGGCACGAGGCGATCTCGGGCCTGCTCGTGTGGCAATACGCGCCACTGCGCGCATGGCTCGATGAGCTCGGTGAGGATCTGGTGCTCGCCCTCTGGGGGGCCGTGGGCCACCACCGCAAGTTCGACGCGTCGCTCGCGCCCGCGCTCGGCGCGCCTGCGACGATCTACGCGGCACACGAGGACTTCAAGGCGATCCTCGAAGGCATGGCGGAGGACCTCGGCCTCGGGTCGCCTCCGAGGATCGAGCGGCATCTCGTGCTCGGACGTGCGCGCGCCGGTGCATGTGACCTCGACGTGAGCCGTGATCTCAAGGCGATGCAAGGCGACTTCAGGGATCACGAGGACACGTTCGCCGAGGAAAGCGCGCGGCGACTCCTCGCGCTTGTCAAGGCGTTCGGCATCGCGGCGGACGTGACAGCAAGCGCGCTGCCGCGACGTGTCGCGACGAACGAGCCCGTGGAGATCGAGCCGTTCGTCGAGGAGCAACTCTCGACCGGGCTCGACGCCGAAGCGCTCCGTCGGCTCGTGCATCGCTGGGCTTGGGATCGCGCGGCGCCCCCCGACGCGGAGCGAGACGAGACGCGGCTCCCGCCGGGGTTCATCGTGCGTCCGTTCCAGGAGGAGGTCGCGAAGTCGACATCGCGCTTGACGCTCGCGGAGGCAGGGTGCGGCTCGGGCAAGAGCCTCGCCGCGTACCTCTGGGCCGAACAATGGTGCGCGCGTTTCCACGAGCGAGGCGAGCGACCGATGCGGATGTTCTTCTGTCTGCCGACCACCGGCACGACGACGGAGCACTTCAAGGACTACGCGCTCGAAGCGGGCGTCGGCGCGGCCCTCGCGCACGGGCGGGCGAGGATCGACCTGCGCACGATCGCGCGCACGGCGCAGCAGGAGGACGCGACCGAGACAGCTTCGCGCGCGCAGGACGCGCTCGCAGCCGAGCTCGCGAAGATCGATGCGCTCTCGCTCTGGGACACGCCGCTCGTCGTGAGCACGGCCGACACGGTGCTCGGCGTCATGTCGAACGCGCTCCGCGCGCTCTGTGCGCTGCCAGCGATCGTGCAGTCATGCATCGTCTTCGACGAGATCCACGCGTTCGACGATCCGCTCTTCGGGCACCTGCTGATCTTCCTGAAGACGTTCCCAAACCTGCCCGTGTTACTCATGACGGCGTCGCTGCCCGAGGCGCGACGTCGCGCGCTCGCCGAAATTCGTCCCGACCTGGTGATCGTCCCCGGGCCCGCAGAGCTCGAAGCGCTGCCGCGGTACGAGCTGCGACGCGCAGACGACGAGGAGGCCGCGTGGAGCGCCGTTACGGCGCACGTGAAGGACGGGGGCAAGGTGCTCTGGGTGCGCAACCAGGTAGCATCGGCGAACGAGACGTACGAGCAAGGCCGGCGCCGGCTGCCGGGCGCGGCGGTCGAGGTGTATCACTCGCGCTTCCGTTACAACGACCGGAGCCGCCGACATCGCCGCGTCGTCGACAACTTCAAGGGGGGTCGCGGCGGGACGTTGCTCGTCGCGACGCAGGTCGCCGAGATGTCCCTCGATCTCTCGGCGGATCTGCTCGTCACCGATGTCGCGCCGGTGCCTTCGTTGATCCAGCGGCTCGGGCGCCTGAATCGCCGCGCCGATCCGTCACGGCCTCCGGATCCGAAGCCTGCGTACGTGTGTGCGCCGAAGGACGGGCCCAAGCCGTACGAGGCTGACGCGCTCCACGCAGGCTGGGCGTGGGTCGACCGACTGCGCGCGCTCGGCAGGCCCCTCAGTCAACGAGACCTCGCGGCGCACTTCGCGGGGAGCGCGACGGAGCCAGGCGTCGACCTCGATGCCGCAGAGAAGGATGCCTTTTTCGTCGGGGTGCCGGGGCATAGCGGCGTGTGGCGCACGCGGCCGGGGACGACCCGAGGCGAGGGGTACACGGCGAGCGTCGTGCTCGGCAACGATCTCCGCGCGTATCGAAACACACCCGGTCGGGACGTTCCGGACAGGGATTGGCTGCGCGAGCACGAGGTGGCGATCCCGATCCGAAACGAAATGTTCGGGTGGGATCGGGTATCAGGCGTGCTCATCGCGCCAACCGATGCAGTGCTTTACGATTACGACGAGAAGACACACGAAGGGACGGGCGCGCAATGGCGAGAGAGATGATCTACCGGCTGACCGACCCGGGGTACACGATCTACCATCGCGCGGCGCTCGGCGGGCTCGCCGCGACGGTGGAGGCCTGGGGCAAGAAAGGGCCGGAGGGGATTCGCGCGAGCGTGACGAGTGGCGAGGTGCGCCTCGGGTGGGGAGACGAACTCACGGACCAGGAAGCGTTGCGGCGGATCCTCGACGCTTCGTTCCGGGTGACGGACGACAAGATGATCGAGCTCGTCGGGCACAGGATCCCCCCGTCGGAGATCGGCTTGCGGCTCGCCATTCACAACGGGCTCTGTGCGACGTTCTTGCAGCACAACAAGATGCGGCCCAGCGTGCCCGGGGAGAAGGACGCGCGGCGTGTCTCGCTCCGGAGCGCGGACGGGGAGACCCTCATCCCCTTCACATACAAAGGCGTCGCGAGCTACGCACACCAGAAGGCACAAGGGACGGGACTCCTCGAATACAAGCCGAAAAAGGGCGAGCCGCTGGGCGCGCTGCCAAGGACGGCGACGATCCCGCAATCCGTCGTGCCCGGGGCGATGACGGGCGTGGCCGCGCTCGAGGCGCGCGCGGAGGAGGTCTTCCTGCTCCTCTACCTGATGGTCGGCAGCGTCGTGTTCCTTTTGCGAAACCGCGCCGCGGACGCACGGATGCAATCGTGCGTGGTGGTGCCCGACGTGGGTGACCTGCGGGCGTTCTCGAAGGTCATGCAAGCGCTCGCGACGCTGGGGAACGACGCGCCACGCTTGACGAGCGGATATCTCGGGCGAATCGTGGGCGGCGCCGAGGAGGCGGCGTTGCGGTTCTTGCTCGATTGGAAGGTGACCGAGGGCGTCGTGGAGCACCCGGGCATTGCCGGATGCCTGGCCGTGGCGATGGGCAAAGTCGCCTGGGACAAGAACCAGGTGAACCGGACGAGCAGTGTGCGAGTAGGGCTCGAAATACCGGAACTAGGCGTGTTCCAGGCCGCCGTCACGCACCTCGGGAAGCCACGCATGCTGAAGAACCAGAAGGGCGAGGGCTTCGCCGTGCCGCAGAGCCCGGTGCCGGAGCTCGTCGCGGCGAACCTCGGGGCCGGGAGGCGCTGGGTCGCGCATTTTCGGGCGCTGGTCGAGAAGAAACAGGATTACGAGCGGATGCGCTTCGCGCAGGGAGGTCTGAACAAGATGAAGGACGCGATCGAGGACGAAGACGAGCGCGCCGTGATTGCGGCGTTTCACGAGGCGTGGAACCGCGTGATGGGGGCGTTCGGGGAGCGCGCGCGGAGGGACAACGCATCATTCGAGCGGATGACGGAGGTGGAGCGCGAGCGGATGCGGAACGCGATCCTGCGCGCGAAGACCGCCGACGCGCTCGCGGGGTGGTTCCTCCGGTTCTGCGCGGATTCGACGAAGGGGGCCGCGCTGCCCACGATCAAGACCAACGCCGAACGGCTGCGAAAGTTCCTGTTCGACCCCCGCAACACGGACCGGCTCCAGAACCTCCTGCTCTTCGCGCTCGTGAGCTACGCGGGCGAGGGACCGAAGAAGACCGACGAGAAGGGATGAACCATGGCGACCCATTATCTCTACGGAACGATCGTCACGAGCGAGGCCGTCGCCGCGAACAACCGCGCCGACAACATCGGCAACACCACGACGCTGCAAAAGGTTTTCCTGCACGACGACCTGCACACGTCGGTCTCCGCCGAGGCGATCCGCTTCGCGCTGCGGTACCGCTTCCAGCTCGAAGGGCTTCCGACGAACCGAAAATACGAGGACGAGAAGCTCAGCTACGAGGATGAGAAGCGGACGTACTTCGACTCCAAGAGCAAGGCGCTCATCGACGATGACCTGATGGGCTTCATGGACGCCGAAGCCGCGCAGAAGGAACGCGAGGACGAGGAGGGCGAAGGCGGAGGCGACGAGGGAGAGACAGAGCCCAAAGCCAAGGGCAAAGCGAAAGACAAGGGGAAGAAGGAGAAGGCGAAAGGGAAGACGACGAAGCGGCCGAGCCCCCTCGCCGTCGGGCGCGCCGTGTCCCTGCGGCCCTACCGCGGGGAGCTCTCATTCAACTGCGTCAGCGGGACCAAGGAGAAGGGGAGTCTCTCGCTCTACAACGCCGAGATCCACACGACGGAGTACCAGTATTCGTTCGGGCTGAACCTCGGCAGCGTGATCCACAAAGAGCACATCGGGCACTTGCTCGACGCCGTCGCGGACCCGCCCCCCGTCGCCGGGAACCACGCGCGGTTCGCCTATGACTTCTCGCCTGCATCAATCGTCCTCCGGCTGACGAGCGCGCACTCGTCGCGCATCCAGAATTGCTTCGATCACGACGAGAAGGCGCGCGGAATCAGCGCGAGGCGGCTTTTGGATCGGGTGCGGAGCGGCGACCTCCAGGGGAGCGAAATGATCGTCGGTGGAGAGATCGCGCGCTCGCCGCTCGGCGCCGAGCTGCGCGGCGCCGGGGTGACCGTGGTCGAGGGGGTCGACGCGGCCGTGCGCGAGGCCAAGGCGCGAATCGCGCGCATCGGCGCCGAATACGCGGCCGTGAAGGCGAAGGGCGACAGATGATCGCCGTGCGCGTGGAAGCGCCGTATGCGAGCTTCCGCAAGTCGTACGCGCGGTCGTTCGCGGAGACGTACCCGATCGCGCCGCCGGCGACGGTGTACGGGATGCTGCTTTCGCTGGTCGGGGAGTGGCAGCGCGCGGCGCACGCCGGGGTCGCCCTCGCGTTCGCCTACGCGCGTGAGCCCAAGGTCGCAACCGTGCTCCGCAAGCTGAGCCGCTACAAATACGGCGTGGCGGCCAAGCAATCGAGGATGGGGAATGCACCCGATTACGTCGAGGTCCTGTGTGGATTGTCGTTCCTCTGCTGGATCGACAGCCGAGGAGAACTCGGCACGCGGGCGCAGGAAGGAGCGCCGCGGCTCGAGGAGCGTATCGTCGAAGCCATCCAGCACCCGGAGCGCGTGACGCGCGCGGGCGTGGTGTGCCTGGGGATGAGCGACGATGCGGTGGACGATATCGCGCTCGTGGAGGAGCCCGCCGGCGAATGGCGCCTCCTCGTACCGCGGGACGACGGCGCGATGGATCTACCCGTGTGGGTCGATCACGTGGGCGCGCTCGACACGCGGTGGCGGCGCTACCATCTCGCACCCAGAGCACCGCTCACCGGGAACCCGCCGCAGGATCACTTCGTCCCGATCCTCGATCCGAGGGTGCCCCCCCTCTGACAAACCCCGCCGACAAACTTGGCCGCAGCCTTGGGCCTCCGTACCATCCGGTAAAACCTATTCCTCAGGGGGAGGTTCCACATGGATGGGTCGGGGGACGGCGCGCCGCTGCGCGTGATGGCGCTGCACGCGCTCGCTTATTGTGAGCGGTTGTTTTTCCTGGAGGAGGTCGAGGAGATCCGGGTCGCGGACGAGCGTGTGTACGCAGGGCGGACGCTGCACGCGGAGCTCGCGCGGGAAGAGGGGGATGGGCCCTCCGAAAGGTTCGTCCTGGAGAGCGAGGCGCTCGGGCTGCGCGGGGAGGTGGACGCGCTGCGGCGGCGCGACGGGCAGTGGATCCCCTACGAGCACAAACGAGGGCGCTGCAAGCGGGGCGAGGGGAAGGATGCGCCCGAGGCGTGGCCCTCGGATCGATTGCAGATCGGGGCGTACGCGATGCTCGTGGAGGAGGCGACCGGGGAGGTCGTCCCCGAGGGGCGGCTGCGATACCACGCGGACAACGTGACGGTGCGAATCGCTGTGGACGACGCGCTGCGCGCGGAGGTGCGAGCCGCGATCACGCGGGGGAGAGCATTACGCGCCACGGTGGAGCGGCCGCCGGTGACGAGCAACGAGCGGCTCTGCACGCATTGCTCGCTCGCGCCGGTGTGCCTGCCGGAGGAGGAGCGGCTGGCAAAGGACGAGGCGCGCGAGCCCGTGCACCTCGCGCCGAAGGATGACGACCGGCAAGCCTTGCACGTGACGACGCACGGGTCGCGGGTGGGGCGAAGCGGCGACGAGCTCGTGGTGACGCCGCGCGAGGGCGAAGAGACGCGGGTGTCGTCGCGATCGACGAGGCACGTGGTGCTGCACGGCGGTTCGCAGATCTCGACGCAGGCGTTGCACCTGTGCGCGGAGCGAGAAGTGGGCGTGTCCTGGGTGACGACGGGCGGACGGTTCATCGGCTCGCTCGTGGCAGGCGCCGGGGCGGTGCAGCGGCGAATCCGGCAATACAAGGCGCTCGGCGAGGAGGCGTTCGCGCTGGGTTTGGCGCGGCGGCTGGTCGGCGCGAAGCTCGAAGGTCAGCTGCGGTTCGTGCTGCGGTCGACGCGGGGAGAGGGCGCGAGGCCAGTCGCAGTGGAAGAGGCGCTCGACGGGATGCGGCGCGCAATCCGAGGCGCACACGCCGCGGAGACGGTGGAGGAGCTGCTAGGAAACGAGGGGGCCGGCGCGGCGGCGTATTTCTCGTCGTGGAGGGCGCTGCTCGGGGAGGTGGACGAGCGGCTGCGTTACGAGGGGCGGACGAGGCGGCCGCCGCGGGACCGGGTGAGCGCGCTGCTCGGATTCGGCTACGCGCTGCTACTCGCCGACGTAACGACGGCGCTCGCGACCGTGGGGCTGGAGCCGGCGCTCGGCTTTTACCATCGGCCGCGGAGCTCGGCACCGCCGCTGTCGCTCGACCTGATGGAGCTGTTCCGGGTGCCCCTGGTGGACATGGCGGTGATGGGATCGATCCGCCGGGGGCAATGGGATCCGGAGGACGATTTCACGGTGACGGGTCCGCGGGTGTGGTTGAGCGCGACGGGGAGACGAAAGCTCGTGGAGGTGTACGAGCGTCGTCGTTCGGAGGAGTGGAAGCACTCGGTCGTGGGGTATTCGCTGTCGTACGGTCGGATGATCGAGCTGGAGGCGAGGCTCTTGGAGAAGGAGTGGTGCGGGGCGCCTGGGTTGTTCGCAAAGTTCCGGCTGCGGTGACGGGAGAAGCGGAGGGGTGGTCCCAATGAGCGAGGCGAAGAGCTGGTATCTCGTGTCGTACGACATCCGGGATCCGAAGCGATGGCGCAAGGGCTACAAGGTGCTGCGCGGGTATGGGACGCGGCTGCAATACTCGGTGTTCCGGTGCCGGTTGTCGGTGCGAAAGCTGGAGGAGCTGCGGTGGGAGCTGGAGAAGGTGCTGGACGCGGAGGACAGTCTGATGTTCGTTCCGCTCTGCACAGCCTGCGTAGCGAGGATGGTGATGCGCAACCGGAAGGACGTGTGGGTGGTGGATGACACGCCGGCGAAAATCGTGTAGAAGGGAGGAGCGTGGACGGAGAGGTCGGGTGGATCAAGGATCTCCGGGCGTGAGCCCAGGCCAGCGCCCAGGGGAGCCCCCGCGAGGAGGCAAGTGCCCGATCTCCTTGGTGTTTGACAACCAGGATAGAGGCGCGGAGGTGCTTGATCGAGGAGAAGAGGCGTGAAGTCGGAGGGTTGCGAGGTCACCAGGCGCGGAGGAGAGGGCGCGGCGCAAAAGGTGGCGAAGGTGCTTGCAAAAGGGTCCAGATTTCCGTGGAGTTTCCAGTACTACGGGGGTGAGGGCCGATTTCTGCGGGGATGCCGATAAGGCGTTGAGCACCCTTGTCCTGTTTGAGGACGAGAGCGGACCAAACCCGATTTCTGCGGGGATGCCGATAAGGCGTTGAGCACCGCCCCTCACCGAGGTCCGGATGACGCGCATGGTCCGATTTCTGCGGGGATGCCGATAAGGCGTTGAGCACTTCGAGGGCATTACAGACTCCTATTGCGCGATGTCCGATTTCTGCGGGGATGCCGATAAGGCGTTGAGCACCTCTCCTGCCCCGGTTTGTCGTCGAACCAAATCACCGATTTCTGCGGGGATGCCGATAAGGCGTTGAGCACTACCCGAACGCGAACACCTTCACCGTCGCCTTGACCTCCGATTTCTGCGGGGATGCCGATAAGGCGTTGAGCACGTCATGAGTATCAACGACGACGAAGACACCTGTCCGGCGCCGATTTCTGCGGGGATGCCGATAAGGCGTTGAGCACGCGGACGCACGATCGCCGTCATCGGGACCCCGCTGGACCCGATTTCTGCGGGGATGCCGATAAGGCGTTGAGCACAGGTCGCCGCTCGGAACGCTGGCCTTGAACCGTGTCCGATTTCTGCGGGGATGCCGATAAGGCGTTGAGCACGTGCAGGATTCGCCGCTGCAGATGGCGCCGCTGGCCGATTTCTGCGGGGATGCCGATAAGGCGTTGAGCACGTCAACGGCCCCGAATTGGCCGGAACAGCGCTCGACACCGATTTCTGCGGGGATGCCGATAAGGCGTTGAGCACACCCGTGGCGAGAGGGGGCATGGCACAAGCTCGGCCCGATTTCTGCGGGGATGCCGATAAGGCGTTGAGCACCAACCCGTGCCGCTGGGCGCTCTGGACGTTCCGCGCGACCGATTTCTGCGGGGATGCCGATAAGGCGTTGAGCACACGAAATGGCGGCGCGCGAAGGGCGTTCCGATCCGTCCGATTTCTGCGGGGATGCCGATAAGGCGTTGAGCACGTTTATCATCTTGCCGAGGTCCTTCGCGCGGAGCGGCCGATTTCTGCGGGGATGCCGATAAGGCGTTGAGCACTTCCCGAACTGCGTCTCGAGACCACGGATGCCGGCCGATTTCTGCGGGGATGCCGATAAGGCGTTGAGCACGCAGGTTCCAGCCGCACGCCTCCCCTCCCGAATTCCAGCCGATTTCTGCGGGGATGCCGATAAGGCGTTGAGCACTTGACCAGGAAGCAGCGGACGACGCTGCTTACCTTCCGATTTCTGCGGGGATGCCGATAAGGCGTTGAGCACCCTTGCGCCTTGTCTGCGTCCTCTTTCCGCAGGATCCGATTTCTGCGGGGATGCCGATAAGGCGTTGAGCACGCCTAGCATCATGATGACGGCAATCGAGCAGGGTCCGATTTCTGCGGGGATGCCGATAAGGCGTTGAGCACCAAGGCGCGCTCGACCATGCCGATCAGCGTCACGCCGATTTCTGCGGGGATGCCGATAAGGCGTTGAGCACTGCAGGTAGGGCTCCCCCTCGACCTCGTAGAGCGCGACCGATTTCTGCGGGGATGCCGATAAGGCGTTGAGCACAACCCGATCAAGTGCCGGCCGCCGTCGAACCGGACCCCCCGATTTCTGCGGGGATGCCGATAAGGCGTTGAGCACATTTGAAGTTGCGCGCCACCATTTCCAGTTCTGCACGGCCGATTTCTGCGGGGATGCCGATAAGGCGTTGAGCACTTCATCGACTCTGGCGGCAACAAGCCACGGGACGCGATCCGATTTCTGCGGGGATGCCGATAAGGCGTTGAGCACTCCCTCGCGCTCGTGACGATGGCGCGGACCTCGCCCGATTTCTGCGGGGATGCCGATAAGGCGTTGAGCACAGACCCCGCGCCTATACCCTGCTCGCGCTACGCCTCCGATTTCTGCGGGGATGCCGATAAGGCGTTGAGCACATCGGGTGCTCGTTCGGGGCCAAGTGGGGAGGCGGGCCGATTTCTGCGGGGATGCCGATAAGGCGTTGAGCACCGATCCGTTACGCGGTCGGGTCCGCGCAGCTCTTCCGATTTCTGCGGGGATGCCGATAAGGCGTTGAGCACGACCAGAGGCGGCGAGAGGGGCGGGGTCGTCATTGTCCGATTTCTGCGGGGATGCCGATAAGGCGTTGAGCACGGGCAGCGGTTCGACAAGTTCGCTGAGACGCTGACGCCGATTTCTGCGGGGATGCCGATAAGGCGTTGAGCACGTCTGACCTGGGCCCATTCAGCACGACCCCCACGGCCGATTTCTGCGGGGATGCCGATAAGGCGTTGAGCACCATTGACAGCGTGTGCGTACACGAGCGCGCCACTACCGCCGATTTCTGCGGGGATGCCGATAAGGCGTTGAGCACTTGCCCAAGCGCACCCTCTCGGCTGCGGTGGCCGCGGCCGATTTCTGCGGGGATGCCGATAAGGCGTTGAGCACATCTTCGCAGGCTCAGGCGGTCCCACCGGAATCCGCCGATTTCTGCGGGGATGCCGATAAGGCGTTGAGCACTGACGGAAGCCGACGTCCCCGCCATCATCCTCCGGCTGCCGATTTCTGCGGGGATGCCGATAAGGCGTTGAGCACGTTTTGCCCGGGCGGCGTGACCTGCGACAACGGGCACCCGATTTCTGCGGGGATGCCGATAAGGCGTTGAGCACCCGGTGCTCTGCACGGACACGATGCGTCCCGCGTCCGATTTCTGCGGGGATGCCGATAAGGCGTTGAGCACTTCAAGGCCGGGCTCGCGTACGCCGAGGCGCGAGCCGATTTCTGCGGGGATGCCGATAAGGCGTTGAGCACCGATGCCGCCGACGTTCGGCGGCATCGCATCGATCACCGATTTCTGCGGGGATGCCGATAAGGCGTTGAGCACTGGAGGCGCTGCTCAGGGAATGCGACATGCTAGCCGCCGATTTCTGCGGGGATGCCGATAAGGCGTTGAGCACGTGTAGTCGTCCGATGCCCGCCCTCCCGTCAGGTAGCCGATTTCTGCGGGGATGCCGATAAGGCGTTGAGCACCACATCCCACGCGTCGTCGTATTGACTGGGAAAGCGCCGATTTCTGCGGGGATGCCGATAAGGCGTTGAGCACCTTTGGCTTTCGGCTGCTTCTTTGGCTTGAAGGTCCGATTTCTGCGGGGATGCCGATAAGGCGTTGAGCACACCACCTGCCTCCTCTGCCCCTCGCCCGTCGTGGCGGCCGATTTCTGCGGGGATGCCGATAAGGCGTTGAGCACGCTCTCATCTGGTGATCGGAGAACATCTGCCCGACGAGCCGATTTCTGCGGGGATGCCGATAAGGCGTTGAGCACAACCCCATCATCCGCTTCCTTTCTCGCCCCACTGCCCGATTTCTGCGGGGATGCCGATAAGGCGTTGAGCACTCGGGCGGCATGTACCGACGGTAGTCGATCGGCGTCCGATTTCTGCGGGGATGCCGATAAGGCGTTGAGCACGGGTTTGCGGCCGCCAGCGTGGCCGCCAGGCTCGCGGCCGATTTCTGCGGGGATGCCGATAAGGCGTTGAGCACGTCAAAGACCACAACCGGATTCGCGAACTGGAGGCACGGGCCGATTTCTGCGGGGATGCCGATAAGGCGTTGAGCACGTCCTCCCCGGTAAGTGGGGATTCGACATCAAAGACCGATTTCTGCGGGGATGCCGATAAGGCGTTGAGCACTGTATGTTGTATGTGTATGTGATGTGATGATGATACCGATTTCTGCGGGGATGCCGATAAGGCGTTGAGCACTTGTGTTGATTTGTGATGATGTTGTTGTGTTGTGATCCGATTTCTGCGGGGATGCCGATAAGGCGTTGAGCACTCTGGGAAGTAGCGACGCATCGCCCTCGACGTGGCACCGATTTCTGCGGGGATGCCGATAAGGCGTTGAGCACAGGTTTGCCGGGAGCTCGCCGTGGCCCTTCGCGCCCGATTTCTGCGGGGATGCCGATAAGGCGTTGAGCACCGCGATCCGGCCATCGCGGTCGCCTGCGTCGAGTCCCCCGATTTCTGCGGGGATGCCGATAAGGCGTTGAGCACAACACGCGTTCGAACGTCTCGCGAATCCCCTGGCACCGATTTCTGCGGGGATGCCGATAAGGCGTTGAGCACATCACGTCGGCTTCTCCTTCTGTTGCGCTCGACGCCGATTTCTGCGGGGATGCCGATAAGGCGTTGAGCACCGCGTCAAGGGCCGACACGCCCACCACCACTTCGGCGCCGATTTCTGCGGGGATGCCGATAAGGCGTTGAGCACATCCCACGCCGCCCCCACCGCCTCCGTCGATTGGACCGATTTCTGCGGGGATGCCGATAAGGCGTTGAGCACCAGCTCACGTTCGAGGACATGACGGAGACCAAGGCGGCCGATTTCTGCGGGGATGCCGATAAGGCGTTGAGCACGCAACCCTCAGGTCCGCCTGCCGCCTGTGCTCATCCCGATTTCTGCGGGGATGCCGATAAGGCGTTGAGCACGTTCGCCGTGCAAGATATTCGCGCCGTGCATGATCCCGATTTCTGCGGGGATGCCGATAAGGCGTTGAGCACGAGGAAGAGGATCCTTCCTGGAAAACTTTACTGTCCGATTTCTGCGGGGATGCCGATAAGGCGTTGAGCACCCAGAAAACGAGGCTCTTGTCAAGCCTAGTCTGGCGCGACCGATTTCTGCGGGGATGCCGATAAGGCGTTGAGCACATATTCAGCGCGCGGCCGACGAAATCGTTCGCGACCGATTTCTGCGGGGATGCCGATAAGGCGTTGAGCACATGCGAGACGGCCTCTCCCGGGGCACGTGCTGCATCCGATTTCTGCGGGGATGCCGATAAGGCGTTGAGCACTCCTCCTCGTCGTCGGTGTCGGCGCCGCCGACGACCGATTTCTGCGGGGATGCCGATAAGGCGTTGAGCACGGGACGATGATCCGGGACCCCCCGACCCGAGACAAACCGATTTCTGCGGGGATGCCGATAAGGCGTTGA
Source organism: Polyangium jinanense (assembly GCF_028435265.1). Classification (GTDB taxonomy): domain Bacteria; phylum Myxococcota_A; class Polyangia; order Polyangiales; family Polyangiaceae; genus Polyangium; species Polyangium jinanense. The sequence continues at coordinate 513,363 of NZ_JAGTJK010000001.1, read as the reverse complement.
GCACGCATCGCACCAGAACCGCCATGCGCCAACCACCGCGGCCGATTTCTGCGGGGATGCCGATAAGGCGTTGAGCACCATGCCAGGCGCACCTGGATTTGTGTGGGCTCAGCCCGATTTCTGCGGGGATGCCGATAAGGCGTTGAGCACCCAAGGATCTGCCCCTGCGCCACGCTCATCCGCTCGACCGATTTCTGCGGGGATGCCGATAAGGCGTTGAGCACTACCCGGACCCGCCGTCGTCCCGGTCACCCGATCCCGATTTCTGCGGGGATGCCGATAAGGCGTTGAGCACGCCGCGACGTGGCCTACGAACTCGTCCTCAGTTCCGCCCCCGATTTCTGCGGGGATGCCGATAAGGCGTTGAGCACTCCGTCCGGTCGACCTTGATGGTCTCGCCGAAGAACCGATTTCTGCGGGGATGCCGATAAGGCGTTGAGCACCGCCACGCGCGCGTAGGTCCGTTCCGAGGCGAACGCCGATTTCTGCGGGGATGCCGATAAGGCGTTGAGCACCATGCGCAGGTGAAGTGGCTGCTCACCGTCCACCACATGATTTCTGCGGGGATGCCGATAAGGCGTTGAGCACCGCCCGCCTGCGACACTCGGGTTCGTGTCGACGTAGATGATTTCCGCGGGGATGCCGATAAGGCGTTGAGCACTGCAGGCGTCGCCCGTGCGAATGCGCGGCCCACACCCATGATTTCTGCGGGGATGCCGATAAGGCGTTGAGCACTCGTCGGTGTAACTCGTCGCTCCGACAAGATGTCCGTCGATGATTTCTGCGGGGATGCCGATAAGGCGTTGAGCACGCGGCTTCGGTCGACGCCAGCCTGACCCAGCTCATCCCGATTTCTGCGGGGATGCCGATAAGGCGTTGAGCACAGCCTGTCGAGCGGCGAGGTACTTTGGCGCGAGGGACCGATTTCTGCGGGGATGCCGATAAGGCGTTGAGCACGTGAGCGCCGCGTCCTCGAGCCCTTTCCCCCTCTCCCGATTTCTGCGGGGATGCCGATAAGGCGTTGAGCACATCGACGCCCTCGGCGCTGAGAACATCCAGCGCGAGGCCGATTTCTGCGGGGATGCCGATAAGGCGTTGAGCACATCCCGGCCGGCGGCGACTACCGCGATCTCCCTGCCCGATTTCTGCGGGGATGCCGATAAGGCGTTGAGCACAGCACCTGCCGCATGGTGCCGTTGCCACCGACGCGCCGATTTCTGCGGGGATGCCGATAAGGCGTTGAGCACCTCAATGCCTGCTTGGCTGCGGTCGCGGCAGGGGCCGATTTCTGCGGGGATGCCGATAAGGCGTTGAGCACTATCAGGACTACTTCGATCTGTCCCAGGGCGTGGACCCCGATTTCTGCGGGGATGCCGATAAGGCGTTGAGCACGTGCTGCCGCAGACGCCACGCGAGCGCGAGCTCGTCGCCGATTTCTGCCGGGATGCCGATAAGGCGTTGAGCACTTCGAGGGCATGGGCTACCCGAAGTCCGCGTCGGCCCTATTTCTGCCGGGATGCCGATAAGGCGTTGAGCACCGGACACCTCGTCGAACTCAAGCTTTTCCTTGATCCTATTTCTGCCGGGATGCCGATAAGGCGTTGAGCACCCCCACTCCGGATCCGAGCCGAGCTCGCCGGGTACCGCCTATTTCTGCGGGGATGCCGATAAGGCGTTGAGCACTTCTTCATGTGGCTTCGGTCTCCGGTCGGTCCTCGCCTATTTCTGCGGGGATACCGATAAGGCGTTGAGCACCTCACGGGCACCGCGCCGCTCCTCGATGGGCGGGCAGCTATTTCTGCCGGGACGCTGATAAGGCGTTGAGTACATCTTGTGGCGGAGTTCGGCGTTCAGCGCCGGCTTCTTATTTCTGCGGGGATGCCGATAAGGCGTTGAGCACGAGTACGCGGGCGCGGCAGCCTGGCCGGCCGACCACCGATTTCTGCGGGGATGCCGATAAGGCGTTGAGCACACCACCCGGATCTTCCCGGGGCGAGGGGGACGCGTCACCATGACGCGCGGGCGTCGGGACCGAAGCGACGGGCGCGCGTGACCGTGACGTGTGGGGGTAGGCGCGAGGCGAGGGCCGCGCGTCGAGGTTACACGAAGAGGTCGGCGCTGAGCTTAGGGGCGTCGCGTCGAGGCGACTCGGAGCGGTCAGCAGGAGGCGAGACACGCACATCGACGTGCCCCGAGGGTGCCTTCGCCGAACCGAGGCGCGCGCGTCACCGTGACGCGAGGGGGTCGCCTCGCGGCGAGAGCGAAGGACACGAGCGAAAGGGCGGCCCGGGAGCGGGGCCCCTCTCTACCCCCGCTTCCGCCGGCGCAAGAGCCCTTCCTGGGCCGTGGACGCGACGAGCCGCCCGTCGCGCGAAAAGACGCTCCCCCGCACGAGCCCACGAGCCCCGGATGCCGACGGGCTGTGAATCACGTGCAAGAGCCAATCATCCATGCGGAAGGGCCGGTGAAACCACATCACGTGATCGATGCTGGCGACCTGCATCGAGAAATCGAACCACGTGACGCCGTGGGGGCGCAGCGCGGTGGTGACGAAGGCGTGGTCCGACGCATACGCGAGCAAGTACCGGTGCAGCGCCGGATCGTCGGGCAGGGGCCCGGCCGCGCGTATCCAGATGGCCTCGTGCGGATCTCTTTTCTCAGGGCGAAAAGGATCGATCGGGTTCACGTGGCGAATCTCGATCGGCTGCTCGGCGACGGCGCGGGTGCGGAAAGGCTCGGGGATCTTGTGCGCCAGGCGGCTCCAGATCTCCTGCTGGCTCGAGAGCCCGTCCGGGCCTGGGACCTTTTCCATGCCATCCGCGTGCTCCAATCCCTCCTCCTCGACCTGGAAAGAGGCGGACATGTTGAAGATGGGCTGGCCATTCTGGATGGCCACCACGCGGCGGGTCGTGAAGCTCTGCCCGTCGCGAATGCGATCGACGTCGTAAACGATCGGCTTGCGCGCGTCGCCAGGGCGGAGGAAATACGCGTGGAGCGAATGGACCTGGCGCTCGGGGGGCACGGTCTGCGCGGCGGCAGAGAGCGCCTGGCCGAGGACCTGACCGCCAAAGACCTGACCCCAGCCGAGATCCTGGCTCTGGCCCCGAAACAGGTTGGTTTCGATCCTCTCCAGCGAGAGCAGCTCGATGAGCTCGGTCAGCACGCGCGTCATGGTGCTGTGCGTCATAGTGGACGCACTGCCAGGCCGGCAAGAGAGCGAGGTTCCAGAGGGCGTAAAAGTTTTGAGGGGGCCGTGGCAGTCCTTACGGACTCCCCGAGGAGCCGGCTAATCGCGGCCCAGCGCGACGGCGTCGGCGCCGAACACCTTGATACTCCCGATTCGGTCCACGTAAATCGCGAGGTCCTCCCCCATCGCCCACTGGACCCGCAAGAACGGCCATGCATAGGCCCGGATCACGTGGCGTACCACGCTCGCGCCGGCGCCGAGCGCCGAAAGGCCCGCGAGCGCCTTGTCGATCGCGTCGCCGAAATCGTGGCCGTGAAAATCGGGGCGGACCGTGCGCTCGCCGCCGCGATAGGCCGAGCCGGCCACGCGGCCCGTGAGGTCGTGGCAGCGCAGCTCCTCCGGTAACGCCTGCTGGAACTGGATGTCCTGCTCCATGCGGCTCTCCAGACCGAAGAGCGGCGGCACCGTCGTGATGTGCGACGGCATGTAGGCCTCGCTCAAAAAGGCCGGCGTGTCCGTGTAATAGCGGAGCCGCACCCGGTTTGACTTCGCCGCGCCGCCGCACGTCGGGCACGTGATGAAGCCACCGTCGCACGAGCAGTACGTGAAGAAGACCGTGCCCGAGCCGCCACAGACGCGGCAGCGCCGTTTGCCCGGCGTCAGCGTGCACGCCGTGCACGGGCCGCCCCCGAGGCTCGCGTCGATCCGCACGTGGTGGTGGATCTCGAGATCGTCGGGCGGCGGCGGTTCGCCACGTTCGAGCGTCGCGGGCGCGATCTCCGTGTCCTCCGCCCAGCTCGTGCGCCGGATCAACGCCGCGTGAACCACCAGCATCGCGAGCCGCTCCACCGAGACCGGCTCCCCGGCCGGCAGCGGCAGCTGCACGCGCGCTGCTTCGAGTGTCGGGAAATACGACGCCAGCGACGACATGTCCCGGAGGAAGCCAGCCTTGTCGCGCGCCGTCAAGGGAAGAGCCTTCCACGACCCCATAGCTCTGTTACCATGCGCGGCGAAAGGGCGTTTCGGGTGTGATGATGGCAACGTTCGGGCTCGGCAAGATCGTCCTCTACGCGGGGAATCCCGAAGCCGTGAGCGCCTTTTATGCGCGCGCCGCGGGGCTCTCGTTCGATCGGGTGGAGGGGACGCGGCGTTACGAGTCGGTGAGCGCAGGCGGGACCTCGCTCGTGATCGATCTCGCGCTCGAACCCCTTCCGCGAGGCCGCAGGGAGTGCGCGCTGTCGATGCGCGTGCCGAACCTGCAGGCCGTCGCGTCGAGCCTGCGCGAGGACGGCATCGACGTGGGGCCGATCCTCGAAAGGCCCTCGGGCCTCTTCGCGTCGCTCAAGGACCCGGACGGGCGTGACGTCGAGCTCTGGGAGCCCCGCGCCAAACCCGTGAGCGTCGCGCCGCCGCCGCTCGTGGACAAACCCACACTCGACGCGCCGCCGCTCCCGCCCCCGCCGGTGCCGCTGCCGCCGGATGTGCCGGCGATCGTCGAGCCGCCCGCGATCGTCGACAAACCCGCGATCGTCGCGCCGCCCGCGATCGTCGACAAGCCGCCGGTGCGGCTCGAGATGCATTCGGCGCTCGACCTCGAAAAGGAAGTGGACAAACCCAGGACGGTGCCGGCCGCGGAAGAGGGTGCGACGTCCGAAAAGCGCGGGACCGAGCCGCCGCCGCCTCCGCCGATGATGGGCGCGCCGGGGCCCATGCTCACCGCGGCGCGACCGGCGAAGGTGTCGGCGCAAGGCGGCACGAAGATCTCGCTCTACGGCGCGAACTTCGCCGACGGCTGCCGCGTGCTCGTCGACGGCGACGATTGTACGAAGCCGAAACGACTCGACGATTTCACCCTGGAGATCGAGGCGCCGCCCCACGCACCGGGGGCGGTCGAGATCGTCGTGGAAAACCCCGACGGACAGCGCGCGGTCATCCAGATCGTCTACGACGAGGGCCCCGCGATCGAGCGTTTTTCCCCGCTCGAAGGCTCGCCGCGCGGCGGCACCGAGATCGTCGTCGAGGGCCGCAACTTCGAGGACGGCTGCCGCATCACGTTCTTCGGCAACCGCGCGCCCGAGGTCATCTTCGAGAGCGCCTCGCGCATCCGGTTCGTCACGCCGCCGCAGGAACAGCTCTTCCACGGCGAGCTCCGCGTGACGAACCCCGATGGCCTCTCCGCGCTCGCGGCCGAGCTCTTCACCTATCGCCTCGCGACGCCGCACGTGCGCGAGGTTTCGCCCGCGTCGGGCCTCATCGGCGGCTCGAAGCGCGTCGCCGTGACCGGCGTCGACTTCCATCCGCAATGCGTGGCGCGCCTCGGTGGCAAGCAAGCGGCCGTCACGTTCCGCAGCGCCGAATCGCTGGAGCTCGTGACCCCGCGGGCAAACGAGCCGGGACCGGTGGACCTCGAAATCGAGAATCCCGACGGGCAAATCGCGAAGCTCGAAGGCGCATTCACGTACGAGGCCGAGCCCACGCCGCCGCTGCTCGTCGAGGTGCGCCCCGACCGCGGGTATTGCGCGGGCGGGCAGACGATCCGGCTCGTCGGCGACAATTTCGAGGCGGATACGGTGGTGCGTGTCGGCGAGGTGCGAGCCATTTCGCGGACGCGGTCGCGGCACGAGATCGAGGTGGAGCTGCCGCAACGGACGCAGCCGGGCCTCGTGTCGATCGAGCTCGTCGATCGGCACGGCGTCGTCGTGCGCCGCGAAGATGCATTCACGTACGAGTCGCGCCCGGCGCCGCGCGTCGACAGCATCACGCCGCGCAATGGTCCCATGGTCGGCGGCACGCGGATCGTCCTCGAAGGCGATTTCTTCGATGAGCACGTGTTCGTGCGCATCGGCGGGCAGGCGCCGAAACGCGCCGTGGTCCGATCGGCCACGACGATCGAGCTCGTGGCGCCGCCGTCGCGCGCGTCGGGGTTCGTCGACGTCGAGGTCGGTCGCGGCGACGCGGGCACGACCGTCGTGAAGAATGCATTCCGCTACGACCCCTCGCCCGCCCCCGCGATCGATTCCGTCGCGCCCAACAAAGGTTCGGTCGAGGGCGGCACCGAGGTCAGCATCGAGGGCAAAAACTTCGTCGCCGAGTCGGCCGTGCTCTTCGGCGGCAAGCCTGCCCAACGCGTCAAATTCGTCTCGGCCTCGACACTCGAAGTCAAGGCGCCGCCGGGCAAGAATGGCGAGATGGTCGACGTCGTCGTGCGCAATCCCGACGGCAAAGAAGCCATCACGAAGCGCGCGTTCCTTTACGACGCGCGTTACCGTTCCTGACGTCTCGGCCTCATCATGCGGACGTTCCTGGCGATCACACTCTTCGGATGGGTCTCCGCGCTCGGAGCGGCCTGCATTCCCGAGGGCTCGACGACCCTCGATTGCCTCGAAGGAGGTGGCTGCGAGCAGAGCTGCGCGACGAACGAGGACTGCACGTTCACCTGCGAGACGGGCAGGTGCGATCAGACCTGCTCGGACACGCTCGATTGCAGCATGGACTGCAACGCCGGCGGCTGCGCGCAGCTCTGCTCGGGCAGCCAGTGCGTGATGACGTGCGACCTCGCGTCGTGCACCCAGGGCTGCGACAGCCACGTCTGCGGCGAGCGGTGCAGCGCGGGCGGGTGCACGCAGTCATGCGAGAGCGACGAGACATGCGCGCTCGATTGCAGCGTCGGGTGTCCGCAGACGTGCACGAGCCCGTCCTGCGGGCTCGTCTGCGCGGGAAGCCAGTGTGATCAGTCCTGCAAGGCGGGCCTCTGTGATGCGTCGTGCGACACGGATTGCCTGCAAACCTGCGAGGGCGACACCTGCCGGCTCGAATGCGGGGCGGGCGGCCATTGCACGCAGGCCTGCACGAAGCAGAGCGGCGGCACCTGCAACCAGGCCTGCGCGGGCGGGGGCTGCACGCAGGAGTGCACCCAGCCCACGTGCGTGCTCGACTGTGCCGGCGGCAATTGCACGCAGAAATGCCTCCAGGGCACGTGCGACCTCCACTGCGGCGGGGGCGGGTGCATCGTGGAATGCATGACCACGTGCGTGGTCGATTGCCCCGCCGGCGGCTGCCAGGTGACGTGCCCGGGCGGAACGCCGCCGATCACGTGCCCCGGAGGAACGCTCTCCTGCGGGGCGAATTGCCCGTGAGCCGCCTCAAGGCGCCTTCGTGATCGCCCACTCCTTCACGATCGCGATCTTGTCCGCCGGCAGCTTCTTCTCGTAGTTCGGCGGCGGCATCGATCGGTCCTCGGCCACGCGCGCGACTACGCGATCGACGAGGCCGAGCGCGACATCGTAGTTCTCGAAATCGATCTTCGGCGCGCCGCGCGTCCCCGAACCATGGCAATCGGCGCAATACTCGCGCATGATCGGCTTGACGTCCGTGAGGAACGAGAGCGGGGTGCCGAGCGCGAGCTTGCGCGCCATCGTCCCCTCGCCCGCATACACGTCGCCAATCCTGTCGACGGCGAGCGAGCGCGGCGCCTCCGCCGGCCCGAGCGTCGCCACGACCTCCGGCACCTCGCCCGCGCGCACGCGCAGGACCCAGCTTCCCGCGAGCGCGTAGAGCCGTTGCTTGCTCGCGTCGAGCGCGAATGCGTCGATTCCGACCGCCGATCCCCCTTCCGCGGCGAGCGGATAAAGCGAATACTCGCCGCTCGGCGAGCGCTCGACGAGTCCCGCGTCGGAGGCGAAATACACGAGCGAGCCGTCCTCGCACGCGAGGCTCCCGCAGGCCATGGCCCGGACGAACCCCACGTCGAAGACGAGCGGATACGCCTTGCCGCTCGCCTTGTCGATTTCGTACACGCGCTCGCCATAGGCGAGATACACGCGCTCCTTCTGCGTGAGGACGGCCGTGGGCGCGCCCTCCTCGCCCTCCACGGTCCAGGTCACGAGCGCCCCGCCGCCGAGCTCATAGGCTCCTTTTTCGCCGCGAATGGCGAGGTGCGTCTCGGCCGTCCCGTCGCCGTCGTCGTCGGCCACACGCGCGCGCATCGCCTGAATGCCGAGCGGCGCGAGCTCCGCGGTGCCGAGCGATCGCTGGAGCACACCGCCCGGCGTGAAGAACACGCCGCCCTCGGCCGCGACGAGCACGCCGTTTTCATAACCGGCCATCGCGCGCACGGCGCCTGTCTCGCTCGGGAGATCGGGCGCGTCGCCGACGATCGGCAGGAGCGTCGGGCCCGCCGCTGCGAGCTCGTAAACACCCGTCGTCGTGCCCACGGCGACGAACGCGCCCTGGCTGCCCATCGCGGTCGAGTATCCCTCGATCGTGAACGTGGCGCTTTCGGGCTCGGCGTTCGGCGTCGCGGGCGCGCCGTGCACGATGGCGAGCTCGGGGGGGCCTTCGGGGCCGGCATTCGTGGGGGGGGCCTCGCCGCAAGCCGCCGTTGTGATCACGGCAAGCATCGCAATGAGGCTCGAAAGGCGCCTGTGCGGTATTCTTCGGTGGAACTGTAGATGGGGGGAGTCGAACACAACCTGGCAGGATAACAAATTTCGTCCTCACTCCCAAGAGATGGTTGACGAAACGTTATGGCTCGGTTCCACTGGAAGGTGGCCCGCTCTCGCCCGCGGTGCCCCCCTCCTTTTGCCCCGAGCTGTATCATGAAGAGCAAACGACGCTGGCAAGCGCTCTGCTTCGCCCTCCTCGCGGCTGCGCCTTCCGTGGCGCTCGCCGAAGACGGAGAGCAATGTTTCTTGCACCGGGAGTTGCCCATCGAACGGCAGCTCCGACGCCTCTCGATCGATCTGCGTGGGACCGTGCCCGACGTCGCCGAGTACGACGCGGTCGCGGGGCTCTCCGAGCTACCCGATGCGCTCCTCGACGAGTATCTCGCGAGTGACGCGTTTCGCGTGCAAATGCGCCGTTATCACGAGAGCCTGCTCTGGACGAACCCGAACATCGCCCTCGCCGACGTGAACTTTTCACTGAACACCGTCAACTACGACGGGAGCCCGGTCTACTTCGTCCCAGGGGCGGGGAAGAGCGCGCTTTATCGCGGCGGCGACGGCACGCATACCTGCCAGAACAAGCCCCAGGACGCCCTCGGTTACGATCCCGTGACGGGATTGCCGAAAACCGAATCCATGGGCAGCGACGGCGTGAGCGAGTGGTTCGCCGAGGGCTGGGTCGAGGTGCATCCCTTCTGGGAAGCCGACCCGGCGAAAAAGGTGAAGGTCTGCGCGTTCGACGCCCAGGCGACGGAGACGTACACCCTGCCGCCCGGGGATCCGGACGCGGGGACGTATTCGTGTGATCACCTGATGGCCACGGGCAAGGCGAAGACCTGCGGCTGCGGGCCGGAGCTCAGCTATTGCATGCCGGCCGGCATCGTGCAGCCGCTCGTGCTCGCGGCGCTGCGCGAGCAGGTGCTCCGTCTCGTCGATGAGCACACGGACGGCACGCAGCCGTACTCCGGGCTGCTCACGACGAGGCGCGTGCATTACAATGGTCCGCTCGCCCATTACTTCCGCTACCATGCGCAGCGGCAGACGCTTTCGCGCACCCAGAACGAGCACCAGCCCTCGGACGGCCCGCTGCCGGAGCTCGCGTTCACGGACGTGGATACCTGGGTCGCGGTGGACCGCGAGGCGCCGCACGCCGGCCTCATCACGCTGCCCGCATTCCTGCTGCGTTTCCAGACGAACCGTGGACGGGCGAATCGCTACCGGATCGCGTTCCTCGGGCAATACTTCCAGCCGCCGAGCACGAAGGACACGAACTGCGAGAAAGAAGGCGACGACCTCACCCGCCGCTGCGTTTGCCGGAGCTGCCACGTGACGCTGGAGCCGCTCGCCGCGCACTTCGGTCAATTCACGGAGGCCGGGAGCATGTCCCTGCACGATTTCGCCCGCGAATACCCGACCCGCAAGGCCTGCGCCAAGGGCACCGCGCCGCAAAACGCGGGGTGGTGCGACCGCTATTATGTGCCGGTCTCGGACCAGACGGACCCCGATCTCCGGACGTACAGGTTGAAGGCGCTTCAATACGCCGACGACGAGCACCCGGAGCTCGAGCCGAATTTCGAGGCGGGTCCAGCCGAGCTCGTGAAGGCCGATCTCGAGAGCGGTCGGTTCCACGAGGTGGCCATCGAGCACCTCTTCTCGTACCTCATGAAACGCGAGCCGAACCTCGATCCGACGACGAGTGATTACGAGGGCGACGCGCTCGCCAAGATCGCCGCGGCGTTCCGGGTCCACGACGACATTCGTCAGGCGGTCCGGGATCTCGTCGAGCTGCCCGCCTACCGGAGGTTGCCATGAGCGCGTCTCGCCTCAGTTCCCTCTGCGCGCTCATCGCGCTCGCCGCGGCCGCGTGCACGAAAGAAGCGCCGTCCGCCGATCCCCAGGAGCCGTGGGAAGCGCCCGCGGTCGCCGCGAACGGTGAAACCGAGAATGCCCCCGTGGACCTCGGCGGCGGCACGCTGCCCGGCCCCGCGCGCGGGGTGCGGCGCCTGCGCATCGATACGCTCCAGGCGGCCATGAGCAAGGTCGCCGGCAATGACATTTATGGCGCCCCGATCCTCTGGCGTGTCAATACCCGGGACGGGTTCAGCGACCTCGCATTCGGCAAGGCGCTCGGCCGGCCCGATTATCAAACGTCGACCGAGGAGAGCACGGTCTCGAACGCGCTCTACCTCAAGTTCGTCGGGGACGCGGCGCGCGACATCTGCATGCAGATGGCCAAGAACGACATGAAGCGCTCGGGCGATTCACGCGCGCTCTTCCCGAAGGCGCCCGTGGACGGGACCGCGACCGACGCGCAGGTGAACGAGAACCTGCAATACCTCGTGCTCCGCTTCCTCGGCCTGCGCGTGGCGGCGGACGATTCGATGGTCACGAACCTGCGCGCGGTCTACGACGCGGGCGTGGCGAGCGTCTCGTCGCCGAACGGCGGCGAAATCACGGCAGCGGCCGAGGGATGGCGGGGCGTGTGCGTCACGCTCTTCGAGTCTCCCCTTTTCCACAACGATTGAGGAGGAACACGCCATGAGCCAGAAAGGCCAGATTTCACGACGCACGCTCCTCGGCGCGCTCGGCGCCGCGAGCGGCGCGCTCCTCCTCGACGGCCTGCTCGGCCTGCGCCACGCGCGCGCGGACAACGTCGATCCGGACAGCGCCCCGCTCCTCGTGATGTGCGAGTTCGCGGGCGGCTGGGATACGCTGTATTGCCTCGACCCGCGCAACCACCACGATTACGGCGAGTTCGCGGGCGGCATTTACACGGGCTTCGACCTCGTCACCGATGGCCCGACGAAAAAGGTCATCGAGGACGAGACGGGCGGCACGGGCCTCGTGAAGCCCGTCGGCTCGAGCGTCGCCTACGGGCCGACGATGTCGAAGCTCGCGGCCGCGCATTCCAAGGATCTCTGCGTCGTGCGTGGCATGAGCATGGGCACGCTGACGCACGAGGTCGGGCGGCGGTATTTCCTCACAGGCAAGTTCCCGCGAGGCCTCGCCGCGAGCGGCAGCTCCCTGGAGACGTGGTGGGCGGCGGCCTCGGGCCAGCTCGAGCATCACGAGATTCCGAATCTCGTCACGGGCGGCGCGGAGACGTACAACGAGGGGCTTTCGCCGCTCGCGAGCGGCCTCTCGGTGCCGAGCTACAACGAGATGTTGCAGGTGCTCCGGCCGCTCAATGCGTCGCTCTCGCTCGACGGCAAGGTGGAGCAGGCGGCCTCCAAGTTCCACCACGACGAGTATTGCCTGCACCAGCAGCTCGACGCTCGGGGCGGGCAGGTCTCGACGCACCTCTCGGCGTGGCGCTCGGCGCAGACGCTGGCGAACGGCGGGCTCTGGAAGCATTTCGACTTCAAACCGAACCCGCCGGCGACGAGCCAGCTCGCGAAGCTCTACGAGACGTTCGGCGTGAATCCGACGAACCCGGGAGCGACACTCGCGGGCCAGCCGAAGGGCCAGGCCGCGCTCGCGGCGCAGGCGCTCGTGAATGGCATCTCGCAGGTCGTGCTCCTCAGGCTCGTCAACGTCACCGACGCCCATTTCGACGACGACTGGCCGTCGAACCACCCGGCGCGGCAGCGGGCGGGCTTCGACGCGGTGAGTGATCTCATCACGTACCTGAAGAACACGCTCGACAACAACGGCAAACCCTACTGGGACCGGACGACGCTGCTCTGCTTCTCGGAGTTCGCGCGCACGCCCCGGATCAACCCGCAGGGCGGACGTGATCACCACCTCGCGTCGGCCTGCCTCGTCGCGGGCAAGGGCATTCGGGGCAACATCGCGATCGGCGCGACGAAGGACACGAACTACGACGTGCGCCCGATCAACCTCGACACCGGCGCGCCGGACGACGAGATGGGCACGGTCGTGAAACCGTCGGACGTGCACGCGACCATCCTCACGGCCGCGGGTTTGCCCTACGATCACATCTCGAATCAGGATCCGAAGCTCATCAAGGCAATGCTCAAGAACCCCTGATGGCCTGACGGTGAGAGAGGCCTCGCCCGGCGAACGACCGGGCGGGGCCTTTTTCATTTCAGATGGGATCGAGCACGAGCGTAGGCGTCGAGAGGAACGGCATGCCGCTGCCGAGCTGCCCGTAATACGCCGCGCCCCAGCAGGAGAGCACGCCGTCCTGCGCGATGCCGCAGGTATGCTCGTTGCCGAGGGAGACGACGTTCCACGGGCTGAGGCTCGGGATCTTTTGCGGCGCATTGAAGCTCGACAGGTTGCCGAGGGCGAGCTGGCCGAAGGAGCCGACGCCCCAGCAATAGAGGTCGCCGTTTTTCTTCGTCGCGCAGGTGGTCAATCCTTGGCCGAGGAAGGGCCGCGCCCAGTCGGTCGCATTGCCGACCTGCGTGGGCGTGGCGATCGGCGTGACGGCATTGCCGAGGCCGAGCTCGCCGTTGTTGTTACGGCCCCAGCACCAGAGCTTGCCGTCGAGGCGCACGCCGCAGGTGTGGTTCGCGCCCGCGTCGATCGCCGTGTACGTCCCCGGGACGGCCTTCGGCACGTTCACGGGCGAGACTGTGTCGCCCTGGCCGAGCTGGCCGAGGCTGTTCACGCCCCAGCAAAACACGTTGCCGCCCTCGCGGAGGCCGCAGGTGAAATCGCCACTCGCCACGACGTCGAGCCAATCGGCGGGCTCGGCCTGAGCGATCCACCTCGGATCGGGCCGGGTCGTCGTCGAGGCGTCGCCGAGCTGGCCGCTCGCATTGCGGCCCCAGCACCAGAGGGTCTTGTCCTGGCGCACGGCGCAGGTGTGGTTGTACCCCGCCGCGATCTCGACCCAGGGCGAATCGTTGCCGACGGTGGAGTTCACGGCGGTGGGTACGTTCTGGCTCGTCACGGTAGGCCCATTGCCGAGCTCGCCATTTCCGTCGAGGCCCCAGCAATACGGGATGTCCGGGCCGCCGCCGTCGCTCGCGATGCCGCAGGTGTGTGTGCGACCGAGCGTGACGCGCTTCCAGATCTTGCCCGCGCCGATCTCCACGGGTGTGACGCGGGTGCGCGTCGTGCCGTCGCCGAGGTGACCGTAGACGTTGCGGCCCCAGCAGAAGAGCTTTCCGCCGGTGCGAATGGCGCAGCCATTGTCGAGCTGCGTGTCGACGCGCTCCCAGTCGGTATCGGCGGAGATGGGTGTGGCGTCGGTCCGGTCCGCGGAAAAACCCGCCCCGAGGGCGCCGCGGCTCGCCGAGCCCCAGCAGAGGAGATCGCCGGTTTGCCGTACGCCGCAGGCGAAACGCAGGCCGCTGGAGAACGAGACCCAGTCGCTGATGTTGGAGACAGGCAAGGGGGTCAGCGTGGGCCCCTCGTTGTCCGGCTGGCCGGTTTGTCCGACGCTGCCATCACCCCAGCAATGAAGCTCGCCGCTCTTTTTCTGGGCGCAGCCGGCGAGGTCACCGACGTCCAGGTTCGCAGACCAATCCGTGGCCATGTCCGCGGCCTTCGGCGTGACGACGGTCGCGAGCAAGCCGTCGCCGACCTGCCCCAAGGAGTTCGTGCCCCAGCAATGGCGCGTCCCGTCGGTCTTCGTGCCGCAGGTGAACGCATTGCCCGTCGACACGCTCGCCCAGTCGGTGGCGACCGTGAACTCCTGCGTGGGCACGAGCCGCTGCCCGGCGTTCGTGCCGTCGCCGAGCTGGCGGGCATTGTTGAAGCCCCAGCAATGAAGCGTCCCGTTCGCCTTGACGCCGCAAGTGAACTCGGTCCCCGCCGAGACCATCGACCAGGGGCCCGCGTCGACGAGCACGGGCGAGAGCGCGTTCGTCGTGGTGTTGTCGCCGATCTGGCCGCGGTTGTTCTGGCCCCAGCAATAAAGCGCGCCGCCCGTGCGAATGCCGCACGCATGCGTCGAGCCGGCGCTCAAGGCGATCCAGTCCTCGTAGCCGCCCGCGCCGATGGCGGGCGTCGATTGCGCGACGCCGAGGCCGTCGCCGATCTGGCCGACGCTCCCCGAGCCGAAGCACGAGATGCGCTTGTTCTCGTCGAGCGCGCAGGTGAACGCGCCGCCCGCGCTCACGGAGACCCAGTTCGCCGCGCCAGAGGCGGGCACGGGGCGCAAAAAGACCTGGTCCGACGTGCCGGTGCCGACCTGCCCGCTCGTGTTGAGGCCCCAGCAATGCAGGGTCTTGTCGGTGCGGATCGCGCAGGCGTGGTATTGCCCTGCCGACACGGACTTGTACTTCGCGTCGCAGGTCTTGCCGTCGCCCGAGAAGCCCGCGGGGCACGCGCAATCGAACCCGCCCGGCGTGTTCGAGCACGTCGCGTTCGTGTCGCAGTCGTGAAGGAGCGTCGTGCATTCGTCGACGTCCACGCACGTCTTGCCGTCGCCCTCGTACCCGGGCTTGCAAGTGCAGGTGAAATAGCCGGGGGTGTCGACGCATTCGGCGTCGGGCGCGCAGTCGTCGAGGCCGAGCGCGCATTCGTTGACCGCGAACGGGTCGCCGCCGCTCCCGCCATTGCCGCCGCTCCCGCCATTGCCGCCGCTTCCGCCTCCGCCGTTCCCGCCTGCGGCTCCGCCGCCGCCCCCGCACGCGGCGGCGGCGAGCGACACGAGGACGAACCACGCCCGAGCCCTTGCGCCTCGCAACATCGAAACCGATCTCCTTCAGCTCAACTCAATAGGACGCCGCAATGGGAACGGGCGCGAACGCGAGCCCGTCGCCGCGCGCATTTTGACCGATTTCCCCCGACCCCCAGCACGCGAGATTTCCGGCCTGCGTGACGCCGCAGCCATGGTTGAAGCCGAGGGTCGCCGCGACGAACGCCCCGGAGAGCGCGGTCGGCACCTTGCGCTGGCCCGTGTCCCCGAGCCCGAGCTGGCCGACGTTGTTCGCGCCCCAGCATTGCAATCCACCGCCCACCTTGCCCGCGCACGTCGATGCGTTGGCGGCGATGACGAAGGTCCAATCCGTGGCCGCGCCGATCTTCACAGGGGACGGCCGGTCGACGTTCGTGTTGTCGCCGATCTGGTTGTTCGCGTTCCGGCCCCAGCACCAGAGCGTGCCGTCCTTCTTGATCGCGCAGGTATGGTTGATGCCGGCCGTCACGGGCCCCTTCCAGTCGTCGCCCAGCGAATACGGCGCGGTCTTGCCGGCCGCCGGCGCTCCATTGCCGATCTGGCCTTCCACGTTCCGGCCCCAGCAATACAGCGTGCCCGTGGCCCGGGTCGCGCAGGTGTGGAACTGGCCGGCCGCCACGCTCACCCAATCGGTGGGCGGCGCCTCGCCCGCGACGAGCTCGAGCTGGATCAGATTGCCGAGGGTCGGGTTTTTCAGGCCAATCTGTCCCTCGTTCGTGCGCCCCCAGCACCAGAGCGTCCCGTTCGTGGCGATGGCGCAGTTATGCTCCTCGCCCGCGGCGATCTCCTTCCACTGGAGCGCTTCGTAGGGTTTGCCCGTCTTCAGGATCTCGGCGAACGTGGTCGCCGGGGTGTTCGTCCCCCGGCCAAGCTGGCCCTGCACATTGCGGCCCGAACAAGCGAGCTTGCCCGTGGCCGTGATCATGCACGTGTGCTGGCGGCCGAGGGCGACCTTCGCGGCGGCCTCGAAATTGACCTTGGCCGGCTCAGCGCGGGTCTTGTTGTCCCCGAAGCCGAGCTGGCCGCTCTCGTTGTTGCCCCAGCATTGAAGCTCGCCGGCCCCGCTCGAGGCGCAAGCCGATTCGCCATACGAAACGACGTTCGTATGGGTCGTGTCCGCGCCGATGTTGGCAATCGCGGGCCAGAGGCTCATCGCGCCGTCGCCGAGCTGACCGAAGATGCGCGAGCCCCAGGTGAGCACGCGGCCGTCCGAGGTGACGCCGCCGCTGTGCACGACGCCGACCGCGAAATCGAGCCATTTCGTTCCCGGCGCGACGTCGATCGGCGCGGTCACCCAGCCTGGCGCCTCGCCCGAGATCTGCGCGGCCTGGTTCCGGCCCCAGCAATGGAGGGCGTTCTGATCGTCGAGCGCGCAGATGTGGTAGGCATTGGCACGCACCCGCTTCCAGGTCTTGCCCGCGCCGATCGCCACCGGCGCCGCCGTCGCCGGCCCGAGCGGCGTCCCAAGTTGGCCCTCGTTCCCGCGGCCCCAGCAATAAAGCCGCCCGTCCTTCTTCACGGCGCACGTGGTGAAGCCGATCGAGGCCGTCGCCCAGTCGGCGTCCGCCGCCATCGGCGCCGTCTCCACGAGGAACGGCGCGGTTACGGAGCCGCCGCCGACTTTCGAAACCTGCAGCTCGTTGTTTTGCCCCCAGCAATAAAGCCGCCCGTCCTGCTTCGTCGCGCACGTCGTGTCGCGGCCGGCAAAGACCTCTTTCCAGTCCTTGTCCGGCGTCGCCGCGAGCGGATCGAGGCTCACGGGCGAGAGTTCGAGCTTGTTGTCGAGATTGCCGAGCCCGAGCTGGCCCGCCTGGTTGCGGCCGAAGCAGAAGAGCCCGCCGTCGCTCTCCACGGCGCAGCTATGGTTGTCGCCCGCGGCGACGCTCGAGAACGTGCGTTCGAGCGACAGCCACGCCGGGAGCGTCTGGTTGTCGGTGTATCCGAGCCCGAGCTGGCCGAAATTGTTCGTACCCCAGCACCAGAGCGTGCCGGTTTTCTTGATCCCGCAGGTATGGGCCGAGCCCGCGA
This sequence comes from Polyangium jinanense, assembly GCF_028435265.1. Classification (GTDB taxonomy): domain Bacteria; phylum Myxococcota_A; class Polyangia; order Polyangiales; family Polyangiaceae; genus Polyangium; species Polyangium jinanense. The sequence continues at coordinate 496,109 of NZ_JAGTJK010000001.1, read as the reverse complement.
CGACGCGGATCCAGTTGTCCGCCGCGCCGGCCTGCACGGGCGCCGGTTGGTTCGCGCCGAGGCCATTGCCGAGCCTGCCGCCGCCGCCGGCGCCGAAGCAGAAGATCGAGTTATCCATGCGGCGCGCGCAGGTGTGATACGCCGCCGCGGTGATCTCGACGAACCGCTCCTCGCAGCCGGTCTTCGGATCCCCCACGGTGCCCGGCGGGCAAGCGCAGGTGAACGAGCCCACGGTATTCGTGCAGGCGGCGGTCGGATGACAATCGTCGAGCTGCTCGGTGCACTCGTCGAGATCCACGCAATCGCCGCCGTCGTTCACGAAGCCCGGGTCGCAAACGCAGGCGCCGCTCGCGTCGCAGCTCGCATGGTCGCCGCAGGGCCCGCACATCGCGCCGCCCGCGCCGCCCTGCCCTCCGGCGCCGCCTGCGCCGCCCGTCGACGACGACACGTCGCCGCCCGCGCCGCCGGAGCCGCCGGTGCCCGAAGGCGTGCCTTCCGCGCCCCCGCCGGAGCACCCGGCGAGGACGATGGTTGTCCACAGGAAAGGAAAGAAAGCGCGCGCTCTTCGATGCATCTCCGCTATTTTCGGATGCTACGAAGCAAGCGGGACGACTGTCAACCCTCGATTCCGTGACATTCTCACTTCACGATGGTTGCGCAGCCGACGAGGACGTCGATCTCGGCCTTGGTGTCCTTCGCGACCTGCGAGCACGTCGCGTCGCAGAGGATGATCTGCTTCGGCGCGCCGGGCACGTCGTAGTACCAGGCGAGCCCCGCTGCGGGGCAATCGGCCGCCGATTTCACCTGCGGAATGATGACCGAGATGCCCGACTCCGGCGTGTACTCGACGTTGATCGCGTTGTAATCGATGTCCTCGCCCGGCGGAGGTTGCGGGATGAGGTACGAGCAAGAGAGCGCGGCGCCGCGAATCTCGTTCATCGCCTGGATGAACTTGTCGGTCGCGTCCTGGTTCGCGTCGACGATGAACGCCGACCCGGTCCCACCCGCCGCGGCAATGCCATTCAGCGCGCCCGCGAGGTTGCCGACGCCGATGACGAACGTCTTGATGCTCGGGACACCGGCGAGCGCGCTTGCCGCGATGCCGTTGATGTAGGCGAGGTCGTCGTTGCACCCGGCCGGCTCGCCGTCGGTCGCGAGCACGACGATGACCGTGTGCGTCGGGTTCTGGGTTGCCCATTGCTTGGCATAATCGACCGCGCCCTCGAGCGCCGCGGAGGTCGGGGTGCCGCCGCCCGGGGAGTGGTTGTCCATCGAGGTGATGAGCGTCGTGCCGACCGCCGGAAGCGGGGCGATCGGTACGTCGGGCTTGGCGTAATCGGCAGCTTTGCACGAATCGCCGCCGATGCCCTCGCAGACGCCCGGGAAGCCGGGCAAGGGCACGGTGCAGGGGCCACAAGCGGCAGGTCCGCACTCGGCGTCCGTGGCGCAGAAGGGGACGAGGGGGCACATGACGCCGCTCGATTGCGGGAAGTACTGGATGCCGACGCCGATCCCCGCGGCCGAGGGCTGCTCGACGAACGCCTTGAGCGCGTTCTTCGTGGCGTTCCACTTCGAGGTGTTGCCCGCGCTGTCGCTCATCGAGCCGGATTGGTCGAACATGATGTACATGTCGAGCGGGACCTGCTCGGCCTTGTTCTTCGTGGCCGCGCAGCTATCGTCGCCGCCCGAGCCCTGATTGCCGTTGCCGCCGGCGCCGGGGATGAAGCCGCCGCCGTCGCCGCCATTGCCACCATTGCCTCCGGGGTTGCCCGCGCCGGAGCCATTCTCACTGCTCGAATCGCCGAATTCGGTGTTGCCGCCCGTCGCCGAGCAGGCTGCAATCAGCGCGCCGGACAGCGCCGCCGCGCAAACGACCCTCGAGACGCCCGAAGAAAACCACCCGTTTCGCATGCCTCTGCCCTCCGAGCGGCGGATCGGAACAGCCGAGCGGGCGTGACGTCAAGCCCGGCGAGCGGGACACGTCACAAAATCGACGCGGCCCCGGCACGCGTTCGTCAATGTCGTCGCAAATGTCCGTGGCGAGCACCCCCGCCGCCCCGCTGGCGCAGCGCGTCGCTCGGTTGGCGAGGCGCGTAGCCCCGCCGGCGAGGCGCGTAGAAGACTTGGCCCTCGCCCCGCGGCGCCGGTAGCTCCCCCCGATCATGGTGAACCTCGTCCCCGCCCCGGCGAGCGACCGCGCGCCGAAGGCGCCCCCGCGCGAAGGCCGCGGCCGCTCGTTCCAGAAAGCAGCCGCCCCCGGTCTTTCCAGGTTCACCCGCGACGCGGCGCAATCCCGGAATCGAAGCCTCGATATCAGCTCTTTCCAGGTTCCGAGCGCGACGGTTCCCCATCCTCTGCCCGCTCGCCTCGAATGGCGTGCCCGTTGCCCCAGGGCGACCGGCGAAACGATGATGGGTACACAGAGCACGTCCAGCCGCGGGAGCGGACGCAAGAGCCTGGTCGGGAATACCCTCGTCACGGTGGGCGCGCTGTCGAGCGCGTTCGGGGCGGTCGGGTGGCTCTCCGCCCTGCGTTCCCCCTCGATCCTGACGATCGCGCTCGGGTTTGTCCTGTATGGCCTCTTGCCGCTCGTGGTGGGCGTCAGCTTCGTGTGGCGCGGGCTCGGCGCGATCGAGGAGGCCGAGGCCGCGCGGCGCGCGGACGCGGTGAGCCGCGCGGCGCTGCTCGACGCTCTGCGCGGCGGCGCGACGGCCCGCGAGGTCGCCGCGAGGCTTTGCATGCCGAACGCGGGTGACGCCGAGCGCGCGCTCGACGGGCTCGTGCGGGACGACCTCGCGAAGCTCGACGTCACGGACGACGGCGAGCTCGTCTACCGGCGCGACCCGGAGACGCTCCTGCTGCTCCACGACCGCGACGTGAACTGACCTTTCAATCGAGGACACGCCTGAGCGTGCGCTCGCCGAGCTCGCCCTCGGCCGCTTCTTCGAGCGCGCGCTTCATCGCCTCGTCCGCGCATGCATCCGCGGCCACGCGAATGCGCACACGCGCGTCGGGATGCTCTGCGATCCGGAGCGCCATGGCCGCCCCGAGCCGCTGCCCCGGCGGCAGGTCCGGATCGTCGACCACGGAGAAGAGCTCCTCGTGCGTCACGGCGGATTTCCGGTATCCCGCATTGAGCAGGAGGGCCTGGAGTTTGTCCTTCCATTCCGTGAACGACTTGCCCGCAGGGTCGAGCTCCGCCCCCACGGGCGGGCCGCCCGCACCGTTCGACCCGAGCGCAATCGCAAGGCGCAGCCGGCCGGCCACCGCCATGATGAAGCTCGGGTCGCCCGTCGCGACCTCGACCCGCCGGGTGGGCTTGCCTGCCTCGCCCACTTCGAGGAACAGCTCGCGTTGCTTCTCCTCGATCGTGTGGATCTGTGAATGCGGGATCCATTGATCGACGAAGCCGCCGCGGATGCGTAGCCCGTCGCTGCCCACGATGATCTCGTGCGGCCGCGTGAGCCGCACGATGAAGGACATCGTGAGCATGACGGCCCAGGCGAAGGCGCCCGTGGGCCAATGCGCGCCGGGATATTCGGTGACGAGATAACCGAGGGGAATGAAAAAGAGGACACAGACGATCGGGAGGCTCACGCAACCCGTGACGAGGGGCCGGTACGCCGAGCCGCAGAGGACAGCCACGCGCCGTCGCGACGCGTCGATGCCGAGCCGGTCGAGGAGCCGATGCGCCGCAATGCCGTCGGGGACCTCGGCCGTGAGCGCCGAGCCGTTGCGAAGGTAAAGCTCGACCCGCGGGCGTTTTCCATCGAGGCGCGTGCCCGGGAGGACGAGCCCGCCCTCGATCGCCGAACGCGCGAAATGGTGTTCCTTTCCTCGTTGCGCGACCACGAGGCCCTGGCCATCGGCCCGGAGCACGCCTGAGCTTCGCAGCGGAAGCGATAACGACGTGAGGACGGCGCCGGCGAGCGACACGACGGGCGCGACGAATAACCCGAGGATGCCGAGGAAGATGAGCACCGCCGAGAGGGCCACCGACGTGTCGGCCATCTTCGCCCCCGCGATCGCCAGGATCGTCACGATGAGCCCGGGGAGCCCGACGAAGGCGCCGAATCCCGCGCGCATGAGCCACCCGCCGAGCCGGGGACGGCGGTGTTCGATGGACGAGCTCGCGACGACGAGGGGCTCTGCGCTCATGGGGGCGGAGGGGCAGAGCCTATCATAACGACATCCGCGAACGAATTGTGTACATTGCCTCCATGGCCGACTCCGGACGCTCTCTTTCGCGGACGTGGCGCCTCTTCGCCTCGTCCCTCGTCGTGTGCTGCTTCGTGCCGCTCGGCATCGCGAGCTGCAGTTCGGGGGACGCGGTGAACACGTCCACGACCACGGGCGGCACCGCGACGACCGGCGCGGGCGCGTCGGGCGCCGGCGGCGCGGGGAACGGCGGCGCCGGGAGCGGCGGCGCGGGGGCCACGGGCGGTGCAGGCGGGACGGGCGGATCCTCGACGTCGAGCACGGGCCATGGTGGCTCGGGCGGAGGGCCGGCGGCGAAGGTGGTCCGTCTGCTCGCGATCGGCGACACGGGCGAGGGCAACGAGGCCCAGCACGCCGTGGCCGATCGAATGAGCGAGAAATGCGAGAAGGTGGGGGGCTGCGACGCCGTGCTCGTGAACGGCGACAACTTCTACGACAACGGCGTGGCGAACGTGGACGACCCGCAATGGGTCGCGAAATTCGAGGAGCCGTACGACCGGCCGCACCTCGACGGCGTGCCGTTTTACGCGGTGCTCGGCAACCATGATCACGGGCCCACGTCGAGCGGGAACAAGCAAGCGCAGATCGACTACGCGTCCTTGCCGCTCGGGAGTGGCCCCGGGATGCGGCGGAGCGAGAAATGGCACATGCCGGCGGCGTGGTACGACGTGAAGATCGGCCACGTGCATCTCTTCGCGCTCGACACGGTCGACTTTTTGAACGGCACGCAGAAGGACGACATGAGCGCCAGGGTGAAGAACGCGAAGGCGACGTGGAAGATCGTCGTCGGCCACCACCCGCGGTTCACGTCGGGCGAGCATTTCTGGGACAACAACCTGCTCGGCATCGCGGGGCTGTTCACGTTCCAGAAGGCAATCTATTGCGGCGCGGACATGTTCATGACCGGACACGACCACAACCTGGAGTTCATCGATAGGGGCCGTGACGACGATTGCCCCGGCACGTATTTCGTTGTGAGCGGCGCGGGCGCGAAGACGCGCGATACGTTCGATTTCGTCCCGACGGACGAGAAACAGCTCTACTTCTCGGATGGCTTCGAAGGGTTCGCTTACATGGAGTTCGACGGACCCAAGCTCTCGTTCGAGTTCATCGACAGAAACGGCGCCGTGGTCTTCTCGAAGACGATGACGAAATGAGGATCCCCATGCTCTCCCCGCGCTCTCTGCTCCTGCTCGTTCCCGCGTTGCTCCTCGCCTGCCAGGATCCGCCGCCGCCGGCGCCCGCGCCCGCCACGTCCGCGGCGCCCGCGGCTGCACCCTCGCCCACGCCTGCGCCGACGGCCGCGCCCACGCCCGAGAAAACAGCGGCCGCGCCGGAAAAACCCCCGGAGTGGATCACGGCGCAGCACGTGCTCGTCGCCTACAAGGGCGCGAAGAACGCGCCGAAGACGGTGACGCGGTCGAAGGCGGACGCGAAAAAGAGGGCCGAAGAGGTCGCCGGCAAGGCCAAGGCGGGCGAGGATTTCACGGCGCTCGTGAAGGAGTATTCGGACGACGCGGCGACCGTGGAGAGGCTCGGGAGCCTCGGGAAGTTCAAGGCGGATGGAATGGTAAAACCCTTCAGCGACGCGGCATTCGCGCTGAAGGTGGACGAGACGAGCGGCGTGGTGGAGACGCCGTTCGGGTTTCACGTGATCAAACGCAATCAGTGAAACCCGAACAGCGCGGCTCGATCTCCTCTACTCGCCCTTCCACTCCGTCCGCTGCACGACGGGCAATTGCAGCGCGCGCTCGCGGTCGAGGTCGAGCGAGCCGAGGTGAATCGCCAGCGGCGATTGCACCCACTTGAAGATCGACTGCGTGAACAGGCGCGCGAACTTCTCCGCCCACGCCGTGAGGATCGCCGGATCCCGATCCGGGAACACGCTCGTCAAAGCGAGCGCCACCTCGTTCGGCGCGAGTTTCTCCGCGCCGTAAAGGTAAAGGCAAGCGTCGAGCACCTCGAACGGCATGAGCTCGGCCTCGCCCGACTGGTTCGCCGCGAGCTCAGGGCCCGCCGTGGTCTCCAGCGTCGCGCGAATGCCCGGATAACCAAACCGCTTCTCCAGCCGCTCGAGCATCGCGATGACCACGGTCTTCGGCAGGTTCGCGATCACGCTGAACGCGCCCTCCAGATCGCCGCCGACGGTCGTGTACCCGAGCGCCTTCTCGCTCATGTTCCCCGTCTGCAGGAAGAGCGCGCCGCTCGTGTTCGACCAGTTCCACATGCGCTGGCCACGAATGCGCGCCTGCACGTTTTGCTTCGTGAGCTCGGTCGGCTCGGGCCCGCCCGGTCCGAGCAAGGTGCGCGTCGCTTCGAGCTCACGCACGAACGCATCCTCGATCGGCACGACCATGAAGGAGACGCCGAGGTCGGCGCAGATCCGCGCGGCCGCGTTTTGCGTGGCGTCGCTCGAATACCGCGACGGCATGTAGAACGCACTGATCATCTTTCCCGCCGCCTCGCGCCGCGCCGCGCCTTCGAGCTCGGGGTGGAGCAATTCGGCGGCGCGATGCGCGATGAGCAAGGTGAGCAGCGAATCGCGCCCGCCCGAAAGCGCGAGGCCGATGCGGCGGAACGCGCCGATCTTGCGGTAGTAATCGGCGACGCCGAGCGCGAGCGCGTCGTGAAAATCGTCAAGCAGCTCGTCGCGCGGCGTCTTCGCCGGCAGGCTCGCCGAGGGCAAGAAGAACGAGGTCCCGGGCGGCGGCGCGGGATATCGCAGCTTCGCTCGATCGGCCGTCTTCTCGTGCACCACCTGCGCGGGCACAGGCTCCTGCTCACGCCGGAAGGTTTCGAGGTCGCTCCGCCAGGTGCTCGCCTCGCGCCGGCTCCGGACCGTGCGATCGAGGTCGACGACCGTGGCCGCATATCCCTCGCGGAACCGCGTCGCCTCCAGCATCGGCCGGCCGTTCTGATTGACGAACCCGCCGCCGTCGAAGACGAGCCCGTCGTTGCCGCCGACGAGATTCGCATACGCGATCGTGCACTGGTTGTCCGCGGCCCGCGTGGCGATCATCTCGCGCCGCGTGCCCCCGATGCCCGCGCGAAACGGCGAGGCCGAGAGGTTGCAGACGATCTCGGCGTCCGAGTAAGCACGCCTGCGCATGGGGCCATCGGGCGACCAGATGTCCTCGCAGACCTCGATCGCGACGATGCCGAAATCGAACTGGAAGATTCGATCGCCGCAGAACACGCCGCGCGCCTCGCGGTCCATGTGCGGCATGCCGCGGGAGAAGACGCGCGACTCGTAGAAGACGTTGTACGTCGGCAGTTTTTCCTTGGGCACGAACGCGAGGATCTTGCCGCCGTGCACGAGCGCGCCGACGTTGAAGAGGTCGCCCTCGACGCCGACGGTCAGGCCGAGGGCGAACACCGTGCGGAGCCGCGCGGTCTCCGCGGCGAAGCGCTCGAGCTCGCGCCGCTGGCTTTCCACGAACGCCTGCCACTGCACGAGGTCCTCCGCCGCGTACCCGCCGACGACCTGCTCCGGGAACACCGCGAGCGTGACGTCGTCCTCGGCCATCGCCGTCGCGAGGCGGATGCACCGATCCACGTTCGAGCGGACGGCGCCGACCGTCGCGTTCACGCTGGCAACCCCGATCTTCACGAGCCTCATGGGGGCCGAGCGTAGCAGTGGGACGGCGCGAGCGTCAGCCTGCGTGTGAGGGCGTTCGGAGGGAGCAGCAGGGGGCCGGACCGGGGCGTGTGGCCGGCAGGAGAGGACGATGGAGGCGCGAGGTGCTTGCCCAGACGTGCGCCGCCTCCATCGCCCTCTTCTGCGGGTCATTCGTCGGAAAAGTCCCGCCCGAGTCCGAATACGGCGTCTTTTCGTTTCACGAGGCCAGGAGCAGAGCGTTCGGCTCGGGCGGGAGGGCGGCGCGTATCGTCGCCTCATTCCCTGATAGTTCCGGCCGGCCCGCGAACCCTCCCGGATTCGATCACTTTTGTTCGAGCGTGTCCTACGGCTGGAGCAGGTGCCCAAAAAGCGCGCGCGCATGCAGGGGGTCGCGCGGGTACATCCGGAGGTAGCGCACGAGGGCGGCGCGCGCGGCCTCTTGGTCTCCGTGCGCAGCCGCGCGCTCGATTTCAGCGACCAGCGCGCGGGGTCGGCTCGTGTCCAACGCATCCACACACGAGCAGGGCGACGCGGACGCGGGCGCAGGCGACAGCTCCGGCGCGACGGCTTCGGCGTTCACGTTCACCTGCACGGCGCGCGAGGAATACTGGGCGGTCCGAAGGACCTCGGGCGGCTGCATGAGGCCATAAGCGACGCCGGCAAGGCCGGCGGTACAGACGAGCACCTCCGCTGCGCGGCGTTCCCACCCCGCGGGACGCGCCTCGGAGCCCGCCAGGATCGCCGCCATGAAGGGGCGCAGCTCGCCCTCGTACCCGCGGAGGAGCTCTCGCGCCTGGGTGCAGGCCCGAAAGAGGCGTGAGCGCGCGGTGCCTTCGGGGATGCCGAGAGCTTCGGCGATCTCCACTTCCGAGAGCCCGTCGAAGACATGCGCGTAGAGCACGTCGCGCAAGCGCTCGTCCATGCTTCGCAGGCGCTGGTCGACGAATCGAAGCATCTCCTTTCGGGCGAGGATCGCTGCGGGCGAGGGCGCTGCCGACGCCACCTGCAGGGCTTCGTCGGGGTCGCCCCAATACGTGCTGGATTCCTCGACGACGCCCTTCTTGTGTCGAAAGGACTCGTTTTTCGCGATTCGATAGAGCCAGGTCGAGAGCTTCCCCCGCTCGGGGTCGTAGCTGTCGGCGTGCGCGAGGCGAGGACGAGGCCGCCGGCGAGCCTGCCCTCCTCGCGCTCGTCCTCTCTTTTGACGGAGGGCGCGACGAGGCCGCGCTTGCGTATTTCGCCGAGGTAGAGGGCGTCGACGGCGGCGATCTGGCTGCTCACGCGGTCGGGTGGCAACCCCGTGAGAGCAGGCTGCGCTCGATAGAGAGCTCGACGAGGTGCTGGTTTTGCAATCCACACCTGCCTTGACCGGAGCCCGGTGTTCCTGCTCCTATCCAAACGCCGGTGCCGAGTGACCGGCCGCGCGTCCCCGACGCCACGGCGTGGCGCCTCAAGGAGTGTGTGCAGGGGTTCAGCGGCGAGATCAACGCTGGCTTCTACACGCTCGATGCCACGGTGCAGGTCGACAACGATGGCCACGTGATGGATGTGGAGACGAAGGGCGAGCCCCAGCCCGAGGTTGGGATTTGCATGCGGATCGCGCTGCGACGCATGAGCCTCCCGGAGGACCTTCTCGAGCAGCGCAAGCTGCGCCAGTCCGAGTCGTCCACGCCGGCGAATGGGGAGACGAGGCCGGAACGGGGGCAGATCGGGGAGATCGTCACCCTCACCATTGTTACGATTGCGCTCACCGAGATCATCATCGAAGCTTTCGCGACGACAATCGTCGTGGCTGTCACTGTGAAGGTTGCCGCGGATGCGGCGGCGAGGCCAAAGAAAGATGACGATGATGAGCGGTGCCGCGAGGTAAAGGAGAGGTGTATCGCTACTGCTCGGGGTCGCCAGGTTTGCCGGCCCCAGGTGGTGGTCGGTTTAGGCGATGCATGCGAGAGTGCATGGAGGCAGAAGGGTGTTCATTTTAGGAGTAGGGCTATGAAATTAGGCACGGTGGAAGCTGCACGAGTCGTGCGCGATGCCAGCATCGAGGCAATGGATGCTCTCAATTCGGTGGTGGTCGAGATTGCTCCCCTATTGTCGGAGGCCAACAGCAAGGACCTACGATTGGCAGTCGCAAGGAGCATGACGGCGATACTCGATCATCTCGTGAACCCCGTGCTGGAAGAATATCCAGAGCTCGAAGTAGATGAGGACACCTGGGGGGATATTGCAGCAGCTAGGGCCAGAGCGCGGCTGTCCGCTGCCACCGATTCATCGAACGAATGAGGAGCTATGCAAACGTCACAAACCGATGTTCTCCTGCGCGAGGGAAGCGAGGACGCGGACCTCACCGCCGAGCGAGAAGCGGGGCAAACCATACGGCGCGAACAGCCCCGCTGCGCCGAGCTCCCACGTTGGCCCTTGACTCTCACCTGGGTTTGTCGGAGGGGCCGGGGACGTCGTCACCTGGTAAAACGGATCCAGCGTACGCTGGCGAAGCGGGCCGTCATCGTCGTAGGCGAAGAAGGTTCGTAGCGGGGGGACGGGGCCGGCGAGCCCACCTCGATCAGCGGTCGCAGCAAGAGCCACGCGGGGACGGGCTGCTTCCGAAGCTCCCACCGCCCGAGATTCAACGCGATGGCGTAGGCCGCATCCTGCACGAGCTCGCGGCAATCGAGTGGCGTCGGGATGACAGCCTGCCACCGCTCGACCCCCTGCTCGTCCGAGGCAGAGACGTGCGCCTCTATCTCGCGACCTTTGCGCGTGAGCTCGACACGGACGAGGGCACGCGCATCATCCCGGACAACCGGATAACCGAACCCCGACGCGAGCCACATGATGAAGTCTTCGCGGCCCATGCAGCCGCGGATCGTGCGGGGCGGGGTGTATTCGAACCGGAACGCTACGCGGTTCGGCTCCTCGCCCGCGCTCACAGGCGCGAGTAGGAGGAGGGATAGGCAGAGGAGCGGGGCGAGGGCTGCGGCGCGCGGCATGACAGGGAGAAGATACCGCAACCCGCGCAGAAAAAGGGGGAGGCCAACGCGAACGTCTTGGTGCTACTCGGGTCAAGAGCGCACGCCCAACGTTGGCCTCCGAGGACAATCCTTACCGGAGACAAACCGGACTGTCAAGCCCCTGGACAAACTTTTGGTTCCGGGACGAACGGGCGGCCGGAGGTCACTTGCCGTCGATCGCTTTCCAGGTCGGGTACTCCGCTCGCTCGCGGTTCGCGGCTTCCACCAGGCGGCGGTGCACCTCCGTGTCGTCGTAGACGGGCTCGCCTTCGACGTGTGCAGCCAGTACACACGCCATTGCCTCGGAGACGTGAACGAGCACTTCATGGATCCTGCCACGATACGTCGCAGCTTCCACCGCGTCGCAGTTCTCGCGCATGAAGCCTGCCATCGCCTCGATCCGCTCGTAGAGTCGGTTCAGCGACGCGCTCAGTTCGTCACGGTCCTCCTTCGTGAGCTTCAGCCGCGGTCGCTCGACGACCTGCATCGGCTTGAAATCCGGCGGCGCGAGTTCGAGATGCTCGCTTTGAATCGGCGCAATGACCTCGGTAAAGAGGTAGCCGCGCGACGTCAACAGGGTCGCGTCGCTGTCCGGCGAGAACCCCGCGTCCGCCATCCTCCGCAGCGCTTCCGTCATGCAGTGTTGGACGCCGGCGTCGTCGAGCCGCGGGCCCTTGGGCTTCACCGCCGTGACGCGGTCGCCCGTCAACTCGACCGCGAACTCGACTCGTACGCATTGTGCCGAAGCCGCTGGCCCCCGTCTTTGACGCACGCTTGAAGCGCCTGGACCTCATCGGAGGGAGCGCGAGCCCGCTGCCCTGCCTGGGCGCGACGGCGTACTCGTCGCTCGCCCCGCATCCCATCGGCACCATGGACACAGCCATGCACGTAGCGACCGAGATCACCCCGCCAGTCGCCAGCTTCTCATGCGCCCCCTCCCCGTCCCCGTGCGTAACCCGCGACGCAGGTGGGCAGGCTACGGAGGCGCCGACGCCCCCATCAACCGTTGTCCCAGCGTTTTCCCGCTGTTTCACGCGCCAACATGCCCGAAGTCGTCTCGCAACGCCTCGACATGCCATTCCGAAGGTTTCAACCGCATTCGCAACGAAGTGCGGCCCCCGCCTCCACCCGCGATTCAGCACCGGGAGAGTTCCGCAAGCCCCTTCGCGGGCCGAAACCCGAACGTCGACGTGTCGCCCCCTCGCTTCTTTCGCATGAACCGCTCCGTCTCGCGTTGGCAGGCAGGTTCGAGCGTCCTCCGCGGCGGGGCAAAGGCTTGCACCACGCACCTCAGGCGCCGCGAGCGGCGACGCAACCGCTCGCCCCGCCGTTTCCCGCGCCCCCGTCCCACCCGTCGACGTTGCAACCCCACTTCGGGCGCCCGAACCGCCCCCGCAACGCGTTGCAACGCCGCTTCAGCCCCCTCGAGCGCCCCCGCAAGCCGTCTCCGGCGCGTTCGAGCCCCTTCCCGTGAGGGACGGCCGTGTCCCCGGACCTCGACCCAGCTCGACAAGAAGCCCGGCTCCGCAGCGGCGCATCGAGGCGCCCATTCCCGGCGCGCCGTGACTACCGTGGCATCAACGTATCGGCGAGCGTGAGGAGCCGATCAATCTCGGACTGCGTGAGGTGCAGGTCGCTCTTCACCTGCGCGCCCTCGGCGCGGAACACGACGGGCGCGAAGAGGCGAACTTTTACAATGCCGAGGTTCAGCGAGGTCGCTCGGTCGATCGAGGCCGTCAGCGCCGCCGCATCCGCGCTCGCCTGCACCGGGTCGGTGCTCTCGCCCGTGCTCGATACGTCGACACCGCCGTCGGCGGCGAGGCGCAAGCGCGCGACGGCATGACGAATCGTGGACGGCACGCGCGGCGCCTGCGAGCTCGCGAGGCTGCGCGAAGGATCGTCGGCGGTCGCGACGACGGCCTCGGGTCCCTCGGGATCCGGGAAACCGCCCGTGCCCTCGAAACGCGCCGCCTGCGGGGCGAGCGACTCCGGCAAGACCGCGAGAAAACCATCCTCGACGAGGGCGACGACGCGGGTTTGTCCACGCACCGTGACGCGCGCCGAGGGCACGCTCGCCGTCGTGATCCACTCGCCGCGCGGCTCGCTGCGGGCGATCATCGTGTGGAGGCCCTGGCGCGCGCGCTGCTCGTCGAGCTTGTGCTGCACGATCGCGACCGCGAGGTCGTCACGCGTGACGCCGGTCGAAGCGATGTAGGCCGCGACGACGTCGCCGGTCACGTCGATGCCCGTGCCTTCGAGCATGCTCCGGAGCGGGTTCATCGCGCGCAGGCGGAACTCGAGCGGATGGCCTTTCAGCCGCTCGGGCCAGACCATCATGCCGACGCGCGCGTTCACGATCGACCGCGCGATCTCGGCGGCGTTCTTCGGCCGAGGCGGCGGGGGCGTGGCTGCTTCGGGGGCCTGCTCTTGCGACGCGCAGCCGAGGAGCCCAAATGACGTGAAGGGCGACGCGGCGAGCGCGAGCAGCAGAACAAGCGAGCGAAAGCGCCTCGTCACCAAACCAGGTTAGCGCCAGCCCGAAGGGGATGCTAGGGGCCGAAGTCATGAGCCACGGTCCGAAAAAGGTGGGAATCCTCGTCGGCGGCGGGCCCGCGCCGGGCATCAACGCCGTCATCGGCGCGGCCACGATCCGCGCGGTCCTCTCCGGCTACGACGTGGTCGGGATCCAGGACGGATTCCAGTGGATCATGAAGGGCGACCTCGAGCACGCCCGGCCGCTGTCCATCGACGACGTGAGCCGCATCCATTTCCGCGGCGGCTCATACCTCGGGATCTCGCGCGCGAACCCCACGAAGTCAAAGGACCTGCTCGAAGAGACGGTGCTCTCGCTGCTCCGGCTCGAGGTGGACAAGCTCATCACGATCGGCGGCGACGACACGGCGTTCTCGGCGTCGCAGGTCGCGCTCCAGTCGAAGGGGCGCCTGCGCGTGGTGCACGTGCCGAAGACGATCGACAACGACCTCGATCTGCCGGGACAGGCCGATACGTTCGGCTTCCAGACGGCGCGGCACATCGGCGTCGAGCTCGTCGAGAACCTGATGGTCGACGCGAAGACCACGCACCGCTGGTACTTCGTGGTCGCGATGGGCCGCAAGGCCGGGCACCTCGCGCTCGGCATCGGCAAAGCCGCGGGCGCGACGCTCACGCTGCTGCCCGAGGAGTTTCCGGAGGGGCACGTGCCGCTCCGGACCGTGGTCGACCTGCTCGCGGCCGCCATCGTAAAACGCCTCGCGACGGGGCGCGCCGACGGCGTGGCCATGATCGCCGAGGGGCTCGTCGAGCGCATGGAGGAGCACGACCTCGAAGGGCTCGCGGGCGTGGAGCGCGACGCGCACGGGCACGTGCGGATCGCGGAGATCGCGTTCGCCGACATCCTCAAGGCCGAGGTGCAGAAGCGGCTGAAACAGTTCGGGGTCAAAGCGACGATCATCCCGAAGAACATCGGCTACGAGCTGCGCTGCGCCGATCCGATCCCGTACGACATGGAATACGCGCGGGACCTCGGGTATTGCGCGGCGAAGTACCTCGCGGAGGGCGGCACGGGCGCGCTCGTGGCAATGGTGCAGGGCTCGTTCCAGGCCGTGCCGTTCGACACGATCATGGATCCGAAGACGGGCCGCATGCGGGTGCGGATGGTGGACATCGCGAGCGACCGGTACATGATCGCGCGAAGGTACATGCTGCGGCTGCGCAAGGATGACTTCGACGATTCGAGCCAGCTCGCGCGGTTCGCGAACGTGCTCGACATCTCGATCGAGGATTTTCAGAAGGAGTTCGGCTACCTCGTGGAGCACGAGCCGATCCCCCGCACGTTCTACCCCGATGAACGGCCGAAGCCGTCGATCGCACCGCCAGGCAAGTGAGACAAGAGCCGATGGAGCCCGTTTCGATTCGCCTCGCGCACGCGGGGGACGTGGAGACGCTCGCGCAAAACCACCGCGCGATGGCGCTCGAGACCGAAGGAAAAACCCTCGATCCGGAGACGACGCTCCGGGGCACGCGCGCGGTGATCGAGGACCCGGCAAAGGGGTTTTACCTGGTGGCCGAGCGCGAGGGCCAGGCCGTGGGGCAGCTGCTCGTGACGTTCGAGTGGAGCGACTGGCGGAACGGGACGTTCTGGTGGATCCAGTCGGTCTACGTCGCCGAAGGCGCGCGGCGCACGGGCGTCTACCGCGCGCTCTACGATCACGTGCTCGCGAAGGCGCGGGCCGACAAGAACGTCTGCGGCGTGCGGCTCTACGTGGACAAGGAGAACCACCACGCGCAGGCGACGTACGCGGCGATGGGGATGCGCGCCGCGCATTACGACTTCTTCGAGATCGATTTCGTGCTCGGCTGAGCGCGACGTCAGAACGCGGGCAGCATGACGCGCGCGCCGGCGCGCACCTCGAACGTGTACACGAGCGTGCGCGTCGCGTGCGCGCCGACCTCGACCGTGGCGCGCAAAAAGCCGTCCTTGTCGAGGGAAAAACCCCCTGCCTCGGCGAGGTGGATCTCGACGTCCTCGATCTCGCTGACCGGAATCCGCTCGGTGACGACGACCTTGCGCGCCTTGTTCGAGAGGTTCGAGAGGTAGAGCGTGACCTTGCGTTCGAGGCGTTGCGCGCCGGTGATCGCTTGCGTGTCGCGCTTTTCGTCTTCGCTCCTGCGCACGCGAATCGCGTCGTCGGGGCCGAAGCCGAGCTCGAAGGGCTCGCCCTTGCCCACGAAATCGAGGCGCGCGCGACCGACGAGGCTCGCCCCACGCGCGAGGCGCACCGGGCCCGCGAGCAGCGGCCCCGCGCCTTCGAGCGTGGCCGTGGCGCGGAGGTGCGCCGCGGGGGAACGCACGGCGACGACGACGCGGGCGAGCTCGGCCTTCACGGTCACGCGGCCGATCTCCACGCGGCACGGGCGTCCGTTCGAGGGCAGCGAGGCGCGCTCTTTGCCGGCGTAGGTGATCGGCTCGCCGCCGTCGTCGACGCCGGGCATCTCGGAGGCCGCGCGGTCGCCGCGCTCGAGGCCCGCGAGCTGGATCGATTGCTCGCGCGCGGCGACGACGATGTTGCGACGTTCCTCCTCGGTCTTCTTGCGGGTGCCGAGCACGTCGTCCGCGAGCAGCGGCGGCGAGGCGGCGCGTGTGGGCCTCGCCGTGGAGAAACGCAGATCGACGTCGTCCCACGATTCGCCCGTGCGTTGCCACGCGGTCGCGTACGTGACGATCTCGACCGTGCCCGCGGTGGCCTCGGGACCGTCCGAGATGAGGCGCGCGAGGTGCTCGGGACGCCAGAGCGCGCAGGGGAGGCGGTAGGTGATCTCGACCTCGACGTCGCTCGCCTCGGGCGCGTCGATTTCGACCTCGATCACCGCGTCGTACCGAGGTTTTTCCGCGCGTCCCTCGGCGAGGCGCGCTTCGGCGCGGCGACGATCGAGATCGGCTTGCGCGCGCGCTTCGCGGACGCGGGCGACCTCGTCGAGCGAAGTCTTCGCGGCTGCGTCGATCGCGCGCCATCCATCGCGATACGAGCCCGCGACGTCCGGATCCGATGCCTTGCGCGGGCCGAGCGAGGCGCTCTTCACCCATTGCGTGGCGAGCTCGTAATGGTGCTGCAAACCGCGCTGCAAGCGCTCGATCGCCCGGTCGGCGGCGGCCACGCGATCCCGCGCGGCGCGCGCCTCGCGTTCGAGCGCCTCGATCTCCTCGCGCCCGAGCACGCGCTCCTCGTGCGCGCGCCGGAGCACGCGGGCCGCGAGCACGCGCGCCTCGCCTTTCGTGACCTTGGCTTGCACCGTGCCGTCGTCGACGAGGAGCGAGACGCCGGCGATGGCCTCCCAGCGCGCGCCTTTTTCGGCGCGGAAGGAGGCGCGACGCACGACCTCGGCGCGGTCCTCGAAGAGCGTGACCCGCGCGGCTCGGCTCGCATGCGCGCGATCCTGCGAGGGCTTTTCCGAACGAACCTGCTCCACCACGGGCTCACTCACGGCGGTTTCCTCCGACGATCTCGCTCTTGGCAGGCAGCTTGATGCGATAGGCGTAGGTGATCTTCGACTTGCCGCTCGCGGGCACCTCGACGCGGAAGCGGCGGCCGCCACGCACGGGCGCGCCGATGTCCGCTTGATCGTAGACCTCGGGCTCGGGCTCGGCGGACGTGAGCTTCACGGTGACGTCCTTGTCGTCGGTGACCGGGATCCGTTCGAGGATCTCGATCTGGATCGGCACGCCGAGCGACGAGGTGAGGTCCACGGTGACGTGGTGGTCGACGACGGTGGATCCGCCGAGCAAGCCGGCCGAGCTTTCCTCGACGCGAGCGTTTCGCGCGATGCGCACGCGATCCTCGACGCCGAGGCCAACCTGCACGTAGCCGCCGCGATCGACGGCCGCGATCTCCGCGGTGGTGACGAGCGCGCCTTCGAGGAAAACATCGACGGGGCCGGCGCAGAGCGGCGCGCCGAGGGGATTTTCGATGCGGGCCTCGCGATAGACCTCGGTCGATTCGCGCGGGACGGCGCGGAAACGCGGGCTCGCGGGGCCCTCACCGACCTTGATGTGCACGCGGTGCGGGCGGCCGTTCGAGGGGACGTCGCCGCGGCCTTCGGCGTCGTAGCGGTGGTCGAAGCGGCCGCGCGAGACGAGCGGATCCTGCGTGCGTGCGGGGTTCGGGAGGACGTCGATGCGCTCGCGGGCGGAGTTCGCTTCGCGGCGGGAGGCGTCGTCGGGGACGCGGCCGAGGCGGCCACGGCGCTGTTTGTCGTCGGCGGGGGCGAGGACGAGGGCGTCGAATTCGAGCCAGCTATCGTCGGGTTCGAGAGGCGGCAGCGGCGCGGGTTCGTTGGAGGCGCCGGCATTCAGTTCGTCGAGGAGGCCTTCGGGACCGCCGCCGCCGCTGGGGCCGACGAGCGACTTGAGCGAGTACAGGACCGATTCCTCCTCCTTCCTCGCCGCCTTTTTGGCGGGCGCAGGCGCAGAGCGAGCGGGCATCGGCATGGCGGCGGGCGCCGGCATATCCATCGACGGGCCGAACCCCGGCGCCGGGGGCGGCGCGCCGAGCGATTGTGGTGCCACGGTGGCCGCCGGCTTGGGCGGCGGCGGGGGCGCCGCGGGCCGCGCGGCAGGC
Source organism: Polyangium jinanense (assembly GCF_028435265.1). GTDB lineage: Bacteria > Myxococcota_A > Polyangia > Polyangiales > Polyangiaceae > Polyangium > Polyangium jinanense. Next base: position 478,146 of record NZ_JAGTJK010000001.1, on the reverse strand, counting down.
GGCGGTGGAGGAATGTCGGTGCGCGCGGCGCGCGGCATCTTCGCCATGGCCGCGTCGTAGGATTCGAACATCGCGTCGAGCCCGGGCGGCGGCGGGCGATAGCCACGCTTCGCCGGGGGCTGCGCCCGGCCAAACCGGAGCGATTGAAGCTCGGGCAAACGCGCGTCGTGGACGAGGTCGGCGGTCGAGAGGGCAAGCTCGACGTCCTTCCAGTCCTCGCCCGAGTCCTGCGCGACGAGCGCGTCGAGCTCGAGCCGCACGCGCGTCGCGTTCTTCGTGAGCCAAGCCTTGTACGTCGGCCACCAGCGCGCCGCGAGCACGACATACTCGATTTCGAGCGCCTCGATCACGCCCTGCCCCGCGCCGAGGCGCACGTGGCAAGCGAGGGTCGGTCGGGACGCACCCGTGCGCTCGTCGGTACTCGCCTGCGCTTCGGCGAGACGCGCAGCGTCGATTCCGCGCTGGACGCGCTCGATCGAGGCATCGAGCTCCGCGAGGCGTGTATCGATCACGGCGAGCTCTTCCTGGGCGAGGCGCGAGGTCGCGAGGGCGTCCTCGATCCGCGCCCGGGGATTTCCCTGCCGGAGGCGTCGATCCATGCCGAGATCGAAAGACAAACCGGCGAGCAGGTTGCGGCGGCCCGTGAGGTGCGTGCGCGCGTCGGTCAGCGCGTCGCGCTCGGCTTCGAGGACGCGCAGGCGTTCGCGCGCCGAGCCGACTTTGGCCGGCCCTTCGGGGACGACGAACCGCGCGCCGACGGAGACGACCTCGCGGTCGCCCTTGGCAAGCGCGCGGAAGCTCGACGGCTCGGAGAGCGGGGTGATACCGGGGACGACGAGCTCGCACGGCTCGCTCGAAAGCGCGGCCGGGAGCGTGACGGCCCGGGTGACGAGAGCGCCGCGCGCGTGCACGACGACACGGCGGATGCTGCTGCCGAGGGCGAGCGAGGTCATGGGCGGAGAGAGGATACGCGAAATCGCGGCGCGATTGCCCGCAAATCCGCCGCGTCGAAAAAGCTCAGGGCTCGAGGCGCGCCACGAACACGTCGAGCAGGCCCTGGCTCACGAGCGGCGCGGCCGGGGCGTTGAAATCGATCGTGCCAGCAAATCCGCCCGAGAGGAGCATCCTCGAATCCGGGAGGGCCGCGATGCCAAAGCCGCGCTGCGCCTCGGCGTCACCTGCCGTCCTCGCCCAGAGGAGCGCGCCGTCGGCCGAAGCGTATTTCGCAACGAACACGTCGGCCGTCCCCGCGGAGGGGATCGCGCCAGCGCCGAAATCGATGGATCCATCGAAGCTGCCGGTCACGACGACGTTGCCGGCCGCGTCGAACGCGACGCCCGCGCCGATCTGATCGCCGCCGGTCGCGTCGCCGAGCTTTTTCGCGAAACGGAGCGCGCCTTCGGGCTCGAAGACGAGGAGGAATGCGTCCACCGACGTCGCGCTGGTGAGGGTCGTGCCGGAGATCGTGATCGATCCGGCGAAGGTCCCGGTCACCGCAATCTCGTCCGAGGGGCCAACCGCAACCGCGTAGGCGCGCTGCAGGAACGCGTCATCGCCGAGCTTGACGCTCCACCTTGCATTCGTATCCACGCCCGAGAGCCGCGCCACGAAGGCGTCGCCGCCGCCCGCGGAGGAAAGGACGCCGCTGCCGAGATCGAGCGACCCGTCGAATTCGCCCGCCACGACGACGTCGCCCGTGGCCGTGAACGCGACGCCGTAGGCCGCCTGCGGGGAGGCGTCGCCGTAGACGCGGCTCCAGATGTGTTTGCCCTCGGAGTCGAGGATGGTCACGAATGCGTCGGCGCCACTCGCCGTGAGCGCGCTCCCGCCGAAGTTGACCACGCCCGAGGCCTCGCCCGCGACGGCGATCCAGCCGTCCGGCCCGGCCGCGACCGCATTCGCGAACTGGACTTGCTCGTCCCCGAACGCGCGCGCCCAGCGCACGTCGCCCGACGCGCTCACCGCGACGACGAAGGGATCGACGCCATTGCCTGCGCTCGTGATCGTCTTGCCATTGCCGAAATCCATCGCGCCCTGGAACTCACCCGCCGCGATGACGTCCCCGGACGTGGCCGCGACCGCGACGCCACGCGCCGCCGCACGGCCGCCCATGGCAGGGACTTCCAGGCTCCACGTCGTGTCGAGGTTCGCGACGCGCCGATCCACGTAAAACGTTCCGGTGTTCACGGTCCGGAACGTCACGTCGCCGTCGATCACGCCGGCCGTCGCATGGACGATTCCGTTCGTCGCGACCGCGAATGCGACGTCCGCGTTCGCGCCGCCGCGGGAGACGAGAAAATCGACGGTTCCCGTGCATCCGGGCGTGGCGCCGTCGCAATCCTCGTCGGCCTCGGTCGCACAATCCTCGGGGTCCGGCGAGACGAACGGAAGACAGGGCCCGAAGGAGAAGCCGTCGGGCGTGCACGTGCGGGCGCCTTCCGCACACGCGCCGAGCTGCCCGGTCTCGCAAGGCAACGTGTCGCCGGGCGCGCAGAGGCACTCCTCGTCGTCGCGAGCTTTGCCGTCGCAATCCTCGTCGTCAGGCATGAAGCAGTCCTCCTTTTGGGGGACGACCTCGCCGAGGCACGCGCCGAACGTGCGATCGATACGACAAACGTGCGTGCCCGGCTTGCAAGCCCCGACGCCGGCCGTGCCGAGCGCGCCCGTGTAACAAGGCGCGGACACGCCGACGGTGCACGGCGCGTCGGGGTCGTACGTGCCGTACACGTCGAGCGCGCAGGCCGAGGGGAGCGCGGAGGCGAAGAGCGAGACGAGCCCCACGGCGGCGAGGCGCAGGTAGGTTCGTCTTCGGCTGAGCATGGAGAGGCTCCTCGGGGCGCGGCCCCAGAGACCGAGCGAGGAAAGGCGGAAGCGTATTCTACGGAATCCGGGCCCCTCGGATCAACTCCGCGGCGAATGTCGTCACGCGTCAGGGAGCGCGACGTTGATCCCCACGAGCCGCATGAGCCGGAGCGCGTTCGTGGTCGAGACGACGCCGGACCGGAGCACGTAATCGAACGTCATCTTCCCCTCCTCGACGTGCTCCTCGAAATGCACGTTCTCGACCCGGCCGTTCGTCTGCTCCGCGAGGTCCGCGAGCGCGAGGTCGTGCGAGGTGACGGCGCCGATCGCGCCCTTGTCGAGGAGATGGACGACGACGGCGCGCGCGCCGATGTGACGCTCGCGCGAGTTCGTTCCGTGCAGGACCTCGTCGAGGAGGAAAAAAACAGGCTCGCCGTGATCCGCCGCGTCGACGACGGACTTGAGCTTCTCGAGCTCGGCATAAAAATGGGAGACGCCCTGCTCGAGCGAGTCGCTGATCCGCATGCTCGTGCGCACCGAGAGCGGCGTCATGCGGAGGGATCGCGCGCACACGGGCGCCCCCGCCTGCGCGAGCACGGCCGCGAGGCCCATCGAGCGGAGCCACGTGCTCTTGCCGCTCATGTTGGAGCCGGTGACGAGCATCCCGCGGCCCGGGGCGCCGATCGCGAGGTCGTTGTCGCGCCGCGCGCGCGCCGGGATGAGCGGATGCCCGAGCCGCTCGGCCACGAAGCACGGCGGGCCCTCCTCGACGACGGGGAACGTGAACGTCGGATGCTCGTACGCAAACGCGCCGAGGCTCGCGAGCGCCTCGATCTCGCCGAGCGCGGTGAACCAGCCACGCACGTGGCGCCCCGCGCGCAGGCGGAAGCGCTCGAGCGCGGCGAAGCAGAAGACGTCCCAGAGCAAGAAGACGTTCAGGAGCAGATGCGCGAGCCCCGAGTGCCGGAGCTCGACGAAGCCGAGGACGCGCTCGAACGTGGCGAGCTCGCGGCAAGCCGAGGCGCCGCCGTCACCGCCGAGCAAGGTAGAGCGGAGCTCGACGAGGCGCGGCGCGCGCAGCGGTTCGGCCTCGATGCGCGCGAAGAGGTCGCGGTAGCGGCCGAACGGAGCCTCCTTCGACGAGGCTTGCGCGAGCACGGGCAGGATCTTCGCGCTGAGGACGAAGAGGACGACGACCTGCAGGACGAACGGCACGAGGTACGCCCGGCGGAGGAGCGGCGGCAGCGCGCTCCCGAGGCCTTGCGAGAGCGCGAAGAAGCCGACCGTGAGGGGCACGAGGACGAACGCCGCGCGCACGAGCGTACGAGACCAACCCTCGCGCAGCACGGGCTCGGCCTCGGCCCACGCGACGAGCGGCTCGGTCGGGCGGCCACGCGTGCCCGCGGAGGCGCCGAGCGTGGCGAGGTCTTCACGGAACGCAGGCAGGCCCGCGAGCTCGCGCACGGCTTCCTGTCGCGCCGCGATCTCGGCGGGCGAGGCGCGCTCGCCGATCCAGCGCGCGAGCGTCGTGGTGCCCGGCGCGGTGCGGGTCTCGTCGAGGAGGCGGAAGATCGAGGCGGATCCGAAGACGTCGAGGTCGATCGCATACGGATGGCCCGGCTCGGCCGCAGGCCCGTTCGGGAGCGCCTCGGGCAATTTGCCGGCGAGGCGAGCAAGCGAGCGGTCCACGATCCCGAGCCTCGTCTGCACCTCGGCCTCGCGCGTGACGAGCGCGCCGTGCACGGCGACGACGACGATGAAGACGGCCCAGCCGAGCGCGACGAGGACCCAGCCGATCGTCGGGAGCGAACGGAAAAACCCGTAGCCGAGGGATCCGAGTGCCACGAGAAACAAAAGGCCGCGGAGACCCGAGAGGCGCGCGGATCGGCGGGCGAGATCGTCCGCTTCGGCCGCGAGCGTGTCCCTGCGCGCCTGCTGGGCGGCGTGTGGATCGGCGGATGTCGAAGTCGTTTCGGGCGCGTCGGACACGACCGGAGCCTACCGCGGCGGGGGGCATGTACGCTCGCCCCATTTCGTGCAACCTTTCCGGCCCCGTGCTCGCCGCTCTTCCCTCGTCCGTCCCCCCCACGATCGTGCTCGCCGTGAGCGGGAGCATCGCCGCCTACAAGGCCGTGGAGGTCGCGCGGCTGCTGAAAAAAGCAGGAGCGCGCGTGATCCCGCTGCTGACCCGATCGGCGCGCGAGTTCGTGGGAGCTCAAACGCTCGCCGGCATCACGGGCGAGCCGGTGCACGAGGAGATGTTCGATCCGGGCTACCCCGGGGAAAAACACGTCGAGCTCGGGCGCACCGCGGACCTCGTGCTGATCGTGCCGGCGACGGCGGACCTCCTCGCGCGGATCGCCGCGGGCCGCGCCGATGATCTGCTGACGGCGCTCGTGCTGTGCGCGCGAGGGCCCGTGCTCGCGGCGCCCGCGATGCATCCGCGCATGTGGGGGCATCCGGCGACACAACGGAACGTGGCGACGCTCGCGGCAGACGGGCGCGTGTCGCTCATCGGTCCGGTGGAGGGCGAGGTGGCCTCGGGCGAACGAGGCATGGGGCGGATGGCCGATCCCGCGGAGATCGCGCACGCGGCGCTCGCGGCGGTGGAGACGCGGGATCTCGCGGGGATCCGGATCGTGGTGACGGCGGGGCCGACGGTGGAGGATCTCGATCCGGTGCGGTTCCTCGGCAACCGATCGACGGGGAAGATGGGTTTTGCGGTCGCGGAGCGCGCGGCGTCGCGAGGCGCGTCGGTGACGCTCGTCGCGGGGCCGGTCGCGCTCGCGACGCCGCGGGGCGTGACGCGGGTCGACGTGCGGGGCGCGCTCGCGATGAAGGAGGCGCTCTGGGAGGCGATGGGCCCGGATCTCGGGCGCGCCGACGCGCTGATCATGTCGGCCGCGGTGGCCGATTATCGGCCCGCCGAGCAAAGCGCGACGAAGCGGAAACGTTCGGCGGAGACGCTCGAGATCAAGCTCATCCCGAACCCGGATCTGCTCGCGGAGGTGGGCGCGGCGCGGACGGGGACGCGGCCCGTGCTCGTGGGGTTCGCCGTGGAGACGGCCGACGACGCGGGGATCGTGGCGTACGCGCGAGGCAAACTGGAAGCGAAGCGCGTGGACATGGTGGTCGCGAACCACGCGCAGGAGTCGTTCGGCCGCGAGGACAACCGAGCGACGATCGTGACGGCGAACGACGCGGAGGCGCTCGGGGTGATGTCGAAGCGGGATCTCGCCGATCGGATCCTCGATCGCGTGGCGCAGAGGTGCCGGTGAGCGAGGCTTCGGACGACGACGTTCCGGACGAGGTCGACGCAGGCGAGGAGGTCGCCGAGGAGCCCACGTCGAAGCGGGAGGCGCTCTCCATCGCGGGCGGCGTGACCGTGGCGACCGCGCTCGCCGTGGGGTTTGCCTTCTCGGACGAGCACGCGGGCACGCCGTGGATGATCGGCTCGCTCGTGATCATGTACACGGCGCTCGCGGCGTTCACGGTGTGGCGCCTGCGCGCGCGGGGCGAGCTCGACGAGCAGCTCCGGCCGCGCGGCGGGGATCTGACCGTCGGCGCGATCGTGGCGGCGGTGCTTTACGGCGTGGCGACGGGCGTGCACCTGCTCGTGACCTCGCCGCCGTCGCCGCGGGCCGCGTGGATCATGCACGTCTACGCGACGCTTGGTGATCCGGCCGCGGAGGGGCGGCACCTGCTCGGCGGGGCGGTCTTCGTGGTGGCGGCCCTCGAGGAGCTCGTCTGGCGGGGTCTCGTGCAGCGCGCCTTGCTCGCGTCGTTCGGGTGGCTGCGCGCGTGGCTTTTGCAGGCGGCGCTGTTTGGCGTGGCGCACCTGCCGACGATGTTCCTGCTCGGCGATGCGCGCGTGGGCCCGAACCCGCTGCTCGTCGCGGCGGGCGTCGCTTATTCGCTTGTGTGGGGCCGGCTCGCGATGCGGATGGATCGCTTGCCGCCGGCGCTCTTCGCGCACGCGCTCTTCACGTGGGGCGTGTTCGAGTTCCCGATCTGGAGCCCCTGAAACACGAAGGCGCCCGCGGATGGCCCGCGAGCGCCTCTCGCCACGTTTCGATCGAACGCGTGAATCAGCCGTTCTTGCGATTGCGACGCCGCGCGGCCGAGATGCCCATGGCCGCGAGGCCGAGCGCGATGCCCGTCATGGCGAACGGCGACTCGGTTTGTCCCGGCGACGCCGAGCAGCCGAGGCCGCTCGCCTCGCCCGAGCCCGAGCAATCCGCGCCGCCAAGCGTGATCGTGCACTCGCCCTGCGCCTGGGCCGAGACGTCGACCTGGAGGCCCTGCTCGATGAGGGCGTTGATGCACGACTTCACGTCGGTGGCGAACACGTACTGGTCGTTGCAGAAGAGCGCGCCCGTGGGCTCCTGGCACTGCACCCTGCAGCCGCCTTCGAGCTTCGCGTAACAGGCGAGGTCGCAATCCATGTTGATGTTCGCCGTGCACGCGCCCGTGCAGCACGTGTCGCAGTGCTCGATGCAGTTGCTCGGCTGGACCTGGCACTGGCTGCGGCAACGGCTGGTGCAGCTCGCCTTCGCGTCGGTCACGCAATCACGATCGGAGTGCTTCGCCTGGCAATCCGCGATGAACGGCTGCTCGCATTCGTCGTGACAGCCCTGAATGCAATCGAGCTTCGACGGATCGCACTCCGCGATGCAGCTCACGCCGCAATTATCGGTGCACGACGTCGACGCCGACGCGGTGCATCCGCCCTCGCAGCCGGCGGTGAACCGGAGCGACGTGCAGTCGGCTTCGCAGCCGCCCTCCACGCGGATTTCGCAGCCGAGGCCGTTCTTGTTGAAATCGAATTTCCCGCACTCGGGAGGGGTGTCGATGGCGAGCGCCTGCGAGGAGGCAAGGAGCAAGGCAGGGAATGCGAGGACCGAAAGTACGAGCTTGCCGAAGTTAGCCATGGGGTCTCCTTCCATGCGAAGGCAGAGGGTATCAGGAACCGTTGGATCGAAGCCCACGCGATCACGCGGGCGACCCCGTAAGACGGTCCTTCCCCAGGCTCGTTGCAGAGCTCGTTCGAGTCCGAATGTTGCTCGATGGACAGGCGACGAACGAAGGACGCGAGAGCGCGAGAGCGCTCTCGCCTCGAGAGGGGGACGCGAGGCGTCCCCCCTCGGGACTCGACTCAGCCCGCGATGCGAGCGAGCTCTTCTTCGGAGACGTCGAAGTCGGCGTAGACGTTCTGCACGTCGTCGTGATCGTCGAGCGCGTCGAAGAGGTTCAGGCAGAGCTCCGCGTCACGCCCCTCGACCTGCTTCTTGTTCTTCGGGACGTACGCAGGGCCGCTCGACTTGACCGCGATCTTCGCGTCCTCGAGCGCCTTCACGACCGGGTCCGTGGCCTCGATGGCGCACGTCACCTGCCACTCCTCGCCCTGGTCGGAGTAGTCGTCGGCGCCCGCGCCCACGGCGATCTCCATGAGCTGGTCCTCGTTCGCCGCGTCCTTCGCGAGCGTGATGACGCCCTTGCGATCGAAGGCCCACGCCGCCGAGCCTCCCGAACTCATCTGGCCGTTGCTCTTCTCGAACACCTTGCGGATCTCGGCGACGGTGCGGTTCTTGTTGTCCGTCATCACGTCGACGATGAAGAGCGTGCCACCGGGGCCCGTGCCCTCGTAGACGATCTCCTCGTAGTTCACGCCCTCGATCTCGCCGGTGCCGCGCTGGATCGCCCGCTTGATCGTGTCGGCGGGCATCGCCTGGCTGCGCGCGTCCGTGACCGCCTTGCGCAGGCGCGGGTTGCCGTCGACGTTGCCCCCGCCCATGCGCGCCGCGACGGTGATCTCCTTGATCAGCTTCGTGAAGAGCTTGCCGCGCTTCGCGTCGAGCGCGCCCTTCTTGCGCTTGATCGTGGCCCATTTGGAGTGGCCGCTCATGCCTTCACTGCTCCTCGAAAGTGTGCGCCCGGGGCGCACCGCACCGTAAAGCGCGCGGAAGGTAGCGAGGTGGCCCCCCGGAGGCAACCTCGGCTTGCGCTCCCCCGGGCGTTTTTCCGACCCGGAGCAGGCCAGCGCGGGCGGACGTCGCTTGCTTTCGGGGCCGCGGTGGCTCACGTTCTGCGCCCCAAACCAAGAGCTTTGTGCTGGCCGGGACCTCGACCGAGAGGGCTCGGCCGGTGGACAGGCCGAGCCCAACCGAGAGATCCGAGCCATGCCCGTCATCGAAGAAAAACCCCAGGACGAGAAGCTGTTTCGCATCCGCCACTCGCTCGCTCACGTCATGGCGCAGGCGGTCCAGACGCTCTACCCGGGGACGAAGCTCGGGTTCGGTCCGGCGATCGACGACGGCTTCTACTACGACTTCATCCTGCCGAAGCCGCTGAGCGACGCGGAGCTGCCCGCGATCGAGGGGAAGATGCGCGAGATCATCGCGGCGGCGCAGACGTTCTCGCACGAGGACCTGCCCCTCGACGCGGCCCTCACGCGCATCGAAGGCCAGATGGGCGAGCCCTTCAAGGCCGAGTACGCGCGGGAGCTCGCGAACAAGAAGGGCCACCGCGAAATTAGTTTCTACACCAACGGTGGCTTCGTCGACATGTGCGAAGGGCCGCACGTGTCGAAGACGAGCGACATTCCGGCGGACGCCTTCAAGCTGCACTCGCTCGCGGGCGCGTACTGGCGTGGCGACGAGCGCAACGCGATGATGACGCGGATCTACGGCTACGCGTTCAACACGAAGGCGGAGCTCGACGAGTACGTCACGGCCGTGGAGCAGGCCAGGCAGCGCGATCACCGCAAGCTCGGGGCGGAGCTGCGCATCTACGCGATCCGCGACGAGATCGGCAAGGGCCTGCCGCTCTGGCTGCCGAACGGCGCGGCGATCCGGCACGAGCTCGAGAAGCTCGCGCACGAGATGGAGTTCCGCGCGGGCTACAAGAAGGTCGCGACGCCGCACATCACGAAGCGCGGCATCTACGAGACCTCGGGCCACATCCCGCTCTACGAGGACGGCATGTACCCGCCGATGGTGCTCGAAGAGGAAGGGCGCGGCGCGGGTGGGCCCGAGGAGGCGTACTACCTGAAGCCCATGAACTGCCCGCACCACCACATGGTGTTCGCCTCGGAGAAGCACTCGTACCGCGATCTGCCGCTGCGCTACACCGAGTACGGCTCGGTCTACCGCTTCGAGCGCGCGGGCGCGCTCCAGGGCCTCACGCGCGTGCGCGGCATGACGATGAACGACGCGCACATCTACGTGACGCCCGAGCAGCTCAAGGAGGAGTTCCAGGCGGTCATGCAGCTCCATGAGCGGTACTATTCGCTGTTTGGACTGACGAACTACTTCATGCGCCTGTCGCTCTGGGATCCGGCGGATCCGAAGCGCGGGTCGAAGTACGTCGACGATCCGGAGAACTGGGCGCTCTCGGAGCGGCTCGTGACCGAGGCGCTCGAGGAGATGGGGGCGAACTACAAGCTCTCGCCCGGCGAAGCTGCGTTTTACGGGCCGAAGGTGGATTTCCAGTTCGTCACGGTGACGGGCCGCGAGTTCACGCTCTCCACGAATCAGCTCGATTTCGCGGTCCCGTCGCGCTTCGGGCTCGCGTACACGGACAAGGACGGCAAGGAGAAGACGCCGTACTGCATCCATCGCGCGCCGATGGGCACGCACGAGCGCTTCATCGCGTTCCTCATCGAGCACTTCGGCGGCGCGTTCCCGACGTGGCTCGCGCCCGTACAGGTCGTGATCATCCCCGTGAGCGACAAGTTCCTCGCGTACGGCAAGAAGATCGAGGCGCTGCTCCGCGAGGATCTCGTGCGCGTGGAGCTCGACACGAGCTCGGCCACGATGGGCAAGAAGATCCAGGAAGGCGCGACGCGCAAAGTGCCGATCCTGCTCGTCGTCGGCGGCAAGGAAGAGACGGAGCAGACGGTGACCGTGCGCAGGTACGGCATCAAGGAGCAGAAGGCGATGCCGCTCGCGGGCTTCGTCGAGATGCTGTCGCAGGAGATCAAGGAGCGGCGCCACGTGAAGTCGTGGTAATCCTCGGGGGGACTCGATGATCCCCCCGGCGCGCCTCGCTTCGTTCGTCCGGGAGGCGCCCAAGCTCGCGTTCGTGACGCTCGCGCCCCTCGCGGGGTGTGTCCTCCTCGCCGACGTCGACGAACGTCGGATCCAACAAGAACAAGCTTCGTCCGCGTCGTCGTCGTCCTCCGCGTCGTCGTCGTCCTCCGCGTCGTCTTCGTCCGCGTCCACGGGCGCGGGCGGCGCGGGCGGGCAAGGCGGCGCGGGTGGCGCGCCTTCGTGCACGAGCGACGCGGATTGTCCGGGGCTCGCCTCCGCGTGCGGTGAGCCGCGGTGCTTCGAGGACGGCCGCTGCGGCTTCGACAACCAGCCGATCGGAGCGCCCTGCGACGAGGGCGGCGGGGCCGCGTGTGACGGCAAAGGGAATTGCGTGGCGTGCACGTCCGGCGTGCATTGCGCGAGCGGCAAGTGCGGGCCGGATCGGACGTGCATTCCGCCGACATGCAGCGACGCGATCGAAAACGGCGACGAGACGGACGTCGATTGCGGCGGCTCGTGCGTCGCGGATTGCGGGACGGGCGCGGGTTGCGGCGCGGACAGCGATTGCGCGGGCGGTCTCTGCGAAGCGGACATCTGCGCGCCGACGTGCACGGACGGGGCGAAAAACGGCGCGGAGACGGGCGCGGATTGCGGCGGGCCGACGTGTCCCGCGTGCCCGCTCGGCGTGGCCTGCGAGATCGACGCGGATTGTGTCTCCGGGTTCTGCGAGGCCAGCGTCTGCGCGGCGATCCCCACATGCTCGGACGGGGCGAAGAACGGGGCCGAGACGGGCGTCGATTGCGGCGGGCCGGACTGCAAGAAATGCGGGCTGGGTTCGGCTTGCGAGGGCGGGATCGATTGCGACAGCGCGTCGTGCGTGCAGGGAGCGTGCGCGGGGCCCACGTGCGCGGACGGCGTGCAGAATGGGAACGAGGCGGGGATCGATTGCGGTGCGGTTTGCCCGAGCGGATGCGCGCCGGGCGCGCCTTGCGTGAATGGCGTCGATTGCGCGAGCAAGATCTGCGAAGGCCCGGTGGGCAGCGCCGTCTGCTCCACGCCTTCCTGCTTCGACGGCGAGCACAACGGCGACGAGACGAGCTACGACTGCGGCGGCTCGTGCGAGGTGAAGTGCCCGCCGTTTTACCCGTGCCTCGTCGACGCCGATTGCAAGGGCGGCGTATGTGATCCCGAGAAGCTCACGTGCAAGCCGACCTGCACCGACGGCTACCAGAACGGCGGCGAAACCGACCCGGATTGCGGCGGCCCCTGCGCGAAGAAATGCCCCGAGGGCGGCCATTGCGTGACGAACGTCGACTGCGTCCCCGGTTTTTCCTGCTTCCAGGGGCATTGTTTGCCATGAGGCGCCTCGGAGGCCTCGCGGCTCTCGCTGTCCTCGTGCTGACTTCGGGCGCGGCATTCGGAAATGGTCGATTTCCTTCGGCCGGACACGTGGAGGTCGATCCGATGGATCCGGCGCACGTGGTCCTGCGCGCGACGTACGGGCTCGTCGTGAGCACGGACGGGGGCGCGCGCTGGTCGTGGGTGTGCGAGGAGGCGATGTCGTTCGCGGGAATCTGGGACCCGCCGATCGGCATCACCGCAGGCAGCGCGCTGCTCGTGGGTTTGCCCGATGGGCTCTCGGTCTCGACACCGGACGGGTGCGGCTTTTCGCGGGTGGGCGCGCTCGAAGGGAAGCTCGTCGTCGACCTCGCGGTGGACAAGACAAACCCGGCCCGCGCCGTGGTGCTCACATCCTCACCGCTCGGTTCGGGCTTCGAGACGAGGCTTTTCTGGACCGAGGACGGCGGGGCGTCGTTCACGGACGCAGATGCGGTTTTCCCCGACAATCTGCGCGGGTTGACGGTCGATCTCACGCCGGATCCTGCGGTCGTATACGTGAGCGGCGTGCTCGGCGGGGCCATGCCGATGGGCGTCGTGCTCCGCTCCACGGACGGCGGGAAAACCCACGAGGTCACGCCGGTGCCCGGGAGCGACGACACGCACGGGCCTTTCATCGGCGCAGTCGATCCAGCGGACGCGAACCGCGTGTACGTGCGACTCGACGGCGCGCCAGGAAGGCTGCTCCATTCGGCGGACGGCGCGAAGACGTGGGAGGAGCTTTTCGTCGGGGAAGGAGCACTGCTGGGTTTTTCCCTGTCGCCCGACGGCAAAGCGCTCGTCGTGGGCGGCGAAAAGGACGGCATCTGGCGAACGCCTGCGCCCGCGTGGGCGTTCGAGCAGGTCTCTCGATTGCACGCGCGGTGCCTGCGCTGGGCGGAGGCGGGCGTGTATGCGTGCACCGAGGAGGCGCTCGACGGGTTTTCCGTGGGTTTGTCCGTGACCGCGGGCTCGACGTTCGGCGTGATCTCGCGCCTCGCGGATCTGTGCGGCCCGCTCCCCTGCCCCGCAGGCAGCGCAACCCGCTCGACCTGCGAGCCACGTTGGCCGATCATGCAAATGACGCTGAATGCGATGTCCTGCGATGGCGCCGGTGCTGGCGGCGGTGGAGCCGGCGGAGGGCCCGTGGACGCGGGCGTGCCGCCCGGGGACGTCCCGGCGACCGAGCCGCTGGGCGATTGTGCATGTGGCGTCGCGCGCGGGGGAACGGGCGGCGAGGCCAGCGTTTTTGGGGCGGCCCTCGTCGCCCTTGGGTTCATCGGGGCGCGACGCGCGCGCCGAAGAGGATTTCGCTCGTACGAGCCGAGAGGAAAACGACCGTGAACTGTCCCAAATGCAAAGCGGCGATGGAGATCGTGGTGTTCGAGGACATCGAGGTCGATCGCTGCACGGCCTGCAAAGGCCTCTGGTTCGACAGCCGCGAGAACGAGCGGCTGAAATCGATGCGAGGCTCGGAGATCATCGATTCGGGTGATCCGAAGACCGGGCGGAAAAACAACACGATCCCGTACGTGCGCTGTCCACGCGACGGCAATCCGCTCATACGCATGGTCGACCCGGCGCAGCCGCACCTCTGGTACGAGACGTGCTCGACGTGCGGCGGCGCGTATTTCGACGCGGGCGAGTTCCGTGATTACAAGAACCTCACGGTGCTCGATTTCATCAAGGATCTGTTCGCGAAGCCGCGGGCTTGAGACGGATCAAACCCGGAACGTGTCGCAGGCTTCGTCCGGAAAAACGCATCCGTAAGGCGGACAATTCATTCCTCCATTGGGGGTGCGGATGCAGCGGTGATTGCGTCGCCAGCCGTCGGGCGGGTCGTCGAGGGGAGGAGGAGGCGGCGGAGGGGGTTTGCGGGCGACGGTTCGGCCTGCGTCCAGGGCGCCGGCATCCGCGGGCGCGACGTCCACGCGCTGGGGTAATTCGGGCAAGGGGGGCGGGTCGTTCGTCGGAGCCCCGACGAGGAAAGGGCTCGGGGGCGGCGGGGCCTCGCGTGCCCGGTCCTCGGGCTGCGGCGTGGGCCGCGGCGGTTCAGGCGGGGCGAGGGGCGCGGCGCTCGCCGTGGCATTCTCGGCGGATTCGGGCTCGACCGCGGGCGAATCCTCGGTTTTGCAGGCCGTGCCCGCGAGGGTCATGGCCATGGCCGCGCCGAGCGCATATCGCTGCGCGCGCGACATCTCCGGGGAAAGGGCGGGCGTTTTCGATTTCCGCGCGGCGGGATCGAGCTCGAGGCCACAGAACGGACACGAGGGCTCGGACGAAAAGACGTGCCGCTTGCAAGCCGAGCACAGGATCATCGTTCGCATGGCAAGGCGCCTCGGTCAGGTTTTGCGCGCCCGGTAGGCGTCGAGCTCGGCTTTGCGCTCCTTGCCGATCTCATCCAGTTTGTTCTGCCAAACCCTTCGATAGGGCCGGAGCGTCTGCACGAGCTCGCGGGCGATGACCAGGTTCCGGTACCATTTCGTGTCCGCGGGCACGATCGTCCACGGGGCGCGCTTCGTCGCGGTGCGCGAGATGGCGTCCTCGTAGGCCTCGGTGTACTCGTTCCACTTCTCGCGCTCCTGCCAGTCGCCGGGGTTCAGCTTCCAGGCGGTGCGCGGGTCCTCTTCGCGCTCGAGGAGGCGCTTTTTCTGCTCGTCCTTGCTGATGTGCAGGAAAAACTTGAGCACGATCGTGCCGTGCTCGCAGAGCAGCTCCTCGAAATCGCGGATGTGGCCGAATCGCTCGCCCCAGACCTCGCGGGGGACGAGGTCGTGGACGCGCACGACGAGCACGTCTTCGTAATGGGAGCGGTTGAAGATCGAGAACTCGCCCCTGCGCGGCGTTTGGCGGTGGATGCGCCAGAGGAAATCGTGCTCGCGCTCCTCCTCCGTGGGCACGCCGAACGAGGTGACGTGCACGCCGCGCGGATTGAGCAGGCCCACGACGTTCTTGATCGCGCCGTCCTTGCCCGCGGTGTCGCGCCCCTGCAAGACGACGAGCACCGAATGCGTGCGCGCGCCCCAGAGGAGATCCTGTAGCTCGAAAAGCTCTTCGCCGAGCTCCCCGAGCTCGCGCGCCGCCTCCTCGCGCGTCACCCCGCCGGGCGGCGACTCGCTGATCGCGCCGAGATTCACCTTCTCCCCGTTCTTGTCGAACGTGACGACGCCCACGCGCTTTCTCCTTTCGAGGTCCGATGACCACGGGGCTCGCCCCGCTCGCCGAGCAAACGCAAAGATCCGCCGCACGTCAAGGGCCATTCGTGTATCGTCGGGCGTCGCATGGTCAGCGCGAGCGGGACGGATCCGGCAGCGAACGTGGAGGCGAAAGCGCCGCTGCTCGAGCGGCTCGGGGTGCTTTATTTCCGCCGGCTCTCGGCATCCTTGCCGCGCGTCGCCGCCGCCGACGCCGTGAGCGTGCTGAACGCCGAGGAGCGTCGGCATCTCTCGGTCGTGGTGCGCGGCGCCGTGATCCGCGCGTGCGTCGCAGGCGCGGTGAGCGCGGCGCTCGCGGCGGGCGCGGAGGTGCTCGCGGAGCGGCTCTTCGGCGCCGAGCACGCGAGCGTAGGCGCGGCCGCGCGATACTGGGCGCTCGTCGGCGGGGTGACGATCGTCGCGTCCGTGGCGGAGATTCTGTATCTTTATTGGGATTCGCTGCGTGCCGTGCACCAGCTCTCCCGCGCCGCGGGGCTCGATCCGTTCGCGACCGAGGCGAGCGGCGACGGCACGGCCGTGGCCACGGCGCTCGCGCGCGCGGCGCTCGAATTGCCAAACCCGACGGAGCGCGTGTTCGGGGTCGATCCGCGGCGCGAGGCGTCGAAGATCAAATTGGCGGTCGCATCGCTGCTCTACAAGCTGAAGGTGAGCGTCACCAATTTCGCGGTGAAGGTGCTCGTCCGTCGCCTCGCGGGCCGCGCGCTCGTGCGCACGTGGCTGCCGTTCGTCGCGGTGCCCGGTACGGCCGCGTGGAACGGGATCGTTTGCTGGATCGTGCTGCGCGAGGCGAAGATTCGTGTGATGGGCCCGTCGGCCGCGCGCGAGCTCGTGGGCGCGATCTTCGATCAGGGAATCGCGCTCTCGGCCGAGGGGCGGCTCGCGCTCGTGCGCGCGGTGGCGAGCGCGATCGTGCGAACGGAAGATCTGCACCCGAATCTGCATGCGGTGCTCGTCGAGGTCTTGCGGCGCGTGGACGATCCGCTGCCGGAGGGCATCGATGATTCACGCGTGTTCCTCGACGTGCTTTCGCGCCTGCCGCATGCGGAGCAACGAATGGCGCTGCAGGTCCTGCACGCGGCGGCGATCATCGACGGCCGCTTCACGAGCGCCGAAAAACGTCTTCTGCGCGAGGCGCAAGCCGCATGCGGGAGGACACCGGACGTGAAGCCGGCCGAGCGGCTGCGTCGCGCGTTCGTGGTCGGCGCGGGATCCCTCGACGAGCAGATTCGCGCGCTCCTCTGAACAGTCACGCGAGCGCCGTCCGGGATGTCAGCGCGGCGCCGGCAGCTTGCCGGTGACCACCCCGAGATCCACGAATGCGCGGTCGGTCATGACCACGAAAGGCCGCTCTTCGAGCCGGATCTCTCCATTTCCGTCGTGCTCGACGATCTGGAGCTTGCCCATGCCGTAGCCCATCGGACCCTTCGAATAGTAATGGGCCTGCAGGCGATACGGGTAGGCCACAGCGCGACCGTCGATGGCGAAGCATTCGGGGCCATAGCCCGTGGTGACGTCGGCGAAGAGCTCGCCGCCGGAGCGGAGCTTTCGGTGGCTGTAATAGGCGTGGCCGCGGCGGCTGTCGCGAATGTGGAAATCGACGTCGTTCGCGTCGGTCTCCCACGTGAGGACAAACCGAAGCGAGGGGCGCGTGGCGAGGGGGACGCCGAGCGCGCCCAAGGTTTTCTGGACCTCGGCGCGGCGCTCGGGTTTGGCGCGGATGAGCGCGGCGGCGAGGATGCCGACATCGTCGGCGAGGACGCGGCGAATGCCGGCAAAGCGGCCGCTCGGATAACGGCGCGCGAATGCGGCGGTGATGATCTCGAAAGCCTCGGCGAATTTTCCGGCGCGGGCGAGCGCATACGCGAGGAGCCGGTGTCCGGAGGGATGATCGGGGCGCGACGCGACGGCCTTTTCATAGGTGTCGACGACGAGGAAGGGGACGCCGTCGGCGCGAGGGCCAATTCGTTCGAGCCGCGCGCCGGCGAAACGGCGGAGGTCGGCGCGGGACGGGAAGAGGTCGATGATCGAGCCATAAGCACGCGCGGCCTGGGGGAGGTTGCCAAGGCCCTCGAACGACTCGCCGAGCGCGACGAGCGCGAGCGCGTCGCCCGGCTCGGCCTCGCGCCACGCACCGGCGAGGGCCAGCGCTTCGGCGTGTTTCTTCGACTGGATCAGGCTCATGACCTCGGCGAATTTGCCCTCGTAGGGCAGGACGCCGGAATCACTCGAATCGTCGTCCTCGTCGTTCTCGAATTCGCTCGGCGGCGGAGGCGGGGGCGGCCGCCGCCATGACGGCGGGCGCCGGGGGCTCGGCCTGTCGTCGAAGGGATTCAGGATCGAATCGGCCTCGATGCTGCGGGGGCGGGATGCGCCCGTGGCCGCCGACGGAGCGGCCTTCGCGGCCGCGCGGGGCGGGCTCGCGGGGCGCGGGGACGGGGACGGCTCGGCCTCGGCGGGTTCGGGTTTCGCCTCCCGCGCGAGCTCGTCCCGCGAAAGGGTTTCCGATTGCGGGGGAGGAGGAGGCGCGTCGGCCGCCGGCGCCGCGGAGGGCTCGGCGGACGGGGCGCCGGTATCCTTCTTTTTTTCCGCCCCCTCTGTCTGGTTCTTTTGCTCGGCCACCTTCGGTGGTTCGTCCGGGGACGTGGCCACGGTGACGGGGCCGCCTTTGCGGCTTTGCAGCTCGACGCCCGAGCGGCCGACCACGAGGATGTCCGCGAGCGCGGTCCGGTCGATACCAAAACGAGCGTAATCGTTCTCGGTCTCCAGGACGAGCAGCGCCGTGAGGTCGGAGAGCACCCGGAAGCGCGTCGAGAGCGAGACGATCTCGCGCCCGATCGCGGCGCGCCGGGCATCGTCCGGCGCCGTCTCCATTTCGAGGGAGAGACGTTCGATTTTCGCCCGCGTCGCCGCGCGTTCGAGCAGCGGGCGCTCGGCGAACTCCGTTTCGACCTTCGTCCGCGCCGTGCCGGAAGGCCCCTTGACCTCGACCTCGAACGGCGAGCTCGGCGGGATCTCCGCATACACGAGCGCCTCGTCGCCGGGCTGGACGGCGTCGAGTTTTTCCGGGTACACCCATTTCGCGCCGGGCACCCGCACCTCGAGGCCCGAGACGGTGGCGCGGCCGAGCCGATCGGCGAGCACGCGTGGGCTCTCCGCCGCGTCGAGGACGACGCCGTCCTGCGGGAACGTGCCCGTCGTGAGCCTGCGGAGGAGCGCCTCGTCACGGATGCCGCCGGCCACGATGGCGTCGAGCCTGCGAATGCCGGCGTCTCGCAATTGCTGGAGCTCGGGCGTGATCTCGCCGGGCGTCGTGGGCCCGGCCGTGGGAATGCCGTCCGTGAGGAGCAAGGCGCGGGTGAAGCGGCCGCCCTGCTTTTTCGCGTACCCCGCCGCGCTCTCCAGCGCGAGCCCGAGGTCGGAGGCGCCGAGCGCCTTTCTCTGCAGAATGGCCTCGATCTCCTTGCGGCCGAACCCCTTTTTGGGCCCCGTGTACACGGGTTCGAGCCCTTGATCGAAGCAGGCGACGGCAATCGGCATGTCGCTGCCCGGCTCGTCCGGCAGGGCCGCGAGGAGCGCGGCGAGGCGCTCGGCCTGCGTGGCGAGGTCGAGCGCGCGCGAGGCGCTCGTGTCGAGCAGGACGAGGAGATCCCGGACCGGCTCGGGGCGATTCTCCGCAAGGGGCGTGACCCGCGCGACCGCGAGCTCCTCGTGGCGCAGGCCGACGGCCTTCGCGCCGGCCGCGAGCGGGAGCACGAAATCACGGTCCGGGGCGAAATCGGCCTGCTTGAAGGAGTGAATGCGACGCACGGGCTCGCCCTTGTCCCCGCGGCGGCGCTCGATGACGCGCATGTCGAATGTGCCCATGCGCGGCAGGCCCCGAAGATAAGCGCGGTAGGGGTCGGCGCGCGAGGCGAGCGACTGCGAGTAGGAGACGATGATCTCCTTCTCGCCCGAGGCCGGAATGGGAAACACGCGGGCCTGAAAACGGTTGCCGGCCTGCTTTTCGAGCAGCGCCGGGTCGGCCCTGCGGTGGAGGAAATCTTCGTAGGCGACGCGCGCCGCCTTGAGCTCGACGACTTCACCCTCCTTCCAGCCGTCCGCGTTTTTCATGGCGAACCGGCTGATCGTGGCCCCGGGCGGCAGGACCAGCTCGAAGCGGCCCTCGATGGTGCGAGGCTCGGGGTTCTTGAAGGTGAAATGCAGCTCGGTGAACGCGAGCGGATCTTCGACGGCGGCCGCAACTTCGAGCGAAGTGATCACGAGGCCGACGCCGTCGGGCGAGGTGAGCGAGACGGGCGCGCCGCTGCGATCGCCCCCCGCGACCTCGAGCGATTGCGTCGGCTGCTCCTCCCAGCGCACGGGGACGATCGCGAGGTCCCCGGGGGCGCGCGTATTCCCGTCGGAAGCGCCGCCGAACTCCGCGGACTGCGGGCCCGTGACGATCGTGGGTCCCGGGCCGCAGCTCGCGAGGGTCTGAGCGAGGACAAGGAGGGCGATGCGGGCAAGACGGCGGCGCATACGGTCGAGAATACGCCCACCGCCGGGCGGAGCGGAAGCCGATCTCGCGAATCAGCTCGCCTTGACCGTGATTTGCCTGGGCTTCTGCGCGGATACCTTGGGCAGGCGGACCTTGAGGACGCCCTGGGTCACCTCGGCCGAGATCCCGTCGGCCACGATGCCCTGCGGGACCAGGAAGGTGCGCGTAAAATCCCCGGGGCGGCCCTCGACGGCGAGGGCGCTCCCCTCCGGCGCGCTCGCTCGCTTGCCCGCAATCGTGAGCTCGTTCTTGTCGAGGCGCACCGCGATATCGTTGGGGCCGACGCCGGGCAGGTCGGCGACGATCAAGAGCTCGGTCTTGTTCTCGAAGATATCGACCGCGGGCACGACGCCACGCCGCGTCTCCAGCGTCTCGGCCTGGTTCTCCCGCTCGTCACGGTTGATCTGCGCGTTCATGGCTGCTCTCTCCTTTTCCTTCCAGAATCCATTTCACGAGGCCGATTTCACAGCGATCTTCCGGGGCTGCGCCTCGGGCGACTTCGTGAGCGTCAGCGTGAGAACGCCGTCCTTCAGCACCGCGCTCGCCTTCTCCGCATCGACCTTGCAAGGCAAGGCGACGCTGCGCGAGAATTTCACGGGGACGCGCTCCTTCTTGTGGATCGCATACCCCTCCGGGACATCCGCCTTCCGCTCGCCGGAGAGCGTGAGCACGTCCTGATCGATCTCCAGCTTGATGTCCGATTCTTTCATTCCGGGAACATCGGCCGCGATGACCAGCGCGTCGCCCTTGTCGTACACGGAGAGCCGCGGCCACGTCGCGACCGTGCGCGACGCAAGCCCGGCCTCGAAGGGCTCGAAGAAGAAAGAAGATCGCGGCCAGGCGCCTCCGCGCGAATCGTACTCGTCGAACAGCCGGTCCATCCTCCGGCGAAGCTCATCCATCGCGGCAAAGGTCCTGTTCACGTCGCCGAATCGCATCAACATGGTTCGCCTCCGTATGCCCTCGTGGGGCGTGGCTCCGCCCCCACGGACCCCGAGCGCCGCCGGCAGGGCGAACCATGCCCATACCGCGGACGCCCTCCCGGGCCCGTCTGGTAAACCCATCCCCAAGGGCGGAGAATCGTTCTCGATTCTCGTCCACCACTCGGGTCCGGGGACGCGGTGCAATCTCTACACGGGTCGGCCGCTGTCAAGACCAGGTCCGGCAAGCCCGAGGCCCTACCGCTTCGACACGAAACAAAGGTTGACTTCCACGTCGAACCTTGTACAAAGCGTGTACAGCCTTGAGGCGTGCTACGCGGAGGAATCGGCGATGCGTTCCAGGGGAAAAGCTTCGAAGTTCATGACGGCGGCCGCCCTCGCGGCCGCGCTCGTGCCCGGCGTCTCCCTTGCCCTGCCCAAGGAAGGCGCCGAAGCCCCCAATGCCCGGTTGGAGGACGCCGACGGTCGCGCGCTGCAGATGAGCTCTCTCAAGGGCAAGCCGATCCTCATCGTATACGAAGACAAGGACTCCGCGGCGCAGAACCAGCCGCTCAAGGACGACCTGTCGAAGCTCGCCCAGGGCGACAAGTACAAGCAAAGGATCGCGCTCGCCGCGGTCGCGGACGTGAGCGGCTACGACTGGTGGCCCGCGAAAGGCTTCGTGAAGGACGCGATTCGCGAGGAGTCGAAAAAGCAGAAGACCACGATTTATTGCGACTGGGACGGCTCGTTCCGGAAGGCTTACGGCATTCGCAAGGGCGTGAGCAACGTGATCCTCGTCGGCAAAGACGGGCGCGTGCTCTTCGCCGGCTCGGGCGCGCTCGGCGCCACCGACCGGAAGAAGCTCATCGAGCTGCTCGGCGCCCAGGTCGAAGGCTGAACGTCACCACGCGATCATTCCTTGCTCGCCCGCGGCGAACGCTTGCGCTTCTGCGCCGCCACGACGCGCTCGATCGTCTGCCGCGCCGCCGCGAGGTCGCGGCCGACGCAGATGCCGCCGCGATCCTCGATCCACGGGCGCATGGCCTCCGAGCCGTCGCCGCCGACGAGCCACGCAGCGCCGCGGCAAGCGTCGGCATACGCGTCGACGAGCTCCCGCGCGCGCGGCGGCGGCGGCGCGATGGTGACGCTGAGGCCAACGAGGTCGGGCGCGAGCGAGTCGACGACACGCGAGATGGCCGGCGGCGGCGTGCGCGCGCCGAGCATGAGCGTGCGGAAGCCCCACGAAGCGAAGCGCAGGCCGACGCCGTACAGGCCGAGGACGTGGTCCTCGTCGGCGAAACAAGCGAGGGCAATGCGGCGCGTGGCGTCCGCGGGCTGCGCGAGGCGCAAGAGGTGGATGAGGGTGCCGCCGAGCACGTTGGAGGCGAGGTGCTCCTGCGCGACGGTGATCGCGCCCGCGTGCCAGAGGTCACCGATCTCGCGCAGCGCAGGGCCGATCGTGCGTTCGAAGATCGCCACGGCGGGGCCGAGGGTGAGGGTCTTCGAAACCTCTTCCTCGAGCGCGTCGGGGTCGAAGCGGCGCGTGGCCTCGACGATCCGATCACTCGCGGCGGTGAAGGGATCGGTGTCGAGGGTCGCCAGGCCGGGCGAAGGCACGGCGGGCGCGACGACGTTCGCGGGCTCGCTGAGCAGGAGGCGCGCGGATTCGGCCGGCGCCATGCCCGCCTTGACGAGGTCGCGCATCTTGAGGATGAGCGCGACATCTTCGTCGCTGTAGAGCCGGTAGGCGGAGGGCGTACGCGACGGCGCGGGGACGCCGTAACGACGCTCCCAGGCGCGCAGCGTCGCAGAGCTCACGCCTGTCAGTTCCGAGACGGTGCGGATTCGGTAGAGGCTCAACGGATCGCTCTCCACGGTCGCCCCGATCGTGAGGACCGACCAAGAGAAACCTTTTCCAAACTTGATACAGACCTTATACTGTCCGCATGCAAGGTTCAACCCCCAAGCCTCACGCGGTCATCATCGGCAGCGGTTTTGGTGGTCTGGCTGCGGCGGTCCGCCTGGGCGCCCGCGGCTACCGGGTGACGGTGCTGGAGAAGCTCGATGCCCCGGGCGGTCGAGCCTATGTCCACCGGATCAACGGGTTTACCTTTGACGCGGGGCCGACGGTCATCACCGCGCCGTTCCTGCTCGAGGAGCTGTGGACGCTCGCGGGCCGGCGCATGAGCGACGACATCGACATGCGACCGGTCACGCCCTTCTACCGTATTCGGTTTCATGACGGCGCCATGTTCGACTACACGGGCGACGCTGCTGCGATGCGCAAGGAGGTCGAGCGCCTCGCGCCGGGGGACGTGGCGGGGTACGAGCGGTTTCTCCGCACGAGCGAGGAGATCTTCAAGGTGGGCTTCGAGGAGCTCGCCCATGTGCCGTTCGGCTCGTGGTGGGACATGGCGAGGATCGTCCCCGACATGATGAAGCTCGAGAGTTATCGCTCGGTCTACAACCTCGTCGCCAAGCACGTGAAGGACGATCGGCTGCGGCAGGTGATGAGCTTCCACCCGCTGCTCGTCGGGGGAAACCCGTTCTCGACGACCTCGATTTACACGCTGATCGCATTTCTCGAGCGCAAGTGGGGCGTGCATTTCCCGATGGGCGGCACGGGCGCGCTCGTGAAAGGGCTCGTGCGCCTGATCGAGGGCCAGGGCGGCGAGGTGCGCTGCAACGCGGAGGTGAAGCAAATCCTGCTCGCCGGGCGAAAAGCGCGCGGCGTGCTTCTCCAGAGCGGCGAGACGATCGAGGCGGACGTGGTCGTGTCGAACGCGGATTCGGCCTGGACCTATCGCCATCTCGTCGACGAGAACGTCCGCAAGCGCTGGACGAACGAACGTTTGGAGAAGCAACGATACTCGATGGGGCTGTTCGTCTGGTACTTCGGGACCAAACGAACGTACGAGAACGTCGCACATCACACGATCTGCCTCGGCCCGCGCTACGAGGGGCTGCTCGACGACATCTTCCAGAGGCACGTGCTCGCGGATGATTTCAGCCTCTATTTGCACCGGCCGACGGCGACGGATCCGTCGCTCGCGCCCACGGGCTGCGACACGTTTTACGTGCTCTCGCCCGTGCCGAACCTCGCGAGCGGGACGAACTGGGAGAAAGAGGCGGAGCCTTACCGGAAGCGGGTCGAGCACTACCTCGCTTCCACGCTGATGCCCGGGCTCGACAAGGAGATCGTGGCGTCGCGCGTGACGCACCCGCAGGAGTTCCAGGACCGGCTGCTCTCGTTCCGCGGCGCGGCGTTCGGGATGGAGCCGGTGCTGACGCAGAGCGCGTTTTTCCGCCCGCACAACGAGAGCGAGGACGTGGAGCGGCTCTACATCGTGGGCGCAGGGACCCATCCAGGCGCGGGTCTGCCAGGCGTGCTCTCTTCGGCGCGGGTGCTCGACAGGGTGGTGCCCGATGCAGCCTCGCTCCATTGAACATGCGATGACCCTCGGCGCGCCGCTCCTCCCCTCGTCGGCCAAGCGCGCGGCGTCGGCAGGTGACATCGCCGCGTGCCACGAGCTCTTGCGGAAAGGCTCGAAGAGCTTCTTCGCCGCGTCGCTCTTGCTGCCGAAGCGCGTGCGCATGCCCATGCTGCCGGTCTACGCGTTCTGCCGCGTGGCCGACGACGTGGTGGACCAAGCGAGCGAGCCGGGCGCCGTGGAGGCGCTCAAAGCGCGGCTCGCCGCGGCGTACGAGGGCAAGCCGCACGACTCGCCGGTCGACCGGGCGTTCTCGGATGTGGCGCGCGCGTACGATCTGCCGCGCGAGGTGATGGAGGGCCTCATCGAGGGGTTCGCCTGGGACGCTGAGGGGCGGCGGTACGAGACGCTGTCGGAGCTCCACGCCTACTGCGCGCGCGTGGCCGCGACGGTCGGTGTGATCATGAGCGTGCTCATGGGTGTGCGCGATCCAAAGGCGATCGCGCGCGCGTGTGACCTCGGCGTCGCCATGCAGCTCACGAACATCGCGCGCGACGTGGGTGAGGACGCGCGAAACGGGCGCGTGTACCTGCCGCTCGCGTGGCTCGAAGAGGCCGAGATCGACGTGTCGAAATGGCTCGCGCGGCCGATGTTCACCACGGCGCTCGGCGGCGTGGTGGAGCGGCTTCTGCAGCAAGCGGCGGTGCTTTATGCCCGCGCGGATCTCGGGATCGCGATGCTGCCGCGCGACTGCCGGGCCTCGATCCGCGCGGCGAGCCTGATCTACGCGGACATCGGGCGCGTGGTCACGCGCGCGGGCTTCGACTCCGTGACGAGCCGCGCCTACGTGCCGCTCCGGCGCAAGTTGTGGCTGCTCTCGCGCGCGCTCGTCGCGCCCACGCCGAGGCCGTCGCTTCCGCTCGCCGCGTGGGATGCGAAGGTCGACCCGCCTCCGCTGCCGGAGGTGCGGTTCCTCGTCGATGCCTGCGCGCGAGCTGAGATCTCGCGATGATCCCTGCACGCAAGGTGTCCTGGTTCAACACCTGGTTCTCGGGCCATGCGCGCTCCCGGATCCAGGCGACGTTCGGCGAGGTGCGCGCGCGGGGGCTCGATCGGGCGCGGGCGCTCGCGAGGGAGGCGCCGCTGCTCGTCGTGTCGAACCACACGTCATGGTGGGATCCGCTCGTCGCGATGCACGTCTCGACGCACCTGCTCGGCACGGACGGCTACGCGATGATGGACGCGAAAAACCTCAGGCGCCTGCCGTTCTTCGCGCTCGTCGGCGCGTTCGGGGTGGACCTCGACAAACCCACGGACGGCGCGCTCGTGATGCGGCACGCGGCGCGGCTGCTCGACACGCCGGGCAAGCTCGTCTGGGTGTATCCGCAAGGGCAGGAGCGGCCGATCACGGAGAGGCCGCTCGGGTTTCGGCCGGGTTCGGCGGAGATCGCGCGGGTCTCGCGCAAAGCGTGCACGGTGCCGGTGGGGCTCCGGTACGAGTTCGGCGGGACGGAACGGCCGACGTTGTGGCTCTCGTTCGGCGAGCCCGTGCCGGCCGAGCGGGACACGACGAAGGGGCGTGTGGCGCAGGAGGAGGCGGTGGAGGCGGAGCTTTTGCGGATCGATCGCGCGGTGCGCGGCGAGGATGCGGAGAGCTTCGAGGTGGTGTTTCGCGCAGCACCGTCACGCGTGGGCGGCGTGCTCGAAGCCATGCTCGCCGCGATGACGCGGCCGTGGGTGATGCGGGCGCCGAAGGCCGCGCCGCCGCTCAGCGCCGGGGACGCTCCCCCGAAGGTGACTTCATCGCCGCCTTGATCGCCTCGCGCAGGTTGCTCCGCACCGTCGTCTTCGTGAGATCGGCCCCGAGCGCGACGAGCGTCTGCGCCACGGCGGGGCGGACGCCCGTGATGATGCTTTGAGCTCCAAGCAGTGTCGTGGCGCGGATGATGCGCAGGAGGTGATCGGCGGTCGCGTCGTCGACAGCCTCGACGCCGGTGAGGTCGAGGATGACCTGCGACGCGGCGAGCGAGACGACGCGCTCGAGGAGCCGCTCGGTGATGTCCGCGGCGCGCGCCTCGTCGAGCTGACCCACGACGGGGAGCGCGAGCACGCCGTCCCAGACCTGGATGATCGGCGCGGACATGGAGTGGATCGTCGAGCGCTGTTGCTCGATGATCGCGAGCTTCTCCTGGAGCTCGAGCTCGCGCTTCTTCTGATCGTCGATGTCCTGGAAGGCGCCGAAGATCCGAACGACCTTGCCGTCCTCCATGTGCGCGTGGCCAGCCGCGCGCACCCAGAGCTTGCGCTTCGTGTAGGTGACGATCTCGAGCTCGAGATCGAACGGCTCGCCCGCCCCCGCGCACCGCTCGACCGCCTTCGAGATCGCCGGGACCCACTCGGGCGCGTAGAAGTTGATCGCGGTGTCGAGCTCCGGCGCGAAGCCCGGCGGCGTCTCGTGGATGCGGTAGGTTTCCTCGGTCCAGAAGAGCTGGTTCGAGCGGCAATCGAGCTCCCAGCCGCCGACCTTGGCGAGCGCCTGCGTCTGCTGCAGGAGGATGACGGTGCGCCGGATCGTGTCGTCGCTCAGGGTGCTCGGGTCGACGTCACGACCGATGGAGTCCTCGCGGCGCGCGGGATGGGGAGGCTGGTTCATATGACCTCGAACGATTTCGAAGAGGTGACGACCGACCATCCCCCGCCGCGACTCATCGATACCACGAAACGTTCGCGGGCAGAACGCAGCCTCCTGCACGCTTTTTCGCTCGAAATCCGCCAAAATCTCGACAGCACGCGGCTGCCGTGGTGCGCACCGCCAAGGTGTCGACGGTGTTACGAGGACGTACGTTCGAGCTCAGGGCTTCACGGCACCGGGCTTTTGCAAAAGGCCGGTGCGATCGACGACGAGGACACGATCACGCCAGGTGACCGTTCGAGATCGCAGGGTTCGCGCAAAGGCGAAAGCGAGCACGACGTCGGCGAGGACGGCATCCCGCAGCGCGGAGAAGAGGCCGACCGGGCGGCCCGCGGCGCGCGCGGCGACGAGCGCGATGACGAGGCGCGCGAGGAGCGCGAGCAGCGCCGCGCCGAGGGCGACCTGCGGGACGACGAAGGCGAACGCCGACGCGAGCAGGACGATGGGCCAGGTGGCGAAGAAGAGCGCGGGATAGCTCCACAAGAGGAGCGGGCGCTGCGCGCGGATCACCGTGAGCCACCGGGAGAAGCGGGCGATGACGGCCTCCCACGATCGACCCTGGGCGAGCGAACGCGCGACGATCGGCACCGCCACGACCGAGCCGCCTTGTTCACGGACGCGCCGCGCGATCTCCATGTCCTCGCCGAGGTAGTCGACGAGCGAGCCAAAGCCGCCGATCGCCGCGAGCGCGCTCGCGCGGATGGCGAAGAGCTTGCCGACGAGGCCACGCGGGTCGAGCCACGCGAGCACCGGGAAGGCGTGAAGCGAGGCGCCGAGGACGGCCGCAGAGGCGTGATCGCCGAGCGTCCGCGGGGGCGCATGCTCGGCCGGCGGCGCCCACGCGACCCACGCAGGCGAGGCAGAGACGAGCGGCGCGACGAGGGCATCGAGGTCGACGCCGGCGAGGTCGACGTCGCTGTCCGTGACGATGAGGACGTCGGCGTCTTCGGCCGCGGCCGCGAGCTGCGCGGCCTTGCGGTTCGGTCCGCCGCTCCCAGTGAAGACGATCTCGGCCTCGATGCCGGCGCGCGTGAGCGCCTCGGCGGCCCTCTGCGCCGCGGGCAAGGCGGGGTCTGCCGCCTCCTCGATCGCGAAGCGGCAGCGGACGTCGAAGGAGCGCTTCGCGAGGACGAGCGAGGCGAGCGTACGTTCGAGCGAGGGCTCGCTGCCCGCGCACGGGCGCACCACGAGGACGGAGGGGTTTTCCTTCCGGACGGCCGCCTCGGCGCCTTCGCGCAGGGCGGCGCGTGGGGCGAAGGTCGTGCGCCGGACGGCCTCGAGCGAAGTCGAGGCAACGGCGAAGGACCAGCCGAAGAGGAGGAAACCGAGGAGGCTCGGGATGTCCGGCGTCATGACGAGGCGCGTCGCATCCGATACGGCAGCATGAACTGCACCACCGGGGTTCGGAACCGATCGAGCGAGAGCGCCTCGTGCACGCCATGCGCGTGTTCGCCGAGGTAACGGCCCGAGAGCTGCGAGCGCGCATAAAAGGGCGTGTCTTCGAGCGTGCGCACGAGCCGCGGGGACGTGCCCGGATCGACCCGGACGAGGCGCTCCATGCCCCAGAGCGTGCGCGAAACGCGCGCGGGGGCGAGCGGCTCGAGCGGCTCTGCGCGCCCGTCGGCGCAGAAGCTGTGCTGGATGAGATCACGGGTTCCATCTCGACGAACAGAGTCGTACGTCACGACCGTGCGGCTCCGCGTGGTGGCGCGGCTCCAGCTCCACCCGGAGAAGCCGTCTTCGAGCGGCTCGTCGCCGAAGTTGGAGTCGACGTACGCGAGGCCCGTCCAGCGCGTGCATTCGGGGAGGCGGATGTCGACCTCGGCCCGTGCGATCGGCGCAATGGGGGCCCAGCGGTGGCGGCCGTTCGTGTCGAGGACGAACGATGCATCGGCGACCGCGAACGGATGGATCCGCACGGTGCCGGAGACACGTCCGGGCAGCGGCGCGGTCTTTTCTTCGAAGCGCACGAGGAACGTGTCGTCCTGCCATTCCATCGAGCTCGGGCCGATGACGAGCGCCGTGCGATAACGACGCACGTCGGTCCCGCCCCGCTCGGTGAACGACCACGCGTCGCGCTCGGGGCCATACAGCGCGACGTTCATCGAGCAATGGGCGAGCGGGTCCGCCGGGCCGCGCTTGCGTGCGGCCGCGTAAAACGGCGAAAACACGCTGCCGACGAGGCCGATGATGGTGACGCCGTGACGGCCGTCATCGCTGAGCGCGTCTAGATACCACCACGCATAACCGTTTCGCGCGATCGGCTCGTCGAAGCGAGGTCCTCGATCACGGCTTTCGCGCAGAGGCGCCCGCTCAAGGCCGCCATCGGCACGCCCGCCCCCGGATGGGCGGCTCCACCCGCCAGGTAGAGCCCCGGAATCTTCGTGCGCGACGCCGCCCGCACGAACGGGGACCTCCACCCGTGCGACGCCGGGCCGTACAGCGCCCCCCCCGTCGCCGGGAACATGCGATCGAACTCGCTCGGTGTCGTCACGACGGGCGGCGCGGCAAACGGCGGAAAGACGAGACCCGCCCGCTCGAGGAGCGAGAACGCAGCTGTTTCGCATTGCTTGATCTCCGAAGTGGTAAGGGCGCGCTGATCCCCGCGGGCCGGGGCATTGACGAGGCAGAGGAAACGCTCGGGGCCCGGATGCGCGTGATCCCCGTCGTCGCGATCCTGGGCGCAGACGTACACCGTGGGCTCCCGGGGCAGGGTCCCGCGGCTTATGAGGTCGCGGAACTCCTCGTGATAATCCTTCGAGAAAAATACGTTGTGGCGCGTGAGCGGATACGCGCCCCGGGCCTCGGCGACGAAGGCCCAGGTGACGGCCGAGAGCGAGCGCTCCGCGGGGGCCGGAAGGGCGCGTTTCCCTTGCGCGCCGAGCATTCCCTGGAAAAGCGCCGCGGGGTCGCCATTGTGGACGACGAGATCGGCCTCGAGACGCTCGCCCGAGGCGAGGCGCACGCCGGCGACGCGGCTGCTGGCGACGACGAGCTCGGTGACGTGCTCGCCGCAGCGAATCGTGACGCCGTGGCGCTCGGCGACCCGCGCGAGCGCCTCGGCGACGCGGTACATGCCGCCCTCGACGAGGTAGACGCCGTCACGCTCGACCTGGGCGATCACGTTGAGCGTGGCCGGCGCGAGAAACGGCGAGGAGCCGCAATACGTGGCGTACCGGCCGAAGAGCTGACGCAAACGTGCGTCCTGAAAAAACTCGCCGAGGGCCTTCCAGAGCGTGCGGTGGCCGTCGATGTCGAGCATTCCCTGGATGCCGAGCGAGCCCACCGCCGCCATCGCCGACGTGAGGCTCGGACGCTCCGAGCAGAGAAATGGCTTCTGAACGGTATCGTAAATGCGCTGGGTGTACGCGCAGAACCTACGGTATCCCTCGCCCTCGGCGCGGCCGGCGAACGTCGATATGGCCTCGACCGAACGGTCGAGATTGGCGTACAAATCGAGTGTGGGACCTTCTCCCCAGGCGTGTCGCGCCAGGATCTCGGCCCGCCGAAGCGTGAGCTCGGCGTGGAGCGAGGTCCCCGCCGCAGAGAAGATCTCCTCGAGGACCCAGCGCATGGTCATGACCGTAGGCCCGGCGTCGATCGCCCGGCCGGCCACGTCGACCTGCCGCATCTTGCCGCCGACCTTGGGCGCTCGTTCGAGGACCACGACCTCGATCCCCTGGCGAGCAAGCAAAAGCGCCGACACCAGGCCACCCACCCCGGCGCCGATCACCACCGCACGGCTGGTCCCATTCGCCATGAGCCCATTCCTACAACAACCTTGGACACGTGTCTAGAGTTTGTTCATCATGTACCAACAAACCCTTGACAAGGGTTCCACATCGATGGACGATACCTCTCGCATGGATGTCTCCAGTCGCGTCGAGTGCGCTCTGCGCGCTGCCCTCGATCCCATGTGCGCCCCGGGCGCACCGCCCCGCCTCGCGGCCGCCGTCTACCACTCGGTGTTCCCGGCAGGCGCTCGCATTCGTCCGCAGCTCTGTCTCCGCGTCGCGATGGCCTGCGGGGAGGACGTCCACGGCCTCGCCGACGGCGTGGCCACCGCCATCGAGCTTTTGCATTGCGCGTCGCTCGTCCACGACGACCTGCCCTGCTTCGACGCTGCCCTGACCCGGCGCGGACAACCTTCGACACACCGTGCCTTCGGCGAGGCGCTCGCCGTGCTCGCCGGCGACCAGCTCATCACCCTCGCCTTCGAGACCCTGGCCCGCGCGGCCATTGCGGCCCCGCTCCGGCTAGGCAAGCTCGTGACCACGGTCAGCCGCGGCGTCGGGATGCCCTACGGGATCATCGCGGGCCAGGGCTGGGAGAGCGAGCCGAACATCCCCGCGACGCTCTACCGAAGGGCAAAGACGGGCGCGCTGTTCGAAGCCGCCGCGGTGGGCGGCGCGCTCGCAGCCGGCGCCGTTGCAGAGGAGGCGGAGGCGTGGCGCGGGTTCGGGCAGCGGATCGGCGAGGCCTACCAGATCGCCGACGACATGCTCGACGTGCTCAGCAACGCGGCGAGCGCCGGCAAGCCCGTGGGCCGCGATGCCGCGCTCGGGCGGCCGAACACGGCGAGCGACCTCGGCCTCGGCGCCTCGACGCACCTCTTCGAACAGCTCGTCGACGCGGCGATCGTGTCGATCCCGGATTGCCCCGGCCGCGAGGATCTTTCCCGCTGGGCCACGCAAGTCGTCGACCGCATCCGCCGCCGCGCCAACCTGGCCGTGTCGCAAGGCGCGCTCGGCGAGCAGCCCGAGCTCTGATCAGGCGACCTCGGGCTCGATGTCCGGCTCCGAAGGCGCAGGCGAGAGGCGCTTCGATCCGCCGCGAGGTTCGCCGCGCAGGGCCGGGATTCGCAGGATGAACACGCTGCCCTTGCCGTCCTCGGTGACCGGGCTCTTCACCTCGACGCTGCCGCCGTGGCTCTCGGCGATGTGCTTGACGAGCGCGAGCCCGATGCCGCTGCCGCGGATGCGTTGCTCGCCCGCCCGCCGCCCGCGCACGAAGCGCTCGAAGATGCGCTCCTGCTCCTCGGGATCGATGCCGGGGCCACGATCACTCACGCGCACGACGACCGAGCCATCGTCCGAAACGACGTCGACGTCGACGCGGCCGCCGTCCTTCGCGTACTTGAAGGCGTTGTCGAGCAGGTTGATGATCGCGAGCTCCATTGCGCGGGCGTCGATCATCGCCTCGGGCAGGCCCTCGGCGCTCGCGAGGTGCACGACGATGCCGTCGCGCTCGGCGCGATAGCGATACACGTCGACAGCGCGGCTGACGACGTCCTCGAGCCTGCCGGGCGCGAACTCGTACGCGGCCTTGCCGCGCTCGACCTTGGCGAAATCGAGGACGTTTTCGATGAGCGCCGTGAGCCGCTCGCTCTCGCTCACGATGATCTGGAGGTACTGCCTTCGCTTGTCCTCGCTGGCCACGCGATCTGCGAGGAGGATCTCGCCGAACATGCGGACGAGCGCGAGCGGGGTTTTCAGCTCGTGCGAGACGTTCGCCACGAAGTCGCTCTTCAGCGCGGCGAGCCTTCGCTCCTTGATCGACGCGAAGATGACGATCATGACGCCGACGAGCACGACGATGGCCGCGAAGCCGACCATGCCGAGCTCGACCATGCGCTGCCGCTCGACCTTGTCGCCGAGGTCGTCGGCGCTGGTGAGCGCGATCTGGAGGCGCCAGTTGTAGAGCGTGGTCGGGAAGGGGCGGCCGACGGTGAACTCGCCGGCCTTGATCGGCGGGCCGAAGACGATGCGGCCCTCCTCGTCGGTGATGTTCATGCGGCTGTTGCCGCGATCGATGTCGCGGTAGAGCCGCGGGAAGACGTCGTGCACGAGGCGCGGGACGTCGTGCCAGGCGACGACGAGATAACGCCGTCCCGCGTAGGAGCGCTGCCAGTAGCTGATCAGGATGCTCTGCTGATCGATGATCTGGTGCAGGTGGCGCAGCTCCTCCGTGTTGCCCTCGAAGTTCAGGCTGGAGAAGAGCCGACCGAGCAGGAGCCGCCGAAACGCGTCGTCCTCGCGGCCCGGCGCGCGCGAGGCGAAGGCGAGGACATCGCGTGAGTCGTGGCTCAGATCGAGCACGAGGATCGCGCGCACCGTGGGCGTCTCGCGTGACGCCGTGGGCAGCCACCGGCGTGCGATCGTCGTGAGGTTCGCGATGTCGACGTGCGCGGCGACGACGTTGTCCTGCGCGATGATGATCTTGTCGAGGCGGTCGACGCGCTCGTCGGCGAGGGTGAGCGTCGCGTCGAAGACCGTCTGCTGGCGGGCTTTTTCGATCTGGAGCGTGGTGCGCAGCGCGATGCCGCCGAGCACGAGGACGGCGAAGACGATCGCGGGGACGATCGCGAAGTAGAGCAGCCGCTCGCGCAGCCGACGACGCTGCATGGACGGTTTCCGCGCGCCGCGCGACTAGCGCGCCGCCGCCTTGTTCGCCGTGGCCCGGATCTTCTCGGGATCGAGCACGACGCCCTGGATGGTGAGGAACTCCGCGAGCTCTTTGCCGACGTAGGTGAGCGCGTTGCCCTCGGCCATGGCGTAACGACCGCCGCCCGTGGGGTTCACGATCTCGATCAGGCCGAGCGTCTTGCCGCCGCCGAGCGCGGGGGCGCAGGCGATGCTCTTCGGATCGATGCCGAAGGCCTTCCAGCGCGCGTCGACGGCGCGCGGATCACGCTGCGCGTCGCTGATGACGAGGGCCTTCTTGTTGGCGATGGCGGCCTGCGCGAGGCCCGTTCGATCGGGCATGCGGGCGAGCAGCCGATCGTGCTTGCCGCCGTGCTGGCGCACGAGGACGAGCTCGCGCTTTTCCGCGTCGTGGAACCACACGAGGATGAGCTCGCTCGGGAGCTGCTCCTTGAGGATCGAGACCACGAAGTCGGCACCTTCGAGCGCGTCGCCCAGGAAGTGCAGATCCGTCGAGGCGCCTTCGAGCTCCTTCATGAGCTCTTCGGCGGTGCGCACGCGCGCCTTCGGCGGCGTGGACTTCGTGGTGGTCGTGACCCCGCCCTTGAGCGCGGGGTTCGACCCGGCCTGCGCGCGCGGAGGCGGCGCCGAGGGCGAACGAGCGGGCGGCGTCAGCGCGGGGTTCGACCCGGCCTGCGCGCGCGGAGGCGGCGCCGAGGGAGAACGCGCGGGCGGCGTCGAGACCGAGCGCTGCGCAGGCGGCGGACTGGAAACGGCACGCTGCGGCGGAGGCGGCGTCGAGCCGGGACGCGGCGCGGCCGGCGCAGGCGCGGCCACGGACTTGCTCGGCTGCGGCGCCGGCGGACGCACCTCCGGCTCGCCGCGCCAGTCCTTCCACATCAGCGTCACGAGCGGCGCGCGCTCGGGTTTGCCCTCGTAGGCGTGATCGAACACCGCGAGGTTCACGAGCACACCACGAGCGCCGTCGAGCGCCTTTTTCACGGCCTCGAAGCGATCGAGCACGACCCGCCTTCCGGCGTCGACCGACGTCCCCTCGGGCACGACGTACACGTACTCGCGGTACGTCAGCGGCGAGCTCTCCGTGGCGGCCACCTCGCGGCTCGAAAGCACCCGGTGGTTCGGAAGCGGCGTGGCCGCGGGCGCGGGCGTCGCGCGGGGCGGCGCGGCGACGCGCGGGGGCGCGGTGACGGCCGGACGACCCTTCGGCGGCTCCGCGGCGGCTTGCCCGCCGGGGGAGAGCTCGGCCGTGTCGGGTGCTTTGCGCACCGTGTAGCGGAGCTTCTTCACGGGATCGACGGCCTTGTAGCCGTCGTCGAGCAGCTCGATCGAGAAGTTGCCGAGCGACCCGTCGTCCCCGCGCATCGCGCGGGCCTTCTGGAGCGCGGGCTGCCACTGCGGCGCCTCCACCGTGAGCTTTGCCGGAGGTTCGGCAGCGGGCCCGGCCGACGAGATTTCCACGAACCAGCGCATCGGTCGTCCATTCGGCGTTGGCGCCTTCCGCGACGCTCGAACGCGATTCTTTTCTACAGGTGCGGCCGGACCTGGTCAACGCACGCGCCCTTGGAATTCGAGGTCCCCGGGTTCGGACGAGCCCCGTGCGTCGCGACGAGGTCCGCGCGCGGGCCGAACCGGGGATCGTGTAATAAGAGTCCCCCGTGCCCGCCACACTGGACCAAGACCAAGCGGAAGCGGCGCCCCCCCTCGGGGCCCGACGACGCGCAGGCGACGACGACGCGGGATTTTTCGCGCGCGTCCTCGAGAGCTGGCCCGCGGTCGACCGCGTGCTCTACCCCGTCTTCGCCTCGGCCTGCGTCCTCTACGCGGCCACCGTGTTCTACGGGTACATGCACGTGCAGACGCGCGGCGGCTGGTCGGCGCCGCTCGACGACGTCTTCATCCACTTCGACTACGCGCGCGCCGCGGCCCGCGGCTTTCCCTTCCAGTGGTCCGAGGGCAACGGCTTCTCCAGCGGCAACACGAGCCTGCTCTACCCGTTCACGCTCTCCCTCGGCTACCTGCTCGGCTTCCGCAGCCTCGACCTCATGGCGTGGGCGGCGCTCATCGCGTGCGTCTCGACCACGTTCTTCCTCGTCGCCGCGGGCCGCGCGTGCGAGCCGCTCGGGCGCGCCGCGAAATACCTCGTCCCGCCGGCCGTCGTCTCGCTCGGCGCACTCGACTGGTCGCTCTTCAGCGGCATGGAGAACGCGTTCCACCTCGGCGTCTGGGCGCTCATGCTGCTGCCGATCCTCTCGATCGGACGGACGCCGGGCGATGCGCACGCCGTGCGCCGCGACGGCCTGCTCGCGGGCCTCGCGGGCGCGCTGCTTTACGCGACGCGGCCCGAGTCCGTCACGAGCATCGCGGTGTTCGCGTTCTACGCCGCGCTCGCCGTGTGGAAACCTCTCGGCCTTCGCGCCGCGTTCGCCACGCTGCTCCGCGCCTCGGTTCCCGGCGCGATCATGGCCGTCGCGCAGGCGGTCGCGAACCGTGTCTTCACCGGCGAGTGGGCCGCCGCCGGCGCGATCGTCAAGCTCGCGCTGAACCACCCCTACATGAACGGGGAGCAGAAGCTCGACGAGTACCTCTCGCACCTGAAGTACGTCGTCCTCCGCAACACGCAGCACCACTTCGCCGACTGGATCCCCGGCCAGAACCTCCCCTGGGGCTGGATTGTCCCGCTCGTCGCGCTCCTCCCGTTCTTCTCGAAAAAGACCCGCGGCGTCGCCGCGATGCTCTGGGCGCAGGTCGTGACCTGGCTGCTCCTCGTCTCGCTGAACGGCCAGGTCCGCTGGCAAAACGAGCGCTACACGATGAGCGCCGTCGCGTGGCTGCTCGTGCTCGCGGCGATGGGCCTCGGCGTGCTCCTCGTGCCCGCGCTCGAAGCGACCCGCCGCGCGCGGGGCCTCTTCGCGCTGCGTGTCGCGATCGCTTGCGGCGTGGTCGTCCTCTACGGCGTCAACCAGGCGCCGAACATGCGCGACCAGATCTGGTTCTTCGGCCGCGCGAGCCGAAACATCCGCGACCAGCACGTGGTCGCGGGCAAGGTCCTCGCCGAGCGCAAGGCGAGGCGCGTGCTCGTCGGCGACGCGGGCGCGCTCATGTATGCCTCGGACCTGCCCGGCCTCGACATCATCGGCCTCGGCGGCTACCACGACCTGCCTTTCGCGCGGGCCGGCGTGAACGGCCTCGGCGCCACGATCGAGCTCCTCGAGCGCATCCCGCCCGAAGATCGACCCGACCACATGGCGATTTATCCCTCGTGGTGGGGCGACCTCCCCGGCCTCTTCGGCCGTCGCCTCGTCGGCGTCCCCGTCGTCGGCAACGTGATCTGCGGCGGCGCGGAGAAGGTCATCTACAAGGCCGACTGGAGCGCGCTCGACAGGAACGGCTGGCCTCGCACGCAGCGCGAAGGCGAGCGCATCGTCGACGACCTCGACGTTGCGGACCTCGTCAGCGAAAAGGCCCACGGCTACAACTTCCCGCGCCCGGGCATGGGCTTCGTCGTGCACCGCGTCTTGCCCGAGCCTGGCCAGAAGCTCCGCGAGCTCTTCGACGCCGGCCGCATCGTCCCGCACGGGCAGCCCGAGCTCGCCATGATGAACGCGCCGAAGCGCGGCGGCCGGCTCGTCGTGCGCACCGTCGCGGGCCGACAAGCGGCGGCCGAGGTTCGCGTCGACGGACGCCTCCTCGGCAAGCTCGAAGCGCGCCCCGGGCCCACGTGGACCGAGCCGAGCATCGACCTGCCAGCCGACCTCCCGCCGCGTTTCCAGCTCGCGATCACGCCCGTCGAGGGCGAGTGGATCACCTACCACGTGTGGATCCTGGAGGGCGGCGGAGCTCCGTCGGCGGCGCGCTGATGCGGTTCCTGACGGGGCTCTTGCTCGCCGTCGCCGTGATCGGCTGCGGCCGAACGGACGCGGAGAACGCGCGCCGCTTGGCCGTCTCGCCGCGCGGCGCGCGCCTGGTCTCGATCCCCGGCGCGACGTTCTCGTTCCGCGAGTCGATGGCCGTGAACCGCACGGTCGTCACGGTGAAGCCGTTCCAGATCGAAGCGACGGAGGTGACGGTCTCCGGATACGCCGCGTGTGTGGGCGCGAAGGCGTGCGTCGTGCCCGCGGGCGAGGGCCGCGTCGAGAAACACGACGAGCCGATGTGCAACTGGGGCAAGCCCGGCCGCGGCGATCATCCGATCAACTGCGTGAGCCCGGCCGAAGCCGAGGCGTACTGCCAATGGAACGGCGGACGCCGCCTGCCGACGATCTACGAGGCATATTGGGCGGCGCTCGGCGACGGGCGCATGAGCGAAGCGGAGCGCCTCGGCGAGCGGCACCGCATCTATCCGTGGGGCCGCGACGAGCCGGAGAAGGTCGAGCATTGCTGGCAACGCGGCTCGGTCGGCGGGACGCAAGGCGGCGTCGCCTCCCCCATCACGAGCACCGCGCCGCCCGTCGCCGCGGACCTCGGCACGTGCCCGGTGGCGAGTTACACGGGGGATCGGAGTCCCTTCGGGCTTTACGATACGGCGGGGAATGTGGCCGAATTCGTCTTCGATCCGAAGCCGATCACGTGCATCTCGACCAAAGGTGAAGAACCGTGCCCACGAGAAAACATGTTCCGCGTGACCGGCGGCACCTGGCACGACCACGGGCTCATGGGCAATCAGTCGCCCGCGGACAATCATCCGGTCTCGCGGGCGCGGCATCCTTGGTACGGGTTTCGGTGTGTGGCGGGCCCGGCTTGAGGAGGGGCGTCGCGCTCGCCCTCCTGCTGACGGGCTGCGCCTCGTTCGAGCCTCCGCCGACGAAGACCGCGGCCGAGTTCCTCGCGGCCGGTGATCCCGGGGGCGCGCTCGACGCGGCCGCTCTCTACCGTGGGGTGGACGACGCCACACGGGAGCGCGTCGCGCGCGCTGCCATGGCGGCTGCCGGGCCGATGATCACGGTCGAGGCGATCCCGGTGGACGAGCTGAGAAAAACGACCGGCATTCACTTCCTGCGCACCGTGGATCCCGCGTGGGTCTTCTTGCGCGTGCGCGGATCGGCGCGCGCCGCGGCCTTCGGCGCCGTGGAGGCGCGCGTGCACATCAGGTCCGAGGACAAGCTGCTCTTCGCCCTGCGCAAGGACGCGAAGTCGCTCACCGTGCTCACGGGCGAGACCTATCCGCGCGATATCGAGCACTCGCAGCTCAAGATCGCCGATTTCCCATTGCCTTTGCACTTGCTCACGTTCGGCGTGCTCACGGTGCTGACGTCGCGCGTGGAGACGACGTACACGCGGCCGCCGGAGGAGATCGTGCGCGCCGCGATACCGCGCGCCCTCTTGCTCGAGAAGACGCTCGCCGGCAGCTCTACGAAGGGCGCTTCTGATCACCGCTTCGTGCTCAGGCGCCCGCAGCACGAGGACGCGCCGTTCTCGCTCGACGTGGTCGTGAATGTCAGGCGGCCCTCGGGCGCGGTCGTGTCGGCGGTGGCGACGGTCCCCGTGCCCGAAGGAGGCCGGCTCGAGGAGCGGCTCGCACGTGCGGCGACGAGCGTCCCCGTCGCGGAGCTCGCGGGCGCGCGTGTGGCGATCGGCCCGGGCGCCGTGCAGGACAGGGGGACTTGCGAGGAAGACTTCCTGCACTCCCCCGGCTCGCCCTGCGCCCCGAGCGCGCCTTGGCCCACGGACGCGTTCACGCCGATCGGGCTCGAGCTGCCGAAGGTCCCCGAGCGGCGCGCCTCCGCGAAGGAGAGCCGCGCCGCGCGGCCCTCCTGGGTGACCCGTGACGACGATGCGCCCATGCCGAAGGTCGCGTTGCTCGACGCGTCCCTGCCCGTCGGGGCGCAGGTGGAGGGCGGCGTGCTCGCGTGCGACACCGAGGCGTTCAGCACCCCGGGTGACGATACCGATCGCGTGTTCGCGAAGGTGACGATCGACGGCCGCGCCTCCACGGTGAGCGGCAACCGTTTCGCGCTCCCCCTGGTCTCGCTCGGCCCGAAGTCCAAGGTCACGGTTTCCTTTTATGACGCGGACTGGCTGAGCGGCGCCGACCACCTCGCCACCCTCACGCTGAAGCGCGACGGCGCCACCATGACAGGCTCCGTCGGCTCCGCGGCGCGCCTCGATCGGACGCACGTGGCCTTGCAATGCCGCATCTTCGATCGGGGCGCCGTGGAGGCGGCGTTCGCGAAGGCGTGGTACCGCGCGGAGGACGCCCTCGACGCGTGCGCCGAGTCGCCGGTGATCGTGCATCCGGAGAAGCGCGATTACGGTCTCGGCGACTCGCTTCTCCCCGAGGCGCAGCGCCGCGTGACCGATGCGGCGGCCTTCGTGGGGTGGAGCGATCCGCGGGTCGCCCGGCTCGTGTCTCGCTGGGACGAGCAAAAGAGGCGGTTCTGGCCGGGCGTACGGCAATCGCTCGAAGGACTGAAGGCGGATCCTTCGGGCAG
The DNA here is from genome assembly GCF_028435265.1 of Polyangium jinanense. GTDB lineage: Bacteria > Myxococcota_A > Polyangia > Polyangiales > Polyangiaceae > Polyangium > Polyangium jinanense. The sequence continues at coordinate 438,268 of NZ_JAGTJK010000001.1, read as the reverse complement.
GGTCGTGCTGGAGCGCTCCGACAAGCCCGAGGGGAAGATTCATGGCGTGAGCGTGCGCTGCGGCGCGGTGGTGAAGCGTGACATCGAGGCGGACGGCATGGTCGCGGCGAGGCTCTACGACGCGGCGTACCTCCCGGACGTCTGCGCGGTCGATATCGATTTCGAGAATCTCGACAGGTACCCGAAGTACCCGAACACGCTCCTCGACAGGAGCCAGATCGTGCTCGGCGATGGCTACGCGCTCGACGTGATCGCCCTCGGCGGCAACGACGCGATCGCGCCGGGCGCGCGGGCGAAGGTCACGCTCCTGCCCAAGGAGACGCCACCTCCCTCGTCACGCGCGGCGAAGCCGTGGAGGTTCGTGATGCGCAGCTTCCGCTGGACGGAGATCGTGCCCCTCTCGCCGCCGTGAGAGGGTGTTCCACAGGCATTCGGACCTCACCCACCCCAACCCTCCCTCTCCACACTGTGGAGAGGGAGGGAGGTCTCGGCTCGATCCAGCGCCTTTCGCCCCCTCTCCGCCGCGCGGAGAGGGGGTCGGGGGGTGAGGTTCTGGGGCGGCCGCAACGCCACACCGTACCCGGAGCACGCCGACATGCCTTCGGCGCAACGCCATACCGTACCCGGAGCACGCCGACATGCCTTCGGCGCAGCGCCACACCGTACCCGAGGCACCCGGACATGCCTTTGGCGCAACGCCACACCGTACCTGGGGCACGCCGACATGCCTTCGGCGCAGCGCCACACCGTACCTGGGGCACGTCGACATGCCTTTGGCGCAGCGCCACACCGTACCTGGGGCACGCCGACATGCCTTCGGCGTATCGCCACACCACACCCGCAGCACGCGGACATGCCTTTGGCGCAGCGCCACACCACACCCATCGCGCCCGGACCCCTCTTCGCACCCACGGATGTGAGAAAACTCGCTCCACGAACCCCCCGCGCCCCTTCCGCTTCCGAGGTACGCTCTCCCTCCACCCGCTCCCGGACCCTCCCGCGCTTCCCCCTTGACATCCCCCCGTGCGCTTCGGCCTCCCCCGTGACCCCGCCCAGCTCGCCGCCCTCCTCGCCGCGCTGATCGCCCTCGTCCTCGCCCCGCGCATCGTTCGACCTGCAACCAAAACCCGCCTCTTCCTCGCCCTCGCCTCCCTCACGGCCGCCGCCCTCTCCGCCGCGTACGTCGCGCTCTACCTCCGCGGCGGACCTCGCATCATCGACGCCACGAGTTACTTCCTCGAAGCGCGCGCCCTCGCGAACGGCCACCTCGCCTTCCCTCTCGACGAGCCCGTCGCCTCCACGCTCGGCCGCTTCCTCGTCCGCACGGACGGCCCCGACGGGCCCACCGCGGCCGTCCTCTTTCCGCCCGGCTACCCCGCGCTCCTCGCGCTTGGCTTCCTCGCCCACGCGCCCCTCGCGGTAGGCCCGCTCCTCGCCGCGGCCCTCACGATCGCCACGTACGCCCTCGCCGAGCGTGCCCTCCCGGAAGGCACGCCCCTCGCGGATCGCCTCTCGATCCCTCGCCTCGCGACCCTCTTCTCCGTGCTCTGCGCCGCGCTCCGCTACCACACGGCCGACACCATGTCGCACGGCCTCGCCGCGCTCTGCTTCACGAGCGCGCTCGCCCTCGCGCTCACCGCCGTGCGTGCGCTCGAAGCCGGAACCGCAACACGCGCCCTTCTCCCCTCGCTCGGCACAGGCTTTTTCGCAGGCTGGCTCGCCGCGACGCGCCCTCCCTCCGCGGTCGCCCTCCTCCTCGCGCTCGCCTTCCTCGTCGTCACGACACGCCGCACCACCGCGCACGCTCCCCGTAGCTCGCGCCTCACCGCCCTCGCGCTCCTCGCCCTCGGCGCCCTCCCCGGCCTCGCCCTGCTCGTCGCGCATCAACACGCGGCCACCGGCGAGCTCTTCACCTCGTCGCAGCGCCTCTACTACGCCCTCTCCGACGGCCCGCCCGGCTGCTTCCGTTACGGCTTCGGCGCCTCGATCGGTTGCCTCGGCGAGCACGGCGACTTCGTTCGGCACAACCTCCCGAACGGCTACGGCGCCTATGCCGCCGCCGCGACCACGCTCCGCCGCCTCAAGCAACACCTCGTCGACGCGGGCAACGCCGAGCCCTTCACGCTCCTCGTCCTCTTCGGCGCGATCCTCGCCGCGCGCATCCCACGCGCGCGCTTGCTCCCCGTCGCCGTCGCCCTCCAGATCGCCGCGTACGTCCCCTTCTACTTCGACGGCAATTACCCCGGCGGCGGCGCGCGCTTCTACGCCGACGTCCTCCCGCTCGAACACATCCTCGCCGCGCTCGCCGCCACACATATCGCCGCGCGCGCCCAAAACCTCGGCCGGGCCTCACGCCGCATCGCCGCCCTCGTCGCCCTCGTCCCGCTCGGCTTCGCCTTCCGCGCTGGCTTCGACCACGCCTTGCTGCGCGATCGTGAAGGCGGCCTCCCGATGTTCGAGCCCGCGCGCCTCGGAAAACTCCCTCCGCGCGCGCTCGTGTTCGTCGACACCGACCACGGCTTCAACCTCGCCTACGACCCTTGGACCTCGAACGAACGCACGATCGCCCGCTACCGCGGCGACGCCCTCGACCGCTTCGCCTGGGAGGCGCACGGGCGGCCTCCTGCATACCGTTACCTCTTCCCCATCCCGCCCGACGGCGAGCCGCCGCCCTCCCCGCCGCACCTCGTCCCGTACTCCTTTGACCCCCAAGCACCACTCGCCCTCGAAGGCGAGAACCTCTGGCCCGCGCTCGCTCAGAAAGACGCCTGGGCCCTTCCCGCCTGGGCCACCGACGCCTGCGCCTCCGATCGCCGCTGGCTCGCCGTTTCCCCCGCGGACCCCACGAAAACCGGCTCGATCACCGTCTCCCTCCCCGCCCCCTTCCTCGCCGGCCGCTCCCTCGTGCCGCGCCTCGCCCTCCTCGGCCCCGCCTCCGTCTCGGTCACGCTCGTCGTCGACGGACGCCCTTTGCACACCCACGACCTCGCGCCTGCCGCGGCCCCGCATCCGCCCTGCGTCACGCTCCCGGCCTTCCCGATCCCGAGCGCCGCTCGCTCCGTCGCGCTCACGCTCCGCCTCGGCCCTCAGCCCGCGGGTTCACTCGTGACGCTGGACCGATTGGATTTCTTGGAGAACGAAAGTCATTGACGCTGGGCGTCCAGGATGCGAGGTGTGCTCTAAGTTCCTGGAATCGTAAGTCGTATCCGTCCGGACGTCACATCAGGTCGGGGGGACGTAGGGACGGGGGGCGGCGTGACGGCCGCCGAGGGGTACCTATGACGAAGAGCGAGCTCATCGACGCGATCGCGGGCCGTGGCGAGCTCACCAAGGCTCGCGCCGAGCTCGTGGTCAATTGCATCTTCGACGCAATGACCGAGGCGCTCCAGCGTGGTGAAGGAATCGAGATCCGCGGCTTTGGCAGCTTCACGGTCCGCCCGTACAAACCGTACAGCGGCCGAAACCCGCGCACGGGTCAGCCCGTGCCCGTACCCGCCAAGCGCCTGCCGTTCTTCAAGGTCGGCAAGGAGCTGAAAGAGCTCGTCAACCAGAGCCGCGCCTTCGCCATCACCGGCGGCAAGGACGACGAGGACGACGACGACCTCGACGAGGACGACGAGGACGACGAATGATCGCCCCGGCCGGGCGAAGCGCCTCGCTGCGCGCTTCTCCGGCCGCGTGACGCTTGCGCGCGGCGCGCCGTCCGGCAAAGTCTCCCCCATGCTTTCCGCCGAGCGTCAACTGGAGGAGTTGTGCCGGGGCGTCGTGGACTTCCACGTCCGCGCCGAACTCGAAGAGCGCCTGAAGGAGGGCCGGCCGCTGCGCATCAAGGCCGGCTTCGACCCCACGCGTCCAGACCTGCACCTCGGGCACACCGTGCTCATGCAGAAGATGCGGCAGTTCCAGGAGCTCGGGCACCAGGTCATCTTCCTCGTCGGCGACTTCACCGCGATGGTTGGTGATCCAACGGGCAAGAGCGAGTCCCGCCCGCGCCTGACGCGCGAAGAAGTCCGCGCCGCCGCCGAGACCTACCAGCAGCAGGCCTTCAAGATCCTCGACAAGAAGCGGACCGAGGTCCGCTACAACTCCGAGTGGCTCGGCAAGCTCTCGCCAACGGAGATCATCGAGCTCGGCGCGAAATACACCGTCGCGCGCATGCTCGAGCGCGACGATTTTTCGAAGCGCTTCCACGGCAATGTGCCGATCCACATCCACGAGTTCCTCTACCCGCTGCTCCAGGCCTACGACTCGGTCGTGCTGGAGAACGACGTCGAGCTCGGCGGCACCGATCAGCTCTTCAACCTGCTCGTCGGCCGCGATCTCATGCCGCGCTACGGCAAGCGCGCGCAGATCGTCATGACCACGCCGATCCTCGAAGGCACGAACGCGCGCGTCGAGAGCGGCAAGGTCGTCGGCCTGAAGATGTCGAAGAGCGCGAACAACTACGTCGGCATCACCGAGCCGGCCTTCGAGATGCTGCAGAAGCTCATGCTCGTCGACGATCAGGTGATCTGGCGATACATGGAGCTGCTCTCGTCGAGGTCGAACCAGGAGATCGCCGAGCTGCGCGAGACCGTGGATCGCGGCCACGCGAACATCGTCCAGGTGAAGGAAGCGTTCGCGAAGGAGATCGTCACGCGCTTCCACGACGCGGAGGCCGCCGACGCCGCGCTCGAACGGCGCCGCAGCGTGGCAGCCGGCGGCGTGCCCGACGACATCGAGGAGATCAACGTGGTCACCGAGGCCGAGTCGCTCTGGATCGCCAAAGCCTTGTCACTCGCGGGCCTCGTGAAGTCGACGAACGAGGGGCTCCGGCTCGTGAAGAGCGGCGCCGTCCACCTCGACGGCGAGGTCGTGCGCGACGAGCAACAGAAGCTCGAGCGGGGCCGGAGGTATCTTGTCCGCGTCGGATCAAAGAACCGAAAGTTCGCGCACCTCGTCGTCGGCTGACGTAACGGTTCCGGGGCGGCGCGCCTTCTTCGCCGCCACGCTCGCCACGCTCGCCTCCGCCCTCACAGGCTGCGGCGCGTCGCCCACGACCGTCACGAAGACCGCCGAAACGCCCGAGCCGCCACTCGCCGTGCCCTCGCTCGACGGCCTCTTGCCGCTCGCGGGCCTGCGCTGGCTCGTGCTCGTGAACCCCCGCGAGATCACCTCGATCCCGTGGCTCGTCCCCTTCGTCGGCACCGTCATCTCCGAGGCGCGCTTCGACCGCTTCGCGAGCGGCACCGCCGTCGATCTGCGAAGGACGCCCGAGGCTGTCGTCGCGTCTTACGCGACGAACGAAGGCGACGCGACCGTCGAGATCCTCCGCCACACGGGCGACGCGCGCGCCGTCGAGCGCGCCTTCCGCGACCGCCTCAGCACCGAGGCCACGCGCGCCACGGACCGCCGCGACCTCGTCCGTGTCTCCGGCAAGATCGGCCGCGCGACGCACGCCTTCGCCGCGATCGGCCCCGACGTCGTCTGCTTCCAGCAAGCGGGCTCGATCCAGCGCGGCCCCTGCCGCATCGCCAGCCTCTTCGCCCGCGGTGCCCTCTCGCGCGCGGCCCGCGCCTTCTCCGATCCATCGCTGCGCGCGCTCGCCGAGCGCCTCGGCCCGGCTCCGGCCCGCGCGTTCGCGCTTGGCCCATTCGAGGGCGAGCTCGCGCGGGGCGCTCGGGGCCTGCTCGCGGCGGCCACCGCCATCGGCGCCGCCGCGAGGCCGAGCGCACGCGAGGGCATCTTGCTCTCCATCGCCGTCGCCGGCGACTTCTCCCGCACCGGCGAAGCGGCGTCCGAGGAGCTTGCTGCGTCTTGGAGAGACCTCGCCGAGGGCTCGTTTGGCCATCTGCTCGGCCTCGACGTGCCCGTGACGGCGCCGCTGCCCACGCATGCGCCCGACGCCGTCGCGATCGCGGTCGAGCTCGACCCGAAGAAGCTCGCGAAGGGCCTCGCGGACGTGACCTCGAACGAGATTGATCAGATCATGCGATGAGGGAACGCGTGTTTACCGCCGCCCCTTGAAGCCCATCATTCCTTGCACGACGGCCTCGCTCTCCTCGGCGATCGCGCCTTCTTGGGCGACGCGGTCGGCGCAGTCCTCGCACATCTTCTTCTTCTTGGTCCCGACCTTGACCGTCTTCAGCTCGTCGACCTCGTTGTCGCACTCGCGGCACGTGGGCATTCCGGATCCTCCTCGGCGCGATCCTAGCCCAAACGGCCCCTCGGGTCGGGCGATGGCAAAAAGTTGGCCCTCCCGATCTGCTTCTCGTATCGGGCAGACGGACACACTTTCATGGAACGACGGATCGGCCCTCGCGCACAGTGCGACTATCCCCTGGTTGCCATCGTGGATGGGCATCGCCACGCGTGCCGCGCCGTCGACCTCTCGGTGAGCGGGCTCGTCTTCGAAAGGCCACGTGCGCTCGTGGATCGGGAGCTCAGCATGACCACCGCGTTCGAGCTCGACGTCGGCGCGGGCCGACCGATTCGCCTGCGCGGCCGTCCGATCTGGTCGAAGGACCGGCTGCAGGCGATTCGTTTCGTCTCGATGAACGACGCCGACCGGCTCACCCTCGCCGAGCAGCTCGATCGCAAGAAGATCCTCGGCGATCCTTTGCATTGAGGCCCGAGCGCCGCCGCCCGACGACGAGCGCCATTCCGAGCGCCATCATCGCCGCTATCACGCCGTCTTTTTCCTCGCTCCCGCCCGCGGCGGTGCAGGCGCAGCCGCCCGTCATCACCATTCCGTCATCGCCGATGGTCCCCTGATTCGGGCCCGCGCCGGTGCCGCCCGCGCCGCCGATACCATCGAATCCGCCGACGCCCGCGCCGCCCATTCCGCCGGCGCCGCTCGTCCCCGAGGCGACCAGCGCCCCGAACGTGTACACCGAGCCGGCATTCTCGCCCTTGTCGTTATCATCGCCCGGGGCGCCGATGAGCACGGTGTCCACGGAGACCGCGACCGCGATGCCGAAGAAATCGCCGTCGACCCCGTCCGACGCGAGAAGCCGATGATCATGGGCAAAAACGCCGTCCTCGCGCACGAATACGTAGGCCGACCCTGCGCCCGTTACATTCGGCCCGGCGAGATAGGTCCCCACGAGCGCCACGTCTCCCGAGATCGACGTCGCCATTCCGAACCTGCCGAATTTCTCCACCGCGGAGGGGACGAGCTTCTGCGGCGCGCTCCAGAGCTTGTCCACCCGCGAAAACACATACGCCGCGCCGCCGTCCTCGGCGACGTCGTCGTCCCCCGCCGCGCCCACGAGCGTCGTGTCTCCCGAGATCGCCACGGAAATTCCGAAATAGTCTTGCTCGCCCGCGTCGTCCGCCGCGAGAATCTGTTCGAGCGGCCAGGCGCCCTCGGCCCGGTCGAAGACGTAGGCCGCACCGACCGGGACCGGCATACCGGCGTTGTCCCGCGGCGCCCCGACCACCGCGGCGTCGGCCGAAAGCGCGACCGACGCGCCGAAATGGCTCGGCGTCCCGTCCGCCGGCAAAAGCACCTTTTGCAGGCCCCACATATCCCCGGACGCGTCCCGAACGAAGATGTACGCCGCGCCGGAATCGAATCCGACCCCGTCCTCGCGGCTCGCTCCGACGAGCGCGATCGTACCCACGATCGCCACCGACGTGCCGAACGAGCCAATCATCTCCGGCTTCGGCGAGACGAGCTTCTGCTGCTCCTTCCAGGCCCCGCCCTCGCGCACGAAGACGTAAGCCGCGCCCGCGTTTTCGGCCTGGTCGTCACCGTTCGGCGCGCCGACGATCGCGATATCGCCCGAGATCGCCACGGAATAACCGAATGCATCCGTCGCCTCTGCATCGGACGCGACGAGCTTCTGCTCCGGGACCCAGACGCCGTCTTTTCGCACGAAGATCTGCGCCGCGCCGGCGTGCTCCGCGATCCCGTCGTCGGAGGGCGCCCCGACGATCGCGGTATCTCCATCGATCGCGACCGATACGCCAAACTCTGCTTCGTTCGTCCCCTCGGGCGCCATGACCTTGTCGCCCTGGTTCCATTCCAGCGCATGGACCGCGACTCCAGTGCGCTCGGACCCGTCGGCCCCGCAACCGGCGACGAGCCACAAAAGCGGGATGAGCCCGCGGCACAGCACGGAACAAATGGTGCGCATGTGTTTCCCCCCGCATCACGCGCGGGCGCTCCGCGTGTGATTCCCGGAAATCAAAACGCGCTAGGTTTACACCACGGAGCGCGCGTGACCACCCGACTCGCGGGATTCACACAAAATCCTGGCGAGCGCCCCCCTTCCGCCGGAGACGGCCGCGGCTCAAATCTCGATGACGCGTTCGTCCGTCACGACAATCGGCAGCGGCACGTCGCCCTCCGTCACCGGCACCTCCGATAACACCTGAAAATCGTACGCCACGCCAATCGCCACCCCCGGCGGACAGAATCGCGGGATCGTTCGATCATAATACCCCGCGCCATACCCGATCCGGTTCCCCTCCCCGTCCACGCCGAGCGCCGGCACCACCACCACGTCGACCTCCGCCGCCTCCGGCTCCGTGAGCCGCGGCTCCTGAAAGCCGAGCCCCTGCTCCTCCATCGCCTCGGGATCGGCGGGGATCCGGAACGTCATCACCCGCGTCTCCGGGTGGATCGAAGGAAATGCCACGACGACGCCCCGCGCCCGGAGCTCAGAGACGAGCGGCCTGAGGTCCACCTCACCGCGTTTCAAAATCGGCCAGAAAAGCGCGACCGTCCGGGCGCCGGCCATCTCCGACCGCGCGAGCAGCCCGGCGCGGATCTTCGCCGACCGCTCGGCCAAGGACTCACGCGGGATCGAGTTCCGGAGCGCCCGCATCCGCTGCCGCAGCACCCCCTTCGCGCGGTAACGCAGCACCCGCATCGCCTCGGGATCGAAGTCTTCCATCGCGGCCACCCTACCCCGAACGCCCCCCCTGCGCACGCCGGTGTCCTGCGCGGCGCTCCCCCACGCGCCCTTGCCGTGGTAACGGTTCTCGAACCGATGCGTCCTTGCGCGATCATCCCCGCTTATCAGGCCGCCCGCACCGTCGCCGAGGTCGTCCGCGCCACGCGCGCCCTCTGGCCCGACCCGTCCGCGGTCTTCGTCATCGACGACGGCTCCACCGACGGCACGGCCGACCTCGCCCGCGCGGCCGGCGTCACCGTTTTGTCGCACCCTAACAATCGCGGCAAGGGCGCGGCCCTCCGCACCGGCATGATGCACGCCTTGCGGCGCGGCTTCGATGTCGCCGTCACCCTCGATGCCGACGCTCAGCATCCGCCCGCCGAGGCGCACCGCATCGCCTTCGTCGACCCCGACCCGCGCGCCCTCGTCCTCGGCGTGCGTGACCTCGTCAAGGCCGGCGCGCCGCGCGCGAACCAGATGTCGAACCGCATCTCGAACTTTTTCCTCTCGCTCTTCAGCGGTCGCCCCCTCGCCGACACGCAATGCGGCCTGCGCCGTTATCCGATCCAGACCACGCTCTCGCTCGGGGCCCGCGACGACGGCTATGCCTTCGAGGCCGAGATCATCCTCCGCGCCATTGCGGCCGGCGTCCGCGTCGTCGAGGTCCCGATGGACGTCGTGTATCCGCCGGAGCACGAGCGCATCACCCATTTCCACAGCGTGCGCGACCCGGCGCGTATCGTCTTCCGCGTCGTCACCACCATCGCCGAATCGAGGCTCGCCCCCGTCAAGATTCCCCCGGCGCCCCCGCCCGCGCCCCCGGCCAAACCCTCGCGACCCCCGCGGGAAACGCCCCTCGAGAGCGCCCAGGAGCTCTGACCCGAGGCGCCGTGACCGAAGAAGACCCGAAGAAGCCCGCCCAGAGGCCCCGCGCACGCTGGAAACGGCGCCTTCTCGTGGCGTTTGTCCTCCTCGTCGTCGTCCCGTCTCTCGCCCACGTCGGAATCCTCGCCGGCACGCGCATCGAGCCCCCGACCATTGCCGCCACGACTGGCGACGCCGTCGAAACGCGCCCCGGCCTGCGTGTCCTCGGCCCTGCGTATGCCCGAAAGCGCGGCGCGATCCTCGAAGTCCGCCTCGCCGGCACCCCCGAGGAGATCGGCCACCAGCACGCGCGCCTCCTCTATCGCGAAATGGTCGAAAACGAGGGCACGCTGTACGACCAGTTCAGCCATTACGTCCCCGTCCCGCCCCTCCGCTGGCTCCTCGTCGACCTTAGCCGCCTCGAATTCCGCCACGTCGACCAGGGCATGCAGGACGAACGCCGCCGCGAAATCGCCGCCCAGGCCCGCGGCTTCTCGCCCGACCCTTACGACGGCTTCCTCTCGACCTACCATCGCTTCGTTTTTCTGCATTCCCTCTACGACATCGCCCTCTCCTTCGAGCATTCCCCGCTCATCGGCTGCACGAGCTTCGCCCTCGGCGACGGCGCCTTCGAGGACGGCCACACCGTCCTCGCCCGCAATTTCGATTTCGAGGCCGGCAGCATCTTCGACACGGGCAAGGCCGTCTTCCTCGTCCGCGAAGAAGGCCGCATTCCATATGCTTCCGTCGCCTGGCCCGGCCTCGTCGGCGCCGTCAGCGGCATGAACGCCGAGGGCCTCGCGCTCGTCGTCCACGGCGCCCGCGCCAGCGAACCTCGCAACGTCGGCGAGCCCGTCGTCCACACGACCCGCGACCTCCTCGGCCGCGCCCGCACCACCGCCGAGGCCATCGACCTCCTCCGCGACCGGTCGCCCATGGTCTCGCACATGATCATGCTCACCGACGCGAAAGGCGACGTCGCGATCGTCGAACGCGCCCCGGGCGAGCCGATCCACGTCCGTCGTGGACGCGGAAAAGTCCCGCTCACGAACCACCTCGAAGGCCCGCTCGCCGGCGATCCTGCGAACAAGCGCGTCGAGAGCACGACCTCCACGCACCCGCGCCGCGAGCGCCTCGACGAGCTCCTCTCGAATCTCCCGCCGGCCGCGTCCGTCGAACGCGTGATGGGCGTTCTGCGCGACAAAAAGGGCCTCGGCGGGGCGGACCTCCCGATCGGCCATCGCCGCGCGCTCGACGCCCTCATCGCCACGCACGCCGTCGTCATGGACACGACGGCGCGTGTCCTCTGGGTCAGCGAAGGCCCGCACCTGCTCGGACGTTTCGTGCGGTTCGACATCGCCCGGCTCCTCGAATCGGGCTACGAACCGAAGGACGACGAGCCGCTCGTCACCACCCCCGAGGATCCGCTCTATCGGTCTCCGGCCTACGAGGCGTGGGAAAAGGCGGGCAAGCCGCATCATGGAGAGCTGTGATGGATCGACGTGATTTCATTCGAAATGCCCTCGCCGCCTCGGGCGCGCTCCTCGTCCCCGCGACGTTTTGCGGCGAGGCCCATGCCGACGAGGTCTCCGAGGTCCTCGTCCGGATCACGAAGGCGCGCGCGGATCTCAAGACGCTCGTCGGTCCGTTCGAGCAGGAGCGCACGATTGGCCTGCTCGCGACGGCCGTGAAGAGCGCCGGCGAGATGACCCTGGTGCGCCCCGATCGATTGCGCTGGGAGCTCTTGCCCCCGGACGCGGTCACGTACTGGGTCGGCCCCGAGGGTTTTTCCTTTGCGACCCCGCGTGGCGCGGCGAGCGTCGGCAAGGCCGCGGCGGGCCGGTTCGGCGCGGTGCTCGGGGATCTCATGATTCTGATGGGCGGCGACCTCGAAAAACTCCGCGCCCGCTACGACATCAGCATTCCCAGCAAGAAAGACGGCATCACGCTCCGCGCCCTTCCCCGGGCCGAGGACGTGAAAAAACACGTCAAGCGCCTCGAAATGCGCCTCGGCCAGGAGCTCTGGACGATCAGCGAGGTCACGATCGAGGAGCAGGGCGGCGACCAGAGCGTCATTCGATTCGGCAAGCAGAAGCGCGACGTCCCGGTCGACCCGGCGAAGATGACGCCGCCGAAGAGCTGACGCATCCTCTCAATGCCGCGCGCGCTTCCGCGCCGCGGCGAGTCCATCCCGCAACGTCGCTTTCGTCGTCATGCCGCCGAGCTCCATGTCGAGCTCCACCAGCGTGTGGGCCGCGGACGGCCCGAGGCCCGTGAGCACGACGCGCGCGCCGAGCAGCCCCACCGCTTTCGTCGCGCGCACGAGCGCCTCCGCCACGGAGGCGTCCACCGACGGCACGCCGGTCACGTCGAGAATAGCGACCTCGGCTGCGTGCGTCACCACGCCGTCGAGCAGCGCCGCCATCATTTGTTCGGCCCGCGCGGAATCCATCGTCCCCACGAGCGGCATCAAAAGAACGCCGTCGCCGAGCGGCACGAGCGGCGTGGAAATCGCCCGGAGCATGTCCCTTTGCGCGCGAATCGTCTCCTCCTGCGCGGCCGCCGCCTGCGCTGCCCGCTCCGCCGCGAGCTGCTCGGTCACGTCCGTCAGCACCGCTTGCGACCGGATCACATTGCCTGCCTCGTCCCGGTCGGCGATCGCCGAGAGCATGACATCGAGGAGCGAGCCGTCCTTGCGGACGAACTGATAGAGCACGTTGTCGCATCGGCCTGTCTTGAAAAACGCGGGCAGGACGATCTCGCGCGCATACCGAGCCGATTCCGGCGTCAAGAACTCCGTCGAGCGCCGCCCGAGCGCCTCGTCCCGCGTGTATCCCAGGGTCTCGATCCAGCGATCGTTCACCGCGCTGATCCGCCCTTGTGCGTCGATCGAATGCATGATCGTCGGCAGGTTCTGGAACATCCAATCATGGTGTTCGAGCGCGTGGCGCGTCTTCCCGAGGGCCGCCACGGATTGCCTCGCGAGCGACGTCGAGACGCGCTCCACCACGTCCTCCACGAAGGACGCCGCCGCGCCGCCGACCTCCGGCTCGCCCGACGCGAGCACGTGACGAACGAGGGCGCGACGCACGACTTCGAGCGCGAGGATCTCACCATCGAGCGGAATCCCCGTCGTTTCCAGCATTTCGCTCAATGTCGCCGCCGCGGCCTCCGCATCCCCGGCGTCGGCCGCGCGAAAAAACCCGTCCACGAGCGGGTCGACGATCGCGGCGGGCGCATTCGTCCCTCCGCGCGAGGCGCGATCGTCGAGGTCCCGGCGGGCCTCTTCCAGGATGGCTTCACGCCGGGGGAGCAGCGATCCAAGGGCGGCAGCGTGCGAGGACGACATGAGCGGCCGATATAGGACGCGCCGCGGCGTTTGAAAACGGCATTTTGACCACGAAAGACTGTAAAACCGTAGTAGGCTTCGCACATGCGCGCTCTCTCGCTCTCGCTCCGGGCGCTCCTCCTCGCCCCGATCTTCCTCACGGCCTGCGCCGCTCCGCTCGCCCACGGCCCCTCGAAGGGCCTGCGCCTACGACACGTCGTCCTCTACCAGAATGGCCTCGGCTACTTCGAGCGCACCGGCGAGATGTCCTCGGACAAACTCGCGCTCCGGTTCCGCGAGCGGGAGGTCGACGATGTTTTGAAGAGCGTCGTCGTCGTCGAGGAGGGGCTCGGCCCGAACGAGACGCCCTCGACCGTCAGCGCCCGTTTGCCGCGCTCGGGCCGCGGCGACTCGCCCGAGGAGCCGACCGAGCTCGAGCTCGTCTTCTCCCCGCGCCCGTCGCGCCCCGTCTCCATTGCGTATGCCGTCCCCACCGCCGCCTGGAAAGCCACGTATCGCATCATCCTCCCGACGAAGGAGCAAAAGGAGCGCCGTGCGCTCCTGCAAGCGTGGGCGCTCATCGACAACATCGGCGACGAGGACTGGAACGACGTGCGCGTCACGCTCGCCACGGGCGCGCCGCTTTCGTACAGCTCCGATCTTCGCTCGCCCACGATGATCGAAAGGCCCGAGCTCAAGGGCATTTACGGCCCGCAGGGCGGCGCCGTCGGCCCCGTCCTCGCCGAGAACGTCGCGGGCCGCGACACGGACGCGGACGGCGTCCCCGATCGCGAGGACGCTTGTCCCAACGACCGCGGCACCGTGCATACCGATCCCAAGCTCGCCGGCTGCCCCTCGCACGTGCGCCTGGTCTCGAGCGAGCTCAAAATCCTCCCGCAGGTCCTCTTCGACAAGGGCTCCGATATCGTGAAGCCCGTGAGTCATCCGCTCCTCGACGAGGTCGCGAAGGTGCTCCTGGAGAACCCGTGGATCACGCTCGTCGAAATCGAGGGACACACCTCGACCGACGAGACGAGCCCGCCCGATCTCGCGACGCGCCGCGCCTCGGCCGTGCGAGCCGCGCTGGTCAAGCGGGGTGTCCCAGGCATGCGGCTCTCGATTCGCTCGTATGGCACGGATCGGCCCTTGGACAGCAATGCGACGGAGCAGGGGCGCGCGAAAAACCGGCGCGTCGCATTCAACGTCGCCGATCAGGTGAAGCGGGAGGCCACGAACACCACGACGGGGACGACCTCGCCGATCACGACGGAGGCGCTCGCGCGGATGCCCGAGGGTGCAGGCCGCATCGACGCTTCGAGCGGCAGTTATCGGTACCAGATCGCGAACCCCGTCACGCTCGCGAAAAAATCGTCGGCGCTGATCACGCTCATCAATCGCCCGATGAACGGCGACGACGTTCTTCTTTATCGTCCCGACCCCGCGGCGCCGCAAAGCGCGACGCACCCGTTCCGCGCGGCCGAGATCGAGAACAAGAGCGACATCGGCCTGCAACCCGGCTCGGTCTCGATCTTCTCGGGCGGCACGTTCGTCGGCGAGGGCGTGATCATGCGCCTCCTTCCGGGCGAACGATCGACCATTCCGTACGCCGTCGACAATTCGACCCGCGTTTCGCAGGGCCGGATGTCCCTCGACGAACCCCTGCGCATCGTGGCCCTCGCGCGCGGGGTCCTGCGCGTCACGGACCGGCAGCGGCTCGTCACCACGTACGAGGTCGAGCCCGGCCACAACGTGCCGAATACGCTCGTCCTGCGGCATCCGCGAACGCCCGGCTACGAGCCGCTCGCGTTACCCGAGGGCACCGAAAAGAACCCCGATGCCTATTTCATCCGCGTCGCGCTCACACCCCAGAAGCCCCTGAAGATCGTCATCGAGGAGGCGCGCCCCGTCGAGCGGCAATGGTTCGTGCTCACGGCCGACGGCGAACGGCTCGCGCTGTACCTGAAGGGCTCGGCGCTGCCCGAGGACACGCAAAAACGAATGGCTCGCATCGTCGAGCTCCGCCGCACGCTCGGCGCCGCGAACGACGAGCTCAATCGATTGCGCGAAAAACGGCAGGAGGCCGTGGAGCGCGCCGTGGAGCTCAGGGAAAACGTGAAGGCCATCGAGAAGACGCCCCAGGCCGAAAAGCTCCGCAAGATGCTGCTCGAGCGGCTCGAAAGCGTGACGAAGACCGGCGACGAGCTCGCCGTGAAGATCACCCAGCGCAGCGACGACGCGGCCATCGCCCGCGCCGAGCTCGACGATGCCGTGCGCGACCTCGTCATCGAGGAGGACGCGAAGGCGGACCGGGAAAAACCCTAGCTCAGAGCATCGCCACGGGGTCGACGTCCACCACGACCCGCACGCGCCGATCGATCTCGGGAATCGCCGCCGCCGCCGCCGCGGTCGCGGCCCGGAGCGCGCGGCGATCCTTGGCGCGCAAAAGAACCCGGAATCGATACCGACCTCGCAGGCGCGCGAGCGGCGCCGCCGCGGGGCCGAGGACCTCGACCACGCGCGATTGCCCCTCGGGCGAGGTCTTCGCGTGCGCCGCAATCACGCCCGCCGCGCGCCGCGCCACCTCCTCGTCGAGCGCGTCGACCCGGAAGAGCGCCAAACGCGAGAAGGGCGGATACCCAACCTCCGCCCGATCGGCGAGCTCGTGCTCCAGAAACGCGCTCACGTCGTGCCGCTTCGCGAATTGCACTGCAGGTTGCTCGGGATTGCGCGTCTGGATGAGCACCCGGCCCGGTCGATCCCGCCGCCCGGCGCGCCCCGCGACCTGCACGAGCAGCTGAAAACCTCGCTCCGACGCGCGAAAATCCGGCAAGGAGAGCGCCGCGTCCGCATTGAGCACGCCGACGAGCGTCACGTTGCCGAGGTCGTGCCCCTTCGTGACCATTTGTGTGCCCACGAGCACGTCGATCTCGCCCGCCCGCATCTTCGCGAGAATGGCCTCCGCCTTCGCGCCGTCGGCCACGTCCCGATCGAGCCGCGCCACGCGCGCCGTGGGAAACGCCTCGGCGATCGTCTCTTCGAGCCGCTCGGTCCCGAGCCCTTCCAGCGCGAGCGCGGGCGCCCTGCATTCCGAGCACGCCGCGGGCATCGGCCCTTCCCAATCGCAATAATGGCACCGCATGCGTCCGCCCCGCGCCCGGTGAAACGTGAGCGCCACCGAGCAAGCGAGGCACGTGGCCACGTGCCCGCACGACTCGCACACGACGCTCGGCGCAAAGCCGCGTCGATTGAGGAACAGGATCGCCTGCTCCCCCGCCGCGAGCGTCTTTTCGAGCGCGCGATGCAAAGGGAGCGAGATGAGCTTGTTCCCCGTCGGCCCCGCCCCGATGCGACGTAGATCGACCGTCGTCACCTCGGGCAACGTCGCCTCCCGGTGCGCGCGGTCGGGCAGGCGCAATTCGACGAGTTTGCCCTGACGCACGAGGTGCACCGACTCGAGCGAGGGCGTCGCCGAGCCGAGCACCGCCACGGCGGAAGCGCGGTGCGCGCGCAGCAGGGCCATGTCGCGGGCGTGGTACCGCACGCCCTCCTCCTGCTTGAACGAGCCGTCGTGCTCCTCGTCCACGAGGATGAGCCCGAGGTTCGCGACGGGCGCGAAGATCGCCGAGCGCGCCCCGATCGCCACGCGCACGGCCCCGGTCCGCACGCGTTTCCACATCGCGTGCCGATCCGCCTCCGACAAACCGCTGTGCAAGACCGCGAGATCGTCGCCGAACCGCGCTCGGAACCGCGCCACGAGCTGCGGCGTGAGCGCGATTTCGGGCACCATCACGATCGCGCCCCGCCCCCGCGCGAGGCAGCCCGCAATGGCCCGCAGGTACACCTCGGTTTTTCCGGATCCCGTCACGCCGAAAAGCAGAAATGCCGCCGATTTCTGCGCCCCAATCCCCTGCAGCGCCTCCTCGATCCGCGCCTCGGCCGCGCTTTGCGCTTCGTTCAACACCGGCGGCTCGTCGCGCGGCTCGGGCCTTGCGAAAAACGCGTCCCGCGGCGGCTCCCGCTCCTCCGTCACCACGAGCCCGAGCGAGGCGAGCTTCTTCACCGCGGCCCGCGCATTGCCGAATTTTTCTTCGAGCCGCGCGATGGGCATTTCCCCGTTCGACCGGAGAAGCGCGAGCACCGACGCGGCTTGCCCGCGCAAAACCCCCGGCTCCTCCACGGCGTCCGTCGGCCGCGCATACGCAATCTTGCGCCCGCCCACCTGCTTCACGCGCGAGAGCGTGCCCGGAAGCTCCCCCTGCGCTTCGAGCGCGCGCACGTCCTCGCGCTCGACGGCCGGGAGCGCGAGCCGTAGGACCTCGCCGATCGGCGCGAAATAATACGACGAGAGCTCGCGTAAAAACGAGAGCAGCTCCGGCGGCAGGACCGGCTCGGGATCAACGACCGCCGCGATGGGCTTGAGCCGCACGCCCTCGGGCGCCGCGCCCTCGGACGTCGCGAGGACCACGCCGAGGACCTTCTTTCGGCCGAACTCGACGAGCACGCGCGCGCCCGGACGAACCGAGGCGGCGAGCGCGGGCGGGACCTCGTAGGAAAAGGCCCGAGCGAGCGGGACGGGGACGGCGACCTCGCAGAGGAGGGGCATGACTGCCGGAGAGGTATCAGGTTTTCGAGGGTCGTGCATCCAGGAGGACGAGCAAGCGCGACCATGTGCGGATCGTGATAACCTCGGGGCATGACGCGTGGCCTCCTCGATTACCTCGCAGATCCGGCGGAGCGGCCCTTGCTCGAGTTCGCGATGAACGGCACGCTCACGAGCCGGATGCGGCTCGCCTATGCAGCACGGCTCGAAGCGACCGATCCCCAGCGCGCCGAGTGGCTGCGGCTCGAGGTCGCGCTGCATGAGAACGCTGCCGAGGATCCGACGACCCGGGCGCGATTCACCGAGCTCTCGGGCCTCGTCTCCCGCGATTGGACGGATCTCCTCGGCCGCAACGAGATCCTGAATTGCGGCAGCGCCAAGCAAGAGAAGCAGTACGTCCGGTTCACGTTCGAATGCCCCGAGCGCTGGGAGACACTCGCGCCGACCGAGGAGGCATCCGTGCGCTTCTGCGGCCGCTGCCAGGAGCGCGTCTATCTCTGCAGTCGTGGAAGAGACGCGACGGCACATGCCCAGGCGGGGCATTGCATCGCGGTACCCCGGGAGCGATCGCTGGTCCTGGGGAGGCCCGATCCGAACGGCGACTTGGCCAACGCCATTTTCCCCGGCGACGACTGATTCTTTTCAGCCGCCCGCGGTGAGCTGGAGCATCACGAGCCCCGCCACCATCGCCGCCGCGAGCAGCAGAATCGCGCCCGCATACCCGCCCTCCGACGCCTCGCGTGGCGCGACCTTCATCGCGGCGACGCTTTTTCCCTGCGCTTTCAGCGCCTTGCGCCGCTTCTTCGCGAGCCGCTTCTCCCGCTCCGCCGGATCGAGCGATTTCGTCTGCCGCACGCCGCTCTCGGGCGCCTCGGCGACCGCTTCCTTCCGCGGCACCACGCGCTGCGTGGGCGGCGCCTCCGTGTGGTTCGGGTTTTTCTCGGCCGCATTCCCGTTCGCCGGCCGCGCGCGTTTCCCGATCGGCGTGATCACCGCGACCGGACCACGCTCGATCGCCTCGATCGCGCGCTGCCGCGCCCGCCGCTCGGAGATCACTGCCTTGCCGAAATGGTGCGTGAGCCACGCGCCGAACTGGGTCGGGCTCGCCAGCATGCGCGTCTTCGTCGCGTACGCTTCGAGGTCCTCTCGCATCGCCGCGGCCGTGGGATATCGCTCCTCCGTGTCCCGGGCGAGCGCGCGCCGCACGATGCCAAAAAGCTCCTCCTCCTCGGGCAAACCCCGGCTCGGGAGCGCCGGGATCTCCGCCCTGCGCGAGGCCTCCCGCAGCGACTCCCCGGGCTCCGCCTTGTAAAGACGCCTGCCCGCGAGCAGCTCCCACAGGATGATTCCGACCGCAAAGACGTCCGAGGCCCCTGTGAGCGCGTCGCCCCGCGCCTGCTCCGGGCTCATGTACCCGGCTTTGCCCTGGAACGCCGTATCCACGCCGCTCACCGCGCCCGCCCGCGCAATCCCGAAATCGCAGAGCTTGACTCCCCCTTCGAAGCTCACGAGTACGTTCGCCGGCGAAACGTCGCGATGCACGATCCCGAGCGGCGCGCCGCTCTCGTCCTTCCATCGATGCGCGTAATCGAGCCCGCGGAGCACGTCGCCCACGATCCTGAGCGAATACGCGACCGGAAAGGGCACCTTCGCCGCGGCCGCGCGGCGCAAGAGCTCGCGCAGATCGAATCCCTCGACGTACTCCATCGCGAGGTAGAGGCTCTCGCCGTCGCGGCCGAGGTCGTGCACCTCGACGACGTTCTCGTGGCGGAGCAGGCTCGTGATGCGGGCCTCTTCGGCGAGCATCTCCGCCATGCGCGCATCGTGCGCGAGCTCCGGCAACACCTCCTTGATGACGCAGAGGTGATGCCCGCCGAGCTCGGTCTTCCGGCGGGCGAGATACACGTTCGCCATGCCGCCGTAGCCGATCCGCTCGAAGAGCGTGTACGGGCCGAGCTTGCAAGGCAATCGCCGGCTCGCGCGCGGTTTCCGGCGCGAGGACGGAACGGCGGAGGGCGGGGGCGTGGGGGTCGGTTGGACGGCGAGCGCGGCGGTCACGACTCGTCCCCCATGCCAGAGGGCCGGGGGACGGGCCAAGAAACCGCGCGGCTAGAACAGGACTTCGCGCTGAGCGGACTGCGGCACGCCGCGGGTCTTCTTGTTGCTGCCGAAGACGATGAACGGATCGTCACGCGACGGACCGGTCAAGCGCTCGTAGATGGCGTCGATCGAGAGGATGAGGCTCGCGCTGAGCGTGGCATCGGGGCTATAGAACGGATTGCGCCGCTTGCCGTCGAGGCCAATCTGCGTGTTGGCGTTGCCGTAATCGATCGAAAAACCCCACTCCGAAGCGGGGAAGTAGCTCACGCCAACGCCGAAGCTCGTCGTGTACCGCGTCGTCGTCGGGCTCGTGACGCGGCCCGGATCGGCGCACCCCGTGGTGATTTGCACGCAGTCGCTCACCTGGGGCTGATTGAGGAACGAATACTGGAGGCCGCCGCTCAGGAAGACCCAGAGCGTGTGGCCGAAGAGCTTCTCGTCGAAGAAGAGGAACGCGCCGGTGCGCAAGCTGTTCGTGTCGATCGAGCCGCCCGTGAGCTGGTCCGACATCGACACGGTCCCCTGGAGCGTCTGCCGCGGCCGCTGGATGTCCGGGTTCGTCGGGACCGTCGCCCGCGTGAACTGGTGATCCCAGCGCGCGCTCACGCCGAGGAGCACATTCTTCAAGAAATCCGCGTCCTTGCCCCGCATCGGCACCTGCGCGAAGAGCGACACGCGCGGCGACGTCGTCACGTAGATCCCGCGATCGTGCGAGAGCTTCGAGGTCGGCAAAAGCACGGTGCCGTTCACCGCCATGCTGAGCCCCCATTCCTCGTTCGCGCTCCTCCACAGCGGCTTGGAGAAAATGCCCTGAATGGGCAGGTCGCGGAAGAGCGGCTCGCGCTTCGTCGTGGTGAAATCGCTGTTCGTCAGCTCGACGTCGAAGCCGGGCGCCGTCTGCACGCGGAACGAATACCCGCGCGGCGTGCCGTCGGCGCGCTTCGGCTCGAGGATGAAGTAGTTCAGCACGAGGCCGAAGCCCATCGAGACCTGCTCGCCCTCGCTGCCGATGTTATCGCGGCCGATCCCGAGCGCCGTCGTCGTCGCGTTCGTACCCCAGTTGAGGTTCGTGCCGCGCCACCGAACGCGCGCCGGCGCCGTCTTCGGCGTGACGCCCGCATCCGCGCCCGGCCCCGGCGGCGCGAGCGTCCCGCTGTTGCCTCCGGGCGGAGGCGGCGGCGGCGGCGGATTGAGCGGCGTCGTGGTGTTGCCGGTGAGATAAGGCGGAAGCGCGACGGGCGGCGGAGCCTCGGGCGTCCCGGCCGGACCCCCCGGCGGAGGCGGCGGCGGCGGCGCGTCTGGGTTCGGGGAGGGAGGCGGGGGCGGCGGCGCAGCCGGATCGGCCTGATCCGCTGCCGCGGCCGGCGCCGGCTGCGCCAGCGCCGAGGCCTGCCCAAAGAGCCCCACGCCGAGGGCAAAGACGATCCCGAGACGATGCTTCATGCCGTGCTTCTCCACGATCGACCGAGCGCCCTCGCCGCCGGTGCCGACGCCCCGAGGGACTCGGTTGCGTCTCACACCTGGCCCCCGGCGTCAATGACAGGGGGAGGAGGGCGCAGCGATCCAAGGCAGGAACCGTACCGCACCCGAAGCAGCCGCGATCCACGTGTTTTTTCGAGGAAACGGCGCAGGGGTCAGGGGCCGAGGCGGGGGATCGTTACGGTCTTGACGAGGGGAGCCGTCGCGATGCTGACGAGTCGAGAACGGCGGGCGGGGGCGCGGCGTGGGCAGGCTCGCCGAACGTCAGCAGGGGCAGAGGAAGTAGGGGACGGAGACGCTGCGGACCGCGAAGCCGGTCGGTCCCTTGCGGAGGACCGACTGGTAGCCGAGCAAGGAGGGCGACCCGTCTCGATCGAGGTGGACCAGGGTGCTCGGGAGGAAGTCGTCCGCGCCCTCGTAGAGCTTCACGAAACGGGCGTCCTTGCCGGAGCCGCCTTCGAGCTTCCAGAGCGCCGTGAGTTTCCCCCGGAACGCGCTGCAAACCTCGCCCGCGTCGGCGTCGAGCCACACGTACGTCGCGCCCTCGCCCGAAAACACTTTTACGGTCGGGGTCGCGCCATTGAGATGCTCCCAGGCGACGTCGGGCGTCTGGATGCCCGAGTTCTGGTAGGTCTCGTCGATCTCCGTGTACCCCGCGAGGTTTCGCATCTCGGCGGCGGCGCGCGTCGCGAGCGCGGCGGACGCGTCCTTGACCGTGAGCGGGCGCGCCTGGGGGAGGTCGCGGTCACGCGCGAACATCGCGTCCTTGCAATCGCCCTGCACGTCGCCGAGCTCCGCGACGAGCGAACGGCCGCCCTCGGCCATGTCCCACGCCTCCTCGGCGATCTGCTCGGGCTTTGCGGGCGGGATCGGCGTCCCGTCGTAATCTTCGCCCTTCCATTGCTGGCGAACGTTGTACTCCGGCTCGACGCGGCTGATCAGGCTGATCGGGCCGAGCCTGCCCTCGCACACGGCGCCCTCGGGGCCATACAGGCGGACGGGCGTGCCGCTGCGGCGGACGAGCGAGGCCGGAAGCGCGTTCGGCACGATTTCGCGGCGCGCGACGACGGGGGATTCGTCGGAGACGAGGGTCGGCGCGCCCTGGGCCCAGCGATCGACGTCCGGATTGGTATCGAGGACGACGTACGTCTTCCCATTCTCGACGAGGACGTGCGCAAAAAGGCTGGGATCGATGTCGCCCGGCATGACCGGGGCTTTTTCGGGCAAAGGCGCCACGGGCGCGGGGGCCGGCGCGATGACGACGGAGGGCTCGACGCTGGGGATTTTGACGGCGGCCTCGCGCTTCGAGCAACCGGCGGCGGATACGACGAGCAGAAGAGCAGCGAGAGCAGAACCGAGACGCATGACGAAGCCTCCGGGCACGGTACCATCACGATCCGTGCCGGGCCTCGTTTTCGGGCAAGACGCGGCGCGCGCGGGATCTCGCCGCGAAGAGCCGTGTCTCTCGGTCCACCGGCCGTAGCGCCGGCCCCACGCCGCTCTATCCCGTCAAGCCGCCGCGGCTTCCGGCTTGGACTCCGCTTTTTTTGCAGCGTCCGCAGACGCTGCGGCGGCCTTGGGCTTGGCGTTCCACACGCGCGTGGCGAAGAGCAGGCCCACGGTGGCGACCGGGAGCATGGCGAGCGGCCATTGCTTCCAGTTCGCCGGATCCTTCGCGGCCTCGCCGGAGGGCAGGATGCGGGCATACAGGAGCGACTGGAAGCCCGTGCCGAGGTACACGAATCCGTCGATGATGCCCGTGGCCACGCCCGCATTCTTCTTGCCGCCGAAGTCCATGCTCGCGGTGCCGGAGAGCATGCCGTGCACGCCGATCACGCAAAGCGACATGAAGACGACGGCCCAGCCCGTGATGGTGCTGCCGAGCACGGCGAGCGTGACCACAGCGCCCAGGAGTAGGCCCGCATAAAGGACCGACGCGACCGGGCCGCGACGCGATTCGAAGACGTGGTCGGAGATGAGCCCCGCGAAGATGCCGCCGAGGATACCCGCCACGCAGAGCAAGACGCCCCAGTTCGCCGAGACGAACTCCTTCGTGACCCCCGTCTTGTCGGCGAAGACGAGGTACCATTTCATGACGGCGTTCCGGAGGAAGCCGCTGCAGAACTCGATTGCGATGATGATCCAGATGACCTTCTGGGAGAACATCCTCCGCGCGACCTCGGCGAGCCCGACCGGCTCGCCCGTGTCGCCGCTCGACGCGTCGGCCGTGTCGAAATCAGCAAAACCCGCTTGTCCGGGCGTATCGCGGATGATGAACGCGTCGATGACGAAGAAGCCGACGAGCAAGGCCGCCGGGACCATGAAGGCTGCGGTCATGCCCATCGCTTTCGCGATGAAGCGGCTCCAGTCGTAGGCGAAGTAGAGGCCGAGCGAGATCAGGATGCCGAAGACGCCGCCGAGCACGCCACGCTCGCGGATGTGGAACCAGGGCGCATTGACCTTGACGATCGAGACGGCGCCGAAGCTCTGGAAATACATGTTCCCCGCGAAAAGCACGGTCATCGCGGTGACGACGGAGCCGTGATCCATCTGGCCGGCCTGCGCGCGCATCGTGACCACGCCGAGCAGCGCGTTCATGAGCGCCGAGCCGCCGGCCGCGATGAGGATCGTCGCGCGGCCGCCCCATCGATCCGTGAGCGGGCCGTTCAGGAGGAAGGCCACGCCGTACAAGATGGAACCCACGCCGTCGATGTCGCCGTACTCCTGCTTCGTGAGCAGACCGATCTTCTCCATCAGCGACGCGTTCGCCGAGAGGTTGTAGCGGCCGAAATAGAGCAGCGCGTACGTGAGCCCGAGGGGGAACCAGTTCAAGAAACGCCGACGCTTGAAGGCTTCCGAGTGACCGAGGTCGATCTTCGGCAGGCGGCTTGTGACCACGGCGATCGCCGCGAGCAGGAGCACGATCGGCAGGAGGTTCTTGAGCCAGTCGGGCATGACGGACCCCATCCTACCCGAGCCTTCCCTCCGTTCGCACGCGTAAAGCCACGTTGCAGCTCCGCGAAACGCCTGCAACGCTGCGCCGTCCCCGACACCACGGAGCGAAGAACGGCGCATGATGCCCGAAGAGAGGATCGAGGAGGTGGAGCTCGCGACGGACCCGAACGTCGTGCGAAGGGACAGGCTCCTCGGCGCGATCTTCGCGGAAGATCCGGAGAGCTGCCTCGTCCAGCACGGGGTCGTCGCGTCCCACGTGGTGACGACGAGCGCGCCGCCGCAGATCCTCCTCCTGCCCACGCGTGATCGCGACGCGCTGGACAAGCTGCCGAAGCTGCTCGCGCAGATCGTGGCCTCCACGCAACAAGCGCCCGTGCCGATGCACGTGGTCGCGGTCGGCGGCGGTCCCGAAATCGTGAACGCGCTGCGTCGCGCGTCATCGAGCGACGCGGCGGCGACGAAGATAGGCTTTCACCACGTCGACGACGCGAGCCGCTTCGCGCACGTGAACGGGCCCAAGCTCGCGCTGCTCGAACGCGCGGCCGAGCGGATCCGCACGACCGAGCCACCTTCGCCCGAGCGGATCGAGGAGGCGCTCGTGAAGGGGAGAAACCTCGCGCAGCGCGATCGACGCGCGGTCTCGCGGCTGCGCGGTGGGACGCCCGTGACGATCGGGATCATCGCGATCTGCGCGGTGCTCGGCGTGCTCACGTTGATCTGGAAGCAGAGCATGGGGACCACGCAGGCGCTCGTCTCGCTCGGCGCGACGAGCGGGCCCGCGGTGAAGAGCGGCGAGGTGTGGCGCATCTTCGCCTCGGCGTTCCTGCACGCGAGCGTGATGCATTTCGTGATGAACATGGTCGCGCTCTGGAGCCTCGGGCTGATGCTCGAGCCGATCCTCGGATCGCGGCGCTTCCTCGTGCTCTACGGCCTCTCCGGCCTCGGCGGCGCGCTCGCGACGACGCTGCTCGGCAGCGGGCAGTGGAGCGTCGGCGCGTCGGGCGCGATCTGGGGGCTCATGACCGCGGTGCTCGCGATCGTCCTCTTCCCGCGCGGCATCTTGCCTCCGCTCTTCATCACGCGGCTCAAGCAAGGCGCGTGGCGTCCGCTCGTCCCGAACGTGCTCATCAGCTTCTTCCCGGGCGTCGACTACCTCGCGCATTTCGGCGGCGGGATCCTGGGCTTCGTGGTCACGGCGCTCTTCCTCGGTCGCGGGCTCAAGCCCGTCGAGGAGCGCATCGACGAAGGCGACGTCGAGCCCGGCCCGCGCCCCTTGCTCTCGCTCGCCGCGACGCTCGTGGGCGCGGTGATGCTCGTCTCGATCGGCGCGGGCGTGGCGCTCGGCGGACCGTGGACGATGAAGAAGCCGCCCGCGATGACGCGGACGACGCTGCCGGACCTGGGTTTGTCCGTGGAGATGCCCGCGCCGCTCGCGAAGAAGCCCGCGAAGGAGGTGCGCGAAGGCATGCCGGTGCTCACGTTCGGGGACATCGACGCGTCGCCCGTGTTCGTCGAGATCCTCGTGGTGGATCTGGAGCAGGCGCCGCCCGCCGAGGAGCTCGACGCGTTCGTCGAGGAGATGCGCGCCGCGGCGGACGAGGCGGCGCCGGCGAAGGCGACGCGGCTCGACAAGGCGCGGATCGAGACCGTGGGCACGCGGAAGGTGGTGCACGTCGAGCACGAGCTGTCGATCGGCGGCGAGTCGTTCTCGCTGCGCACGTACTTCGTGATCGTCGGCTCGCGCGAGCTCATCGTGCGCGGGTATGCGCGCAAGGGCGGGCGGCCCGAGGGGTGGAAGGGGATCGAGGAGAAGGTCGTGGCGTCGATCGAGGAGCGCTGAGCGGCCTCACGGATCCACGAACGTCGGATCCTCGATCGCCTCGGCGCTGCACTCGCTCGGCGCCGTCACGGGGTTGCAGCGCGAGGGCGTACCGTCCGGGATCTCGACCCAGTATTCGGCCTCCGGGACCTTCGCGGGGAAGTCCGTCGAGACGAACTGCGCGCCGCTTGCGATCGCGGCTTCCCGCTCGATCGTGCTGCCCGTCTCGATCACGTCGCCGGCGTTCCCATCAGCGCGCGTGCGCACGAGCATGTTCGCGGCGAGCGCCTCGGCGATGGCGGCCGCCTCGCCGACGGGGTTGTTGATGATCGCGATCGCGGCCCACGGATCGGTGGGCGAGGCGTCCGCGAAGAGGATCCGACCGGCGAGGCTCGTATGGTTTTTCGTGTACGCCTTCCGCGCGTCACCGGAGTCATCCAGCGTGAAGAGCACGTGCCCGCGGACCTCGCCGAGTGTCGGCCAGCCTTTCGAAAGAACCGCTTCCCGTAGCGTGGGCGCGTCGGCCTGGACCTCGTCCGGGACGAGGATCCGATCGTCCGGCCAAACGCTGCGGATCTCCTCGTGCAAGGCCGCGAAATAACTCTCCGCCCCGGCCTCGTCGGCCGGCACGGCGTCCTTGATCTCGAATTGCACGACGATCGGGTGATGGGCCCGGTGCGCGTCGGACCAGTTTTTCAGGACCCGCAGGCAATCCGTGAGCTTCCTGCACGTCGTCTGCTCGTCGAGGACGGGCAGGTGATACACCTCGAACGATTCGAGATCGTGGTCGTACCGCAGATCCAGCTCGACGTGCCGCACGCCCTGCGCGCCGAGCTGCACGTCGAGCGGCGCGTGCGTGTAGCGCCACTCGCCGACGGTGTTCCCCTCGGTCTCGATGTGGTAGCTGTTGTGCGTCGATTTCGTCTGCAAATGGTTCAGACGAAGGACGTCGTCGAGCGGATAATCGAACTTCGGCGGCGGCTCCGGGGGTTTGACCGCGGGCGAATCCCCTTCGCCGCCGCACGCGGCGAGCGCGACGACGAGGCCGAGGCACGCCGCGGCCCGAAAGCGGAGAGACATCGAAAAAAACCTTTCGATCAAGGTCCGTAGGCGAAGTACGTGGCGCTCACGGCCCAGCTCCCGCCCGACTCGACCGTGTTCACCGCCCACTGGAACGAATGCTGCCCGGGTTTTCCGAGCTCGGGCGTCTCCCAGACCTTCGGCGCCGTCATGCTCCCCGGGCACCAGTTCGCCCGCGGGGCCTTCACGCTCGAAATGGCGCCGCAGGGATTTTCGAGGCAGTAGGTAAAGCTGTTTCCGCTCGGCCAGGTGTGCATCGTCTCCGTGCAGAGATCCTTGCAGTCCGTCCGCCACGGCTTCCACGTGTCGATCACGGCGCCGTCGACGGAGACCGTGTGCGTGCGGTTGCAGAACTCCTCGGCGGGCCCGATGCAACCCGAACCGGCGTTGCCGCCTCCGTGGCCGCTCGTGCGAAATTCGATCTTGCCCGACGTCGTGCCCTCAGGCACCTCGAAGTTGAGCGCGCCCGGCCCCTCCGCCGTCGTCTGCGACCCGTAATGGAGCGATTTCACCGCGAGCACGTTCCGCGGCGGCGCGCCCGGGACCATTTCGAGCTTCGCCGTCACGTTCCAGCCGCCGTTCGACCCCGAGACCATGCCCGCGCCGTCCGAATACGTCGTGATGTGCGCGCGCATCCGATGCTTGCCCGGCAGGCCGTTCGCCACGTCCGTGACGTCGATTTCGAGGTGCAGCGGCCCGCCGAACGGCGTGATCGCGTGCATCACCTCGAGACCCGGCGGCTCCGTCGCCGGGTCCATCGGATCATCGAGCGAGATGTCGAAATTGCGATCGAACGCATCGCAATCGGCCGGCCAGTTCTGCCCTTGCGGCGGCGGGTTGTCGAGCCACTTGTCGAACGGATAACAGGTGCTCGCGAGGTCCACGACGAGCTTCGCGCTCGCGAACGGGCCGTCCTTGAAATCGACGTCCGCGAACACCGTCTGGAAATTCGGCTGGCTCCCGTCGCTCGTGATGCGCGTATCGTCGAATGGGGTGATCGTGTACGGATCCGCATACGACGGCCCACCGCCGCCGCCCTGGCCGCCGCTGCCGCCCGAGCCGCCGCTCGCGCCTTGCCCGCCCGCGCCGCCCTGGCCGCCCGAGCCTCCCCCGCATCCCACAAGCCAAAGCGCGCCAAGCAAAGCAGCAAAGCCCACGCGCACGGACGGCACGTTCCTCATCGACCACCTCCGGGCGCGAGGGTACCGCAAGGTCGAACCCGGCCGCTAGCCATCTCCGCTGACAGAATCTCCCCTCCCCCACCCGCGCCGCCGGCGCTAAAGAGCCGAGCCGATGAAAATCATCAAGGTCCAGGACGACAGACAACGCCGTCACATTTTCACAGCTCCACCGAGGCGTGTCGTCTCGCTCGTCCCGAGCGATACCTACTCGGTCATCCGGCTCGGCGCCAAAGACCGCCTGGTCGGCAGAACCCGCTTTTGCATCGCCCCCGAAGGCGAAGTCGAGGCGATCGAGGACGTCGGCGGCACGAAAGACGTCGACGTCGACAAGGTCCTCGCCCTCGAGCCCGACCTCGTGATCGCGAACCAGGAAGAGAACACCCGCTCGCAGATCGAGCGCCTCGACGCGGCCGGCGTCGCCGTGTTCGTCTCGTTCCCCAAGCGCGTCGCCGATGGAATCGCGCACCTCGCGCGCCTCGCCCTCGCCCTCGGCCTCGATCGCGACGACGCTGCCCGCTCGCTCCTCGCCTCGGCGTACCACGCGCACCGCGAGGCCGAGAAGCACCGCGGCGAGCGCGTCCCCGTCCGCGCGTTCGTCCCGATCTGGATGGATCCGCTCATGACGGTGCACGAGGAGACGTTCATCTCCGACATGATGGATCTCGTTGGAGCGCAAAACATCTTCGCGGACCGCAGGCGCCGCTACCCGCTCGCCGCCGATCTCGGCAAGGCCACGCCACTACCGCCCGAACGCGTGGGCAACCGGGACACGCGGTATCCGCGCGTCACCCTCGACGAAGTCGTCGCGCGGCAGCCCGAGATCGTCCTCCTGCCCGACGAGCCGCACGCGTTCACCGAGGACGATGCCGAGGTCTTCCGCAAGCTCGACATCCCCGCCGCGAAGACCGGCCGCGTGCTCCTTTGCAACGGCAAGGACCTCATGTGGTACGGCGCGCGCAGCGTGGAGGGCTTCGAACGGCTGAGGCGCCTGGTGAACGGGGGCGAATTGGAGTAGGAAGCGCCCCATGACTTGGAATCGGGAAACCGTCCACAAAGAGCTGCTCAAGGTGTTCGGCCAGCACAAGCAGACCGAGGTCGACGTGAGCGAGACGAGCGAGATCGTCGCCGATCTCGGCATCGATTCGCTCGGGGTCATGGAGGTGCTCGCCGACATCGAGGACACCTTCAAGCTCCAGATTCCGGACGACGCGCTCCGCGAAATCAACACGATCGGCGACGTCGCGACCGCGATCCTCACCCGCCTCGAGCGCGACGGAAAGCTCGAAGCATGAGCGCGCCTTCGCCCCGCACCGTCGCGCAGGCCATCGAGGACGCGGCGGCGAGCAGCAGCACGGGTTACCGCTTCCTCGACGAATCGCCCGACGTCGCGCCCTTCCACTCGTACGCCGACGTCGAGCGGATGAGCGCTCGCTACGGCGGCGCGATGCAGGCCATGGGCCTGCGCAAAGGCGATCGCATCGCCCTGATCCTCCCCGACAACGCCGATTTCGTCTTCGCGTTCCTCGGCGCCGTGCGGGCCGGCATCATCCCCGTGCCGATCTACCCGCCCACGGGCCTCGGCAAGCTCTCGGGCTACCTCGAAAACACGCTGCACATCGTGGCGAAGAGCGGCGCGCGCGTGCTGCTCACGAGCAGCGAGATCAAGAAGATCCTCGGCACGATCCAGGCCCAGGCGCCGGGCCTCGAGAAGGTCGTCGCGGTCGAGGGCGTGCGCACGTCGAGCGACAAGCTCCGGCCCGAAAAGATCGACCTCGACGACGTCTGCTTCCTGCAGTTCACGAGCGGCTCGACCGCGCGGCCGAAGGGCGTGACGCTCACGCACCGAAACCTCGCCGCGAACGTGCACGCGATCATGCCCGTCGGCCTGAGCATCAGGGACGGCGTCGATCACGGCGTCTCGTGGCTACCGCTTTACCACGACATGGGGCTCATCGGCTTCGTGATCGCGCCGGTCTACCACCGGAACTCGATCACGTTCCTGCCGCCACTGCTCTTCCTGAAACGCCCGGCGCGCTGGCTCGAATCGATCTCGAAGTACAAGGGCACGATCTCGTTCGGCCCCAATTTCGCCTATGCGCTCGCGGTCAAGCGCATCAAGGAGAGCGAGATGGAGGGGCTCGATCTGTCGAGCTGGCGCATCGCGGGCTGCGGCGCCGAGCCGATTCGCGCCGAGAACCTCCGCGCCTTCGCGGAAAAGTTCTCCCGCATCGGCTTCGACGAGCGCGCGTTCGTGTGCTGCTACGGCATGGCCGAGTCGACGCTCGCGGTCTCGTTCAGCAAGATCTGGACAGGCGTGCGGACCGATGTCGTCGACGGCGAAACGCTCTGGTCGAAGGGCCGCGCCGAACCCGCGTCGGAAGGCTCGCCGCGCGCCTCGGGCATCGTCGAGTGCGGCATGGCCTTCGAGGGCCACGAGATCAAGACGTTCGCGCCCGACGACGAGGAGAGCGCGCGCCCTTTGCCCGAGCGCGAGGTCGGCGAGCTGCGCATCCGCGGGCCGAGCGTGATGCAAGGCTACTGGAACGACCCGGAGGTCACGAAGCGGTCGTTCGCGGGCGGCTTTTTGCGCACGGGCGACCTCGGGTACATTGCGGAGGGTAAGGTCTACATCTGCGGGCGCTCGAAGGAGGTCGTGATCGTCAACGGCCGCAACTACTACCCGCAGGACATCGAGTGGGAGGCGAGCCAGGTCGAGGGCGTGCGCAAGGGCAACGTCATCGCGTTCGGCACGATGAAGGGCCCCTCGGATCGCGAGCGCGTGGTCATCGCGTTCGAGACGGGCGAGAAGGACGAGGCCGGCAAGAAGCGGCTCGAAGCCGACGTGCGCAAGGCCGTGCAGCAGAGCGTGGGCCTGACCGTCGACGACGTCGTGCCGCTCGCGCCGGGCGTCCTGCCGAAGACGTCGAGCGGCAAGCTGCAGCGCGCGAAGACGCGGGAGCTGTACGAATCCGGAGAGCTTCTCGGTCGGACGAGTGCGCGCGAGGTGGACAAACTCGATCTCGTGAAAGAGATAGCGAAGAGCCAGATCGGATACTTCCGGCACCGGCTCTTCGGAAAGAGCGACGATTAAAATGAAGAAGACCTACAAGGGAAGCTGTCATTGCGGCGCGGTCCGGTTCGAAGCGGACCTCGATCTTTCGGCGGGCACCGGCCGGTGCAACTGCTCGATCTGCGCGAAGGTCCGGTGGTGGGGCGCGATCGTGAAGCCCGACGCGTTCCGCCTGCTCGAAGGCGAGTCTGCGCTCGGCGATTACCAGTTCGGCTCCATGAGCGGGCATCACCTCTTCTGCAAGACGTGCGGGGTGAAGCCGTTCGGGCGCGGATACGTCGAGGAGATCGGCGGCGCGTACATCTCGATCAACGTGGGCTGCCTCGACGATGTCGATCCGGAGGAGCTCGCCGCTGCCCCGATCCAGTATTTCGACGGGCGCAACAACAACTGGTTCAACCCGCCCGCCGTCACCAAATATCTCTAAAACCCCGCCTCCACCGATAGCTGCGGGATCGTGATCGGCCCGAGCAGTCGCGGCTGACAGATCCCGCGGGCGCACGTCACGTCGAAGACCTCTTTGCTCAAGGTCGCATTCTGCATGTCGAGCACGAGCGAGACGAACCCGGTCTCGCCGACCTTCCATCGCCGCGACACGCGCAGATCGAGCCGATAAAACGGCCGGACCCGCGGCGGATCCTCGATCACGGTCCCGCTGCCCGCCTCCTGCGCGGGAAAACCACTGTAGAACACGTGCCGCACGCCCGCCTTCCAGCCCTTGCCGAGGTCGTAGAGCAAGGCCACGTGCGCGACGTGTGTCCGATCGACCGCCGAGGGCGTGGTCAGGCCGCTCTTCGACGTGCGCGTCGAGCGCGAGAGCGTGTACGAGGCGAGGAAGAGCAAATCCTTGCGTAATGCGCCGCGCGCGGAGACTTCGAGACCATACGCGTCGCCCGTGCTGCGGGAGAGGAACCGGGCGGTGCCGAGGTTCGTGCCGCGCTCGGAGCCGATCGGGTCCGTGAGGTTGAACGTCACCTGGCGGAAGAGCGAGCCGCTGATCTCGACCGGAATGGGCGAGAGTTTGACCTCGGCGCCGAAGCTCGATTGCAAGGATCGCTGAAGGCCGCCCGTGATGCCGCCGATTTGCAGCGCCGGCAGCGGCGCGAAGCCGGGGAGCTGGGACGCCACGCCAAACGAGGGAACGATCCGCACGCGCTCGCCGACGCCGAACCGGCCCGTGATCTTCGGGTCGATCGCGAGCGCCGTGTTGCCCATCGACGTGTAATGGTCGACGCGCAGCCCCGGGGTGATCGTCGCCCGATCCGAGAGGACCACGAGCGCGTCGGCCCACGCGCCCACGGCCGTGTCCCAGCGGCTCGGAAAAAGCGCGCGGAACGCCTCGTCGAGCTCGCCGAGTGGCCCGGAGGCGCATTCTTCGAGGGAGATGTCGCAGGGCTCCTTGTGCACGATGTCGTAACGATCGACCATCAGGTCGACCCCGCCGCGCAGGAGCGCCTTTCCCCCGCCGATCGGCTTCGATCCACGCAGCCGCGCCCCGATCTTCCAATTGGTCGCGCTCTCCGCGCCGACCTTCCTCGATCGATCGAGCCCGAGCATCACCGCCGCGCGGAGTTTTCCGCCTGAATCGAATTCATGATCGTATCGGAAATCCAGCCTGTGAAAATCCGCGTCGAGCAGGACGTCCTTCTCGCCGCTCGCATCCCCCGTCGTCGTGGTCGCCAGATAATCCCACGCCCCGAACGCGAGCGCCGTGAACCGGCCACGCTCCCCCACGCGACGGCTCACGCGCGCCTGGTAATCACCGTACCCGAAATCGACGTTGTCGATCAGCGCCGAAAGAATGTGCCCGCCGAACGCATAATGCCCGCCGACGAGGACCGTCGTCTTGTCGCCGATCGGCCCCTCGATCACGCCGCCCACGTCCACGAACCGGAGCGCGCCCTCGCCCTTCCATTCATTCGGAAACGGCGCCGCCTCGGCCTCGACCGCCGCGCCCGCGAGCCGCCCGATGTCGGCCGGATACGGCCCCATGTGCAGCGTCACGCGCGAGACGAGCGGCGCCGGAATCACGCTCGGCCCCGCGCCCACGTGAAAAAGCAGGGGCACACGCACGCCGTCGTAGAAAAATCCGATGTTCCCGGGCGGCGCGCCGCGAATGTAATAGTACGGCAGTCCGCTCGCCGTCGGCGTCACGCCCGGCTGCACCTCGATCGCGCGGTACGGGTCGCCGAGCACGCCCGGCATCTCCCGGATGTCCCGGCGCTTGAGCGAGACCGACCCCGCCGGCGCCCGATCGCCCTCGACGGTCACCTCGATCGGCTGAGGAGGCGGCGGCTCAGGCGCGGGCTCCGCGGACAGAGGCGCGGGCTCTTCCGGCGGCGCGGTCTCCGCGGGCAGCGGCTCGTCCTGAGCGAGCGCAGGAGCGGCGGCGAGGGACGTGGCGAGCGCGAGGCCGAGCCCGCGCCGGAGCGCTCTACACATCAAACATCCGAAAGGCCAGCCGCCTCCATCACGTCGATCGCCGCGGCCAGTGTCTTGTCTCCGCGCATCACGTGGCGCAACTCGGAAGGCCCCTGATCCCGCAGATGCGTCCCCTTGGCCGCATGCCGACCAAGCACCTCCGTGAGCCCGTGGAGCAACGGATGCCGGTTGAGATCGACCGGCAGATCGCCCTCGTGCAGCGCGGGTTCGAGCAGCCGCGCGATCTGCCCCTCGGACCAGCCGAGCGACTTCTGCGCATCGACAACGACCACGCGGAGCTGCGCCCAGAACAGCCGCTCGGCGCGCTCCGCCGCGGGACCGAGCAGCGACTCGGCGCGCGTGCGGAGCGCGGCGCTCTCGTCCTTCGATGCGCGGCGCATCTCCTTGTAGACCTCGCTCACGAGCCCGAGCAGATGCGGGTTCGGTCGATCCGCCGTGAGCATGTGCCGCTCGGCGCGTTCGAATGCTTCGAGCAGCGCCGCCTCGGTTTTGTCCCAGCGCCGCTGCGCGATCTTGAGCCGCGCCGAGGAGCAGAGCGCGGTGACCATGTCGTGCTCGGCGAGCGCCTTCGTGTCGGCCGTCGCCTCGGCATCCTCGAAGACGGGCTCGAGCCACGTGCGCAGGCGCTCCACGAGCGCGTCGATCTCCTCCTTCGGATCGCCCGCGACCATGCAGAGCGCGACGCGCAGAAACATCGCTTGCCGCGCCTCGGCGTCTCGATCCGCGCGGTTCTGGCAGAGCAGCGGGATGGCTGCTTCGAGCTCGGCGGCGGCCTCCTCCTGGCGGCCGCGATCGAGCTCGGCGCGGGCGAGGTCGAAGTGCAGCGATCCGAGCCGATCTTTCGGATACGTCGGCTGCTTCTCGGCGCTGGCGATGGCGAGGCGTTGGTAGCGCGCGGACATGCCGGCGTTGTTGTCGAGCGCGTAGGCGAGCGCCGCGATGCGCGCTGCCTCGACGTACCGCGGATGCTCCCGCCCGAGCTCGTGCGCGATTTCCATGGCCTTTTCCGAGGCGACGAGGGCCTCGCCGAGGAGCTTTGCCTCGAGGTAGGAGCGGACCGCGGAGATGGCGCTGCTCAGCCGGCTTTCGACGTCGCTCATGGCGGGGCGGATTGCATCACGTGAGACGGCGACGTGCAACGCGGTCGCAGGATCTTGGACGGGTGGACGGCAAGGCGGCGACGGGGAGGGAGGACCGCCGGGGCCGAGCTGAAGGGACCGGAGCTCGAGGGCCCACATCTGGAGGCCCCATTGCAACGATCAAACGGCGTCCACGGCGGGGAATGCGCGCTCGATTTCGGATGGGCGGGAGTCGTCAACAGAATCTAGGTCGACCAATGTCTGGGACCGCGTGCGCAATGTGCAGCATCCGCCCTGGACGGTGCTATCCTATCGATATCTCGCGCGCGCCGGCCCCGTTTCTGGATGGCGCATGACCGCGCGGATGGTCATGCGCGTCGGCGCCGCGGGATGGACGTCAACATCGGATGTCATGAGGTGACCCATGTCCAAAAATGCTCCTATGAGGCAAAAGTTCGAGATCCACGAACTCGTCGCCAGGTTCGCGGATTGCGTGAACCGCAAGGCAATGGATCAAATGCCCCACCTCTTCACGCCGGACGCGGTGCTCGACATCCCCGGCTTTTCGCAGCACATCGTCGGCCGCGATAACATCATCACGTTCCTGACCGACATCCTGAGCCTCTGGAGCGGTATCGTTCAGGCGGTCCACTCCGGCACCGTCGTGCTCGTGTCGGACACGCACCCGCAGCGGGCCACGGGGCGCTGGTACCTGAGCGAATTCGGCGTGAAGGAGAACGTCGACACGTATGTGGGCGGCGTCTACAGCGATGACTACGTGCGGACGGCGAGCGGATTCCGGTTCACCCGGCGTCGATTCGATCTCCTTTACCTCCGCGCCGGCACGAGCGTCACGGCCCAGCCGTTCCCCGCCGACCTGCCCTGAAGAGCCTCGCAGAGCCACGACCACCTCGTCGGCCCGCTCCACCCGCGGCGCCTTGCGCGCTACGGGTGGAGGCTCTGGAGCTCGCGACAGAAGACGTTATCGGGACCGGCCAAACGGCACGCCTCGGTGGCGCTCTTCTTGTCGCCTCGGTCGAGGGCCGTCGCGGCGGCGCGCCCGAGCGAACGCGGCCCCGCGTTCTTGTGCGTATCGGCCGCCGGACAAGGGGGCGTGCGCGGCGGGGGCGGGGACGGGGGGCAGAAGGGCGGCGGCTCGACGGTCGGGCTTGGCTGCATGGGGTCGGTCACGAGCGGCAGCACACCTGCCCCCGGCCGCAGAGCGGGCACCACGAGCGTGAAGTGATTCGCCCAGGGCGACTCCCTCCGCGAAAGCAGAGAGAGGAGAAGGGCGACGATGCCAGCGGCGACCGCAAAGCGGCGCGTCCATGGCCCCCATGCGGCCGTGGTTGGCCCTGCAGGCGGAAGGGCGGCCGGGATGGAGGTCGAAACGGGCGTCGGCCGCTCGCCTTGCGTGTCGTCCTCGACCTCCGCGGCGCCAAGCCTCTCGACGAGGAACGGCGGCACCGCGCCCCGACGCGCGTCCTCGACGCCGACGCGCTGGAGCGCCTCGCGCATCCTCCGGTTGACGCGCCGCAAGGCCGCGTCGACGGCGTCTTCTGTACGGTCGAACGAAGTGGCGACTTCGCGAATCGAGAGCTCGTCGAAGAACCACGCCGCGACCATCTCGCGCTCCTGCGCGGACAGGGAGTCCAGGAAGCGGTGGAGGAGCGAATCCGTTTCGTGAATCGAAACGTCGCCCTCGGGGGTGGACGGGGCAACATCGTCCTCGTGGAGGAGCGGCGCGGCCCGCTCGCGCACCTGGGCGCGCTTGTGGTGGGCGTGGGCCACCGTGCGCATCCGGGAATGCACCCAGCCCCCGATCTCCTTGGTAGGGTCGTACTCCTCGCGCTTTTTCCAGCAAGAGAGGAGCGTCTCCTGCACGAGGTCGGGCACATCAGCGGCGAGGAACCGGCGCGAGAGCCAAGCTTGCAGCTTGGTCCGTTGCGATTCCAGGGCTCTTGCGAATTCGCGTTCGTCCATGGCGACCTCGATCAAACCAGACAGCAAAGGGTGTGGGGGCCGGCGAGCGCGACCTCTCCCACGACGTTACCGCCCGCGGCAGCGCAGGAACCGGCGTGATACACGGGCAGAGAGGCCGTCTTCGCGCCGAGCGCGCGGCCCTTGGGGACGACATCGTGGCACCTCGGACCGTCCGACCATGCGCTTGCGATCAAAGGGGACGTGGTGCAGGCGGCATCGGCGAAGATGGAGACGTCCGAAGAGCAGAAGCTGCCCTCCGGCGCGCCGCAGGTGCAGGCGGTGCAGGTGCGTTCGTCCTTGTATGATTCGTAGACGACGGACGCCTCGACGTACCCCTCGGCCGGGCAAGCGTGCTCGCCCGTCAGGTACACGCACTGCCGAAAGTCAGCGGGCGGCTTGGGGACGCAGTGCTCGTCCGATTCGCACGTCCCGAAGGCGCTGCCCTCGCAGACGCGAGCCATGCGGCTCCACGAAGGCTTCGGCGGGGCGGTCGTGGTGGCGCCCGTCTTGTCGATCACGGCGCAGCCGATGTCTTCTTTGCCGAGCGGCCCGACGGTCACGGATTGCACGCAGGGAGTTCCCGGGCCGCAAGAGAGTCCCGCGGCGATCGCATTGTCCGCGGCGCAGGTGCCGTCCCAGGCGGCGGGGGGATCATGCGGAGTCGCGGCGGTGCCCTCGGGCGGCGTGCAGGGGGCGGCGTGGGCGGTGATCGTCTCGGGGAGGGAACAGGTGCCGTCCGAGGGGCCGCAGGAGCACGGGCCGCATTGCTTGGGTGGAATGACGAGGTCCGCGAACCAGACGAACTGCTCGACAGGCGCGTTGTCCGGGCAATCCGGCGCGCTGCCGTCGTTCGGGCCGATCCAGACGAGGACGGGGCCGAAGCTTTTGCCGGGGTGGAAGGGGACGCATTCTGCGTCACCGTCGCAAGGGAAATCGCAGGGGCCTGTGCTGCTGCTCGGGCCGGCGTCCCCTCCGTCGCCGCCGTCGGTGCCGGCGTCGGGGGGGCTGCCGCCTTCACCGCCGCCTCCATCCAGTGGTACAACGGTTATCATGCCTTCGCTGCACCCTGCAAAGACGCCGAGTATCAACGCGACTAAAGATACTCCTACAATTCGCATGCTCACGATTCCCTTGCCCATATTCACTTTGCCTCGCTCAGAAAATTGACACTCAGAATCACTCCGAAGGTGAGCCGCAATAATGGCGACCGCCAATAGGGCACGGTCTCCGGGCCGACCGTGCGTGGGTCTAGCGCTATGGCGATACTGCGTAGCT
Organism: Polyangium jinanense; assembly: GCF_028435265.1. Taxonomy (GTDB): domain Bacteria; phylum Myxococcota_A; class Polyangia; order Polyangiales; family Polyangiaceae; genus Polyangium; species Polyangium jinanense. The sequence goes on along the minus strand of NZ_JAGTJK010000001.1, from coordinate 400,131 downwards.
GCATGGTTGCATCGCCGTAGCCGACGAGGGTGAACCGATCGGATAAATGCAGCCGACCGTTCAAACGCGCGCCAAAGCCGACGGAGAATGCATCCGATCCAGTTACGGCAAACGAGGGGTTGGTTTCGACTTGCAGTTGGCTCACGCTGAGGACACCACATGCATCCACATGCGGCAGAGCGAGGCACGGAAGGAGAGAGCCCGTCCATGCAGTGGTTCGCCCACTGAGCTGGCTGTCCCCCACGGACGATCCCGGGGTGATGACACCTCGAACCTCTCCCGCCAAGGCGAAACGAAGCCAACGAATGCCCAGCATCCCGCTCCCGCCGACGGCCACACTGGGCAACCCGTACGGCGCGATGGCCGGCCCTAGCGCCGCCTCCACTTGGAACGGCGTCTTCTCCTCTGCCGCCGGCGTCCGCTGCGCCCACAACGGCGCCGTCCCCTCCCACGGCGTCAGCGGCGCCTCCGACGGCTCCCCCGCCATCGAGTCCAGGAAGGCCGGCGGCATCTCCATCCTCAGCTCGGGAAGCTCCACCTCGAACCGGGGCGGCGCCAGGAGCCACGGCGGCGGCTCCTCCCCTTCCCACCCGCCCGGGCCAAACCGGATCCGGATCAGGGTCGCCGCATCATAAACGAGCTCCCGGCAGTCCTGGCTCGTGATCACCCGCCGCCACTCCCCGTCTTCCGTCGGGTTTGGCGCGGAAAGCTCGGCCTCGATCCCCCTGCCGTTCGTCCGGGTCTCGATGCGCAGCGTGGCCGCCGCATCGTCACGGACGAGCAGATACCCGAACTCGCCCGCGAGGATCAGGCCAAACTCGTCCGCATTCGGGCATCCGCGTCCGGGGAGGTTGGCCTGGTAATCCAGACGGAACGCAATCTGCGGAGGGGGCTCGGCGGCGGAGCTGCCCGAGAGCGACAGGACGGCACATGCGGCGGCGATAGCAACAACCCGTTCTATCATGACGAACCCTACGTTGCCCGAGTTTGGCCGGGACCGCAAGGGGGGTTCGTCCACGGAGCCGACGCGGAGCCGTGTCGCCCGTCTGGGCTCGAACGACAGCGGCTCCGCGCCGGTCCCCGAATTCGGTCCGATCGTGGGAGGATGCGACCGGCAAGCCCCCGGACAAACATTTCGTTGGTCCCAGGTAAGAGAACCGGCGCGGAGCCCTGCCGCCTGGCCAACCACGCACACGACCCCGCGCCGGCCGGGATCCTTACCGCGGACAAACTCGACGGTCAAGCCCGGGGACAAACTTTTCGTTCACGGCACGCGACGGGTGGTGTAGGGTTCCGAAAGAAGGGAGCACGTCATGAAGCGCCGTCAGAGGTTCGCCGCCACCGTCGCCATCGCCGTCATGGTCACCGCGGGGATGGGGGCGTACCGGGGGGACCGGCAAGTTCCCAGAGAGGAGCTTTGCGAAGTGGATGGCCTCTCGTACTTGTACGAGACGTGCACGCAGGACATGAGACTTGGGCTTTGCAAAGGGATCTCGACGGAGTTCGAGGTTCCCTGCCAGGTCGCGTGCGTGAGCCACATCTGCCCGGACGAGGCCGCATGTGTGGACGACGATCCCGTCGGGTGCGCGCCCTGCGACGACATGGATGGTGCGGCGTTCTGGTACACGCTCGAAATAGCCGTCTGGCGCTGCAGTGCCAGAACGATCGCCACCCGCGATGAACCCTTTGACCCAGCAGCGTTCATGGCATGTTATTGGGCCCAGGTGGAGCACCTCTGCCCCGCGCTCGTCGATACGGACTGGGACGAGCGGGTGGGCAGTGCGTTCGGTGGTTACCCCGCCGATCGCCCCTCCCGCCCTGCCTCACCTACGCGTCGCGCGCTGGGCGCGAAATAGGTAACCGGCAGGCGCGTTACTCGGCGGAGTCGACCCCACCCTGAGAAGCCCCCTCGCGCGCTCTCTGTTCCAATGTCTCGCGCCACGTAACGTAGGCGGGACATAGTTCCTTCTTCGCTACGTCCCTGCAATCGCGCCAGGCCCGGGACTCGTGCGAATCCCATTCGCCGTTGCCATCCTGATCATCCATGAGGTGATTGCAGCGCTCCGAGGCAATCTGACTGTTACGCCAGAAGGTGGCGCCACTCGGGTCCTCGCAGGGGATCCCACACCACATCGGGTCGAGCTCGGTGCAGCTGATTTGCTCCGGGCAGAGGCGCATCACACAGCCGGCCTGGCACGCGGCACTGTACTCGTCCTGGATGCCGCACGGCCAATGGGCTCGGCTGTCGCACCAGTCGAAGACGAACCCGAGGTCCGTCTTGCAGGACTCCGGGCTCGGCGGATGCCAATCATCCGCGCGCGACCCCAAGCCGAGGTTCAGGAAGGCGACGGCGGCGATGGTGATGATCGCGATTCCATGACGTCTCATGTGGTGATCCCCTTCGTCGCTCCGTTGCGTGGACGCTACACCACAGGGTCCGCGAACGCGAGCGTGCTCGTCTCCATCCCTCAGATCCCGCCCTGTCCCTCATCGCCGGGATACGCCCCGGCGCTCCCCGCGCCACCTGCCCCCTGCGCATCGGACCAGTAATCGCCACTGCCTGCGCCGACGCCCACGCCCACGGTGATGAAGGTCTCGCCGGTGGGCGACGGACCAGGTCCGCCCGCCGCGGCGTCCACGTCCAGGCAGATGGGCGCGAGGGAAAACTCGGCCTTGCAACCGGTGCGTCCGTCAATACGTCCCGCCCGGCGAAGCTCATCTATGCACCGATTTTCGGTCCAAGACCCCTGGTCGACGACCTCCGGATCCTCGACCCCCTTCAGCACCACAACCGTGTTGGGACGCCCTCCATAGTTCTCGCAAGTCAACACCGCGTTGCACTTGACCGCGGGCCCCTCGACTCTTTGGTTCCTGTAGTCCATCTGGGTCATCTTCGGATTCTTGCACTTGTCCTCCGAGCACCCGCCCCCGAACAAGACCACCCCCGCCACCAGCACCCCGATCCCCAGCGCCCGCATCCTCACCCTCCGGCCCGCCCCGGGAACCTACGAGGGCGCAACGGGCCAACGTTTCCGCGGCGAGCCTCGACGCAATCGCCGACCCGCTCCACGCGGTCGACGCGCCCCTCCACGAATTCATCGTGCAATCCGACGATGACCTCGTCCTCGCCGACGCCCTCCTCGCTCTCTCCCCATGCAATCGTCGACCCGCCCGGCGCCGTCGTCCCCTCCCCCCGACGCCCTCGCCGCCCGCCCCCTCGACCTCGTCGCCGGCCGCGACGCTCTCGTCGACCCGCCCGACGATCCCGCGGGCCCGCTCGACGTGATCGTCGACCTCCCCCGACGACTTCACCGACCCATCTCGACGACATCGTCGACCCCTCCCGACGACATCGTCGACCCCTCCCGACGACTTCACCGACCCTCACCGTCCATTTCGTGCTGAATCACGCCCGCCCCTCGACGGCTCGATTCCCCTGGTTACGTTCCCGCTTCTCCCGCAACCCTTGCAAAAGAGGTATCGCGATGTCCAATGTAGCTGCAAAGCCCTATACCGGTCCGCTCGAATTCTCCCTCAAGGATTGCGAGGCCGACCTCGTCGACCTCGCCCCGGGCGCGATGAGCCACCTCCGCTTCGAGCACGACGGCCTCGCCGACGTCCTCGCAGAGCTCGCCACCAGCGTGCCGGCGCTCGGCGACGAGGCCGGCATCTCGCCGAAGGTCTATCAGCGCCTTCTCGATTCCAATGCCTCGATCGACAAACTCGCCGCCCACGAGCTCGTGCTCGCCAAGGCCCTCGAGGTCGTCCGGGAATCACGCGCGAAGAAGGTGCACGAGCGCGAGAACGACATCGCCGCGATCGTCGATTCCGCGAAGTCGACGGCGCGCCGCGGCGGAGACAAAGGTCTCCTCGCGGCATTCGAGAAGACCATCAAGTACAACGCGCAGGTCGCCGAGAAGGCCGCGAAGACCCGGCGCAAGAATGCCGAGGCCGTAAAGCCCGCGGCCCCCACCGGCTGACCCACGCAAGGAGTGGAACGGCGGCGCCCTCTCCCCCGCGCGCCGCCGTCCCCTTTTCAGGCCAGCGCAAACGCATGCGCCCGATGCGCATCCCGATGCGCCAGCCGCGTGATGGCCTCACGCAGCACGTCCTCGCGTAGCTCGCGCGGCGTCACGCCATTGCCGATCCCCTGCAGCAAAGGCACGCGCGGCGACCGGCCAAAGGATCGCTCCGACAACCCGTCGAGGAGCAAGAGCCGCCCCTCGGAGTCGACATTGCCGAGCGTGTCGTGCCACAGCCGCAGACCAAGCCGCTCGAGCAGCCGATGGATCGCCTCGCGCTCCGCCTCCGTGTTCGTCCCGTGCAGCGCGCCGAGCGTCGTGTCGAGTGCGATGCCCACCGCGAGCGCCTCGCCCTGCCGGATGCGCCGCTCGGTGTGGAGCTCGATCCGGTCCGCCGACCACGCCCCGAACGCGAGCGGTCCCTCCGGACCGTAGATGTCCTCGTGCGGCGCCGTCGCCGCGAGGTCGGCGTGCAGGGCCGCGCTCTGCTGGAGCAACTCCGCGACGGCGTCGCGCTCGCCCGAGGCGAGCCGGTGCGCGTGCGAGACGATCCAGCCGAAGAGCTCCGCGTCCCACAGGAGCGCAGCCCGTACGGCCTGGACGAGGCCGAAGACCTTTTCGCGCGTCTTCTGGGTCTCGACGAAGCGTCGATCGCACACGACCGCGTACGGCGGGCGGAACGTGCACAGGAAGTCCTTCGCGCCGAACGCGTTGATGGCGCTCTTCGGCAGCACCGCGGGTCCGGCCTGCGCGAGCGTCGTCGTGGGCACGCGGACGACGCGCGGCGCGCTCTGCACCATCGACGCGGCGAAGCCCACGAGGTCGAGCAGCGACGCACCGCCCACGACGAGCAGGACCGAACGTCGATCGAGCTCCAGGGCGTGGACGTACGCCTGCAGGCGCGCAGGTAACGTCGCGTCGTCCTTCATGCTCTCGCCCCCGCCCTGAACGATCGGCGGAGCCACGAGATCCAACACGTCGTTGTGACACCGGGCATACCGCTCGATGTGCAAATTCAGCTCGGGCTGGGCAGCGAGCGCACCACGGTCGACGATGGCCGCAACGCGGTGCCGGACGTCGGGCTCACGCCGGACGATGAGGTGGAGCAAGTCACGGTTCATCGGCGAGAACACGTCGCTCGTGAAGCAGACGGGGTACTCGAACGACGATGCCGAGGCTCTGACGTGGACAATCACAGCGCTCTCCGGGAGTGAGCACGCCTGCATGCGGCGTACCGACCCGTCGAGCGCGATCGTGAGCACAAACGAACAATCCCCGGGAGGCAGGGCCTACCGGGGATTGCTGTACTGTCTCGTTTCTAGTCTTGTCGGGGCGAGAGGATTTGAACCTCCGACTCCTCGGTCCCGAACCGAGTGCGCTACCAGGCTGCGCTACGCCCCGTACGCCGCGGGCTTTCGCCACCGACGTGGGGGCGGACCATGCTCGCACCGGACGCTTCTGTCAAGTCCTGTCGAGCAGAGATTTCATCCGACCGGCCATCGCCCTGGGCGCCCTCACGTCCGCCGGGGACGTCGGATGGGCGGAAAAATCTTGAAACGCAAGCAAAAAAGTCGATCCAGGAGCAGCCGGGCTCGTGTTAAAGTGCTACTGGAATCGAGGCGAGACCTGGGGGCGCTCAGAGCCCCCCCAGGCCGAACATGCGGCGACTCCAGGGGGGGGTTCGAGGAAGTAGCCCGGCGGTCCGGGCGAAAACCTCGGGCGTCGACGAGAGCTCTTTCCACGTTTGGGGGGTGGGGGGGGGGGGGGGGGGGCCCCCCCCCCCCCCCCCCCCCCCGGGGGCGGGGGGGGGGGGGGGCGGGGGGGGGACA
>NZ_JAGTJK010000001.1:0-394270 GCF_028435265.1 Polyangium jinanense | reverse complement strand
CCCCCCTCTCTGTGCTCCCCCCCTCCCTCCTGTGCCGTGGGGGCGGCCGCCCCCCCCCCCCCCCCCCCCCCCCCCCAAACCCCCAGTCGATGTGGCCGCGAATAGGAGGACAAGGTGGCAATCGAGCTTCCGGCAGTTCGCATCCTGATCGTGGACGATGACCGAGCCATCTGCGACTACATGCAGACGCTGCTCGAACGGGATGGATACCAGGTGAAGACCCTGGTCGATCCATCAGCCGTGGAGGAGGAGGTCCGCACAGGCGGGTATCACCTCATCATCCTCGATCTGATGATGCCCAAGCTCGACGGCATCGAGGTGCTCAAGCGCATCCGCAAGGTCGACACCGACATCGCGGTCGTCATCTTCACGGGCTTCCCGAACCTGGAGAGCGCCGTGCAATCGATGAAGCTCGACGCCGTCGACTACATCAAGAAGCCCTTCAACGTGGACGAGTTCCGCGAGGTGCTCGCCCGCGTGATGCGCAAGAAGGGCCTGGCGCGCACACCCGAAGAGCAGCTGCACCGCGTCATCGGCGACACGATCCGAAACCTCCGCAAGGAGAAGGACCTGACGCTGAAGCAGATGGCTCGCCGCACAGGGCTCAGCGTGTCGCTGCTCTCGCAGATCGAGCGCGCCGAGTCGAGCGCGTCGATCTCGTCGCTCTACAAGATCGCGGTCGCCCTGGAGTCCCGCATCCAGGACCTCTTCGGGCAGTACTGACAGACTCCCTCACCCCCAACCCCCTCTCCCTGGCGGGAGAGGGGGCGAAAAGCCGCGTTCTCCGAGGAGAAGAGGCTAGGGCGAGGAACCTTTGATGATCGCGCGGTCGAGCCGCGCTAGGTCCACGCCGGCGATGCGGTCGATCGCAACGCCGCGCTTGTCGTACACGACGACGTACGGGAGTTGGGGCACGTTCGCGAGGTAGCGCTTCGCGAGCGGCGTGTCCCAGTCCCCCACGTCGAGGCGCCGGTACGCCACGTCCGTGCGCGCGCCGAGCACCTTCGCCATGTGCTCGTCCACCTGGCGGCACGGGCCGCACCACTCCGCAGAGAAGTCGACGACCGTGACCTTGCCCGACGCGAGATGCGGCGCGAGGTCCGGTACGTCGCTTCCGTCCTCCACGACCATGCGCACGTCCGCGCCTTCGGGGAACGGTACATGTTCGAGGTAGCGGCCCTTGCCCGCACCGAGGATCGCCTCGAACCCGTCCTCGGCGGCAAGCGTGCGGACCGCCGTGAACACGTCGACGTTCGGCGCAGCCACGACTTGCACCTCGGCCTTGCGGCGATCGAAGCGAGCGTCGTAGACGCCCGGGCGCTCGCGCAAGTCCCGGGCGATCCCGTCGCCGCAGTCGCTGCAATCGAGCTTGTCGAGCGAGACGATCACGGTGCGCGCATCCTTCGGATAGGAGCGCGCGCCGCCGCACGCCGTGAGCAGGACGAACGCAGACAGCGTGAACAGGTGCTTCACCGAAATGCGCATCGCGAGGCGCACACGATGCCGCCCCGGTCGCACGAGAGCAAGGCGCGCGCGCAGGCCTGAATCCACGGGGCAAGGCATGCTCGCTCGGTGTACGCTCTCGCGCGTGAGCCAGAGCCAGATCCTGACCCGGACCCTCGCCGCCGATCACGTCACGCCTGTCCGCGCATACAACGCGCTCCGGGCGCAATCCGTCGGTCGCTCGTCGTTCCTGCTCGAATCCGTGCTGCCTGGAGAGCGCTGGGGGCGTTACTCGATCCTCGGCTACCGCGCGCGCACCGAGCACGCCTACCCGCCGGGCGCAAACGCGCTCGAGCTGCTCGCCAGTGACGCCTCCGAGCTCGAGAACGCCGAGGGCCTCGCCGCGCGCTTCTCGCAAGCGCTCGTCGGCTTCCTCGTCTACGACGCGGCCAACGTGGCGAACGGCATCAAGCCGTGGCCGAACGAGGGCATGAGCGGAAGGCTCATGCGCGACTGCACGGTGGTCGTGTTCGACAACCTCCAGCAGACGCTCACGATCGCAGGGCGCTCGAAGGGCGCGATCGATCGGTGCGCCTGGGAGATGACGCACGGGCCGGAGCTCGATCCGCTGCCGTCGCCGGATCCGACGCTGGAGGCGCTGTTCACCGAGCCGAACATCGACGACGACACGTACGCGGCGAAGGTCGCGAAGGCGAAGCAGTACATCGAGGCGGGCGATTGCCTGCAGATCGTTTTGGCTCGAACGTTCCGCGCGCCGATGCGGAACGCGGACGCGTTCGACGTGTACCGCGCGCTGCGCGTGCTCTCGCCCTCGCCTTACCTGTTCTTCCTGGACTTCGCGGAGACGCCGTTCGCCGAGGGGATGGCGATCGCGGGTGCGTCGCCCGAGACGATGGTGCGTGTGTCCGGCGGAAAGGTGACGCTCCGGCCGATCGCGGGGACGCGCAAGCGCGGGGCGACGCAGGAGGAGGACGAGGCGCTCGAACGCGAGCTCGTGGCCGATCCGAAGGAGCGCGCCGAGCACGTGATGCTCGTCGATCTGGCGCGCAACGACGTGGGGCGCGTGTCCGCGCCAGGGTCGGTGTCCGTGACGAGCGAGATGCGCGTGCAGCGTTTCTCGCACGTGATGCACCTCGTGAGCGAGGTGGAAGGGGCGCTCGCGGAGGACAAGTCGCCGATCGACGCGGTGCGCTCGGCGATGCCCGCGGGGACGCTCTCGGGCGCGCCGAAGGTGCGGGCGATGCAGATCATCCGCCAGCTCGAACCAGGTCCGCGCGGCGTGTACGGCGGCGCGATCGGGTACGTGCTGCCGGATGGAACGGTCGATTTCGCCATCCCGATCCGCACGGTGATCGCGCGCGGGGCAGACTTCGAGGTGACGGCGGGCGCAGGGATCGTGGCGGACAGCGATCCGCTGCGCGAGGCCGAGGAGACGCGCATCAAGGCGCGCGCGGCGCTGGCGGCGATCCGGAGCGCCCAGGACGCGGTCGAGCGGCGCGAGGCGGAGGCCGCGGCGCTGCAGAAGCGGCGTGAGGAGGCGGAGCGGAAGAAGGCCGAGGCCGCCGCAGCGGAGGCAGCAGCCAAGGCGAACGAGGACGGTGGAGGGGGCTCGGGCGAGCCGGGCGCGATGAACTGAGGGCTCTCTCGATCAGGGCGAGAGCTTGGCGAGGAAAGCGTCGCCGCTAGTGAGGTACGCGCTCAGCGGCCCGCCGCCGAAGTCGATCGAGCCGCCGTAGAGCACGCCCGCGAGGATGGTGTTCCCGGCGGTGTCGACGGCGAGGCCGCCGAGCCGCTGCTCGCCGCTGTCGCCGAAATGCCCGGCCGAGAGCGTCGCGCCCGAAGGATCGAGCTTCGCGGCGAAGACGTCGTACGTCGTCGTGGAGGAGCCGGGGACGTAGCCGAGGCCGAGATCGACGCTGCCCTGGTAGCTGCCGGCGACGCTGATGTTGCCGGCGGCGTCCACGTCGAGCTGCACCTGCTCCTGATGATTCGGGCCACCGAGGCGCTTGGTCCAGACGTGGTTGCCCGTCGGGCCGAGCTTGACGACGAACCCGTCGGAATTGTCGATGCCGTTGAGCGTCGGCCCGCCGAAGTTCGCGCGGTAAACGAAGTGGCCGCCGAGGAGGAGGTCGCCGCTCGGATCGACGCGGAGCGAGGACAACGTCTGGTCGTACGGGCCGCCGAGGCTCTTCGCCCATACCGTGCTCCCCGAAGGGTCGATCTCCGCGAGGAGGATCTCAGCGCCCGAGCCAGGGAACGCGCCCGTGCCCACGTCGGCGGAGCTACTGTAAACGAAGCCGAGGATGACATTGCCCGAGGCATCGACGTCGATCACCGGGAGCATTTGCGATTTCGTCGCGACGTACCGTTTGCCCCAGACGAGGTTGCCCGCCGCGTCGAACTTCCCGAGGACGACGTCACTATCGGCGCCGGTGAGCGCGCCCGCGCCGAAGTCGAAGGGCAGCTCGCTGTGGCTCGCGTAATAGACGTTGCCCGTCGCGTCCACGGCGACGCTGCCGCCGTGCGAGCCCCCCGTGAAGGGTCGCGCCCATAACGTATTGCCGGCGGGGTCGAGCTTCACGACGAAGGAGCCGAGTCCCGTGACCGTCATGGGTCCGGTGCCGAAATCACAGGTGCCGCTGAAGATGCCGGCGGCGAACACGTTGCCCGCCGCGTCTGTCGCGAGGGAGTAGACGCCTCCGCCACTGGCGCCGCCGACGTTCGGGCAGAGGGGCTTCATCCAGGCGTGAGAGCCGGACGCGTCATATTTGACCACGGCCATCCCGCCCGTGATGGGGATCGGGCCGCTGCCGAAATCGACGCTGCCGCTCGCGCCGAGGGCGACGAAGATGTTGTTCGAGGCGTCGGTCGCCACGGCACTGTAGTTCTGCCCTCCTGCGCCGAGGAGCCCGCGGCTCCAGACGTGCGTGCCGCCGGGGCAGCCGCCGAAGCCGTCGCAATCCTCGTCCTCGGGGGTGTTGCAATCCTCGGGCTGCGGCGCCTGATCGGGCACGCATTCGAGCTCGGCGTAGTAGCCGCAGGTGAGCGTGCCGGCGGCGCAAATGCCGGGCTGGCCGGTGTCACAGGCGAGGCCGTACGACGGATCGTCCTCGTCGACCTCGCCGTCGTAATCGTTGTCGAGGCCGTCGCAGACCTCGTCCCCAGGCGGCCCGAGGACCGCGGGCGGCGGGCCCGGGACCAGGGAATTCGTCTGCGGGCTAGGATCGCCGGGCTCCGCGCCGCAACCGGCGAAGCCCCAAGCAGTGACGAGCATGAGAACAGGAATGGAAGCGGTGAAATGGAAGCGCATTCGGACCTCCCTGCGGGTACGCCATCGACAATTCCGTCGATAGCCGATTCGCAGAAGAGCCGAGCCTACACCGGTCGAGGCCGGTCGGCAGTATCTTTTGGAAATGCCGGAGATGAAATCAGATGCGGGGCGCGCCCACGCCGAAGGCCAAGCGCACGTTCGGGCGCGTCAGATAAAAGACGACCACGGCCGCTATCACGATGGCGATCCACGCCGGCCAGGCGGCCGGCGCCGCCGCGACCGACACGATTGCAAAGAGGCCGTTCACGGCCTGGATTCCGAGCGTCACCACCCACGCCCAGGCGCGCAGCGTGATGAGGCCCCACGCGACGGCGAACATGGCAATTCCGACGGCCACGTCGAGCGCGATCGCCCAGGGCGGCAGCTCCGCGCCCGTGACGGCTGGGACGCTGGAGAGCACGGTGAGCACGCCGCTGAGCGCCATCAGCACGGCCACCACGGTGACGCCCGCAGGCCTCGTCTTCAGTTCATTCATGAAGACGGGCCGATGCAAGAGGCGCGCGACGCGTGATTCCGCTCCCGGTCCGCGCGGCTAGGACTGGTATTCGCGGAGGACGGTCAAATCGCGGGAGACCATGCGAAATGCCGCGCGCTCGGCCTCGGCGCGGATCTTCTCCTCGTCGAGCGTCAGGATCGTCCCGTTCGCGTAGAGGAGGTTTCCCGCGACGAACACGTGGCTCACGTCGCTGCCCTTCGCGGCGTGCACGAGGTTCGCGACGAGGTCGTGACGCGGCACGAGGTGGGGTTTGTCGAAATCGAAGAGCACGAGATCGGCCGGCCGCCCGGCTTCGAGCACGCCCGCCTTGGAAAAACCCATCGCGCGTGCGCCGGCCTGCGTGGCGATGCGGAGCGAGGCGTCGCCGGCGATCACCTCGGCGTCGCGGCGCGCAAGCTTCTGGAGCAGCGGCAGGAAGCGGACGGCTTCCTTCATGTCCATGTCGTTGTTCGACGCTGGCCCGTCGGTCCCGAGCGCGACGTTGACGCCCGCGCGGAGCAGCCGCGGCACGTCGCCCGGGCCCATCGCGAGCTTCATGTACGTGATCGGGCAATACGCCACGGTCGTCCCGTGCCGCGCGAGGATCGCCACGTCGTCGTCGCTCAGGTAGAGCGCGTGCGCCGCGATCGTCGGTACGTCGAGTACGCCCGTCTCTTCGAGCAGCCGCGCGGGCGTCACGCCGTGCGCGGCGAGCGAGCGGCTCACCTGCTCTTCGCTCTCGGCGATGTGAATGTGCAGGCCGAGGCCCTTCTCCTTCGCGAGCGCCGCGATCTCGCGCAGGAACGCGGGTGGACAGACGTAGGGCGAATGCGGCCCGAGCATCGCGCGGATACGCCCGTCCGCTTTGCCGTTCCATCGCTCCGCGAACGCGAGCGCGCCTTCGAGATCCGCGCCGACCTCCTTGTCCGCGCCGAGCCCGAACTGGCACCACGTGAGCGAGGCGCGCATCCCCGACGCTTCCACGACCTCGGCGACGTGGTCCATGTAGAAGTAGTGATCATTGAAGGCGACCGTGCCCGAGCGGATCATCTCGCACGCGGCCAAGAGCGCGCCGGCGCGCACTTCCTCGGGGCCGAGCGCGGATTCGGCGACCCAGACGCGCTCGTTGAACCAGCGATCGAGCGGCAGGTCCTCCGCGTAGCCGCGCACGAGCGACATCGACGCGTGGCAGTGGGCGTTAAAAAATCCAGGGACGGCGACGTGGTTCGTGCCGTCGATCGTCGTGTCGGGCACGAATTCGACGGGCGCCTCTCCGACGGCCACGATATGTGCGCCGTCGATGGCGAGGGCGCCGCCCCGGATCACCGTGCCTTTTTCGTCGAGGGTCACGATGTCCACGTCCTTGATCAGCGTCTTCACGGCTCTTCCTCCGGGCTCCGGGCGCTAGCGCCGTGGCGCATCCTACAACGAACATTCGTGATCCCAAAGCGCGAGGGACGATGCTAGTCTCGACGGCGCTTCGAGGACTTTGGGGGTCATCCCCGGGAGAGCTGGGCCATGGCTTTGACCGACCTCATCACCATTTCGTCGAGCGTGCTGCCGGACACGACGCGCGTGATCGCATTCCGCGGCGTCGAGGCGATCTCCCGGACGTACGAGTTCGAGATTTTCCTGTCGCTCGAAGGGGAAGAGGGCGACGGGCTGGATCTCGGCGACGCGATCGGCGCGAAGGCGCAGCTCGTGATCGACCGGGCGGACGATAACCTCCCTCCATTCGTGTTCGCCGGGATCCTGGCGAGCGTCGAGCTCCTGCACGCGGTCGAGGGCCGATCGCTCGTCCGCGCGGTGCTCGTCCCGCGGCTATGGCTGCTCGGGCTCTCGAAGCACAGCCGCATCTTCACGAAAAAGAAGCTGCCCGAGGTGATCGAGTCGATCCTCGAGGAAAACAGCCTCTCCGGCGACGATTACGAGCTCCGCCTCGGCTCCTACGAGACGGAGGAGCACATCTGCCAGTACCGGGAGAGCGACCTCGATTTCATCTCGCGCTGGATGGAGCGCGAAGGCATCTATTATTACTTCATCCACGGCGAGGAGGGCGAGAAGCTCATCATCAGCGACGGCTCCTCGTACGAGGAGGACATCCTCGGCAAACCCGTGCGGTATTACCCGCAGACCGGGCAGGATCGGAGCGCGGGGGCCTCGTTCCGCGCGTTCACGAGCCGCCACCGCACGCTGCCGTCGATGGTCAAGCTCAAGGATTACGATTACGCCCGGCCAAACCTCACCATCACCGGATCGGCGCAGGTCTCGTCGAACGGCGCGGGCGAGGTGAGCCTCTACGGCGAGCGGTTCTTCTCGGCCGCCGCGGGCGAGCGATTGGCCAAGCTCCGGGCCGAGGAGATGCTCGCGCGCGAGGTCGTCTACCAGGCGCGCGGCACGCGCTCGCACCTGCGCGCCGGGCACGTCTTCGAGATCGAGGAGCACCCGCGCGCGGCGCTCAATGCCCGTTACCTCGCGGTCGAGGTGCGCCACCACGGCAACCAGGCCGCGGGTGCGTCGGCGTTCAAGCAGCTTCTCGATCTGGACCACGACGAGGTGTATTTCGTCGAGGTCGAGGCGACCCCGGAGGGCACGCAGTTCCGGCCGGAGTCGCGCACGCAATGGCCGCGGATCTACGGCTACGAGAATGGCACCGTGGACGGGCCGGCCGACAGCGAGTACGCGCAGATCGACGACCATGGCCGGTACTCGGTCAAGTTCAAGTTCGACGAGACGAACCTGAAGGACGGCAAGGCGAGCACGTTCGTGCGCATGATGCAGCCGCACGGCGGCGGCATCGAGGGCTTCCATTTCCCGCTGCGCAAGGGCACCGAGGTCGTCTTCAGCTTCCTCGGCGGCGATCCGGACCGGCCCGTGATTTCGGGCGTCGTGCCGAACGCGCTCACGCCGAGCCCGGTCACGAGCGGCAACCACACGAAAAACGTGATCCAGACGGGCGGGCGCAATCGCCTCGAGCTCGAGGACAAGAACGGCCAGCAGCGGGTCACGCTCTCGACGCCGTACTCGAACTCCTACGTGCGCATGGGCTCACCGAACGAGGACCACGAGCTCATCGTGCGCACCGACGACAATACGCTCCTGCACGCCGGCAAGAACTATGACCAGAAGGTGGGCGAGAACAACGGCGGGACCTGGACGGTCACGGTCGCGAACGACTGGAAGTCGTACATCAAGGGCGGCATGTCGCTCGGCGTGGGGACGTTCTACGGCGGGCCCAAGGCCGGCTGCATCGGGATCGCGGCGCACGATAGCATCGGGATCGAGGCGAACACGGGCAGCTATACACTCACCGTGAAGAAGGGGCCCTGGACGACGAAGGTGCCGGAAAACTCGATGACCACGACCACGAAGGGCGATTACACGGTCACGGTCACCGCGAACAACACCAAGATCGACACGCAGAACGGCAAGACCGACATCCTGAGCAAGGGCAACATCAAGATCGAGTCTGCGAGCGGCGACATCACGATCGATGCGAAAACCGGAAAGATGACGATCAATGCCAAGAGCGGCATCGACATCACGTCCGAGGGCGACATCAGCGTGAAGGGCGCGCAGAAGTGGTATCAGTACACGGCCGGTGACTGGATCAAGTTCAACTCGAGCTCGGGCATCTCGCTCACGATGGGCATCACGAGCGACACGAAGATCGGCATCGCCAACGAGAACTTCATCGGCGGCAAGGTCTCGACCACGGTCGGCGGGTTCGCCGAGTTCAATGCGGCGTACAAGTTCTCCGTGACGGCCGCGGTCGCAATGGAATTCAAGTTCGGCGCGTCGCTCTGCATCAACGCCGCCGCCGAGGTGACGGCGAAGGCCACGCGCGTCAATGGCGTGGCCGCCGCCATCGAGAACATGCCCACGTGGATGGGCACGAGCGCCGTACGCTTCAGCCTCTCGGGCGTGCATACGCTCATGTGAAAGCGGCGTCCCGCCCTCTCCTCCCATCATGCGCGTCATCAAACCCCTCCGTCTTTCGGTCGTGCAGCGCATGCTCATGGTGCGGCGCGAAAACCGCCTGAGCATTGGCCTGCTCGTATATTTCCCGTTCGAAGCGCCCGATCGGCCGCTGCCCGAAATCGCGATGTGGCAGAAGGTCGTGAAGGAGATCGGCAAGGACGCCGCGCTCGACGAGGGTTTGCCCAAGCCGCGCGGCGAGGTCCTCGTCCACGGCAAGGCCCATGCGCCGGGTGGGCAGCCGCGGACCGCGTTCCAGGCGCGCCTCTCCATGGGCGACATCGACAAATCGATCGTCGTCGTGGGCCGGCGAAAATGGACGCTCGGCGGGCCCACGCCGCCCGAGCCGATCACGGAGATGCCCGTCACGTACGAAAAGGCGTTCGGAGGCGCCAGCTACGCGCAGAACCCGATCGGAATGGGCGCCGCCCCCGTGGAGGAGAACGGGGCCAAGGTGCATTGGCTCCCGCACCTCGAGGACCCGAAACGCCTGCTCAAGCACCCGGACGACCGGCCCCCGCCGGCCTGCTTCGGGCCGATCGACATCACCTGGCCCCAGCGCGCGAAGAAAGCTGGCACGTACGGCACGAAATGGCTGGAGACGGACTTCCCTGGCCTCGCGAGCGACATCGATCCGGAGATGTTCCAGACCGCGCCCGAGGATCAGAGGCTCGTCGGGTATTTCAAGGGCGGCGAGGAGATCACGATCGAGAACATGCACCCGACGAAGCCACGCCAATCGACGCGCGTGCCCCGGCTGCGGGTCCGGTGCTTCGCCTCGATGAAGCGGGCCGAGAGTGATTCTCCGCTCCTCGAGGTGCCGACGCGCCTCGAAACGGTGCTCCTGTTCCCGAACCTCGAGCGTGGCGTCGCGCTGTACCGCTGCGTGCTCCAGACCGTCGAGGACGACGCCGCCGACGTGGCGAGCTTGGTCGCGGCGATCGAAAAGCCCGAGGCGCCGAAGTCGCTCGACCATTACGAGGCCGCGCTCCGCAACCGGCTCGACAAGGAAAAAGGTCATCTCTACGGCCTGCGCGACAAGGACCTCATGCCCGAGCCCGACCCCGACGCGCCCGCGCTCCCGGACGAGGTCGTGAGCGACATGGACGAGCTCGTGAAGCGCGAGGACATGCTCCAGAAGCGAGGACACGCGCGGGCCGAGCGGGAGCTCGAAAAGGCGCGGCTCGCCATGCGCGTCGCCGGGCAGGACCCGGACGCGGCGCTGCCGAAAGCGATCCCGCCGCCGGAGAAACCGCCGAAGATCGAGGACCTGCCCGATTACGTCGAGAAGCTCCAAGCCGAATCGAAGAGGGTCCAGGAAGAGGCCGAGGCGAAGCGCAAAGACGCAATGGCGGAGGCCCGGGCCCAATGTGAAAAGCAGGGGGTCGATTTCGACGCGCTGCTCGAAAAGGCGAAGCGCGAGGGCGGCGGCCCGCCCGCGTTCCGCGCGGAGCTCGAAATCCAGCGCCTCCGGGACCTCGCCGACATCGCGCGGAACGGCGGCACGCCGATGGAGGAGCTCGAAGCGAAGATCGAGGATCCGGCCTTCCGCAAGAGCCTCGAAAAGATCGAGGAGATGCAGCTTTTCGCGTATCGCGGCTTCGCGCACCACTTCCCGCCGGCGCCCGATCGGTCGCCGGAGGATCAGGCGCGGCTCCGCGCCGAGGTGGAGGCCGCGATTGCCGCGAAGAAGCCGCTCGTCGGCTGCGATCTGACCGGCGCGGATCTACACGGGCTCTCGCTCGCCGGGGCGAACCTGCGCGAGGCGCTGCTCGAACGCGCCGATCTTTCGGGCTGTGATCTTTCGGGCTCGGATCTCTCGGGCGCGGTGCTCACGCGGGCGACGCTCGCGGACGTGAAGTTCGCCGGCGCGAAGCTCGTCGGGACGAACCTCGGCGAAGTGCTCGCCGAGGGGACGAGTTTTTCCGGGGCGAACCTGGAGAAGGCCGTGTTCTACAAGGCGCGGCTCTCGTCGGCGAAGCTCGCGGGCGTCACGCTCCGCGGCGCCGACATGATGGAGGCCGTGCTCGAAGGGGCCGACCTCTCGGGCGTCGAGGCGGCGGAGGTGCTGTTCTTCAAGGCAAACCTCAAGGGCGCGCGGTTCGAGCGGGCGAAGCTCGGCAAAGCGACGTTCTTCCAGTGCTCCTGCGACGGGATCGATTTCAGCCGGGCAAACCTCGACGCGACGAGCTTCGTGGAGCTCTCGGCCGAGCGCGCTTCCTTTCGGGAGGCCGCCGCGCAGAACCTCCGGCTCGTCTCGGCGACGTCCTTGCCCGGCGCAGATTTCACGGGCGCCGACCTCCGGCTCGCGAACCTGCGCGAGGTCGATTTCAAGGGGGCGATCTTCGACGGCGCGCTCTGCGAAAACGCGGACTTCGGAGAGTCGAACCTGAAAGGCGCGCGCCTGCGCGGGCTGCGCGCTCGGGGCGCTCGTTTCATCCGCGCGGACCTCACGGACGCGGATTTCACGGGCTCGAATCTCATGGAGGCGCTGCTCCTTCACGCGAAGCTTCCCGGCGCGAAGTTCGAACAGACAAACCTCTTCCGCGCGACGCTGATGAACGCGAAGGGCGACGACCGCACGAGCTTCGCGGGCTCCTACGTGCGGCAGACGCTGTTCACGCCGAGGCAAGGCTCATGACGAACGAAGAGGTCCTCGCGAACGTCGAGAACGCCGAGCCGATCACGGGAGTGGATCTCGCCGGGATCGATCTTTCGGGCCGCGATCTTTCGGGCGCGGTGTTCGAGAAGGTCAGCCTCCGCGGCGCCAAGCTCGCGGGCGCCAAGCTCTCCGAATCGCTCTTCAGCGAATGTGATCTGTCGAGCGCCGATCTCTCGGGCGTGCAAGCGCGGCACACGACGTTCAGCAAGTGCACCTTCCTGCTCGCGAACCTCGTGGACGCGAATCTCGTGGGCGCGAGCCTCGTCGACGTCGACGTGTCCGGCGCGCGGCTCGATCGGGCAAACCTGACGATCGCGGCCCTCATCAAGCCACGGGCCGACGAGACGAGCTTCCGCGACGCGACGCTCGATCGCTCTGCGCTCGTCGATTTCGTCGGCGCGCGCGCGGTCTTCGAGGGCGCGCTGCTCAAGCAGACGGGGCTCATCAAGGCCGACCTTCGGACGGCGATCTTGCGCGGCGCGAAGCTCGAGAACGCGCTGCTCATCGGCTCGAACCTGGAGGGGCAAGACCTGTCGAAGATGAGCCTCGTCCTGACGCAATTCACGGACGCGGACGTCTCGCGCTGCGATTTCCGCGGGGCGAACCTGACGCAGGCGATCTTCAAGGGCGCGAACCTAAGGGGCGCGAAGCTCGACGGCGCCACCGCGGAGCGCGCGCTGTTCGTCCAGGCAGACCTGTCGGCCGCGAGCCTCGCCAAGGCCGTCCTGCGGCAGTCGATCTTCCTCGAAGCGACGCTCGCGGCGACGGATCTGCACGAGGCCGACCTCTTCCAGGCCATCTTCAAGAGCGCGAAGTGCCCCCAGGCGAGTTTCCGCGGCGCGGAGCTCACGTATGCCGACTTCTCGTACGCCCGCCTGGAGGAGGCCGATTTCTCGAAGGCGCAGCTCTTCCGCGCCCGATTCCATCAAACGGAGGAGCGCGGCGCATTGTTCACGAACCGGGCGCTCGCGCTCGGCGACGACGAGGAGCTCCGCGCGGCCGAGCGCTGGAAGCCCAAGGCATGATAGGCTGATCAAAGGAGACGACGATGCGAGACAACTTGGCCAGGCAGCGGGTCCAATCGTTCGCGACGCAGGAGGTCGGCACCATCGTCGCGCTCCTCGGCCGCACGTTCCGCGTGCGGTGCGGGTCCGGCGAGCACGAGGCGCGGCGCGCGGTGAGCTGCCTCGTCGCGCCGGCGCTCGGCGACCGCGTGCTCGTCGCGCTCCACGACGAGGGTTGCCACGTGCTCGCGATCCTGGACCGCGACGCCGAGGCGCCGACGCGGCTCGTCGCAGACGGTGACCTCGAGCTCAGCGCGCCCGAAGGCACGGTGACGGTGACGGCCGGGGAGGGCGTGCGCGTCGTTTCGCCGGGAGAAACCGCTATCGCGTCGGGCACGGTGCGCATCGCCGCGTCGGACGCGTCTCTCGCGGTGGGCGCGCTGCATTACGTGGGCGAGCAGATCGCGGCGCAGGTCGACCGCGTGAAGACGGTGTCACGCGAGCTCGAAAGCGTGGCGGATCGCTGGGTGCAACGGCTCGGAAACGCGTACCGGTTCATCACGGAGTCGGAGCAGGTGCGCGCCCATTACCTCGAATATTCGGCGACCGCGGCCGTGAACGTGAAGGCCAAGACGACGATCGTCTCGGGCGGCGAGCTCGCCAAGATCGACGGCTCGCAGGTCCACATCGGTTAGAGTGGCGAGGAAGTCGCGCATGCTGGTTCTCGTCGCGCTCGTCCCGATCACCATCCTGCTCGTCGCGGGTATCGTCGTGTATCGCCTCGTCCGAGGGGAGCACCAGGCCGCGGAGATGGGCGCGGAGCAGCGGGCGGAGCTCGGCGCGCGCATGGCGCTTGGAATCGGCGCGCGCGCCGCCGTCGTGAAGAGCCAGACGATCGTGGCCATGCCGGGCCGCGGCGCGGCGGCAATTCAGGTGCACCTCGACGTGGAGGCGCCCTCCGGCGAGAGGTACCCGGCGAGCGCGAAATGGGAGGTCGATCTCATCTCGCTTTCGCGCCTGCAACCTGGGCAAATCGTGGGCATCAAGATCGATCCGGACGACAGGACGAGGGTGTATCCGGGCGAGTCGTGGGCCCGAATTTACGCAGACGGTCGATGACGGCGCGTCGCCGCGCGGCGCTGGAGGAGGACGACGATGTTCGCGAATTCGCAGATGATGGGCATGTCGCTCGGCTTCCCCGACGTATGCCTCACGCCGACGCCCGCGCCGGTGCCCATTCCGTATCCAAACATCTCGGCGCAGCCGATGGGCGTGCCCGCGGCGTACAACATTCTCTTCATGGGCACGCCGGCCCACAACATGGCGACGTCGGTGCCGCTCACGAACGGCGATAACCCCGGCGTCGCGCTGGGCGTCGCGTCGGGGATCGTCATGGGGCCGTCGCGGCACCTGACGGCGGCATTCCGGGTGCTCGCCGGCGGAATCCCGGCGACACGAATGACGAGCATGACGCTCACGAACTCCACCAATTGCCCTGGTGTCTCGATCGTGCCGAGCCAGGTGAAGGTCCTCTTGCTCGGCCCGTGAAAGAGCAAAACAAGAATCGCCTCGCGACCATCACGGGTCGATACGCCTCGCGGCAACGCGAGAAGGCTGCGCTCGACCGTCGCGCCTTCGACGAGGCCTTCGTCGAGGTGCGCGAGAAGGTCCTCCGGCCCGTATTCGAGGACATCGCGGACGAGCTGCGAGGCGCAGGGCACACGGCGGTCGTCGCTATCGACGGTGCGACGGAGACGCCGAGTATCGAGCTCGTGCTCGGGATCGGCGGGAATACGACGAAGGACGCGCACGATCGTGTCGCCTTCGTGGTCATCACGCGCAGGCCGGCGCCCGAGGTGCTCGCGTATCTCGTGGTGCGGCCACCGGCGCTCGACCTCGTGCGATTCGCGTCGCCCTCGGACATCACGGCGGAACAGGTGGAGCAAATCCTGGTCGACGCCGTCGAGCACATCTTCGCGTGCCATTCGGTTTGAAAGCGGATCCGCCATGCTGAAACGGAATGCCACCATCGCCGTCGTCGCCCCCGCAGGGATCCCGCAGCTCGCCGGCGTCGCGGCCGGCGTACGGCTCGTCAAGAGCTGGGGCTACGAGGTCGTTCTCGCGCCGAATCTGGAAAAGCAACACCATTTCACCGCAGGCACGGCCGAGGTGCGGACGCAGGATCTCCTCTGGGCGCTTTCGGCCGAGGGGATCGACGCGGTGTGGCTCGCGCGAGGCGGCTACGGGTGCATGCATTGCCTGCCGAGCCTGCCGAGCGAAGGGCTCGACGGGAGGCCGGTGCTCGGATGCTCGGACGCGACGGCGCTGTTCGCGGCGCTCGTGAAGTCACGCGGGGGCAAACTCGTGCACGGGCCGATGCTGGAGACGATCGCGACGAAGGTGGACGACGCGACACGCGAGCGAATCCGGGCAATGCTGGCCGGCGAGGAGGTCGCGGCCATTCCAGCGCAGCACTTCGCAGGGCCGAAGGAAGAGGTGCACGGGCGGGTCGTCGGGGGAAACCTGTGCGTGCTTTCGAGCCTGGCAGGCACGCCATGGGCGCTCGACGCGCGGGGGGCGATCGTGGTGCTGGAAGAGGTGACGGAGGTGCCCTATCGGGTCGATCGGCTGATCATGCAGCTGCGCCTGAGCGGGGCGCTCGACGGAGCGGTGGGGATCGCGCTCGGCGATTTCGTGAAATGCGACCCGCCGGAGGGCGCGCGCTACGAGCTCACGGACGTGCTGCGCGAGGCGCTCGAGCCGCTGGGGCTGCCCGTATGGTCGCGGCTGACCCTCGGCCATGACAAACGCAATCTGGCGTTCTGCATCGGCGAGGAAGGGTCGCTCGGGCCGGGCGGGCTGTCGCAAGCGCGATCGGTCTGAGGACCGACGAAACATCCGAGCGCCAAAAAGCAAAGGGGCCGACCCATTTCGAGTCGACCCCTTGCTTTCCGCTTTGCGGACTTGGTTGCGCGGGCAGGATTTGAACCTACGACCTTCGGGTTATGAGCCCGACGAGCTACCAGGCTGCTCCACCGCGCGTCAATTTGTCACTTCTACAAAAACAACCGAGCGTGGAGGACAGCGACTACGGCTGGCCCCACGCTCCGCTGGTTGCGCGGGTAGGATTTGAACCTACGACCTTCGGGTTATGAGCCCGACGAGCTACCAGGCTGCTCCACCGCGCGTCATGTTCGCCAAACGAAGCGGCGACGACGGGTCGGAACCTACTCCTGTCCGTGCAGGAGTCAAGCCCCTCGTGACCGTTCGATCACGCTTCCCGCGGGAAGGCCGTTTTTCCCAGGTCTCCGTCAGGCATTGAGCAGCCACGCCGGCACGAGCGCACTCGGCTTGGACGTCGAGATCACCCAGAGCTGATGCGCCGCGCGCGTCGCCCCGATGTGCAGGAGGTGCCGCGACTCGTCGTCCGCCGGGTAGGTCGATGCGTTCACGTCGACCAGCACGACGTAGTCGTACTCGAGGCCCTTCACCTGCCGGATCTCGGTGACGTCCACGCCCGGCCGGAAGAGGAAGTCGAACGCGCGCACGCGGCGGAGGCTCGGAATCTCCGCCATTTTCAGCGCCTCGTAGTACGCGTCCGCCTGCTCGGGGTGGCGCGCGAGGATCGCCAGCGTGGCGCGCGGCTCGCGCGTGAAGAGCGGGCGGATCGAGTCCGCGAGGAACGCGACGGCCGCGCCCTGGCTCGGGAAATGGTGGTGCTCGACGGGCGCGCCCGTGCGCGGCGCGACGGGCGGCGTGGGATCGGCGAGCGGGCCGAGGATGTCACGCGCGACCGCGAGGACTTCACGCGTCGAGCGATACGCGATGCGCAGAGGCTCGATGTTGACCGAGGAGAGACCGAGGTCTTCGAGGACGCGGCTCCAGTCGCGGAAGCCCGAGTCCATGAAGAGGCGCTGCGCGGTGTCGCCCGCGAGCGTCACGGACTTCTGCTTGGAGACGACGCCGAGCAGGACCGCGAGATCCACGGGCGCGAGGTCCTGCGCTTCGTCGACGAAGAGGTGCTCGACGACGTAGGGCTGTTTGCCCTTCTTGAGGTCGCCCTTGATGACCTGGTAGGCGCGGAGCAGGAGCGCGTCGTCCTCGGGATCGAGCAGCGCGCGCTCGTCCTCCTCGATGGGCTTGTCGTCGGCGCCGAGGCGCTCCTCTTCGGGATCCTCGTCCACGGGCTCGTCCGCGAGCGCCGCTTTGCGCTCGGCGCGATCGCCGGGATCACGATCGAGGACCGCGGGGCAACGCTCGGCGCACCAGCGCCACGCCTGGCGAACCTTGTCGAGGCTGAACTCGGGATCGTTTGCAGAGGCGAACGCCTTCTCGATGCTGTCCTTGTCCGTGAGCAGATCGGCCCAGAACCAGAGGATGCCGCGCGAGTCCTTGCGGGTCGTGGGATCCTCGGCGTACGCCCTCGCGCGCTCTTCGAGCAGGCGCAGGAGCGCCGGGTGCGTCTTGTACCGCGTGACCGCGCTCGGGGTGTTCTCCTCGACCGGGACGTCGAGCCACGGGTAGGCGCGCAAGCGCACGGCGCGGGCCCACTCGGCGAAGGTCTCGACCTGGACCTGGCCGATGCCGAGCGCAGGCAAGACCTCGCTGATGTACGCCCTTAGCGCGGGGCTCCCGACGATGACGAGCATCTTGTCGCCGGAGAAGCGAGCGCGGTTGTTGAACGCGAGGAAGGCCATGCGGTGGACGCCGATGGTGGTCTTGCCGCTGCCCGCTCCGCCCTGGATGACCACGATGCCGGAATCGGGCCGCGAGATGAGCTCGAACTGGCGCGGGTCGAGGAGCGCGGCGATCTCGGGCAGGTGCCGATCCTCCTTCGCCGCGAAGCTCGCGCCGGTGCCGAGCGCGCCGCGCATGTCCTCGGGGCGAACGGCTTTGCCCTGCCCGCCCGCGAGCACGACGGCGCGGCTGTCGAGCCGGCGATAGCCGTTCTCGACCCGCACGAAGACGCCCTGCGGCGCGGCGATGCGATAGAGCTCGCCGTCCTCGATGGTGACGGTGCGCCGGGCGAGGACCTTGCCCTCGACCTCGCGGTCGCCGAAGGTCTCCTCGTACTCGGCGCCTTCCTCGTAGCGGTAATAAAGCTGGCTCACGGGCGCATGGCGCCAGTCGACGATGCGTACGCCGGCCTTGGCGTCGACGTGCGTGGTGCGGCCGATGAGGACGTCGCGGTCCTGTTTGCCGCGCTCGCGGAGACGGAGGTGACCGAAGTAGGGCGAGCGCGGGTCGACGGGCTCGGTGACGACCTCGGCGCGACGCGCGGCGACGCCCGCGATGCGCTCCATCTGCTGCACGAGCGCAGGGACGTCTTCGAGGCGGCTCGCCGCGATCTGATCGCGCAGCGAGATCATCTGCGACTCGTAGTCCTCCGTGGGCGGCGGGCGCGAGGGCTTCACCGTCGCGAGGTGCTCACGGACGCGATCGAGCAGCGCTTGCTCTTCGCGAACGATCGTGAGCTCGTCCGCGCCGTTCGTCTGCGGCGTGCTTTGGGGGTTGCCCGAGCTCGACTCGGGACGAAGCGGCTGCGCGGTCGTCTGCTTGGCGGTCACGGTGGATTACGTAGCGCGCGGAGCGGGGTTGGGAGGGACAGGGCCCCTCGATTTCCATTTCCATCCGCTGTCCGGAAGACCGGTGGACGGACGGCAGAGCTCGCGGATGTTCCGGAAAAAGGGCTTCGGCCGCGAGGCGACCGCGCGTTTTGACCCATCCTCCCGGGCCGCGCAAGGGTTTGTCGAGGGAGAGCCTCACGCTCGGACGGACCGGTTCGGCCGTCCGGGCAGGAGGTGACCGTGGGGCGAGAGGGATGGGGCGGGACGCGTCAGGTGCGCGCTTCGGCGGGCGCCGGGCTCGACTCGGAGACCGAGGACATCGTCGGCCTGCGCGCGTTCTCTTTCGTGCGGACGTCGCGCACCTCGACGTGGATGCCGCGCATCGCCGCGGAGATCTGGAAGTCCTCGATCACCTCGAGGATGTCCTGATCGATGAACTCGGCGCGGGTGCCGTCGATGATGACCGACGAGCCGTCGGGGATGCGCTTGAGGACGCCGATGAACGTCGCCTTGTTGAGGAAGGAGACGTCCTTCTTGAAGGTGATCACGCGCTTCTTGCCCTCCTTCGCGATCGTGAACGCCGCGCGCATGTGGCTGCGCAGGACGAAGCCGACGCCGACGACGATGCCCGCGAGGATGCCGCGCAGAAGGTCGGTGAGGAGGATGGCGGAGATGGTGAAGACGAACGGGATGAACTGATCCCAGCCGAGCTTGTACATCTTCTTGAAGAGCTCGGGCTTGGCCAGCTTGTAGCCGGTCATCAGCAGGATCGACGCGAGGCACGCGAGCGGGATCATGTTGAGGAACCGGCCGATGAAGAGGACGGCGAGCAGCAGGAAGAGGCCGTGGAAGGCCGTCGCGGCCCGCGTCCGTCCGCCGGCGTTGATGTTCGCGCTGGAGCGGACGATCACGCTCGTCACGGGCAAACCACCGAGCAGGCCGCTCGCCGCGTTGCCGATGCCCTGCGCGACGAGCTCGCGGTCGAGCGGGGTGTTGCGCTTCCACGGATCGAGTTTGTCCACGGCCTCGATGCTGAGCAGCGTCTCGAGGCTCGCGACGATGCCGATCGTGAGCGCGACGATGTAGACCTGCGGGTTCGAGAGCGCGGCGAAGGTCGGCGTGCGGAGCTGCCCGAGCGCGCCGCCCACGCCGTCGTAGGCGGGCAACGTGACGAGGTGCGTCTGCTCGAGCGCGATGGGCAAGCTCGCCTTGCGGAAGAGGAGGTTGAGCCCGGTGCCGACGAGGACGACGACGAGCGCGCCCGGGAGCCACGAGAGCTTGCGCAGCCGCTCGGTCTTCTCCCAGAGGACGAGGATGCCCATGGAGACCGCGCTGATGACGAGCGCGCCACGCTCGAGACGGCCGAAGGCGTGGAGGATCATGGTGAACGTGTTCTCCTCCTCGGAGACCACGAACTGCTCGGAGCCCTCCTGATCGAGGTCGTACCCGACGGCGTGCGGGAACTGCTTGAGGATCAGGATGAGGCCAATCGCGGCGAGCATCCCTTTGATGACGGACGAAGGGATGAGGTAGACGGCCGTGCCGAGGCGCGCGACGCCGAGGATCACTTGCAGGACACCGCCGAGGACGACGGCGACGAGGAAGTTCTCGAAGGTGCCAAGCTTGTCGATGCCCGCGAGGACGATGGCCGTGAGGCCCGCGGCCGGCCCGCACACGCTGAGCGACGAGCGGCTCATGAGCGGGATCAAGAGCCCGCCGATCACACCCGCCGTGAGACCCGCAAAAAGCGGGGCATTCGACGCGAGCGCGACGCCGAGGCACAGCGGCAGCGCCACGAGGAACACGACGAGGCCCGCGGGCAAGTCGTATTTGAGGTTCGCGAGCGGGCTGAGGTTCGGCCGAGTCACACCGGCGCCGCTCGTCTTCGCGTTGGCCATCGCTTCCTTGCTCCGTATCCGGCTTGTTTTCCCCACCGCCGAAGGACCGGTAGGGGAGTAGCGTGCGCGGCAAACCCCGGCAAACGCCGAGGTCCGACGCGCGCAAATTCATCCGAACTCGAAGGATCGCACAAACGCGGCGCAAGAGCGAATCGCAGGCGGTTCCGTGTTCCAAAGTACGCAGTCTGCCCGGGGTCCACGGCGGTCTTGAGACCGAGGCGCACTGGGCTTATGGGTTTTCATGCATGGAACGCTCCTTTTCGAATGACGCGCTTCCCCTCCACGACCTGATTTTGCGCTCCTTCCGGCAACGGGATGCGCTCTTCCACCTGGTGCTCGCGACGTATCGCGTGGAGCTCACCGGCGTGCTCAGTCGCGCCGCGAAGACCGGGTTCGAGCTCGGAGACGCAAACACGGTGATCGATCTGGCCGATCAGATCGCGTCGGCCGCGCGCGCCGTGGATCTCACGGCGATTCGCAAGGACGCGCTGTCGCTGCGGACCTTCGCGTCCGCTGCCCAGGACGGCGGCGAACAGGAGGAAGGCAAGGTGCTCCTCGCAGGGCTCCGGTTGATCGATCGGATCCTCGACGAGGCCAAAGAGCGCGCGAAGGCGGCCGAGCCGTCCACGCCGCTGGTCTTGAACTAGCCGGGCGCGAGGGCTCGCCGTGTCACCCCGGTGCGCACGCGTTCCCCTAGCCCCCTGGCGCGGTCCGTGCTGCACCGCGCGCCGCGGACGTCCGTGCCGGCGTGATACGCCGAGGGGCGGCACCTCCGCGCGCACCCCATGAGCACCTGCGCCGTCTCCATGCCCGAAGCCCGCTCCGCACGTAGCCCGCAAAGGCGCGCCGTCGCGAGCGCACCGATGCGCGTGTCGTTCGCCGGAGGCGGCACCGACCTGCCGCCCTTCATCGAGGGCCTTCCCGGGCGTGTCGTGGGCAGCGCGATCGGCCTGCGCGTGCGTGCGCTCGTGGAGCCGTTCGATCGAGGCTGGGTGCGGCTCGAGGTGCCCGTGGCGGACGAGACGACCACGCGGCGAAGCCACGAGCCGCCGTCGAGCGAGCTCGCGTTCCGACTGCTCGAAGCCGCGCTCGCGCACACGGGCGTGACGGACGGCGTAAAACTCCGGATCGACACCGACGTCGCGCCGGGCGCAGGGCTCGGGGGGAGCGCGTCGACGGCAGTGGCCACGCTGTCGGCATTGCGGTGGAGCGTGGGTGAGGTGACGGCCGAGGAGGAGCTCGCACGCGAGGCGACGACGATGGAGCGCGAAGGGCTGTCGATCGTGTGCGGCGCGCAGGACGCGATCTTCGCCGCGTGCGGCGGTCTGCTCGACCTCGCATTCGGCGAGGCGGGGTGCACGCGGATCGAGCGGATCACGCCGGAACAAGCGCTCGCGGCGGAGCTCGAAGCAGGGCTTTTGCTGGTCGACACGCACGTGCGACGCGTGTCGGGCGCGGTGCTCGAGCAGGTCGACGCGGCGGCGGCGCTCGCGAACGTGGCGGAGCTCGTGGAGTCCGCGACGGAGGTGGCCGCGGCGCTGCGCGAGGGATCCCTCGCGCGTGCGCTCGCGGGGATGCGAAGGACCGCGATGGCCAAGGTGCGGCGCGCGCCGGAGGCGAGCGCGCTCGCGACGGAGCTTGGTGACAAGCTCGCGGGGCTCGGCGTGGAGGTGATCCGCGCGTGTGGCGCGGGCGGAGGCGGGCACGTGCTCGTGTGGGCGCCCGAGGCGCGTCACGCGGAGATTTTGCGCGCGCTCGGCCCTGCCACCGTGCGAAGGCCTGCGCTCTCCGCGCCTGGCGTGCGGATCGAGCCTGCCTAGGGGATCAGCACGACGCGGCCGAAGACGGCGCGCGCTTCGAGCAGTGAGTGCGCTTCGGCGGCGTAGCGGAGCGGGAGCTTGCGATCGATCACGACGCGCAGCGCGCCCGAGGCCGCGAGGCCGAGCACGTGTTCGAGGTCCTGCCGCGTGCAGGAGGCCGACCCAGCGATCGTATGACTCCAAAGGATCAAAGCGCCAAGCTTGATCGAGACTTTGGCCTGATCGATGTTGCCGACGACGACCATGCGTCCGCCGCGGCGGAGCGACTTCAACGCGGAGCTGAAGGTGGCGCTGCCGGTCAGCTCGAGCGCGACATCGACGGGGCCGCCGAGGCGCGCTTTGACGTCGTCTTCGAACTTGCCGTCGGGGCTCACGACGACCTCGTGCGCGCCGAGATCGGCGAGGGCGGCGGCCTTCGAGGGGCTGCCGGTCACGGCGACGACGCGGGCGCCGAGGTGCCGCGCAACCTGGATCGCCGCGGTGCCGACGCCGCCGCTCGCGCCCGTGATGACCACGGTCTCGCCCGCGGCGAGCCGCGCGCGGGCAGCAAGCGCCTGGTAGGCGACACCCGCGGTGCACATGAGCGTCGAGGCGTCCTCGAACGGGACGGACGCGGGGACCTTTACGAGGGCGCGGTGGTGCGCGACGACGAGCTCGGCGTAACCGCCGTCGACGGTGTGGCCGAAGCTCTGATAGGCGCGCTCGCAGAGAAGCTCCTCGCCGCCCACGCAACGCGGGCATTCGCCGCAGCTCGGCCGATGCAGGTTGGCCACACGATCGCCCGGGGCAACCCCGGCGCGCGCAGCCTCCTCACCCACGGATTCGACCTCGCCGGCGAACTCGTGGCCGAGGATCGTGGGCAGCTTCATCAGCGGGAAGCCACCACGCCGATCGATGAGATCACGGCCGCAGACAGCCGAGGCGCGGACGCGGACGAGGACCTCGTCGGCCGCGGGGACGGGGTCGGGCGTGTTCGGCGACGGGACGAGTTTGTCCGGTCCGCCGGTCTCACGAAGGACGACGGCGCGCATTTCAGGTCGAGGTCCGCAGCTTGCGACGGCGCTCGGACCGCGCGAGCGCGAGGTCGATGAGGCGCGCGACGAGCTCACGCGGCGGGATGCCGCTCGCCTCCCAGAGCTTCGGATACATCGAGATCGAGGTGAAGCCGGGCAGCGTGTTGATTTCGTTCACGTAGACCTCGCCGCTCTTCGACATGAAGAGGTCGATCCGCGCGAGGCCGGAGGCTTCGAGGACGCGGAAGGTACGCAGCGCGAGGAGCTGTACGGCGCGCGTCTCGGCATCGGTGAGGTCGGCCGGAACGCGCGTGGTGGCGCCGCGCTCGTCGATGTACTTGGCGGCGTACGAGTAAAACCCGTCCGGGTGATCGACCACGATCTCGCCCGGGATGCTCACGATGGGCTCCTCGTCGCCGAGGACCGCACACTCGATCTCGCGCGCGCCCTCGACGCCCTGCTCGACGACGATCTTGGTGTCGTACTCGAACGCGAGGCTGATCGCGTCGGCGAGCGCCTCGTACGTTTTCACCTTCGTCACGCCGACCGACGAGCCGAGGTTCGCGGGTTTGACGAAGAGCGGGAGCACGAGCCTCTCGCAACGCGCGAGAACCTCGCTCGGATCACGCTCCCACGCGAGGCGACGCACGGTCTCGTAGGGGACGAGGGGCAGCTCATCCTGCGCGAGAAGGCGCTTCATCACGTCCTTGTCCATGCCCACGGCCGAGCCGAGCACGCCCGAGCCGACGTACGGCACGCCCGCGAGCTCGAGCAGGCCCTGTACCGAGCCGTCCTCGCCCATGGGCCCGTGCAGCACGGGGAAGACCACGTCGATCGCCTGCGAGGATCCGCCGATCGTGAGCGCCGCCTCGCCGGCCGGGCTCGGATGCGCGAGGAGCGCGACGTCCGGCGCAGACTGATTGAGGCGCGCGAGTCGCGGATCACGCGACGCGCCGAGGAGGAGCGCCTCCTCCTGCAAGAGCCACCGGCCCGCCTTGTCGATGCCGATGAGGACGGGCTCGAAGCGATCCCGATCGAGGGCCTCGACGACGTTGCGGGCCGAAAGGAGGGAGATCTCGTGCTCGGCAGAGCGACCGCCGAAGAGCACGGCGACACGGAGCTTGCGCGGGGCGCTCATGAAGGCCGCACCCTAGCAGGGTGCTCGGGCCCGGTGAAACATCCGGCCGAGGAGCCCCGATCCACGCAGGATCGAGCGCTCGTCCCGCCGCCCTCGCTCGGCTACTCCTTGGACTCGTCGGCGACGGTGAACGCCTTGCGGATCGCGTCGACCGCGACGCGCTTCAAGACGTGCCCATCCGCGAGCTCGACGTCCACCGTGGCCACGCGACCCTTCTGCAGACCGACGCGCGTGACGTGGATACGCGCGCCTTTGCTGAGCGCGGCGTCGCGCAGGGTCACGTCTTCGGTAGCGACGAGATACATCCCTACGCCGATCTCGCGTGGCTCGCCGGCCTCAGGCGCCTCTTTCGTATCCGGCGTGTCTGCGTGGGCGACGCTCGACGTGGCCACGAGGCCCGCCGAAGCGGCGACCAGGGTCAGGAGCGAAGACAAAAGCCGCGCACGCATGAACACCATCCTACAAGATCCCCTCGATCGAAGCTCTACTTTTCACCGGGCGGCCGCGGCCTTCACGATTCCTTGGGACGCCAACCATCGAGCGCCTTCTCCACGAAGAGCAGGCGGTCCTGACCCCAGAACAAGAGGTCGTCGACGAGGAAGCTCGGCGCGCCGCAGACCCCGATCCGCTCGGCCTGTTCGGTAACGTCCTTGAGGCGCTGCTTCATCCGCTCGTCCACCGTCGCAGCCACGAGCGCGGCGCCATCGAGCCCCACGGAGGTCGCGATGTCGGCGAGGACCTCGTCCGCGGAGATGTCGCGATCCTCTACCCAGTAAGCGCGGTACACGGCGGCGACGAGCGCGGAGACACGATCCTCCGGCGCTGCGAGCACCATCCGCAGCGGCTTGACCGTGTTCATGGGGAAGCGCGAGGCGAAGCGGAACGGAACGCCCCAGTGATCCGCCCAGCGATGAAGGTCCGCCCGCACGAGCCTTTGCTTGGGTTCGGGCATGGCGAAGAGCGGGACGTTGGGAGTGCCGATCGCCTTGAAGAGAGCGCCGAGCAGGAAGGGCCGATACACGAGCGAGGCTCCCTTCCGCGCCGCGAGGTCCTCGATTTGCGTGGAGGCGAGATAGGCGAAGGGGCTCGAGAAATCGAAGAAGAACTCGACGCGCTTCATGGAGGTTCGGAACACGAGATTCGACCGAGGTTCCCCCGGAGCTCAACCGAAAATTCTTCCGTCCGCGATCGGGGCCCAAAGCCCGGCGAGGGGGCCGTGTCGGAAGGAGCGAACGGAGGAACGACGATGCGAAAGACGACGATGATCCTGCTTGCGACCCTCGGCACGACCCTCTTCACGAGCGCGGCGTACGCAGAGCCCAAGAAGGAGAAGAACGACAACTACGGCTACACGTTCGAGGACGACGACCTTCTCGGAGGTGACCTCGGCGTCCAGACCGGCATGATCAAGGTCCGGCAGAAGGGGACGCGCGACAGGCTGATCCGCCCGCGCGTGCAGT
Source organism: Polyangium jinanense (assembly GCF_028435265.1). Taxonomy (GTDB): domain Bacteria; phylum Myxococcota_A; class Polyangia; order Polyangiales; family Polyangiaceae; genus Polyangium; species Polyangium jinanense. Next base: position 368,460 of record NZ_JAGTJK010000001.1, on the reverse strand, counting down.
TCGTGAACGAGCTGCTCAAGTCGGTCGAGGCGCTCTGAGCCGCGGCGCCTTCGCGGCGCTCTCCCCTCTCCCCCATCCCCCCAACATCCCCTCGCATCGTCACGAGAAGCGCCTCCGCGCGGGCCCATCTACGCCCGCCCGCGCGGAGGCTCGTCCCTCACGTCGCCACGGACGGCGGCGCAGACTCGCGCGACGTCGTGCGCGGGGACAAACTGGCCACCGTCGCAGCAAGCTCGGCCGCATCCACAGGCTTCGGGACGTGCATCTGAAAGCCCGCCGCGAGCACACGCACGCGGTCCTCGGCGCTCGCGTATGCAGTGAGCGCAACGGCGGGCAAGGCGCCCCAGCGCGCAGGCTTCAGCGCACGAATCTGCCGGATGAGCGCGTAGCCGTCCTCGCCGGGCATGCCGATGTCGGAGACGAGGACGTCGGGGCGGAACTCGTCGAGCGCGGACAAGGCCGCAGCCGCCGAGGACACGCACCGCACGACGGCGCCGCACTGCTGGAGCATCGCGGCCAGCATCTCGCGGCTGTCCTGTTCGTCGTCGACGAGCAAGAGACGCAGGCCTTTGAGCGAAGGCAGCTCTTCGAGGCCTGCCGGCTGCGGCGTGAAGCGGTCGAGGCTCGCGAGCAAATCCGGGTTCGGGCTGAGCGGCAGGAGCACCGAGAAGATCGCGCCCTTGCCCTCGCCCGCGCTGTCGGCGCGCACCACGCCGCCGTGCAGCTCGACGAGGTGCCGCACGATCGCGAGCCCGAGTCCGAGACCGCCGTGCTTGCGCGTCGTGGTGCTGTCGCCCTGGCGGAACCGATCGAAGACGTACGGGAGGAACTCCGGCCTTATCCCTTCGCCCGTGTCGCGGACCGTGATGCGCGCGTGCTGGCCCGATCGGCCGAGCGTGAGCTCGACGCGGCCGCCGTGCGGGGTGAACTTGATCGCGTTCGTCAGGAGGTTCCAGACGATCTGCTGCACGCGGCTCGGATCCCCTTCGACGAGGCAAGCGCCGCGCTCCAGGTTGTTTTCCAGGCAAACCGACTTCGCCGTGGCCGCCGGACGAACCGCCTCGATGGCCGCGTTGATCGGGCCGACGAGGTCGAGCGTGCGTAGCTCGAGGCGCAGCTTGCCCATGACGATGCGCGAGGCGTCGAGTAGGTCCTCGACGAGCCGCGCCTGCAGCATGGCGTTGCGCTCGATCGTCGCGAGGGCGCGCTCCTGCGAGGTGCCGTTGAGCGACGCGGTGCGAAGCATGCGCGTCCAGCCGAGGACCGCGTTGAGCGGCGTGCGAAGCTCGTGCGAGACGGTGCCGAGGAACTCGTCCCGCATGCGCGTGGCCTCCTGCGCGTTCTGGTAGAGGCGCGCGTTCTCCAGGGCCATCGCGGCGCGATGCGCGAGCTCCTCGGCGAACGGAAGATCCTTCGTCGTGTACCGATCACCGACGCGGAAGAGCGAGAGCGTGGCAGAAGCCGTGTCGCCCACGGTCAAGGGGATCACGATGGCCGAGCGCGCCCGGAGCTTCGCAAGTCGCGCGGCCTGATCGGGCGAACCCACGATGCGTTCGAGCGAGGAGACGCCAAGGTCAGTGAAGATCTCCGAGGTGCGGGTGCGGAGCGCGCGCGTGACGGGGCCATCGCTCCAGCCGTCGGGCGCGCTGCCGCCGCGGAGATCCTGGACGTCGCGCTCGAGATCCGGATCCTCGTGCGCCACGGCGACGGTGACGATGGTGCCGTCCTCGGAGGCGATGTCGAGCATCGCGTACGTCGCCATCGTGGGCACGACGAGGCGGACGATCTTTTCGAGCGTGGCCTCGTAGTCGAGCGAGGCGGAGAGCAGCGCGCTCGCCTCGGCGAGGAACGAGGAGCGCCGGGCCGCGTCCTCGGCCTCGGCGCGCGCGATCTGCTCGCGGATGAGGCGCGTCCTCTCCTCCTCGGCGCGCTTGCGCTCGCTGATGTCGCGACAAACGCCGACGAGGAAACGCGCGCGGCCCTCCTTGTCGAAGACGGGCTTGGCCGTGGTCTCGATTGGGACCGTCGTACCATCCTTTCGAACACAAACGAGCTCGCCGAGGAACGCGCCCTGATCGCGGATGCCACGCAGGATGCGCGGGCCGATGCGCTCGACCGTGTCGGGGTGCGCGAGGATCGTGACCGGGCGGCCGACGGCCTCGGTCTCGGTGAAGCCGAAGATCTGCGTGGCCTTGCCCATCCAGCGCAGGATCGTGCCGTGGAGGTCGGTCACGAGGATCGCCTCGGGCATCTGCTTCAAGATCTCGTGCGAGAGGTGGACCGCCTCCTCGGCAGCGCCGGCGGAGAGCGAGGCGCGATCGAGGGCGTCGGCGCAATGCTGGGCGAGCGAGAGGACGAGCCAGCGCTCGTTGTCGTCGAAGGCGCGCGGCTCCTGGAACGAGAGCGCGAGGCTGCCGACGACCTGGCCGTCGACGAAGAGCGGCACCGCAGCCCACGCGTGGCTGCCCTGCACGAGATCGCCGAGCGGAAGGCCTGGATAACGTGCCGCGAGATCGGCGCGCGAGCGGAGCCAGATCGGCTGCTTGATGCGCACGGCCTCGGCGACGGGCGCCTCGGTGGCCATGGAGATGCGCGGGGTGTGCGCAGGGATCACCTCGGGAAAACCCGCGGCATGGACGATCTCGAGCTCGGCGCCGCAAGGCGAGAGGCGTGCGATCACGCACGCGCGAGCCCCGAGCACACGCGCGCCGTCCTCGACCACACGCCGCGCGACCTCGTTCGGCGAGACCGCACGCGAGAGCGCCGCCGTGACCTCGGAGAGGCGCTTCATCTGCACGAGCCCACGCTCGGCCGCCTCGAAAGCGCGCTCGCGTGATGCGCGCGCGAGCGCCGTGTCGATGGCCGAAGCGCCAAGGCGAACGAGCATCTCGATCAGCGCGCGCTCCTCGCGCGGCATCACCTCGCGGAACGGCCCCACGCCGACCGACAGGACGCCGTGCGTGCGGTTCGCGACGCGCAAGGGGTAGATCATCTCGCTGAGCACACGCGTCTCGCGCGACCGCGCAGGCGTCGCCTTGCCGTCGGGTGCGATCCGCGTGATGCGCATGGATCCGCGACGCGTCTGCGGCTCGCCGCTTTCGAGGGCTGCACGCGCGGCGCGTTCGTGGGCCTCGGCGTCGCCGTCCGGGCTACACACGTCCCAGAGCCGCTGCTCGTCACGCATGTCCACGTGCGCGACGGCGACGCGGCGAAGCTCGCCGCGCTCCAGGAGGTCGAGCGTGCAGTAATCCGCGAGGTCCGGCACCGCGAGCCATACGACCCGCGTGAGCACCTCTTCGAGTGTCGACACGCGCAAGAGCTCGTCGGCCGCTCGCTCCACGAACGCGGCGCGGCGCCGCGTCCGAGCGTCGTTGATGTGCGTCACGCCGGTCTGCGCCTGCTCGCGGACGCGCTCCGTCTTCGATGCATCCCCCGCCATCATGCCCCGATCACTCAGCCTAGCGATCGGTGAGCACGCTCGCCAGCGAGCGGGTCCCTTGCTCTCTTGTCAGGAAGAGCCTTCTCCGTCTGCGTCGAGCGCCCGGCGCGCCGCGTAGACGAGCGACTGGACCTCTGCACGTGCACGCTCACGAAGCTCGCCGACGTCGCCCCCAACGTCGACGATCGGCTCACCAACGACGATCGCCGCGCGTGTCCGCGGTGCACCGCTCACGCGAACCATGTGATCGGCGAAGCTCTCGGAGCCGAACGACGCAGCCGCGCCTTCGTACGCGAGGCCAACCGGGACGATCTCCGCGTCCGTGCGTTGTGCGGCAAGGAAGGCGCCGGGCTTGAAAGGTCGCACCTCGTCGCCCTCGTACGTCGTGCCCTCGGGGTAAACGAGCACGCCGCGGCCTCGCTCGATGGAGGCGGTCATGGCGTTGATCGCGGCCGCTCCGCTCTGCTTGTTCGTGCGATCCACGAAGAGCGTGCCCACGCGCCGCGCGGCGACGCCGATGACGGGCCAGCCCGAGAGGTCGGCGCGGCTCAGGATCGTGGCCTCGATGTGGGCAAGGCAGATCGGGATGTCCAGGCCGGAGCGGTGGTTCATGACGAACACGCGCCCGCGCCCGCTGGCGCCGCGGCCCGGGTAGATGTCGCCGCGCTCCACGTGAGGACCGCGGGCGATCATTTTGACCCCATACAATTTGAGGAGCGCCTCGCCGTAGCGACGGATCCACGCGTGGAGCACGGCTTCGCGCTCGGACGCGGGCGAGATCGCCGTGTCGAGCTCGAGCATGCCGTACATGCTGAACGTGAGGCCCACGAACGCGGCCGTGCGCCCGACGAATCGCCCCTTCTCCACGATGGACTGTCCGCTCATGCCTCGCTCCCTTCGCCGAGGAGACGCACGAGCACCGCGTTCACCGTGGCCGGGTCCGCGCTGCCCTTCGTCTGCTTCATGATCTGTCCGACGAAAAACCCGAGGAGCGCCGTCTTGCCGGCGCGGTACGAGGCGACCTGCTTCGGGTTCGCCTCCATCACGCCGCGCGCGATGGCCTCGATCGCCGACACATCGCCGAGCACCGCCATGCCACGCTCGCGCACGACGTCGGAAGGCGCGCGGTCCGTGCCCGCGACGGCCGCGTAAAGCTCCTTCGCCTGCTTGCCGCTGATCGTGCCCGCGTCGACGAGCCGCAGGATCTCGGCCACCTGCGCGGGCGTCACGGGCAAGCTCGCCGAGAGCCCCGTCGTCGTGACGTCGCGCAGGACCTCGCTCTGCACGAAGTTCGCGAGCTTCACCGCGTCGGGATAAAGCGCGCGCGCTTCGTCGAAGAACCGCGCGATCGCGGGATGCGCGCCGAGCACGCCGGTCGCATACGCGGTGAGGCCGAGCTCGAGGGCCCATCGCGCGCGTTTCGCGACGGGCAGCTCCGGCAACGCGCTGCGGATCGACTCGATCTGCGCCTCTTCGAGCACGAGCGGAGGCAGATCCGGCTCGGGGAAGTAGCGGTAGTCGGACTCGCTCTCCTTGTCGCGCAGGAGGTAACTCTCGCGCTTTTCCGCGCTGTAGCCGCGCGTCTGCTGACGGACGCGCTCGCCGCGCTCGACGAGGTTCACCTGCCGGCGGATCTCCACGTCGATCGCGTCGGCGACGAACTTGAACGAGTTGATGTTCTTGAGCTCGACGCGCGTGCCGAGCCGCGTCTCGCCCACCTTGCGAATCGAGACGTTCGCATCGCAGCGGAAGCTGCCCTGTTCGAGGTTGCCGTCGTTCACGCCGGTGAACATCAGGACCTCGCGCAGCCGCCGCAGATACTCGGCCGCCTCGGCACCGGATCGCAGATCAGGTTCGCTCACGATCTCGATGAGCGGCGTGCCCGCGCGGTTCAGATCGACGACGGACTCGTCGCCGATGCCGTGCAGGTTCTTGCCCGCGTCCTCCTCCATGTGGATCCGGCGGATCCCCACGCGGCGCGGCGTGCCGTCGACCTCGACGTCGAGCACGCCCGAGAGCGCGAGCGGCAGGTCGTACTGGCTGATCTGGTAGCCCTTCGGCAGGTCCGGATAAAAATAGTTCTTCCGGGCAAACACGCTGCGCGTCTGCAAGGAGCAGCCGAGCGCGAGCGAGGCGCGCACCGCGAGGGCCACGGCCTCGGCGTTCAGGACGGGGAGCGCGCCGGGCAAGCCGAGGCAGACGGGGCAGGTGTGCGTGTTCGGCGGGTCGCCGAAGCTCGTGGCGCAGCCGCAGAACGCCTTTGTCCGCGTGAGCAGCTGCGCGTGCACCTCGAGCCCGATCACCGGCTCGTACGCACCGTAGGCGGTCATCGGGCGGATTATGGCAAGCCGAGGCGCGGATGCCCCTGTTTTCCCGCTGAAAGCAAAAACCCCCTCTCCCGCGAGGAAGAGGGGGTTTCTGTCCATCAGCGAATCGGACTCAGTGATCCATCTGCTCGCGCGACAGGCCCGGATGCGTCGGATCGCCCGGCTCGTGGCGCGGGTTCGCCGACTTGCGCGAACCGTCCCGGCCGGTGAACTCCATGAGCAGGTCCTTGCGGTAGATGAACTGCTCGCGCGAGTCGTACGGCGTCGCGTGAATGCCCGTGTCCATGCGAATCGCGTCGCAGGGACAAGCCTCGACGCAGAACCCGCAGAAGATGCAGCGCAGCTCGTCGATGACGAACGTCTTCGGGAAACGCTCGTAGCCGCGCCGATTGTCGCCCTCGGCGTACTCGCCCGCCTCGATGTGGATGCACTGCGCGGGGCAAGCCGTCGAGCAGCACAGGCACGCCACGCAGCGCGGTGAGCCGTCGTCACGGAGCGTGAGGCGATGCAGCCCGCGGAAGCGCTCCGGATAGGGGCGCTTCTCCTCGGGGTAGCAGATCGTCGTGACGCCGTCGTTGAGGGCCTCGAGCACCGGGTCGGGCTTCTGGCCGAGCATCATCTCCTTCGTGTTCTTGAAGAAGTGACGCATGGTGATCGCCATGCCCCGGAAGAGCTCGGGCAGGTAGGACTGGACCTCGGCCGTGCGGCGCGGCCGCGGGATGGGCTTGCCCTGAATGGGCGCGCCGGCCGGCTTGGTCCACGGGTTCGAGGGAGTGCGCTTCGCCATCGTTCGATCCTCTCAGGCCTGCTGAGGCTCCGGCTTGACCCCGCCCACCGCGGCCGCGAAGCGCGCCGCAGACGAGGCGAGGAACTTCTTGCGCTCGACCGGCTCGAGCAACCCGACCACGACCGCCACGAAGCCGGCGAGTGTGGCGACCGCGACGACGCCCTGCGTGATGTCCCCGAGGAGCTTGACCCACGCGTCCGCCTCCGGACCCGCGTTGCGAAGCGCCAGCACGACCACGCCCGTCACCATCATGTTCGCGATGGCGAGCGGCAGGAGCTTGGTCCAGCCGAGCTTCATGAGCTGGTCGTAACGGAAGCGCGGGAGCGTCCAGCGGAAGAAGATCTGCACCCACGTGACGAAGACCGTCTTGCCGAAGAACGCGAGCGCCGAGATGAGGCTCACCGCGAGGTGCGTCATCTTGTACTGGAACAGCACCGTGTTGCCGAACGCGACGGTGATGCCGTCCGGGTGCAGGAACGGCAGCGAGTAGCCGCCGAAGAAGAGCGCGACGAGCAGCGCGCTCGAGAAGACGAGCTCGATGTACTCGCCCGTCATGAACATGCCCCACTTGAACCCCGAGTACTCGAGGAAGTAGCCGGCGACGATCTCGCTCTCGCCTTCGGGCTGATCGAAGGGCACGCGCTTCGTCTCCGCACAGAGCGCCGTCAGGAACAGGATGAACCCGAGCGGCTGCACGAAGACGCCCCACGCGTTCTGGCCCTGCCACACGGCCATGTCGCTGAGCCGGACGCTGCCGTAGACGAGGAAGAGGCCGACGAGCGAGAGGCCCATCGCGACCTCGTACGAAACCATCTGGCTCGACGCGCGCAGGCCGCCGAGGAGCGCGAACTTGTTGTCGCTCGCCCAGCCCGCGATGGCCGCGCCGATGATGCCCGTGCCCGCGATGCCGAAGATGTAGAGGATGCCGACGTTGAGGTCGATGATCTGCAGCTTCACGCGGAAGCCGTTGCAAGCGCCGCTCGCGGGGACCGTGGCCAGGAGGTTCGTGAGGTCCGAGAAGTCGAGCGTGCCGTTCTTGTTGCCGTCGGCGAAGCAGAGGTCGTTGCCGAAGGGGATGACGGCCATCACCGCGAGCGCGGAGAAGACCGCCAGCATCGGCGCGAGGCCGTGGAGGAGACGATCCCCGTTCTTCGGGATGAAGTCCTCCTTCCAGATCATCTTGATCGAGTCGGCGAGCGCGTGGAGAGTGCCCGCGAGGCGCAGCGGGATCTTGCCGTCGGGCACGCGCGAGGTCGCGTAGAGGCCGACGAGCAGGAAGACGCCGCCGAGCACGAAGCCCGAGACCTGCGCCGCGAGCGGCCACGCCGCCTGCGTCACGAGGCGCCCGGCCACGAGACCGATCGCGTGCACGCCGAGGCCCGCGAAGAAGATCGATCGCGGATCCACGTCCTCGAACACCTGCTCGGCGCGGTTGATGGCGCCGCCGCTGCGCACCTTCGCGCAGAGCACGAGCAGGCTGAACCAGGCCACGAGGATCGTGAGCTGCACGTTCACCGTGAACCGCTCGGCCGCCGCGCGCCCCACGACCTGACCGAGCGAGCTGAAGATCGCGAGCACGCCGAAGAGCGCGGGCGGCAGGAGCACGATGGCCCGCGCCGCCATGTTCGGCAGGTACACGACCGCGCGGTTCGGACCGACGCGGTCCTGCACCATCGCGCCCTGCCGGCGGTCCGCCCACGTGCTGAGCGCCGCCATGTTCAAGAAGAACAGGGCGAGGATGAGGATCTTGACGACTGCCAGGACGATCTCGACGGCACTCATGCGCTCACCTCGGGCTTCGCGGCCCGATCCGCGTCACGGCTCGGGGCCGGCGTCTCGGGCGTCATGGCCCGACGCACGTCCGCGAGCGTCTTGTAGGTCATCGCGTAGCCGAGCTCTTTGCCGAGCTTCGCCACGAGCTCCCAGCCGGGTCGCGCGTCGCCGCGCGGCTTGAGCGCGCGCTCGCTCTTCTGCGCGAGACCCTGACGGTTGACGTACGTGCCGTCCTGCTCGGCCCACGCGGTCGCGGCGAGCGCGACGTGCGCGGCACGCGCGAGCGGCCCGTCGTGCGCGGCGATCGTCACCACGCCCTTGAGCTTCGACAGCGCGCTCTCGGCGTCCTTCGCGTCGACCTCGATCTCGGCGCCGAGCGCGATCACGAACGAGTACTTGCCCGCCTTGATCGCGTCGAAGAGCGACGCGATCGGCTTCGGCGCCGGCGCGCCCGCGAGCTGCATGACGCCGAGCGTGTTCGGGTTTTTGTCCTCGCTCATGAGGATCTTGTCGCCGCGGCCGAGCGGACGACCCGACACGTAGAGGTCCTTCGCGCCGATGAACGTGCGTGCGAGCGTGAGGAGCGCGTAGTTGTCCTCGTTCGAGTGCTGCGCGCTGAGCACCACGGCGACCCGACCCGGATCGTCCTTGAGGCCCGCGAGCTGATCCTTCGCCGCCGCGAGCGCCTCTTCGAGGCTCGCGTCCTCGCCGCCGACGAGCGCCGTGCCGAGGCGAGCCTCGACCGCGCGCCTGTACGAGAGCATGCCCTCGTCGCACATCCAGTACTTGTTGACCTCTTCGTTGTCGCGCGGGCGATGCCGATGCGGAACGTTCGTCCGCGGATCGTAATCGAGGTACGCGTTGCAGCCCGTCGCGCAGCCCTGGCAGACCGTGCGCGCGCTGCGGAGGAACCACACGCGCGCCTTGAAGCGGAAGTCCTTGGAGGTCAAAGCGCCGACGGGGCAGACGTGCTCCGTCATGAGCGTGTAGTCGTGGTCGAGCTCGCGGCCCGGCGAGACGACGATCTCGTTGAGATTGCCGCGCTCGCGCACGCTGAGGACCGGATCCTTCGCGACCTCGGCCGTGAAGCGGACGCAACGCGTGCACACGATGCAGCGCTCGGCGTCGTAGACGATGGTCGGCCCGAAATCGACGGCCTTCGGCTTGTGCACGACCTCCTGCTGCATGCGCTTGCCCGTGCCTTGATGCTCGAGCCAGTAGTCCTGCAGCCGGCACTCGCCCGCCTGATCGCAGATCGGGCAGTCGACCGGGTGGTTCAGGAGCAGGAGCTCCTGCACCGCGCCGCGCGCCTCCTCGACGTGATCGCTGCCCTCGGAGAGGACCTCCATGCCGGGCGCGCAGGCCTGCTGGCAGGCGGGAACGAGCTTCGGCTTGCGGGCGGGGACGTAGTCCTTCTTCTGCGGATCCCAGCGCAGGATGTCGAGCTGCATCGCGGGACGGCCGGGAGGCGGCGCGACCTCGACGAGGCACATGCGGCAGTTCGCCGCGACGGAGAGGCCCGGGTGCCAGCAGTAGTGCGGGATGTCGATGCCGGCGCGGTGCGCCGCTTTGATGATGGTGTCCCCTTGCTCGAAGGGGATCTCGCGCCCGTCGATCTTGATCGTAGCCATCTCAGTGATCGCACTCCCCGCCGATCATGTTGAGGGAACCGAACGTCGGGACGACGTCCGGGATCATCAGGCCCGTGATGAGCTGCTCGAGGCCCTGCGTGGTGGCGAAGCAGGGGGGCCGGATCCGCACGCGGTAGGGCGTGCCGCTGCCATCGGAGACCAGGTAGAAGCCGAGCTCGCCGTTGCCCGCCTCCGTGTACGAGTAACACTCGCCCGCCGGGACCTTGATGCCCTCCATCACGATCTTGAAGTGCTGGATGGTGGCCTCGATGGTCGTGTAGACGTCCTGCTTCGGCGGCAAGACGATGCGCGGATCGTCGATGTTGATCGGACCCTCGTCCGGCATCTGATCGAGCGCCTGCTCGATGATCCGCGCCGTCTGCCGGATCTCCTCCTGGCGGCACATGAACCGGTCGTAGTTGTCGCCCGTCGTGCCCACAGGCACGTCGAACTCCATCCGGTCGTAGACCATGTACGGATGCGCGCGGCGCACGTCGTACGGCACGCCCGAGGCGCGCAAGACGACGCCCGTCCACCCGAGCGCGAGCGCGTCCTCCTTCGACATCACGCCAACGCCTTCGAGGCGGTCGAGGAAGATGCGGTTCTTCAGGAGGAGCTTCTCGCCCTCGCTGATGAGCTGCAGCACGCGCGGAACGCCCGCGCGGACCATGTCCTTGAAGTACTTCGTCGGCGGGTTCGCCATGCCGCCCACGCGGCCGAAGCTGTGCGTGACGCGCGCGCCCGTCTCCTCCTCGAAGATGTCCCAGATGATCTCGCGGGCGCGGGCGAAGTAGAGGAACGGCGTGAACGCGCCGAGCTCCATGCACATCGCGCCCGAGCAGATCATGTGGTCGCAGATGCGCGCGAGCTCGCCGAGCGCCACGCGGTAGTACTGGCAGCGCTCGGGCACCGTCACGCCGAGCATCTTCTCCACCGCGAGCGCGAAGCCCACGTTGTTCAGCATCGGCGAGACGTAGTTGCAGCGATCGACGTACGGGAAGATCTGCGTCCAGGTGCCCCGCTCGCACATCTTCTCGAAGCCGCGATGCAGGTAGCCGATCTGCACGTCGGCCTTCTGGATCATCTCACCCGAGAGCTCGAGCACGATGCGCACCGTCCCGTGCATGGCCGGGTGGGACGGGCCCATGTTGAGCATCATCGGCTCGCTGGGCAGCTCGAGGAGACCCTCCTCGAGGTCACGATCCAAGGGTTCCATGGGTCAGTTCGTCTCCTCGCCCCGCGGGTAGTCGTGGGTCTGACGCCCGAACGGCATGCCCTCGTCGATGCCGAAGGGGGGTAGTTTGTCGGGGACGTTGCGCAGCTCGACGAGCGGCTGGATCTTGTCCGCCGGATAGTCCTTGCGAAGCGGGTACCCGACGAACTCGGGGTACATCAGGATCCGCCGCAGATCGGGGTGGCCCTTGAAGGTCACGCCGAACATGTCGAAGCACTCGCGCTCGAACCAGTTCGCGCCTTTCCACACGGGCACGACCGAGTCGATCTCCACGCCGTTCGCGTCGTCGTCGCCGATGCGCGCCTTCAGCCGGATGCGGTGGCCCCTCTCCAGCGAGCGCAGGTGCAGCACGACCTCGAAGCGCGGCGTCTGCCGGCCGAGGTAATCGACGGCGGTGAGGTCGACGAACATGTTCATCGCGCACTGCGAGTCGTCCCGGAGAAAGCGCGCGATCTCGCGCCACTTCTCGGGGTTCACCACGGCGGTGTCGTCGCCGAACTGCGAGTGGGTCTCGTAGATGTCGCCGCCGAACTTGCTCTTCAGGATTTCGAGGACGCGCTTGCTCATGTTGCGGTGCTCTTCTTGCCGAGCCTCACGAGGTTGCCCGCTTGCACGGTGGGGTCGCGGCGCGGCTTCACGATCGCCGGCGTGCGGTCACCACGCGCGATCTTGTCCTGCAGCAGGAGGAGCCCATCGATCACGGCCTCGGGGCGCGGGGGGCAGCCAGGGACGTAGACGTCGACGGGGATGACTTTGTCGATGCCCGCGAGCGTCGTGTAGTTGTCGTAGAAGCCGCCGCACGACGCGCACGTGCCGAAGGCGAAGACGTACTTCGGGTCCGCCATCTGCTCGTAGATGCGCTTGAGCGCGGGCGCCTGGCGCTGGCTGATCGTGCCCACGACCCAGAGCAGGTCCGACTGGCGCGGCGAGAAGCGCGGCGCCTCGGCGCCGAAGCGCGCCATGTCGAACCGCGGGCTCGCCATGGCCATGAACTCCATGGCGCAGCACGCCGTGATGAACGGGTACTGGAACAGCGAGTACTTCCTCGCCCAGTTGAGGAGGTCGTTGAAGCGCGTCGTGGCGAACCCGGTCTCCGATCCCTCGAGGACCTGAATCGTCGTGCCAGCGCCGCCTGAGGTCACTTCTCCCATTCGAGGGCTCCTTTTTTCCAGACGTAGAGCAGCGCCACCACGAGCATGAGGATGAACGACCCCATGGTCGCGAGGCCGATCCAGCCGAGGTTCTTGAACTCCACCGTCCACGGGTAGATGAGCACCGCTTCGATGTCGAAGACGACGAAGAGGATCGCCGTGAGGTAGAACTTGACGCTCGGCTTGACGAAGCGACCGCCCGTCGTTTCGCTCCCGCACTCGTACGGGATCATCTTCTCGGGCGTCGGGTTCTTCGGCCCGAGCACGGTGCTGATCGTGAACAGCGCGCCCGCGAGGACCGCTGCCACGATGAAGAGCAGGAACAGGGGGACGTAGGTGGACATCGTTTGCTCCGGGTGCTCCGGGTGCTCCGGGGTACGCGGTGTACTCCGGTTCTAGTGCCGACCGAGAAGGTGGGTCCTCGCTCGCGATCGCTCGCGATCACGAGCGGACGCTGGCAGGCTCCGAGATGCATCGAAATCCGTGCGATCTCGGCACAATCGCCGCGGCTATGTAGCTTTGGGGTTCTGGGGTGTCAATTGCGCGGCCAGGGGGTATGGGGCCACCTGCGCGCCCGTCAACTCCTGGTGCTCAGCACGAGCCCACGGAACGCCGTCAGCGCCGTGCCGAGCCGGGCCTCGATCTCGCGGATCTCCTCGATGAGCTCGGCGTCGGGCACGCCCGCCGCGCGAGCCTCCCGCACACACGCGAACGCGGCCACGTAGCGCTGCCGCTTCACGTACGCCTTCGCCAGGAGCGGCCAGATGAGCTTGGGCGGCGCGCCGAGGCTCGCCGCGCGCCGGAGCCCACCGATGGCCTCCCCTGCACGCCCGTTCTCGAGCTGCGCCTCCCCGAGCCGGCGGAAGATGTCCGCCGCCGCCGCCCCATCCTGCGCGTACTGCACCGCGAGGCGCATGACCTCCTCGCCCTGGTGCTCCTCGCCGAGCTTGACGCACGCCGTGCCGAGCAAGCCGAGCCCCTTCGCGATGAGCGCGCGCGCATCGGTCGTGAGCATCTGCCCCTCGGGCGTGCGAAGGAAGATCGCGAGCGGCGCCGGCCACGCGCCGAGGAGCTGCACCACGCGCGACCAATCGCCGCGCTGGCTTGCCGCCTCGGCCTCGGCCACGCGCGTCAGATCGATCGCCGAGCGCGAGCCCGCCGAAGCGCGCTCGAGCTCTTCGCGCACGTGCGCGCGGATGCGCGCCCGGAACTCGCCGAGCTCGTAGGTCTGCTCGAGGCCGTCACGCAGGACGAGCAGCCTCGAGGTGCGACCGTCGACGTAGAGCTTGCGCAGGCTGTAGCCGAAGAGCGGCGCGAGCAGCAGGTAGCGCACGCCGATGTGGAGCTGCAGCGCTTCGATGTCCGTGTCGCGCTCGGGGGGCCCTGGCGTCGCGTCCTCGGTGAGGAGCGCGCCGACGAGCCGATGCCGGAAATCGGCGAGCGTGAGCCGCTGGACCTCGCTCTCTTCTTCCTCGTCGCCCGGAGGCGCGATGACGAAGTCGACGAGGGTGTTGTCGGGGTTGCGGCGGTCGACCGTGAGCGCGGTGATGCGCGCTCCCGTGATCATCGAAAAGGCGAAGAACGTCTCGCCGACGATGTCGCAGAGAGCCTGAAAGCTGCCGATCCCATCGCCGATGCGTTCGAACCAGCCGTCGGTGCGGACCGCATCGAGAGAGAAAACTCGTTCCTTCGCCATGAGCGGGAGATTGGGGAGAGTCGCACGAGCCGCGCGGGATGTCACCGCCCGTGGTCGTCGCCGCGTGCAGTCTTGCCCGTCCATCGGGTCGTCGAAAAGCCCCCTTCTGCGAAGAATTTTGTGCTTCGTGCCACAAAATCCGCAAAAACCTGGGGGCAGGCCCACCAATCGACGCCGTGGCCGCGAATTTTGCGCGGTTCGGCGGATCAGGTCGCCGGGCGCGCGCTCGCGGAGGCGCGCACGTGGCGCTTGGGTCGCGCGCCGATGTTCGCCACGTCGAAGCTCACGCTGCCGCCGAGGCTGTCGCTCCCCCCGCCCTTGTTGATGTTCGTGCCGCCCGTGCTGCCGTCGGGCATCTGCAACTGCGAGACGACCTCGACCATCACGATCGCGCCCTGCGCGTACGACTCCGGCAGCGTGAACTGACGGCTCGCGAGCCGACCGCTCACCGCGCCCGCGACCGCGCTCCAGTCGCCCGCGTTGCCCGCCGACGAACGCACGACACGCACGCTCGCCACGCGACCGCCGGGCGCGATGCGCACTTCGAGCGTCGCGCGCGCGACGTCGGGCGTTCCCGAGCCGCGCACGACATCCGAGACGACGGACGCGATCGTGCCCGCGCCCGGCAGATCCAGGCCGAGCTGTCGATCTTTTTCGCGCATCACGTCGGTGATCACGCGGCCCGCGATCTTGCGATCGACCTCCGGCGGAGGCCCGACCGTGGTGGGCGCGGGCTTTGGCTTGCCGGCCTCGGGGATGACGCCGGGCATCGCCCACACGGGGCCGCCGATCCCGGGGATCCCAGGGCCTCCGGGCACCGGCGGCGGCGGCGCGCCGTACTCGTCGGGCGGGCCCGCCGAAGGCGTGCCCGTCGGCACGGGCTCGACCTCTTGCGGCCCGGTGCTGCTCGGTGGCGTGTCCGTCGGATTCACGATGCGCGGGTCGACGGACTCCGTCGTGCGCGGGCGCGTGTCGTTCATCGCGACGGCCGGATCCGGCTCACGCTCGGGACGGGGTTCGTCCGGGCGCATCGGCTCGATCGGGACGTTCTCGATGTCGATCTCCATGCGCCGCGCCATGCCGGTCGAGATCGCGAGGAGCGGCCCTTGAGGCCGCGGCGCGACTCGAGCGACGACCGGGATGAAAAAATGAAACCCGGTGGCGACGAGGACGAACGGGAGAAAGCGCACCTACGAGGACCTTGGTCCGCGCGCGTCGGCGCTGCAAGGGAGGAATTTGGAGGCGCGCGGGGATCCGCGCTCCCGTCGCGGGGTCAGGGACCGTCGTGGGTCCGAGGCGCCGGCAGGGAGGATCGCAATTTGCCTCGGATCTCGGCCTTCAACCTTCGAGGCGCGTGACGGCGCGCTCGACGAGGGCGGGGACCATCTCGCGGCGCCACTCGGTGTCGTCATCGACGTTCGGGAGAGGCTTGCACTCGGCGTAGGCGCCCTCGGCGAGCTCGCGGGCGGCGACGTCGAAGGGGGTCCCGGGACGGATCTTCGAGGCGGCTCGGATGCGGCGCGGGCGAGCGCCGAGCGCCGAGACGACGACGTCCGCGCCGTCGACGCGCGTGGTCTCCACGCCGGACACGTCGAGCCTCACGGCGATCGAGAGCAGCGGAAAGTCGATCGCGTTCCTGCGCCGCAGCTTTTCGAAGCTTGAACGGCGGCCGGGGTTTCGCGTGATGGAGACACGCACGACGAGCTCGCCGGGTTCGAGCACGGTGTTCTTCACGCCGTCGGCCACGTAAAAATCGTGAGCCTTTACGACACGCGCGCCGCGCGGGCCGAGGAGATGGAGGTCGGCTTCGAGCGCGATGAGCGCGGGTGCCGTGTCGTTCGAGGCGGCGGCGACGCAGCGTGATCCGCCGCGCACGACGTGGCAGACCGTGCCGTCCTTCTTGAGGCAAAAGCCCAGCGATTTGCGCCAGAAGTAGGTCTGGTTGTAGTAGCGGCAGCGCGTGTCGAGGCAGATGTTGCCGCCGAGCGTGCCCATGGCGCGGTGATGCGGTCCGCCCACCTGGCCCGCGGCCTCGGCGAGCGCGGGCGCGATGCGGCGCACGAGGATCGAGCTCTCGATCTCGGCGAGGCGCGCGCCGGCGCCGAGGACGAGCTTGTCGTCGTCGCCCTCGCGCACGAGCGAGATGCCGCGCATCTCCTCGATGCCCGCGATGGAGACGACGTGCTCCGGCTCCACGAGCCCGTGCTTCATGTTGGGCAGCACGTCGGTGCCGCCGGCGATGACGACGGCCTTGTCGCCGAGGCGCGCGAGCAGATCGAGCGCCGCCGAGAGGGTGCGCGGCTTGTGATGATCGAAGACGGGCAGCGGCAACATGAAGACCTCACTCCGCAGCAGCAGTCGCCGCAGCTTGCTCGTCGGCCTGCTTCTTCCGCAGGGCCGCGAGCACGCGCGCGGGCGAGAACGGGAGCCTGTCGATGCGTACGCCGACGGCGTCGAAGATGGCGTTCGCGATGGCCGGGATCGACGGGTGCAGCGGGCCCTCGCCCGACTCCTTGGCGCCGAGCGGGCCCTCTTGATCCTCGGACTCGACGATGAGCGCGTGGAGGTCCGGGACGTCGAGGCTCGTCGGGATGCGGTAGTCGAGCAGGTTCGGCCCCTTGTGCAGCCCGTCGGGACCGATCACGTGCTCTTCGAGCAGCGCCTCGGCCGCGCCCATATATGCCGATCCTTCCATCTGCCCCTCCACGATCACGGGACAGAGCGCCTTGCCGCAGTCGTGCGCGACCCAGATCTTCTCGACGCGAACGAACCCCGAGCGCGGGTCGACCGAGACCTCGGCGACGTGCGCGGTGAACGAGTACGCGGGCGAGGCGCCGATGGTGCCGCCGCGGTAGTCGCCGCCGAGCTTCGGCGTGTTGTAGTGACCGACGGCGCCGAGCGTGCCGAACTTCGCCTCGGCGAGCTGGATGGCCTCGGTGACGGGGACGCCGCGCGCCGGATCGTGCACGACCACGAGCGCGCCGCGCGTGACGAGCACGTTCCGCGGATCGACGTCGAGCTTCTCGGCGACGGCGGCGACGAGCTTGCTCTTGATCTCGCGCGCGGCCATGAGGCACGCGTTGCCGTTCATGAACGTGCCGCGCGAGGAGTAAGCGCCGAGGTCGACGGGCGTGAGGTCCGTGTCGCCGGAGATGACACGCACCGACCCGAGATCCAGGCCGAGCTCGTCGGCGACGAGCACCGCGAGCATCAGGTCGCAGCCCTGACCGATTTCGCTTTGACCTGAAAAGACCGTCACGACGCCCGAGCGATCGACCTTGAGCTGCACGGCGCTCTGGGGCATCGCGTTCGGGTAGATCGCGTAGTTCGTCCCGCTGATGTACGCGCTCGTGGCCACGCCGAGCCCGCGCCCCTTGGGCAGCTTGCCGAAGCGATCCTTCCAGCCGCTCGCCTTCTCGACCGCGTCGAGGCACTGCTCGATGCCGTTCGAGGTGACGCGCAGGCCGTTCAGCGTGGTCGTGTTCGGCGGGACGAGGTTTTTCCTTCGCAGCTCGATCGGATCGATCCCGAGCGCGCGGGAGATCTTGTCGAGCGAGACCTCGAACGCGAAACGCGGCTGCACGCTGCCGTGGCCGCGCTTCGGGCCGCACGGAGGCTTGTTCGTGAAGAGGCGCGTCGAGCGGAAGCGGTAGGTGTCGGCGAACGCGGGCAGCGTGAGGAGCTGGCCCGAGTAGTACGTCGTGACGAGACCAAACGACGAGTAGGCGCCGCCGTCGATGAAGGTGCGCGCGTCGACGCCCGTGAGCTTGCCGTCGCGGCTCGCGCCGACCTTCATGTGGATCTGCATCGGGTGCCGCCCGCGATGCGCGTAAAACTCTTCTTCGCGCGTGTAGAGGAACTTGACGGGGCGGCCCGTGATCATCGCGAGCTTGGCCGCGCAGAACTCGAGCGAAAAAGGCTCGCTCTTGCCGCCGAACGCGCCGCCGACGGGCGGCTGGATGACGCGGATGCGCGTGGGCGGGACGCGCAAGACGCGCGAGAGCTCGCGGTGCAGGTAGTGCGGCACCTGCGTCGTCGACCAGACCGTGAGCAGGCCGTTCTTGTCGAGGTTCCCGATGGCGCAGTGGGTCTCGATCGGAACGTGCGCGCTGCCCTCGTAGTAGTAGTCGCCCGTGATGACGACGTCGCTCCCGGCGAGCGCGGCGTCGACGTCCCCGAACGCGAGGTCGACCTCCTTCGAGACGTTGTCCTTGCCGCCCTTGCCGAGCCCCACCTCGGGCTTGTCGATCGCCGTCTGCAGATCGGTCGCGGCCGGCAGCACCTCGTACTCGACGTCCACGAGCTCCGCGGCCTCGTGCGCGATGCGCTCGTCGGTCGCGGCGACCGCGGCGACGGCATCACCGACGAAACGCGCGCAATCGAGGGCGAGCGGGTACTCGTCCGGTGTCCACGGGATGATGCCGAAGCGCTCGGGCATGTCCTTGCCCGTGATGACGGCGATGACACCCGGCTTCGCGAGCGCGCGTGTCGCGTCGATGCGCACGATGCGCGCGTGTGGATGAGGGCTGCGGACGATCCGACCCCACAGCATGCGCGGCAGGTGGATGTCGTCGGTGTAGCGGACCTGCCCGGTCACGCGCGGCGCGAGCAGCGTGCGCGTGCGGCTGCCGACGAGGCCTCGGAGCTCACTCGGCTTTCGCGTGTCCGTCATGGCTAGCCCTGCCTCCCCTCGCGCGAGCTCTTGTTCGAAGGCAACGGCGGCGGCGTGTTCTCGATCCCCGGCAAGCCCACGCCCGCCTCCGCCTCGCCGCGACGGATCTGCGCCGCGAGCTCGATCGCGTCGACGATCTTCCCGTAGCCCGTACAGCGGCAGAGGTTGCCCGCGATCGCGCACTTGATCTCGTCACGCGTGGGACACGGGTTCCTGTCGAGCAGCGCCGTCGCGGTCATGAGCATGCCGGGCGTGCAGAAGCCGCACTGCCCGCCGCCGAGCCTGTCGAAGCCGTCGAGCAGCGCGTCGATGTGCGGCGCGCCTTCGAGCGTCTCGACGGTGCGGACCTCCTTGCCGTCCGCGTCGAGCGCGAGCGTGAGGCAAGAGAGGATCGCGACGCCGTCCACGACGACCGTACACGCGCCGCAGTCCCCCTTGTCACAGCCCTGCTTCGTGCCGACGAGGTCGAGGTCGTACCGCAGCGCTTCGAGCAGCGTCCTGCGCGGAGGGACGGCGAGCGCGACGGCGCTGCCGCCGATCTTCATGCACATCGGGACGAGTTTTTCCATGGGCTCCAAGGGCTCGGATGCAGGCGCCTCCTCGGGCGTCGCGTGGTAAGGGCGTACCTCGAAACGCGCGCCGCGCATGTTTGCGCCGGCGATCGGATGTCCCGCGGGGATGGGATACCGGAGCGCGCGGGAGGCGAGCTCGCAATACTCGACGAGGCGCGCCTCGGGCACACGCGGACGCGCGCCGAGCAGGCCGAGGTTCTCGACGAGCAATTCGAGGCTGGTATTGCCGACCCGCTCGCCGACGCCGAGGCCGGTACCATGCACGCGATCGACGCCCGAGGCGGCCGCCCAGAGCGCGTTCGGCAGGCCGATGCCGCGGTCGTTGTGCCCGTGCCAGTCGAGCTCGACGTGCCGCGCGCCGAGCTCGTCGAGGGTGCGCCGCGCGAACCCGACGAGCGCCTCGATGCCGTACGGCGTGACGTGGCCGGTGGTGTCGCAGAGGCAAATGCGGCCCGCGCCCGCTTCGATGGCGGCGCTGTAGAGGCTGCGGAGGACCTCGGGGTTCGAGCGGGTGGTGTCCTCGGTGACGAGGCAGAAGGGCAAGCCCGCGGCCTTGGCCTCGCGCGCGGCGGCGGTGATGGCGCCGATGAGGAAGTCCGTGTCCCAGTTTTCGACGGCGAGGCGAATGGGGGAGCTGCCGATGAAGGCGTAGACCTCGATGGGGATGCCGGCGCGATCGGCGGCGCGGGCGATGCCGTGGACGTCGGCGACGACGGTGCGCGCGGCGGCGGTGGGGACGACGCGGAGCTTGGAGCGGACGATCTCGCGGCAGAGGAGGAAACAATCCTCGGCATTGACGAGGCCGGCGGCGGGGAGGCCGACGCTGACGACGTCGACGCCGATCGCGGCCATGGCGTAGAGGAGATCGATCTTCTGCGCGGCGTCGGGCTGGTAGCCGGCGGCGCTCTGCAATCCATCCCGGAGGGTCTCGTCGACGACCTTCACGGGCCGCACCCTGCGCGCGAAGTCGCGCCGCACAGGCCCGCCGGAGAGGGAGAGCACGCGGCCCGATCCATCGACGGACGGGACGCTGTCGTTCCAGTCGTACATGGCAACCCCCGGGAGTGATTCCGAGGTGATGAGTACCACGGAACGAGGTTCGGCCGGGACGCTGGATCGCGGGGACGTACGGGGAAAAAGCTATGGCGCGGTGCGGCGGAGGACGGCTGTAACGTTACTGTATCTGTTGCAGTACGCGCCCCCTCCATCCAGCCCATTACCTCGGCGTTCGGCCGGTCGGAGGGCCCGCGAGGGTCATTGGGCCGCCAAGAAAGCCGCGTCGAGGCGTGGAATGGCGACTGGCATTGGCCTTGCTCTTCGCAAGGAAGATCATGACCCTCCTCGAAAAGCACCAATCGCTTGTGCAGAACCTCGCCCTCAATGCGTGGCAGACGCCTGCGCCCGCGCTCTCCTAACTCCGCGGCGTCGAGGGGCACGTACCTCGAAGCGCAAGCAGCCGATCAAGCGATCGGCAACTTCGAAAGCAACATCCCCCGCTCCGAACCCCCGATCCCCGTATCCGCCCCTACACTCCCCTGCTCCCCGAGCTCGATCCCCTGCTCCCGCAGGTCGATCCCCTGCTCCCCGAGCTCGATCCCCGTATCCGACTTCACACTCCCCCGCTCCCCGAGCTCGATCCCCGCCTCCGCCCACCGAGTCCCCGGGGGGATCCGCCTTCCGGAGCGGGGGACGCACCTTCCGAGAGCACGATTGCGTCGTTCATGATCGGGTTCACACGCGTTCTGGACGGGAACTACCTGGGTCCACCCCCATAGGGAGGTTTCCATCATGGCAAGGCTCACCATTGGTCAGAAGGCCGAACGCGTCCTCAAGCTCCTCATCGCCCTCCGCAACCCGCGGATCGCCGCCCCCCTCGCCCGGCACGGCTTCACGAACGTCGACCTCGACGAGGGATGGTCGCTTCTCAAAAACGTGACGCGCACAAAACTCGATTTCGTCGAGGCGCCGCCCACCACGGACCCCGACGCCCTGCGCGCCCTCGACGCCTGGGAGAATCAATGGTTCGTCATCGCGGATGCCACCTTGACGCGGCACGCGCCGGAGATTCACGCGCAGGTCTTCCGCAACCTCTCCCAGACCGACGGCATGGCCGTCATCGTCTCCGTCGGCACCTTCGTCGAACGACTCGACACCATCGACAACCCCGAATGGAACGGCGGATTCGGCCAGGCCGGGAAAGATGCCCGAGCCCTGCTCGCCCAGCGCGGGCTCACGGAGATGGTGGTCGACGAGGCCAAGGCGCTGCTCGGAAAACTCCGCAACGTCGACGGGCCGTTGCCCGATCTGGAAAAGATCGCCGCCGAGGACGAGACCTTCGAGAAGGCCGAGGCGGCGCTCTGGGCCTGGTACCTCGAATGGAGCGCCATCGCCCGGAGGGCCATCACCCAGCGCGGCCTGCTGCGGCAGCTCGGGTTCCTGCGCACGACGCCCGGCGGAAAAGACGTCGAGGTGACGGACGACGAGGTCCCGGAAGACGCGCCCGCCGCACGCACCCCGCCGGTTCGAGCGGACGCCACCACGATTCCGGCGTAACCCGCGCCTCCCCCCACCGAATCTGGCTGGCGCACCACACCGTTGGACCGGTAAAACCCCGGTCCGTCCACGGGCAATCCCTGCCCTCGGACCCTCGCTTGCACGAACGTGGCGCGTACACAGCTCCCCCTCGTCGGCCTCCTCGAAGAGGCCATCCTCCCCGGCGAAGAACGCACGTTCGCCGTGCCCGCCATCGACACGGTCGCCCTCGTCGCGCTGTCGCGCGTCGCCCGCGACGGAAAACTCCCCGCGGAGATCCTCGCCGTCACGATCACCTCGTCGGTCGAGCTGCCCTCGCTGGTCACCGGCAGGTGGGGCACGACGTGTCGGATCGTCTCCGTCGACGCAGCTTCCCTCACGCTCGCCGGCCTCCGAAGAGGTCGGCTCGTGGCGGCGCGCGGCAAGGAGCCCCCGTACACGGCCGACGTGGACACGCCCGACGAGGACGAGCCCACGCCGGACACGAAGGCGCTGCTCTCCGCCGCCCACCTGCTCTTCGCCGCCCTCGACGAAGGCGCGGTGCCCGAGCCCCTGGACTTCCACGCCCCCCTGCGCACCGCGCTCGCCGCCGCCACGCGCGCGGTCTCCGGCAAGAGCGAGCTCGCCGAGCTCACGCAACACCCGCTCGAAGAAGGGATCCGCCGCGTCGCGCTGCTCCTCGCGTCCCGCGCCGAGGGTCGACACGCCGCCTCCGAGCTCGAAGCGATGCTGCGCCAGGCGATGGCCAAACCCGAGGTGCCGAAGGCCCTCCGGCAGAAGCTCTGGTCGCAGATCGTGGAGCTCCAGAAGCGGCTCGACCTGCACGATCCCGCGATCGCCGAGGAAGGCGACGACCTCGCCCGGCTCCAGCGCAAGCTGTCGCAAGCAGGGATGCCCAAGCTCGCGCGTGAGACGGCCAAGCGCGAGCTGCGCCTCTTGCGGGGCATGCAGTCGAACCACCACGACTACTCCACGTACACGAACCACCTCGACTTCATGGCGCGCCTGCCCTGGCAGCCAGACCCGGAGCGCCCGATCGATCTCGCCGCCGTGCGCGCCGCGCTCGATCGTGGTCACCACGGCCTGGAGAAGCCGAAGCGGCGCGTCGCCGAGTACCTCGCCGTGCGCAAGCTCGGCGGCGAGAACGCTTCGATGATCCTCTGCCTCGCCGGCCCGCCCGGCGTCGGCAAGACGACCATCGCCCGCGCGATGGCCGAGGCCCTCGGGCGCCCGTTCGCACGCGTCGCGCTCGGCGGCGTGCACGACGAGAGCGAGATCCGCGGCCACCGTCTGAGCTACGTCGCCGCGTCGGCAGGCCGGATCCTGCGCGCCATCGCGGAGGCAGGCAGCGCGAGCGCGCTCGTCTTGCTCGACGAGATCGACAAGATCGGCGAAGGGCGCGCCCGCAGCCCCATGGCCGCGCTGCTCGAGGTGCTGGACCCGGAGCAAAACCCCCACTTCCAGGACAACTTCCTCGGCGTGCCGTACGACCTGTCGCACGTGCTCTTCGTGGCCACGGCGAACGACACGTCCCAGATCCACCCGACGCTGCTCGACCGGCTGGAGCTCTGCGAGATCGAGGGATACACGGCCGTCGAGAAGACCATGATCCTGCGGACGCACCTGCTCGATCGGCTGCGCGCCGAGATCGGGTTGCCGAAGACGCCCGCGATCGAGGACGACGCCGTGATGGCGCTCATCGACGGCTACACACGCGAGGCCGGCGTCCGGCAGCTCCGTCACACGCTCGCGACGGTGCTCCGCGCCCGCGCCCTCGCGCTCGTCACGCGCCGAGAGCAAGGCGAAGCCGACGCCGCCGGCGAGGAGCAAGCCCCGCCGATCACCCAGGCCGAGGTCGAGGCCGTGCTCGGTCCGCCGCGCTTCACGAAGGCGAAGGCGCTCGGCGCGCTTCCCATCGGCGTCACGACCGGCCTCTCCGTCGGACCCGGCGGCGGCTCGGTGCTGTTCGTGGAGGCCGCGACCATGGCGGGGCGCGGCGAGCTCGTGTCGACGGGCAACCTCGGCGACGTGCTGAAGGAGTCCGTCCGCGCGGCGTTCTCGCACGTGCGCGCCGAGACGAGCCGCTACGGCGTCGAGCCGGGCAGGCTCGCGGCGACCGATGTGCACGTGCACGTGCCCGAGGCGAGCCTCGCGAAGGACGGTCCGAGCGCCGGGACGGCCATCTTCGCCGCGCTGGTCTCGGCCCTCTCGGGCAGGCCGGCGCCCGCCGATACCGCGCTCACCGGGGAGCTCTCCCTGAGCGGCCGCGTGCTCGCCGTCGGCGGCATCCGCGCGAAGCTCATCGCCGCCGAGCGCGCGGGTCTCGCGCGCGTGGTGATCCCCGAGGCGAACCGAGCCGATGTCCCCGAGGACATCCATCTCGACGTGACCTTCGTGCGCACGATCGACGAGGTATACCGCGCGCTCTTCCCGTCGTAGGACAGCGCGCCGAGGGAAAGGACGCGCTCATGCCCAAACAGTATCCGCTGCTCGCGACGGCCGAGGAGATCCGCACGATCGCGCGCCGCGCCATCACGCTGATGGAGGTCCTGCACGAGGGGCACGACGACGACACCGCGTGGAACGATCCGGACGCGCAGCGGCTCGACAACCTCGTCTTCCGCGGCGCGAAGGAGGCCATGCGGTTCTGCGCGACCGCGGCAGGCCTGCTCGGAGACGCGTCGCTGCTCCAGCTCGTCGCGACGCTGCTGGAGGAACAAGGCGGGTGGGACGATCACGCCGACAAGGACACGGACGTCGTGGCCGAAGGGCTCGGGGAGCTGCTCCGGCGAGGCGCGCCGGTGAACGACAGCGTGGCGGCGTTCGCCGCGAGCCCGAACGACGACATCCGCGCCGTGATCGCCGCGGGCCTGCGCCCGACGAACGAGCGCGCCATCAAGCTCCTCGAGACGCTGGCCAAGGACCCCATCGCCGACGTGCGCAAGCCCGCGCAGGAGGCGCTGGCCTCGCGTGGCGAGCTGCACTGGTGGGCAGGCAAGTGGCAACGTGATCCCCTCGCGCACCTGCCCGCGGCGGACGCCGAGGCCCTCCGCGAGCCGATCGAGCGCATCTCGGCGATGCTCGACGAGTCCCGCTGGGCCTTGATGAAGCAGGACCGCGAGTTCACCGAGCTCGTCGCGAAGCTGCCGGACCCGATCGCCGTCGACGTGCTGGAGACGACGCTCGCGTCGGGCGGCAACCACGACACGAGGATGCCCCTGACGGGGGCGCACCTCTTGTCACGCGAAGGCGGCATCGAGGCGTTCCTCCGGGTGCTTTCGGGCTGGGCCAAGGCCCGCGCGTTCCACCTGACGCCCGATCACAAAGCGATGGTCGCGACGCTGCCGCACGATCGGGCCGTGGTGGTGGGCCTCGCGCTCGCGAAGTACGCGCTGTCCGCGCCAGCCTCGGTGCGCGACGAGGTGTCCACGGCTTACTTCCTGGCCGCCGAGCTCGTGGAGGAGGTGATGCCTCCGGGCGCGGACCTCGCGCCGATCGTCGAGCTGGTCCTCGAAGCGCCCGAGACGGCGAGCCGGATGGACTTCATCATGAACAAGATCGCGAACGTGCTCGGCGCGAAGAACGCGAGGCCCGGAGCGCTCTCGGAGCGCCTGCTCGCGGCGCGCCTCGCCGGGTATCCAGGCGCCTGGTCGCGGATGGCCGGGAACATCGACAAGCTCCTGCAAAAGGCGCCGTTCGAGCAGCTCCGCCCCGCCGTGGAGCAGGCCTTGCGGAGCGACGACGACAAGCTCACGCGCTGGGCGTTGCGGTGCATCCTGACGGACGCGCACGCCGCGGAGACGGACGGGAGCCGGCTCGAGCTCGCGGCTCGCCTCTGCGAGGACACGCGTCTGCGGGGCCTGCTCGTCGCCGACTCCTCGTTGACCAAGATGGCCATCACGCCGCTACGCGCCGCGCTCCGGCGTGGAGAGCTCGCGTGCATGGAGGCGCTCAACGTGGTCTCGGCGATCTCCGAGCTCTGGGGCGGCGTCGCGCCCATGTTCTTCTCCAGAGCCTTGACGAGCGCAGGCAAGGAGGAAGCACGCCAGAAGGCACGCGCCGAACATGCGCCGTTCCTCGGGCCGGAGGAGCTCTCGGGCCCCGTCACCGAGGACGAGTGGACCGCGCTGCGCCGCGCCCGGGAAGCGAACACCTCGCACGAGTACGGGGACTGGATGCGCATCCTCAGCGTGCTGCCCGAGGGGCCCTGGCACCCGGAGGATCACGCGCTGCTCGATCGCGCACTCGCGGCCTTCGAGGAGCACCCGGAGCTCGCGATGCCGATCTCGATGTGCCTCACCGCGAAGGCGACGGTCGACGATCTGCCCATCTTCGATCGGCTGATCGAGCGCGCCCCCGACCACCGCGCGCTCGTGCGCTCGAACCTGTACTCGACCCGCGAGAGGCTCGGCTTGCCCAAGAAGCCCGCCGACGACACGGCGAAGGCCGAGGCGACGTCCGGCGGGGACTGGATGGACGAAGACGACGATGCGTGATCCCGGATCGCGTGGTACACCCTTCCCCTCGA
The DNA here is from genome assembly GCF_028435265.1 of Polyangium jinanense. Taxonomy (GTDB): domain Bacteria; phylum Myxococcota_A; class Polyangia; order Polyangiales; family Polyangiaceae; genus Polyangium; species Polyangium jinanense. The sequence goes on along the minus strand of NZ_JAGTJK010000001.1, from coordinate 342,118 downwards.
TGCCCGCCCTGCTCCTCGGAATCCTCGGCGCCCTGCTCTTCGCGCTCATCGCAGGGAACCGCATGAGGCCGCACCCCACCAGCATGAGCCCGCACCCCCGCACGGAGCGCCGCGCGCTGCAAAGGAGCGTCGAGCGCGCGAACGCCGTCGCGAAAGCTCTCGGGTTCGTCGCGGAGCAGGACGCCGAGATTCCCACCACGTTCCGGCTGCATGCGCCCGAAGCGAGCGACGGCGTCACCTTGCGGATGGGCTCGCCCGCAGTTTTCGCGGGCTCGTTCAAAGAGGACAAGCTCGTCGACTGGATGAAGCTCGAAGCCAAAGGCCCGCCCGGTTTCCCCGCAGGGGTGAAGGTGCGGCCGCCCGTGCAGACCTCCCTCGAACGGCGCGAGGGCCTCCCCGGCGAGTCGCCGACGCTGGTCACGCCGGGCGGCGTCAAGCTCGTGATCGAGAACGAAGCGGGCGCGGCGATCGATATCGCGGCCCTCACCGGATGGATCGATTCGTTCCCCAAAGGAACGTGGCTCGTCACGATGAACGCCGAAGCGCTGGAGTTGCGCGCCGACACGCCCGCGGCGGAGGACGCGATCACCTGCGCGCGGATGCTGCTCGAAGAAGCGCGCAAGCCCCGCGTTTAAGCCACCGACGGGATCGCCGGCTCGCTGGGCGCGCGCAGGATGATCCGGCGCACGGCCTCCGGGTCCGTGATGCGGCGGAGCACGGGCTGGAGGCCCTCGGTGTCACGTTCGCCAAACGCGCCGCTCGACGCAAAGGCGCGCGCGCGCGGGCCGTCGAGCACCAGGAAAAGATCGTTGAGCCCGCCAGCCGCCGGGCTGTCGATGACGTCGACGATGCGCGTGCGCTCGAGGTGCAGCTCCTCGTCGCCGCGCTGGATGAGGACACGCCGGTTCGTCACCCAGTAACGCGTGCGCGTTTCGAGCCGCGCAGGCCGGACGATCGAGGCATACACGACGAGCACGCCCGCCGAGACGAGCAGGAGGATCGTGAGCGCGAGCGAGGTGACGAGCGCGAAGAAGGAGAGCGACTCGGGCGAGAGGCCACCACGCACGACGGTACGCGCCGCGTGCACGGCGTGGGTCGACGAGACGATCGCCGCGGCGAAGAGGCCGACGCCGAGCAGGAGGCCAAGCGCCGCGCGTCCGCTCGACGGGAGCCATTTGCGAAAGCCGTCGGGCGGATGGCCCGACCAGAGGACACGCTCGCCATCGTCGAGGCGCTGCGCGAGGAGGCGCTGGCCGTCGCCCGCCGGGGTGGAAGGCGTGACGCCACGGACGATGGCCCAGACGCGGTCGGGCGCGACGAGGCCGTGGAAGACGATCGCGAGGCGGCGGCGCAAGGCGCCCGTGGGCACGGCGCGCACGAGCTCGAGGTCGCCGATGCCAGGACGCTGCGGGTCCCAATGAATGCGGGCGAAGCTGATCGCGGATCGATCCATCATGCGGCGGAGCCGGCCGCGATGGAGGATGACGTGGCGCTCGGTCACGACGAACTCGAGCTCGCTGCGCCACCACTTGGGGCCGAGCGCGAAGGCGACGGCGAGGATGGCCGTCCACGCAGCGAACGCGAGGAGCGTGCCGGGGCTCGATCCGAGCGCGGTGGCGACGACGACGGCCGAGGCGGTGGTGATCGCCGAGACGACGCCCGCGATCGCGGCCGCGATCTGGTAGAGCACCGGGCACGTGACGACCTTGGGGCGCCCCGACCAGACTACCGACTCCTCGAAGAGCGAATCCCGCTTCAACGAACGCCCTCCGCCGTGGTGACAGTGGAGCGTGGAGCGTCCTTGGGTCACCGTAAAGAGGTCTGTGCGATGTCAGCGCCTTCGCGCGGCCTGAAGGACGCGCTCCCGCTCTTTCTTGCAAGCTTCGAGGCGCACGCGGCCGAGCGGGATCCAGCGATCGTCGTCGGGCGCACGTTCGAGGTACGCCTCCCAGGCCTCGATGGCCCGCGTGTACGCCTCGGCACGCACCGCGCCGAGGTCCGTGCTGCGCGCCGCGCTCCACGCGCCGAGCGCCTCGTACCAGGCCTCGTCGTGCGGCGGTGAGAAGAACCAGCTCGGCTCGTGGATCTTGCGATCGTCGCGGTCGTAGGCGCGGGCGAGCGCGATCGAGGCGAGCGCGCCGTCGAGGTCGCCGTCGCGATCGGTGGCGACGGCGAGGCCCCAGAGGGCGGTGACGCCGTACTGGAACATCTCGATCGGCAAGAGCGAGCGGAGCGCCTCGCGGTAGCCCTGAATCGCGTCATCGAGGCGGCCCATGCCCATGTACGACTCGGCGCGGTTGGCGAAGAGGACGGCGCGGTGATGGCCGAGTGGCTCGTGCGCGAGCGCCTGGCCGTACGCGTGGACCTCTTGATCGCGCTTGCCGAGGACGGCGTACGCAATCGCGAGCTCGTTCCACGCGGAGGTCGTGATCGCTTGCGGCGCGCTGCCGTGCGCGACGGTGAGGAGCACGCGGATCGCCTCCTCGATGCGGCCCGGGTTCAGCGGCTTGCGGTCCTGACCGAGCCGGCGCAGCACGTGGCCCATGCGCAAACGCACGCGCGGATCGGGGCTCTCCGCGCCGCCGGCTTGTTCGAGGCGCTTGAGCGCTTCGAGCAGGTAGACGTCCCGCATGCGCAGGAGGTCGACGGCGGGGGTCGCGTCGAAGATGGACTCGCTCTGCGCGAGGTCGTGCTTGAGGAGGAACTGATCGGCCTCTTCGAGGAGCGTGGCACGCGACGCGGCGACAGGATCACGCGCCTTGAGCCACACGGAAGGCTCGGCGAGCGCCTCGCCCGCGAGGGGCACGGAGAGGAGCGCGGCCGCGACGAAAGCGGCAACAAAAAACCTTCGTTTCACGGGCCTCCCTTCGCGCCGGCGGGACGCGGCGCCTTCTTCGCGGCTTCGAGCCGCGCCCGCGCGGAGGCCGCCCACGGGGTCTTTCCGCCAGGGCCGGCGAGGTACGTCTCCCAGAGTTTCACGGCGGCCGCGCCCTCGGCCGCGAGCGCTTCGAGGCAAGACTTGTCCTCGGTCGCCGCGAGGTAACTCGGGCCGCCCGCGCGCAGGCGAACGCCCGAGGCGCGCGCATCGGCGAGCGCCGCGTCGGCCTGCACGCGATCGCCGTTGCGATCGAGGACGAGCACGAGCGAGAGGAGCACGTCCCCGGAGAGCGCGCTCGGCGGGCGTTGCCGCGCTTCACGCAGGTACGCCGCGGCCTCGTCGAGCGGCGCGCGCTTCGGCTCGGCGACCGGCGCTTCGGCAGGCGCGGCGCCGCTCGCCGCGCGCGAGGCCGCGACGGCCATGGAGACGTGCGCGGCTTCGAGCAGCACGGCGACGCGGCGATCGGGCGAGCCGAGCAGGTCGATGCGCGGCACGAGCGCGCGGTAGACGGCGAGCGCGTCCTCGAGTTTGCCCGTGCGGCGAAGGACCTCGGCGAGGTCGTGCATCGTGGGCGGGTCCTCGACGCTGCGCGGATCCTTTCCGCGCGCGGCCTCGAACTCGCGCGCGGCGTCGTCGATCTTGCCGAGCGCGAGGGCCGAGCGAGCGAGGAGCACACGCGGTGCGGCGTACCCGGGCAGCACCTTTTCGGCGTTCTCGGCGGCGCTCTTCGCGGCGGCTGGGTCCGAGCCGAGCAGTGCCTTGGCGCGCGCGACGAGGTCGCAATACCGGCCGAGCTCCGGGGCGCGCGCGAGCTCCCAGACCGTGGGACGTCGGGACAATCCACGCCGGACGGTCGAAGCGCACTCCTGCGGACGCCCCGACGCGGCCGCGGCGGCGACGAGGCTCGCGCCTTGTCCGCTCGATGGAGGCGTCGGAGACGCGAGGACGATCGAGGCGAGGAAGACGCTCGGGATCACGGGCGCAGTATACCGACCCGCCGCGTGGCGCGCATCACGCGGTCCGCGCGAGGGCGAGCACGGACGGAGAGAGCGCACGCATTCGTCGCGTCTTGGCCGTATCTTTCGGGCTTCGCCTCCGGCAGTCTGTAGAAGCAGAAAGAACGACCTCGAAGGGTTCGATGTGATGGAGGGCGACCGCTGGCTCGAGCGAGGGGCACGGGTCGGGGACTACACCATCGAGGATCTCCTCGGCGAAGGTGGGTTCGGAGCCGTGTTCCGCGCGCGAAGCGACGCCGGGGTCCTCGCCGCGCTGAAGGTCTTCAAGACGACGGCGGCCGAGCTCACGGCCGAGCGGCTCATCAGCCAGCAGAACGAGATCGAGGCGCTGCTCAAGCTCGATCATCCCTCGCTGATCCAGCTCTACGGCTACGGGTTCGTCGAGGGCGTGGGGTTTTACCTCGCGATGGAGATCGCGGCCGGCGAGACGCTCGACACCTACCTCGAGCGCGTCGGTGCGCTCGATACGCTCGATGCGGTGCGGCTCATGCGCAAGGTGGCCGAGGCGCTCGCGCACTGCCACGCGCGCGGCGTGCTGCACCTCGACCTCAAGCCGAGCAACATCGTGATCGTCGATCCGCACGAGCCACGGGTCAAAGTGCTCGATTTCGGGCTCGCCACGCTCACGTCGAGCTGGCAGCCGGACGATACACGCGTGACCGCGGGGACCGTGGGCTACATGGCGCCGGAGTGCCTGCGCAGCGGACGCGCGCGGCCCGATCCACGCATGGATCTCTACGCGCTCGGGACGATCCTCTACGAGCTCGTCTCGGGGAAATTGCCGTTCGAAGGCCGCGGGCAGCGGACGATCATGATGAACCGGACCGTCGGCGAGATGGTGCCGCTGCGCGACGTGGCCCCGAGCGTGCCGCCCGCGATCGCGGCGCTGATCGACGAGCTGCTCGCGCAGGATCCATCGCAGCGGCCGGGGAGCGCGGCGCAGCTCTGCGCGCGGCTGAAGGAGGTCTACTACGACACGCTGCGCGGCGAGGAGCCGGACGGAGAGCGCGGGCCGCAGACTCCGCGGGTGCCGCAGAGCGGGCGGATGACGTCGCTACCGCCGCGGCACAACACCGAGGAGGCGCCGTTCGTGGGGCGCGAGAGCGAGCTGTCGCTGCTCGCCTCGCGCGTGCTCGGCACGACGTCCCGCACGGCGTCGCCCGTGGTGATCGTGGGGGACGCGGGGATCGGCAAGAGCCGGCTCGTCTCGGAGCTCTTGAACGTCGTCGAGCAGGACGGCGCGGCGGTAGTGATCTACGCGCGCTGCCGCGAGCTCAGCGCGCTCGTGCCGTACTCGCCGCTGCGCGAGGCGCTGAGCCGCGTCGCCACGGCCACGCGGCGCAAGAGCATGACGGGCGCGCTCGTGCAGGCCGCGATCGACGCGGCGAACGAAGAGGACGCGGAGCTGCTCACGGCGCTCGTCCCCGAGCTCGGCCGCGGCCTCGGCGACGCCGACGCGCGGCGAACGTTGCTCCGGCCGTCATCGGCCAGGCGGGTGGCCGAGCTCGTGCGCAGGCTCGTCACGCGCATCGCGGCCGACCTGCCCGTACTCGTCGCCATCGAGGACATGCACTGGGGCGACGAGGCGACGCTCGCCGTGCTGGAGCTCCTCTCGGGGACGCTCGGCCTCGCGAAGGTGTTTTTGCTGGGCACGACGCGACCCCCGCTGCGCGTGGCCTGGCGCGGCGCGGCGCTCATGGATCTCGGTCCGCTCGATCGCGAGGAGAACGGGCGGCTGCTCGCCGAGCTCGCGCGCGGCGGAGACGAGTCGATCCTGCGCGAGCTCGAACGGCACGTGCCGCTGCTCGCCGCGGGAAACCCGCTCTTCGGGATCCAGGTGATCCGGAACCTCGAAGTCGAGGGGTTCGTCAGTCGAACCACGTTCGGCACGTTGTCCCTCGGCTCGCGCAACCTCGCCGATTACCGCGCCCCGGCCACGATCACCGAAGCGCTCCGCCGCGGCGTCGACAGCCTCTCGCCCGAGGCGCGCGAAGTGCTCGGCGTGGCCGCGCTCCTCGGCCGTCACTTCCTGCGCTCGGACCTGCGCGCGCTCGGGCTCTTCTCGATCGAGCGCATCGATCGCGCCCTCGAGGAGGCCGAAAACCGTTGCCTCCTGGTCGACGAGCGGACGTCCACCACGTTCGTGCACGACGTCGTGCTCGAACAGCTCGAACGACGCGCGGTGCGCGCCGATCTACGCGAGCACCACCTGCGCATCGCCCGCCAGCTCGAACGACGCGGCGCCGATCCCGACACGCTCGCGCGCCACCTCGAGCGTGCCGGCGAGAAGCAGAAGGCGGCGGACGCATACCTCACGGCGGTCCTCGCGAGCCCCGGAAACGATCCCGGCGCCGGCCAGAAGCTCCACCGCGCGATCGAGCTCGTCGCCACGCTCCCCGCCTCCCCGGAGCAGCGTCGCATCCAGCTCGTCGCCACCGCCGAGCTCGTGCGCATGCGCTGGTTGCTCGGTGGCACGGAGGAGCTGCACAAGCTCGTCGAGCGATGCACCGCAGACACGCCCGCGGCCTCGGCCATGCTCGGCGCCGCGCGCGCCCGCGTGCACGAGGTGCGCGGCGAGCTCACGGAGGCGCGCCGCCACGCCGAGCAATCGATCGCCACGGCGGGAAAGGATCCCTCCCTCGAACGGCACAGGACCGCCGCGACGAACGTCCTTGGCCGCGTCGATCTCGCCCGCGGCTTCGTCGAGGAGGCCGCGCGCTCCCTCGCCGCGGGCTCTTCGCTCGCCGAGCGCGAAGGTGACCTCGTCGAGCTCTGCCACGCGCGGAGCCTCTACGGCGTGGCCCTCGGCTCGACCGGCGATCTCGACGGCGCCGAGCGCGAGATCCAGGCCGCCGCCCACCTCGCCGAGCAGCTCGCCGATCCTGCACGTCTGCTCGGCGCGTGGCATGCGTGCGCGCTCCTCGCGGAGGCGCGGTACGACTGGGATCTCGGCGTGAGCTCGACAGCGCAGCTCCTCGCGTACGCCGAGGAGCACAAGCTCGGCGGCCACTACCTCTACCTGGGCACGCTCTACGCGGGCCGTCACCAGTTCCACGTCGGCCACCTGCACCGCGCCCGCATGCTCGTCACGAACGCGCTGAACCTCGCGCGCATCGTGGGCACGAACCTCGGCCGCGCCCTCGGGCAGGCGTTTCTCGGCGACGTGCACCTCGTCGAGGGCCACCTCGCCGACGCGCTCCTCTCGTACGAGCGCGCCATCGAGCAGGGCACGGGCCCGAACGGCGACGAGCGGGCCGCCTGCCTCGGTCTCCTCGGCCGCATGCACGTCACCGCGCTCCGGCGCGGCGATCCGCGGGAGGTTCGTCGGCTCGGCGAAGAGGCCACGTCGCGCCTCATCGTCGCGGGCCAGCGCGCGCTCCTGCTCGGCGCGCTCGAGCGATTCGCGGAGTCACTCGCCGAGGTGCGGCTCGGCGAGGACGCGGCGAACGTGCGGGCCCGGCACGAGGCGCTCGCGCAATCGCTCGGCACGGCGAACGGCGGCTTCTGGCCGCGAATCCCCGACCTCGACGCGCGCGCGGCCGGCATGCGCCCGCGCGATTACTGGCGGAGCAAACAAGCGCGCAGCCGCGCCTCGGGCGAATGGAGTTTGCCGGCGCAGCAGGTCTCGCCGTCGCGGCTCTTGACGACGCGCGGAGGGCAAAACCCGACGTCCGTGTCGTCGACGGCGCAGGTGATGCCGAGTCGAACCGTGCGCGCGCCGCAATCGGTTGGATTGCAAAGCACGGTGCCGCGCACGGGGCTGCTCGAAGCGCTCGCGACGGTGGAAGGGTTCGTCCCCGCTCTTTTGGAGGAGGAAGCGGGGATGTGACCACCTTGCGCTGCGGTTGCCGCGCCTTTGCTTTCCGTGTACGCAGGACGGATGATCAAAGCCCAAGGCTACGCCGCGCAAAATGCACAGTCTGGCCTCGCGCCGTTCGCGTTCGATCGGCGTGATCCCGGCGACCACGACGTCGTCATCCAGATCCTTTACTGCGGGGTCTGCCATTCCGACATTCATCAGGTCCGAGGCGAGTGGGGCAATTCGACCTTTCCCATGGTGCCGGGCCACGAGATCGTCGGCCGCGTGACCCGGAAGGGCAAGGGCGTCACCAAGTTCCGCGAGGGCGATCTGGTCGGCGTCGGCTGCTTCGTCGATTCGTGCCGCGAATGTGGGAGCTGCAAGGAAGGGACCGAGCAGTTCTGCACGGGCGGGATGGTCCTCACGTACAACGGCGTCGAGCGCGACGGCAAAACGCCGACGTTCGGCGGGTACTCCGACGTCATCGTGACGGACGAGAACTACGTGCTGCGCGTGCCGGAAGGCATCGATCCCGCGGCCGCGGCGCCCCTGCTCTGCGCCGGCATCACGACGTATTCGCCGCTGCGCCACTGGAAGGTGAGCCCGGGGCAGCGCGTCGGCGTCGTCGGCCTCGGCGGACTCGGGCACATGGGCGTGAAGTTCGCCGCGTCGTTCGGCGCCGAGGTCACGGTGATCAGCACGTCGGCGCGCAAAGAGGCCGACGCGCGCCGGCTCGGCGCGAGCCAATTCCTGGTGAGCAGCGATCCGAGCGCGATGGCCAAGGCGATGGGGTCGTTCGACTTCATCCTCGACACCGTCTCAGCGATGCACGACGTCAATGCGCTGCTCGGCCTCCTCCGCCGCGACGGCACGATCGTGCTCGTGGGCGCGCCGGAGAAGCCGCTCCCCATCGCGGCGTTTGGCCTCGTCATGGGACGCAAGACGCTCGCGGGCTCGCTCATCGGCGGCATCGCCGAGACGCAGGAGATGCTCGATTATTGCGGCGAGAAGGGGATCACCTCCGACGTCGAGGTGATCCCGATGCAGCAGATCAACGAGGCGTACGACCGGACCGTCAAAGGCGACGTTCGTTATCGCTTCGTGATCGACATGAAGAGCGTGTCCGTTTGACCTTCAACCAAACGCGTCCCTGAGGACGATCGTCTCGTCCCGCCGCGGCCCCACCGACACCAAAAACACCGGCACGCCGATCTCGGCTTCGAGGTACCGCACGTAGTCCTGCGCGGCCTGGGGCAGCTCGGCCATCGTCCGCGCGTGGGAAAGCGACTCGCGCCACCCCGGCCGCTTTTCGTACACGGGCACGACCTTGCCGACGTGCCGGATCGGCAGCTCCTTCGTGCGTCCCTCCGGCGTGTCGTACGCGACGCACACCTCGATCGTGTCGAGCCCCGAAAGCACGTCGAGCTTCGTCACGGCGAGCCCGTCGAGCCCGTTCACCCGCGCCGCATACCGAAGCGCCGGCAGATCGAGCCAGCCCGTTCGCCGCGGCCGCCCCGTCACCGAGCCGAACTCGCCTCCCGCGACCCGCAGCCGCTCGCCGAGTTCGCCCGCAAGCTCCGTCGGGAACGGCCCCTCGCCCACGCGCGTCGCGTAGCCCTTCGTGATCCCGAGGACCCGCTTGATCCGCGTCGGCCCTACGCCCGCGCCCACACACGCGCCGCCCGCCACCGCGGACGACGACGTCACGAACGGGTACGTCCCGTGATCGAGGTCGAGCAGCGTGCCCTGCGCGCCCTCGAACATCACGCGTTCGCCCTTCTGGATCGCGTCGTTCGCGAGCACCGCCGTGTCCGCGATGAGCGGCACGATCCGCGGCGCGAGCGGCCGGAGCTCCGACATCATCGCGGACACGTCCGGCATCTCGCCGCCGAGCTCACGCACCACCGGACCCCACGCGCTCGCCGCGCGCGCGAGCTTCTGCTCGAGGCCGTCGAGATCCGCGAGGTCTCCGACGCGGATCCCGCGCCGCGCCGCTTTGTCCTCGTAACACGGCCCGATCCCGCGCTTCGTCGTCCCGATCTTCTGCCCGTCCGTCGCGGTCGCCTCGCGCAACCCGTCGACGAGCCGGTGGTACGGCAGGATCAGATGCGCGAGGTCCGAGACGAACAGCCGCCCGCGCGTCGCGTGCCCTTTTGCTTCGAGCACGTCGAGCTCCGACACGAGCACGGCCGGATCGACGACCATGCCTTGCGCCATGATGCATCGCGCCTGTGCGCGGAGAATCCCGCTCGGCACGAGCCGGACGACGATCTTGTCGTCGCCCACGACGAGCGTGTGCCCGGCGTTTGGCCCTCCGGCGAAGCGCACGACCACGTCCGCGCTCTCCGTGTACAGGTCGACGATCTTGCCTTTTCCCTCGTCCCCCCACTGGGCGCCGACGATCACGACCGCGGACATCCGGCCTCCTTGCGTGCTGCTCGGTCCGTCACGAGCCGGAACGTTAGTACACTCCCCGCACCCGTCCCACCCATGAGCCGCTCGATCGTCCCGATCCCGCCCGGGCTCCGCCTCCTCGCGCTCCCCACCTTCCGGGACGGCTCGCTCGTGGCCGCGCTCGTCACCTCGGTTTCGCTCCTCGCGGGCCTCGTCCGTTCGATGCCGCTCCTCCTCGCGCCGAGCGTGCCCGTGCGTCTCGGCTTGCCGTTTGCCCGGGCTGCCCTCGCCGTCTCGCTCGAAGTCGCGCTCGTGCTCGCCCCTTCCCTCGGCGCGGCGCTTTCGGCGGCTCGGTTCGTCGATCGTGGCGAGGCGCGCGCCGTCTTCGCCCTGGGCGCTTCGCCGCGATCGCTCGTCGCGTCCGCCCTTCCCGTCTGGCTCCTCGCGTTCGTCCTTTCCGCGCTCGCCTCGCTCGCGTGGGGAATCGAAGCCGAAGCGCCCGGCCGCCTTGCATCCCGCCTCCTTGCGGACGCCCGCGCCGCATGTGTCGACGGCGCCGCGCGAGATCCGCGAACCCCGCATGCCGCGACGGTCCCGATTGCCGAGGCCACCTGGATCTGCTTGCCCGGCGAGCCTCCGCGCCTCGTCATGACCCCTTCCCTCCTCGGCGGATCCGCGCTCGCTGCTCGCTCGATCGAGCTCTCCGCCGACACCGCATCCCTCGAGGCCGACGACCTCGTCCTTGCTTTGCCCTCGAACGAAACGACCGGGCCCATGACCGTCCGTGTCGCCCGCGCTTCGGTGCGAGGCCTCCTTCCGCTCGGCCGCCCCTCGAACCTCCGCGCCCCCGTACGCGCCGTGCTCCTCGGCGCGACCTCTGCGGCGAGCGCCCTCCTCGCGAGCCTCGCCGTGCTCGTTTCCTCGATCGGCGGCCGCGCGCTCGCTCTTTTCGTCGGCCTGTCCGGCCCGGCGCTCGCGCTCCTCGTCCTTTCGGCGCTCGAACGCGAGAAAAGCCCGCTCTTCGCTTATGGCCTCGTCCCTGCGCTCGGCTTGCTCGGTCCGCTCCTGGCGGCCCGCTTCGCGCGATTTCTATCGTCGCGCCGCGCCCCGGGCGCATGACGAAAGAAGACGGCGGATCCAGCGCGCCGCGTCTCCGTCACCCGCGATCGTGCGGCCTTGGCGTCCATTGCCGGAGGCGCCCGAGGGTGGTACGGGTGGTGATGTGTGGACGCGGGAGGCTCGGAGCTTCCCCGGGCAGGAGTACGACCATGGGCCGATTGAACATCACCGAACTCCTTCTGATCCTGGGCGTCGCTCTGCTCTTGTTCGGCGCCGGGCGCATCTCCGACATTGGCAAGGGCCTCGGCGAGGGCATCCGGAACTTCAAGAAGGGCCTCAAGGACGAGGACCAACCGCCGCCGAAGCAGCTGCCGAAGAAGGACGAAGAGGGCGGCGAAAAGTCGACGTCCTGAGCGCCGTCGGCCCGCGATCTTTCTTCGCCGGCGGGGGTTCGGGGACGCAGCGCGTGGTCGACGCGGACGCCCCGACGCCTATACTCGAGGAATCGTATGAAGATCCTCGAGCGTCTCGGGAAGATCGGCATCGCGTTTGCTTCGTTCGCCATCGCCGCGTTTTTCGCGGTGCAGTTCGGGGCGGGCGGTCTGTGGCGCGGATTCGAACCCGCGCTCGCCGTCACGGGCAGCGGCCCGACGGCAAAAGCGCCCTACGATCTGACGCGGCTTGAAGCCGTCAACGAGACGCTCAAGCTCATCCGCGACAAGTACGTCGAGCCAGGACGGGTCAAGCCGAAGGAGATGCTCCTCTCGGCCTTGAACTACGTCCAGCGTGACGTCGCCCAGGTGATCGTCGTGAACGACGATCCGAACGAGGTGACCGTCCGCGTCGAGACGGCGGAGAAGAAGTTCCGCATCGACAACGTGCAAGGCCCCTGGGACGTATCGGCGCGCCTGCGCGAGGTCTTCGCGTTCCTCCAGAAAAACCTGCGCGGCACCGAGGTCGATCTGCGCGAGGTCGAGTACGCGGCGTGCAACGGCATGCTGCACACGCTCGACCCGCACTCGGTCTTCCTGAGCCCCGAGGCCTACAAGGAGATGAACCTCTCCACGTCGGGCCATTTCGGCGGCCTCGGCATCGTGATCTCGATCCGCGATCAGGTCCTCACCGTGATCAACCCCATGCCGGAAACGCCGGCGGGGCGCGCGGGCATCAAGCGTCACGATCGGATCGTCAAGATCAACAACGAGTCGACGCTCAACATGCCGCTCGACGACGCCGTGCGCCGCCTGCGCGGCGACCCCGGGACGAAGGTCACGGTGTGGGTCACGCGCGACGGCGAGCAAGGCTGGCAGACGCCGAAGCCCTACGAGCTCGTGCGTGAGGTCATCAAGGTCCGCTCCGTCGAGTCGCGGCCGCTCGAGACCTCGGGCATTGGCTACGTGCGCATCAAGAACTTCCAGGCGACGACGTCGACCGAGCTCGACCTCGCGCTCGACGATCTGCGTAACAAGGGCTCGCTGAAGGGCCTCGTGCTCGACCTGCGCGGTAACCCCGGCGGCCTCCTCGATCAGGCCACGCGCGTCGCCGACAAGTTCCTCGCCGACGGCGTCATCGTCTCCACGGTCGGCGCCTCCGAGGGCCGCGACGAGAAGAAGGCCAAGAGCCCCGGCACCGAGCCTACGTATCCGATCGTCGTCCTCGTGAACGGCAACTCCGCGAGCGCGAGCGAGATCGTCGCGGGCGCGCTGAAGAACCACGATCGCGCCGTCATCGTCGGCTCGACGACGTTCGGCAAGGGCAGCGTGCAGCTCGTCTTCCCCGACGTCACGCCGGAGAAGGCCGCGCTCAAGCTCACGATCGCGCAGTACCTCACGCCCGGCGATGTCTCGATCCAGGGCGTCGGCGTGACGCCCGACATCGAGCTCGATCCGATGACGGTCGACGACCTCGAGATGGATCTCACGATCCAGAAGGACGGCCTGCGCGAGCGTGATCTCTCGGCGCACCTGACGAACGGCAAAGCCCAGGCCGGGTCGAAGCCGCGCGAGGTCGTGCGCTACCAGCTCACGAGCGCCGAGCGCGAGGAGATGCGCGAGCGCGGCGGCGAGACCGACGACGACTTCCGCGTCGACTTCCCGATCCGCTTCGCGCGTGATCTCGCGCAGCGCATCCCCCCCGGCGCCGCGCGCAACGCGCAGATCGACGCCGCGCGCGACCACATCGAGAAGGCGCGCAAGGACGAGCTCGACAAGGTCGCCGCCGAGCTCTCGAAGCTCGGCTACGACTGGTCCGACGCACCGGAAGGCGCACCTGGCCCGGCGAAGAGCGACCTCGAGGTCAAGGTCGAGACCGACCGCGCGAACAACGAGGTCACGGCGGGCGAGCCGATGAACCTCTCGGTCACGGTGAAGAACAACGGCAAGCAGCCGATCTATCGCCTGCGCGCCTCCACCGAGAGCGACAGCGGCTACCTCGACGGCAAGGAGCTCGTCTTCGGCAAGATCGCGCCCGGCCAGAGCAAGACCTCGAAGGCGCCGCTCGGCTGGTGCGAGGTCGAGGGCCGCAAGATCGGCACGACGAAGCCGCGCCTCGCGAACCAGAAGCGCGTTTGCAAGATCCCGATGGACGCGCTGAGCCGCGCCGACGGCGTGAAGGTGAAGTTCGAGGCCGCGGGCGGCTTCGAGCCCCCGACGGCCGAGATTCGCCCGACGATCCGCGCCCTCGAGCGCCCGCTCTTCCAGTACGCCTACCAGATCGTCGACGACCGCAGCGGCAACGGCGACGGCCGCATCCAGCGCGGCGAGGGCGTCTCGATGTACCTGACCGTGAAGAACGTCGGCAAAGGCCGCTCGTTCGAGACGCAGGCGAACGTCGCGAACCTCTCGGGCGAGGGCCTGCTCCTTCGCGCGGGTCGGTTCGACATCTCGAACATGAACCCCGGCGACGTGCGCAAGGTGGTCTTCACGTTCGACGTGCAGCCCGAGCTGCAAGACACGGAGGCCACGCTGAGCCTGTCCGTCGGCGATCGCGACCTGCGCGAGGTCGCCACCGAGAAGGTGAAGATCCCCATCGGCAACCCGATGACGATCCCGAAGGCCTCGGGCACGGCGAAGGCGGGGCCGCAGGGCGCGACGCTGTTCGCGACGGCGGACGCGAACGGGCTCGTCTTCGGCAAGCTGCGGCCCGGCGAGACCGTGGCGATCACGGGCAAAGCGGGCGACCTCTACAAGGTCGACCTCGGTTCGAGCCGCTTCGCCTTCGTGTCCGTCGGCGAGACGACGCCGGGCAGCGGCGCGCCGTCGGTCACGCCGTCCTTCGAGGACATCTACTCGAAGGCGCCGCCCACGCTCGACGTGAGCGCCGCGGCCATGGCCACGCGCGACGACAAGGTGAAGATCACGGGCGCCGCCTCGGACGCCGAGCGCTTGCTCGACCTCTACGTCTTCGTCGGCTCGCGCAAGCTCTACTACAAGTCGAACCGCGACGGCGCCGACCCCAAGAAGGCGACGTTCGAGTTCGATGCGCCGCTCCGGCCGGGCGTGAACGTCATCACGGTCGTGGCGCGCGAGAACCCGGACACGACGACGCGCCGCACGCTCGTCGTTCGCAAGGACGGGACGGACGGCTCGATCCTGAAGACACCGAAGACGGACGATCCGGTCGCCGAGTGGCTCGGCGAAGCGGCGCTCCCCGAGGATTGACCCCCGAGAATCACCCCGAGTACGTTGGTCTGTCGTGGGACTTCTAGCCTGGCTCGGCCTCAAGCGAGGGGACACGTATCCGAACGTGGATGCGTTGCTCGCGGAGCTGCGCCGCGCCCTGCCTGACGACGAGGCCGTCGTCCTTCGTTACATCGCTGCGGTGGTCGTCCTGCTCGGCAAAGTCGCGGGCGTGGACGGCCGCCTCACCGAGGGGGAAGAGCAGACGCTCCGCAGCTTGCTCGCGCACATCGAGGGCTTGTCCCCCGAGGCGATCGAGGCCGTCACGCACGCCTTGAAGGGCAAGCTGCCGGAGCTCCGCGAGGAGGAGCTCACGCTCTGCGTGCGCGAGCTCAAGAGCCTCTGCGACGGCCGCGAGCGCGTCGAGGTCATTCGTTTGCTCGCCAAGGTCGCGGTGGCGGATGGAAGGCTCTCGGACGTGGAGCGCGCGGAACTGCACCACGTCGCCGCAGACCTCGGCGTGCCCGAGAGCGAGCTCGCCGCCGTCGAGGAAGAGGTCGCTTAACTCTTCGCGCTACGCGCTGCTCGTTGCTTCATCGCCGTAAGGGCGACGAACAGGACGAACGTCACAGCCCCGCCGACCGCGATGAACATCCCCGCGTTGAACACGTAGTGCAGGTCGCGCGCTCCGCCGAGGCCCATCAAGAAGATGCCAAACAGCGCGAGGCCGGCGCCGATCACCGGATCGGGCCCCTCTGCTTTCCTCGTGTCGAGCGCTTCCCCGACCTCTTCCTGGTCGCCGCCGGCTCCGTGCAGCCCGTCTGCGCTCTCGTCCATGCGCACCTTCCTTGCTCGATCCGAGTCTAGCGCAGACTCGGCCCTCGACGAAGCGCTGGCGGCGCGGGACGCGTGGGCGCACGATGGCCCACGTGTCTCCCGGTCCTGCCTCCTTTGGCGGACGCCTGGTCGTCTCCTTCGAGAGCCGGCGCGCGCCCGAGATGGCCTCGCTCGTCGAGCGTCACGGCGGCCTGCCCGTCCGCGCGCCTGCGCTCCGGGAGGTCGGTCTCGACGCGCCCGAGGGCGCGCTCGCGTTTGCCGAGGCCCTCGCCGCGGGCACGATCGACGTCGTCATCTTCATGACCGGGGTCGGCACCCGCGGCCTCCTCGACGCCGTTTCGCCCGTGCTCGATCGCTCCGCGTTCGCCGCTGCGCTCGCCCGTGCGACCGTCGTCGCGCGTGGCCCGAAGCCAGCCGTCGTGCTCCGTGAGCTCGGCGTCCCTGACTTCGTCACGGTCGCCGCGCCGAACAGCCACCGCGAGGTTTTGGACGCGCTCGACGCACGAGGCCCGCTCGTGGGGAAGCGCGTCGCCGTGCAGGAGTACGGCGTCCCGAACGCACCGCTCCACGAGGGCCTCACGGCGCGTGGAGCCCTCGTCCTGCCCGTCTCCGTCTATCGTTACGCCTTGCCCGAGGACACGGCGCCGCTCCGCAGCGCCCTCCACAGACTCGCGGCCGGTGAGATCCCGATCGCCCTCTTCACGAGCCGCGCGCAGGTCGAGCATGCGCTGCTCGTCGCGGCCGAGGAGGGGATCGACGGCCCTGTTCGGGAAGCGCTCGGTCGTGGCCTCCTTGGATCGATCGGCCCTGTCTGCTCGGAGGCGCTCCGCCAGGAAGGGCTTTGCCCCGACGTCGAGCCGGAGCATTCCAAGATGGGCCACCTCGTCAAGGAGGCGGCAAACCGCGCAGGCGAGATCCTCACGCGAAAGGGCCGCCCGTAACGCCGGGCGCGGCCATTCCGATCACTCGTAATCTTCGTAATCGCTGCGGGCGACCTGGGGCTCCTTGCCCGTCTTCGTCTCGACCACGTGGCCGACGTTCACGACCTCGGCGCGATAAATGACCGAACCGTCATCGGCCGTGATCTCGCCCGAGAGATCACCCCAGGAGAATTTGTCGCTGACCACCGTGGTCAGCGTGGCCTTCTTTTCGCCGATCTTCACGCGGAAGCTCGTGCGCTTCGCGGGCAGGAGGTCGTTGCCCATCACCGCGACCACGTGCTCCGAGCCGAGGGCCGCCTCGTTCTCGTCGGCGACGACCATCGTCTTCGCCATCAGCGCCTCGTATTCGTCGACGCCGGCCGGCACGAGCTTTCCTTTTTCGATGCGCTGCACCCCGAGCACCTCGCCGCGCGTCTCGGGCGCGTCGCTCAGGCGCACGCGAAGCTCGGTCGCCACCTTGCCTTCTTCGAGGATGAAGTCGATCACGAGCGCATTCTTCTCGCGGGCGACGACGCGCTCCGTGAGCGTCACGGGCGCTTTCTGGAAGCTGCCCGAGAATCGATACACCACGTAATCGCCAACCTCGTGACGCCCCTCCGCGGGCGCCTGCTCCTCGGCGGCCTCGGGCTCGGCCTTTGCGACCGTCTCTTTTTGCGTGGTGACGGCCGGAGCGGGCTTTTCCGGGGCGAGCGCTTGCGTGCGGACCGCGGCTTTGCCGCAGCCCATGGCGAGGAGCGATACGAGGGCGGGGAGCAGGATCCGATTCATGCGCATCGGGTACATCCGCCGGGCGGATCGGGACCAGTTTTGTGCGATCCAAAAATCGGCGCCGGTTGGTCCCTTGGACCTGGTTCAACACAGATCCACCCTGGGGCATCGCTCACCCACCCCCACGCAGCGAGGACGTCCCAAGGGCCTCGTTCGTACGGCTCGGGTGCAAACACACAGGCTGAGCGGATGGCGCAGGGCGTGCAAGAGCATTTGGGGCTTCTCGCCGGTCTTCGACTCGGCCATTCTCGAACCATGGGCATGCTTGCGACGATGAAACCGAAACAGCAATACTTTCGAGCGATTGCCATCGGCCTCGGGGCGCTCACGGTTGCGGCTTCCGCCGCTTTTGCGGGCTGTGTCGAGGCGCCTTCGGGCCTCGCGCCCCCCCCCACGGGCGGCGGCGGTACGGAGGATGGCGGCGCCGGGGATGGGGGGCCCGTCATCATCAGCGGGCGGGATCTCTTCGAGTCCATGGAGGCGGACCTGATGAGCGCTTGTGGCCTCTGCCACGACGTCGCCGGGCTCGCGGACACGCCTTTCCTCGCCGGCCCGGATCGTTATCAATCCTTCGCGAGCTGGCCGGGCGTCGTGGCCACGGACCCCGAGCACAGCCTCTTGCTCTCGTATGCAATGACGGGCAAGGGGCACAGCGGGACAAACCTCGATTCGCCGGCGCTCAAGAACACGCTCTTGCCGAAGGTCAAGGCGTGGCTTGCGCAGGAGGCGATGAATTTCACCCAGCCGCCGCCGCAGGCGGGCCCGCACATCGATCCGTTCGTGCCCATCATGGGCTTCAATGCGATCTACCTCGGCGCGCTCGGGCCCGAGTTCGAGGGAATGGCCGTCACGTTCCAGGCCGATCTGCTCGCCGAGACCACGCTCGAGCTCACGAACATCGAATTGCACCCGACCTCGAAGACGGGCGTGAAGATCGTCCACCCGCTCTGGGTCGTGCACCCGCTCGGCAAGGATCCGAATCCGGATCCGGTCGACAGCTTCTCGAACGTGGACACGATTTACCAGGCCGGCGAATCCGGCGCGCTTGGCCCCGGCACGCTCGTCCTCGTGAACTATTCGAAGGACGCGAAGCTCTCGCTCGCGTTCGAGCTCATCCAGAAATACGAGCCTGCGTCGCCCGACGCGGGCGACGGCGGGCCCACGGGCGGATGCAAGGACGTCGCATCGTTCGACGCCAATGCGAAGCAGCAGTTCGGGGCCTGCCTGAATTGCCATGGCGGTGGCAATGGTCAGGCCGTCGCGGCGGTCGACATGTCGGGACTCAATAACGACTCGGCGAAGGCCTGCGGGCAGATCAGAAACCGCGTCAACCCCAATGATCCGGCCTCGAGCCAGATCTTCATCACGACGAATCCCGGCGGAAATGCCGCGCATCCGTTCAAGTTCGGCGGGCAGAGCGGCGCGTTCAACAACTTCCGCGACAGCGTATCCATCTGGATCGCGGCGGAGAAATGAAGAGGACGAAAGGTAGGCGGCCCATGAAGCGGACCAGAATGCTCACCTTGCTCGCCGCGCTCGCGGCGGGCGCGTGCTCGAGCTCGGGGCCCAGTAGCCTCGAGCCGCCGACGGGAGGCAATACGACCACCGGCGGGAACAACAACACGTCCGGCGGCGAAAATACGACCGGCGGCGATCCCGAGGCACCCCCGATCCCGGACAAGACCGTGCTCGACGACCGGGTGACGAGCTATACGGAGGCCCTGCGCACGGCGTCGCTGAAGCTCGTGCGAAACCTCCCGACGCTCCAGCAGATCAAAAACGTCGAGACCGCGACCGACCAGCGCGCTGCATACGAAGCCGAGATCGACGCGATGCTCGCCGATCAGCGCTTCACCGCGCGCATGATCAAATGGTGGCGCGATACCATGCGTCAGGGCGGCGGCGCGCAGGACAACAAGCCGAGCCGTGACACCGCGCCCGTGTTCGCGACGCGCGTGATGGTCGAGGAGAAGCCCTACACCGACCTCTTCACGGCCACCACGAACACCTGCCCGACGTACGACGGCGCGACGAACACGTTCACCGACGGCAATTGCGACAACGGCGTCCCCACGCATGCCGGCGTGCTCACGAACCCCGGCGTCATGATGCAGTTCTACGGCAACATGGCGTTCCGGCGCGTGCGCTGGGTTCAGGAGATCTTCGTCTGCACGAAGTTCCCCGCTGAATACGCGGCCGAGCCGAAGCAGGTGAACGGCGCCGATTATACCGGCCCCTGGCCCTTCGAATCGGTGGCGACGGCCCCGATCGATTTCCAGGACACGTCGTCGGTCGTCTGCGCGAACTGCCACGTGACGATCAACCGCGTCGCGCCGCTCTTCGCGAACTTCAACATGAACGGGCAATGGATGAACGACAGCCAGGTCGAGACCCCGACCGTGCCCGATCCGCAAAAGACCGTGCTTTCGCATTGGCTCAAGGACGGCGAGACCACGGCGTGGCGCTTCGGCGAGCCCGTCGCGGACCTGCCGGCGCTCGGCCAGGCCATGGCCGCGGACGCGGACGTCCACGATTGCGCCGTCGCGCGCATGTACAATTTCGCGATGTCGAAGGAAGACATCGTCTCCGACCTCGCGACGGTGCCGCCCGAGGTGCTCAAGCCCTACGTCGAGGATTTCCTCGCGAATGGCATGAACCTGAAGAAGACGCTGCGCACGATCCTGCTCAGCGACGACTTCACCAAGTTCTAGGCGCATGCGGAAAGAAAGGAGAGAGACCATGAATCGCATCATCTCGACGTTCCTCCGCGGCGCACCCTTTGCCCTCGCCGCGGGCCTCTTCGCGACGGCCTGCGTGCAAGAGCCGCCGTCCGGAAACCTTTCGCGCCCGTCCCCGGTCATCGACGATCCGACGACGGATTTCGAGAACCAGCCGGGCGTCTTTGCGGGCGACGAGGACAATACGCACAGCCACATGGGCGACCTCGGTGAGGGCGTGTTCAAGGATCCGTTCGAGGTCCTCGCGCAGCGCCAGGAAGAGGGCCCGCCCGAGGTGCGCACGCGCCTGCATTCGTGCCAGAAGCTGCAAAACAATGCGCTCCAGAACGTGCTCACCTCGCTCGGCGTCAACATCGACGGGACGGCGCAGGTGCCCACCGCGGGCCAGCTCTTCAAGGGCGGCGGCGGCGCGCTCGGCGCGGCGAGCTACGACGCGCGCGTCGGCGAGGCGGTCGTGTGGAGCGCGGCCGGCGCGGCCAAGCTCTTCGACATCTTCGTGCAAGCGGCGCCCGAGATCATCGCGAACCTGCCGAACGTCGACCAATGCAAGGTCGACGGCGTCGGGGTCGAGATGTTCGACGCGAACAACCAGTGCAATCGGGACGCCATCGCCTGCATCACGGGTCGCCCCGCGACCGACTCGCACGTCGCGATCTGCAACAAGGTCGTGACGAGCGCCTCCGATGTGGAAAAAGGCAAGCGAATCGCGGTCGGTACGATGATGGCCGCGGCCCATTCGTGCGAGTGACGGAGGAGACCATGGTCGACGAGAAGCTCAAGTACCTCCAAGGCAATGCCCGGCGCAACTTCCTGCGCTGGACCACCGCAATGGGCGCCGTCCTCGCCCTCGACCGCGCGAAGGTGCTCGACGTCATCGCGGACTCGGCCGGCACGGCCATGGCCGACGACGCGTGCGCCGCGACGAACCGCTCGGTCCACCTCGTGGCCGGCGACGGCGGATTCGCGTGGTTCCAGCTCCTCTGGCCCCACACGCAGATCGCCAAGGCGAACAACGACAATTTCGCGTTCCACGCGTTCGGCCAGACCGAAGACGCGTCGGACACGGACAAACCGTTCGTCTACGCGCCCGAGAGCCCCTGGAAGAAGCGTGACAAGCGCTTCCGCATCTCGGCGTTCATGGCCGGGACGAACCAGACGCACACGCCGACGCCCGGCTCCGCCGCGACGCTCGGCAATGGCGTCAGCATGCTCGCCACGGCGGCCGCCATTCAAAGGCAAACCCCGTCGCTCCTGCCGGTCATTGCGATCAATCCGTTGAACTTCGGCGCCGCCCCGGGCGCGCCGCAGGTCGCGACGGTGAACAACGCGGGCGGCATGGTCGATCTCTTCGACAGCGCGGCGTCCCGCGTGACGCTCGCCGTCGAGGAGGACGCGGCGCTGTTCGAGGCCTATTACAAGGCCTTCGTCGGCCTCAATGCGGCGGCCGGCCGCCCGACCTGGTCGCGCCAGCTCCGCGTGGGCAAGACGAGCGCGAACTTCCTCGGGAAAAACCTCTCCGCGCAGCTCGCGCCGACGGCCGACGACCTCACCCGCTACAACATCGGGCAAGGCACGCCGAACCGCCTCGCCGAGATTGGCCGCGCCTTCATCACGACAGCGCGCGCCTTCAAGCTCGGCCTGACGCAAAGCGTGATGATGCCGGCGATGCGCGACGATCCGCACGGGGCGTTCAATGACATGAACAACCTGCGCAATACGGTCGCTCAGCTCGGCAAGATGTTCGACGAGTTCGTGAACGACCTCGCCGCCATTCCGGACCCGGTCTGCACGTCGCGCACCCTCGCCGACAACATCGTCATGACGGTGCACGGCGACACGCCGAAAAACCCGCGCGACCGCGGCGGCTGGCCGGACGGGACGCCGAACAACTCGAACTGGCTCTACGTGATGGGCAATGGCTTCACGAAGACGGGCTGGTTCGGCGGCGTGCGCGCCGACGGCAGCACGGACGGCTTCGATCCCACGACGGGCGAGAACGTGCCGGGCCAGCAGAGCAACGCGACGAGCGCGGCGGCGGGCGCGGCCGTGGCCTTCGCGGTGGCCAAGGGCGACATGCGCCGGGTGCAGGACTTCTACACCGGCCCGAGCATCAAGGGCATCGTGAACGAGAATCCGGTCTGAGAACGGGTGGGGGTTTTCGGGACAACCCGAAAGCCCCCATGCTCTCGATTGCGTCGCTCATTCCGGAAGTCGAAACGACGATTTCCGATCCTTCGGGCGGCCCGGCGCGCGGTCGCGCTGGCAGACGACCTCGCCCTTCTGCGTGATGATACAAACCGCCGCGTGCGACATGGCCACGCTCGTGGCCTTCGGCAGGTCGAGGCGCACCGGCGTTTGACCGCTCGAAGACGCGGGGATCACGCTCGTTTGCCCCCAGCACCACACGGCATTCTCTTCGTCGAGCGCGCAAGTCGCGCTCGTGCTGGCGGCGACGTCGAGGACCTTTCCGATTCCGACCGGCGCCACGGGCGTCGCGCTCACGCGGCCAGGCTCGTTTGCGGCCGCGCCCTTGGGCAGGCGCGGGCCGCCATTGCCGAGGGCGCCGTAAAGATCCTCCCCCCAGCAGCGCAATTCGCCCGTCTGCAAACGCGCGCAGACGTGCGCCACCGCCGCCGCGACCTGCGCCGCGGGCCCCGGCAATGCGGCCCTGCCCTCGGCCATCACGAACCGCTTCGCCGCGTCGTACGCGCCCTTCGCCACCACCCGACCGTCGCCGAGGATCCCCACCTCGGTGTCGTTCACCCGGCATTGAATGACGCCCTTGTCGTCGAGGACGCACGCATACGTGCGGTCCATGTCCCAGCCTGCCGCGCGCGCCCGGATCGATTTCACGTCGTACGTCGATACACACGCATTGCCTGAACCAGGACAGCGAGTCTGGACGAGCTGGCCCTCCGGCGTGATCGCGCCGGGGACCCCGGAATCGACGAGGGACGCATAACGACGTTTCGCGAGCGGGCCCTTGAGAGGCGCCGCCGCGCCCGCGACGAGCCTGCTTCCCTCGTGGAGGTCGAGCGGAATCTCGACGACGGTCCCGTCACGACGAAGCGCGACCACGCGTACGAGGTTCACGGTGATGTCGAGGGCGTCCTGGATCGGCAACGCAATGGGCGCCGTTTCCCCGACGACCCAGCAAGAGACCGCGCCGCCGCGGGTCCGCGCACACGCAATCGGGTGGTTCTTGTCGACGTCGGCGCTCAGCCGGACCTGCGCCACGTCGGCGAGGCCGGCGACCGGCGCGGGCGGGCTGGGCTCGCCGAAACGACCATCGCCGAACTGCCCTCGATCGCCGATTCCGTGACACTCGATCCGACCGTCGGGATAACCTCCACAGCCGACATCACTGCCAAAGAAATGAGCCACGGCGAAGAGCGGCGGCCGGGTCTCGAAATGCCGTCGCCATGCCGGGGGCGCGTCGCTGAAACCGTCGAGGTGGAGTTTGTCCTCGACGGGGCACGCGCGCCCTTTCGGGCCGATGAAGCAACCGTCGTCGTCGATCGCGGTCGCGCCCGCGGGCGCGGGGATCGTCTCGATGCTGCTCCGGCAAACCGGCGCCCCCGGGGCCGGGAGGGTTTGTCCACAAACGAAAATGCTCTTGATGGCGCGGGGCCGATTGCCATCACGGAAGGGGACGAGTTTTTCGACTCTGCCCAGCGTGCCGCCGAAAAGCGTGCTGTTTCCGGGGCCCGCCTCGACCTCGACGACGATCGTGTCGCCCCCGAGCGCCACGTCGCGCGCTTTGCCAGGCAGCGGCACCACGCGCGGCGCCCTCCAGAGCCCATTCCCCCAGCAGGTGAGGGACCCGTCGCCGAGGACCGCGCACGTCGCTCGACCGCCCGCGGCAATACGGGTCGCGCCCGCGATCCCCTCGACCAGCCGTGGGGTGCCGATCGCCTGATCGTCGACGTCGCCCGCCTGAAAATCCTCGTTATTGCCCCAGCAGAGGACCCGCCCGTCGCCGCGCAGCGCGCAGAAATGCTGCTCGCCGGCCGCCAGCGCGCGCAGGCGCGGGGCCGCCGGAGGGGCGACGATGGGCTCCCCGGCCGCCCCCGCCGCGCGCGCGGGCTTTTGGCTCGCTTGTCCGCAGCCCACCGCGACGAGGGCGATCAGCGCGAACAACGGAAGGCGATACCGCGTCATGAGACGACACGATACACCGCGGAGGATGATGCTGGGACGAATTGCGAGAGCTACAGCTTGCCTTTGCTGGTGCTGAGCAGATCGTCGAACGCGAGATCGAAATCGTCGCCGAGGAGCTCCGCGCCGACGGCCTTTGCCTGCTTGGCCGGCCCCGGGATCGGCTCCAGCCGACGAATACGATCCTGCACGCCGCCGCGCGGATCCCGATAATTCGCATCGATCTGCCCGGCGCGCTTGAAGTAATAGAGCGCCTGTTCCGGGTTTTTCCGGGCCTCGTACGCGTCCGCGAGCTCGTACGCGAGCGCGAGCTCCTGCTCCCGCGTCTTCTGCCGCGCCTCGAGCCCGCGCAGAAACGCGTCGATCGCCGCGTCCACATTGCCGAGCTGCAGGTGGATCATCCCGATCACCGACCGACACACGCATTCGCGCGACGGGTCCCGCGC
The DNA here is from genome assembly GCF_028435265.1 of Polyangium jinanense. Lineage (GTDB taxonomy): Bacteria > Myxococcota_A > Polyangia > Polyangiales > Polyangiaceae > Polyangium > Polyangium jinanense. Next base: position 317,467 of record NZ_JAGTJK010000001.1, on the reverse strand, counting down.
CGCGACCTCGAATTCGCCGATCGCGTCCGTGTACATGCCCATTTCGCGATAGGCGACGCCGAGATCGTAATGCGTGGCCGCGTCCGCGTCCGAGATCTGCGCCTGCACGCCAGCCTTGAATTGCTGGAAGATCGTGTCGACGTTGACCCCGGGGAATTCGGCCGGCGCCGCCGCCGCCGCCGGCTCGAATTCGATGTTGTTGATCATGTTCTGGATGTCGGCAAAGCCGTCATCCGCGGGATACTCGCTCTTCTTCGTGAGGATCCCGCTGCCGCCGCCCGGCAGCTCCGGCACGTACGACGGCCGGCCCATCTGCTCGAGCTCGGCGCGCTTGTAGAGCAGGAGCGGGTGGTTCGGCAGGAGCGCGAGCTGCTCGTCGAGCATGGCGCGCGCGTCGTCGAGCATGCCCTGGTTCGCGTAGAAATCGATCTGCTCGAGGACGTCCTCGTCGAGGACGTGCCCCGTCTGGCTGCGCGTCGGCGCGGGCTGCTGCGGCGGGTACTGCGGCTGCGGCGGGTACTGCGGCTGCGGCGCGTAGCCGTGGTGCTGCTGCGCCTGAACGCCCGTGAACGGATCGTCGAGCGCGCCGAGCTGCCCGGGCTGCGGCGCATACGGGTAGCCCTGTTGCTGCGGGTAAACCTGCTGCGGCTGCGGCTGCGGCGCCTCGACCTGGTAGCCGAGCGCGCGCAGCATCTGGATCGCCTCGGGCTGCGCGGGATCCATGAGGCGGACCTCGTCGAGCAGCTCCGCCGCCCTCCGCACGTCGCCGTCGACGCTCAGGCGCTGCGCGAAGATCAGCATCTGGCGGATGGCGCCTTCTTCGTCGCCGGCCTCCTTGAGCACGTCGACGAGCCGCGATCGCAGCTCGTGCGAGCTCGGCACCATGGCCACGCCGTCGAGCAGGATCGCGATCGCGTTGGCGTAGTCGTACTGGCTCCGGGCCGCCTCGGCGCGCTGCAGGATGTGCCGCGCGCGCAGGGCGTCGTCGTCGTGATGCGAGGGCTGGAGCGGGATCGGCGGCTCCGAGGACTCGGGCGGCAGGTCCTCGACGTAATCGTACTCCTCCTCCTCGACCTCCTGAACGACGATGACCGAGTCTTCCTCGACCTGCTTGCGCGGCGCCGCGGGCCGCTGCGCCGCGAGCTGCCGGACCGCATCGTCGTGCGGCGCGCGCGCGAGGAGCGCGTCGACGAGCTCGTTGAACTCGTCGTTTTTCTTGGCCTCCTTCGCGAGGCGCGCGGCCTCCTTCAGGACCTCGGTCGCCTTCGGCGCCTGACCGAGTTTGTCGAAGGCCTTCGCGAGCAAGCTCAGCGTCTCGAGGTCCTTCGGGTTTTCCTTGAACGAGATCTGGAGCTTCGCGAGCGCGGTCATCGCGTCGGTCTGCTGCGCGCGCTCCAGGTACATCTTCGCCGCGACCTTGGCGTACCTGCCTTCGGCCTTGATCGTGAGCAGCCGGTCGAGGACCTTCAGCGCGTCGTCGCGCCGGCCCATCTTGACGAGGACCTCCGCCGCTTGTCCGAGCTGCGCGATCGACGCCGGCGTGTCCTTGATGCGGCTGTACGCCTCGGCGAGGCGCAGGCGCGGCACGGGGTTGTGCGGGTCGAGATCAACGACCTTCTTCAGCGGCTCGATCGCCTCGCGATCCTTGTTCGCCTTGTGTAGGCGGTTCGCGATGTCGTCGTACGCCGCGGCCGCGTCACTCGTCAGGCCGAGCTGCGTGTAGAGCTCCGCGAGGCGCGGCAGCACATAACCGAACCGCTCGAGGAGCTTCGGCGCGCGCTTGTCGATGATCTCCAGGATCTGACGGTAGACGCGGATCGACTTGAGCGGCTCGGGCGGCTTCTGCTCGATGTAGAGCCGCGCCACGATCTCGTACGTCTCGATGGCCTCGGCGTACTGCTCGATCCTGAGGTGGCAGTCGCCGATCTTGAGCAGGACCCGGACGTCCTTCGGATCTTCGGCGATGAGCTTCTGGAACTCGGCGATCGCTTTGTCCCAGCGCTTGCCTTCGACGAACTTCTGCGCTGCTCGGAGCACCTTGTCGCGATCGACCGCCACGGCGATGGGATTCTCCTCGAGAGAGCGACCGGGGACGACGCGACGCGACGCTTCGCGCCGCCTCATCCACGATTAACGATCTAACGGAACGACGAGCCGCGCACAAGCGCGGTCACGTGCGAACGGAATATCGAGACGAAAACCGGGCGATCTCAGGCGAGCCGAGATCCCGATTTTTTCAGTTCGGCAGCTTGAAAACCGCGAAGAAGGCGGCGATGACCGCCGACACCGCGAGGATCACTGACATCATAGCAGTCGGCCCGGCGTCCTGCACAGTTCCCCGCGAGAGCTTTTTCGCCCGGCCGCCGATCACGTGGTGGATCCCGATCACCACGAGCGCGAAGAACAGCTTGCCGTGCATCCAGTGGTGCTCGACGAGGTAGTAACGCGTGTCCATCAGGAGACGCGCGACGCCAGTCACGAACGAAAGCACGAACGCAGGCACACTGAGCAGCCGGTAGATCCGCTCCCCGAGCGCACCGCGGACCTTCGGGTCCGCCCCACCCGCCGTGAGAGCGAACGCGACCGCGAGGATCGAGCCGATCCAGACGAGGTTGCCCGACACGTGGAGCCACACGAGGGCGATCTGGGGTCCGTTCATCGTGAAACCGCGTTACCGCGTCGCCCGAGCGACGTCGACTTTTCTGCGCCCGCGGCCGCGAGAAACCACACGCCAAGGCCGGATTTCCGGGCCTTCGGCTCGACCGATCCAGGGGCGCGCTCTACATTGGTGGGCCCATGACAAGAAGCGCTGCCTATCGTGCCCCGTTCGCGCCGGGCGGGGACAACGAGATCGACGCCGACCTGTGCGGCCGGCTCCTCGCCGTCGCGCTCTCCAAGGGCGGCGAGTACGCCGATCTGTTCTTCGAATACCGCGCCGGCGGCGGCTTCTCCTTCGACGAAGGCATCCTCAAGGCCGCCTCGCGCGGCGTCTCCATGGGCGTCGGCGTGCGCGTGCAGCGCGGCGACGCGACAGGCTACGCCTACACCGAGGATCTCTCGTGGGAGTCGATGAAGCGCGCCGCCGAGACCGCCGCGCAGATCGCCACGAGCGCGGGCGGCACGACGCACGTGCTGCCGAGGTTCCGCGACATTCCGAACCGCTACGACGTGCCGCTCGTCACGCTCGACGTGCCCGGCATGGAGAAGCGCGCGCTGCTCGAACGCGCGAGCGCCGCGGCCCTCGCCGAGGGCCCGCACATCGTGAAGGCCGAGGCGAGTTTTTCCGAGGAGATCCGCGAGATCCTGCTCGCGACGAGCGACGGCGTGATGGCGCACGACGTACAGCCGCTCTTCCGCTTCGGCGTGCGCGCGATCGCCGAGCGCGACGGCAAACGCCAGGAAGGATCGAGCGGCGGCGGCGGACGAACCACGCTCACAGCCTACTTCGCCGATCATTCGCCGGAGATGCACGCCCGCGAAGCCGCGCGGCAGGCAGCGACGATGCTCGACGCCGAAGAGGCGCCGGCCGGCGAGATGAACGTGGTGCTCGGCCCCGGCGACAGCGGCATCCTCTTGCACGAGGCCGTGGGCCACGGGCTCGAAGCCGACTTCAACAGGAAGGGCACGTCGAACTACGCGGGCAAGGTCGGCGAGCCGGTCGCGAGCCCGCTCTGCACCGTGGTCGACGACGCGACGCTGCTCTCCTCGCGCGGCGCGATCAACGTCGACGACGAGGGCAACGAGCCCGGAAGGAGCGTGCTCATCGAGAACGGCACGCTCGCCGGCTACATGCACGACAGGCTCTCGGCCAAGCACTACAAGCTCAAGCCCACGGGCAACGGCCGGCGCGAGAGCTTCGGCGCCGCGCCCCTGCCGCGTATGACGAACACGATCCTGCTCGCGGGTCCGCACGATCCGGAGGAGATCGTGCGCACCGTCAAACGCGGCGTGTTCGCCAAGAAGTTTGGCGGCGGCCAGGTCGACATCTCGAACGGCGACTTCGTGTTCTCGTTGACCGAGAGCTACCTGATCGAGGACGGCAAGATCACGCGGCCTTTGAAGGGCGTGAACCTCATCGGCAACGGCCCCGACGTGCTCGGCAAGGTCACGATGCTCGGCACGGATCTCGCGATCTCCGACGGCATCTGGACGTGCGGCAAGGACGGCCAGAGCGTTCCCGTCGGCGTCGGATGCCCGACGATCAAGATCGACAAGATCACCGTGGGCGGCACCAAGATCGGCTGAAGATCCGGCGCGGCAGGCTCACGCTTGCCGCGCCGCAGCATGAGCTTTATAGCGACGCCCGATGTCGCGCCGCTCGTCGTTCATCGTCATCGTCGGGCACGGTCCCGAGCTGGAACGCGAAGAGGGCGCGGCGAGCGTGCTGCGTGGCCTCGGCGCCACGGTGCGCACGCTCGATCTGTGGGACGAACCCGCGCGGTGTTTCCAGCGCGAGGACGACGAGGCGCGGGCGATCCTCGTGGAGACGCCGGAGCGGCCGGACCTCGCGGCCTCCGCGCTCCGGGCGCTCCGGCGCGAGCCGCGGCTCACGGGCGTGCCGGCGATCGCGGCCGTCTCGGTGTCGCAGGTCGCGCGGATGGATCCCGCGAGCGGCTTCGACGATTTCGTCCTCTCGCCGTACGTGCCGGCGGAGCTTTACGCGCGCATCCGCAAGGCCGAGTGGCAGAAGAGCGAGTTCGCCACGGAGGAGCGCGTGAAGGTCGGCGCGCTCGTCGTCGATCGATCGGCGCACGAGGCGTGCATCGACGGGCGCAGCGTGCCACTCACGGCGAAGGAGTTCGCGCTGCTCTCGTACCTCTGCGAGAAGCGCGGCAAGGTCGTGTCGCGTGAGGAGCTGCTCGTGAAGGTCTGGGGGTCGCGGTATGAAGGTGGCCCTCGCACGGTGGACATCCACGTGCGGAGGTTGCGCTCGAAGCTCGGCGTCGCGCTGCCGCTCGTGACGCTGCGAGGCGCGGGCTACAAGCTCGAAGCACCGGACCATCTGAACACGCCCGCGGCCGAGCTGCGGAGGGCGATGCTCGCATGAAGAGGGTAACGATCGCCGTGAGCGTGGGTTGCCCGAGCGGAATCGGGCCCGAGGTCGCGGTGCACGCAGCCGCGAACGCCGAGGCCGAGGCGCGGTGCGTGCTCGTCGGCGACGCCGAGACGCTGAGGCGCGCGGCGCACGACGGGAAGATCGCGGCGGCGAGGTTTCGCGTCGTGAAAAACGCGCCGGAGATCGAGTCGCTCGCGCTCGGGGAAATCGGGGTGTGGGGGCCGAGTACGCAGCTCTCGTCGCTCGCGCGACCCGGCGCGCCCGATCGCGAGGCCGGCGCCGTGCAGCTCGCGTGGGTGAACGAGGCGCTCGCGCTCGTGACGGACGGCACGGCCGCCGCGCTCGTGACGGGGCCGGTGTCGAAGTTCGCGATCGCGACGAGCGGCGCGCGGGGGGCGAAAGGTTTTTCAGGACATACGGAGCATCTCGCGGCGCGGCTCGGGGCGCGCGAGGTGGTGATGGCGTTTCGCGCGGCGAACATCACGACGGCGCTCGTCACGACGCACCTGCCGCTCGCCGAGGTCCCGACGGCCGTGACGCCGGAGGCGGTGTCGACGAGCTGTTACTGGCTCGTGCGGCTGCTGCGATCGCTCGGCATGGAAGCGCCGCGCGTGGCCGTGGCGGCGCTGAACCCGCACGCGGGCGAGGGCGGGATGCTCGGGATCGAAGAGGAGACGTGCATCAAGCCGGGGATCGAGCGCGCGAACGAGCGGCTCTCTGCGGGCGGGTTTTCCGCGACGCTCGCAGGCCCGCTCGGCGCCGAGACCGCGTTCCGCAAACAAGCGGCGGGGGCCTTCGACGGGGTCGTCGCGATGTACCACGATCAGGCGACGATCCCGTGCAAGCTCGTGGGGTTTGGCGAAGCGGTGAACGTGACGCTCGGCCTGCCCGTGATCCGCACGAGCGTCGATCACGGGACGGGCTACGACATCGCGGGCATGGGCAAGGCCGATCCACGCGGGATGGAGAGCGCCCTCGGGCTCGCGCTCAGGCTCGCGAAGGTCGAGGGGCGCGCGTCGCTCACCGCGCGCGCGTCATGACGCGCGGAGCCGCTGCATGAGGTGTTCGAGCTGGGGCATGTCGAGGCCCTGCTCGCGGCCGAGCTCGCGGATGCTGTCGCCCATGGCGAGGTGCTGGGCGTGGAGCTTCGGGCCGAAGTGACGCTCGACGAAGCGTACGGTCTCGGGCGCGAGGCGGCGCGCGAGGGCGACGCCCGGCTTGATGGTGTACGGCCCGACAAACCGCGTGAGCACGTGCGCCCACGGCGCGACCTTGCCGAGCTTTTTCGCGAGGCCCTCGCACTCCTTGGCGGCCGCGAGCGCGGTGTCGAGGAGGTCCTTGTCGTGGAGCACGCCGTCGATGCCGCGGCCCGCGTCGATCGACGCGATGAGCGGGAAAAACGAGACGGTGCTGGCGGCGTCGAGCGAGGCGACGTCGCGCTCGAAGCGCGTGGGCAAGCCGCCGTTCGTGAGGCGCCGAGCGAGGACCTCGAGCGCGTCGCGGGACATCGAGTGCGCAGGGCCCGAGGCGTCGTCGTCGAGGAGCGTCGAGACGATGCCCGTCGACCAGTAGCGAACGACGCCACGATCGTCGACGTCGTCCACGTACCCCGCGACGCCCGGCATCGCGCTGACGGCGCGCCGCCCGATCGCCTTCTCCAGCGCCGAGAGCTGCGGCGGCAGGACGGGCGTAAGCACGACGAGCGGCACGCCGGGGCCCTGGCGGAGCGCCTCGGCGAGCGCGTCGTCCTGGTTCTGGCGCAGGAGGTCGAGCTGGTCGAAACGAACCGCGAGGAGCACGAGCGTCGCGTCGGCGGGGATCGTCTCGATGCGGCGCGGCTCTGCGATGACGTCGCGGCGCTTGTCCCCGTTCACCTGCTCGACGACGAACGAGTACGTCTCGGCGAGGCGCGAGGGCCGGACGACGAACGAGACCTGAACGCCCGCCGCGGCGAGGCGAACACCGTAAATGCGCCCGAGCGCGCCCGCTCCGAACACGATCACGTGCATGGTGAGCCGTTACGTACCGCCGCGGGCCGCACCTGGGAAGTCGGTCAGAACAGGCGACGCGAATCGACGAGGATCGTGACCGGTCCGTCGTTCTCCACGAAGACCCGCATGTCCGCACGGAAGCGCCCGGTCTCGACCGGGACGCCGCTCTTGCGGGCGGCCTCGACGAAGCGGTCGTAGAGCGCCTCGGCGCCCGCGGGCTCCATCGCGCCGTCGAAGCTCGGGCGCAGGCCCCGGCGCACGTCGCCGAAGACCGTGAACTGGCTGATGACGAGCAGGCCCCCGCCGACGTCGGCGAGCGCGCGGGTCATCTTGCCGCGATCGTCGGGAAAAACGCGGAGGCCCAGGACCTTGCTCACGACGTAGTCGAGGTCGGCCTGCGCGTCGCCCTTCTCGGCGCCGACGAACGCGACGAGGCCCAGGCCGATGCGGCCTGTGACCTCGCCATTCACCTCGACGCGTGCGGAAAGGGCGCGCTGCACGACGGCGCGCATCGCCGCTCAGCCGAGGCCGAGCTCGCGCGCGAGGCGGCTCGTGATCGCGAAGTACGTGCTGCGGTCGTAGGGCTTGTTCAGGATGTGGAAGTCTTTCCGGACGAGCCCGACGCAGCCGAAGCAGTACGTGCACTCGGTGCAGTCGACGGAACGGACCACGTAGGAGCACTGGGTGCAGCGCTCGCACGCGACGCAGTGGTTGCAGCGCACGAGGTCGCGCGAGCTCCGGCAGTGCGTGCTGTCCGAGCAGCGCTGCGAGTCGACGCAGTAGTGGCACCGCGCGAGGGCCTTCGAGTTCTTGCAGAACGTACAGTCGACGCAGCGCTCGCAGCCTGTGCACTGCACACAGCGCTCGTTCTCGGTGCGGGTCTCGTGGGCCTGGAAGAGCTTGCGCAGCTCGGCCTCGAACTCGGCTTTGTTCATTGGGCGGACTGGTTCTGCGTATCGGGCCTGCCGCTCACCTGCCTGCGGAGCTGGGCGGCGGCGTCGCGGGTGGACTCGTCCTCGGCGAACTCCTCGATGCGGCGCAGGCGCGACTCGAGCACGGCGCGGCGCTTCGGCAGCTCGCCGACGAGCAGCGAGGCGAGCGAGGAGAGCGCCTCGCGCACGCGCGACTCGTCGCTGTGCTCGAGGAGCTTCAGGTGCACGTCCTGGTCGTCGGGGAAGTTGAAGCCGGCACCGAGGAACTCGTTCGCGGCCTTCGTGATGTGCGGACGCCCTTCGGCGCCGAGGAGCTTGCCGAGGAGCCGCTGGCGCTCGGTGGCGCGCGGATCACTCTGCGGAGGCGGCGCGAGCACGATGCGGCCTGGCTTCGGTGTGGAGTCGCGGCCGTTCTTGCCGTTCTTGCCGCTGCCTTCGGGCTCGGGGTCCCGGCGCGGTGCGAAGAGCGCCTCGAGCGCCGCGCGATGCTCCTTCGCGACGCGACTGTCCTGCTGGGTCGTACTGTTCCGGCTCGTGCTGCCGGTCTTCGGCGCTCGCGCGAACGGCGCGAGCTCGGGGTTGTGCCAGACCTTGGTCTCGTCTTTCCGCATCCGCCGCATAAATTCGTCCTTGCTGCCGCCGGAGGGAGATGGCTTGGCAGTGCTCGCGGTTCTTGGTCCCGGGACTGAGTGCTCCCGGAGGCAACGTTCATGCTCGACGTCCGCGCGTCGTTTCGTGCTCGAGCTTCGCTCGTTCACGCGCGGGCTCGCCGTGCGGCGTTGCGCTTGTCTGGTTCTCCAAGAACGCTCGTCTGCTTCGAGCCGACCTTTCCCCCGGTGCGGGCCAACTGCGCGGGCGCCTCGATTGGATTCTGCCCGCCGCCGTCCGAGCGACGGGACGTGCCAGGAACGAGGGCGACGTCCGCGCCATCGAGGCGCGCATGGCGCCGCGATGGGTGCCCCACCTCTACCACAGGCACCCGTGGAAGCCTCAGAAAATTAGGCCCGCGTACCCACCCCATGACACAACGCGAGACACCGGCGTACCCAGCGTCCCCCGCGTGGACGGATGGGCGTCGGTGGAGAGCACGACACATGGTCAGCGGTCGTTACGGTCGGATCAGGCGTAGGGTTGCGTCCACGCTCGCGGCGCTGCTCACGCTCGCGGCGCCCTTCGCTTTCGGCGAGGCATTCGCGGAAGAGGCGGCGGCGCCGAAGGCGGCAGCGCCCGCGAAGGCAGAAGAGCCCTCGAAGACGGAGAAGGCGCCCGAGGAGGCCCAGAAATCCGCCGCTGCGCCGAAGAAACGCAAGAGCCGCCGCAAGGCCCCGCCGAAGCGGATGGTGCAAGCCGACACGAAGACGGCCGAGGCCCCGAACAAGGCCGCGTCGACGAAGGCGAAGCCCGAGGGCGCCACGAAGCCCGCCACGCACGCGAAGGGCGCAGGGGCGAGCGCGAAGAAGTCCGACGGCGCGACCACGACGGCCAGCACGAAGACCACGACCGCGAAGAAATCCGAGGCCGCGACGACCACGGCGAGCGCGAAGAAGACCGACGGCGCAACCACGACGGCCAGCACGAAGAGCGCGACCCCGACGAAGACCGAAGGCGCGGCGGGCGTCTCGCGCTCGAAGAAGGCGTCGACGCGTGCGCCGAGCAAGAAGCGCAAGGGCACGAAGAAGGCGGAAGCCGAGACGGATCGCCCACCCTGCTTCGCGCCGGCGATATCGATCGATCGGAACGGCCTCGAAGGCGAGACGTTTTCGCTCGTCGACTGCAAGGGCAAGGTGCTCGACGAGGCCCGCGAGAAGCTCAGCGTGCTCGCGCGGCCCTGGGGTACGCCGCGGCCCGAGCTGCCGAAGACGAAAAAGCCCGATCCGCGCACGGCGAAACAAGAGAAGCCGGGCCCGGCGAAGGGCAAGGGAAGCAAGGAGAAGGCGGCGGAGCCGGCGCTCGCGGCGGGTGAGATCGCGCCGAACGTGCGGCTGCTCGATCCGGGGCTCCTTTCGCGGGTCGAGGCGATCGCGAAGCATTTCCCGGGCAAGGGGATCTCGCTCGTGAGCGGCTACCGCCCGAAGAGCCGAGGCAGCTTGCACCAGAGCGCGCGCGCGCTCGACATGCGCGTCGCGGGCGTGTCGAACGAGGAGGTCGTCGCGTTCTGCAAGACGATCGCGGACACGGGCTGCGGCTACTACCCGAACAGCTCGTTCGTCCACGTGGACGTGCGCACGCCGGGCACGGGCTCGGTGAGCTGGATCGACGCATCAGGGCCGGGAGAAGCGCCGCGCTACGTGAGCCAGTGGCCGCCGCCGCCGGAGCCCGCCGACACGCAAGCGACGTCGCCCGTCGCCGCAGCGGACGAGGCGATGGAGGAGCAAACCAAGGAGCAGCCCGCGGCGAAGGAGCAACCGGCCGCGAAGGAACAACCGGCCGCGAAGGAACAACCGGCTCCGAAGGACGCACCCACGGCGCAGGCGCCGGCCCCGACGAATCCAACGGCGCAGCCGCCGGCGGAAAAGGACGAGGAGCTCAAGGAAGCCGACCCGAAGGATCCGGTGCCTCCTCCGAAGAAGGCGCAGCCGACCCCGCCCCCCGCGGCGACGTCACCGACGGCTCGATAACGCCCAGCCGAGAATCCCGACGGGCACGCGCAGCTTGCCATAAGCCGCCCAGACAACCCCGTCGTCCTTGTCCCACCGCACCTGACCTTCGACACCGAAGAGACTCCAGCCGAGCGCGAGCTTCGCGCCGGGGCGCGGCTGCACGTCGACCAGCGCCCCGAGCTGGAGCCACGCGCCCGAGGCGAGCCCGAGCGTCTCGACCTCGATGCCGAAGGTGGCCGGCGAGAAGTCCGAAAGCTCGTAGGTCAGGCCGAGCGCGAGGAAACGAGGCTCCGAGACGGAGCGCTCGTCGACCCGCAGAAACCCTCCACGAACCCGGCCGAAACCCGAGAGATGCGCGCGATCTTCGAAGAGCGCGCCGAGGCCGCCCTCGACATTCGCGTCCCAGGTCCAGAACGGAGCAGCTCGTTTTTCGGCGGGCGCCCTGGGGGATTCGTTCGCGTTTGCCATCGCCGCCGTCGAAAGGAGCGACAGCACGAGCGCGCCAGACGCCCCGACGCGCGATCGCTTCATGGCGTGCTTGTCGGAGCCGTCGGAACGGGCGCGTCGGACGGGAAGCGGATCTCGGCGAGCACGGCGAGTTTGTCCGGCGCGGCGATGGGTTTTCCCCCGATCGCGCCCGTGACACACGTCGCCTGGACGCCCTTCGTCTCGACCTTGCCGATCGCGCCCTGCTCGACGCGGAACCAGACGCCCACGATCTCGCCGCGCTTTCCGGCTTGCACGATCTCCGGGCACAGCTCGACCGCCGCGTGCAAGGCCGCGCCGAGTGCCGGGACGAGCGGCCCGACGTCGGTCCCTTTGGACACGGCGACGGCGATTTCATAGTCCGGCATCCCGCGCTTCGTCGCCATCCGAAGCCCGACCGGCTCGCCATATTCGATCGCGGTCTCCGGCGGCTCCGAGCGACACGCGGAGGCCAGAGCGAACACGAGCGCGAGCCCCACCCACGAATTTCGGTGTTTCATGCGCAGAACGATCAGGGCGTCTCGCCGTCGGCGGCGCACTCGGTCAAGCCCCGGTCCGCCACCTTGCAGACGTACACTTTGCGAAGCGCGCCGAAGAGGAAGAGGTCGTTCCGCGTGATCACGACCTTGTCGCCGACCGTCGCGATGCCGCCGTACGAGCAGCCGCCGAGCATGCCCGCCGCCATCAACAAGCCGAGGGTCTTCTTCATCGCGCTACCTCCTCTCGTGGGGCCCGGAGCGCGCGAGCGGCCGGGCGATCCGCACATATCACAGACCCCGGGTGTTCAGGCCGAGCGATGTTCGAGGGCGGCGCCGGCCGGGGCGGCGAGGACGTCGGCGAAGGCGCGTTCGAACTCGTCGATCAACGCGTGCGGCGGCAGGCGCAGGATGCGCTCGCGCAGCGCACGGAAGCCGGCGATTTGCGTGTCGCGGCCGCGGCGGAACATGGGCCAGGGGTCGCCGTGGGTGCTCGCGCAGACGACGATCGATTGGAAGTTGTCGATCTTGTCCGCAATGGTGATGGCCTGGGCGTCCCAGGGGTTCTTCGCGAATTGCTCGAGATAGCGCTGCTTGCGCTCCTCCCAGGCGAAGGACTTCGCTGGCTCGGTCACGGCGAGGACCAGATCGGCAACGCGGCGCCCGAAGAGCCGCGCGATTTCCTCGGCTGTCGCGCCGGTGTCTTCGATGGCGTCGTGCAGCGCGCCTGCCGCGATGACCTCTTCGTCGAAGCCATGCTTGGCGAGGAGGATCGCGACACCGGCCAGATGGCTGACGTACGGCACGTCGACGCCGGGGTACTTGCGTTTCTGTCCCTGATGCCAAACCGCCGCCTGATCGAGCGCGCGCTTGAGGAGGGGCGTCATGCCTGGAATCTAGTGCCCCCGAGGCGCCTCGGCGAGGGCCGAGCGCGCGCGTCTCGCCAACGCCACGCCGGCGCGCCTGCTTCGGCGCTCCGTACATGTGCTGGATCCGCTGCAATCACGCTGATGCACGGGTTCAGAATCCACCACGACGCCGACTGCGGCGAGCATCCGGCGTCCGAGGAAGACCCCTCAAACCCGTAACAAAATCGCCGCGCACGCCTCCCCGGTCGCCCGGCCGATCGCCGTCGCATAAAGCGAAACCTGCCGTCGATACACGGGCCCCGCGCGGTCGATCTCGCGGTCGGTCTTGAAATCCACCACAGTCCAGCCGCTCGGCTCGCGAAACGCGAGATCGACGATGCCCTCGATCAGCGTCCCGTCCTCGGCCATCAAGCTGAGCGGCGTCTCTCGCCGGCATTCGCCGCGCGTCTCGGCCGCGCGCGCCCTCTCGATCACCGGATGAGCGAGCGCGAGGACCACCGCGCGCACGGCTGCCGCCTCCTCGATCTCGGTCGCGCCGAAGAGCCGCGCCGCGAGCGCCGCCGCTTGCTCCACGACGTCCCGTTTGGCCGAGAGCGGCACTTGCGCGAGCACGGCATGCACGAGCTCGCCGAAGCGAGCTCCCCCCGGTCGGCCCGCCTCCCGACCGACATCGAGGATCGGCACGTCGAGGGCGGGTGCTTCGTTCGAGGTCTCGGCCCGCTCGGTGACCGTCTGGACTTTGTACAGCGGCCGCGCGCCGCGCTCGCGATCGGCCGCGCGCTCCCGGACCCAGCGTCGATACGTCTCGAGGTCCTCTTCCACGCGGCCGACGGGCGCGTCCTTGCGCAGCATGTCCTCGCGGCGCACGCCGAACGCAGGCTCGCGTTCGAGGTCGAGGCGCGTCACGTCCCACCACACGACGTCATGCCCCCCGGGCAAACGATATCCGCCCGGACAAACCGTTGCCGGCCCGCGTGAAAGCCCCTCGGGCCGCGACAAAACCGTATCGTCGCCGAACGGCGGGCAACCCGGCGCCGCTTCGGCAGAAGGCTCGGCGCCCGAAGGAGGCGCGATCGCCGCATGGATCGGCCCGATCCACGATTGCTCGGGGAAACGTGGATCGTCGCCCACGGCCGGCACGATGACGAGGTCACGCGCGCGGGTTGCAGCCACGTACACGAGCCGCGTGCCTTCGGCCTCGTCGCGGCGCATTTCAAGCGCTTCGTGCTCGACGAGATCCCAGGGCGCGACGCTGCCGAGGCGGAGCGCGCAGAGCGAGCGCGAGGCGTCGACGTAGCGGCTCACGGCTTGCGCGCCGAGCCGCGCGGTCACATCGGCGAGCACGACGACCGGGAATTCGAGGCCCTTGGCCCGATGCGCCGTCATGATGCGCACGCCGTCGCCGCCCTCTTCCAGGATCGGCGCCTCGGGCGCGCGACCACGCTCCGCGTCCTCTTCGAGTTGCTCGACGAACGCGCGGAACGACGTACCTCCCGAAGCCTCGTACGCGCGCCCGAGCTCGGCGATGTGCAGCACGTTCGCGAGCGCGCGTTCGCCCGAGGGACGCAGGGCAAACCCCACGCAGGCGCGGGTCGCGTCGCAGAGCTCGGCGACCGTGGTCTCGATCGGCCGCGCGTTCCGCCCCTCGGAGAGCCGCGCGAGCAGCGAAAGCGCCGCGCCGATCGGCGCAAGATGCGGCGGAAGCGGCGTCTCGGGGATTCGCTGGGGGGAAAGCTTCCCGTAGGTGAAGCGGTACTCGAGCAGCGCCTCGTCGCCGACGGCGAAGAGCGATCCGCGCAGCGTCGCGAACACCGCGAGCTCGTCCTCGGGCCGCTCGATCGCGCGCAGCGCCGCGAGCATCGTCTCGACCTCCTCGCGGGCGTAAAACGACTTTCCGCCGACGAGCACGTGCGGGATGCCGCGCGCTTCGAGGGCCTCGACGTAAGCGCGCGTGACGTCCTCGCCGTGGCTCTCGAAGCGCCGGAAGACCAGACAAACGTGCCGCGGCGCGACGGGAACGAATTCTCCTGGTTGATCCCGCTCGGTCACCTTCCAGCCGCTCTCGTGCAGCAGCCAGTCGAGGTACGCGCCCACCGCGGCCGGCACGCTTTGTTCGACCGCGGCCGAGGTGAGCCGCTGCTTGCCGTAGGGCTCGGGCACGGGCACGCACACGATCGACGGCTGCCCCGCGATCGCCTTGCGCGCGGGCCGGAGCGGCACGTAGCGCGCGGAGAGCGCCTCGCGATCCCCCACCATCACCGGCGCGAACGCGGTGTTCACGAGCTTCTGGATGCTGGGGACCGATCGGAAGCTCGTGCTGAGCTCCACGAAGAGCGCGCCGCGCCGGACGAGCAGTTCTTTGACCTCCTCGTAGACCGAAAGATCAGCCCGGCGAAACCGGTAGATCGCCTGCTTCGGATCGCCGACGAGGAAGAGCTTTCCGGGCACGGGCTGCACGTCGCGATACGCGCGGACGCTCGGATCGTCGGCCGCGAGCAGCATGAGGATCTCGGCCTGGAGCGGGTCCGTATCCTGGAACTCGTCGACGAAGATGCAGCGGTAACGCTCCTGAAAACCGCGGCGCACCTCGCCCTGATCACGCACGAGGTCCCGTGTGCAGACGAGCAGATCTTCGAAGTCGAGCGCGCCCACCTCGGCCTTGCGCGCCTGGTACGTCGCGACGAGCGCGCCAAGCTCGTCCTGCAAGAGCGCCGCGAGATCGCCGTCGGCCTCGCGCTGGAATCGTTCGAGCGAGGCCACGAGCGCGCCGTGCGCCGCGAGCAGATCGGCCCGCGTCGTGTGCGCGCCGTAGCGGGATCCGGCGCCGCGGCGCGGGCGCATGAAGTCGCGCTGCCTGCTGAGCGCGCAGAGCTCGGCCTCGATCTCGTCACGATCCCAGTGATGCTCGCCCTCGGCGCGCAGACGCATGACGAGCGCGCGGGCCGGCTCGGTGTCGCGGTGCAGCGGATCGTTCGCGTGGAGCGCGCCCTCGCTCGCCTCGGCGAACGCGGTCATCTCCGCGAGGATCGCGTCGAGGGCGCGATCCCGATCGAACGGAGGCCGCTGCCAGCGCGCGGTGAAATGCCGCCAGGCGATGAGCTCCTGACCGGCGCGGCGCAGCCGCTCGATCGGCCCGGGTCCGTGCTCGCGCCGCCGCAAGAGCCTTCGAACGCCCTCGGGCGGGCGACCGAGGATCTGTTCGAGCCACCTGCTGAACGCCTCGCCGTAGCGTCGATCCGCCTCGGCCTCGGTCATCACGCGGAACGCTGGATCGACGCCCGCCTCCACGGGACGCTCGCGCAGAAGGTCGGCGCAAAACCCATGGATCGTGCTGATCCGCGCCTCCTCCAGATGCGCGAGCGCGCGCTCCAGGTTCGCGCGTTGCGCCTCATCCGGGGCGAGCCTGCGTGCGCGCTCGATTCCGCTGCGGAGCCGCAGCTTCAGCTCGCCGGCCGCTTTTTCGGTGAACGTGACCGCGACGATCTCCTCGATCTCCGCGCGCCCCTCGGCGAGCACGGCGACCATGCGCAGCACGAGCTCGGTCGTCTTGCCCGTGCCGGCCGCGGCCTCGACGATCATCGTGCGCCCGAGCGCGCCGCGGATGAGCGCGCGCGCCTCCGCGTCGGCGAGCCCCTCGCCTTGCGGCGCCTCGAACACGAACGCGCTCTCGGTCACGGCTCACCTCGGAGCATCCGCAGCCGCGTGAACAACGCGCCGCCGTCGAGCGAAGACTCGTCCTTGCGCGCCGCGCGCCTCTCTTCATGCGGCCCGCACACGAGCCTGTAGCCGCACGTGTCACACGCACCCGGCCTCGGCGCGGGCGGGAAAAACCCTTTGTCGATCGCCTCGTCCACGAGCGAGAGCACCTGGACGGCCTTCGCGCGGGCGGCCTCGTCGAGCTCGATCACATGCTCTACATACCCGCCGCGCGTGGTACAGAACGACAAACTCGCGTCCGTCACCGGCTCCTTCCACACCGCCTCGTACGCGAGGCCGTAGAGCACCGGCTGCAGCACCTCGCCGCCGTCGATCACGAGCCCCGGCCGCGCGAAGTTCGCCCCCGTCTTCACGTCGGTCACGCGCGCATGCCCCGTCGCCGCGTGCCGCTCGACCACGTCGATCGCGCCGTGCAGCAAGTACTGTCCTTCGATCACCGCGGCCTCAGCCACGCTGCGTGGATCTTCATGCTCGTGCGGCGGCAACCCGAACGCGAGGTCGTACCGCACCGGCCACACGAGCCAGCTCTGATCGGCCACGCGCGCGAGCCACGCATGAAGCTCCACCCGCGCACGCTCGATCTCGTCGCGGAACACGCTCTCCACGGGCGGCAGCGTGCGCTCCTCGTGCTCGCGCGCCGCCGCGTCGAGCCGCTCGTCGAGCACCGCCTGGGCTCGCGACAAACCTTCCGGGCCGAACGGCAGCGCCCCTTCCCGCTCCAGCGCCGCGAGCGTCTCGGCTTGCACGCGGTGAAAGAGCACGCCACGCGAGATCGGATCGAGCCTGTCCGGCGAGCCACGCCGCTCGCGCGCCGGCAACCGATGGATCGCCGCCAGCAAGAATCGATACGGGCACGCCGCGAACTTCTCGAGCGCCGTCACCGCATACGGCCGCACGCGCAGGCGGTTCGCCGCGAGCACGGCCGCCGTGGCCGCGGTCTTGCGCACGATGCCATCATGATGCGTGACGGGTTTGTCCCACCGCGCCGACCGCGCGCGGAGCGACCGCGCGAGGTGCGGATTCAGGTCGAGCAAGTACTGCGCGCGCCCCGCCGCCTCGGCCTCCTCGCCTCCGTGCAAGAGCCGCCCCAGCATCGCGAGGTCGTGCTCGGCATCGTCGATCGCATCCTCGGGCTCGGCCGGCGCGGGCCACGCGAGCCGCGCGCCCGCAGCGCCCGCCGCGTCTCGCTCGAGCGCGTCGTGATCGGGCAACGTCCCCGTCGTCGCGCGCCGCACGTCGAGCCCATAAAATGAAGGCACGCGCGGCCGTCCCGCCGCCACCTCGACACGTGGATACGAAAGATGCACCCGCTCCCGCGCGGCGCCCACGGACAAACGCAGAAGCAACCTCTCGTTGCGGCTCCGATCCGCCTGCGCCCGCAGCGTCTTCGAGATCGCACGCCGATCCGCGTCGAGCAGGATCGGATCCTCGCGCGGCGCCTCCGGGAACAGCCGCTCCGCAAGGCCGGGGACGAACACGACCGCGAACGAGCGACCGCGTGCAAGCTCGGGCGTCCCGACGAACACCGCGCCGTACCGCCTCCCCGACGGCGGCGTCACGCGTGACCCGAGCCGACCTTCGAGCACGCGCCGCACCTCGTCGAACGACACCGCCGGAAGCTCCGCCATCGGCGCGAGCTCGCTGAGCGCGGACAGCACGTCTTCCGGCTGCTCCAGCGCCATCCGCGCGAGCTGGCCGAGCTCCTCGATCCACACGCCCCAGCTCCCGTGCTCGGGCAACGCCGCGAGCGCATCCACGAGCGGCAGCGCGAACCGCGTGAGCTCGCCGAGCGCCTCGATCTCACGCTCCACCGTCTCGATCCGCGGCGAGCTCGGATCCCGCCGTCGCAAAAGCGCTAGCTCTCGCTCGAACGCCTTTCCGAGCGCCGCGAGCCGCTCGGCCCAGCGCTCCTTGCGCCCGACGATCGAGGCCTTCGTGAGCAGCCGCTCCCATCCGATCGGCGCCGACCGCACGGGCACACGCGCGCCCTCGCTCGCCGCCGCTTGCTCTCTTCGAATGCGCTTCGCCGACGGCTCGCCTTCGAGCAGCGCGCCGAAGAGATCGGCCCGCGGAAGCAAGGCCCGCGGCGCCGCCTCCACCGCGACACTCTCCTTCGGCATCGGCGCGAGCGACAGGTACTCCGCGAAACGCCGAGGAGAAAGGTCCTCCGCGCGGCACGCGAGCAGCGCGAGGAACGCGCGCCCCGAGGGGTCCGGCCGCGCGGCCCCGATCGCGAAATGCGCCGGGATCTTCGCACGACGCAGCGCGCTTTCGAGCAGCGACGCGTACGTGTCCGGCGCCCGCAAGAACACCGCGATGTCGTCGAACGGCACGCCCCTCCGTGCCTCCGCCAGGATCCGTCGCGTGATCTCCACGCACTCGCGCCCCTCGCCCGGCGCCGAGAAAAACGACACGTCGTCGCCTGCCTCCGCGGCCGGAAGCTCCGCCGCGGCGAACAGGTATTGATGCAGCCGCGAGAGCGACGAATGCGACCGCTCGCTCCGATCCGTCACCACCTCCGAAGCAAGCGCCGCGAGCGCCTCGACTGCGCGATCATCGCCCGTCGGCGCCGTCGCGAACGCGCTCTCCGCCGCGGCGACGAGCTCCGCGACGAACCTCTCTTCGAGCCGCGACGTGATCGGCACGTCGAGCAAAAGCAGCCGCGCCCTTCGAATCTCGTCCGCCTCGCGCACGGCCACCGTCGCCGCCGCGAGCACCTCCGCGCGATCGGCGATCCGCGCCCGCTCACGCTGCTCGTCGTAACGACGCGCGAGCTCACGCAGGTCGCGACTCCTCGGATCGTCGCCTCGGATCTCCGCGGGCCCGATGCCCTCGATGCGCAGCTCGCTCAGCGTCGCCGCGAGCGTGCTCGCGAAGCTCGGCGTCCGCGCGACCGGCGCGAAATATCCGAGCGCGCCCGCTTCGAGCGCGCTCGCCACCGCGCGCGCCACCACCGCCTCCACGCCGAGCGGCGTGGCCGGCGCGAGCCTCCGCCGTGCGAGCTCCGGCGCGGCGAGGCGCGCTGCGAGTTGCCCGAGCGTCAGCCGATGCAGCCCGAAGATCGCGCCTCGCGACGATCCCACCCGCGCCGCGAGATCGAGCGCCGCCCCGCGCGACGGACCGACCAGGAGCGCGATCGCGTCGGCTTTCCCCTCCCCGAGGAAAACCTCCGCGGCCCGGAGCCGCTCCTCGCTTCGGGGGGACACGAGCAGACGCAGCACGTGCCCGTCATGCCCGGGGACGGCCGCTTTGTCGAGCGTTCCCTTGCGTGACGAGCCCGAGCGCCTGTCCGCTCGCTCCTACCGCCGCGTGCCTTCCACTTCGATCACACATTCCTCCGCGCTGCGCTCGTCCATCCGCACCTTCGTTCCCAGGAAGGTCCGGATCACCTCGACTTGCGTCCGCGTGTGACCCGACGGCGACAGCGTATGAAACGCCCCGCCCTCGCCGAGCGCCATCGGCAAGAGCAGTTGATCCGCGAGATGCTCGCCCACGGGCACACCCGCTGCGAGGTAGCGCTTCACCTCCTTCGCGAGCTTCGAAGCCACCTCCTCCGCGCGCACCCCACGCTCGCCGAACGCCGTAAAAACCTCGGTCACGTGCTCGCTCTCCACGTCGGCCACGAGCGCGTTTCCTGGACCCGGGCTGTTCTTCACGACCTCGGGCCGCGCGCACGATCGATCCCACGGCACCTCCGCGAGGAACGCGTCGACCTCGCGCACCCCGACCGTGCCCGGGATCTGCGACACGAGCGCGCGCAGTTGCGTTCTTCGCACCTCGCCCCGATCGAGCAGCGAGAGAGCCGCGAGCCGCGGACAGCCCTCCACGGCCACCTCCACACGACCTCCGCCAGCCGGGTAAAACCCGTACGACACGATCCGCGCGGAGACGTTCGCGCCCATGCGCCGCACGATCGGCAAGAACGCGCGCTCCACGAAATCGTAGGGCGGCGCCATGGGGTTGTGCGTCCCGCCCTCGAACACGAGCGACGAGCTGCCGGCCGTCGCGAGCAGCGCCGGCAGCACCGTTTGCAACACGAGCGTCGCGCTCCCCGCGCTCCCGATCGCGAACCGATACGACCCGTGCTTCACCGCGCCCGGCCTGAACACGAGCTCGGTCGAGCCGATCTCGTCCCCCGCGAGCACCGCATCGCTCACCTCGGCGGCCGCGCGCACGGCCACGAGGTGTTGACGCATGAGCCCCGGCTTCGACCGCTTTGCGCGGATCGAGTGCACCCGGAACGCCTGACCCGTCACCATCGACAGGGCGAGGGAGGAGCGCAGGATCTGCCCTCCGCCCTCGCCCGTTGCTCCATCCAGCGTCAGCATCGCCCTCACCCCTTCACGCACACCACTTGTCGCAGCGTGCGCACGACCTCGACGAGGTCGCGCTGCGCATGCATCACATCGTCGATCGACTTGTACGCGCCGGGCGTCTCGTCGATCACGTCCTCGTCCTTGCGGCACTCGATCCCGGCCGTCATGCGCGCGTGGTCCTCGAGCGAGAACGCCCGCTTCGCCGCCGTGCGCGACATCTTCCGACCCGCGCCGTGGCTACACGAGCAGAACGACTCGCGGTTCCCGAGTCCACGAACGATAAAGCTCTTCGCACCCATGCTCCCGGGAATGATCCCGAGCTCGCCCTCGCCTGCGCGCACCGCACCCTTGCGCGTCACCCACACGTCCTTGCCGTAGTGGTGCTCCTTCGACACGTAGTTGTGGTGGCAGTTCACGGCTTCGCGGGCGAGCTCGAACGACGGCAAAAGCCCCGTCTTTCGCACGGCCATGATCGTCGCCTCCATCATCAACGCGCGGTTCGTCCGCGCGAACTCCTGCGCCCAGGCGAGCGCGCGCCAGTACTGGCCGAACGTCTCGCTTCCATCGGGGATGTAGGCGAGATCCGCGTCCGGCAGGTGGATGAACCACCGCTTCATGTCCTTCTTCGCGAGGTCGATGAAGTGGCTCCCGATGCGGTTTCCCACGCCGCGCGAACCCGAGTGCAGCATGAACCACACGTGGTCGCGCTCATCGAGGCAGACCTCGATGAAGTGGTTCCCCGTCCCGAGCGTCCCGAGGTGCCCGATCGCCGTCCCGCGCCCGATCGACGGGTTTTCCTTCACGATCGCCTCGTAGGCCGGCGCGAGCTCCGCCCACGCCTTCTGCACGCGCTCGGGCGCGTCTCCCCACGCGCCGCGATCGCCGGGCCCGCCGTTGTTCGTGCGCCCGTGCGGCACGGCCGCCTCGATCGCGCTGCGGATCTCCTTCAGGTCGTCGGGGAGATGCGACGCCGTGAGCGTCGTCTCCACCGCGATCATCCCGCAGCCGATGTCCACGCCCACCGCTGCCGGGATGATCGCGCCGTTCGTCGCGATCACGCTCCCGACCGTCGCGCCCTTCCCGGCGTGCACGTCGGGCATCACGGCGACCCACTTGTGGAGGAACGGCAGGGTCGCCAGGCGCCGGACCTGCTCTTCGGCCTCGGTCTCGAACGGCACGCCGCGCGTCCAGGCCTTGATCGGCACGCCGTCGGTCTCGAACGTCTGGTGGGTCGTCTCGTTCATGGTCGCCTTGCCTTTCACGTCACGGGTGGACGCGGACCGGTAGAGCACGCCGCGTGCCTGGCTCCCGGGGCCTTTTTCGGGCCCGCTCATAGACGCCTGGATAAATTCCGATACGGGGGACGAAGAACGTGCTATTCCGTCGCCCACCTTACCATGTCCTCTCGACCTCTCGTCGTGTTCGGCATCCTCGGCACCTCGCTCGACGCGGGCAAAGGCCCGGCGCGTTGGGAGCGCTGGCGGCCCACGGTCGCGCTTTGCCAGCACGAGGACCTGCTCGTGAGCCGCCTCGTCTTGCTTGCCGAGCCAAAAAAATTTGGAGAGCTCGCTACGCAGGTCGAGGAGGACGTCCGCCACGCCTCGCCCGACACGATCGTCGAGCGAATCGCGGTCACCTGGAAGGACGCCTGGGATTTCGAGGAGGTTTATGCCGGCCTGCACGACATCGCGCGCGCCTATCCGTGGAAGCCGGAGCGCGAGGAGTACCTCGTCCACCTCACCACGGGCACCCACGTCGCGCAGATCTGCCTCTTCCTCCTGACCGAGGCCCGTTATTTCCCCGGCCGCGTCATTCAGACCTCGCCCCCGCGCAAGGAAACCCGCGGCGGGCCGGGCACGTATTCCATCGTGGACCTCGACCTCTCTCGTTATGACCGCATTGCCTCGCGCTTCTCCCGCGAGCGCCACGAGAGCCAGAGTTTTCTCAAGGCGGGCATCGATACCAAAAACGCCTCGTTCAATCGCCTGATCGAGCGGGTCGAGGAGGTCGCCAAGGCCTCGCGCGCCCCGATGCTCCTCATGGGCCCCACGGGCGCCGGCAAGAGCCAGCTCGCCGCGCGCATTTACGAGCTCAAAAAAGCGCGGCGCCAGATCCAGGGCGAGTTCGTCCCGGTCAACTGCGCCACGCTGCGCGGCGACGCGGCCATGGCCACGCTCTTCGGCCACAAAAAGGGCGCATACACCGGCGCCGTCGCCGATCGCCCGGGCCTTTTGCGCAAAGCCGACGGCGGATTGCTCTTCCTCGACGAGATCGGCGAGCTCGGCCTCGACGAACAGGCCATGCTCCTCCGCGCGATCGAGCAAAAGGCATTTTATCCGGTCGGCGCGGACCAGGAGGTCAAGAGTGACTTCCTCCTCATCGCCGGCACGAACCGCGACCTCGGCACCCGGGCCGCGCGCGGCGATTTTCGCGAGGACCTATACGCCCGTATCAACCTCTGGACGTTCCGCCTCCCGGCCTTGCGCGAGCGCCCCGAGGACATCGAGCCGAACCTCGATTACGAGCTCGAGCTCGCCTCGCGCCTCCTCGGCGTGAACGTCACCATGAACCGGGCCGCACGGGAAGCCTTCCTCGAATTCGCCGTATCCCCGCGTGCGCTCTGGAGCGGCAATTTCCGCGACCTCAACGCCTCCGTCACCCGCATGGCCACGCTCGCGCACGGCGGACGCATCACGAAGGAGATCGTCGCCGAGGAGATCGAGCGATTGGAGCTCTCCTGGACGAGCGGCCGCATTCACCTGCCAAATGGAAGCTCCGTCGGCGGCGGCGACATCCTCGCCGAGGTCCTCGGCTCCGAGGCGGGAGCGAAGCTCGATCGATTCGACCGCGCCCAGCTCGAAGAGGTCTTGTGCGTCTGCCGCGCCTCGCGCACCCTCAGCGAGGCGGGCCGCACGCTCTTCGCCGAATCGCGCAAGGAGCGCACCACGGTCAACGACGCCGATCGATTGCGCAAATACCTCGCCCGCTTCGGACTCGACTGGCAAACCGCGAGCGGACGCGCTTCCTGAATCCGATCCGAGGACCCTTTCATGCCGCTCGTCTCCCAGGACCTCGGTTTTTCCGGCCAGAACCCGCTCGCGCTCGCGGCCCTCTTCGTCTTGGGCTTCGTGGCGTCGTCGATCAACGCCGTCGCCGGCGGCGGCTCCCTCGTCTCCTTTCCGGTCCTCGTCGCGTTCGGCGTCCCCCCGCTCGCCGCGAATGCCACGAACTCGGTCGCCCTCTGGCCCGGCGCGCTCGCCAGCGCCTTTGGCTTCCGCGACCAGCTCGCGCGCACGAAATCCCATTTACGTTACCTCGTGCCCCCCACGATCGCGGGCGCGCTCTTCGGTGCGTGGCTCCTCACGCACACGCCCGAGCGCCTCTTCGATTTCGTCGTCCCGCTCCTCGTCCTCACCGCCACGCTGCTCCTCGCCTTCCAGGCGCGCATTCGCAAGGCCGTGCTCGGCAAGAAGGCCCGCGTCCCCGTGGCGCTCGGGGTCTTTCTGCAATTTTTGGTCGCCGTCTACGGCGGGTATTTCGGGGCCGGAATGGGCATCGTCATGCTCGCCGTTTTTGGCCTCTTCATCGAAGGCACGCTGCACGAGCTCAATGCGATGAAGGCCTGGCTCGGCGTGGCCATCAACCTCGTCGCCTCGATGTTTTTCCTCGGCGAGGGCTTGCTCTGGCTCGTCCCCGGCTTCGCCGTCATGGCCGGCGCCATTGCGGGCGGTTATTTCTCCGCGCGTTTCTCGCAACGCATCGACCCCGACAAACTGCGCCGGGGCATCGTGGTCCTGGGCCTCGCCATGACGGCCTGGTTTTCCCGGGCCGCCTTCTTCCCCTGATCAGGGCGCCTCGGCGGGCCTGCGCACGAGCCTCCGCTGGAGACTCGAACCAGGCCCATACCCCTCGGAACTCACCGAGAGCTCCTCTTGATCGAAGAGCAGGACCACGTCGCCGCCCTCGGCCCACGTGACCGCCAGCGCAAAATCGTTTCCGGATCCGCCAAACGCCTTGGCCGAGCGCACCTCTCCCTCGGGCGACAGCACCGAGAACCACGCGTCGAGGGTGGTCCCGTCGAACGACATTCCATGCTGCCACGTGCGGCGAATCCGCTTCGCCTGGAGGGTCGTCCCGGAAACCTTCATCTCGGCCTCGAACGTCCCGAAAAGCGCGATACGGCCGCTCGAATCCACGTCCAGGGCCGACACTTCGTCATTCCTCGTCCCGCCGAAAGACTTCGCCCACAGGGCTCCGCCATTCCGATCGAGCTTCACGACCATCGCGTCGTTGCCCCCGTTCGACCGAAGCGCCATTCCCGCGAGCTTGATCCCGTCGGCGAATCGACCGGCCGCGACGACCTCGCCGCCCGTCGTCGTCCGGAGCACTTCGACGCGCGCCTTGCCTTCGATCGGCGCCTCCCACGCCTTCTGCCCGAACGGCGCGAACGAGACGATCCGCGCGGCGCCGCAATCCGGCCTTTTGAATTCATCCTCGAGCCCACCCGCGACGTACGCGACATGGACCGCCGACGACCCCTCCGTCGCGATCCGAGGCTCGCGCTCGTCCGTTGGGCCCCCCATCCGGAGCGCTTCGATCGGCTTTCCCTCGGGCGAAATGCGTGCGACGAACACGTCGAGCCCGCCCGCGCTTTCGAGCCTCTGCTTTCCTACCTTCACGACCCCCGCGAACGTCCCCACGACATAAATGTCTCCGGCCGCGTCCACCGCCACGTCCGTCGCCTTCGATCCCCATTCGAAATCGAACACCCAAAGCGGGCCGCCCGATGCCCCGCGCTTCTCGACGCGGGCTCCCCCAACAGCCACGATATCGGACGCCGCGTCGAAGACGACGGCCGTCACGGCCCTGTTGTCCCCGGCCAGGTCCCAGGCCTTTTGCCCCTCGCGATCGAACCGCCCGAGCCAGGCATCCCGGACCCCGACCACGGCCCCGCCCCCGCCCTTGTCGAGCGCAACCGCGCGCGGCGACGAGACGAAGAAACGGCCGTCGCCGAGGGGACGATCGTACCGCGCGGCCGCGTCGCTGAACGAGGCCGCGACCCATCGCTGCCGATCGAACGGCAGGACGCACGGCATTCGCCCGGTGCACGGCCCGGAAAAACCATCGAAGCGCGACCCCGGGTGCGGGTGCCCGATGATCCGCAACGCCGCGCCTTTCCCCATCACGCCCAGGCAATCGACCCCGCATCCCTCTTTCGGCATCGAGACCCGCATCTCGCCGCTCCCGATGCCGTTCGTCACGACGAACAGCGCGGGCGCAGTCGGGACCGTCGGCGCGGCGCATCCCGCCGCGAGCGTGAGGAATCCCCCGAGGGCGGCGACCCGCCTCATTGCAAAGCTCGCACGAGCGCCGCGGCCCGCGCTCGCACGTCTTCGTGCGGATCATCCTCCGCCATCGGCTCAGCGATCCCGGCGAACTCGCGCCACCGCGCCTGCTCCATCGCGTAAATCGCCGCCCGCCTCACGCCGGCATCCCGGTGATTCGCGAGATCCCCGAAGCAGCCGAAGAGCTCCGGATCGAACGTGGGCCCGGCCGTCACCGCGAGCTTGTACGCCGCCCAGATCCCCTCGGCCTCCGTCCGCGCTTCGCTGCAAAGCGTTAGAATCTCGGCGCGCTCGTACACCGGCAGGCTCCGCCGGATGAGCTCGATCGTGGCCTCGCACCGCGGCCCCTCCACGTCGAACCACTTGAGCCCCAGCCGATGATCGTCCACGTATCGGATGCGGCAATCGCTCGCGGGCGTCGCCCACTCGTAGACGAGCGGCTGATGGTCGAGCGGCTCGATCCGGTTCCACAGAAACCAGTTGCCCTGCGCGAATTGCCGGACCGCCTCCGTCTGTACCCCGTCCTTGAGCAGAAGCCGCCTCGCCTGCATCCATCGCCTCCGAGCCGCCGATGGTACAGGCCACACCCGGGACGTCAATCCCGTCGCGAGGAGGAAGAAGGATCCGCCCAGGCGAAACCTCGCCCGCGCCGCCCGATTTGCTGTCGTAATGCGCTTGACGCCCGAGGCCACTCGGTGCCATTGCTATTCTCTCGCCATGGACCGGCCTGGCTTCACGCTGCCCGCCTCGGTCACCGTTCCCGGTGCCGGATCGCTCGTCGTCGAGCGCGTCGCCGCTGCGTCCACGGTCCTCAGCGCGCGTGCCTCGGCGCCGCTCAAGCTCCTCGTCCCGCGCCCGCGCGGCCCCTCCGTCTGGGCCTATGCGTCGACCTTTGGCGGCGGCCTGCTCGAAGGCGACGCCATCACGCTCGATGTCCGCATCGGCCCCGGCGCGACGACGCTCTGCGCCACGCAGGCCTCCACCAAGGTCTACAAGAGCGAACGTGGTGGATGTTCCCGCCAAACCTTGTTGGTCTCGGTCGGAGAGGACGCCCTCTTCGCCTCGCTCCCGGATCCGGTTTGTCCTTTTGCCGGCGCGATCTATCAGCAGCGCCAGCGTATCGAGCTTCTGCCCGGCGCCTCCCTCGTCCTCGTCGATGGTCTCGTCTCGGGCCGCGCGGCGCGGGGCGAGCGGTATCGATTTACCTCGTATCGGACCACCACCGAGGTTGTCCAGGAAAACCGGCTCCTCGTGCTCGACGCGCTCACGCTCGAGGACACGCCCGAATCCTCGATCGCCGAACGCATGGGTCGATTCGACGTGTACACGACGGCCATCCTCGTCGGCCCCCGGGTCGAGGCGGCGGCGACCGCCCTCATTGAAGACACCACACGCGCGCCCGTCCGCCCGCCGGATCACGTACGAAGCCGCCTGCTCGCGACCGCGAGCCCCATCCCCGGAGGCGCCGTGCTCCGCGTGGCCGGCGAGGAGCCTGAGCCAGTCGCCGCGTTCCTCCGCGTTTCCCTCGCGTTCCTCGTCCCGCTGCTCGGCGACGACCCCTGGGCAAGAAAATGGTAGCGCCCCAAAAACAAACTTGACGCGTCGCGTCGTGATGGTGTAACCAGGAGCTTGGGCAGGGGGGCTCCCGGTGAAGCCATGCATCTTTCTCCGCGCGAGCTTGATAAGCTGCTCCTTCACAATGCCGGTTTTCTGGCGCAGAAGCGCCTCGCCCGCGGCGCACGGCTCAACGTGCCGGAGAGCGTCGCGCTCATCGCCACGCAGCTCCTCGAATTCATCCGGGATGGCCGGCGTGTCGAGGAGCTCATGGACCTCGGGCGCAAGCTGCTCGGACGCAATCAGGTCATGGAGGGCGTGCCGGAGCTCGTGACCGAAGTGCAGGTCGAGGGCACGTTCCCCGACGGAACGAAGCTCGTCACGGTTCACCACCCCATTGCCGCCGAGCACGGCGACCTCGGCCTGGCCCTTTACGGGAGCTTCCTCCCCGTGCCCGATCGTTCGCTCTTCACTGCAGCGCCGAGCGGGCCCACGCCGGGGGAAATCCTGCCCGCGGAAGGGACGATCGTGCTCAACGAGGGCCGCTCCTCGATTTCGCTCCGGGTCACGAACCTGGCCGACCGCCCGATCCAGGTCGGCAGCCATTACCATTTCATCGAGGCGAACCCGTACCTGCGCTTCGACCGCGAGAAAGCCTATGGCCGGCGGCTCGACATCCCGGCGGGCACTGCCGTGCGCTTCGAGCCGGGCGAGACGAAAACGGTCGCGCTCGTGGAGATCGCCGGCGAGCGGGTCATTCGGGGTGGAAATGCCCTCGCCGACGGACCGGTGAGCCCCGAAGGCCTCGCCCGCGCGATGGAGCGCGTCCGCGCGCTCGGCTTCGCCCACGAAATCGAAGGCTGACTCGATTCGCTCGGAGGACGCCATGCCCCGCACCATCGACCGACGCACCTACGCCGAGATCTTCGGCCCGACCACCCGAGACCGGGTCCGGCTCGGCGACACCGATCTGATCATCGAGATCGAAAAGGACTTCACCGTCTACGGCGACGAGTGCAAGTTCGGCGGCGGCAAGGTTCTTCGTGACGGAATGGGCCAGCGCGCGGGTGCCGCCCAGCGTGACGCCCTCGATTGCGTCATCACGAACGTCGTCGTCGTCGACTGGACGGGCATTTACAAGGCCGACATCGGCATCAAGGACGGCCTCATCGCGGGGATCGGAAAGGCGGGGAACCCCGATGTCATGGCCGGCGTCACGCCGGGGATGGTGTTTGGCCCGACGACCGAGGCCATCGCGGGCGAGGGACTTATCGTGACGGCGGGCGGGGTCGACACGCACATTCATTTCATCTGCCCGCAGCAATGCGACGAGGCGATCGCCTCGGGGATCACCACGATGATCGGCGGCGGCACCGGCCCGGCCACGGGGACGAACGCGACGACCTGCACCCCGGGCG
The DNA here is from genome assembly GCF_028435265.1 of Polyangium jinanense. Lineage (GTDB taxonomy): Bacteria > Myxococcota_A > Polyangia > Polyangiales > Polyangiaceae > Polyangium > Polyangium jinanense. The sequence continues at coordinate 288,707 of NZ_JAGTJK010000001.1, read as the reverse complement.
CGTATCATCTCCGCATGATGCTGGAGGCAACCGACGGGCTGCCGCTGAATTTCGGATTCACCGGAAAAGGCAATTCGTCCAAGCCCGAGGGCCTGCACGAGCAGATCCAGGCCGGCGCGATCGGGCTCAAGCTACACGAGGACTGGGGCACGACGCCCGCGGCCATCGATTCGTGCCTCTCCGTGGCCGAGCAATACGACGTGCAGGTGACGATTCACACCGACACGCTCAACGAGAGCGCGGCCGTCGAGCACTCGATTGCGACGTTCAAGGGTCGCTCGATCCACACGTATCACAGCGAAGGCGCGGGCGGCGGGCACGCCCCGGACATTCTTCGTGTGTGCAGCGAGCCGAACGTGCTCCCCTCGTCGACGAACCCCACGCGTCCTTTCACGGTGAACACGCTCGACGAGCACCTCGACATGCTCATGGTCTGTCACCACCTCGACCGGAGCATCCCCGAGGACGTCGCCTTCGCGGAATCACGTATTCGCGGCGAGACGATCGCCGCGGAGGACATTCTCCACGACATGGGCGCGATCTCGATCGTTTCCTCCGATTCGCAGGCGATGGGCCGGGTCGGCGAGACCATCACGCGCACCTGGCAAACGGCCGACAAGATGCGCAAGGAGCGCGGGCGGCTCGCGGAGGAGCGCGGCGACAACGATAATCTTCGCGTGCGCAGGTACGTCGCCAAATACACCATGAACCCGGCCGTCGCGCACGGGGCCTCGCACCTTCTCGGCTCGGTCGAGGTCGGCAAACTCGCGGACCTTGTCTTGTGGCGATCGGCCTTCTTCGGGGCCAAACCCGAAATCGTGATCAAGGGCGGCGTCATTGCGTGGGCGCAGATGGGCGATCCGAACGCCTCGATCCCCACGCCGCAGCCGGTGCGCATGCGGCCGATGTTCGCGAGCTTCGGCCGCGCGCCGGGCCGCGCCGCGATTGCGTTCGTGAGCGGCGCGTCAATCGAATCCGGCGTCGCGGCCTCGTATGGCCTCGACAAACGTATCGAGGCCGTGCGTGGATGCCGCGCGCTCGGCAAAAAGGACATGCGCCTGAACGACGCCATGCCCCGCATCACCGTGGATCCGGAGACGTACGCGGTGACGGCGGACGGCGTGCGCCTCACGTGCGCGCCCGCGACGGTCTTGCCGCTCGCGCAAAGGTTTTTCCTGTTCTGAGCGTCCGCGCGCATGGCCCTCTCGCTCCTCGTCCTCCAGCTCGCCGACTCGGCCTTTCCGGCGGGCGGATTCGCGCACTCCGGCGGGCTCGAAGCGGCGGCGCAGCTCGGGGAAATCACGGGGCCTTCGAGCCTCGAACGATTCCTCCTGCACAACCTGGAGCAAGCGGGCGCAGGCGCCCTGCCGATCGTCACGGCCGCCCACGCCTCGCCGAAAAGGCTTTCCGATCTCGATCGACGCCACGATGCATTCCTGACGAACCACGTTTCGAACCGGGCGAGCCGCGCGCAAGGGCGGGCGTGGCTCGCGGCGGCGGCGCATTCGTTCGGCATCGCGTCCCTCCGGGAGCTCCGCGTGCGCGCTCGCGAGGACGAATCGTTTTGCGGGCATTTTGCGCCCGTCTTCGGCGCGGTCTCGGCGCTGCTCGGGCTCGAGCGCGACGAAGCCCAGCGACTCTTTCTTTTCTTGCACCTCCGGGGCCTCGTCTCGAGCGCCGTGCGCTTGAGCCTCCTCGGCCCGCTGGAGGCGCAGGCGTTGCAGCATCGCCTCACGGGCTCGGTCCTCGCGGTCCTCTCCCGGCACGCAATGCGGGGGGAAGAAGACCTCACGACGACCGCGCCGCTCGTCGACCTCTTCCAGGGCCACCAGGACCGGCTCTACTCGCGTCTCTTTTCGAGCTGAATTTCCGGAGAGAAGCATGCACGGCCATTCCCACGGACACGGGCACGATCACGGACACACGCACGAACCCATGGCGCACCCGGGGCGCTTCGACGAGCGCGACCGCCCGCTCGTGCGCGACTTCGATGAGCGTGCCTTCACGGTCGGAATCGGCGGGCCGGTCGGCAGCGGCAAGACGGCGCTCGTGCTCGCGCTCTGCCGGGCCCTCTGGGATCGCATGAGCCTGGCCGTCGTCACGAACGACATCTTTACCCGCGAGGACGGCGAATTTCTCATTCGCAACAACGCATTGCCGACGGATCGCATCCGTGCCGTGGAGACGGGCGGATGCCCGCACGCGGCGATCCGCGAGGACATCACCGCGAACCTCCTCGCCCTCGAAGAGCTCTCGACGCGGCACAAGCCGGAGCTTTTGATCATCGAGTCCGGCGGGGACAATCTCGCGGCGAACTTCAGCCGGGAGCTCGCCGATTACATCATTTACGTGATCGACGTCGCTGGCGGCGACAAGGTCCCGCGCAAGGGCGGCCCCGGAATCACGCAGTCGGACCTCCTCGTCATCAACAAGACGGACCTCGCGAGCGCGGTGGGCGCCGATCTCGGGGTCATGGAGCGTGACGCCAAGGCGATCCGGGGCGGCGGGCCCATGGTCTTCACGCAAGCGACGAAGGGCGTCGGGGTCGAGGCGATCGTGAACCACATCGTCCACGCGTACCAGCATGCGCGTGGCATCGAACATTGATCCCCAGAGATAAATTTTATCCTCTGGGCTAGCCTCTCCTCCGGGCGCGGGCCGTCCTTGGCGAACCAGGTCACCAAATCCGCTCCGAAACGAGCCATCGTGGGGTCCAGACGGGCTTGGCACGCCGCCTGCTTCAAAGGGGAACACGAAGACGCCAGGATAGCTCAGTGGTAGAGCACGTAAAAACACCTTGGCCGGTATTCTCCGGCGACGGCAGTGATGGCCAGGGTTACTTCCATTAAAGGACGTGGTCGCGGGTTCGAATCCCGCTCCTGGTACCGCGAAGGGCTCGGGTTCCCCCTCGTTCCTTTCGCGCGCAAGCTCCTCGGGCAGTGAGGTTCGCGGTTCCTTCGTTTTGGGTACGAAAAAGACCCCGCGGCCAGTTTTCTCCCGAGGAGCGTGCGTTTTTCATGCGAGGGGCGTCAAGAACCGCGCTACAGCGGCGCCTCCGTTTTCAGTCGTCATCTCCCTCGTAGCCGCCGCTCTTTGGTCCGCAAGACGCGGCAATGTTGCGTTGCAGGTCCTCGCACTCGGACAGGCTCACCACCGCGGTCTTGACGTCCAGGCACGACTGCTGCTGGATCCGCTTCACGCACGCCTCCACGTCCACCTTCGGATTGCAATAAGCGACCTCGCTGCACGAGTCGGTCCCGTACCCGCAGACCTCGGCTTCCCCGACCGGAGGCTCGTTGCACCCTGCGAGCACGCCGTTCACCGCGTCGACGAGCTTCTGGCAAGCCTCCTTGCCATTGAATTCGTCCTCGTCGCAGCTACACCCCACGCCGATCAGGGCCGTGAGGGCGAGGGTGAACGCCAGAGCGAGCGCGTGGGTCAAGTTTTTCATTCGCATTGAAGCTCCTTACCTAAGTCCGGACTGGCCGGTGCGCCGACCCTACCCAAGAAGCCTCCGCCGGTAAAGCACGGACGCACGAATCCATCGCCGGTCAGAAACACAATGTCCGGCATTCATTTCTACCCCGACCACGTGCGCAGACATTCCGCCCGATCCTCGCAATGAGGATCGGGCGTTGTCGTTTCGAACACCCTGTCCCGGCGACGGCAGGCCCCGCCTGCGAGGAACTCGTCGAGCTCTACTGCCATGCGGGTCGTTCCACACCCCGTCCCCACGTTTGAGCATACAGGATAGTCTTTATCCCTCTGGATAATACGCCTCCCAGGCACCCGACGACCTTTGCGACCAGGACCCCAAAAATCCGCTCTGAGGCGGCTCTTTGTGGGGTCCTGGCCGGCTTGGCACGCCACCTGCTTCAAGGGGGGAACACGAAGACGCCAGGATAGCTCAGTGGTAGAGCACGTAAAACACCTTGGCCGGTTTTCTCCGGTGACGGCAGTGATGGCCAGGGTTACTTCCATTAAAGGACGTGGTCGCGGGTTCGAATCCCGCTCCTGGTACCGCGAAGGGTTCGGGTTCCCCCTCGTTTCCTTCGCGCGCAAGCTCCCCGGGCAGTGAGGCTCGCGGTTCCTTCGTTTTGGGTACGAAAAAGACCCCGCGGCCAATTTTCTCCCGAGGAGCGAGCGTTTTCAAAGCACAGTCAAGAGACGATAGATGCCAGGATAGCTCAGGGGTAGAGCGCGAAAAAACACCTTGGTCGGTATTCTCCGGCAACGGCAGTGATGATCAGGGTTACTCCGCTGTCAACGGCGAGGCCGCGGGTTCGAGTCCCGCTCCTGGCGCTTGGAAAGCTCGGAAGGAGCTTTCTGCCCGATCCCCGAGAATGGGGATCGGGCTTTGCTGTTTCGAATGGCAGCCCTCAGAGGACCTTCCTCATTCGAATCTTCTCCTCATCAAATCCGTGCCGCGCATAGAGCGCGCGAGCGCGCGTGTTCGCAGGCCACACGTGGAGCGTCAGCGCCGACAGTCCGCGGCCCCGCGCCCAATCTTCCGCCGCGGCCATGAGCGCGCTCCCCACGCCCTTCCCCTCATGCCCCGGCACCGTCGCGAGATCCTCGACGTGGCCCACCGGCTGCTGCGTGAAAGGGTCCACCGCCACCCTTACCCAAACGAAGCCAATCGCCTCGCCGGCTGCCGTCTCCGCAATCAACACGACCTCGACCGTGGTCGTTTGGGGCGGTGTGTCGGACAATGCCTGCCGTTCGAGCAGGGCCGCCGCGCTCTCGCGCTGGCGAGCGCCGAGTTCCTCGAGCGTGTACCACGCAGGAAAGCCGACACTCGTCGAGCGCTCGAAGAGGGCGAGCACGAGCCCGCGTTCGGCTTGGTTCTCGATTCGGAGAGGACGAATGGTCACGTCTGCCATGGGCTGAGCCATGCCGCCACGATACAACGTCGTGGGAGGGGTTTGGCAAGGCCGACGGCGAGGGGGACCGAAAGGAGCCGCCCGTTACGGCCGCGTCGTGGCGATCGGCCCGCGGAGCGCGGCCCCGGCGCCGAGACCAATCAAGATCATCGACGTCCCGCCGAGCAGCAGATCGATCCCGACCAGCATACCGAGCGCCCAGGCGGCCGTGCTCGGCCAGCCGGAGGCGATCAGCACACCGAGCGCCAGGGAGATGATGCCGTCGAAGAAGAGCCAGCCCCAGGCGGGGATCCGGCGGTTCTGCACGGCCCGTATGATCTTGACCACGCCATTGGCCGCGAAGAAGGCCGCGAGTGTGAGCGTCAACGTGAGCGTGCCCGTCAGCGGGAAGGCCGCGACGAGCGCACCGGCGACCACGAGCAGCGCCGAGCCCACGAGCGACCAGCCCGCGCCTTTCCAGCCGCGATTGCGGACTGCGTGAAACCCCTGGAAGATGCCGGCGATCACCATGACCCAGCCGATCACGAACGCCGTGGCCACCGAGGCGATCACGGGCATGAGGAGCAAGAGAACACCGAACACCATGAAAGCGACGCCGAGCCCGAAAAACCATGCGCGGTTTTTCCGCACCACATCCTCGACCTGCCCGACCACTGTTATGCGGGTCGTGCCAACCGGCCCTTCCGGAGGTTGCGTCATGGGAGTACCCTCCTTTTCCTGCGCGAAACAGGGTGCCACCCTCGGCGGGTGTCAAGGAGGTCGGCGCGCGTGAGGCGGCCCGGGCGATTGCAATGGCGTGCAGGCGCTCGCAAGCACGAGCCGGTTCAGGGCCCCGGAGGCGGGCCGCCGCCCGGGCCTCCCATTCCACCCGGCGCCTGACACAAGGTATCCGCGAGCGAGGAGCGAATCACGAGCGTCTTCCACGCGAGCAGCGCGCCGTCCGACATCTTCTTCGCCTGGAGCGTGTAATCGGCGGCGGCGTCGGCCGCGATCACCGTGTCGTTCTCGTTCGTCGTGTCGCGCGCGCCGCGGTCCTTGTAAATCGGCTGCGTCGCGATGATCTCGTCGCTGAGCTCGTCCGGGAAGAAGAGCTGGGACGTGACGTATTCGTTTCCGCCGACGCGCACCGTGAAGTGGATGTGGATCGTCCGGCTCGAATACCAGCCCGGGAAGCACGAATCGAAATCCACCCGACCGTTCGCGTCCGTGGTCTGCACGCCGCGGAACCAGCGGGCCGCGAGGGCCTCCGCGTCGTTGCCCGTGCACATCTCCACGGAGTCGTCGCCCGAATAAAGGCCCGTGGCGGACGTGTGCCAGACGTCGACCTCCGCGCCCTCGACAGGCTTACACGACTCGTCGACGACGCGCAGCGCGAGCCGCATCGGCAGGCCGGCGGATCCCTCGCTGATGTCTTTCCGGACGACCGTCTCGGCATAACAAGGCCCGAGCGTCATCGCGCAGACGAGCGCACACGCCGCGCCCGGGTCGTCGGTGAACGGATCCACGTAATCGCCGGACATCGAGGCCGTACCGCCCGTGGCCCATTCGCCATTCCCGGCGCCGCCCGTGCCCCCGCTGCCGCCCGCGCCGCCGGATCCGCCGGCGCCGCCGGCACCGCCCGTCCCGCCCGTGCCGCCGGAGCCTGTGTTTTCGTTCGTTCCTCCGCAGCCGGCGAACGCCGCGAGCGGCGCGGCGCAAAGGGCCGTGCCAATGCCGCGGAGAACGGCTCGGCGCGTGATGGTTTCCTGGGAGCGGTCCTTCTTCGTGTGGCGAGGCATGCGCGTTCCTCCTGGACTCGTATGTAGATCCGAAATCTTACGAATTCCTTACGTGCCGGGACACGCCTTCCGTCCTCGGCTACGATGGGGCTCGCGCCGTCGGCGAAAGCGATCCACAAGAGGGGACGATGGGAAAGAAGGTGCTCGTCATCGAGGATGATCAAGAGCTCGGCGCGCAGATCGTCAAGCGACTCCGCGACGCCGGCTACGAGCCGACCTGGTGGAAGGAGGGGCGGCGTTTGTCCCGAGAGACCTTGCTCAACGTTGATCTCGTCGTGCTCGATCTGATGCTGCCCGGAACGTACGGAATGGACATCCTGAAGGACCTGCGCGTGCTCTCCGAGGTTCCGGTGCTCGTGCTCAGCGCGCGCAACGACACGGCCGACAAGGTCCGCGCGCTCAGGCTCGGCGCCGACGACTACATGACGAAACCTTTCTGGCCCGAGGAACTCGTCGAGCGCGTGCGTGCGCGCCTGCGCAGGCCCACGCTCGGGCGCGGGGACGTCGTCGAGGTTGGCGCGCTCCGGATCGATCGCGGGCGGCGCGAGGTCTCCGTGCGCGGGGAGCGCGTGGAGCTCACGCGACTCGAATTCGAGTTTCTCGCGGCGCTCGCCGAGCGGCCGGGCGAAGCCATGACACGCGGCTCGCTCGCCGAGCGCGTGCTCGATCCGGAGCGCGACGGGACCGAGCGGACGCTCGACGTGCACGTCTCGAGATTACGCAAAAAACTCGGGCGTGGCGCGTTCGTCGAGACGGTGTGGGGGATCGGCTATCGGCTGGGCGACGGGCGCGACGAATGAAGCTCCGCGCGCGACTCGCGGTCGCCACCATTCTGGTGATGGTCCCGATGACGTTCGCGCTGTTCTGGTACGACGGCGCGGCGAAGCATCGTGCCGCGGAGCAGAACCTCACGGAATTCGTGCTCGGGCAAATGCCCACGGTGCGCGAGGCGTGCGAGGCGGCCCCGTCGTCGTTCGGCGGCGAACTCCGGCCGAGCCGGCTTCCGGGGCCTCCACGCGGCAATCGTCCTCCGCCCGGACCTCCGCGGCCCCGCGGCGCGCGGCCCGCGGTCGTACATGCCTACGACGAATCGCTTCATTCGGCGAACCCCGACGCGCCTACGATCCCCGAGGCGCTCGCGCGCGACATCCGGGAGCAAGACGTCGCCATTGTGGCGTATGTTTTGCCAACCTCGTCGGTCGAGATCCTCGCGCGCATGCCCTGGGGCACGGGCCCGTGCGCATACGTGCTCGCCCGCGGGACGACCGATCCGACCTGGGGCGCGGTGCTGCCCGAATCGAACATTTGGCTCTTGCCCACGGTCGCCGTCTTCGCGGCCATGCTCCTCGCCCTGGGCCCGGTGGTCCGACGCATTCGCAAGCTCACCGAGGCCGTGGAGCGTTCGGCGTCGGCCACGTACGCGGACGCCGTCCTGATCGAGGGCGACGACGAGATCGGCGTGCTCGGGCGGGCCTTCAATGCGGCGGGCCGCGAGATTCGATCCCAGCTCGAAGAGAAGGATCGGCGCGAGCAGGCGCTCCGCCATTTCCTGGCCAATACGACACACGACGTGATGATCCCGCTGACGGTGCTGCAGGGTCACCTCGCGACCTTGCGCGAAGATGCGGCCGCGGGAAAACCCGTCGACGTCGACGCGCTCGTCTCGGCGATGGACGAGGCGCATTACATGGCGTCGCTCGTGCACAACCTCGCGGCCACGGCGCGGCTCGAAGCGGCGGACGTAAACCTCCAGCGGTGCGAGGTCGATCTCGAAGCGCTCGTGAAGCGGGTCGTCGGCCGGCACAAGCCCATTGCGAAGCAGCTCGGGGTGTCGGTCGAGACTGCCGTGCCCGGAGAGCCCGTCACCGTCTCGGCCGACGTGACGCTTCTCGAACAGGCGATCAGCAACGTCACCTACAACGCCGTTCGTTACAATCGCCCCGGCGGCCACGTCGCGGTCATCCTGGAGCGCGTTGCGAAGGAGGGATTCCGTTTGCGCGTGGTCGACGACGGCCCCGGCATCCCGGAGGCCGAGCTGTCGCGGCTCGCGGAGCGCGGCTTTCGTGGCAATGAGGCGCGTTCACGCGCTCCGGACGGACAAGGGCTCGGACTCCACATCACGCACCGCGCCGCGGAGCTGCACGGCTTCCGGCTGACGCTCCGGCCGTCCGAGTATGGCGGCCTCGAGGTCGAGCTCGAAGGAAAGCTCGACGCTCCTGTGGGATAATGATTTATCCAACCGTCTACACGCCGCGCTCCGCTTCCTTCCCCTGACGGCCGCATTCCCACGAAACCCGCACGAACGCCGTCTTTCTCGGTCTCACGAGGCGCTGGCACGCCCGCTGCAATGCCCTCGCCCCGAGCACCCTCCTCGCGAGGGCCGCTCCCCCGAGCCCCGGGCAGTGAGGGCGGCGGTTCCTTCGATTCCAACGAAACAAACCCGCCGCCCATGGTCCTCCCGGGCTCCTCGGGCGTTTTTTTCGATCCGCGCGGCGCGTGCCGAGCGGAGAACCGGTAGGTTCGTCATGGCGTTTTTCAGCTTCATCAAGAAGGAGAAGGCTCGCGCGAAGGCGGCGTCCCAGACGCCCCCGGCCTCGGGACACCTGAATTTCATGGCCGGCGTGTCGTACGACCTCTCGTCGCCGCTCCTGCGCCTCCGCCTCGCGGCGTCGACGTGCTTCTTCGGCGAGCCTATGTATTACCATCGTGACGAGAAGGACGCGCGTCCCGTGAAGGCGGCGAGCTCGTCCCGGCTCTCGAACAAGGAGGTCGATTACCTGCGCGAGACGCTCGACGCGGTCGACCCGCAGGCGTGGCGCAAGATGTCGCCCGCGGAGCTCATCGAGAGCGCGATCGACGAAGCGCTCGAGCACGACGCCGAGGCGACGCTGGAGGAGGCGGCGCGATTGCGCAATGAGGAGCATATCCGCACGACGCCGCAGGTCATCCTCGTGCGCGCGGCGAACCACCGCGCCGTGAAGGGCACGGGCCTCGTGCGCAAGTATGCGCCGCGCATCGTGAAGCGCGCGGACGAGCCGGCGGTCGGCCTCGCGTACCAGATGTTCCGGTACGGCAAGCCGATCCCGAATGCGCTGAAGAAGGCGTGGCGTGACGCGATCACGCGTTTCGATACGTACGGGCTCGCGAAGTACCGGCTCGAGGACCACGCGGCGAAGACCGTGGACGTCGTGAACCTCGTGCACCCGAAGAGCGAGGCGGCCCATAAGCTCGTGAAGGGCGAGGCGAAGAACACGGGCCGCACGTGGGAGGCGATCGTGAGCGCGCGCGGCTCGAACCGCACGGCGTGGAAGAAGGCCATGGCGGTCATGGGCCACATGGCGATGCTGCGCAATATCCGCAACATGCTGGAGGCGGGTATCAAGGCGGACGAGATCATCCCGTCGCTCCTCGCGGGCGCGAAGGATGGCAAGCAATTGCCTTTCCGGTACTTCTCGGCCTACAAGGCCGTGGAGGACAAGGCGCCGGGGCCGCTGCTCGACGCGATCGAGAAGTGCCTCGTCACGTCGCTCGGTGAATTGCCCCATTTCCGCGGTCGCGTGATGGTGCTCGCGGACAACAGCGGCTCGGCGCAGGGGACGACGACGAGTGCGATGGGCACGATGAAGGTCTCGACGATCGGCAACCTGACAGGCGTGCTCGCGGGTATGCGCGCGGACGAGGGTCACCTCGGCGTGTTCGGTGACAAGCTGGAGACGTTCGCGATCCGCAAGGGCGCGTCGATCTTCGATCAATTGAAGCGCGCCGAGGCGCTCGCGAAGGACATCGGTCAGTCGACGGAGAATGGTATCTGGCTCTTCCTCGACCGGGCGATCCGGATGAAGGAGCACTGGGACTCGATCTTCGTGATGAGCGACATGCAGGCGGGCCACGGCGGGCTGTACGGTACGAACAAGGCGCATTACCGCGAGTACGGCTGGGGCGCGGGCGGGCAATACATCGACGTGGCGAAGCTCGTGTCGACGTATCGCAAGCGCGTGAACCCGAACGTGAAGGTGTTCCTGGTGCAAATCGCGGGCTACAAGGACACGCTCGTGCCGGAATTCTACGACCGTACGTACATCCTCGGCGGCTGGGGCGAGGGCCTGCTCCGCTTCGCCGCGGAGATGGAGAAGGCCTCCTCCGGGAAGGCCGCGTGATCGCGGGGGCGGGGCGCATCTTGTGCCTCGCCCCTCGATCTGCTCTCCTCTTTCGCATGGCTCCTCCGCAAGATCGAAGCTCCTACGTCCTCGAGCTCTCCGTCGGGCCCGGCGGTTCTCGCTGGGCCGAGCTTCACGCCTATTCCAGTCTCGATCACATCCGCGCGTGCCTCGACGTCTTCCTCGAGAATGGCGGCGGAATGAGCGCTTACCACGCGATCTGGTACGGCGCGACGCTCGGCATCTGGACGGTCCAGCGTGGGAAGGTGGTGGACTTCCTCGACCTGCATTCCTTCATTCAGGTTCGCCTCGGCGACCGACCTCCCGTGCCGCTTTCGGACACGGCCGCCGCGCGAGCCCTCGTGTACGAGAGGCGCCGGCAGCGTTATCTCGACGATGGAGAGGACGAGGAGGACATCCCCGGCGAGGACGACCATGATGATGATGATTGGACCTCCTACGAGGCGATGACGATGGAGGTCGACTGGGGCGCCGTCACCCCGCGCCTGCCCGCGCTCGAACCGCCGATCCTCGCCCCTGGCGAGCGCGCGAACATCGATTACAGCAAGTGGAGGAAATCGCCGAAACGCATGTATGCCGGTGAGGGGAGCATCCGGTTCGGTTCGTACGATCCCGAGAACGGTGAGCGGCTCGATCCCCCCTTCAAGATCGAGATGCCCGAGCCGGACGACGAGAACGAGGACGAGGATGACGACGATTGAGCGTCACTCCTCGCAGCGCGTCTGTTCCACAGAGGCGCATTTGCCGCCAATGCAGACGAGCGAGGCGCAGGCGAGGGTCAAGCCGTCGACGGCGCAAGGCTCGCCCGCGGCCGCGGGCAGCACGCAGGTGTAATCGGCGAGGATGTCGCAGAGGCCCTCGGCGCAGGCGAACGGGGTGACGTTCGCGAGCATTTGCTCCTGGCAGCTCGCGCCGAGGCTTGGCGCCGGCAGGCAACGCTTTTCGGTGCAGCCCTCGTTGTCGCAGGTGCAGGCCGTACCGAGCGGACAGGCGCCGCTCTCGACGCAGCTCTGACCCTCTTCGAGCAGCGGGAGCTCGGAGACGATCGGCGCCTCGCCCGCGCATGTCCCGTCGACGCACGTGAGCGGATGCTGGCAGGCGCCGAACGAATCGCCGCACACCGCGCCGAGCCCGCCGCGCTTCGAGCAGCGGCCCTCGTCGTCGAAGTTGCAATAGAGGCCCTCGCCGCAATCGAGCGCCATGTGGCAAGGTTCGCCCTCGGCGCGCGCGGGGCGGCAAGCATAATCGGCGTCGCTCGTGCAATTCGCGGGGTCCGCGCAGAGGCAGGCCGCGCCTTCGCCGCACGCGTGGAGGTTTGCCCCGGCGCACGACGCGCCCGCGTCGAAGTCGGCCACGCAGACGGAATCCTGACAATGGGCGCCGGCCACGCAAGGGTCGTCGTGCAGGTTCTCGAAATCGACGAGCGTCTCGTCGCACGCCTCGCCGAGCGCCGCGCGGTCCTTGCACGCGCCGTCCGAGGCGCAGAACGCATTCGGGCCGCAGGAGCCCTCGCTGCAACGCTCGGGCGCGCGCGTGCAGGTGCCCGGGCATGTGTTGCCCTCGAACACGCAGGAGAGGCCCGTGGCGCAATCGGAGACGGTGCCGCCGCGGCAGCTCTCGCCCTCGGCGCGCGTGCCGACGACGTAATGCTCGCACGAAGGGTCGATGCCGAGGCCCTGCGCGGCGAGCGCTCCGCAGCTCGCGGCCTCGATCGCCGCGGCGCAGCTCTCGACGGCGTCGGGGTCGACCACGACGTCGGGCGAGGTGAGCACGTCGGCGACCGATTCGCAGCGCTGCGCTTCGAGGCAAGCATCGACGTCGCCCGGCGTGTTGTTGACGAAAGGATGCCCGCACGCGACCTGCCGCTCGCACGCGGCGCGCATGAGATCGCAGACGAGCGCCACGGAATCGTCGGGTTTGGCGGGACCACCTCCCGTGCCGGAATCGCTGGGGCCGGGGTCCGAGCAAGCGGGAAGGAACGACGCGAGGAAGAGAAAAGCAAGCGAAGATCGCAAGGGTTTGGCTCCGCAAAAGGGTTCGTCCGGCCGCATTGCAAAGGGAAGGCCAAGGTGGAATCGTCGGCGCGCCCCGGCATTCGAGGCCCCGGTTGCGCCAGGGCTGCTCGACTTGTGCAGGGGCGGCGCCGTCGTTTCGTTCACACTCCCCCGAGCGACCCGGATCCACCGGCCCAGCGCCCCGGACGCCTCCGCACACGATCATGCGAGGCGCCTGTAAGGTTCGCCGGACGCCGCCGTTCCTTGGGCGAAACGCCACTCGGAGGAACTTCTGCCATGTTGCGCTCCCGCCCCGTCGTCGCCCTCGTCGCCCTCGTCACCCTCGCCCAGACCCTCGCCGGTTGCAGCGCCAGCTCCGCCTCGTCGGGAGGCGCCGCCGAGCCGAGGACCACCGCGACGGCGGTCAGCGATTCCTCCTACCCGCAGCAATACACGGCTGCCGAAGCAGCGCCGGCCGCGGACGAGGCCGCGCCCGTGGCCGCCGGCGCGGCCGCGCCGATGGCGCAGCAGCCCGTGGTGAACCCCTCGCCCACCATGATGGCCCCGCCCCCGCCTCCGATCGTGCCCACGGCGCCCATGAAGAAGGCCGAGGTCGAGCGCAAGGTCGCCGTCGCCACGCCAAAGCCGTCGCCGCAGCAGCCCGCCCCGATCGCCGTCGCGCCGCCCGAGCCGAAGGGCACCGAGGATTACAAGGATTACGGCGTGAACCCGGTCGTCGACCCGGCGAAGGATCGGCTCTCGACGTTCGCCATCGACGTCGACACGGCAGCGTATTCGATCGCGCGCCGAAAAATCATGGAGGGCACGCTGCCGCCGTTCGCCTCCGTCCGCGCCGAGGAGTTTTTAAATTACTTCGATTACAACTACGAGAGCCCGAAGAGCGGTCCGTTCGCCGTGCACTTCGCCGCCGCGCCGTCGCCGTTCACGAAGGGCCATCACCTCGTGCGCGTCGCCGTACAAGGCAAGCGCGTGCCGGAGAGCGCGCGCAAGCCCGTGCACCTCGTGTATCTCGTCGACACGAGCGGCTCGATGGAATCGGCCGACAAGATCCCGCTCGCCAAGCGAAGCCTGAAGCTGCTCACGAATTCACTGAAGAAGGGCGATACCGTGGCGCTCTGCACGTACGCGGGCAACGTGCGCGAGGTGCTCGCGCCGACCGGGATCGAGGAAAAGGACAAGATCTTCCGCGCGATCGACGACCTCTCGGCCGCGGGGTCGACCGCGATGGCGAGCGGGATCGAGCTCGCGTACAAGCTCGCCGAGCGGACGCTCGTGAAGGGTCACGTCAATCGCGTCATCGTGCTCTCGGACGGCGACGCGAACGTGGGCGCGACGTCGCACGAGCAGATCCTCGACATGATCGGCCGCTACAAGGAGAAGGGCATCACGCTGAGCACGGTGGGCTTCGGCACCGGCAATTACAAGGACACGATGATGGAGCGCCTCGCCGACAAGGGCGACGGAAATTACGCGTACATCGACAGCGAGGTACAGGCGAAGCGCGTGTTCCAGGACCAGCTCTCCGGCATGCTCGAGGTCATCGCGCGCGACGTGAAGATCCAGGTGGAGTTCGACCCGAAGGTGGTGAAGGAGTACCGGCTCATCGGCTACGAAAACCGGGACATCGCGGACAAGGATTTCCGCAATGACAAGGTCGACGCGGGCGAGATCGGCAACGGCCACGCGGTGACGGCGATCTACGACGTGGTCCTCAAGGACACGAAGGCCTCGCCGATCGTGCTGCGCCTCCGCCACAAGCCGGCGCTCGCCGGGGATACGGCGACGGAGAGCGAGTTCAAGATGGATCCCGGGGCGATCGCGGCCTCGTTCGACGCGGCGGGGCGCGATTTCCGGTTCGCCGCGACGGTCGCGGCGTTCGCCGAGGTGCTGCGGCAGAGCCCGCACGCACGTGATTGGTCGATGAAGGACATCGCGCGGCTCGCCGATCAGGCCGCGACGACGCAATCCGATCAGCAGGAGTTCGTGAGCCTCGTGCACCGCGCGGAGAAGCTCGCGACGGGCAATCAGGGGCCGGCCGTGGCGCGCTGAGTGGCGAGAGGCGGACCGGGGCCGTCGGGGGCGGTCCCGGCCGCATGGTTGCCCGCGCGGGGGCGTTGCGGTAGGGTGCGCGCATGCCGCGGGCAACGACGCTGGAGGACGCACGGAAGGTCCTGGATCCGAGGCCGCTCGATTTCTCGGGGAAGGTCCACGAGAGGGCGAGCGATCCGGAGTTCCACGTTCCGTTCCCCGAGCAACAGGCCGGCTCCTTCAAGCTCCCCGGCCCGATCACCCGGCTCGAGAAGCGGCTCCTCACGGGCACGCGCGACACGAAGCTGTTCCTCTCCGGCCACATCGGCAGCGGCAAGAGCACCGAGCTGAACCTGCTCATGGTCAAGCGCGAGATCACGGAGCGGTTTGCCGTGGTTCCACTGCGCTTCGAGGAGCAGGAATGGGCGACGCTCGATTCTTCGCAAGTGCTCTTCCGGATCGCAGCGGAGCTATTTCACGCGCACGCGGACAAACTGGCCAAGAACACGGACGGCTTGAAGAAGAAGCTGGCGACGCTGAACGAGCGCGTCTTCGCCCCCGTCGGGATCCAGATGAACGAGGGGACCGTCGGGCTCGAGATCAACGCGATCTTTATCAAGGTGAAGCAAGACCTGAAGCTCAGCGCGAAATTGCGCCAGCAGTTCCGCGAATTCGGTGAGACGAACCAGAGCTTCCTTCAGGACCTCATCGCGAACCTCGTCGATGACATCGAGGAGGCGCTCACCAAGGAGGACGGGCCGAACGATCTGCTCGTCGTGGTTGACGATCTCGACAAACTTCGCAGCACCGAACAGCACACGGACGTCTTCGACACGAACCTGGCGGCACTGATGGCTCCGCCCCTGCGCGTGCTCTATACGGTCCCGACAGCCGTGCGCTTCAGCGCCGACGTGCGCGCCGAGATTCGGAACAACGCCGAGGATCTCTTTCCTGTTCGCGTGCTCAAAAAGGCCGTCGACACGTGGAACCCCGAGGATGCGTTCGACGACGAACGGATCGGATTCTTCCATGCCCTCGTGGACCAGCGGGTCGCGCGTCCGCTGATCGACCGCGCGGCGATCCGGCTCGCGGCGATCTACTCGGGCGGCGTCCTTCGCGATTTCTTCCGGCTCCTGCGCGAGGGCGTGCTGCTGGCGACGTACAATGGTTTGCCGGCCCTCGACGGCACTGTGATGCGGTATGCCGTCGAGGAAGAGCGCCGCAAGGAATCGGTCGGGATGTACGCGCCCGACTACGATGCGCTCGTCCACGTGCACCGGACGAACAGCCTACGCTCGGCGGCGGATCGGCGTTATCTGGCGCTTTCCCGGGTGATCGAGGCGTTCAATGGCACCGTGTGGTTCGAGGCGAACCCGGTGCTCTGGCACGTGCTCGAAGAGCACGTGAAGAGGCACCAGCAGGCGGAAAGTGGCTGACGCGCACCTGCTGCACGCGGACGAGGAGCAGCTCGATCGGGCGTCGATCGCGTTGGGAGATGGTACGGCGTTCGTCATCGCCGTCTGTCCCACGGAGGCAAGGAACGCGGCGCTCTCGCGCCTGCGCGGACGGGTAGCGGGGCTCTCGCTGCCGGATCCGATCGAGGTGGGGACGCCGGACGAGATTCTCGCGGCGCTCGAGGAGCAAGCAGGGCGGAAGGACAGGGTTTTATCGCTGACGGTCGAGCGCGATGGGGTTGGGGCGCTCGATACGCTGAATTTGCACCGGGAAAAGCTGCTCGCCGGCGGTCCGGTGGTCCTGTGGGTCAAAGACGTGGAGGCGCTCCGACGATTGCGGGAGCGTGCGCCGGACGCGTATTCGTTCCGGACGACGATGGTGCTGGTGCAGGGGGATGGGGGTCCGCTTCCCGTCTCGGCGTCGGAAGAAACCCAAGCCGTCCTCGTCGCGAGGAAGCGGCTGAGACGGGCACGAATGCCTGCCGACAAGGCGTCAGCCGGACTCGAGCTCGCGCAGGCGCTGCACGCTGCGGGCCGACTGGAGCAGGCCGAACAGGCAGCGCGGGCAGGGCTGCTTGCACTTCCTGCAATCGCCAACGACATCGATCGCGAGCTACGCGTTTGGCTTTGCGCGACATTAGCAAGCATTCAAGCGTCTGCTGGCAAGAAGACGCAGGAACAGTATTGGCATCGGCGCGCGATGGCCGAGCTTTCTCTAGAATCGTTCACCCATGAGCTGGCTGTTCGCGTTCAGATAATGCCGCGATGCCCAGGGCCGTTTCACGGCTACGATCGGAGGGCCGTGGACGAGGCCCTTGGGCTCGTCAATCGGTACGGGCTGGGGCCAAGTGATGCTAAAGAGGCATACTCTGCAGCCACACTGCTCGCGATTGTTCAGGGCGACAGTCGTCGTGCTCGTCGCATGTCGAGCCTTATTCGCGTGGAGGATACGGCCGACTCGATGACCGTGCTAGAGCTGGAGGGCCAGCGACATCTCCTCGAAGGCAGCATCTTGGAGGCTGAGTCGTGCTTTCGTCAATGGGCCACTCTCGCAGCCGAACAATCGGTTGACCTCGACTCGATGACAGAAAATATTGCCAATTGTTTGCTGCTGCGAGGTGAATGCGAGGCCGCAGAACGGCTGCTCGAGGGCAGCAGCAAGACATCCCCCGATGCATACTCCAAACAGTTACATCACTTGCGGACCTCTACGGCCCTCGAGCGCGCCGGTCTCCGCGCGGCTCTTCCAATCTGCATAAAAGCTCTGCGGGCCGCAGAGGCAAAGCATCAAGATCAGTGGATTTTGATGCATTACGAGGCCCTTGTCCTCGCGACGGCACGCCTTGCGGATTCAACGCTTTTGAGGACCGATCTCCTCAAACGAATTCTCACCGAACTCGACCTTGCGCGGGAGATCCTCCAGACAATCACATCCGATGGCGATGGTCCGGCGTGGTTCCCTATTCAACTGCTCGTCCTCATGACCCACCTGGACGACTACGCAGACGAGACACAGGAAGCGTGCATTGTTCATGCACGGGATGCTTTCAGCCAGGCCCGCACCACGTACCCCGATCTGGTGCCTCACACGGCCCGCGTCCTCACGGATCACATGATGCACGGCAGCGACCTCGAAGAGGCCCTAACGCTCATCAAAGAGGTTGAACCCCTCGCCCTCGAAACCGGCTTCCTTGAAGAACGTGCCCTCCTCCTCGCCAACCGCATCCTCGCGCTCGTCCTGATGAACGTCCCCGCGCCGGATCTCGAACCCCACATCGCGACGTTCCGCGAAGCCCTCGCGGCCACCGAATCGAAGCGCACCACGGCCGAAACTTTGCGCGACCTCGCGAGCCGCCTTCCCCCGACGGCGACCACCCCCGATCCCTTCGCCCTCGCCGACGAGGCGCATCGTCTCTTCGTTGCCATGCCCATGCCTACCGAGGAGTCACGCTGCCTCGAGATCATGGGCGACGTCCTCGTCGCACGAGGACACAAGGACGAGGCAAGAACCCGATACCTCACGGCCCGTGCTCGCCTCGAACGGTATGGCCTCGGGCTACGAATTCCTCTGCTGAACGAAAAGATCGCCGCTCTCGGCTGAACCCTCTTTCCATGCGCGTGCTCCTCGCTCTTTCGCTCCTCGCCCTCACCGGTTGTCCCCACGAACCGGCCCCGCAAACCCCTGCGCCCGCGCCCCCACCCGCGCAGCCGATCGCCGCGGCGCCGCCGATCGAGCTCGTCGAGACCCCGCCGACCGAGACCACGCTCGATCATCCCGACGTGCCGAACGCCGCCGACGTTTGGCTCGCAATGATCCAGGGCGCGAAACGGTCGATCGACATCGAGCATTTTTACATCAGCAATGCGCCCGGCGGAAAACTCGAGCCGGTGCTCGCGGCGATCGAAGAGGCCGCCTCGCGTGGGGTGCGCGTGCGGCTCCTCGTCGACATGAAGTTTTACCAGCGATACCCCGAATCCGTCGATCGGCTTGCCTCGCACAAGGTGATCGTCCGCAAGATGGATCTTCGGGCGCGCGACGGCGTGCAGCACGCGAAATACATGGTCGTCGACGATTCGGACGCGTACGTCGGCAGCCAGAACATGGATTACCGCTCCCTCGAGCACATCCAGGAAATCGGGGCGCGGGTGCGCGTGCCCGAGGTCGTCGCGGCGTTCGCGCGGGTCTTCGAGCAAGATTGGGCGGCGTCCGGCGGAGAGCCGAATGCCGAGCCGCCGAAAACGACGCCGCTTCAGCTCCCCGCGAGGGTCATGCTCGGCGGCGAAGAGGCGCGAATCCTGCCCACGGCGAGCCCCAAGGATCTCCTGCCCGCGGGCGTGCCGTGGGAGCTGCCCGAGCTGCTCGCGCGGATCGATGGCGCCGAACGCACGCTCGACCTGCAGGTCCTCACGTACCGCACGAAGATGCGAAACGGCACGCCGTGGACGGACCTCGACGACGCGCTCCGAAGAGCGGCGAAGCGCGGCGTGCGCGTGCGTTTGCTCGTCGCGGATTGGAGCAAGCGCGAGGCGTCGCTCGAAGGGCTGCGGGAGCTCGCGCGCGCGTCCGGGATCTCCATCAAGTTCATCGTGATCCCGCAGAGCTCGTCCGGCTTCATCCCGTTCGCGCGCGTGGCCCACGCGAAATACATGGTCGTCGACGGCAAGCGCGCCTGGATCGGCACGAGCAACTGGGAGGGCGACTATTTCACGGTGAGCCGGAACGTCGGGCTGTTCATCGACGGCAAGACGATCGCCGAACGGCTCGGGCGCATCTTCGAGGACGGGTTCGGCAGCACGTACACCGAGGCGCTCGATCCCGATCGGAAGTACGAGCCGCCGCGCATCGAATGAGATTGACGGGCGGGCGCATTTCGTTTTCTCATCTGCGCGTGCACGACTTCCGCCGCGTAGCCCCGCTCCTTCCCCTCGTCCTCGTCGCCGCGTGTGACCGCGGGTCGAGCGACATCACGCCCTCGCCCATGCCCTCGGCCGCTGTCGCGGCCTCGGGGGCATCCCCGGCTGGATCCACCACACCCGCCGTCGCCGCCGCGACCACCACGGCCGCGCCGATCAAGCCCCCGGAGGGGCCGCCCGCGTGCAAGGTGGGCGAAAAGAAGGTGTGGGGCGCGGGCGCAAACAAGCTGACGGGCCTTTCGGTCGTGGACCTCGGCGAAGGCCGGCACGGCGTGGGCCTGGCGATGGGCTACGACCCGCACGTGCTCGTCGTCGAGAAGTCGGGCGAGGGCCGGCTCGTGAAGGTCGCCGTGGGCAAAAGCTCGCCCCTCGCGAAGCCGCCGAAGGCCGAGGAAGGGACGCGCAAGGTCATGCGCGTGACGCCGTCGAAGGTCGATGGCGACAAGGTCTACGCGTTCGTCGATTACCACGACGAATACAAGGACAAGCGACGCCGCGTCGCCTGCGGCCCGGCCGACACGAGCGACGCCTGGAACCATTTCGACGGCACGCCCTGGCTCGATCGTCCGGAAAAACCCACGGGCGAGGAGCGAGCGAAGCTGCTCAAGGGCCACGATTACGATCGGGGCCACGCCGAGGATGACGCGAAGGCCAAGGTCGACGAGGCCGAGGACGAGAAGGGTTATCACGAGCTGCGCGATTGCCGCACGTTCTCGGACGGCGGCGGCAGGGCGTGGATCGTAGGCTCCGAGCTCGAAGCGGACGAGAAGGCCGAAGGCGCGCTCGAATGGAAGAGCACGCTGATGGTGGATACGGGGAACAAGGAGAACGAGGTCCACCTGCACGAGATCGTGCTCAAGGGGGATCCGCCCGCGCTCGCCTCGTTCGAGGTGCCGATCTCGCGCGCGTTCGACGACGGCTCGCTCCTGCTCGCGACGCGATTCAGCTCGACGCTTCGCGTGGGGATCCTCGGCAAAAACAAGCGCCTGAAGAGCAAGCTCGTGAGCTACCCGGGCTTCCCGACGATCCCGTACGCCGCGGAGGACGGCGAGGATGTCGTGATCGTGACGTCCGTGGCCAAGGAGAAGGGCCATTTCGCGCTGCGGGCGCTGCGGGTGCCGAAGAGCCAGGAGCTACCGAAGAAGCTCGTCGCAATCGACACGCACATGGGCGACGCGGGGCACGACCACGCGCACGGGCACGACGACGAGGCCGACCACCACGACCATTCCGAGACGGATCCGACCTTCCTGCGCGACACGCAGGGGCGGCGCTGGCTCGCGTTCATCGAGGGCAAGCGCGGCAGCGGCGACCTCGAGCTCGTGCCGATCGACGAGAAGTTCCAGGCGATCGGCAAGCGCTTCTCGGTGCTCGACGACAAAGCCCTGGCCTCGGAGGTGCGCCTCTTGCCGCTTCCCGACGGGAAGATCCTCGTGGTCTCGCTGCGCGAGGGCACGGGCGGCACCGAGCTCGTCTCCGAGGAGCTCACGTGCGATATCGTGAAGGAGTGAGCGGCTAAGCGCCGGCTTGCTTCTGTTCGAGCTCTTCCCACCGCGCAAGCAACGTCGCGGCGCGGGCCTTCGCCTCGTCGAGGCGCTTTCCGAGCACCGGGACCTCCGCGCCGCGTGACGAATACAGCGTCGGATCCGCGAGCTCCTGTTCGAGCGTCGCGACCTCGCCCTCCGCCTCCTCGATCCGGCCCATGATCCCTTCGAGTTCGCGCTGCTCGGCCCAGGTGAGCCCCTTCGATTTCGGCGCGGTCGGCTTCGCGGCAGCGGGTTTGTCCTTGCTGGTCACCTTCGCAGCCGCCGCCGCAGCTTTGGCCGCCTCCTCCTTCGCCGCCTCCGCGGCTGCCTTTTGCACCAGATAATCCTGGTGCCCGCCGGCATACCGCACGACGCGGCCGTCGCCCTCGAACACGAGGAGCGAGGTCGCCACGCGATCGAGGAACCACCGGTCGTGCGTCACGACGAGCGCGCTGCCGCCGTATTCGGTGAGCATCTCCTCCAGCGCCGAAAGCGTGGGTAGATCGAGGTCGTTCGTGGGCTCGTCGAGAATCAGCAGGCTATGGCTCTGCGATAACATCTTCGCCAGCACGACGCGCGCCCGCTCGCCGCCGGAGAGGGATTTCACGGGTTGTCGCTGCGCATGTCCATCGAAGAGAAACCGTTCGAGGAACGAGCGGACCTCGATCGGCTGGCCGCCGAGCTCGATCTTGTTCCCCGCCGCCGCGACGTTGTCGTAGATCGATTTGTCTTCGTCGAGCCCGCTCCGGTGCTGATCGAAATACCCCACGCGGGTGTTTTTCCCGACCACCACCTCGCCGCGCGCCGGCGCGACGTCGCCCAGGACCGCCCGGAGCAGCGTGGTTTTTCCCGTGCCATTCCGCCCCACGATCCCCACACGCTCGCCGGCCGCGAGCACGAAATCGAGATCCTTGACGAGCGTGCGGCCCCCCATGTCGAGCGTGAGCTTGCGCAATTCGAGGACGGTTTTCCCCGTAAAACTCGACTCCGCGACGAGCTTCGTGGTCTGCTCGGCACGCGCGGGGACGGCCGCCTTCGCGGCCTCGGCCCGCTGGATCCGCGCCTTCTGCTTCGTCGTGCGCGCCTTCGGCTGGCGCCGCAGCCATTCGAGCTCGGTCCGGAGCAAATTCTGCCGGTTTTGCTCGGTGCGCGCCTCGAGCGCGAGCCGCTCCGCCTTCGCTTCGAGGTAGTCCTCGTAGCCGCCCTCGTACGAATACACCTTGCCGCGGTGGAGCTCGATCGTCCGATCGACGACGCGGTCGAGCAAATACCGATCGTGCGTCACGATGAGCAGCGCGCCCTTGTACTCCTCGACGAGCCAGCCCTCGAGCCAGTCGATCGTCTCGGTGTCGAGGTGGTTCGAAGGTTCGTCGAGCACGAGGAGCGAAGGCGGCGCGATGAGCAAGCAAGCGAGCGCGACGCGGCGTTTGTCCCCGCCCGAGAGCTCGGCCGTGGGCGCGTCGGGGCGGGTCACGCCGACATGGCCGAGGATCTCGTCGACCTTGTGAAGCTGATCCCAGCCGCCGAGGCGCTCGATCTGCGCAGCCGCCTCCGCCTGCTCGGCGAGGAGGGCATCCTGATCCCCGTCGCCATGGCCGAGGCGCGCCGAGATCGCCTCGTATCGCGCCTTCGCCGCGGCCCACGGGCCGAGGCCCTGAACGACGAGTTCGCGGCCCGTTTTCACGGGGTCGAGCGCGGGCTCCTGCGCGAGATACGCGACGTCCGCGCCGCGCCGCTGCGCGACCGTGCCCGTGTCGGGCTTGTCGAGGCCCGCGAGGATACGTGCGAGCGTGCTCTTGCCGCTCCCATTGGCTCCGACGAGCCCGACGTGTTCTCCGCTGTGGATGGAAAGCGAGACGCCATCGAGGATGCGTCTCTCACCAAAGGACTTCGTTAACTCCTGCGCAACGAGGACGGGCACGGAACCGAGCGTAGCACTGCGGCGAACTTCTGGTGCGACAGGAACGACAGACCTTCCGTCATGGAGCCTCGAACGGCGCGTTGACGACGCGAGGGACCATCGGCTAGAGTCGGGAAAATCCTCATGTCCCAGCGCTTCATCGCCGGCAAATACGAGCTCGTGCGGCAGATCGGGCGTGGGGCCATGGGCTACATCTGGGAGGCGCTCGATCAACATCTGCGCCGGCGCGTGGCGCTCAAGCTCATGTCCCCGGACCACGTAGCCTCGCCCACGGCGCGGACCCGGTTCGACCGAGAGGCGAAGGCGATTGCGCAGCTCAAGAATCAGCACGTGGTGCAGATCTACGATTACGGCATTGATGAGGGTTCGCCGTACATCGTGATGGAGCTCCTCGAAGGCGAGGACTTCGAGAGCCGACTCGAACGGATCGAGCGTATCCCGCTCGGCGCGCTCGTGCCAATCGTGACGCAGGCGGCGATCGGCCTCGCCGCCGCGCACGCGAAGGGCATCGTGCACCGCGATTTCAAGCCCGCGAACGTGTTCATGGCGCGCGGCGAAGCCGACGAGACGGTCAAGATCCTCGATTTCGGCGTGGTTTCGATGCTGACCAGCGAGGACGATCCAACGGAGGACGAGCTTCAGCTCACGTCGGCGGGCAGCATCGTGGGAACGCCGCTCTACATGAGCCCCGAGCAGATCCGCTGCGGCGCCGTGGATCTACGGAGCGATCTGTGGTCGCTCGCGGTGCTCGCCTACCGGGCCCTGACGGGGCAACACCCATTCCCAGGGCAATGGCTGGGAATGCTGATGGTGCGCATTTGCACCGATCCGTTCCCGGCACCGTCGACCCTTTTGAAGGAGCTGCCGCCGGAGGTCGATCGATTCTTCGAGCGGGCGCTGGCAAAGGACCCGGACAAGCGTTTCCGCTCGGCGCGGGAATTCGCCAGCGCATTCGCAGCGCTCGCCGAGCGCAAGGAGCAGGGGACGGCGAAAATCCTCGTCGTCGACGACGAGCCGGACGTCCCGCACCTCATCAAGCAGCGCTTTCGTCAGCAGATCAAAAAAGAGGTCTACCATTTCGTCTTCGCGACGAACGGCGAGAGCGCGCTCGAGGAGTTGCGCAAACACGGGGACATCGACGTCGTCCTGACCGACATCAACATGCCGGGCATGGACGGGCTCACGTTCCTCTCACGCGTGGGCGACGTGAACCCGATCGTCCGGACGATCATCGTCTCGGCCTACGGCGACATGACCAACATCCGCACCGCGATGAACCGCGGCGCGTTCGATTTCCTGGTCAAACCGATCGATTTCAAGGACCTCGAGGTCACGATCGAGAAGACGCTGAAGCACGTGACCGAGCTCCGGACGAACGTCCGTTCGACCGAGGAAAACAGCGTGCTGCGCATGTTCGTGAGCCCGAGCCTGGTCGATAGGCTGCGCTCGGCGTCGCCGTTCGGCGCGATCGATACCTGGCAAGGCACGGTCGTGTTCATCGACGTGGCAGGCTTCCACGCGAACTCGAAGACGCAGGCGCCGAATGAACGCGTGCGCACGCTGAACGCGAATTTCGAGGTGATCGTGCCGGCCGTGACGAACCGCGGCGGCGTGGTCGACAAGTTCCTCGGCGACGCGGTGATGGCGACGTTCCGGGGCGACCATCACGTGGCGCGCGCGCTCGAAGCGAGCCTCGACGTGCGCATGCAGCTCCGGACGCTGGCATTACGCGCCGGTCAGGATTCGCCGTTCGCGCTCGGCGTGTCGATCGGCGTGGCGACGGGGGAAATGCTGTCCGGCGAGATCGGGTCGAAGGCGTTCGGCCGCCTCGATTACACGATCCTCGGCGAGGTGCCGCGCACGGCGGCGATGCTGCAAGCCGCGGCCACGAAGAATCAGATCTTGATGAATCGCAGCGCGTTCGACGTCGCGCGCGATTCATTCGATTGCGTGCCCATGCACCCGAATACGAGCGAGCCGATCGAGGCATTCGAGCTCGTACGGCGGGCGGGCGGGGATCTGATCGGCGGCAGGGGCGGGCCGAATTCGATGGCCGAGACGATCGACCTGTCGGGCGGCCCGTCGGGAGGGAACGCGGCGACCGGGGGCGGGTCGCCGCTGATCTGATTCACGGATGCTGGCTGCGCGCCGCCTCACGCTCCTGGCGCATGCGGCGGTGCTTGAGCTCGGGCGACTCGGCGACGGCCATGCCGATGAGGCGGAAGGCCTCGAGGAAGTGCTTGATGCCGATCCGGATGAGCTCGGGGCTCACCTCGCCGACGTCGGGGTAGCCGCGGCCCTCGGCGTCAGGCTGGACCTTGCCCCAGTTCGCGAAGAGCCGGCCCCACTCGCTCGCGAGCACGCGCTGCACGTTCTTCTGCGCGTACATCGGGTACCAGAACGCGTCGTGGTACGCGACGGACGCGACGTAGGCCCACGGCGCGAGCCACGTCTTCAGCGACCACTCGATCGGCTTCTTCAGCGGGCCCCAGTAGATCCGGTGCTGGTTGCGCGAGGCGAAGGTCATCTCCTTGAACGGGCCCTGGAAGTCCCACTTGTCGTTCAGCGCATCGACGTCGCCGACGATCTCGATGTCGCGCACGTCGCCGCAGCCGAGGCCGAGGTCGTGCGCGAGGCGGACGAACTTGAGATCACGCAGCGGGTCGAAGCCCATGAGCTTGCCCGCGACCGCGTCGATCGCGACCTGATCGGCCGACGCGAGGATCACGTTCTTCACGTGCGGGATCATGCAGCGCGGCCCCGGGCCGTCGCCGGCGAAGGTCCCGTCCATCACGGCGAAGACGCCGCGGTGGATCTTCTTCTGGATCATCAGAAGATCGACGAGCGTCTCGTGGATGACCGGGTGCGTCCAGTGGCGGTGCTCGTTCAAGAGGCCGCCGAACGCGTTCTTCATCGCGCCCGTGGTCGTGGTGAAGATGTGCGTCTTCACCGTGGGCAGGTGGATGATGTTCTCGCCGATGAAGCGCTTCGGGATGCTGAAGCCCTTCGGGTAGACCTCGTTCAAGCAGAGGAATTTCTTCGTCAGGTCACCGACGGCGTCGCGCACGTCGATCCACTCCTCGCCCTCGTAGAGGTGGACGTTGCGCAGGCCGTGGGCCTGGACGACGTCGATCTGCTTGTTCTCGCGCTCGCCGAGGTGCGCGTCGATCACGACCGTGCGGTTGTGGCAAGCGTGGATCAGATCCTTCGCGTAGCCGTCCCGCTCCATCGCGCGGATGACGCCCTCGAGCTGCCAGGGCACGGTGGACGAGCCCGGGAAGAAGAAATGCCAGGAGATGTTGACCTTGAGGGCAGTGTCGGCGTCCTTGGCGACGACGTCCTGGTAGCCCGCCAGGTTCATCAAGCGGTGGTAGTCCTCGAGGACCGTCCCGGGGGACGTTCGCAGGATCGCGACTTTCGACTTGCTCATCTAGACCTCGGCACTTTCGGGGCGTGCATATAGCATGGGGGGCGCAGCGGGCCGCCGATGCCGCCTCGGGCGTTGCAGATCGCCGCCGGGGTGGGTACAGTCGGGGTCCAAGACGAGCCGAAGTGGCGGAATGGCAAACGCGGTGGATTCAAAATCCACTGTCCTCACGGGCTTGTGGGTTCGAGTCCCACCTTCGGTACCGAGTTCGTCGCCGCGAAGCAGGCGGTAGCAGCGCGAAGAGGCGAGTTTGAAGCGGGGAAGACGGCGTTCGGGGATGGAGCCGCTCGTCGCGGTGCTCGCCCGCGAGCACGGGATCACGCCGCCGTCGGACACGGCGCGCGCGCCGGTCCACGCACGAGACTGGGAGGCCGCTGTAGGTTCGCGCATCGCAGCGCGCGCGCGGCCGGTCAAGCTGGAGCGCGGCGTGCTTCACGTGCGCGCGGCGAGCGCGACGTGGGCGCAGGAGCTCTCGATGCTGTGCGAGCCGATCCTCGCGCAACTCAAGGCGCGCGGCATCGCGGTCGAGTCGCTGCGCTTCCGCGTGGGGCCCGTGGACCCGCCCGAGCGCGCGAAGACACGGAACGACGTGCGCACCGCGCCGCCGGCCGTGAAGCTGCCCGAGCCGCTTGCCGCGGAGATCGAGCACGTGGCCGATGAAGCGCTGCGCGAAGCGATCCGGCGCGCGGCGGCGAAGAACCTCGGATGGCAACGCATGCGCGCGAGCCGCAAGCGGACGGCGGCGCCCGAGGCCGAGACGGCTACGACGACGCGAGCCGCTCGAGGCCCTCGACCCGCTGCACCAGAAAACGCTCCGCAGGACCGAGCTGGGGCGCAATCTTCTGCAGCTCCGCGACGTACGCGCGGATCAACCTGATGTCGTAGCCCTTGGCCTTGCGCACGATCGTGTAGAGCTCGTCGATCACGGAGCCGGGCAAGGGCGCGCTGATCGTCGTATAGAGATCGAAGACGTAGTCGATCCACGAGCCCTTCGCCGTCGCCGCGGCGAGGCGCGCGGCGTAGAGCGCGGCGTACTCGGCGACGCCGCCCTTCGGGCGCTGGCCCGTCTTGGCGCGCTTCAGGATGCCCTGCAGGAGCGAGGCGAGGATGCGCTCGGCCTCGTCGGCGCGGCCCATCGCAAGCGCCTTGTCCGCGACGCCGCAGAGCAGGCGCACCGACTGGAAACGTCGCGACGTCTCCGATCGACCGCCGAGCCGGATGTCGACCTCGCCCTTCGAGTCGATCGCCGCGGCCTCGATGGAGGCATGAATCTCGGCGACCTGCATGCCGCCGATCGTCTGCATCGCGCGGCGATGTTCTTCGTCCGCGAGCGGACCCGAGCGTGGCTCGTCGGTCTTGTAGATGATGATCTCCTGGTTGCCGATGCGGATCTTGTCGCCCGGCACGAGCTCGCGCGGACCGTCGATGCGCACGCCGTTGACGAGCACGCCGTTGCGGCTGCCGAGGTCCTTCGCGATGACGCCGTTCGAGCCCACGACGAGCGCCGCGTGCTTGCGCGACACCAGCGGATCATCGACCGCGAGCTGGCACTCGGGCCCGCGCCCGACGACGAACTCCCCGAACGGGAGCTCGAGGTCATGCGCGAGGTAGCGGATCCTGAACGGCATGTCGCAACCTCACTTGAGCCCGCCGAGGCGCTCGAGGCCCTCGAGTCGTTGCTGCACGAAACGCTCGCTCGGGCCGAAGCTCGCAGAGCGGCTCCGAAGCGACTCGGTGTACGCCCGCATCTTGCCCATGTCGAGCGTCTTGACCTTGCGCACCGCCGAGTAGAGCTCGTCGACGACCGTGCCCGGCACGAGCTGATCGATGCGCGTGTAGAGATCGAAGATGTAGTCGATCCAGATGCCCCTGCCCGTGGCCGACGCGAGCTTCGCCGCGTAGATGGCGGCCGTCGACGCGAGGTCGACCGGCGGCGCATGACCATCACGCGCCTTCTGCAGCACGTCGTTCAGCGAGCGAAGCAAGATGCGCTCGGCCTCCTCGGCGCGGCCCATCGCGAGCGCTTTGTCCGCGACGCTGCCGATGAGCGAGAGCGCGTTGACGTGCCGATCGGGCTGCGCGTTCGCGGAGACCGTGGCGAGGTTCGCGCTGTTCACGCTCGGCGTCGGGGACGTGTTCTGCTGCTGCGACGCGACACCGGGCGTCGTGTAGTCGGTCCAGAAGTCCTCGCGCGTCTCGAAGCCCTCGTGGCCCGCCACGGTCGGCATGCGCGCCGAGCGCGCGACGCTGCGTGGATGGCCGAACGCGATCGACTCGGGCACACTCGAGAGACCCTCCTCGGGGATGTTCTCGAGCACCATCTCCTGACCGCCGATGGTGATGTGATCACCGTGCGAGAGCTTCTGCGGTCCCTCGATCTTCGTGCCGTTCAAGCTCACGCCGTTGCGGCTGCCGAGGTCCTCGATCGTCACGCTGTCGCCGCGCACCGTGAGGAGCGCGTGCCTGCGTGATACAAGCGGATCGTCGAGCGCGAGCTGGCAGTCTGCGCTGCGGCCGATCACGAACTGGCCCAGCGGCACTTCGAGCTCGTGCGACAGATACCGCAGTCGGACCGCCATGTTCGAGCCATACCAATGGCGCAGAACGCCGTCAAAGCGGCTCTTTTCGGTCCGGCCGATGGGCCCCCGAAAGACGGCCTACCCCCAACCCGGACCCTCCTCGGACAGAACCCGCACGAGGAAGACGAGCAGCCGCGGATGCGAGAGGAGCCCGTAAATCGTGAGCTTCTCGTCCGCCATGGCACGCGCGATATCCCACAATGTCGCACCACCCTCCGCCGTGCGCATGAACACCTTCGGGAGGCGCAACCAGCGGGAGAGGCCGACGTTCGCGAGGCGCCGCAGGACGGCTTCGTCGCCGCAGAGGGTCACCGAGGGGATGCCCACGGTGCCGTCGTGGATCGTCAGGCGGCCGTGATCGAAGCGCATCGTGAGCGTATGCGTCGTGTCCTGCGCCACGATGAGCACGGAGCCACGGAGCGCACGGAAGTCCTGCATTTTCCGGGCGGTGCGCGTGACGTTTTGCCGGATCCGGTCGGCGAGCAGGATCGCGAGGGTGTTTTCTTCCGTGCCTTCGGCGAGGTCGATGATCGGGTCCACGGTGCCGCTCGTCCCGCGCTTTGACGCGCCGGGTGAGAGGAGCATGACGAAGGCGCGCCGCGCGGTCGAGCGCTACCGCGCGCCGGGGAGGGCCGAGGCGCCGATGTCGGCGCGGAAGTGCGCGCCCGCAAAGGAGATGCGCCCCGTCGCCTCGTAGGCGCGCTCCCGCGCCTCCACGATCGAAGCCCCGACGGCCGTGACGGCAAGCACGCGCCCGCCCGCGGTGACGATCCCCTCGGCGGTCCTCTTCGTGCCCGCATGAAACACGACGACACCGGGCACCTCGGCGGCCTCGTCGAGCCCGCGGATCACGTCGCCCGCGCGTGGCGTGCTCGGATATCCGGCCGCCGCGAGCACCACGACGACCGCGCTTCGCCCCGGCGCGACACGCACCGCCGTGGGATCGAGCTTGCCGCTCGCGACCGACGCGCACATCGCGGCGAGGTCGCCGTCGAGGAGCGCGACGAGCGCCTCGCACTCGGGATCCCCGAAGCGGACATTATGTTCGAGCAGCAACGGATCGCCGGCCGGCGTGATCATGAGCCCCGCGAAGAGCACGCCCCGGAAGGCACGGCCCTCCGCGCGCATGCCGTCGATCGTCGGTCGCAAGATCTCCCGCTCGATCCGCGCAAGCAGCTCCGGCCCGACGTGCGGCGACGGCGCGAACACGCCCATGCCGCCCGTGTTCGGGCCTCGGTCGCCGTCGAAGACACGCTTGTGATCCCGGGCGACGGGCAGCACGAGGAGCGACGTTCCATCGGTGACCGCGAGGACGCTCGCCTCCTCGCCGACGAGCGCTTCCTCGATCACGACCGTGCGCCCCGCATCGCCGAAACGACGCTCGACGAGCATCGCGCGCGCCGCCTCGATCGCCTCCGCCTCGGTTTGCGCCACGACGACGCCCTTGCCTGCGCAGAGGCCATCGGCCTTCACGACCACGGGCGCGCCGCGCCGACGGATCTCCGCCTCGGCCGCGGCCATGTCCGTCACGATCTCGAAGTCCGCCGTGGGGATCCGGTGCCGCGCGGTGAACTGCTTCATGAACGCCTTCGACCCTTCGAGCCGCGCCGCCTCCGCGCTCGGCCCGAAGACCCGGATCCCCGCCGCTTCGAGCGCGTCCGACACGCCTGCGCAGAGCGGACCTTCCGGGCCCACGACGACGAGGTCCACCGCCTCGCGTCGCGCGAGCTCGACGACGTCCGCGGCATCGAGCCGCGCGCCTGGGATGGAGCGAATCGGCGCCGCGCCCGCCCCGCCCTCGTCCACGGTGCCTGCGTTGCCCGGCGCCACGAGAACCTCGGCCGTCGTGCTCGACCTCGCAAGCGCCCTGGCCAAAGCGTGCTCTCGCGCACCCGAGCCGAGCACGAGCACCCGCCGCCCCGACGACCGCTCCGATCCGGAAGCCCGCTGATTCACGGTGCGCCGGCTACCACGCGCCCCGACCTCGCGCGAACGAAAAGTGGCCCCGCGCGCCGAACGAGCAGGGACGTGCGGCCGCCCCTCGCACGCACCCCGATCTTTTTTTCGGACGGGCGCTCGACAGGCGCGTTGGGATGCAGTACGACTCTGGCCGTTCGGGACCCGTCCCGTTGTGGGTCCGCCGACAGCGCACTGTGAACCCCGCCAGGCCCGGAAGGGAGCAACGGTAGCAGGAAGCGGGTGTGGCGGGCCCTTTTGCTTTTTGTCCCTCGAAGTTCCGCGGGGGTTGCTCTCCCGACGCCTGGCCGTACGCTACGGTCGTCGTGGATTTTCTGTCCCCGGGCAACGGCGAGCCGCGCGAGAGCCGTGTCTTCCGATCGGTCGCGTTCGTCGCGTCCGCCGCCCTCGCCGCTGCAGGCTTGCGGTTTGCCCTGCACGAACCGCTCGCTGCCGTCGCCGTGATCGGCATCGTGCTCGCCGCGCTGATCGGCCGGTGGGTCTCGCGAAGGCGACTCCGGCGCGTGCTGCGATCGGGCGACGTGATCGCGGTGCTGCGGAGCTGGGCGGGCGCGCTCGAGCGGATCCCCTACCCGGCCACGATGGCGCCGCTCATGGCGGCCACGGCGTTCGCCGCGTGCGGCTGGATCGACAAGGCGCGCGCCGCGCTCGCCGCCGCCGAGCGAGGGCCCGTGTGGGAAGCGGCGCTCGAACATCGCCTCTTCCTCGACACGCTCCTCCTCACGTTCGAGGGCGACCGCGACGCCGCGCTCGAAAAAGCTCGTCGTCTCGTGCATTTGCCCTTGCCGCGTGGCCAAGGCGCGCTGCGCGATCGCGTCCTCGCTTTGCGCTCTGCGGCGTTCGCGCTCGCGCGCGCCTTCGCGCATCAGAGCGAGCCCGGCGACGACGAGCTCCTCGAACGAGCGAGCGAAAACAGCCCGCTCGTTTTCTGGGCGATGCGCTATGCCGCGGCCGTCATCGCGATCGACCGTGGCGACAACGACAAGGCCACGCGCCTGCTCGCCGGCGCGCCGCCCTGGCCAGAGGAGTCGATCTTCCGCGCCTTCCACCTGGAGATCGAGGAGCGCGCGCGGCTCTCGCCGTCCGCTTGTTCGTGAACGAACGAAGGATGCACGAGGTCGTTCGGCAGCCGAACGGCGGTCGTGCTAGAGCGAGCGCCTGATGTCCGGCCTCGAAGTCTTCAAGCACGCCGACAGCTGGGCGAGCCTCGCGACGCTCACGGGTCTCGAGGTCGTGCTCGGGATCGACAACATCGTCTTCCTGACGCTCACGACGAACAAGCTACCGCCGAAGCAGCAGCCGGCGGCGCGCTCGCTCGGCCTCGCGCTCGCGCTCTTCATGCGCCTCGGCCTGCTCTTCGGGCTGACGTGGGTGATGAGCTTGACGAGTGATCTCTTCTCGCTCCTCGGCCATGCGTTCTCCACGCGCGACCTCATCCTGCTCGGCGGCGGTCTCTTCTTGATCGCGAAGAGCACGCACGAGATGTTCGAGCGCCTCGAGGTCGAAGGCGGGAAGGACGGCAAGCCCGTCAAGCACATCTCGTTCGGCTTCGCGGTCGCGCAGATCGTCTTGCTCGACATCGTCTTCTCGCTCGACTCGGTCATCACCGCGGTCGGCATGGCGCAGCACCTGAGCATCATGGCAACGGCCGTCGTCATCGCCGTCTTCGTGATGCTGCTCTTCGCGGGTGCGATCGGCCGCTTCGTCAACCGTCACCCGAGCATGCGGATCCTCGCGCTGAGCTTCCTCCTGCTCATCGGCGTGCTGCTCGTGGCCGAGGGCATGCGCCAGCACATCAACAAGGGCTACGTCTACTTCGCCATGGCCTTCTCGCTCGGCGTCGAGCTCATCAACATGAAGCTGCGCGTGCGCCAGCAGGCGCCCGTTTCGCTGCACAACCCGTACGAGGATCGCGCGCCGTGACACGCGTCTTGCACCTCGCCGCGCTCGCCGCATCGATGTTCGCCCTCGCGGGTTGTCCCGAGGGCTCCGCCGTCGCGCAAAACGCCGACGCAGGAGCGCCCGTCGACGCGGGCGCCTCCGACGCACAGGGCACGATCCCCTGGCACGCATCGTCGTCCACGCCGTCGTCCCCGCCTGCCGAGCCGACGAGCGAACGTGCTTCGCTCGAGTTGCTTCAGCTCACGCTCACGTCCGACGTGCAGAAGAAAGAGCCCGTCGACACGCTCGACGTCGCGCCTCCGGGGACGCGCGTCTACGCGCACCTCAAGCTGCGCAACCGCTCGCAGGACAAGCGCAAGGTGCACCTCGACTTCCTCGTGAACGGCAAGCTCCGCACGCCGATCGACCTCACCGTCGAGCCTTCGTGGTCCTTCCGCACGTGGGGCTACAACACGATGCAAGCCGGCGACACCGGCGAGCTCGAAGTACGCGTGCTCGACGACGCCGGCGCGACGCTCGCCACGGCGCGGCTGCCCATCAAGGCCAAAGCGAAGGCCAAGTAGGCGCCGCGCGCGTGGCGCGCTGCTTCAGTTAGCCGCAACGCCTCCAGTGGAGCCGCAGGATCTGCACGCCCCACGCCGGCGTGAGCCGGATGCGACCCGAGCCGGAAGGGTTGCCGAGCGTGCTCACGTTCACGGCGGTGCGGATGTTGAGCGGCCGCTGCGCGCCGCACGGCGAGAACGGACCCACGGCACCTTGCGGCTCGCGCACCACGAAGCGGTCGGCGAACGGGCCGCGCAGCGTCGTCTGGATCGGGTTCTCGCCGAGTTCGCCCGTGAAGTAACGCTCGACGTCGAGCGTCGCGGTCACGCCGGCGTCGAGCTCCGCGTGGCCGCGGAAGCCGTACTCGTTCGTCACGGCGTACGAGTAGCCGGGCGTGTGATCGAGATCGAGGATGACCTGGCAAAACACGCGTTGCTCCGAGGGCGGCACGCCGGGCCCCGCGGAGGCCGAGAGCGCGCCGTCGGCGAGGGCGATGTGCTGACCATCGTTCGCGACGATCGCCCGCACCGAACCGAGCGGACATCCGGTGCCGAGCGCCGTGACCGAGCGGAGGGAGACCTCGGGCGGCACCTCAGCCTCTGCGACCGCGGGCGCGAACAACGCCGAGAGCCCGAGCCCGAACAACACCCGAGCCAACGTCTTTTTCATGGAATCCTCCCCTGGGGCCCGCGCCCCGGAATCGATGTGGGCGGCGCAAACGTGGTGCGCCGGTCGTGAGCACTTCGAGCCGATCGAGCTCGACGGCAAGGCGATCCGCGCCGGACTCGTTCGCTCTGTTCGCCACGGATTCCCGAGGAAAACCGATTCGCCTGTTCGGCGTCATCTTCGTCTTCGGCCCGGCGTACACTGCGCAGTATGAGCCGCGAGGTCGACGCACCGCTCCGCTCCGACGTCCGTTTCCTCGGTCGCCTGCTCGGCGAGGTGCTCGTCGAGCAAGAGGGCGAGGCGCTCTTCTCCGTGGAAGAGGTGATCCGCAAGCTCTCGATCCGCAGACGTCGAGGGCCACGCGCGGGGAGGGCCGAGGCGCAGAAGGAGCTCGTGCGTCTGCTCGAAGCGCTTCCGATCGAGCAAGCCGAGCCCGTGCTCCGCGCCTTCGCGATGTACTTCCGCCTCGTCAACATCGCCGAGCAACACCACCGCATCCGGCGCGCGCGGGCGCATGCGAGTAGCCCCGGCGAACCGCCGCAACGCGGCTCGCTCGCGGCCGTGATGATCGCCGCGAAGAACGCGGGCATCTCGGCCGAGGCCATGCGCGAAGCGCTCGCGCGGCTCGAAGTCACGCTCACGCTGACCGCGCATCCGACGGAGGCGGGGCGGCGCACCGTGCTCGAAAAACTCTACCGCATCGCGCGGCGCCTCGAAGAGCGCGACCGATGCCGCCTCTTGCCGCGCGAGGAGGAGGAGGCACGCGCGGCCGTCCGCGAGGAGATCACGGTCCTCTGGCAGACGGACGAGGTGCGTCGAGAAAAACCGACCGTCGGCGACGAGGTGAAGAACGTCCTCTGGTACGTCGAGGAGATCCTCTGGGACCTCTTGCCCGAGCTGCCGCAGGAGCTCGGGCGCGCGTTCGAGCGCGCGTACGGCGAGTCGCTCGGCACGTTGCCGATGCCGCTCCGCATCCACGCCTGGCCCGGCGGCGACATGGACGGCAATCCGAACGTCACGCCCGATGTCGTCGAGGACGCGATCCGCGCCTATCGCGCCCGCGGCCTCAGGCGCTGGCTCGGCGCGGCACGCGAGCTCGGCGGATCGCTCTCGCAGTCGGCGCGGCACGTGCGCGTGCCGAGCGCGCTGATCGAGTCGCTCGCGGCCGACGCGGTGGTCATGCCCGGTGTCGCGGCGCAGGAGAGCGCGCAGACCGAGGGCGAACCGTGGCGGCGCAAGCTGCGCTTCGTGGAGGCGCGACTCGCGGCAGCGCTCGAAGCCGTGGAGCAGGAGCGGCAGGTGGCGAGGCAACGCGCGCCACGCGTAGGCAGCGTGCCACCGCCGGCGCGAGGCCTCGCGGGCGCGATCGGCAGTCACGCAGAGCTCGGCGTCGCGTACACGACGAGCGACGAGCTGCATCGCGACCTCTTGCTCGTCGCCGACACGCTGCGCGAGGCGAACGCATCGAACGCGGGGGAGAAGCGGGCGCGCGCGCTCGCCGAGCGGGTACGTGTCCTCGGCCTGTCGATCGCCGAGCTCGAGCTCCGCGCGCCTGCGGAGGACGCGACGGCCGCGGCGGCGTGGCTCGCGGGCGGCGGCGAGGAGACGCCCGGCGCCGCGCGCCTACTCGCCGCGCTCCGCAAGCTCGCCGAAGCCCAGCGCCAATACGGCGAACGCTCGGCTCGCACGTTGATTCTCTCCATGACCCAGCGCGCGGAGGACCTGCTCGCGGCGCTCACCCTGGCGCGAGCCGCGGGATTGTATGACGTCGACAAACAGGCGGTCACGATTGACATCGTCCCGCTGTTCGAGACGCACGACGCGCTCGTCTCCGCGCCGACCATTCTGCGCACGCTGCTCGCGCATCCCGAGTATCGGCGCCACCTCGAGGCCCGCGGCGCGCAGGAGGTCATGGTCGGCTACAGCGATTCCGGCAAAGAAGTGGGCCTCCTTTCGGCGGCCTTCGCGCTCCGCAAAGCGCAAGCCGAGCTGACGAAGGTCTCGCGCGAGGCGGGCATTCCGCTGCGGGTCTTTCACGGCCGCGGCGAATCGGTGGCGCGCGGCGGGGGCCCCGCGCAGCAGGCCATTCTGGCGCTGCCGGCGGGGAGCGTGGCCGGGCGGTACAAGGCGACCGAGCAGGGCGAGGCGCTCGACCACAAATATGCGCGCCCCGAGCTCGCCATGCGCACGCTCGAGCTCGTGGTCGGCGGCGCCCTCTTGCATACCCTCGGCGCCGAGGAACGACCTTCCGAGGAGGACGAGCGTCGTTATGCGGAGGCCTTCGAGGAGCTCGCCGAGGAGGGGCGGCGCGTCTATCGCGCGCTCGTCTGGGAAAACCCACGCTTCGTCGATTTCTTCACCACGGCGACCCCGGTCGACGAGATCGCGCGATTGCCAATCGGCTCGCGCCCGAGCAAACGCAAGGCCGGCGGCCTCGAAGCGCTCCGCGCGATCCCCTGGGTCTTCGGCTGGACGCAGACGCGCGCCATCCTGCCCGGCTGGTATGGCGTCGGCAGCGCGCTCGATGCGTTCGCCCGGCGCGAGGGCGGCGCCGAGCTGCTCGTCGAAATGACGAAGCGCTGGCCCTTCTTCCGGACCGTGCTCGACAACGTGCAAATGGTGCTGGCGAAGAGCGACATGGAGATCGCCGCCCGGTATGCCGCCCTCGCCTCGCCCGCGACGCGCAAAGCCGTCTGGCCTGCCATCCAGGAAGAGCACGCGCGCACGGTGGAATGGATCAAGCGCCTCTTCGGCGTGAAGCGATTGCTCGACGAAAACCCCACGCTCCAGAGGTCGATCGACCTCCGCAACCCGTACGTGGACCCGATGTCGTTCTTGCAGGTGGCGCTGCTTCGGCGAAAGCGGGCGGGGGATGGGTGCTGCGACCGGGCGATCCTGCTTTCGATCAACGGGATCGCCGCGGGAATGCGAAATACCGGCTAGAAAAGACGGTTTCCGTCAAGATCGCAGCCGGGCTCGCCGGGCAGACACTTACCGCCCTGCTTCGGGCCCTCGTTTTGCCTCGGCGCGGACACCTGGCGGCCGCCGGGACGCGTCGCCGGGGCCTCGTTTGCCGCGTTCTTCGCCTCTTCGAGCTCGCGCGCCCGGCGCTTCTCCTCTTCGAGCCGCGCCGCGGTCTCGTCGAGACGTTTTCCATTCGCGTCGAGCTTCGCGCGCAGCCGCGCCGCCTCCTCGCGCGTCGCCTCGACTTCGGCCGACTGGTTCGCCAAATACGCGTCCTGGTCCGGCTTGATCTTGCCGAAATACAGGCCCATCCCGCCGCCGATGAGCGCCGCCGCGCCGATCACGGACGAGACCAGGGCGCGCTTCAGCTTCTTCTTCTTCTCGTCCTCGCGCAGCGCTGCGAGCGCCCGCTCGTGCTCGTCGGCCTTGCGCATCATCTCCATTCGCGCCTGGGCCTCGACCTCGGCGCGCGCGCGCTCCACCTCCGCGAGCCGCAGCGCCTCGAGCCGCGCTTCCTCCGCGCGCCGCGCCGCGTCTTCCCTGGCGATGCGCTCGGCCTCGGCCCGCGCCTTTTGCTCGAGCGCCTCTGCCTCGCGCCGCGCCGCCTCTTGCCGGGCGACGCGCGCGGCCTCGGCCCGCGCCCGCGCGGCCTCTTCTTCCTCGCGCATGGTCTGGTCGTGCAGAGAAAGGAGCTGGTTCAGCGAAAACAGGACGGAGTTGTCTCGCGTGGCGGA
Organism: Polyangium jinanense; assembly: GCF_028435265.1. Taxonomy (GTDB): domain Bacteria; phylum Myxococcota_A; class Polyangia; order Polyangiales; family Polyangiaceae; genus Polyangium; species Polyangium jinanense. The sequence continues at coordinate 250,718 of NZ_JAGTJK010000001.1, read as the reverse complement.
CATGGGGGAATGCCTCCCGATAGGGCAAAAGATCACGACACCGACGGGCACCGCCGAGAGCGGCCATCACGTCGTGCGCATGGATTGGACGCGCATCCCCCATGGAACTTTGAACCCACCCGGTAAATTTTTCGCCGGGTGGGTTCGTGTGCGCTGGGCGCCCCGGGACGTCCTCAGTGGAGGCACATGTCGCTGGAGCGACAGGCCGCCATTTGGCTCAACGCGTCGAAGGCGGAGTCGCAATCGGCCGTGTTGATCTCGCTCAGACACTCCGAGAGCTCCTTCTGATCGATGCCCCCGGCGCATTCGTACAGGTTGATGTCCTCGCGCTCGTCTCTTCGCACGGACTGAACACACGCGTCGCGGCTCGCATAACGTTGCCCGCCGCCGATCTGGTTGCAGCGCATGGCGCGGTCGCAGCGCGCGTCGGCCAGCGATTGCAGGGCGCGGTTGACGTCGCTGCGGGGCGACTCGCCGAGGGCGCGGTTCTCTCGGCTGCAGGCGCCGAGCGCGACACCCGTGCCGAGAACCACGAACAGGAGAGCCGGAGCGTAGCGGGTGCGGGTCTTCTTCATGCCGCAAGCTCCGTGCAATCGGAGCGCCAGGCCGCGGCCACGCCGGACGGCACGGGATGTAACGAACGGACGGCGCGAACGAGTGTGGACGGATCGAGCGAGCAGGGCCACGGATCTCTTGAATGCGCAGCCTTTCGCCGCTACGGGTGGGAACATGCCCGACGTCCTTGCCCAGGCTACCTTGCCCGAGCTTTCGTTGATCGTACTCGCCTTCTTCGTGGGTTTGACGCTCTTCAACGTGCCGATCGGGTTCGCGCTCGAACGCCTGCTCCCGCGCCGCCGCATTTTCGACGTGCCCCTCGCGGAGGGTCAGTACCGCTTCGAGCTCGTGGGAAACCTCGTCTTTCTCGCGGTCACCGTGACGACGTTCACGGCGGTGCTCTCCTCGGGCCTCGTGCGCTTCGGCGAGACCTCGCTCCTCCGCGACGGCCTCACATTCTTCGTGATGGCCGCGGGCTTTCAAGTTTATTATTACTTCCTCCACCGGGCCATGCACCACCGGGCGCTCGTGCGGTTTCATCGGTGGCACCATCGCTCCCACGTGACGACGCCGCTCACGGGTCAATCGATGAGCTTCGTCGAGTCGTGCGCCTGGATGATCGGGTATGCCGGGATGCCGCTCGCCATGTCGTACGTCGCGCCGATCGGCTTCTGGGGCTGGGCCGCGTATCTCGTGGTCAACGTCGGCGGCAACATCGTCGGGCACGCGAACGTGGAGATCACGCGCTCCATCAAGGGCATCCGCTGGCGCTCGATCAACGCGAATCCGTTCGTGTATCACGCGCTCCATCACGCCCGCTGGACAGGCCATTACAGCTTCCAGTCCTCGATCATGGATCGGCTCTGCGGTACCGAATGGAAGGACTGGCCGGCCCTCGTCCAGCGCGTCATGGACGGCCGGCCGCTCCGGAGCCTCAAGGAGCGCGCCGAACCCTCTTGACCCGGACGTCCGGGTCCTCCGGTGGCGGAAAAAGCACGACCACGCCGCTTCGCTCCCTCGTGCCGGCCAAACGCAAATCGGATAGTCTGCCCCCGTGCCGGAAAGCCTTCCCCTCGACAGGAACTCCATCGAAGAGCTCGAGATCTCGGACGCGGAGATCGCCTCCCTCCGGAACGCGCCTCCTCCGCCGCCCCCCGCGGTGCGCCCCGCGCTCACCCCCGCCTCGCTCCCGGTCGTCCAGCGCACGGCCTACGCCGTGAGCGGCGCCTTCGCCGAGGGCGGGATCGGCCGCATCCTGAAGGCCCGTGACACACGGCTCGACCGCACGGTCGCCATCAAGGAGCTGCTCTCCACGGACGCGGCCGAGGCCGAGCGCTTCGTGTACGAGGCGATCATCACGGCGCGCCTCCAGCACCCGTCGATCGTCCCCGTGCACGAGGCCGGCCGCTGGCCGACGGGCGAGCCCTTCTACGCGATGAAGCTCATCACGGGCAAGCCCCTCGGCGACGTGATGAACGATGCACACTCGCTCGAAGAACGCCTCGCCCTGCTCCCGCACCTGCTCGCCGTGGCCGACGCGATGGCGTATGCGCATAGCCAGCGGATCGTCCATCGCGACCTCAAGCCGGCGAACGTTCTCGTGGGTCGGTTCGGCGAAACCGTCGTCATCGATTGGGGCCTCGCGAAGGACCTGAACGACGAATCCGCCGAGCCGCTCTCCGGCAAACCCCGGCCGCCGGCGTCCGAGGAGAAATCGGTCAGCAGGAGCGCGCATTTGACGTCCGTCGGCGCGATCATGGGCACACCCGCGTACATGCCCCCGGAGCAGGCCATGGCCAAACCCGTGGACGAACGCGCGGACGTGTATGCGATCGGCGCGCTGCTTTATCGCGCGCTCTCCGGCGTGGCCCCGTACGATGTCCCGGGCGGGGACGTGATCGACGTGGCCCTCAAGGTCCTCGAAGCGCCGCCCGTGCCGCTCGCCGAGCGGCAAAAAGGGATCCCCGAGGACCTGCTCGCCATCGTGGAAAAAGCGATGGCCCGCGACGCAGCGAAGCGATATCCGACGGCGAAGGAGCTGGCGGACGACCTGCGCCGTTTCCAGATGGGCCAGTTCGTCGCGGCACACACGTATTCGCGCGGCGAGATCGTCCGCCGCTTCATCAAGCGCCGCCGCACGCCGCTGCTCGTGGGCCTGGTCGGCGTCGTGGCCCTCTCGGTCGTCGGCATCTTGAGCCTCACCCGCATCATCCAGGAGCGCAATCGGGCGCAGGCGAACGAGGTCGAGGCGCAAAGGCAGAAGGCCGAGGCCCAGGCGCAGCGCCTCGAAGCCCAGCAAAAGCACGCCGAGGCCACGAAACGCGCGGACGAGCTCACGATCTCGCAGGCCCGCGGCCTCATGGATCGGGACCCGAGCCAGGCCATTGCGTGGCTGAAGACGCTCTCGCCGAACAGTCCACGTTTCCCCGCCGCGCGCACGCTCGCGGCCGACGCGCTCTCGCGTGGCATCGGAAAGGTCTTCCGGGCGCACGGCGGCGGCATCAATGCGGTCGCGTTCGCGCCCGACGGCAGCACCATTGCCACGGCGAGCGACGATCGCACGGTGCGGGTCTGGGACCTCGAAACGGGCACGCACAAGGTCCTCACGGGCCACGGCGACGAGGTCTGGGCCGCCGCCTTCTCGCCCGACGGAAAACGCCTCGCCACGGGCGGCAAGGACAAGTCCGTCCGGATCTGGGACCTCGCGACGGGCACCTCGCGTGTCCTCGCGGGCCACGAGAAATGGATCACGAGCATCCGGTTCTCCGCGAACGGCCAATGGCTCACCTCGCAGGGCTTCGGCGACGGCGTCTTCCTCTGGAACGTCGCGGCCGGCACGGGAAAGCGGGTCGCCGAGAACAGCGGCGTCGAATTGAGCCGCGGCGCGGTCTTTTCGGGGGACGGCCGCACGCTCGTCCTCGTCGAGAAGGGAAAACTCGTCGTCTGGGACCTCGCGACCGACAAGAGCCGTGATTTTTCCGGCCAAACCTCGACCTGCTCCAGCATCGCGGCTTCCTTCGACGGCATGTTCGTGGTCACGGGCGGCGTCGACGGCTCGCTCCGGCTGTGGAACACCTCGAAAGGCGCGCTCCGCACGTTCCCCGGCCACACGAAGGAGGTCACGGCGCTCGCGTTCTTGCCGAATGGCACCGCGTTCGTCTCCGGGGCGAAGGACCGCGCCGTTCGTTATGCCGATCTCTCGAACGGCGCGACCCGGCTGCTCGGCCAGTATGGCGGCGAAATCAAGACGCTCGCGCTCTCGCCCGACGGGAGCCGCGTCGCCGTCGTCGGACAGGATCGCAACGTCGTCTTGTGGGACGTCGCCAATGGCCAGCGCCGCACGCTCGGCGGGTTCCAGGACTGGCTCGGGCTCCACGGCGTCGCGTTCTCGCCCGATGGAAAACGCCTCGCCGCGGCGGGGTTCGACCAGACGATGCGCGTCTGGGAGCTCGGCACGCAGGTCGATCGCGTGGTCGGCGAGCACGACGGCGCGTCGACGACCGCGGCCTTCCTGCCCGACGGAAAACGCGTCGTTTCGGCCGCGGACGACGGCACGGTGCGCCTCTTCGACCTCGCCTCCGGCGCGCCGCAGATCGTCGATCGGCATGGCGCCAAGGTCAGCGACCTGCGGGTTTTTCCGGATGGAACGGCCGTCGCCTCCGCCAGCGAGGACGGCGCCGTGCGAATCGCCTCGCTCGCGGGCGAACCGCCCAAGGTCCTCCGGGGCCATAAGGGGCGCGTGGCACGTCTTGCCATTGCACCCGACGGAAAACACCTCGCCTCCGGCGGCGCCGACAAGAAGGTCCGGCTCTGGGACGTGGCCACGGGGCAAGCCGAGGTCCTCTTCGAGCACGAAAAACCCGTCGAGACGCTCGCGTTTTCGCCCGACGGCGCGGTCCTCGCGACGGGCAGCGCCGACAAGACCGTGCGCATCTATCGATTCGCGACGAAAGAAGCGAAGACGCTCGGCACCTACGAGCTCCCGGTCCGCGCCGTCGCGTTTTCGCCGGATGGAAAGACGCTCGCCTCGGGCAGCGCCGACCATACCATCGGGCTCTGGGACCTCGCGACGGGCCAGGGTCGGGTGATCGACGCGAGCGGCAATGGCGTCACGCAGATCGTGTTTTTCCCGGACGGCGCCACATTCGCCTCGCTCGGCTCGGAACCCTCGGTGCGGCTCTGGGAGACGGCCACGGGCAAACCCCGCAACATCCTGCGCGGGCACGGCAAAACCGTGGCGAGCATTTCCGTCTCCTCCGATGGAAAACGTATCGCCTCGGCGAGCCTCGACGGCAGCGTCCGCATCTGGGACCTCGAGAGCCACGAGGATCGGCCGCTCGCCGGGCATGCGGGCGGCGTCTCGTTCATCGCATTCTCGCCGGACGGCAGCGCGCTCGTCTCGACGGGCCAGGACCGGACGGTGCGGCTCTGGGGCGACGACCTTCCCGCGGACGAGGCGGGCCTGCGGGCCTGGCTCGACGCGGCGACGAAGGACGTCGTGCACCTGGACGATCGCCCGGCGTCGCCCGAGCCCACGCGCTGACATCCTCCCCTACCGCCGCGCCGCGGGAGCCCTAGCCTCAAGGCGGGGGTTTTCGTGGCGCATTGCGCTTCACATCGACGTCGCGTCTGGGTCCTCGTGCTCGCTTCATGGGCGCTCTTGCTCTGTGCGTTCGCGCGCGGGCAAGCGGCGCGGCCCATCGTGTATGTCGCGCCCATTCGCGGGGAAATCGACAATGGCCTCGCGCCGTACGTGCAGCGCGCCGTACGCGCGGCCGAGCAAGCCGGCGCGGCCGCGCTCGTCTTGCCGATCGATACCCTCGGCGGGCGCGTGGATGCGGCGCTCGTCATGCGTGACGCCCTGCTCGACGCGCGGATCCCCACGATTGCCTTCGTCGATCCGCGGGCGATCTCGGCGGGCGCGCTGATCGCGCTCGCGGCCGAGGACATCGCGATGGCCCCGGCCGCGACGATCGGGGCCGCCGCGCCCGTCCTTGCCGGGCCCCAGGGGCGACCGGAGCCCGCCGGCGAAAAGGCGACATCGTTCGTACGCAAAGAATTCCGGGCCACGGCCGAAGCGCGCGGCCGCCCGCCCGCGCTGTTCGAGGCCATGGTCGACGCGGACGTGGAAATGCCGGGCGTCGTGGCGAAAGGCAAACTGCTCACGCTGACGACCGAGGAGGCGCTCGCGCTCGGCGCCGCGAGTTACCGCGCCGAGACCTTGGACGACATCCTGGCCAAGCGTGGTTTGTCCGGCGCGGAGATTCGCACGCTCGCGCCGAACTGGGCGGAGGAGCTCGTGCGGTTCGCGACCTCGCCCATCGTCAGCTCGCTCCTCCTCGGGCTCGGCTTGATGGGCCTCTTCGTGGAGATCCGCACGCCTGGGTTTGGCGCGCCAGGCATCGTTGGGCTCGTTTGCCTCGCGCTCTTCTTCTGGTCGCACGCGATCCTCGCGCTCGTGGGCTGGGAGGAGGTCGTGCTCGTGGGCGGCGGGGTCGCGCTCCTGCTCCTCGAAATCTTCGTGATCCCAGGGTTTGGCCTGGCAGGCGTCCTCGGCGTCGCGGCCATTCTCGCGGGGCTCGGGATGAGCTTCGTCGGGCCCGGCGTGACCACGGCGGGCGCGGTGCAGGCGGCGGCCGAGGTCGCCGTCGCGCTCGTGGTCACGCTCGTCGGGGCGGCCCTCCTTTTGCGGTTCTTGCCTCGATTGCCGTTCGCCCGCAGCCTCATCCTCGAAACCGGGCGGCCCGAGCGCGCGCTCCCATTCGCGGCCTCGCCCCTCGACGCGATCCTGCCCGGCGACCTCGGCACGGCGGCCTCGCCGCTCCGGCCCTCGGGCATCGCGGAGATCACGGGCGCGCGGGTCGATGCGCTCTCCGAGGGAGAATACATCCCGGCCGGTACGCCGCTCGAGGTTTTGCGTGTGGAGCGGAGCTACGTGATCGTGCGACCGGCGGGTCAGAAGGAAAAAGGGTGAATGGACATGTTCGGCGTGGAGCTCGGGATCATCGGGATCGTCGGCCTCGTGCTCGTGGGCCTGTTCGTGGTCCTCTATCTGATCCCCGTGCCGCTCTGGATCGCGGCGTGGGCTTCGGGGGCGTACGTGGGACTGTCGTCGCTCATCGGCATGCGGTTTCGCCGGGTGCCGCCGGGCGTCATCGTGAACGGTCGCATCAGCGCGGTGAAGGCCGGGCTCGACGTGTCGACGAACGACCTCGAAGCGCATTACCTCGCCGGCGGCAACGTGACGCGCGTGGTCAATGCGTTGATTTCGGCCGACAAGGCGAACATCCATCTGCCGCTCAAGCGCGCCGCCGCGATCGACCTCGCCGGGCGAGACGTGCTCGACGCCGTAAAAATGTCCGTGTTGCCGAAGGTGATCGAGACGCCGCGGGTCGCCGCGGTCGCGAAGGACGGCATTCAGCTCATCGCGATCGCGCGCGTCACGGTGCGGGCGAACCTCGATCGGCTCGTCGGCGGCGCCGGGGAGGAAACGATCATCGCGCGCGTCGGCGAGGGCATGGTGAGCACGATCGGCTCGGCCGCGAACCACAAGGAGGTCCTCGAAAACCCCGATCACATCTCGAAAAACATCCTCGCGCGGGGGCTCGACGCGGGGACGGCGTTCGAGATCCTGTCGATCGACATCGCGGACGTGGACGTCGGCGCGAACATCGGGGCGAAGCTCCAGATCGACCAGGCGAACGCAGACAAACAGATCGCGCAGGCGAAGGCGGAGGAGCGCCGCGCGATGGCCGTGGCACTGGAGCAGGAGATGCGCGCGCGGGTCGTGGAGGCGGAGGCGGACGTGCCGCGCGCGATGGCCGAGGCGTTCCGGTCGGGCAACCTCGGCATCCTGGATTATTATCGAATGCGGAACATCGAAGCGGACACGGCCATGCGGCATTCGGTCGCGAACGACGTTTCGACCGACGTGAGGCCGGCGATCGGGCAAGGACAAAGGTGAGGCCGTGGACGGGCTCGTCTCCCTGCTCGTCGTGATCCTGTTCTTGATGATGCCGATCGTGCCGGCGCTTCTCGACCGAGTCGCCCGCAAAGCCCAGCAGCGCGCCGTGCAAAAGCTCGCGGCGCGCCGGCAAGTTTTGCTTGGAATGGCAAAGGACTCGGCGCTTTCAGCGCCGTCGCGCCCGCTGCCCGATCGTCGCTCCCCGGTGGAATATCGTTCGCTGGAGGAAATCCCCGCGCGCCCGGTCTCGCTCGAAGAGACGCGCTTTGCGCTCCCGAGCCCGCTCGAAAGCTCACGCGCCGCGCCGCGCCCAAGGCGCACGTCCCGGGTTCTTCTGGAAAAACCCGAGGACGTGCGTCGTGCGATCCTGCTTGGTACCCTGCTCGGCCCGCCGCGCGGCGCCGATTGAGATCACTCCGCCGGGGGCGGCTCGGGCGCCTTCTTGATGCCGAAGATGACCTCGATCGAAGTCGAGTACGTCACCTCGCCCATCGAGAGCGGCGGGCCGCCGCCAAATTTCGCCTCGGCCGTGGCCATCATCGGCATCGGGCCGATCGGGCCACGCCCGATGACCTCGCTCACGCTGATCACCGGCCCGAGCTCGAGCCCCGAGAGCTTCGCCAGCACCTCGGCCCGCGCCTTCGCGTCCGCGACCGCCTTTTCCCGCGCCGTCGCTTCGAGCGCCTTCGTGTCGTCGATCCCGAAGTTCACGTTCCACACGTTGTTCGCTCCCGCGTCGACCGCCGCCTGCACGACGCGGCTCGCCTTCGACACGTCGCGGATCGTGACCTCCACGGTGTTGCTCACCCGGTATTTCAAGGACGGCGGCGGCGGCACCATGGGGGCCGCCGCCCCCGCCGTCGTGGCCGCCGCGGCCTTTCCGCCCTTCGTCGCGGGGAGCGCCTCGGGCATGGGCATGGCCATGGGCACGGGACCCTCGAAGGGCCGCTCGATCGAGATCGAGAAATTGGCCGTCTGGATGTCCTTCTCCTCGAGGCCAAGCTTCTTCAGCGCGTCGAGGATTGCCTTCATCCGCGCGTTCGTCTGGTTCATCGCCTCTTCGACCGTCGGCGCCGAGGCCTCGACGCCGAGGCTCGTCCGCGCGATGTCGGGTTTGCCCTGGGCCTCGCCGTGGCCGACGACCGTGATGTGACGGACCGCCTCCTGCGAGGCGCGCGCGCCAAAGCCGCCCCCATGATGCGGACCGCCACAGCCGATGAGCCCGAACGAGGCGGGGACGAGCAAGACGAACGCGAGCACAGAACCGAAGCGCATACGAAAGATCCTCCTGACGAAGAAGATAACGCCGAACGACCGCCCAACTTACAGGCGGCGGCCCCGACTCTGGCAGATGGTCCGGCGGGTGTCGAGTTCTCCCATTGTTCCCGAGACCGCTCGATCCGAGTGGAAGGGATCATGCAACAGGGATGAACCGTCCCCCCCGCGCGCAATGTTCGTACCCGACACGCACGGGGGCCGCTGAGCGACGAAACACGAGCGTCGCCAAACTGCACCATGTTAGGGCGATCCAAGCATCACGAGCGAAGGCAGCCCCCGCGAGCGTGCGCCGACGGGCGGAACGGGGCATCCTGCCCAGCCACCGCCTCCCGGACGAGCGAGCCCGATTTCCGCGCGCTCTTCGAGTCCGCGCCCGAGAGTTACCTCGTCCTCGACCCGGACTTCCAGATCGTGGCCGCGAGCGACGCTTTCTTGCGGACGAGGCTGGTCTCGCGCGAGGCGACCGTCGGCCGCAACCTGTTCGATGTCTTTCCCGATAACCCGGACGATCCGAACGCCACGGGGACGCGCAACCTCCGCGCCTCGCTCGAGCGCGTCTTTTCGACGGGGGTCGCCGACACGATGGCCGTGCAGAAGTACGACATTCGCCGGCCCGCGTCGGAGGGCGGGGGCTTCACGGAACGCTACTACAGCCCGACGAATACCCCGGTCCTCGACGAGAACGGGACGGTCACGCACGTCATTCACCGCGGCGAGGACGTGACGGAGTTCGTGCTCCTGAAGAAGCTCGGCGGCGAGCAGAGCCGGCTCGTCGAGGAGGAGCGGACGCGCGCGGAGCGGATGGAGTCGGAGCTCTACCATCGCGCGCAGGAGATCCAGCGAGCCAACGAGCAGCTACGTATCGCGAACGAAAAGATGAGCCGCCTCGACGAGCTCAAGACCCGCTTCTTCTCCAACGTGAGCCACGAGTTCCGCACGCCGCTCACGCTCATGCTGGGCCCGGTCGAGGAGCTTATCCGCGGCGCGCACGGCCCGTTGAGCGACGAGCAACGGCGCGAGCTCGACGTCGTACGGCGCAATGCGCGGCGCTTGCTCAAGCTCGTCAATACATTGCTCGATTTCTCCCGGATCGAGGCCGCGCGCATGCAAGTGGCCTACGAGCCGACCGATCTCGCGACATTCACCGCGGAGCTCGTCAATACGTTCCGCTCGGTCGTCGAGCGGGCGGGGCTCCGGCTCGTCGTCGATTGCGCGCCGCTGCCGGAGCTCGTCTACGTCGACCGCGAGATGTGGGAGAAGATCGTCCTCAACCTGATCTCGAACGCCTTCAAGTTCACGTTCGACGGGTCGATCGAGGTTTCGCTGCGCTGGACCGGCGATAGCGTGGCGCTCTCGGTCCACGACACCGGCACGGGCATTCCCGAGGAGGAGCTGCCGCGGCTCTTCGAGCGTTTTCATCGCGTGCAGCGTGCCCGCGGGCGTACGTTCGAGGGCTCCGGCATCGGTCTCGCGCTCGTCCGCGAGCTCGTGGGGTTTCACAAAGGAACGGTCTCCGTCACGAGCACCGTCGGTCAGGGCAGTACGTTCACGGTCAGCATTCCGGCGGGCGCGGCGCACCTGCCCGCCGAGCGCATCGGCGCCGAGCGCGAGCTCGGACTCTCGGCGACGAACGCCGCGGCTTTCGTGGAGGAGGCGGAGCACTGGGTCGAGGCGCCCGCGCGGGTTGCGAGCGAGGGCCCGCCGTCGTCGTGCCCCGCGCCCGAAGGCGAGGGCGGCGTCCGCGCCCGCGTGCTGCTCGCCGAGGACAACGCCGACATGCAGCGCTACATCCGCCGCCTGCTCGAGCCGTACCACGACGTCGACGCGGTCTCGGATGGGATCGAGGCGCTCGACCACGCCCGCGTCCATGTGCCCGATCTGATCCTCACCGACGTGATGATGCCGGGCCTCGACGGCTTCGCCCTCGTCCGCGAGCTGCGCGCCGATCCACGGACGCAGACCGTGCCCATCGTGATGCTCTCGGCCCGCGCCAGCGAGTCGGCGCGCGTGGAGGGGGCCGCGTTCGGCGCCGACGATTACCTGGTCAAACCCTTTTCGCCGCGGGAATTGCTGGCCCGGGTCGAGGCGCGGATCGAGCTCTCGCGGCTGCGCCGGCAGGTGGCGAAGGAGACCGACCGCCTGCGCGAGAGCGAGCAGCGCTTTCGCACGCTGGCCGACAACGCGCCGGTCATCATCTGGATGACGGACGTGGCCGGGTCGTGTGTTTACATCAATGCGACCTGGCAGCGGCTCACGGGCCAATCGTACGACGAGGCGCTGGGCAGGGGCTGGCTCGCCCCGCTTCACCCCGAAGATCGCCCGCGGGTCCAGAGGATCTTCGAGGCTGCCGTGGGCGCCCACGAGCCCTTCACCTTCGAGTATCGCCTGCGGATGCCGGACGGCTCGTACCGGTGGTTCCTCGATTACGGCGTGCCGCGGCGGAGCGAGGAAGGCTGCTTCCTCGGCCACATCGGCTCGTGTACCGACATCACCGAGCGCAAGCAGGCCGAGGAGATGCAAGCCGAGGCGGACCGCCGCAAGGACGAGTTTCTGGCCATGCTCGCGCACGAGCTCCGCAATCCCCTCGCGCCGATGCGCATGGCGCTGCACATCATCCGGGCGCGGCACGCGAATGCGGGGACGGATCGGCACCTGCAGATCCTGGAGCGCCAGACCGACAACCTCGCGCGCCTCGTCGACGACCTGCTCGACGTTTCGCGCCTGACCCGCGGCAAGATCGAGCTCCGCAAGGAGCGGCTCGACGTCGCGACCGTGGTCTCGCGCGCCGTCGACGCGACGCGCGGGCTCATCGAGGGGCGGCACCACACGCTCACGATCGAGCTGCCGGACGAACCCGTGCCCGTCTTCGCGGACGCCGTTCGCCTGGAGCAGATCCTCGTCAATTTGCTCACGAACGCGGCGAAATACACCGATCCGGGAGGGCACATCACCCTGCGCGTGACGCGGATCGGAGCGCGGGTGGAGCTCTGCGTGCACGACAATGGCGTGGGGATCGCGCCGCAGATGCTCGACCGGGTGTGGCACATCTTCGAGCAAGCGGAACGCACGCTCGATCGGGCCCAGGGCGGGCTCGGAATCGGGCTTTCCATCGTGCGCCACCTGGTCGAGATGCACGGCGGCACCGTGGAGGCGCGAAGCCCGGGTCTCGGGCAGGGCAGCACGTTCTTCGTGTGGCTGCCCCTTGCGCCGGAGGAGCCGGCGTGCGCCGAGACCGAGCCTTCGCTGCCGGCACGGATTGGCCCGCCAAACCATGTGCATGCAGGCCGCAGGCTCCGTGTTCTCGTGGTGGACGACAACGTCGATGCCGCGATCATGATCGGCGAGCTCGTGCGGGAGCAGGGCCACGAGGTGCGGATCGTCCACGATGGGCTCAGCGCGCTGACGGCCGCGGGTGAGCAGCGCCCCGAGGTCGTGTTCCTCGACATCGGATTGCCCGGCATGGATGGCTACGAGGTCGCCCGGCGCCTGCGCGCCTCGGGGCACAGGCCGGCCAGGCTCGTCGCATTGACGGGGTATGGCCAGGACTCGGATCGCCGCCTGGCCGCGGCGGCCGGTTTCACGCAGCACCTCGTGAAGCCGGCCGAACCCGATGTGGTCCTGGGGCTGCTCGACGCGGTCTCGGCCGCCGCCGCTTGAAGCTTACTTCGGCGAATTGCAGGCGCCGCTCGCCGGAGCGGACACGTTGTTGTCGGTACGGCACTCGGTCCAGGCCGGGTGCGGCACGCTCGTGTCGTCGACGACGGCGTAGATTGGCGCGGCCCCGTTCGTGACATCGCCCGGCGCACCGGGGAGCGGGAGCAGGACGGACTCGGACTCCGCCGCATAAAGCACCTTCGAGGTCGTGCCCTGCCCGAGGAGCTCGCCATTGGGGTGGTTTCCCTTGTAAAACCCGACGACGACGCCCGCGGGCAAGGACGCCTCGCCCACGTTGCGCACGACCGCGACGAGCCCGTAAGGCCCGACGCAGACGGGCGCGAGCGAGACGACGGCATCCGGCGCGGCGAACTCGCTGCCCGGCTGCTTGTTCTGGCGGAAATTGTTGAGGCCGGGCTGGAGGTAGTTCGGCAATTCCTTCGTGGGGATCGTCCCGTCCTCCTCGACGTTCGTGATATGGTAGGCGTGCTCGTTCCACACCCGCCGCGTGCGCACCCACTTGCCCGAGGTGTCGCCGAAGATCCGCACGCCCGATTGCGCGATGCTCACGCCGTCGTCGCATTGCAAGCTCGCGCTCGCCTGCCCGTAGGCGTTCGACACGGCCACGATGTCGGCGTGCCCGTCGTTGTCCACGTCCGCCACGACGGGATTCTCGATCAAGGTCGCGGTCGTGTTGCAACGCTCCCAGAGCACGTTCCCCGTCGGCCCCTCGTACACGCGAAGGCGCTGCTGATCCGAATACACGACCTCTGCCTTGCCGTCGCCGTCGAAATCGAACACCGTGCTGCCCGTCGAGGCGCTCGAGCAATCGGACGTCTGCTTGATCCACAAGAACGCCTCGCTCCCGGGCACGGCCGCGTCGACGAGCTTCTTGCCGTCGAGCACCGCATACCCCACGCCGCCCGCCATCGCCACGTCCGGCGTCCCATCCCCATTGAAATCGGCAATCGTGGGCGGTCCACCGCCGTGCGTGTTGCCCCAGCTCCCCGCGGGGCAGAGCGAGGGCGAGAGCGTGCCATTGATGTCGAGCGCGGGACGCACGATCGTGAACTTGCCCGGCGCCGCCGCGTCGTACCGCCACACGACGAGCGCGTGGTTCAGGTTGTCGACGACGACCACCTCGGGTTTGCCGTCGGCGTCAAAATCGGCGACCGCCGGCCAGGGGCTCTTCCAGTCCTGCGTCGCGTAGAAGTTGCTCTGGTTCGCCGTGCCCGTGTCGAGCAGCAGCATGCCAGCCGCGTCGAAGACCTGGCTGCCCGTCACGATGTCGAGCACGCCGTCGCCCGTCACGTCGCTCACGACGAACGAGCTCGAGAGCTCCGCCGAGAACGAGGCCTTCACCGCGCCCGTCACGCCGTCGAGGATACCGCCCTCGACCACGACCTCCACCGTGCCGTCGCCGTCGAGGTCCGCGACCGTGGGCATGAAGCAACGCATCGGCGCCGTCGCCCAGAGCAGGCTCCCGTCACCCTTCAGCGCACGCACGCCCGCGTCCGCGCCCTCGGCGCACGCGACGACCTCGTTGCCCGCCGCGCCGTCGATGTTGCCCGCCGCGAGCTGCTTCGTCGGGTGAATGCCGGCCGCAGCCCACTTCTCCACGACCTGCCCGCCCACGACGCTGATCGCGTGCAGCATCCCAGCACCCTGGTAGGCGCCGCCCGTGAAGGTCGCGAACACGATCTCCGGGATGTCCTTGGCCGTGACCTTCCCGTCGCAGTCGTCGTCGTCAAGCTCGATCACGATCGGCGACATCATCACGTCCGTCGAGAAGGGCGCCGAGAGCTGTCCGCCCCAGGCGAACTTGAGCTCGGGCGCGAACGTCGACGCCGCGGGCTTGTATTGGCAGGACTCGAGGCACGTGAGCGGATCCCCCGGCTTCGGCGGGGGCATGCCCGGCGCGCACGTCGGCGGCTTCGGCAGACACTTGCCCGAAGGCACCTGCGCCCCGCCCATGCACCCCGCGTCCACGCCGCCGTCCATGCCCTGCGGATCGCCGAGCGAGAGCTCGCAATACTCGCCGGCCGCGCAGTCGCCCGACTCGGCGCAGCTCGCCCCCGGCGTCACGCACTTCTGGAACGAGCAGACCTCGCCCCCGCCGCAACACGCCTCGCCGCACGCGAGCTCCACCGCGCAGCACACGCCGCCCGCGCAGACGCCGCCGTCACACGCCTCGCCGGTCGGGCAGCTCCCCGCGTCGAACAGCGTGTCGTCGCCGCCCGTCCCCGACGACGACCCACCCATGCCGCCGGTCCCGGTCGTGCTGCCCGAGCCCGCCGCGCCCGTTCCGCCCGAGGACGACGATCCTCCGCCACCGCACCCTTGACCCAGCGCCGCGAGCAGCGTCGCGGCCGATGAAGAAAGCACCAGGAACGCAAACCGTCGTCGCATCCCTGGAGGAATGGCACTGGGACGCACGGGCGTGAAGGCCAAATCTCTGACACGCCCCCTTCCAGGCTCCGGCGATGCCCGAGATCTGCGTCGGGGTTCGCTTGACCAACCTCATCCCCCCATCCTAGGCTCGTGGTCCCGGATCGTCGGGGGGAACTCCATGCCTCAAGCCGAGCGGATCAGAACCGCCCTTTTCGTCGATTTCGACAACATTTACCTCGGGCTCCATCGGGTCGATCCGGAAGCGGCAGAGGTCTTCGCCACCGAACCAACGCGCTGGCTGGCGTGGATGGAGCGGGGCCTCATCGGCAAGTCGCAGAGCGACAGCGAGCCGGGGCACACGCCCCTCTCCGTGCTCGTCCGCAAGTGCTACTTGAACCCGAAGACGTTCCACAAGTACCGGCCGTACTTCACCCGCGCCGCGTTCGAGGTCGTCGATTGTCCGCCCCTCACGTCGCTGGGCAAGACGAGCTCCGACATCCGCATGGTGATGGACATCCTCGACACGCTCGGCCACCCGACGCGCTTCGACAAGTTCGTCATCATGTCCGGCGACGCCGACTTCACGCCCGTATTGCTGAGGCTCCGCGCACACGACCGGCGCACCGTGGTCGTGGCCGTCGGGTATGCGGCCTCGGCGTACATCGCCGCGTGTGATCGGCTCATCACGGAGGACCGGTTCATCGAGGATACGCTGCGCGTCCCGGGCGAGGGCGAAGGGTTCGAGCCGCCGGCGATCTCGCCGCCGCAGCGCGACCGGTCGTTCTCGATGTTCCCCTCGGCCTCGATCATGCCCCCGCCGGCCTCGCTGCCCGCGGGCGACGCGGGCGCGGAGCTACTCTCGCAGATGGCGGCGGCCGTCGTGGGCGCCGCGCGCGCGGGCGGAAGCCTGCCCGCCGCGAGTCTGCCGCGTGTCTACCGCCGCTTCCACGAGTTCTCCGCGGCGAGCGACTGGCTCGGCTTCAAGAGCCTGCGCGCCCTCACCGAGGAACTGTGTCGGCGCGACGTACGCCTGCGCATCGTCGACGACGAGGCCGAGAGCTGGCGCGTCACGACCGACCTCCCGCCTGCGCCTTCGCTCGCCGTGCCCACGGCGCCCACGCAGGGCCTCGTCCCGCCGCCGCCGTCGGTGCCCATGCCGATGTCGAGCCCAGCGCCGAGCATCCCCCTGCCGCCGAACCCGAACCCGAACATCCAGCTCTCGACCGTGATCGAGCCCTCGCCCGACACGCTCGCGCGACCCTCGGATCTACGCGCCGAGATCGTCCGTGTCCTGCGCGATTACGTGTCGAGCTCGCCGCGCCCCGTGACCATGGCCTCGGCCTCGCAGGAGGTCATCCGGCGGCTCGGCAACGTGGTCGTCGACAGCCGCTGGGCCGGGACCGGGAGCTTCAAGGATCTCTTGCTCCACGCGAGTGATCCCGGCTTCGTCGTGCACACGGCGAGCCCGGGCCACCTCTTCGATCCCACGCGGCACGAGCCTCCGGAGGCCGAGAGCGAGGACTGGCCGCCGCCCTCGCGCGACGAGTTCGGCGTGCTCCGGCGCGTGCACGAGATCACGGGCGTGCCCGTCCTCCGGCCGCCGGAGTTCGGCCTGCTCTTCCGGACGATCGCGGACATCCTCGGCCGGAGTTCCTTCCAGGTCACGGCGACCTCGAAATCGGTGCGGGATGCTCTGCTCGCCGAGGGCCATTCCGTGTCGCGATCGGCGGTGACGTTCGTCCTGCGTGGCATCATGTACGGCGGGCTGCCGCTGCACGAGGCGCCCAAACCCTGGGGCGCGCGCCTGCTCGCCGAGGCGTTCCAGCGCAACGTGCTGGCGATGTGCGAGGACGCCGAGCTGAACCTCTCCACGGCGGAGCGCGCGGCGATCGAGCGCTGGCTCATCGGCGCCATCGAGGAAGTGCCCGCCGTGGAGACGACCGACGTGAGCGGGACGGCGCACGAAGCCAAAGCCTGAACCTCGACTCGAAAGGAGCGTTTGCCATGGGCCTCGCTGAAGACCTTCTCCTCGCGCTCGACAAGAAGAGGCCGAGGCCCCGCGCGTTCCGGCCGAACCCTTACCTCGAAGGCAATTTCGCGCCTGTGGGCCGGGAGAGTGATGCGCCGTCGCTCGAGGTCCTCCGGGGCGAGGTCCCGCGTGATCTCCGCGGCACCCTTTATCGCATGAGCCCCGGCCCCCGGTTCGAGCCGCCGAACCCGGACCTGTATCATTGGTTCGACGGCGACGGGATGATCGACGCGTTCGTGATCGAGGGCGGCCGCGTCTCCCACAAGAATCGCTGGGTCCGCACGGAAAAACTGGCCCTCGAAGAGCGCGCCGGGCATGCGCTCTTCGGCGGGATCCGCGACCTCGCGCTCTCCACGACGATCGAAGGCTGGCTCGCGCTCGGCTTCTCCGGGACGGAGCTCATCACCCTGCAGGCGCAGGCGCTCCTCGGCAAAGGGCCGAGCGAAGAGCAATTCGAGCGCATCTTGCGCGCCGTCGACCGCAGCAACACGAGCATCCAGAGAATGGCCGGCCGGCTGCTCTCGCTCGTCGAGGGCTCACCCGCGCACGAGATCGACCCGGTCACCCTCGCGACGAAAGGCCGCTTCGATTTCGGCGGTACCGTGCGTTCCGGCAAGGGCGGCATGGTTGCGCACCCCAAAATCGAGCCGGGCACGGAGACGATTTATACGTTCGGCTACTGGGGCGGCCGCGGCGGGCTCACGTATCACGTGTTCGAAAAGGACGGCGCTGTGCGGCTCTCGCGCGACATCGAGGCGCCCTTCCCCGCCATGATGCACGATTTCAGCGTGACCGAGACGCGCGCCGTCTTTTATCACCTGCCGGCCGTGCTCCACATGGACGACATGAAGAGCCCGAACTCGGTCCGCTGGCAGCCCTCGCGCGGCGCGCGGATCGGCGTGGTTTTACGGGACGACCCCGCGGCGCCCGTGCGCTGGTACGAAATCCCGCCCTGCTACGTGTTCCATCCGATGAACGCGTTCGATGACGGGAATGCGGTCGTCCTCGACATCGTCCGTTACTCCCGCTTGCCGCTCTTCGATCCGGGCGGCGAGACGATGAACCCGCACATCGAGGAATACCCGCCGGGGCTGCTCGTGCGACTTCGGCTCGACCTCGACACCGGCAGGATCAGCGAGACGATCCTCGATGACGCGCCCTGCGAGTTCCCCGTGGTCAACCCGCGCTTCGCGACGCGCCGCCATCGGTATGGCTGGGTCGCGGCGCGGATCGCCCCGACGTGCGGCCGCGGCATCATGAACGCGATCGGCCGCGTCGATTTCGAGACCGGCGAGGTGCGATATCGCAACCTCGGCCGATCGACCTACACGAACGAGGCGCTTTTCGTCCCGCGCACGGAAACCGCGCCCGAGGGCGATGGGTACCTGATCACCACGGTCTACCACGCCGACGAGGCCGCGAGTGACCTCTTGATCCTCGACGCGACGAACCTCGACGCCGAACCTGTCGCCGTCGTCCGCGCCCGCCAGCGCGTCCCCTTCGGCTTTCACGGCACGTGGGTGCCCGCCTCGGACTGATCAGGCGAGCGCGCCCCAGAGCTCGCAGAGCTCTTCGGTCGAAAGCTCGTGCCGATAGTCGTCCGGGTCTTTCCCCTTCCCCGCCTCGAACGCCCGCACCCACCGCGCGGCCGTGGCCGCACCCACCCGGGTGATCTGGACAATCTCCTCGTCGGAAAAACCTTTCTGGTGCAGCCGGACGACGAGGTGGGGCCGCCCCTTTTTCGTCCGCGCCGGCTCGGTCGTGAATCGATACGGCCGCCCGAGAAAGGCCCGCCGTTCGGGCGTCGCGCCCTTCTTCAAGGTCAAACCCACCCGCGGCGAATCGAAGACCTCCGCCGCGCCGCCCCGGGGATCCTCGTGTGCGAGATACAGCGGCGAACCCTGCCGCGGATCGATCGACCCCTCGAACGAGCCCGCGAGCGCCGCGACGCTCTCCTTGCCGGTCCGCAAAAGCACGTGATCGACACACGTGCACGAACCTTCGATCAACGTCCCGCTCGCCGGGTCCACGATGCTGCGAATCAGAATGCCGATGTACGTATCGGGCTTTCGCCCCATCGCGATGTCGACGCCTTTGTACGTCCCGCCCTTGTACGTCCCGCCTTGCCGATGAAAATACCAGACCCCCGCGTTGACCTGGATCGGATCTCGATGCGCGAAAGGATCCTGATGCCCTGGGCCGTACCAATAAAACTCGATTTCGGCCAGGCGATGAGGTGTTCCGGCAATAAAAAGCGTCGCGTGATTGAGCAGGACGTGCGCCGCCCGGCGAAAGGCCTTTGCGTGCTCTGCGTCCGAGGCGCCCGGCCCGGGCAGCATCGACGCGAGGACGGGCGTGAGCGGGGCCGGGCTCGGCATGTCACGTCCTCGGGCTCGACCGCCCCTGGCCTTGGCCCGCTTTCGCGGCGTGCCGGCGCCGCCGCCCCTCCGCCGCCGCCCGCATGCCCGCCCGGAGGTCCCCATACGTCACGAGCGCGCCGAAATCGACCCCGAGGTCCACAATCGTGCGCGCCACGTCCGGAGATACCCCCACGAGCGCGGTCTCCGTGCCGAGCAGGCCCGCCGCGCGCGTGGCCCGGAGGAGCTGCTCGGCCACGGATGCGTCGATCGAAGGCACCCCCGTGATGTCGATGAGCACCGTCTCGGCCTGGTGATGCTGGATTCCCGCGAGCAGCGCCTCCATGAAATGCTGCCCCCGCGCCTCGTCCATCTGCCCCACGAGTGGCGCCACGAGCACGCCCTGCGAAAGCGGCAGGAGCGGCGTCGAGAGCTGCCGGACGAGCTGCATCAACTTCGTCTGCGTCTCCAGCAACACGAGCTCGCGCCGCTTCGCGTCCTCGGCCGATTTCCGGTCCGTGATGTCCTCGCTCATTCCGATCAGGAAGAGCGGCTGCCCCGCCTCGTCGTACAGCGGGATCTTGCGGGTATGGCAAACGCGCATGCCCACGCCGCGGATCGGGACCTCTTCCGCGGGAATGTCCACGATGACACGGCCCTCGAAGACGGCCCGGTCCGCCTCGACGAACCCGTCGGCGATCTCCTTGGAAAAAATGTCGTAATCGGTGTACCCGATCCAGCCGACCGGCGACGAGAAGCGCTCCTCCATGTATTTGTTGATGTGGACGTACCGGAGCGCCTTCGCCTCCTTGATGAAGATCATCATCGGGATGTTGTCGAGAATCGAGTCGAGGAACTGCGACGTGCTGCGGAGCGATTGCTCGGTCTCCCGCTGCTTCGTGACGTCCTCGAAGATCGAGCCCACGCATTGCCCCGAGAGCGGGAAGGCCTTGATCGCCCAGGAGACGTCCTTGCCCGTCCTCGCGTCCGTCACCGTGTAATCGATGTCGACCGTCTTCTTCTCGTGGACCACCTCGACGTATCGGTCGATGAGCCCCTTTTGCCGCGGGACACTGCTGACCTCGTCGAGCAGTTTTCCCACGAACTTCGCCGTGGGCCTTTGCGTGAGCTGCTCGGCGGCGGGATTGCCGTACACGCAGCGCAGCGCCGCCTCGTCGCCTTTTGATTCTTCGAGCCGGTAGACGTAAAGCCCGAGCTGCATGGCCTCGACCACCTCGGCGCAGCGTGCGCGATGCTCCTCCTCGGCCGTACGCAGGCGCACCCGCACGAGCGCGCCGCGGCCGCCGTCGACCGCACACGCAATCGCAAGCAGCGAGCTTCCCGGGGCCCCGAGGTCGAGCTCGAGCCGCTCGCGCGCCCCCGCGAGCACGTCCTCGATCCCCCGCGCGGCCGCGAGCGCCGCGCCGTCGAGCACGCTCGTCGGCAGGAGCCGAAACGCGCCGTGACGCTCGAAGAACGGGAGAAAACGCGTGCCCTCCTCGGAGGCGAACAGGCGGTCCATGCGCGGGTTCGTGAGGCGAACGCGGCCGCGGCCGTCGACGAGTGCCGTCGCGTCGTCGAGGACCGACAGCAGGAGATCCGGGTGGATCGAGAACGAGGCTGGCGCTCCGTCGGGGGTTGCCATGACTTTACCGGGGACGATAACACGACCCGGCAAGTTGGGCGACGGCGCGCAAGGAGCGGGCACGGCTCGGACGAGGGTGCCCGCACTTCTGCGTCATCTTCCTGTCACGGAACGACGAACACCGCGCCGTTCATGCCGAGCGTCGCGTGCGGCACGCAGTAGAAGGGATACGTCCCCGGGTCCACCATCCCGAAGTCCTTCATGGTGCCCGAGTCCGTCACCGTGGCGAACGGGCCGCTCGCGGTGGGCGTCGCCGTGCCGTTCACGACCACGCCGCCCTGCAGCGGATGGGTGCTGAAGTTGCTCGAGAACGTCACGGTCGACCCCGCCTTCACCTTGATGCACTTCGGGCTGTAGGCCAGGCCGCTGGACGTAATCGACGTCGCCCCCTGGGCGGTGAGATCCACCGCCGACGCGGGCGTGCAACCATTGACGCTGGCCACGCACTGGCCGCCGTTGCAGATGCCGCTCTGGCATTCGTTATCGGCCGTGCAAGCGTCGCCATTGCACTTCGGGCAGGTCCCGCCGCAATCAACGCCCGTCTCGCCGCCGTTCTGGATGCCGTCGTTGCACGTCGCGGGAGCCACGCACTGGTTTCCGACGCACGTGGAGCCGCTCATGCAATCGCCGTCGACGTTGCACTCGACGCACGCGCCCGTGGCGCTGCAGACCTTGCCGCCGGACTCCATGCACGTGGTCCCCTCCGCCAGGGGGGTATACAGGGGCGAACCATTGTCACAGGTATCGGTCGTGCAGGACTTGCTGTCGTCCGGGAGGTCCAGGTCGTCGTTCTCGACCGTCGCGGCGCCGCTACCGTCGCAGACGTGCTTCTTGCAGTCGCCGGCCGTTTCCCCCGAGGTCGGCGTGCCGGCCATCTTGGGTTCCGCGCCGCACATGCCATTCGAGCACGCCGCCTGCTCGCACTCGTTCGGCGGGGTCGGACAATCGGCCGGCGTGAGGCAGACGTTGGTCATGCCACCGGTGCCGCCCATTCCACCAACGCCGCCCATTCCACCGGCGCCACCAGCACCACCCATGCCGCCGACGCCCATTCCACCGGCACCGCCCATTCCACCGGCACCGCCCATTCCACCAACGCCGCCCATTCCACCGGCGCCGCCCATTCCACCAACGCCGCCCGTGCCGCCGGTCCCGCCACCGACACCGCCCATGCCGCCGGTCCCGCCGCCGACGCCGCCCATGCCGCCGGTCCCGCCGCCGACGCCGCCCATGCCGCCGGTCCCGCCACCGACGCCGCCCATGCCGCCGGTCCCGCCACCGACGCCGCCCATGCCGCCGGTCCCGCCGCCCGTGCCTCCCGGGCCCCCCTGGTCGATCTGGGATCGATCGACGGTCGCGATGAGCTCGCAGCCCGAAGCGAAAGAAACGAGCCCCGCGACGGCAAGCACGGCGCCGGTCAGGATCTTTGCGTTCTGCATCTTCATGAGGTGCCTCGAAGGGTAAAAGTCATCCGAACGGCCACCGAGCGGCCTCGGCGGCAACGCAATTGACAAACTTTTACGCGCCTGTCAAGAGTGTTGCGCGGCGTAACGTTGCAGCTCCCACGGTCCGCACGCCGCGGCGATTTTTCTTCAATCGGTGGATCTGCAATCCGCCGCGCACCCATCGAGGTCGACGACATTTCCGTCGTCGCACACCTCCCCCGCATCGAGGATTTTATCGCCACACGCTGGAATCGTGCAATCGAGCCGACACGCCGAGGGGACGTCGCGCGCCACGATCCGGGCCGTGGTGGTGCGATCGAGCACGATCGTCTCGCCACTCCCGTCCACCCATTCCCAGCGATCGATCCCCTGAAGGAAGCTCGGCACGACGTCGATCACCCACGCGCCCGGCGATAGCAGGCCGGAGAGCGCGCCGCCATCCGTGTTACCGTCGAACTGAAAGTCCCCGCGCGCCGTCGTCGCGTCGAGCAGCGAGAATTCGGCCTTGGTGTCGTCGGAGACCGCGACGAACGTGCCCGTGGGCAAGCCGAAAAACGACATCTCGACGCGCGCCTCGGGCTGGATCTCTCCGTTCACATTCTTGTCCACGCCGTGGATCGTGACAAGCCCGAGCAGGCCGTTCGGCGTGATGTCGCGATACAGGAAAAGCTTGCTCGCCCCGCGTTCCTCGAACCCCGTGTGCGCGCTGGCCGAGCCGTAGTCGTAGAACGAGACGAGCGGCATGGGCCGCGTGACGGGCAGGACGGGCCGCGCGAGCGCGCCTTGCAGCAGCAAAAAAGCCGGGCTGTCGGCGTTCGCCGCGCCCGCGTCGCAGGCCTCCACGCCCGCCTGCACGAAGCCGTCGCCGCATGTCGCCGGCAAGCAGCGCGAGGGGCAATCGTCCGTGTCGATGCCATTGCCGTCGTCGCAGACCTCCCCCGGCTCGACGATGCCATTGCCGCAGCTCGGCAGCGCGCAGCTCGCCGTGCAGCCGTCGCCGGAGACCTGGTTTCCGTCGTCGCAGGCCTCGACGAAGGCCCGGACGATGCCGTCGCCGCAGCGCGCGAGGGCGCAGCCGGGGACGCAGGCGTCGACAGCGACGTCGTTGTGATCGTCGCAGGCTTCGCCCGGATCGACGAGCCCATCGCCGCAAAAAGGATCACGCCGCTCGGCCTCCGGGCCAAAAAGCGTGCTTCGCGCGCCACACGCGGCGGCGAGGCCGAGGAGCGCGCCGACAGCGAGGCCACGTGCGTGCATGCGAGCGACCCTACCACGATCGCTCCGCCTCTTGCCGCGCGCGCGGCGCTCCGATAAAGCTTTTCCTCGTGGGTGGACCCAAGCCTCGCCTTCGTTTGGCCCTGGCGATCACGATCGCTTCGCCTCTCGCTTGCTCGTCGCCCAAGGACACGCCCGACGCCTCGGCGCCCGCGCCTTCGGCCTCGCAAGCCGTCGCACCGCCCCCGAGCAGCGCCGCGCCCGCGCAGCCGTTGCCATTGTCGCCGGCCGAACGACAAGGCGGCGTGATCGCGCGGAGCCGACAGGGCGATGCGCTCTTCGTGGCGGACGAGGATCACAAGGTTCTCCGCCGAATCCCGCTCCCGCTCGCGCCGGGCGCGTCCGCGACCGAGCTGCAGCTCCCCGGCGCGCCGGCCCAGGTCCTGCCGATCGACGGCGCCGTGCTCGTGACGATCCGCGATCCGGGCCTGCTCCTCGTGCTGAAGCCCGACGCGTCGGGCGCGCTCACCGAGGCGAGCCGCGTGGCATTGCCCGCGGACGCGTGGGGCCTCGCGGCGACGGCGGATGCGCGTCATGCGTTCGTGACGAGCGCCTGGATGCATACGGTCTCGAAGGTCGATCTCGCGGCCGGGAAGGTCGTGTGGTCGGCGGACGTCGCGCGCGAGCCGCGGGGCATCGCCGTGCTCGGGACGGGCGAGATCCTCGTGAGCCACCTCGTGGGCGCGGACGTGACGCACATCGGGGAAGCTTCGGGCGCGCCGGTCGTGAAGACGATCGGCGTGATGCCTTCGCCCGTGCGCGCGCCGTCGGGCAAGAAGCTCCATGCGTCGCTCGGGTATTCGCTCGTGACCTCGCCCGACGAGGGCCGGCTCTTCGTGGCGCGGCACGCGGTGGGCGCGCTCGCGCGGCGCTCGTGGTTCGGGCAGCCGACGGTGGACGTCGTGCTCCTGCCCGGGAAAAACGGCCGCGCCGCGCCGGAGCAGCTCGCCGCGACGCACGTGGGCGGGCTGCCTGCGCAAAAGAGCCGGGTCGCGGATCTGACCATGACCGCGGATACGCCGGTATCGATTCCGGGCCGTGACAAGGGCCCATTCACGCAGCCACGCGCGATGGTCTACCGCGCGAAATCCGACACGCTGCTCGTCGCGGGCGAGGGCGACGACGTGGTCGCCGAGCTCGACGCGATCGCGCTCGATCCGACGCTCGCGATCGTGCGTATCTTCCAGGTGGGCCAGAAATACGACCCGGGATACGGCGCCGCGAGCGAATGCGGCGCGCCCTCGGGCATCACGCTCTCGGCCGACGAGGACACGGCGTACGTCTTTTGCCGCTCGACCTACGACGTGGTCGCGATCGACCTCGCCGCAAAGGCGCCCGTTGATCCCATCGTGCGTGACCGACAAACCCTCGTGCACCTCGCCGACGACACGCTCTCGGCCGAGGCGCAGAAAGGGCGACGGCTCTTCTACAACGCGACGGATCCCATTCTGAGCGGCGGCCTCGGCTGCGCGGGTTGTCACCCCGATGGGCGCGACGACGGGCACGTCTGGCACGAGGCGACGTTCGACACGATCGACGGGCTGCACACGAACTTCGTGGGCGTGTACGAAAATGTCCCCGATCTCGCGAAGACAAAAGGTTTTCCGCGACGAACCCCGATGCTCGCGGGCCTCGTGAACGCGGCGGGACCTTATGGCTGGCACGGCGAGAGCCCGGACCTCGGCGCGCGCATCACGGCCGGCATGGGCCTGCATCGCTGGGGCGGCATGCCGCAGAACATCGGCGGCGCCGCCGTCGGGCGCGCCTCGCTCGTCGCCGCGTTCGTGCGCGAGGGCCTCGTCCCGCCCCCGCGGGAAAACCGCGAGCTCACGGAAAAGGAAAAACGCGGGCGCGAGCTCTTCACCAGCGACGCCACGAAATGCGCCCGCTGCCACGTGCCGGCGAGCCATTATACGGATCGCACGCCGTATCCGCTGAAACGGCTGCCGCCCGTGAGCGGCTTCGACGACGAGTCGAAGCAGGAGTTCAAGACGCCCTCACTTCGGTTCGTCGCCGGAAGGGCGCCTTATTTCCACGACGGCCGTATCTCGACGCTGGAAAAACTCGTCGAGCTGAACGGCGATCGCATGGGCAACACGAGCCAGCTTTCCGCCGAGGACCGCGAGGCCCTCGTCGCCTTCCTGAAGACCTTATGAGCCGCGCCCGGACCCTCGCCGCCCTCACCTTCCTCCTGCTCTTGCCGGCCGCCAAGGCCGATCCTCCGGGAAACGAGGAGGAAAAGCCGATCGATTTCGAGCCGATTCCCATCGAGGAAGGCACGCCGAAGCCGCCCACGCCGGCCGAATGGCAAAACGCGACGCGCGTGCGCATCACCCGCAAGGGCCCGCGCGCCGAGCATTGCCGGGCGTGGCGGGCGCGGGGCTGGCTCAAAGTCCATTGCGACGCCCAGACCACCGCGGCCTCGCTCGTCGGCGGCACGAACCGGGGCGTCGCGCTCTGGATGCCCGAGCCGAAGGAGGGCGTTCCCGCGCCCCAGGCGGGCCAGGTGATGTTCCCGATCAAACCAGGTGATCGGCGGATCTTCGAGCTGTTTTCGTTCGGCGAGACCTACGGCGGCTCCATGGTCTCCCCGGGGCTCATCCTGCAAGAGCACTGGATCGAGGGGGAGCCAGCGCCGATTCTCGTGCTGCGCTGACAAACGTATTTCTTTTCGTCGTCGGAGGATGGTTACCATGAAGGCTCTTCGTTGGCTCACGTTCGGCACGGCGTTTCTCGGCTTTGGCCTCGCGGCCGCGTTCGGCTGCGGCGGCGCGCAGGAGGGCGGCGACGTAAAGGAGCCGGGCGCGGGCGCAACGGACGCAAAACCCGCCGAGACGGCTGCGAAGGCCGACCCGCCGCCGAAAAGCGACCCTGAGCCCGCGAAGATGGCGGAAGCAACGCCCGAACCCGCGAAGACCGCCGACGCCAAGCCGCCCGAGCCCCCGAAAGCGCCGCCGAGCCCGTGCCCCGAGGGCATGGCGTTCATCAAGGGCGGGTCGTACAAGATGGGCTTTCTGAAGAACGAGGCGAAGATCGCCGATTTCTGCTTCGACAAGACGGAGGCCACGGCGAAGGACTACGAGGCGTGCGTCGCGTCGAAGAAATGCAACGACGCGTTCGCGACCTGCGCGCCCGAGGCGACGTACAAGAAGGCCGGCAAGGAAGATCATCCGATGGTCTGTGTCGATTTCCAGCAGGCGATCGATTACTGCACGGCGCAAGGAAAACGTCTGCCCTCGGACGAGGAGTGGGAGTGGGCGGCGCGCGGCGGCGAGGAGGGGCGCGCGTATCCCTGGGGCAACGAGGCGCCGAAGGATCAGCTCTGCTGGTCGGGTGGGAAAGAGGGGCTCTTGAAAGGCACGTGTCCGGTCGCGGCGCACCCGACCGGCGCGAGCAAGGACGGCCTGCTCGGAATGGCGGGCAACGTCTTCGAATGGACGACGAGCGCGCAGGACGCGAAGACGAAGGACCGCGTGGGCCGCGGCGCGAGCTGGCGCGACGGCATTCCCAACATGTTCCGCGTGGAGCGGCCGGGCCGGTTCCAGGTGACGTACCGGTGCGGATTCCTCGGCATTCGCTGCGCGACGACGGCAGGCAAATAGGAGCGGCCATGGGGGGCCTCCTGTTCGTCCTGCCGCCCGCGCTCGGACGCGCCAAGGCAGAGGCGCGCGCCGAGCTCATCCGGGCCGCGCTGGAGCAGAAGCTCGGCGAGAGCGTGGAGACCCACGTGGCCGCGAATTACGCTGATATCGAGGAGCGTACGGCCTCCGGCGAGGCGCAGCTCGTCTGGGCGCCGGCCGGCGTGACCGCGAAGCTGCCCGCGGCCCGCGCGGTCCTGACGATCGTACGCGAAGGACAAACCAATTACCGGTCCGCGATCGTGGCCCGGAAGAACGCGAGCTTGCGGCTCGCGGCGCTCGTGGGGACGAAGGCGGCGTGGGTGGATCCGCTCTCGGCCGGAGGGTATTTGCTGGCGATCGCGAAGCTGCGGGCCGAGGGGATCGATCCGGCGAAGACGTTCGCGTCGCAGATCTTCCTCGGCTCGCATCGGGCCGCGGTGGAGGCGGTGCTCCACGAGACGGCCGACGTCACGGCCGTCTCGTCGCACAAGATGGACGCGGCCAGCATGGCGGAGAAGCTCCGCTGGTATGCGGGGCCCGCCGGGGACAAACTCACGGCGATTGCTTTCACGGAGAGCTGCCTGAACGACGCGATCGTGCTGCCCGCCTCGCTCTCGGAGGCGAAAGCCATTGCGCTCGCGCAGAAGCTCGTGCCGACGACGCCGAGCGAGATCGCGCGGTCGCGGCTGCTTTCGGCGCTGGAGGCCGAGGGGCTCGTGCAGACGCCCCTCGAAGAGTATCACCGCCTCGCGCCGCTCTTGACGCCGCCGCCGGCCGAGGACCGGATCACGTTGACCCCGCCGTCACGGTCGTCCCGGCCCTCGTGGCATTGAGCTACCAGCGGCCCTGCTGCACGCGGCCGATCATTTCGTAGGGATATCCGGGCTCGAAGGCGCTGGCCTCGTCGAGCCGCTTCATTTCCTCGGCGGAGAGCGCGAGCTCCGCGCCGGCGAGGCAAGCGTCGAGCTGTTCCAGGGTGCGCGCGCCGAAGATGGCGCTCGTGACCGCGGGCTTGTGGATGAGCCACGCGAGCGCGACCGCGGCCTTCGTGGCATTGCGCTCCTGAGCGACGGCGGTGACCGCGTCGAGAATGCGCCAGTTGCGCGGGGTGTCGAAGCCCGCGAGCTGGCTCTTCCACTTGTCGAGCCGCGCGCCTCCGGGCGGGGGCTGGTTTTTCTGATACTTGCCAGTGAGGAACCCGCCCGCGAGCGGCGACCACGGCAAGATGCCGAGCCCGAATTTCTTGCAAAGCGGCACGTGCTCGCGCTCGAGCTCGCGCGAGACGAGGCTGTATTGCATTTGCAGAGACACGAACGAGCTGAGATGCGAGGCGCGGCTCGTCCAGAGGCTATCGGTGAGCCGGTACGCCGCGTAATTGCTGGCGCCGATGTAGAGGACTTTGCCTTGGCGCACGAGGTCGTCGAGCGCGCGGAGCGTCTCTTCCTCGGGCGTGTCGTTGTCCTGCATGTGAATCTGGTAGAGGTCGATTCGATCGGTGCGCAGGCGGCGGAGGCTGTCCTCGACGCAGCGCATGATGCGATACCGCGAGGCGCCCGTGCCGTTCGGGCCGTCGCCCATACGAAAGCGGAATTTCGTGGCGAGGACCGTGCGCTCGCGGTGCTTGCCCTGCACGAGCCAGCTCCCGACGACGCGCTCGGACAGGCCCTCCTGCCCGTAAACGTCGGCCGTGTCGATGAAGTTCACGCCGCGATCGAGGGAGCGGCTCATGATCGCGTGGGCCGTGGGCTCGTCACAGCCCACCTTGTGCATGAACGATTTCTCGTCGGCCTCGCCGAACGTCATGGCGCCGAGGCAAAGGGTGGAGACCTTGACGCCGCTATTTCCGAGGGTGCGGTATTCCATGCGGTCCTCTCGCTTGGTTTGACGGGCGGTCCGAGTCTAGCCGCGAAGGCGCCGCTGTCGACCCCGCCGGCGTCGTGGTAACCTCGGTCCATGGCGCGGCAACCTCGGCTCTCGGTCTTGCGGATCCTCTGGTTCGCGATGCTCCTCGCCACGATGCTCTACGCCGGCATCGCATTCTCGGGCATCTTCAAGCCGAAGGGCGCGCCCCTGGACCCCATGATGCCGCTCGTGTTCGGGCTCCTGTCGATTGTGCTCACGATCGTGAGCTTCGCCCTGCCGCGCACGATCTACACGAGCGCGGCGCGAAACGTCGAGGTGGAGACTCGCGAGGAGGCGCTGCCGGACGCGTTCTCGGCGCGATATCGCGAAGCGATCGGGAAGCGCACGGTGTTCGCCGATCCGCAGGCGGCGACGGCCAAGGCTTACTCCGTGTTCATGACGCCGTTCATCCTCTCGCTCGCGCTCTCCGAGGCCATCGCGCTCTTCGGGATGGTCCTCGCCGCGCTCGGCTTCGAAAAGATGGTCGCCGCGCCGTTCTTTGCGGCGGGCGCCGTGCTGATCGCGGTCCGCTTCCCTTCGGAGCGGAAGATCCTCGGCGCGTTCGTGGCGGCGCGGGGCGTATCGTTCCCCTCCTCCGCTTCGTAGCGCCTGCGGGTCATTGACGCGCGCCCCCCGCGCGGGTTACCTGCGGGAATCATGAAACGTCGATTCTCCCGCTCTCGGCTGTCCCTCGTCTCGATCCTCGTCCCCGTCGCGCTCACCTCGGGCTGCGCGGCCGGAGGCAATACGACGTCGAGCTCGAGCAACGGCCAGGGCGGCGACGGCGGCGAGGCGGGCTGGGGCGGGCCCGGCGGAATGGGCGGAAGCGGCGGCATCGGCGGAATGGGCGGCGCGGGCGGCAGCGGTGGCGCGGGTGGCACCGGCGGAATGGGCGGAATGGGCGGCGCGGGCGGCAGTGGCGGCGCGAGCGTGTGTACGCCCGGGGAACTCGACGCGTGTTATTCGGGCCCGCCGGGCACTCAGATCGTGGGCTTGTGCAAAGCGGGGCTCAAGACGTGCCTCGACGACGGGAGCGGATATGGCCCGTGTGTCGGCGAGGTCGTGCCCATGCCCGAGTCGTGCCAGACGATGGGCGACGACGATTGCGACGGGCTCTCGAACGAGGAGGGCTGCGCTTGCACCCCCGGCGCGACGGCGCCTTGTTACACGGGGCCAATGGGCACGCTCGACAAGGGGGCGTGCAAGGCGGGCACGCAGACGTGTAATGCCGAGGGCACGGCATACGGGGCCTGCGTGGGGCAGGTCTTGCCCGCGACGGAGACGTGCCTTTCCCCGGAGGACGAGGACTGCGACGGGCTCGTCAACGAGAGCGGCACGGGCTGCGTCTGCGCCCCGGGTTCCACCACGGCTTGTTATACCGGGCCGGGCGGAACGCTGGGCGTCGGTATCTGCAAGGCGGGCACGCAGACGTGTAATGCCGAGGGGTCGGCGTACGGGCCGTGCGTGGGCGAGGTCTTGCCCCAGGCCGAGAATTGCATGACGCCCGCGGACGAGAGCTGCACGGGGCTCGTGGGCGACATGTGCGCCGCGACGGGGTGGATCCGGTCGTTTGGCGATCCGTTCGATCAGGACATCATTGACATCGCCACGGACGCGCAGGGCAACGTGATCGTCGTGGGACAGTTCGTCGGGACGATTGATCTCGGCGGCGGGCCGCTCACGACGCCGAACACGGTGCACGACATCCTCGTGGCCAAATACGACGCGCAGGGCAATCACGTCTGGAGCCGTCGATTCGGCGCGAACGGCACGGACGGGGCGCGCGGTGTGGCCGTCGACAGCACGGGAAACATCGTGGTGACGGGGGTTTTCCAATCGACGGTCGATTTCGGCGGCGGGCCGCACGTGAGCGTGAGTGGAACGAGCGACGTGTTCGTGCTGAAGCTCTCGTCCGCGGGCGCGTTCGTGTGGAGCCGGGCGTACGGGGCCGCAGGCGGGGACGAGGGCTCGGCGGTGGCCGTGGATCCGGCGGGCAACGTGATCGTCGTGGGGCATTATCGCAACACCGTCGATTTCGGCGGCGGCGCGATGACGGCCGCGGGGCTCGACGATCATTTCGTGCTGAAGCTCGATCCCGCCGGGCTCCACGTCTGGAGCCGGAGCTACGGCGACGCGACCACCCAGGGGATGCGAGGCGTCGCCACGGACGCGGCCGGCGACGTGTATTTCACGGGCTTCATGGAGGGGACGGTCCATTTCGGCGGAGGGGACCTCATCAGCTTGGGCGGTCAGGACGCGGTGCTGGTCAAGCTCACGGCGGCGGGGCAACATCAATGGAGCCGCCGCCTCGGTGGAATCGGCACGCAGATCGGCAATGGCGTCACCGTGGACGGCGCGGGCAACGTGATCGTGATCGGCGCGGCCGCGGGCACGGTCGATTACGGCGGCGGAGACCTGACGAGCGCGGGCAGCAACGACATCTTCGTCGCGAAGTACGCCGGCACGGGCGTGTTCCAGTGGGCCAAACTCTTCGGCGACACCGGCGACCAGGTCGGATTCGCCGTCGCGACGGACGCGCAAAACAACGTCGTGCTCGCGGGCCGGATGACGGGCTCGGTGAATTTCGGCGGCGCCTCGCCGCTCGCGAGCCTGGGCGGCAACGACGCGTTCGTCGTGAAGCTCGACGCGCTGGGCGCGTACGTCTCGGGCCGGCGCGGCGGGGACAACCTCGAACAATGGGGCCGCTCTACGGCCGTGGACGGGTCGGGCAACGTGTTCGTCGGGGGGCGATTCCAGGGCACGCTGGACCTCGGAACCGGCTTCGTGTCGAGTGCCGGCGCCAATGATGCGTACGTGGCGAAGCTCTTGCCCTGACCGTGCCGGAGGCGCTCAAGATACCCCTTCGGCCCGGAGCGCGTCGATGAGGCGCGCATATTCCTCGGGGTCATTGTAGATCTGCGCCGAGATACGGAGAACCCTGCCGCGGGGGGGCGGAAAAGGGATCACGGGGACCTCGATGCCGTGGCGCGAAAAGAGGGCTTCCTGCAAAGGGTCGAGGA
The DNA here is from genome assembly GCF_028435265.1 of Polyangium jinanense. Lineage (GTDB taxonomy): Bacteria > Myxococcota_A > Polyangia > Polyangiales > Polyangiaceae > Polyangium > Polyangium jinanense. The sequence continues at coordinate 218,583 of NZ_JAGTJK010000001.1, read as the reverse complement.
AGAGCGGAGGCGCGGCCGGGGCGCCTCCGGCGTCCGGCAGACGGATAGCGGCGAGCGAGCCGATCATGGATGCAGGCGCGGGCGGAGGCGTGCCGAGGGCCGCGCACAAGCGTTCCCGCGCGGCCAGGGCCGTCTGCCGGTTGTGCTCGGCGAGGGCCGGCGCGCCGCCCGGCAGGAGCGACGCGAGGAAACGAATCGCCTCGGGGAGCACGAGATACGGCGTGGGATCGTGCGTGCCGGTCCAGTCGAATTCGAGCCGGAAGCGCGACAGATCCGTCCGGGGGCTGTTCGCGCCATGGCTGATCGAGAGCGGGCGGATCTGCGCCTGTTTGTCAGGGCGCACGTGGAGGAACGCCGTTCCCTTGGGCGCGCACATCCATTTGTGACAGTTGCCGGTGTAATAGGCGGCGCCGAGCGCGCGGAGGTCGAGCGGGACCATGCCGGGGGCGTGGGCGCCGTCGACGAGGGTATCGATGCCGCGGCGGGCGAGCTCGGGGACGAGGTGCTCGACGGGAAACACGAGTCCGGTCTGGCTCGTGACATGGTCGACGAGCGCGAGGCGGGTGCGCGGCCCCGTGCAATCGAGGACGGCCCGGACGACGTCGTCGGGGGATGCGAGGGGGAAAGGAACGGCGGCGACGACCACGCGGGCCCCGGCGCGCGCGGCCACGAACTCGAGAGCATTGCGGCAGGCGTTGTATTCGTGGTTCGTCGCAACGAGCTCGTCGCCGGGGCGGAGGTCGAGCGAGCGAAGGACGGTATTGACGCCGGCCGTCGCATTGGGGACGAACGCGAGGTCCGCGGCGCCCGCGCCGACGAAATCCGCGAGGGCGTGCAGGGCGGCATCGAGGAGCGGCTCGAGCTCGCGGACGAAAAACCGAACGGGCTCGCGCTCCATCTGCGCGCGGAACCGATCCTGCGCCTCGCGGACGCGAAGCGGGCAGGCGCCGAAGGAGCCGTGATTGAGGAAGGTGATGGTGGGGTCGAGATCCCAGAGCGGCCGTACGCGGGCGGCGTGGGACGGAGGGTATTCGTGCAGGGTCATCCGGTGCGGCGGTTCAGCGGGGGAGGAGGAACAGGATGCTACCGCCGATGATGAGCGCGTACAGGCCGAGGAGGACGACGGTCATCATGCCGACGAACGCCCAGAACTCGCGCTGGCGCTCGATCGCGGTCGCGATGAAATCGAGGCGCCCGTCGGTCGCGATGACCTGATTGATGCTGTCGCGATACCGGAAGAGGCGCGAGCCCACGACGGCGTAGAGAATGGCGAGGATGAGGTACACGATGAAGGCGATGGCCCCGTAGTCGCCGATCGCGCGCGACGTCGAGGTCGAGGTCATCGTGTAAAGGCCGAAGACCACGAGCCCGACGGCGCCGATGTAGCTCAACGTCCCGAACAGGCTGATCCAGGGCCGCGTCTTCTGGAGCGAATAGACGATCGCGTCGATCGACGGATCGTGCGGGGCGTCGTCTTCGGCCGCCTTCTTTTTCTTGGGCCGCTTCGTGGTCTTCGTTTCCTTGGGCGCTTCGTACGGATTCAGCTCGTCCTCGTTCGACACGATCTCCTCCCCTATTTCGACAAGATCTCCTCGACCTCGCGCTGCCATTTCGCGCCGAGCTCGGGATGAATCATGCGCACGTAGGCCGCGTATCCGCGGAGCCACGCCGGAAAGTCGGGGTTTCCGCGGGCCTGGGAGGCCACGCCGTGGCGGCGGCAGTTGTTGAGGATGGCCTTGAACCGGCGGCGCTCCTCGCGCGGGATGGACGGCTTCTGGTCGACGACGAGCCCCGTCACGCGCTGGCGATTGCCCTTGCGCATGATCCGGCGCTTCTTGACGTTCTCCGCAAACCCCTCCTGCTGGAGGATCGCATTGACCCACCAGAGAAACCGCCCGAGGCGCGCGGGCGGGTCGCGGAAGGAGAACGTGAGGTCGTCGGCATAACGGGTATACGTCGCGCCGGTCTTCTTGGCGAGGGCGTCGAGGCGCGCGTCGAGGCGGCGGCAGACGAGGTTCGCGAGGGCCGGCGAGGTGGGCGCGCCCTGGGGCAATGCGCCCGGCCAAACCACGGTGCCATCCGGCAGCTTGGCCCGATGGGTCGTGAGGCCGGCGAGCGCGACGGCGACCTCCTCGTCGTAATGGCGCCGAAAGAATCCGACGACGCGGCGGTAATGGACCGTGGGGAAGAAGTCCTCGATGTCGACGCGCACGACGACGGCGGCGCCGACGTGGGGGGTCGCATTGGTGAGCGTGGAGCGCTCCTCGATGAAGCCGTGGGCCGCGGGGTGCGCGGGGATCTTGGCGAGGATCTCGCGCAGGATGGCGCGCTGGACGCCCTTCAAACGGACGCGGGGGGCCGAAATCTTCCGAAGTCCGCCGGTGCGCTTGGGGATCTCGAATTCGACGTAGCCGCTCCCCTTGCCGGTGCCGGGGCGCATGAGGGCGGGCAGCTCGCCGGGTTTGACGCCGACGAGCTTGGCCACGCCGGCGCGGGAGCTCAGCTTGGGGACGTCGACCTGCGGCGGGGTCTTGGTCGGGGCTGCGCCGCGGCGGAAGACATACCGGGCGCGAAAGAGCCCGAAGGTCCAGCCCGTGGAATTCCAGCCCCCGGGCGCAATCGGGTTCGCGAACCGCGAAGGCGAGGCGCGCCGATCGGGCGGCGCGACATCCGCGAGGCCGAGCGTCTTGACGGCGGCGCGCGCGGCATGCGCGACGGCGTTGTCGGCGTCCTTGACCATGCGGCGGAGGTGCTGCGCCGCGTTCCCCCGGGCAAAGATGAGCGGGACGATCCGGACACCACGCAGCCGCTCGCGCGGATCCTCGCTGCAAAGGAGCTTGCCGACAGGCCCGACGAAGGCGCGACCCGCGTAGAAGCGCGCGACTTCGTACTCCGCGAGGCCCTGATGTCGCTCGAGCAGCTCGGCGACGCGCTCGAAGTTCGCGTCGGGATCGGCGAGCAAGGGCTTGAGCTCGAGGAGGAGGCCGACAAGGCTCATGGCGGCGCATCCTACCAGGGATGAGGGGAGGTTTTTAAGGGGGAATGGAGGCGGTGTGCGCTCAGCGTCCGCGGGTGCGGCGCTGCGGGGACTTGCGGGCGGGGCTCTTTCGGGTGGGCTTCGGCTCGGCGGGGGTATCGGAGCCGAGGACTTCGGCGAGCGTGGAGGCGGTGAGGATCCGGTCCGTCATGCGGTCGAGCGCCTCGATCGAGGCCGCATCGAGGGCTTCCATGACGGTGGCGGGGAGCTCGCCAAAGCGGAGCTTGAGCTGGCGCGCGAGAACGTCGCGACGGCCCTCGCGTTTGCCCCGCTCGATCCCCCGCTCGATCCCCTTCTGCTCCAGCCGCTCGCCAGCGTGGAAGATCTGATCGAACACGCTGTCGCCCACGGCTTTCCGCACCGCCATGACTACCTCGTCCTCCTCTCGCCTGCCGACCTTTCGAAGATACATCATCACCGCCGCGATCGCAGCATCCCCGTTCGGTGCGCCCACCACCTGTGCCGGAGCGCCTCTGCCCACCGGCCGAGCCCTGCGAAAAGCTCCTCCGGATCGCGCGCGTGACGGAAGAGGTACAGGACCAACCGACCAAGCACCGTCATCGCCCGCCGCGACAGCTCGGCGTCATCCACGCGGCTGATGTCGTCCAGCACGAACTCGAACCGAGGTACGTGCGCGAGCACGGAAAGGCCCGCTGCGTCGACGTCCACCAGATCCTCGAACCGCCGTGCCGCGCGCCAGCCCGTCTTGCTGTGGTGCAAGACGACCGGGACGATGACCGGCAACTTCTTCGCCCGCGGGTGTTCGTCCCGGTAGGAGCGCCAGATCCGCACCATGTACTCGAGCAGCCGCAAGAGCAGCCACGTATCCACGTAACTCTGGTGCTCCCAGAGCACGTAGATCAATGCATCGCGGCCCGCGATCCTGGCGGAGAACAGCAGATCACTCCGGTGCCCGTCGAGCTCCGGGTCCACGAAATGCCCCGGCGCGAGCACGAGCGTCGAAAAGTCGACCTTCTCGGCGAGCGCCGCCGGGAGCATCGACCGCAGCGCCGGGGCCGCGTGCTCCGGATTCGAGAAGACGTACTGGAAGAGCGCGTCGTGCGGGTTGTCGGTCATGCACCGACAACCGAGCGTACCTGGAAAAACCTAGACGTCCAGCCGATGCTGGGAGCTCGGTGCCATTCAGAGGCAGATCGATATCGAACTCAGTTTGACAAGACGCCTCCAGGACACCCCCCTCCCCCTCCAGGACACCGACCCCCGCCTCCAGGACACCGACCCACCCCTCCAGGACAGCAGGACGCCCCCTCCCCTGTCCTGCCCGAACGCAAAATTCCTGCTCGACCCATTGCAGCCTGGCAGATGGTGATGATCCCCAGCGTTCACTCATTTCGGAGGCGGGCTCATCCTCCTCCATCGACCGGGGCGCTGCCGGCCGCGTTTGGATCGTCTGCGCCCCAGGGAGCTCTACATCATGTCGAAGCCGAGCACCGATTTCGTGCGGTGGTCCGAGGTCGTTCGTTCGATGAACGTGGACGCCGAGGCATTGCCCCAGTCGCCCGTGCCCTTGCACGTGCTCTTCGGGGAGGCCGTGGACGTCGCGCGGTTCTTCGAGAAGTATTACAAGACGCAGGTCGGCGAGGGAGGCGTGGTCCTCCGGCGCGGGCTCGATTCCGTGGCAGGTCGCGGGAAAGGGAAAGGGGCGCGGAGGATCGGGCCGAAGACGGGCAAGGAGATCCTGTCGATCCAGCGCGCCGCGCAGGAAGCGCAGACGCGGTATCTGCTCACGGTCGATTCGGCAAAGCCCGACGAGGATCCGCTCGAGCGGGGGCTGTTTTTGCTCAGTGAGATCAAGGCCGCGCTCACGTACCATTTCGATGATGGAGTGACGGACGCGGCCGACGCGCAGCTCGCGCGGGTCAGCGCAGCGCACGAGGCAGATCCGCGCTCTGCCGATGCCGTCGCGGCCGCGCTCGCAGATCATGCGGCGCTCGCGGCTACGTACGAGAAGGAGCTCGACGGGTTCGGGGGATTCTCGGCAGCCTACATCGGCGAGGCGAAAAAAGTGGCGGCAGCGCTACGAGAAAAGCCCGCGCGCGTGGCCACGAGCGAGGCGACGAGGGACGCGATTTTGCTGCGGAATCAGCTCGTAGCGCTGCTCCTCGAGCGAATCGCAATCGTGCGGGCAGCGGCGCGGTTCGTGTTCCGCGATCGACCGGAGATCGTGCGAGAGGCGACGAGCGAGTACGCGCGCAAGCGGCGTGCGGAGGCGCGGCGCACCAAGGAAAGCCCCGCGGAGACGGCGGGCGGCTGATCCGGACGAGGAAAAAAGGCTCCCGGAGACCTCGCCACTTGCTCGGCAGAGGCGTGCACAAGACCTACAGCTGAAAGCTGTATCGCCCCGCAGGGCGGTCTCGTGACGCATCGTTCTTTCATGGGGTACAGGTCGCAGCCGCGACGTGACATCGCGGGTGATAGCTGGCTGCTCGTGTCCCCGGGAGCCGCACCCATGGGAACATATTTTCCCGATGCAGGGAAGCCCCGAAAGAAAACCGCTCACGGGAGGCGCCGCCACCTGCTCGGCAGAGGCGTACGGGGACGAAAAGCCCTGCGGGGCGGTCCCCGTGACGCTTCATTCTCCATGGGGAGTCGTTCGCAGCCGCGACGTGACATCGCGGGGTGATAGCTGGCTGCTCGCGCCTCCCGTGAGCCCGGCGATGAGATCACATCTTGGGCTCGGGCGGAAGGGCGTCGTCGGGGCGCGTCGTGTCTTCTTCGAGCAGCGCGCGCAGGCGGTCGCGCGGGCCGCCCGGAGCGCGGCGGACCAGGGCGTCGAAGCGACGTGTCTCGGCCCGGATGCGCTCGCCGTGGGCACGGAGCGCGGGGAGGGCCTCCTCGGGGAGGGTCGGGCGGGCGAGGACCGTGAGGTTTTCGAGGAGCTCGCGGTGGCTGCGCGGCGCCGTGAGCGTGGCGCTCACGCCGGGTTGCGTGAGCGAGTAACGGTAGCAATCGGGGGCGCTCGGGGGTTTTGTTTCCGGGGCGTCGCCCGGCGCGGGGCGCAGGAGGCGGCCGTAGGAGGTGGCCGTGAACGTGAGGACGCCCGTGCCGCGCGCGACGGCCTCGGGCAGGAAAAGGGCCTCGGCGCCGGGGTGCGCGGCGCTGTGGCGGGTCATCACGACGGGCCAGGGGTGCTTCTGGAGCGCGGAGACGGCCATGGCGCGGTCGTGCGTGGAGAAGCCGAATGCGCGCAGCTTGCCTTCGTCGCGGAGGCGCGCGAGGGCGTCGTAATCGTCGTCGGCGAGGCGATCCGGGGAGCGGACCCAGAACAGGAGGAAGACGTCGATCCAATCGATACGCAGGCGCGCGAGCGTACGCTCGACGTCGGCGCGGAGGGCGTCGGGGCCAGAATGGTAGGTGCCGGCGACGAGGACGAGGCCCTCCCGTCCGGCTCGGCGCGACCGCAAAAAACGCGTGAGCTCGTGATAACGTGGCTCCCAGAAGAAGGCATTGACCCCGGCGTCGCGGGCATCGGCGAAGCTCGACGCGACGAGGCCGTGGGCGCCGGAGACCACGAGCGGCGACACGAAAAGCCCCGTCGTTCCGAGGGGCCGCAGGGTGACGCCTTCGGGCCGCGCGGGCACCGGAGCGCGTTTTCGAGCCGGCTCCGCGGCGGCCGGGGGTGACGCCGGGCGATGCTGGACGAGGGATGGCTGCTTTGAAAATGCCTCGTCCGGGAGCACGAGCGTCAAGGCTTCGAGGTGCGCCTTCACGAGGGCCCCTTCCGCGCCGGGTGCGAGCGCAAGGGCGAGGCGCGCGAGGGCCCGATCGTCGCCGTCGCGAAGCAGCCAGGTATAAGCCGACGTGCGTACGGCCTCGTCGGGCTCGGGTTTCGACGGGTCGAGCAGCGCGAGGAGACGATCTTCCAGGCCGACGACGGCTTCGAGGGCGCTCGCGGCGGCCGCGCGGACCATGGGGGCGCGGTCCTGGGAGAGGCGGAGCAGGGTGCGGAAGGCTTCGGGGTGGAGCGATTCGTCCTCGGGCGCGAGCAGATCGGCGGCGCGGGCGCGGAGGAAGGGGTCCGCCGCGAGGGCAGAGGCGAGCGCGCAGGCGCGAACGTCGTCGGGCGCGACGGCCTCGCGAGCGCGGAGCACGAGGATCATCGCCTGGCGGCGGATCCACGGGTCGGGATCACTGACGGCGGCGGCGAGCGCGGCGTCCGCATCGAGCACGGCGGCGCGAATCCACGGGTCCTCGTCGGCGAGGGCGCGGGCGCGTTCGGCGGGCGGGAGGTCGTCCCCGGCGGCGCGGGCGGCGAGGGCGACGGCGCGGGTCGCCGGGTCCGCGCCTTCAGCGGCGCGGGCGAGCAGGGGGGCGTCGCCGAGCAGGGCGGCGGCTTCGGCGACGGCGCGGCGTTCCCGAACGGACACGGCGCGGGGGGCAGAGGCGACCAGCGCCTCGGCCCAAGCCGCCAGCATCCGCGGCGATCCGGGACGCCTTTCCCATCCTGCGAGCGCAGCCGCGCGGACCTCCTCGTCCGGATCGTCGAGCGCCGCCAGCACGACCGGAAGCGACCGCTGATCCCGCAGCAATCCCGTCACCGCGGCCGCGCGCAGCCCCGGCGCGCCGCTCTTCGCCAAGCCTCGCACCCGCTCCAGATCCTCCGCATTCCCTCGCACCGCGAGCACCTCCGCGGCCCAGGCGAGCGCCCCGGGGGACGGCGGATCCGCCGCGAGAACACGCCGCGCGAGCGGGAGATCCTCCCCGCTCCCGAGCCGATCGAGCACGGCGCGCACTTCCGCGGCGGCGTGGGGGACGCGGGGCTCGTCGATCCATCGCAACGCGAGGAGGAGCGCGTCGGGATCGTTCCGCTCGCGCAAACGACGACGAGCGAGGGCACGCAAAGGCGCGTGGGGGTCGCCGAGCCAGGCGACGAGCGCGGCGGCGGGCACGAGCGAGGGATCGGCCTTTTCGAGGCGCGCGGTGACGACGGCGGGATCCTCGTCGGCGAGGCCTTCGGCAAGAAACACCGGCGGCGAAGCGGACGCGACGGGCGTATCGGCAACGCCGGCCCACGCGGCGCCGAGGTAATGCGCGGCGGAGACGACGGTCCCGGTCGGATCCTTTGCGGCGGCCTGGGAGACGGCTTCCCGCACCTCGAAATCGTCCTCGCCGAGCACCACGAGCGCCTGCACGGCCGCGTGCCGGACGCGCCAAAAGGGGTCCGCGAGCGCCTCGACGAGCAGCGACAGCGCGTCCTTCCCTCCGGCCGCGGCCGCGGCGCGCACGGCCGATCGACGCACCCACCACACGGGCTCCTTTCGAATGGCGCGGCCCGCGTACGGCAAGACGTCGCGTGATTCGAGCCTGGCGAGCGCGCGATAGGCGCGGTCGCGCACCGAAGGCATCACGTCGTCGAGCGCCTCGACGAAGGCGAAGGCAAAACGCCGGCTGCGCATCTCGCCGAGCTTCTGGGCGGCGGCGGCGCGAACCTCGGCATCCTCGTCGCCGAGCATGGCCTGGCGGAGGGCGAAGCGCGCGGGGAGTGGGCGGGGGTCGAGGGTAAGGGCGGCGTCGCGCCGGACCTCGGCGTCCTCGTCGAGGAGGCGGACGAGCGCGGGCGGGGTTGCGGGGGAGGAGCGGTCCACGGGATCGCCTCCGAGCGGGACGGCAAAGTCGAGCGAATGTCAAGCGGCGCGGCATTCTGGCTTGCCGGGCTCGTTCGCTCCCGATTACCCTCGCGGCCGCTCGGAGGGAGTGCCCATGTCGAAGGTCAGCGAACAGGTGCAGAATCAAATCCGCGTGAGCGACAAGGTCGTCGCCTCGGCCCGCACGCATGGCACGGCCGTCGCGGAGATCCTCGCGGCGCGGGCGCAGGAGGTCCAGGGGCCGCTCACGAAAGCCACGAAGGCATCGTACCTCGCGCTCTTCGAAGCGCTCGCGGACGGCCTCGCGCGGGCTGCGTCGGAGCTCGGCCAAGCGGAGGAAGACCTCGCGGCCGAGCGGGCGGACGACATCCCGGTGCGGGCCTCGCGCGACGCGGCGGCGACGGCGCTCGCGGCCTTGCTCGGGCTTTTGCGCCGGACGATCGAGGACCACATGGGGGCGGCGGCGCTCGCGACGTACGGCCTGTCGACCGAATCGCCGCGCGTGCCGGCGAAGCTGCTCCAGTACACGAAGACGGTGGCGCGGCTGCTCGGCGAGCACCCTGCGGTCGTGGTCTCGCCGCTCGGCTCGACGTTCAATACGGCCGTCGCGCAGCAATCGGTGATCAAGCAATCGAGCCAGCTCGATGCGGCGGTGGGGGACGACACCCGCGAGGCGCGCGAGCTCGAGACGGCGCTCGCGGCCCGGGACCGCGCGGCGGCGGCGTGGTCGGATGCATATCAGGGGACGGCGTCGACGCTGGAGGGGCTGTACCGGCTGGCCGGGTATCGGGACCTGGCGGAGAAGGTGCGGCCGACGCAGCGGAAGCTCCGCGGCGAGGATGAGGGGGCGGAGATCGAAGGGACGGAGCCGCCGAAGGAGTGAGGGTCAGGCGTCCGAGGGGAGCCAGAGGTCGGCGAGAGGGAGCTCGATCGCGTCGAAGGGCTCGATGCTTACGCGCTCGTCGTCTCCCCACGTGCCGAGATCGTGCCAGCGGCCGTTCCGCAGCCGATGAGCCGTGAGCACGTGGGCCTCGGGGTCGACGATCCAGCACCACGTCACGCCGTGTTTCGCGTAAAACGGCTTCTTGATGCGCTGGTCGTAGTTGCGGGTGCTCGGGGAAAGAATCTCGCAGACCCAGTCGGGCGCGAGCGTGCTGGCCTCTTCCGGCAGATGGGGCATCCGCTCGCGGCGCCATCCGGCTACATCCGGGACGACCTCCGGCGAATCGGGCAACGCGATGCCGGGTCGAATGAGGATCCACCATCCCCCCGGACCACGCCAGCCACTATCGAAGGGGCTGCTGAGGTGCCCGCCGAGGATCGTCGCGGTTCGCATGTGCGAAGGCCACGGACGCGGATGGGTGTACACCTCCCCGTCCAGGATCTCGCGTTGCACGTTCGGCGGCATGCTGTCCACGTCAACCCTTCGCGGGCAACCAGAGATCGGACAGATCAAGCTCGATCGCATCGAACGGCTCGATCCGCGCGCGGTCGTCGTTCCGCCAGGTGCCGACATCCAGCCAGCGGCCGTTTTCCAGACGATGCGCCATGAGCACGCGGGCTGCGGGGTCGATGAACCACAACCATCGGACGCCGTGCTTCGCGTAAAACGGTTTCTTGATCTGCTGGTCGTAGTCCCGTGTGCTCGGTGAGAAGATCTCGCAGACCCAGTCGGGTACGATCTTGATGGGATCGTCACCCGGCGGATCAGGCATCCGCTCGCGACGCCAGCCGGCCAGATCCGGAGAGACTTCGGGCGAATCGGGCAGCTCGATGCCGGGCTCCGTGGCGATCCACCAGCCACCGGGACCGCCGATGCCACGGCGGAAAGGCGGACCGAGCTGTTCCTGCACGCTCGACGCCCCGTGAACATGCCGAAACCGCGGCCGCGGCTGCGTGTACAGCACCCCATCCAGGATCTCCCCCTTCACGTTCGGGGGAAGCGCCAGGAGGTCCTCATACGTCGCACGTTTCCGCGCAGCATCGGCGGCCATGCCAAGAGGTTGCCCGAGCCCGTGCCCCGCCGCAAGCCGCCAAGGACGCTGGGAAACGCCTTCGCGCCGGCCGCAAGCCCGACGTTTCCATGGGAAACGCCTTCGCGGACGGCGCAGGCCCGTTTTTTCGGCAGCAAACGCCTTCGCAGTCGCCGAAAACCCGTCCGTCAGACGACAGACGCCTTCGCGCCGGCCGCGAACCTCTCCGTCGGATGACGGACGCCTTCGCGGTCACCGCGAACACGTTTCCCACCAGGAAATCGGGCGTGCGGACTCCGCGAAGACGTTTCCCACGGCGGAAACCCGATCGCGGGATGGCCCCTGACCTTCCGGGCCCGTTCTGGTAGAGTCGCGCGCATGCCGGACGTCCTCGCCATCGTCAGCAAGGCCGTGTTCGAGAAGGAAGCGGGCGGGCGCAAGCCGGGCAAGGTGTGGCCCATCGATACCTACCACAGCCAGAGCAAGGGCCTCGCCCCGCTCGCCGGCGGCGGACGGCTGTTCATGGTGACCGTGCGGCCGCCGTCGGACACGCTCTGGCTCGTCGCCGTGCTGGAAAATCCGCAGCTCTCCGGCAAGGGATGGCGCAGCGGGCGAAACCGCGTGCCGATCAGCGATATCACCTCACTCGTGCCAAGGATCCGGTTCGCGAACGGAAAAGGGATCACCGCGGCGCCCGGCACGCTCGGGATGTCGCTCCAGACGCCACGCATGCTCGACGCGCCCTCGGCCGCGCTCTTGCTCGGCGCAGCCTGGAGCGCGGGTGTGGCGCCGGCCGTGAACGTGACGAAACACGATGCCGCCGGGCCGCTTCCGTGCCTGTGCAAGGTGTGCCTTCCGCAAAGCACCGAGCGGGCGGAGACGGGCGGAATGGCGTTCGTCCGGTCGAGCACGGAGGCGCTCGGGCGCGTGCTCCATTTCTGGATGCCCGAGGAGCTCAAGAAGGTCGAGGACGCCGTGGGCCGCTCGGTCCGGACGGCGCTCTCCGCCCGCCTCGCGGCGCGATGATTCGACTCGAAGTCCTCGGCGCCCATACCCAGCTCCTCTCGACCCTCTGCGCGAAATGCCCGCAGGGGCCGGCAGGCTGCTGCAAGGCGCCGCCCGAGATGGATTGGTCGGACGTGGGGCGCGTCATCGCCGGGGGCGGGCGTGATTTCGTGCTCGCGCGAATCGCCAAGAAGGAGCTGATTCCGACCAAGCGCGGGCTCGAGCTCCGGCGGGTGAAGCGGCGGGAGGCCCCGACCCATCCGATGGAGCGCAAATGCGTGTTTCACGGGCCGGGCGGATGCACGATCGACGCGGCCATGCGCCCCGCGACCTGCAATTACTTTCTCTGCGAGGATACGTTCATCGAGGGGGGCGAGCGGAAGGGCGAACGGAGCGCGGTGCTGGCCAGGCAGGCGCACGGGGCGCTGCGGGCGGTGTTCGAGCGGTGGGACGCGGAGTTTTCCGAGAGGATCGCGGCGAGATGGCCGGAGGGGCCGGCGTGGGACGCGGCGTTCCTCGATTGGCTCGGAGAGGTGTTCGTGGAGCTGGAAGAGGCGTCAGGGACGGCGCTTTCCGCGTTGCCCGTCCCTGCGTAGAGGCACGGCGCGCCCCGGGGCGGGGTCAGCGGTCGCGGCAGAGGATGAAGTAGTGATCGAGGGCCTTTTCGCCCTTGTAGGCCGCGCCGATCGAGACGTGCGTGGAGACCTTGCGCATGTAGTCGCGCGTGCCGTTGTAGACGAACGTCTGGAGGCCCTTGGAGTTCGGGATGACCTTGGGCCAGCCCGCCGCGACGGGGCCGTCGGGGACCTGGAAATAATCGATCACGACGCCGCCGCGCGCCTCCCACTCCGCGCGGCCCTTCGTCGGGACCGCGACGAAGAAGCCCGGGCCCACGGTGCCGAGGAACGGCGACTCGTTGTACCCGAAGAGCCGCTCCGAGCCGTCCTCGGGCCGGCAAAACCGCTTCTGGAAGAGCTTGAGGCTCTTCGGCAAGGGGAGCGTGTTGCGGCCGTCGTGGTGGACCGGCGAAAGCTTCGTGATGTCCGTCGGGACGAAGTGGTCGAGCGTGATGAGGGACGCCTTCTCGGCCCTCTGGTAGAGCTTGCGTTGCTCGTCACGCGAAAGGGTGCGGGTCTCTTCGAGCCTGTCTTCGGCGGAGAGCCCGTCGAGGTAGCTGGCGATGGCGTCGATGGTGGCGCTGGAATCTTGGATGAGCTCTCGAAAGCGCACGTGGCCTCCTCAGTTGCGGGAGGATATACCACCGCCCGAGCGATGATCGTCACGTCGAACCTGGGCAAATCGTACGGCGACCGGACCCTCTTCGAGGAGGTGTCGCTGAAGCTCAACCGGGCAAGCCGCTACGGGCTCGTCGGCGCGAACGGCTCCGGCAAGACGACGCTGCTCGAGATCCTGGCCGGCGACGAGGCCCCGACCGAAGGTAGCTTCAACATCCCCGCGGGCGCGCGCATGGGCGTGCTCCGGCAAGACCGGTTCCTCGAAGACGAGGCGAAGATCCTCGACCTCGCGATGATGGGCGACCGGATCGTGTGGGAGGCGCTCGAAGAGGAGAAGCGGATCGTGGAGGACGGGGCGGGCGACGCGCAAAGGCTCGCCGAGCTCGCCGACGTGATCCGGGCGTACGACGGCTACACGCTGAAGGCGCGGGCGACGTCGATCCTGGCGGGCCTCGGGATCCCGATGGAGGCGCACGAGCGGCCGCTCGCGACGCTGTCGGGCGGCTTCAAGCTGCGCGTGCTGCTCGCGCAGGTGCTCGTGGGCGGGCCGGACGTGCTCTTGCTCGACGAGCCGACGAACCACCTCGACATCCTGACGATCCGCTGGCTCGAAAAATTTCTGAACGCGCACGAGGGCTCGGTGCTCGTGATCTCCCACGACCAACGCTTCCTCGACAACGTGGCGACGCACATCCTCGACATCGATTACGGCACGGTGACGCTCTACCACGGCAATTACACGGCGTTCGTGAAGGAGAAACGCGCCGAGCGGGAGCGGCAGCAAGCGGAGGTCGAGCGGATCGAGGAGGTGATCGCGCACAAGCAGTCGTACGTGGACCGGTTCCGGTACAAGGCGACGAAGGCGAAGCAGGCGCAGAGCCGGCTGAAGCAGATCGAGAAGATCGAGGTGCCGGAGCTCGAAGAGAGCTCGCGGCGGACGCCGGTGTTCAAGCTGTCGATCGCGCGGCCAAGCGGGCGGGACGTGCTCGATGTCGCGGGGATCAACAAGGCGTACGGGGAAAAACGGGTGCTCACCGCGGTGTCGCTCGTGGTGCGGCGGGGCGAGCGGGTGGCGGTGATCGGGCCGAACGGGATCGGCAAATCGACGCTGCTCAAGATCCTCGCCGACCGGCTCGACAAGGACGCGGGTACGGTGCGCTGGGGGCACGAGGCGCGCGTGGGGTATTTCGCGCAGGATCACCGGGAGATCCTCGACGATGCGGAGGCGACGCCGCTCGGGATCATGAAAGCCGCATGCCCGACGGAGCCGGAAGCCGCGGTGCGGGGGCGGCTCGGGCGGATGCTGTTCTCGGGCGACGACGTGAACAAGAAGGTCGGGCTGCTCTCCGGGGGAGAGGCGGCGCGGCTTTTGTTTTGCCGGATCCTCGTGGAAGAGCCGAACGTGCTCTTGCTGGACGAGCCGACGAACCATCTCGACGTGGAGGCGATCGAGGCGCTCGCGGAGGCGCTCGTGGCCTACGAGGGGACGCTGATCCTGGTGTCGCACGATCGCTGGTTCGTCTCGAAGATCGCGACGCGTATCCTCGAGGTGCTGCCGACGGGCCGGAACGATTTCCCGGGTACGTACGAGGAATACCTCGCGCGCTGCGGCGACGATCACCTCGACGCGGAGGCCGTGGTCCAGAAGGACAAGGCCGCGAAGAGCGCCGCCAAGGGGCAGGAGCCCGCGGCGCAGGTGTCGGGCTCGGCGTGGGAGGACCAGAAGAAAAAGCGCAATCGCTTGAAGGAGCTGCCCGGTAAGCGCGACAAAGTGGTGGCGGCGATCGAGGCGGCCGAGTCGCAAAAACGAGAGCTGGAGTCGCGTTTTTGCGAGCCGGGGTTTTTCGAGCGGACGAGCAAGGAGGACGTGGCCGCGCTGGATCGGCTACGAAAAGAGCTCGACGGGAAGATCGACGCCCTCATGGGGGAGTGGGAAGCGATCGAGAAGGAGCTCGCCGAGGGCGGCTGACGTCCCAGGTGGTGGGTTGCCAAGAGCCGCCAGCGCGTGATAGCTGGCGGCCCGGTACAATGAGAAAAGCTGCGATTGTTCTGCTGTCCGGCCTGTTCGCGGCTGGATGTGGTCTCGTCAACGTCCAAACGAACATCCCGGGCCTCATGGGTGGTTCGTCCGACGGCACGCCCAGCACGGGGCCGTTCGGCATGTTGCCGTACGACGAGGACGAGGCGGGCAAGGCGGTGCTCGCGACGTTCAAATCATGGGATTACACGTCCTGCGAGAACCACATGTGCGTGCCCGATTTCAAGAAACAGGCGGGCGTGAAGGAGTACCAGGACAAGGCGACGTACATCTACCTGTACAACCCGCGCCGGACGCTGAAGAACCCGGACCCGACGTGGCTCACGGGCTGGGACAAGATGCCGGAGGACGAGAAGGCCAATACGTCGGACGAGACGTACCAGGCGCTGATCGTGGCGGCCATGCGCAGGACGTGGCTCGCGAAGTGCTACGCCGATTACCTCGCGATCGACAAGGAGGCGCGGGCGCTCGACGCGAAGTGGGCCACCGAGATCGCAGAGGCGTCGAAGGTCCCGGGCCCGTACGGGCGCATCGGCGCGCTGCTCGACCTGCAGAAGACGGCCCAGAAGTCGGCGTCGAGCCAGTCGGTCATCGACATCCTGATGACGCAGGTCGGGTTTCAAAGGGACCTGCGTATCGCGATCAAGAAGGCGTACGAATCGACAGGGCGCGATTACCTGTACGCGATCGTGAGCGGCGCGCCGCAGCAGAACGACGTCCGCGCCCGGCTCGACGCCGCGACGGAACGGGACATGTATTGCGCCTACGCGGCCTCGAACGGGACGCCGAAGACGCCGGCGCTCGACAGCGCCGGGCGCGGTAACTCGTACACCGAGCGCGGCGCGAAGTACGTGAAGCCGCTTTTCTCCGAGGAGACGCTGAAGAAGATCGATCGGCTCCAGGAGAAGGAGGAGAAGAAGTCCGTCGACGAGGTGCGGCCGGGCAATTTCTCGAAGGTGTACATCGAGGGCATCGAGAAGGGCGAAAAGGAAATCCCCGGCCACCCGAAGCTCGGGTACTATTCGGGGTTCGGCGAGGTCAAGAAGATCACGCAGAACAGCGGCAAGACCGAGCTCGAGATCCTGTACGCCTACACGAACGAGTATGCCTACGATTGCGTGGAGACGAACCGGATCCACAGCATCCAGAATGGTCGGATCGTCTACCGGGAAATCTGCAAGACCGGCAAGAGCATTCAAGAGACGACGGTGCGGCTCACGCTCGGGGAGATGCCCGAGGGCGTGACGGTCCAGGTCGGCGACAAGGTCGAGGGCTACGCCATCGTGAAGAAGCACGAGGCAAAGACGGTCACGGACACGAAGCCGTTGATCAAGAAGACCGAGCTCTGGGTGCTGGAGCTCGAGCACCTTTCGAAGCTGACCCGCAAGGAAAAGCTCGTCGGGCAGTGGTTCTGAGCTGAACGGACTGTCCAACACGAAAGGCCGGGACGCGGGAAGCGTACCGGCCTTTTTCGTTCTGGCCTCGAACCGTCAACCCGATCCGGCTGCGTCGAGGTTGTCAGGGCCAACCGCACACGGGCCGATGAGACGCTACTGAATCGACCCCCACGGTCGACTCGGCGGCTGGCTCGGAGGCGGCGTGCCGAGCCCCAATCCACGACGAACGCTGACGTCCTCGGGGTCGATCCCCTCCACGAAGAGGAGGATCTGGTCGACCTCGATATCGTCGACGTCGCCATTGGTCTTCTTCCCGGTGACCAGACAAACCTCCGAGGGCCCAGGCTCCAGATGTACGGCGAAGACGGGCGATGTCTGCGTCGAGAGCGGCGTGTTCCCGTACGGGTCGCGCTCGAGCGTGATCCCCAGGGGGAAAGGCTTGCCATTCACCGTGATCAGGTTGCTCAAGGTCTCGGAGTTCCGGAGGTTGACCACTTGCAGAAAGGCGTCGAGCGCCTCCGGCACGTTCACGAGCGAGCAGAGGCGCGCCGCCGTTGCCAGCCCGCTCGGGAAGTTCTGGCTACCGGCGCGGTTGTCGCCCAGGTGCGCCGTCCCCTCCAGGAGAGCGATCGGCTGGCCGGGAGGATAGTTGCTCCGCGTCCCCGAGCCTCCACACCCGGCAAGCAGGATCGCCCATGTACCCGCGAGGAGGAGGCCACGGCAGAATTGCATGATGGTCTCTCTTCCTCACCAAACCCGGGAAGCGTCGTCAAGCAGGAAGGCACACAGACGCGCTCCGCGGCCAGAAAAACGAAAGGCCGGCACGCGGGAAGCGTACCGGCCTTTTTCGTTCTGGATCCGGGTGGGCCATGAAGGACTTGAACCTTCAGCCAATGGATTAAGAGTCCACTGCTCTACCAATTGAGCTAATGGCCCGGTTTTGCTGCTTCTCTTTTCAACGGTCTCCCGAGCTCCCCTGGAAGAGTCGACTCGGAACCCGGTACGCCCGGCCCGATTCGAACGGGCGACTTTCGGATTCGAAGTCCGACGCTCTATCCAGCTGAGCTACGGGCGCATCCTGCACCGCCCTCGGGTGGCACGCGACGAGCCTTCTACCCGTCCCGATGGCTCATGTCAAGCACCTGGATGCATTCTTTTTTCGTGTAGGCTGGCTCATGATCCCGGCACGGCTGAGGTCGGTCGCGCAAAACCCCACGATCGGCCGTGCACATCCCCTCCCCCGCGCGCGCCGAGCGCGCTAACGTCCGCGGCATCATGCGCCTGCTCGCCCGGATCGCCGCGCCCCTCACCCTCGGCCTCGCGCTCGTCGCCACAGGCCCGCGCGCCTCCGAGGCCGCCCCCGGCGCCAAGACCGCGAAGACGGAGCCCACGAAGGACAAGGGCAAGAAGGACAAGGTCGAGCCAAAGAAGGGCGCTGAGAAGCGGCCGAAAGGCGCGCTCTCGGCAGGGGCGCCGAACAAGGGCCGGCTGTACGGGGGCGAGAAGCTCGCGTCGAGCAAGTCGGTCGAGGTGCGCGGCGGCGGGCACGCGTACGGGCTGCCCGACCTCGTGCGGGTGCTGCGGCGCGCGGCGGCCAAGGTGAGCGGGAAGCACAAGGGGTCCGTGCTGTACGTGGGGGACCTGTCCGCGAAAAACGGCGGGGCGCTCTTCGGGCACAACTCGCATCAGTCGGGGCGCGACGCGGACGTCGGCTTCTACATGGTGAGCGAGAAGGGCAAGCACGTGAACCCGCACAGGTTCGTGGCGTTCGGCAGCGATGGGCGGCCCCGCGGCGGCGAGGTCGTGCGCTTCGACGACGAGCGGAACTGGGCCTTCGTCGAGGCGCTGCTCACCGACACGAAGACCGACGTGCGGTACCTGTTCGTGTCGGCCGGGCTGCGCACGCGGCTGCTCAAGTACGCGGCGAAGAAGAACGTGTCGAAGGAGCTCTACACGAAAGCCGCGTCGGTGCTGATGAGCCCCGCGGACGCCGACGTGCACGACGATCACTTCCACGTGCGGATCGCCTGTCCCGAGAGGATGAAGTCGGCGTGCGTGGAGGAGTCGCACGTGCGCGGAGGCGGCGGGGGGAGCGCGGCGAGCGCGGCGAACGCGGCGGGCGCGAGGAGCAAGGACGCAAAGGGGGAGCCGGCTCCGAAGGAAGAGGCGGGCGAAGCGAAGGAAGAGAAGGAAGCCAAGGAAGCGGCGCCGCCCCCGCCCGTGGCCACGAAAGCCAAGAAGGACGAGGGCGGCGACAAGGACCGCTAGATCGTCAGGACCAGCGCAAGGAGCGCACGATCGCCTCGCGATCGGCCTCCTCGCTGTCGCGTTCGTCCCAGGGGCAGACATAACTCGCCTGCACGACGCGGTCGCCGTTCGAGAGGAACCAGATCTGCACGAAACAGCCACGCACGAGGTAGGTGGCCGTGGCGACGACGCCGTCGGGGCGCTCGAGGGTGCCCATCTCGAGGGGTTCGAGCCTGCGGCGTTTGCCCCAGGCGCGTGCGAGGGCTTCGAGCTCGGTGGGTTCGTTGCCGGGCTGCTCGTCGTCGTCGTCGAAGAGCATCTCGGCCACCATGAGCCGGCCCGTGCCTCCCTCGGCCGCGAGCGCGACCGGAGGCAGGGTGCTCGGATCGGAGTAGGTCACGTCTTCGAGACCGGACCAGGCGGGGGGAAGGTCGAGCGAATAACCATCCAGGTTGAGCCGCATCACGCGGAGAAAACTAGCAAATCGCGCCGTTCGATCGGGGGCGAAATAGGGGTCGATCGGACAGGATATGTCCTATCTCGGGTCAGACATTTCTGGTCCGATCGGACGGAGATTGTCCGAAGTCAGGCTTGACTTTCGCCGATGTCGATCAGGACGGGGGCGTGGTCGCTGGGCCGTTCGAGCTCACGGACGCTGCGGTCGACCCACACGTCCTTCGTGCGCGCGAGGAGCGGCGGCGTGACGAGGGCGAGGTCGATGCGCAGGCCATGGTTCTTGCGGTAGGCGCCCATGCGGTAATCCCACCAGGAGTAGATCTTGTCGTCGGGATGGCGCGCGCGCAGGGCGTCGACGAGCCCCCAGGAGAGCAGTCGCCCGAGGGCGGCGCGCTCGTCCGGGTGGCAGAGGACCTGCCCTTCCCAGCGCTTGGGCTCGTGGACGTCGAGGTTCGTCGGCGCGACATTGAAGTCGCCGCAGACGAGCAAGGGTTCCTCCGGCTTGTGGTGCGTGGCGAGGTCGAGCCCGAGCCGCTCGAACCAGGCGAGCTTGTAGGCGAAGGGCTTCGTGCCCACGGCCTGCCCGTTGGGTACGTAGACGTTCACGATGCGGACGCCCTCGATCGTGGCGGCGAGGAGCCTGCGCGGGGCGTCGTCCTCGTCGCCGTCGAGGTTCTTCTTCACGTCCTCGATGCCGAGGCCGTACCGCGCGGCGATGGCGACGCCGTTGTAGGTCTTCTGCCCGAAGTAGACGACGCGGTAGCCCGCGTCGCCGAGGGCCTCCTCGGGGAATTTCTCGTCCTCGACCTTGGTCTCCTGCATGCAGAGGACGTCCGGGCTCGCGCTCGTGAGGAAGGTGCGAAGGTGTTCGAGGCGGGCGCGGATCGAGTTCACGTTCCAGGAGGCGATTCGCATGGCCCTCCCGTAGCCCGGAAAAACCCTCGCGAGAAGTCCTCAGCCGCCGAGGGACGCCGCGAGGATGCGAAGGAGGCCCTCGGGGTCGTCGACGTGCACCCAGTGGTCGGCGTTCGGGAGGATGTGGACGCTGAGGGTCGGGTCCTTGGCGGCGAGCGCGGCGAGGCGCGCGCGGTCGTCGGGGCTCACCGTGTTCGAGCGGCCGCCGATGACGAAGCCCGTGCGGCGACGGCCGTCGGGCTGCTCGACGACCGGCCAGAGGTCCTGGGCGAAGTAGTCGTCGAGCAGGTCGCGGATCGCGGCGAGGTCGAGGCGGAAGCGGAAGGCGTCGCCCTCGCGGCGGACGTTCATCGCGAGCCAGTCGGCCTCGGCGCGGGAGACGCCGTGTGAGGTGACGAGCTCGAGGAAGCGCTCGCGGGACGGAAGCTCCGCGGGGAAGGATTCGAGCATGGCGAGGATCTTCGCCGCGCCGACGTTCTCCATGCCGAAAGGACGCGCGCTCGGGGTCGAGTCGAGCACCCAGAGCTGGTCGAGCTCGCCGCGCCTCCTGTCGGCGTACGCGAGCGCGACCTTGCCGCCGAAGGAGTGGCCCATCACGCCGCGCACCTCGAACGGGAGCGCAGAGCCGAGCCGCACGAGGTCGTCGGCCGCGGCCCCGAGCGTATGCGGGGGCGGGAGCGACGTGGAGAGGCCGTGCGCGCGGAGGTCGACGAGCACGAAGGCCCAGGTAGGGCAGGCCGACGCGAGGGCGCGGGTGAACGTCCGAAAGTTGCCGCCGGAGCCGAAAATGCCATGCAGTACGAGCATGCAGCACGAAGGCGACGCACCGGGCGCGGTGACGATGGCGTGATGGGGAAGCGTGGCGGGGTCGTGCATGGCGTCCTGGATCCGGCTGTACGGCGGAAGCCGGAGTCGGTGAAGAGGGGTAGCATGTGCGCATGAAGAAGAAGGCGCCATCGAAGCCCAGGAGCCCTGCGAAGACGACTGGACCGAAGTCCGGAAACACACCGACGCTGCCGATGAAGCTTTCGAACGCATCGTTCGAAAAAATCGAGCTTGATGACGTGTCGATGGCCGACGCGAAGGTGCACGACACGACGTTCGAAAGGGCTTCGTTCGACGATGTGAATTTTTCCAGCGCGACGATTCACAACGCGTCGTTCGAGGACACGAAGCTCGACGACGCGAGCTTCGCGCGAGCCAACGTGAAAAACGTGTCGTTCGAGTCCGCTGCGTTCGACGACGTGACGTTCGCGAAAACGAAGATCCGAAACGCCTCGTTCGAAGGCGCGTCGCTCGACGACGTGAGCCTCGCCGGCGTGACGATCACGAACTGCTCGATCGAAGGGCTGACGATCGACGGCGTTCGAATCGATCTTTTGTTGCAGCACAAACGATCAGGCGCGCCGCAGAGCGACGCGCATGATCAAAAACCCGAAGGATGAGTTCGGTTTTTCCGATGGTTCAGGCCTCGATGAGGCCGGTGCGGACCGCGATCCGCGTGAGCTCGACGGCGCTCTTGCAGCCGAGCTTCGCGTAGATCCGCACGCGGTGGGTCTCCACGGTCTTCGGGCTGATCGTGAGACGCGCGGCCGTCTCGCGGGTGGAGATGCCCGCCGCGAGCAGGCGCAGGACCTGCCGTTCGCGCGGCGTGAGCGCGTCGAGACCACCCGTGCCTTCGGGCGCAGGTTTGCGCATCGCGCGGACGACGGCGCCCGCGATGCGTTGACTGAGCGGCGCGCCGCCGCTCGCGATTCGCCGAATGCCGTCGATCACTTCGGCGAGCTCGCTGGTCTTCACGAGGTACCCCTGCGCCCCGGCGCGAAGCGCTTCGGCGACGCGGAATTCGTCGTCGTAGCAGCTCAAAACGAGCAGCTTTGCGGTGGGCACCTGGACGCGAAGGGCCGCGAGAAGCTCGATGCCGTCGCGATCGGGAATGTTCAAGTCGACCAGCACGACTTCGGGCTTGATCGACTGTACTTCCCGAAGCGCATCGGCCGCCGTGCCCGCCTGACCGACGACGGTCATCCCCGGTTCCGCTTCGAGTGCTTTCGCAAAACCCTCCCGCAAAACCGGATGATCATCGATGAGGTAAACGCGGATGCTGTTATTCGTGTCCGACATGACAAGGACCGCCCTTCAACGAATTGGGCCTCAGCCTGACTCGCGCGTCAAGTGCGGCTGTGGTCGGGCGCACGCGGAACACGCCCTACGGAAAGTCCCTACCCCGCTCGATTTCCACTTGGACAAACGAGCTTACAAACCCCAGCCAGCCGTTCACAACGTATGAATCGATCAGCCAGCGGCGGCAAGGGGTCCGGAGGCTCGACGACGCGGGGAACCTGCTCGATGGAAGGGGCCCATGAGTCCGAGCCCGAACGTGCCGGCCGCGCCACCCGGTAGCCCCGACGACAAGAAATCCGGGCCCTCGGTTTTCATCGTGGATGACGATGATGCCCTGGTCGAAGCACTTTCCGATCTGCTCCGAGAAGAAGGCTACGAGGTAGAAGCGCACACCGTGGCAAGCGAGGCGCTCGCAAGGCTGGTAGCAGGCACCCGGCCCGATGTGATTCTCCTCGATTACTTGATGCCCGAGATGAAAGGCGACGCGTTCCTCGCCGCGCTCGATCGCGCAGGGATCGACGTTCCCGTGATGGTGCTCTCCGCGATGAACGAGTCGCGCCTCGATGTGCCCGTTCGTCGGGTGCGCGCGATGATTCGCAAGCCCTTCGATCTCGAAAAGCTGCTCGACGAGCTTTCACGTCTCGCCGCCTGAACGGCGCCCCGTACGCTCGTTCGTTTCGCGCTCCGTGCGCGGTGGATGCAAATGCCACGGCGCTGCACGGATCGGGGGACCGCGGGGGCGCACGACGTCGGCACGGTCCTCGCTCGATGAACGGGGCCCATGACGTCCACCGCATCTGCCGAGATCCGAGAGCCCGCATCCGGTCGCTCGTCCGGGTTCGTCACGACGTCCCCCCTGCCCGAGCTCGATCACCTCTTTCGCCTGTTCGTGCTGAGCTGGGATCTGTGCGGAACGTCAGCCCAAGCGCCCGAGTCGACGCGGGCCCTCGGCCTCGTGGGCGCACTGCTCGATCGAGGCGCACGGGTAGCGATCGTGACGGACGCGAGCCTCGACGCGCTCGCGCCCGCGATCGAGGCGGCGATCGCAGAGGAGCCGAGGAAACGGCTCCACGTCGCGGCGAACGGCGGGGATCACCTCTTCGGATTCGATCACCGCGGCAGGCCCATCGAGGTCGTGCAGACGGTAGACCGCGGGGACGTGCTTTCGTTCATGATGCACGAAATCGCGCGGCCGCTCGGGCTCGCTCCGGAGGACGTGCTCGTCGTGGGCGAGGCGTACGGGCTCGCGGGGCTCGCGGACATCCTGGAGCAGCAGCTCGCGCTGGAAGCCGAGCTCGGGCCGTTCGCGCCGCCGCGGGACCCTTCGTGGGTGGTGGTGGAGAGCGGCTTCGACGTGGCGCGGGAGCACGAGATCGAGTCGCTTTTGACGATCGCGAACGGCTACCTCGGGATGCGCGGGTCGCTGGCGGAGGGAAGCAGCGTGTCGCGGCCGGCGACGTTTCTGGCGGGGGCGTTCGAGGCGTCGTCGGATGTGTCGCCGGTGCCGGAGCTCGTGATCGCGCCGGACTGGGGGCGGCTGCGGTTCACGGTGGAGGGCGAGCCGTTCGGGGTGGAGACGACGTCGATGGAGCGGCACCACCGGACGCTCGACCTGCGGCGCGGGCTCCTCCTGCGCGAAGGGCTCGGGACCGGGCCGGGCGGGCACGCGACGCGGATCCGGACGGTGCACCTCGCGTCGCTCGCGAACCGGCATCTGCTGCTCGAGGCGGTGGAGATCTCGCCGCACAATTTTTCGGGCACGGTGGTGGTCGACGCGGTGCTGTCGGGCGACGTGAAGAGCGGGAGCGGCTCGTCGCACTGGGCCGGGTTCGAGCCGCGTCACGGGCTCGTGGGGCCGATCCTCGTGGGCAAGACGCACGGCGGGCTCGAGCTCGCGCTCGCGTCGCGCACGACGGCAGCGGATCCGGGGTCGCTCGAGATGCGCTGCGAGCGGGAGGTCGGGCCGGTGTCGGCGATGGAGCGGTGCACGCTGCACGTCCGGCTCGGCGAGCCGAGCGTGCTGCATCGTGTGGTCGGTCTGTTTACGTCGCGTGACGGAACGGCACCGGTGCAGCGGGTCGAGCTGCTCGAACGGCAAGCGGCGGGGACGTCGTTCGACGCGTTGCTCGCGGATCACGTGGCGGCGTGGCAGGCGCGGTGGAAGCAGTCGGACGTGGAGATCGACGGGGCGCCGGGGATCGAGCGGGCGCTCCGGTTCGCGCTCTACCACCTGATCGCGACGGTGCAGCCGCACGATCCGCGCTGCTCGATCGGCGCGCGCGCTCTCTCGGGCGAGGCGTACCGCGGTCACGTCTTCTGGGACACGGAGATCTTCATGGTGCCGTTCTACGTGCACACGTGGCCCGAGGCGGCGCGGACGCTCTTGCTCTACCGGCACCTCACCCTCGACGGCGCGCGGCGCAAGGCGAAGAAGCTCGGCTTCGAGGGCGCGCTCTACGCGTGGGAGTCGGCGGACACGGGGGACGAGACGACGCCCGAGTTCGTGCGGAGCCCGGTCGGCGAGATCGTGCCGATCCTGTCCGGGCTGGAGGAGCACCACATCAGCGCGGACGTGGCGTACGCGATCTGGGCCTACGCGCAGAGCACCGGCGACGAACGGATCCTCGGCGAGGAGGGCGCGGAGATCCTCATCGAGACGGCGCGCTTCTGGGTGAGCCGCGGCTCTGTGAAGGTCGACGGCAAGTTCCACATCGACCGGGTAATCGGGCCCGACGAGTACCACGAGAGCGTGGACGACAACGCGTTCACGAACTGGATGGCGCGGCAGAACCTGCGGTACGCGGCGGCCATCGCGCGGGGCGTGGGGAGCGCGAAGGCGGCGGCACTCGGGGTCACGCCGGAGGAGATCCGCCACTGGGAGGAGATCGCCGCGCGGATGTACCTCGGCGAGGATCCGCGCACGGGGCTGATCGAGCAGCACAAGGGCTTTTTTGGTCTCGAATACGTCGACGTCGCCGCGTACTCGCCGCGCACGGTGCCGATCGACGTGCTGCTCGGTCGCGAGCGGACGAAGCACTCGCAGGTGGTGAAGCAGGCCGACGTGGTGCAGCTCCTCGCGCTGCTCTGGGACGAGTTCTCGCCCAGCGCGCGGCGGGAGAATTTTCTCTATTACGAGCCACGCACGGCGCACGGCAGCTCGCTGTCGCCCGGGATCCATGCCCTCGTGGCGGCGCGGCTCGGTCTGCTCGAGACGGCCGCGCGGTACCTCGAGCAGACGGCGTCGATCGACCTCGGTAACAACATGGGCAATGCCGCGGGCGGCGTGCACGCGGCCGGGCTCGGGAGCCTGTGGCAAGCCGTGGCCTTCGGCGTGGCGGGCCTGCGCACGGCGCCCGAGGACCCGGAGACGCTGATCGTCGCGCCGACGCTCCTGCCAGGGATGCGGCGCGTGTCCTTGCCGATGCAGCTCCGCGGCCGCTCGCTCCAGGTGCACGCACTGCCGGGCGAGGTGGAGGTGCACGTGACCTCCGGGACCGCGCCGATCGGGCTCACCGCTCCGGGCAAGGCCGGGGCGACACACACGGTGCGCGCCGAGCCCGGACGCGCCTACGTGGCGCGGCGCGAGGAAGAAGGATTTTTGGCGTGGGAGGAGATCGAGCCATGAAGCCGGCGGATCTCGCGGAAGGTACGTCCCACGGCGCCGAACGAGGCGTCGAGGAAGGGCCGCGCAGCGAGGCGCGGCCGAAGAGGCAGCGGGTGCTCGTGGCCCTGAACGGCGCGGACGCAGCCGCATCACAGGCGGCGATCGCGATGGGTCGGCTCGTGGCGAGGACGCTGCACGAGCCACTGCACGGCATCTTCGTGTCCGAGGCGAAGGTCCCGCCCGGCGAGCTGCCGAGGCTCCTCGGGATACCTACACACGCGCTCGACGGCATGGTGCTCGACGTGGAGGTCGGCGATCCCGTGGAGCGGATCGTGGCCTTCACGGAGGCGCACCCGACGGCGTTCGTGATCGTGGGGGCCGAGACCCGGGAGCGCGGGGGGCTCGGGGTGGGTGAGCTCGCTGCGCACACGATCGAGCGGTCGCACGCGCCGGTAATCGTGGTGCGGCCGGAGGAGCGGCTCGCGCTCGCGCGGATCCTCGTGCCCCTCGACGGGACGCCGAGCACGGCGAGCGCGCTCGAGCCGGCCGGGGACCTGGCGCGGCGGGCGGGCGCGTCGCTCGACATCGTGCTCGTGGGCGAGGCGCAGCACGGCCCCCACGTCGAGCCGGGCGCGATGGGCGCGCCGCAGTACGTGGACCAGCCGCATCACGAGTGGCCCGCGTTCTCCGCGGAGTTCGTGCATCGCTTCGCGAAAACGATCGGCCACTGCCCCGAGGACGTGCCGACACGCTTCTTCCTCGGCGCTGGCGACCCCGCGGACGAGATCCTCCGCTTCGCCGACACGCTCGCCGCGGATCTCACCGTGCTCGCGTGGCACGGGCTCCGGAGCGAGGAGCACGGGGCGGTCTTCGAGCGCGTCCTGCGTAAGGCCACCTGCCCCGTGCTCGTCTTGCGTTGCCCATGACGGGACGGACAGGCCCTCGCTCGTGGTGTCTCGGACGAATGCGACGCATCGCGCGGAGGGCCGGGCGGGGTGCGGGGTCGGGTGGTATCTTTCGGCGATATGCCCGCACGTGAGCTTACCGCAGCGGAGTGCCTCAAGCGCATCGAGCCCGCGGAGCTGTCATTCCATACGACCGAAGAGGTGGAGCCCGTCTCGGGCATCGCGGCCCAGGAGCGCGCCCTCGCGGCGCTTTCGTTCGGGCTGGATATCCGCCACTCCCGGTTTCACGTGGTCGTCGTTGGTCCCTCCGGTTCGGGACGGACGTTCTGCGCGCGTCAGGTCGCCCGGCGGCTCGCCGCGACGCTCCCCACGCCCGACGACATGTTGCTCCTGCCGAACCCGCGAAGGCCGAGCGAGCCGACGGTGCTGACCTTGCCCGCGGGCGAAGGCCGTCCGTTCACGGAGGCGATGGAGGAGCTCTACGCGAAGCTTCTGGAGTCGATCCACGGCGCGACGGAAGGCGAGCGGTGGAAGCAGGCGCGCGCGCGCGGGCAGCGGCGCGTGGAGGCGGAGGAGTCGCGGCTCGAAGAGGAGCTCCGCACGCATGCGAAGGGGCTCGGGCTCGACGTGGTGCGCGCGGGGCGCGAGTTCCAGGTCACGCCGCTCGTCGACGAGAGCCCGCCGAGCGAGTCGATCCGGGAGATCACGACGGCGATCGAGGCCTTCGAGGAGCGGCTCGCCGAGGTGCAGGACGAGGCCGATTCGGAGCTCCGCGCGACGACGAAGCAGCTCCTCGGCGACGCGGTGAAGGCGTGCTTCTCGCCGGTGCGCGCGCGCTTCGAGGGCCGCGAGGAGCTACTCGCGTTCCTCGGCGACGTCGAGACGCTCGTCACGCGCGAGACGCGCCTGCTCGTGGACGAACCTGGCAACGACGAACAGCCCGTGCTCGTGCAGGGCATCGTGGTGCCCACGCTGCTCACCGAGCACAAGCCGGGGTCGGGCGCGCCGGTCGTGGAGGTCCCGTATCCGACCTTGTCGGCGCTGTTCGGCCGGAGCTACGCGCCGCCCGACACGGGCACGCCGCCGGAGCCGGGGTTCGCCGTGGCGGGCGCGCTGCACCTCGCGAACGGGGGATTTTTGATCCTGCCGGCGAACGCGCTGCTCAAGAACGAGGCGCTCTACGAGCAGCTCAAGGCGTGCTTGCTCGCGAGCAAGTTCATCGTGCCCGAGCACAACCCCACGTATTACCGCGGCACGAGCGAGGAGCTCATGTTCCCGCCGATGCAGCTCGACTTGAAGGTCGTGCTCATCGCGAGCCCCGACCTCTACCAGGACCTACACGAGGCCGACCCCGAGTTCTCGCAGCTCTTCAAGGTGCAGGCGCGCTTCGAGGGCACGATGCCGCTCGGCGCGGCGCTCGCGACCTACCCCTCGTTCCTCGCGGACATCGTGCGCGAGCGGCGCCTCTTGCCGCTCACGGCCGACGCCGTGGCGGAGCTCTTCTTCTACGGCGGCCGCCTCGCCGAGAGCCAGCGCAAGGTCACCGCGCAGCTCGGCCTCCTGGCGGAGGTCGCTACGGAGGCGAGCTACCGCGCCACAAGCAAGGGCAAACGTGTCGTCGACGGCGGCGAGATCGTGGGTGCGCTCGCGGCGGCGCGGCGGCGGAGTGATCATTTCCGCGACCAGGTGCACGAGCTGCTCGCCGACGGCACGATCCGCATCGACGTCACGGGCCGGCGCGTCGGCCAGGTGAACGCGATCTCGGTCTTGAGCGACGGACCGGTCACGTTTGGCCGGCCGTGCCGCGTCACGGCCGTCGTGTATCCGGGGACCGAGGGGCCGGTGAACATCGCGCGCGAGGTTGAAATGAGCGGGCCCATCCATGCGAAGGGCGTGCTCGTTTTGTCGGGCTTCTTGTCGCTCCGGTTCGCGCAGATCCGCCCCCTCTCGTTCGGCGCCTCGCTCGTCTTCGAGCAGACGTACGAGCCGATCGACGGCGACAGCGCCTCGTCGCCCGAGCTTTACGCGCTGCTCTCGTCGCTCTCTGGTTATGCACTGCGGCAAGACCTCGCGGTGACGGGCAGCGTCGATCAGCAGGGCGGCGTCCTGCCCGTGGGTGGTCTCAATGAAAAAATCGAGGCATTCTACGATCTCTGTGCGGCCAAAGGCCTGACCGGCCACCAGGGCGTCCTGATCCCGGCCACGAATCAGCATGCGTTGATGTTGCGCAGCGACGTGGTCGAGGCTATCGAGCGTAAACAATTCCACGTTCACGTGGTTTCTGCGGTCGAAGAAGGTATCGAGCTGCTCACAGGCTCGCCCGCAGGTATCGCGGACGACACCGGTCATTACCCTGCGGGCACGGTCTTCGGCGCGATCGAGCACCGGCTCGAGCGGTTCTGGCGCGCGATGGCGGAAACCGGGCGGGCCCGTTAGCTGCGGGACGGGAGGAGCCGACCAATGGGCGTCCGGGGTTTCGCCCCGGACGACGGGTCCTCGATTTTCGTACGTCCCCTCGCCGATTTCTTGCTGCACGAAGGACACGCCTTGCCTGTAGACTGCTCGCGGCCGCACGGCCCCCAGGTTTGTCGGGGCCGGAGGCCTCGACGCGGATCAGCTTTTCAAGGAGTGGCCATGCGGAACTTGGTGAAGTGGATCGGGCTCGTGGGCCTTGCAGGCAGCACCGTGCTGGGCGCCGCATGCACAGCCACGGGTGGCCGCAACGTCTTTGGTGACGGTGGTTCCGGCGGCGAGGATTGGTCCGGGGAGGGCGGCGCGGGCGCCACGCCGGGCGGCAACGGCGGCTCGAACCCCGACGGCGTCGGCGGCTCGTTCGTCGGCCCCGGCGCGGGCGGCAGCGGCGCCGGCGAGAACCTCTGCGATACGGACGTCAACGTGGACGACGACGGCGACGGGTTCAGCGAGGCGACGGGCGACTGCAACGATTGCGACGTGAACGTCAGCCCGAACTCGGTCGAGGTCGTAGGCGACGCGATGAACCCCGACTACAAGCCCTCGGACGAGAACTGCAACATGGCGATCGACGAGGCGGTCGAGACCTGCGACGGGGCGATCGCGGTCGACACGCAGGATCCGCTCGACGCGGCGCGCGCCGTGGAGCTCTGCAAGATCGCCACGCCGGGCGGGACCGATTGGGGCGTCGTCAGCGCGCAATGGGTCATGGCCGACGGCTCGCCGGCGAACGGCAGCGCGAACTATCACCTCGGCCACGGCGTCCTGAGCGGCTTCGGCCCGAATGTCAAGCCGCGGGCGGGCGGCAAGATCTTCAGCGTCTCCAGCGGCGCGGCGCGTCAGCCGACGGACGGGGGCTATCAGAGCCCGAGCGGCTTCAGCAAGGGGTACAACAGCGGCCATCCGCAGGGTTTCCCGAAGGAGTCGCCGGCGTGCCCGGGTGTCGTCACGGGCACGCCGTACGACGCCACGGCGGTCGAACTCGAGATTCGCGTGCCGCAGAATGCGAAGGGCTTCTCGTTCGACTTCAACTTCTACACGTACGAGTGGCCGGGCTACATCTGCAGCAAGTACAACGACTTCTTCGTGGCGATCCTCTCGCCGATCCCGGCGGGCCAACCGGACGGGCAGATCTCGTTCGACATGCAGGGCAACCCCATCAGCGTGAACAACGCCTTCATGAACGTGTGCGGCTGCTCGGCTGGCCCGCCCTGCACGGCAGGCGGCAAGAGTTTCGACTGCCCGCTCGGCACGGCGGAGCTCGACGGCACTGGATTCGAGTCGCACGCGGCCACGAGCTGGCTGAAGACGCAGGCGCCCGTCACGCCGGGCAGCACCATTCGGATTCGCTGGGGCGCCTACGACTCGGGCGACGGCGTCCTCGACTCGACGGCCATCATCGACAACTGGCAATGGAGCGCCGAGGCCGGCACCACGGTCGGCACGACCCCGATCCCGCCGATTCCGAAGTAAGAGATTCATAGCGAGGTGCCGAGAAACGCAGCGAGCGCATCGAAGCTAGGAAGGGCGACGCAGGAATACTCCAGTATTCCGAGGAGCCCGACCGACGATTCGAGGCGCGCAGCAAGTTTATCGGCACCTCGCTAGCGGTGGTCCCACCGCAGCCCGACGTTGACTTGACGGAATCCCCCCGTTTGAATGCCGTCGGGCAACCTCGTCGCCACGAACACCTGATCGAGCGCGTTCTTCACCGTGAGGAGCGCGCCGAGCCCCGTCTTCGCGTGGCGGTAGCGCAACGCCACGTCGACGAGGTGATACCCCGGCACGACGCCGAGGCGCCCCGTCGGGTCCACGAGCACCGTGTTGTATTCGTCGGCGAACTGGTCGCTCAGGTAGCTCCAGGCGACCTGCGCCCCGAGCCCGATCCGGTGCTCGACGTCGAGCGTCGCGCTCGCCGTGTGGAGCGGCGCATATGGCAGGCGATTGCCGTCGAACGGACCGCCGCGGAACGTCGAGACGGAAAAGGTATATCGTCCGGTCACATCGATTGCGAGCGGCAGGGAAAGCGCCTGGCCGATGCCGAGCGTGACTTGCGCTTCGGCGCCTCGGTGCAGGGTTCGTCCGCCATTCGCGAGCTCGCTCTGCTGCCCGCTCGCCTCCGTGCCGGTCACGATCTGGTTGCGGAAGCTCATGATGAACCCCGTGACCTCGGCGCGAATCCATTTCGGGCGCGCGAGCCGCATGCCGATTTCGTAGTTCGTGCTCTCCTCGGCGTCGAGCTGGGCGTCCTGGCCGCCCGGCGAAATCGCGGCCGACACGCGCGGCGGCGCATACCCGACGTGCACGCCCCCGAAAAAGTTCAGCTTCGGCGTGCCGTACACCATTCCGATGCCGGGCATCACCGCCAGCGAATCGCTCGTGCCGCGGTTCGTCACGTCCCGCGATGTGCCGGTCTCCGCCGTTCGATCCACGCTGCGCAGGTTCGCCGCGTATTCGACGCGGACGCCGGGCGTCACCAGCAAATCGTCCCGGAACGCGAGGCGGTCCTGGGCATAGGCGGCGATCGCGAACGTGCGGTGGTGCTCCCGGTCCTGGAGGTTCCCGGCCGCCGTATCCACGATGTCGCCCTGGAATTGCTTTCGGTCGGCGGTCTCGACGTGCGCGCGCGCGCCGGCCGTGAGCGTGTGGCGCACCCGGCCCGTCTCGAAGCGGTGCTCGACACGCGGCTCGATGCCGAGGACCTGGTAATCGCGGTCCCGGACCATCGAGGTATTGCGGAAGAAGACCGCGGCGCCCGAGACCGACGGATCCCCAACGATTCGCTCGTACGTGACGTCGGGCTTCGCATCACGGTCGTAGTTCTGCCGGCGCCAGTCGCGATCCGTGATGTAGCCGTAGATGAACGTGCGCAGCCGCGTCGCCTCGGAAAAACGGTATTCATGGGTGAGCGAGGCGTCGTAGCGGCGCACGTTGAACCCGTCGTGCGGCGCGATCGAGGGGGTTCGCGGGTCGAGCTCGAACATGCGCCGCGTCAGGCCCACGTACGTCGAGCGCGAGAACTCGTCGTACACCGCGATCTTGAACGTGGCTTCGCCGCGCGCCGAGGTCGGGAACGCGATCTTGCCCATGAAGTCCGTGGCGTGGAACTCGATGTTGCGGAAGCCGTCGCCTTGCTTCCTCGTGAACTGCAGGACGTACCGTGCGTCGCCCGCCGTGCCGCCGTAGAGGCCGGAGAGCTTGTAGTAGTTGCGCTGACCGGCCTGCGCTTCGAGCGACCACTCGGGTTTGTCCGGGGGCAGCGCCGTGAGGAAGTTGACGACGCCGCCAATGGTTTGAGGTCCGAACAAAATGCTGCCCGAGCCCTTCACGACCTCGACCGCGCGGATGCGCTCGACGGGCGTCGAGTAGTAGAGATCCGGCTCGCCGTAAGGGTTGATCGCGACGGGCATGCCGTCTTCGAGGATGAGCACCTGACGGCTGCGCGTCGGATCGAGGCCGCGCATGCCGACGTTGAGCCGCAGGCCGAGGCCCTCCTCGGGCCGCACCACGAGGCCCGGCACGCGCCGCAGGATCTCGCCCGTTTCGGCGGGCATCGAGCGGCGGATCTCCTTCGCGCCGATCAACGTGCCCGAGCCCGGCACCTTCTGGAGCGCGTCGTCGCTCCGGCCGATCACGCTCACCTCGATCACCGGCGGCGGCGCTGCCTGCGCCTCGGCGGCCTCGCCTTTCTTGGGCTTTGCGGAGGCGTCTTCGGGGCTCGGCTCCGCCTTCGCGGGCGCCTCGTTTGGCGGGGCGTCAGGAATGGGGGGCGCGGGTTTGGCCTCGTCGGCGAAGGCTTCGGTCGCGCAGGCGAGCAGGAAAAACGAGCCGAGCAGGGTGCGGGGGCGCATGCGGTTCTCTGGGAGTCGATGCCCTGTAACGTTCTTGAAATTCAAAGTCAACAGACGATGTCGCGCGGGATTCCGGCGGCTGGATTTTGGCGTGGGGAGGCGTGTACGCTCGAACGATGACGCCTCGGATTCGTGATCGCGCCCGGACGCACGCCCCTGCCCTGCTCATGGCCCTCGCCCTCGCCTCAGGCTGCGGCGCGCCCGCGACCGAGACGCCCGCGAAAGGCCCGGACGAACCCGTCAAGACCACCCCGACGACGGAGACGACGACGGCCACGACGCCGCCGGCGCCGAAGACGGGGTGTGCGGTGCTCTCGATCAACGACACGTATCGGATCGAGCCGCTCCCCGGCGGCAAAGGCGGCATGGCGCGGGTCCGGACGATCCGCAAGGAGCTCGAAAAGAAGTATCCGGACCTCGTGGTGCTGCACGCGGGCGACATGCTGTTCCCGTCGCTGATCAGCCAGATGTACAAGGGCCGGCAGATGATCGAAGCCGTGAGCCGGCTCGATGGCGGCCCCGGGCAGGACGCCCGGCTCTTCGCGGCGTTCGGCAATCACGAGTTCGACAAGGACGACCCGGCCGTGATCTCGTCGCGGGTCGCGGAGTCGGAGTTCCGCTGGCTCTCGGCGAACGTGCATTTCAAGGTCGACGACGCGGGCAAATCCGCGGTGAACCTGCCCGAAGGAAAAGTCCTGCCGCGTACGATCGTGCCCTGCGGCCCGCTGAAGCTCGGCCTGTTCGGCGTGACGATTGGCGCGGATCAGCCGTACATCGCGGCGATTCACGACCCGGCCGAGGCCGCGCGTGTGCAGACGGCCGCGCTGCGCAAAGAGGGCGCGGACGTGGTCGTGGCGCTGACGCACCTGTCCATGACGACGGATCGGGGGCTGCTCGAAAAACTCGGCGCCGAGGGGCCGGACGTGATCCTCGGCGGGCACGAGCATCAAAAGCAAAAAGCCGCGGCGGGCGAGCGCGTGGTCTACAAGGCCGACGCGGACGCGGTGAGCGCGAACGTGCTCACGATCGATCGTTCGAGTGGCAACCTTCGGATCTCCCACGAATGGGTCCCGCTCGAAGGCGCGGCCGTGCCCGAGGATCCCGAGATGAAGGCGTGGGTCGACGGCACGCTCAAGAAACACGAGGACGATTTCTGCGCGAAGACGCGCAACTTGCCCGCGGGCTCGGGCTGCCTCTCCGAGGTGCTCGGCGCGGCGGGCGAGGATCTCATCGCCGAGGAGCTCGAAATTCGCCGCTTCGAGACGAACCTCGGGAACTGGATCCTCGATCAGGCGCTCGCCGCGTTCCCCAAGGAGAAGAAACGCCCGCAGATCGCCTTCATCAACAGCGGGACCTTGCGGATCAACCTGAACCTGCCGAAAGGCGAGCCGATCACGACGCGCAACATCGAGGAGCTCTTCGCGTATCCGGCGATCCTCCACCTCATCGAGATCAACGGGGAGACCTTGCAGAAGGTCGTGAACCACAGCATCGAGAACTGGACGGGCGAGGGGCATTTCCTGCAAATCGCCGGGTTCGCCTTCGAGCACGATACCACGGCGAAGACGGCGTCGAAGTTGACCTTGCTCGGCGCCAAACCCAAAAAGATCGGGCCAAAGGACGTGCTCTACGCGGTCACGATCGATTATATGGTCGACCCGAAGGGGAAAAAGGACGGCTACTCGATGCTGGGCTCGGCGAAGGTGATCGCCAAGGGGCCGGACATCAAGCAGGTCGTGCTCGACAGGCTCGCTGCGCTGAAGAAAGAGAACAAGCCGCTCGCGCCGAAGGTCGACGGGCGGATCTGCAATACGGAGCGGAAAGGGGTTTGTCAGGTCCTGCCTTGAACCGCTAGAGCACCCGCCGCACCCGCCTCCGCTCCTCGATCATGTGTTGCGTGATGCGCTGCTTGCCGTCGGCGCCCTCGACGAGCGTCCAGACGTCGTGCTCGCGCTTGCGGCCGGCGCTCGCGAGCAGGATGTCGGCCGCTCGTTCGGCCGGGATCAGGCCGTCCGGGCGGCCCGGCAATTCGACGACCGCAACACGCGCGGCGAGGCCCTCCATCACGTCGAGCATGTGCTGAACGACGCGGCGGAAGGCCTCCTCGCCGAATCCCTCGCGCGGACCCGCCCCGAAAAACAGGAGCTTGTCGAACGTGAGGCGCGGTTTGCCCGGGACCATCAGGACCTCGCCGAGCTTGCCCGTCAAAAAGCCACTACGCAAAAGCCCGGACAGGTGCCCAGCCATGCGCCAATCGCAGAGGCCAAAGGCGCCATGCACCGGGCGCGCGTCCGCCCACACGCTGCACGCGAGGATCTCGGTGTCGAGATCGTCCAGGCTCGTGAGCTCGGGGTTGCAGAAGCGGAGCTCCACGTCCCGCCCCGCTATACGCTGATCGCGCCCTTGCGGAACTCGCTGGTGGCGATCTTGACGTTCACGCAAGACGGTTT
Organism: Polyangium jinanense; assembly: GCF_028435265.1. Lineage (GTDB taxonomy): Bacteria > Myxococcota_A > Polyangia > Polyangiales > Polyangiaceae > Polyangium > Polyangium jinanense. The sequence goes on along the minus strand of NZ_JAGTJK010000001.1, from coordinate 183,268 downwards.
GTCGGCCGCGAATGCGGCGTCGAGGGCCGGGCCGAGGTCGGCCATCTTCTCGACCCAATACCCCACGCCGCCGAGCGCCTCGACGACCTTTTCATAACGCGTATATTCGAGCGCCGTGGCCGGCGAGCGATCCGCGCCGTAAAGATCGACCTGGCCGCGGCGAATCTGCATCCACGCGGCGTCGTTGCCGATGATGCTGACCACCGGAATGCCCTGCCGCGCGAGCGCCTCGAACTCGGCCGCGTTGAAGCCGAACGAGCCGTCGCCGTAAATGAGCACGACGCGCGCGCCGGGACGGGCGAGCTTCGCGGCCATCGCATACCCGGGGCCGACGCCGAGCGTGCCGAGCGGGCCCGGATCCATCCAGAGCTGCGGCCATTCGAGCTTGATCACGTTCGCCGCCGTGGCCACGAAATCGCCGCCGTCGCCGATGACGATGTCCTCCTTGCCGAGGCGTTTTCCGATTTCGTCGCAGACGCGCAGCGGGTTCGGCGGGTCGGTCGTGGCGTCGATCTCGGGCTGCATCTTGGCCCGCGACTTGTCCTCGGCCGCGCGCATCGCCGCGATCCAGCCGGGCGCGCGCTTCTCTTTCACCTCGGCGAGGAGCTGCTCGAGGACGAGGCCGCTGTCGCCGTGAATCGCGACGTCGACCTTGCGATTGCGGCCGATCTCGTTGCCGTCGAGGTCGATCTGGATGACGCGCGCGCCCGGGTTGATGGCGCGGCCGTATTCGAGGCGGAAATCGAAGGGCGTGCCGAGGACGACGCAGAGGTCGGTTTGTCCGAGCGCGACGCGGCGCGACCGGGCGAAGAAGTTCGGGTGCGCATGCGGCAGGCCGCCGCGGGCCATGCCGTTCAGGAAATACGGGGCGTCGATGGCGTCGGCGAACGCGCGCAGGATCTCCTTGCGCGGCGACCAGCGGAGCTGCGTGCCCACGATGAACATGGGCCGCTCGGCCTCGCGCAGCATGGCCGCGGCGCGGGCGATCGCGTGCGGATTGCCGGCGGGGCGCGGGGGTTCGTCGAAAGGAACCGTGGCGGGCGGGGCGTCGTCGCCGAAGTTCATGAGGAGATCGAGCGGCATCTCCAGGAAGACCGGGCCGGGGACGTTGCCCTGCGCGATGCGGAAGGCGGCGTCGATGTACTCCTGGATGCGGTCGGTGGAGGGGACGGAGACGCTCCACTTCGTGACCGGGCGCATGAGCTCGACGTGGTTCATGTCCTGGAGCGAGCCCATGTCGGCGAGCAGGCGCGGGCCGGCGCCGCCGATCACGATCATGGGGATGCCGGCGCGCTGGGCATTGGCGACCGCGGTGACGGTGTCGGTGACGCCAGGGCCGGCTGTGACCGCGCAGACGCCGGGCTTGCCCGTGACGCGGGCCCAGGCGTCGGCCGCGTGCCCCGCGGTCTGCTCGTGCCGGACGTCGACGACGCGGATGCCGTCGTCGAGACACCCATCGTAAATGGCCTGGATGTGCCCGCCGCAGAGCGTGAAGAGGTGCGTGACCCCGTGCCGCGCGAGCGCCTTCGATACGAGCCTGCCGCCGTGGACCTGTGCCATGGCGGGGCATATACCACGGGAGGGGCGGGCGATGATAGGCTCCCTGCCATGACGAACCGGCTTGCGTGGAACATCGGCTGGGCCGCGGCGGCGGCGGTGGCGCTCGTTTGCTGGGGCTGCTCGGGAGACGGCCCGGGCGCGAATGCGACGGGATCCGGGGGATCCGCGGGCTCGGGTGGTTCGGGCGGCGACGCGGCGGGCCCGGGCTCGGGCGGCAGCGCGGGCGCGGGCGGGAGCGGCGGCAGCGGCTCGCGCGGGCCCGCGTACGAGGCCGGGACGGCATTCTGTCCGGCGGACGACAGCGTGCGCCGGATCAAGCTCGTGAACAATTGCAGTGAGACGCGCTGGTTCAAGATGGATGGGAGGACCACGCCGATGTGGGCGCGGCCGACGGATTGCGCGTGGAACGGCGCGGCGTGCGGCGATCCCGAGGGCGTGGGGCAATGCACGGAGATCGCGAAGAACATGGCCGGCGGCGGGGATCCGGGGCTCGTGTATTGCAAGGGGAGCACCTGCGCGTGCAATCCGTTCTTCGAGCTCGAGCCGGGCGAGCAGCACGAGATCGTCCTGCCGAACGATGCCGGGTTCCCGAGCGGGACGGGCTGGCTCGCGACGGGGTGCAATCCGTACGGCAATGCCTGCGAGGTCGGCAGCGAGGCCGCGAAGAACGCGACGTTCGAGTTCACGTACGACAATCCCGGCCAGGGCTCGCTCTATTACGACATCAGCGCGGTCAACGCGTGGACGACGGCGAGCGCGGTCGGCATGAAGAGCTGCGGGGGCGGCGCGCCGGATCCGAACAACATTTTCTGGTGCCGCGGGACGGGGTGCCGGTTCGACGTGAACACGCAATGCCCGGACGGCTCGGACGCGTTCGCGCCGGCGCCCGCGGGGTGCAAGGAGTGCCCCACGATGATCGACGGCAACGGCAAGAAGGTGATCGTTGGCTCCTGCGGGACGTGTCCGGATGGCAAGGAGTCGAATCGGATTCCGACGGGCACGGTGTTCAACGCGGGCAACATCGGCGGGCCCGAGTGGACGTGGAACGGAGCGCCCGATTTCGCGGTCGGGTTTGGTCACGACGAGGGGGTCCACGCGAATCGAAGGTTCTCGTGTGGCCCCGCGGGCTGCACGGACGCGGAGGCGGGGAAGGCGAATACGTGCCTCGGCGGGTGTGATCTCTGCACGGTGACGCAAAAGGTCGGCGCCGGGGACGATGCTTGCCTCAAGTATTGCTGCCCCAACTCGGTGCACACGTACAATGGTTTTCCCTACCGGTACGACAGCGCGGGCTGCACCGCGCTCGGGGTGCAGGCGGGCACCGATTACAGCCCGGCCGTGAAGGACGAATGTCCGTACGTGTACACGTTCGGCTACGAGGACCACTCGTCGACGTTCCTGTGCACGACGAGCGCGTCGCTCCTCATTCAAGCGTGCCCCGATCCGGTTGACTTTCCGTCGAAGATCGAGCCGTGAATATGTCGATTCTCTGGGAAGACGTCCGATATCTGGAGGCCGTCGCCCGCGCGGGCGGCGTGGGCGGCGCCGCCCGCGAGCTTGGCGTGTCGGCTTCCACCGTGTACCGACGCATTGCGATCCTCGAATCCACCGTGGGCTCGCCGTGCCTCGAACGTGGCGCGGCCGGCGGCGGGTTGACGGAGACCGGCGCCATGCTCGCGCAGGTCGGCCACCGCATGCGCAAAGCCCTCGCCGAGGTCTCGGGGCACGTGCACGCCCAGGCCACGGAAATCGTCGGCGAGGTCAGCCTCACGACCGTGGAGGCCTTGCTCCCGTTTCTCGTGGACCCGATCGCCGAGATCACCACACAATACCCCTTGCGCGTGAACCTCATTCTCGGCGATTCGGGGCCGAGCGTCCGTGACCGGGAGGTCGACGTCGCGATCGGCGTCATGCGGCGACCGCCTACGGGGTGCTGGGGGGTTCGGCTCGGCAAACTTCCGTACGGCGTCTTCGGGACCGCGGAGGCCGTGAGGCGCGAGCCCGAACCGCTCTGGGTCGTCCGCGCACTGAGCGAGCGCTCCTCGGCCGAATCCGCATGGGAGCGCGAGCACGCCAGCCGTTATGCCAGCCGCGCGCAGTTCAGCGCGCTCGTGTCGCTCGTCGCCGGCGGCGTGGGCGTCGGGCTCATTCCGCGCGCCATTGCCGCGCTCCACCCCGAGCTCGTGGAGATCCCCGCCTATCGCGAGCGCGTCGCGCCGCTCGAACGAACCGCCTGGCTCCTCACCCACCCCGACCTGCGCAAGACGCCCCGCGTGCGGGTGCTCATGGACGCGCTCACGCGGCGGTTTCGCGCGGCGCTCTGAGCCGGCGGCTCTGCAACGCGACACGAACGCGCATGCGTCGCAGAAATGGGCCACCTCGACCCATTGCGGCGACAACATCGAGTGCTCCTCGGTGGCGGCGTGCAATGCGTGTCGACGAACGATTGCTCGAACGATCAGAGCTGTGTGGAAAACGCCTGCGTCGGTCGCGTGTAGCGGCCCTAGACTTCGACCTTCTTCCACCGCCCCCGCGCAAACGCCCAGCCGAGCAGCACGGCCCTGCAGATCCAGTCCGCCGTGCTGCCCATCCAAACGCCGGCGAGGCCGAGGTCGAGCTTGATCGCGCAGAGCCAGGTCACGCCGGCCCGCAAGAACAGGCCGCAGAGGATCATCGTGCCGAGCACCGTGCGCGTGTCGCCCGCGCCGCGCAGCGCCATCGCCGTGACCATCGCGAACCCCATGAACGGCTGCGCGAATCCGCCCACGCGCATCGCCGGGACGGCCGTCTCGACGATCGTCCGGTCCGGCGTGAACGCCGAGACGAGCAAGGGCGCCATGGTCAAAAAGGAGAGCCCGACGAGGGTCAAGCAGAACACGGCGAGCATTGCCGCGACCCGGCCCGCCCGCGCCGCCTCCTCGGGCCGCTTTGCCCCGAGCTTCTGGCCCACGATCGCGCCCGCCGCGATGCCAAACCCATCCGCCGAGAGCCACGAGATCGACTCGATGCTGATCGCCGCCTGTTGCGCCGCGAGCGCGACCTCGCCAAGGAGCGCGACGATCGCGACGTAAAACATGTACCCGAGGTGATACGCCGCCTTCTCGCCGAACGCCGCGCTCGAGACGCGCAGGACACGCCTCAAAGCATCCCCCGCGCCCTCGAAGCTCGCGCTGTTCAATGGCAGCGGGCTCGTGCGGCGGAAGAGCGCGAAGGTGAGCAGGAGGCCTTCGAGGGACATGGTCGCGGCGTTCGCGACGGCGGCCCCACGAATGCCGAGCTCGGGCAGGCCGAGGAGGCCGAAGATGAGCAGCGCGTTGAGCGCGAGGTTCAGGACATTGCCCACGCCCGCGACGACGAGCGGCGTACGCGTATCGCCCGAGGCTTGCAACGACGCGGCCGCGATCGCCTCGACGAACGTGAGCGGCATGGCCCAGCATGCGATGCGGAGGTACGCGCCCGCTTGTTCATGCACGGCCGCGCCGGCGCGAGGAAAGAGGGTTCGAATGAAGGGGCCTTCCGCGAAAAACAGGGCACACGCGACGACGACGCCGAGCCCGGCCGCAAAGAGGAGCGCGGCGCGGGCGGCACGGGCCGCGCCCGGGCGGTCGCCGGCGCCGACACGCCGGGCCACGACGGCAAGGGTGCCCGCGGAGAAGGCCGTGCAAACGGAGTAGAGGGTCCAGCTCGTGGCGCCGCCGATCTGGATCGCCGCGAGCGCGGTCGACGAGTACCGGCCGAGCATGAGCCGCCCGACCAGAAAGACGAGCGTGATCAGCAGCATGTGCGTGATCGCCGGCCAGGCGAGCGACCAGACCTCGGCCATGAGGGCGCGATCATCCTCACGAACGAAGCGGGTCTCGGCGATGGATGACGGACGCACGGCGCCGGGGGTGCCATGGTCCGGCTGTTCAGGCAAGGGGCGGCCGACGGCTTCGTGGTCACCGCCTTGCGCAGCGGAGGGGATTTTTAGGTCCGTGTTGAGGTAGGGTGCTGCCATGCGGATCGGTCAACGCCTGAGCTCGCTGGTCATCTCCGACATTCGCGCGATGAGCCGCGCGTGTGAGGCGGTGGGCGGGATCAACCTCGGGCAAGGCGTGTGTGATCTGCCGACGCCGCCGCCCGTGGCCCGCGCGGCGAACGCCGCGATCGACGCGAGCGTGGCGATCTACACCGCGCCCGAAGGGATCCTGCCGCTCCGACAAGCGATCGCGGCCGATCTGAAGAAGCGCTACGGGCGTGAGGTCGATCCGGCGAGTGAGGTGGTGGTGACGTCGGGCGCGACGGGCGCGTTCGCGGCGGCGTGCCTCGCGCTGCTCGATCCGGGCGACGAGGTGATCCTGTTCGAGCCTTATTACGGCTACCACTTGAACACGGTGCTCGCGCTCGGCCTTCAGCCCGTGCTCGTGCCGACGCGGCCGCCGTCGTGGGAGATCGATCGGGAGGCGTTTGCGCGAGCGATCGGGCCGCGAACACGCGCCGTCGTCGTGTGCACGCCGTCGAACCCGAGCGGCAAGGTGTGGAGCGAGGAGGAGCTCGACTGGCTCGCGGACGCGATCGCATCGCACGACCTCGTGGCGATCACGGACGAGATCTACGAGCACATCGTGTTCGACGGGCAGAAGCACGTGCCGCTCGCGACGCGGAAAAACGCGGCGGCCCGCACGGTGTCGATCTCGGGATTCTCGAAGACGTTCGCGGTGACGGGCTGGCGGTGCGGGTACCTGACGGCGCCGCCCGACGCCGCGCGGCGGATCACGGTGGCGCACGATCTGCTCTACGTCTGCGCGCCGACGCCGCTCCAGCACGCGATGGTGGCAGGTCTCGGGATGCCGAACGATTACTTCGCGTCGATCGGGCAGAGCTACCAGAAGAAGCGCGATATCCTCTGCAGCGCGCTCGCGGACGCGGGCCTCACGCCGTACGTGCCGCGGGGCGCGTATTACGTGCTCGCCGACATCCGGCGGCTCGGCGCGCCGAACGCGAAGGCGGCGGCGATGCTGCTGCTCGAAAAGCTGCGCATCGCGAGCGTGCCGGGCACCTCGTTTTACGGGGATCCGGTGGGCGAGACGCTCTCTCGGTTCTGCTTCGCGAAGGAGGACGCCGTGCTGGAAGAGGCGGCGCGGCGCATTCGATCGCTTCCGTGAAGGATTTCCGCAATCGGGCATGAATTCGGGTCGAGCAGGGCAATGAGCGGCGGCGAACTCATCGGCGATAGATACGGTCTCGTGCGGCAAATCGGGACGGGCGCGCTCGGGGCCGTCTGGGAGGCGGAGGACCACACAGCGTCGCGCCATGTCGCGCTGAAGCTCCTCAGCATTCCGAACCAGGAAGTCGGGCGGCGGCTCGGCGAGGAGGCGCGCGCGGCGCAAGCCGCCAAGCACCCCACGCTGGTCACGATCCACGACGTGGGCGAGACGGGCGGCGGCGAGCCGTTCGTCGCCATGGAGCTGCTCTCGGGCGAGACGCTCGCCGACCGGCTCGCGCGCGAGCGCACGCTGCCGCCGCCGCTCGCCGCGCAGATCGGGCGCGACATCGCGTCGGCGCTGTCGATCGCCCACGCCGCGCGGCTCGTGCACGGCGATCTCCGGCCGGCGAACGTGTTCCTGCATGGAACACCGGGCACGAATGAGCCGGTGGTGAAACTCTTGGATCTGTGGGTCGCGCGGGCGGTGCCCGCGGTCGTGGCGGAGACGCTCGGGCTGGGATCGCCTTCGTACCGGAGCCCGGAGCAGCTCGCCACGCCGGAGTCGTTCGACGTGCGGACCGATCTCTGGTCGCTCGGCGTGGTGCTCTTCGAGATGCTCTCGGGGCAGCGTCCTTTCGAGGGCGGGCGCGCCGACATCACGGCGCGGATCACGAGCGGGCCGGTGCCGCGGATTTCGCAGCTCACGAATGCGGTGGACCCGGCGCTCGAAGAAATCGTGGCGCGGTGCATGGAGCGCGAACGCGACAAACGCATCGGCAGCGCGATGGTCGTCGCGCACATGCTCGAGGTGTTCGCGGCCGCGGGGCGCAAACCGTCGCTCGCGCCCGCGGCGTCGGTGCCGGCGTCGGCGAAGATTCACGACGAAAACACGAACGGCGCGGCGCACGCGCCGGTGCTGGAAGAGCTGCCGATGCGGGGTCAGCTCGGCACGCTGGTGATGGCGGAATCGGCGCCGTCGACCCCGTCGCCTGCGCTGCGGTCGTCGACGTCGGGGAGTTTTCCCGCGCCCTCGTCCGGGCCGCTCGGAACGCTGCTCATGGCCCCGCCGTCGTCTTCGTCGCCACGCGCGGAGGAATCGACGCGGCGCCCGAGAGCCGCGTACGTCCCGCCGCCGCGAGCCTCGCACGATTCGGAGCCGACGCAGGTCTACATCGAGCCGTCCGGCGTGTTCGCGCCGCCGCCGATGCCCATGGCCGGCGCGCACATCGTGGACGAGCCGACCGAGCCGCCGCCGACCGCGCCGCCGCCCGGAGCCACGGCGCCGCCGCTGTTCAGCGCGCGGCAGCAGCAGATGACGGTGACGGAGCTGCACCAGCGGCCGGCGCAGCGCGTGGAGCACGTCGACAAGACGGGGTTTTACCTGGCCGTCGCGGTGGGTGCGGCGACCGTGCTGCTCATCGGGTTCTTCGTGATCTTCCTGTTCTTTTGAGAAACGAATTCAGGCCGGACCGGCGGCCGGCGGCCCCTTGAACACCCGCCGGAGACCACCAAACCACACGAGAATCGTGACGAAAAGCGCGCCGAGCGTGATCGGCAAGGCCTTGTCGTTCGGGGGCGCGACGCCGATGGCGAGAAGGAGCGCGCAGCCGAGCACGCAGATCACCGCGACGAGGCGATACCAGGGGCCGAGCGAAAAGGGCCCCATCGTGGTCCAGGTGCGGCCGTAGGCGAAGAGGCCGAGCGCGATGGGCATGCCGTAGGAGATGTAGAGGAAAATCGTGCAGACCGCGGTGATCGTCGAATACACGGGCGTGTAGATGGTGAACGCCGTGCTCACGGCCGCGACGACCCAGATCGCATGGGCGGGCGTCCTGTGGACGTCGCTCACGCGGCGAAGGGCATACGAAAAGGGAAGGCCGCCGTCGCGGGCGAACGCGTACGTCATGCGCGAGGCGCTGGTGACGGTGGCGAGGCCGCAGAGGTACTGGGCGATGCCGATGCCGACGTAGAGGGCGATCTGCAAAGGACGCGGGAGGATCTCGCCCATCACCCAGAAAAACACGCCCGGGCCTTTCGAGGCGCCGACCTCCACGCTCGGCATGGCGAGGAGGATCGAGGCGACCATCAGGTACCCAAAAACCCCCGAGTAGAGCACGGCGCGCAGAATGGCCCGGGGGACGTTCGTCGCGGCGCCGACGGTCTCCTCGGCGGTATGCGCGGAGGCGTCGAATCCGGTCACGGTGTACGCCGGCATGAGCAGGCCGAGCAAAAAGAGCCAGGTCATGCCGTTCGTCGCGGGCCAGACGTCGCCGCCGGCCGCGCCGCTGAAATTGGTGAAGGTGACGAGCCGCGACGCGTCGAGGCGCGGGGCAAACAGGAGCATCGAGGCCGTGAGGACAATCGCGACGACGAAGATGAGATACCCGCTGAAATCGGTGAGGCGCGTGGTGAGGCGAATGCCGCGGTGATTGAAGAGGGCCTGCGTCGCGGTGATGACGACGATGGCGGCGAGCTGGTGGCCCGGGCCGAGTTTTTCCGGGTCGATGCCGAAGACGGGGCCGAGCGAGCTCGCGATGAAGAGATACGCGCCGACGTTGATCGCGGAGAGGACGGTGACGAGGCCGACGAGGTTGAACCAGGCCGTCGCCCAGCCGAGTCCCTTTCCGCCGAGAATGGAGGCCCAATGATAGAGGCCGCCCGCCGTCGGGAACGCCGAGGCGAGCTGGGCCATCGCGAGCGCGAAGCAAAAGGAGAGCAGGCAGGAGAGCGGCCAGCCGAGGCCAATCGAGGCGCCGCCCGCGGCGGAGAGGCCGAGGTGATAGGAGGTGAGACCGCCGGCGAGGATGCAGATGATCGAAAAGGAGACGGCGAAATTGGAGAATCCGCTCATCCGCCGGAGGAGCTCCTGGGCATAACCCATCCGGTGGAGCTGGCGGACGTCGTCTGCGATGACCTCGGATTCGGCGGTCGGGGTGGGTTCGGTGGGGACGTCACTGCGCGCTGGGTCTTGCATGGGAGGCTCGCCGAGGAGACGTTTCAGCGTAGGCGAGCGCGCGCCGAGGTGGGATCAGTTTTTCGCGGGAAGTTCGAGCAGGGCGTCGAGATCTCCGTCGAGGACACGCTCGACATGGGGGCTGACGACCCCGGTGATTTCGTCACGCACGAGTCGCTGCGGCGCAAAGACATAACTGCGCCGCTGGTGCCCGAATCGAGCGACCGGCCGAGTGCCGCGTCTTGTGGCCGCAGCCTGTTCGCGCCGCTCGAGCTCGAGCTCGACGAGCTTGCTCCGGAGGAGCCGGAGTGCGCTCGCGCGGTTTTGATGCTGGCTGCGCTCCGACCGAGCGACGATGACGATCCCCGTCGGAAGGTGCCGCATCCGGACCGCCGACGCGACCTTGTTGACGTTTTGTCCGCCGGGCCCGCCGGCGCACATCGTCGTCACCTCGATATCGTCATCGCGAATCTCGACGGGAATCGTGTCGTCGATATCGAGCAGGACCTCGACCGCGACGAACGAGGTCTGTCGCCGATCCCCTTTGCCGAAGGGGCTCACGCGCACGAGCCGATGGACGCCGGTCTCGCCCCGGAGAGCGCCATACACACCGGCGCCCGGGATCCGGATCGCGGCGCCATCGATCCCCGCTTCATTTCCTTCCTGCCGGTGGAGCTCCTCGACGAGGAGCCCCCGCCGCGCCGCCCACCGGAGGTACATCCGCAAGAGCATGGCCGCGAAGTCCCTGGCGTCGACGCCGCCCGCGCCCGGTTGAATGGACACGATCGCGCCCATGCACCCCTCCGGTTCGGGGGGCGCGCACGAGCGCTCCGCGTCTCGGAGGTCGACCTCGATGGCTGCGAGATCGGCTTCGGCCGCGGCGAGCGCGTCCGCGTCGCCTTCGTGGAGGGCGAGCAGAACGAACGTATGCGTATCGTCGAGCCCGCGCTCGGCGTGCGTGATCCGATCGTTCAGGGCGCCGAGACGTGCTCGCTCCGCGAGGAGCTCTTCCGCACGTTCGCGGTCGCGCCAGAGGTCGGTTTCGCTGAGAAGGAAGTCGAGTTCGGCGAGGCGCCGGGCCTGCCGGGGGAGGTCAAAGACCGTCGCGGAGCCGGGTCAGGCGTCGACGAAGCTCGGCGAGGCGTTCGAGGATGGGAGAATTCATACGTGATCGTATACACTCGGGCGCTCACGCCGTCAAAGGCGTCCAGGCTGCCCGAGGAGATGTCCATGAAATCCCGAACCCACATCTCCTTCCGCCGAGAGGAGACCTTCCGCGCCGTGCCGCATCGCCTCGACGAGGTCTTGCTCGACGAAGACCGCGCCGTCGCGGTCCGCCGCGAGGACGTCGAGACGGGGGTGTATCTCCTGCACGGCGTGATGTCGCCGAAGGAATGCAAGCGATTGATCACCACGGCGGAGGCGATCGGCTTCACGCACGCGGGGCTCGCCATTGGCAACGACACGTACCGGGTGAACCTCGCGGCCCGCAACAACCTGCGCGTCGTGCTCGACGCAGAGCGGCTCGCCGAGGGGCTCTGGGCGCGCATTCGCGGCCACGTGGACACGGAGCACGAGGCCTCGCCCCTCGTGGGCCTGAACGATCGCTTTCGGGTCTATCGGTACGAGGTCGGGCAACGCTTCTCCCCGCACCTCGACGTGCGCACGGCCGTGCCGCGGGGGGAGACGCGCGCGTCGCTCATGATTTATTTGAACGAAGGGTTCGAGGGCGGCTCGACGCGTTTCTTCGAGGAGAAGGACAAGAAGAGCCGCCGCGGGGAGGGTCGAGGGCGCAAATTCAACAATCGCGTGCGATTCGCGGTGCGTCCGGCCCCGGGGAGCGTCGTCGTGTTCGACCACCTGCTCCTGCACGAGGGCGCCGAGGTCACGGCCGGCGTGAAGTACGCCGTGCGCTCCGATCTCATCTATGCGCCGTCCCGGTGACGGGAGGTAGGCGAGCGCGCTGCTCCTGAATCTCGGTTTCCTCGGACGAACTCCAGCGTGGACGGCGCATACCGCGGGTGACGGTGCTTGCGCCGCACGCCCGCTCTCCCCTACCCTCGGGTTCGTCATGGCCTACCGCGCTGCTGCCCTCGCCGCTGCCCTCCTCGCGCTCGCGCTCCCGCGGGCGGCGGCGGCCGAGCCTGCGCCGAAGATCGCGTTCCGACTGGACTTGCAAGCGCTCCCCGGGCGCGGGTGCCCCACGGCGGAGGAGTTTGGCCTCATCCTCGCGGCAGAGTTCGGGTATCTCCTCGTGCGGGACGACGCCCGGGCGACGTTGCGGATCGAGACGCATCCGAACGGGAACAAGCTCGATGCCGTGATCACGGTGCCGGATCCCGAGAGCAACGGGGAGTGGCGGCGCGTGCTCACCCAGGGGGACTGCCGCGAGCTCCTCTATGACGTCGCGGTGCTCGTGTCCATCGCCTTCGGCCCGCGCGCTTGGCGAGGGTCGGAGCCGCCCCCGTGGCTCGTCGCGCCGGTCGATTTCGAGGTCGGGCGCCCGGTGCTGGATTTCGAGCCGTCGTCCGCCATCGTGAAGCTGCTCCACCCGGTCGAGGAGGAGGCGTACGAGCCCGTGGTCGTGGTCTCGAAGGAGCCGTTGCCGCGTCCGATCGAGGACAAGCCACCGTTCAAGGTCGAGGCCGCCCTGGGCCCGGCCGTGATGCTTCACGGGTTGCCCGGGGTCGCTGTGGGCGGAAACGGCTTACTCGGGCTTCGCTGGCGCCGGTTCGCGGTCGCCGCAGAGCTGCGTGGGTTGATCACGCCCGCCTCGGGGATCGGTGATCATGAACTCCCCGGCCGAGCATCCGTGTGGGCTGCATCGGCACTCCCATGTTATGCGTTCGAGCACATCGACGCTTGCGGGGCAGCGACCTTCAGCCATCTGAGTATCGATGTGGAATCTCCGCTTGCGCTCACCCAGGCGGATGGCTTCTCGGTCGGGTTCGGCGCGCGCATCAACGGAAGGGTGCGCCTGTCAGAGCGCCTTGGCTTGCTTGGTTTCTTCGACCTCAACGTACAGTCGCGGACGTTCGTCCTGAAGCTCGACGCTTCGCGGACCGTGGCTGACTGGCGCTCGCCGCTCTTGCGCTTGGCGGTCGGCGCAGCGGTGGTCATTCATCTGAGTGAATAGGTAATGTCATGAAGAATTTCAAACGTTACATCGGTCTCATTTTCGTCTTCCTGCCGATTGCGCTCCTCTCCGTGGCCTCATGCGGGGAGGGCGTGTTTACCTATATCGAACTCGACGGGGGCGCCGGCGGTGCCTCCCCCGACGCGGGGACGGACGGCGACGAGGAGGAGGGCGGCCCAACCAGCAGCGGGGGGCCCATCGATTGCGATTTCACGTGTCGCGACGACTGCGTCCCCCTCCACCCGGGCGACATGTCTTTCCCCGTCCTCGTGTGGATCGGGCCCAACGACGGCGCCGCGCCCCCCTGCCCCGACAACGCGCCCGTCGAGCAATTCGTGTGGCACGCCGATCTCGTGATCCCCCCGAAGAAATGCGGCCCCTGCACGTGTACCCCCTCGACGGGCACGTGCGCGCTTCCCTCCAGCATCACGGCGCACGCCGCGCCATGCACGCTCGCCGACGGGGCGACCGCGACGCCGGCCGACCCGCCCGCCGGGTGGGACGGCGCCTGCGCCGCAGGAGACGCCCTCCCCGCGGACCTCTCTTGCGGGCCCGAAGGGCCGTGCGTCCAGTCGATCACGGTGGGTCCGCTCGGCATCGCGGCGGAGTCCTGCGAGGCGCTCGACGGGTCCGGCGCGGTGACGGCCCCTGCGCCCGCGCCCTCGTGGGGCCTGGTCGCGCGGGTCTGCGAGGGCAGCGCGTTCGGCGCATGCGCGTCCGACGAGCATTGCGTCCCCACGGCGCCGACCGGGTTTCGCCAGTGCGTCCATCGGGAGGGGCTCCACGACTGCGCGGCCGAGGGGTACACCGAACAATTTACCTTTTATGAAGGCTTCAGCGACGAACGCGATTGCACGGCGTGCTCGTGCGGGGCTCCGCAGGGAAGTTATTGTCATTCCGATATCGCATTTTATTCCGACGCCGCTTGTACCCTGACGCCCCTCATCGCGAGCGCCTGGTCGAAGGGCCCCACGTGCCATGACGTCGTGCCTGCCGGGCGCGCGATCGGGTCGAAGACGGCGCTCTCGCCCGTGTATCAGCCGGGGAGCTGCCAGGCTGCGGGAGGGGAGGTCGTCGGGGAGGTCGCGAAGATCGGACCGCGGACGGTTTGTTGTTACGTGGCTTGATGAGCCGGCGCGGAGCGCGGGCCGGGTCGGGTCATTGCCTGCGATCGGGCGGGAGGTACCACTGGGGCTTATCTTTGAGCGCCGGGCACCTGCGCTCCGTCTCCGCGACAAAGCAATCGCTGTAAGCCTTCCACCCGGCAAGATTCCATGTAGACAGATCAGGCGAAGGTTTGCAGCGGTCGCTTACCTCGAGCGTGATGCTCCAATGGAGCGCGCCCTCTTCATCCTCGCACGGCTTGCACCAGATGGGATCCAGCTCCGTACACGCCACGTGATTCGGGCACCGGGCCATCACGCAGCCGGCCTGGCAGGCTTCCTCTTGTCCCTCGGGCGGCTTCTCGCAGATCTCGCCCCCCGCCTCGCACAGCTCGAACACCGCCGCGAGGTCCTTGTCGCAGGCGTCGGCGCCAAGGGGGTCAGACACAGCCCGGCGCACCTTGAGACCCACGCCCACGGCGACGGCGATCGGCAAGGCGATGGCAACGGCGAAGAGCTTCTTCCGGCGGGTCACGAATCCTTCCTCCGTGCTTGTCGCGGCCAGTCTACACGATCAGCGCCGATGACGCGAGTCCTTCGATCGCGGGCCGGGGTCGCACGCGGCCATTCTCGGGGCACCGATCGAAATTTGTGCCTCCCGGACCCGGTCTTGTACGCTGCCTCCGGCGCGGAGGCTGGGCATGAGAATGCTCGTCGTTGGCTTGTTTTTCGTGTGGTTCGTCGTGCTCGCGCCAGCCTGTTGGGAGCCCGCGTGCAAGAACCCGAAAAAAGGAGCCCCGAACGCCGAGGCGGGCGCCAGGGAGGGGGTTCTCGTCCAGTGCAACGTGGTCCTCACTTGCGCTTTGCAAGGCGCGGGTAACCGTCGACAACCCTTGGTGGGAGCGGAGGACGCGCAGATCATCGACCGCAGAAGCGCCTGGGAGAACGAAGACGCATGCATCCAAAGGGCAAAAGAGCGCGGAATCGGCGTGAAATGCAGCGTCCTCGAGGTTGACCCCAAAGTCATCTGCCTCGACCCCCCTGGGTCGAACGGCTGCGGCTCGAATCCCGGGGACGGCACCGTCATCATCGTCGGGAGCGCGGCCAGCGGCGATTTCAAGAGCGACCCGCAGGGCATGGGCGGAACGAACGACTACGGCGGCGGGGATGACGCGGGCGGCCAGGGCGGGATCTGAACGGCCACGAACGAAACGTCAATCTCTGCGGTCGGGCGGCAAGTGCCACTTCGTACCGATGAGCGCCGGGCACCTCCGCTCCACTTCTCTCGTATGGCAAACGTCGTACTCCTTCCACATGGCAAGATTCCACGTGGCCGGATCAGGTGTCGGAAAGCAGAGTTCGTTCGCCTCGATGACGAGGCGATGAAAGAGCGCCCCCTCTTCATCCTCGCACGGCTTGCACCAGATGGGGTCGAGCTCCGTGCACGCCACCTGATTCGGGCACTTCGCCATCACGCACCCGGCCTGGCAGGCTCCCTCTTGTCCCTCGGGCGGCTTCTCGCAGATCTCCCCGCCTGGCTCGCATAACTCGAACACCGCCGCGAGGTCCTTGTCGCAAGCATCCGCCCCCAGCGTGTCCGACGAGGCACGGCGGACCTTCAGGCCCACGCCCACGGCGACGGCGATCGGCAAGGCGATGGCTGCGGCAAAGAGCTTCTTCCGGCGGGTCATCGGCGGCTCTCTCGTGCTCGTCCCGGCCACTCTACACGATCTGCCCCGCGGACGCGAGCCCACCTTCGTGGCATGGACGGCCCCTTCGCATCCGCTAGCGTCGGCCATCCCCTTTCGAAGGAAGTCCGGAATGGCAGACAGGTCCATCGATCAGGACGAGGTCACAATTTACGGTCCTTATGCCTCGAACAAGATCCGCAAGAAACTCCTCGGTCTGATCCCCGAATACGATCCTGCATTGAACTACGCCGCCGACCAGATCGACGCCCAGACCGCCGCCGTGAAATCGGCCGTGGAGGCCGCGCGCGGCACGGACGCCTCGCGCAGGCAGGGCGTCCGGAGCAAGGCGCCGCTCCTCAAGCAGGCTCGCGCCCTCCTCGGCAAATTCAGCACCCACCTCGGCGCGCACGACAACGGCGTCATCGACCGGAAGGTGTTTTTCACGAAAGACGGCACCGCCGGAAGCGTCGGAAAGGCCGCCGCCGACGTCGTCCTCGCGGTCACCCACATCACGACGAAGCTCGCCGCGCCCGGCTGCCCCGTGCGCGAGGCAGCGCATTGGCACGGTCGATTCGATGCCATGACGAAGTCGCTCGCGCCCGTCGTCGCATTCGCCGACGACGCCCGTATCGACAGGCAATCCCTGACGCCGGAGGTCGAGGCGACGAGGCAGGTCTGGCTCAATGGCTACGTCGCCGCGAAGGCGCTCTGCGAGAGCCTCCTGCGCCACCTCGGCCGCGTCGACCAGCTCCGCCTTTACTTCTACGACCTCCAGGTCCCCGCCGGCACGAAGGTCACCGAGCCCCCGGCCGAGGAGCCGGAAGCGCGTGAGGCCGAGGATACGGACGAGGACACGGGCGACGAGTAACCCGAGCGTCGACAGAGGGGCCGGTCACCACCCCTCCCAAGGCCCCGAGCGTTGCTTGGGCACGTGGGAGGGGCGTCTCCCGACCGATCTGGCGATGCCTGGGGGGCTCGGCCGGCGAGGGACCAGGGCCTCGGGCCAGAGCAGGCCGGCAGGTCGTGTGCCGACCAGGGCCTCGAGCGAGGCTCGGGGGATCGGGCGGGCGGGTGCTCAGTCCCGCGAGCGAGGTCAGGCGCCCGTCACTGCGCGAATTTGCTGGGATTCGGCGAGGTGGATCGAAGCCCGTCGATGTGCTCGTTCAGCGACGGGTGGATGTTATGCCACATGGGATCCAGGACGAAGTCGATGCCCTCGCGACGGGCCAGCTTGGCAGCCGGGACGAAGTCACTATCGCCTGCAACAAGGACGATCTGATCGACGAGCTTTTTGTAGGCCAGCGACGCGATATCGAGGCCGATCTTCATATCGACGCCCTTCTGACGCGCGTCATACGTGAAATCGTCATCCGTGAGCTCCTCGAATCGTATATTCCCTTTGATGAGCTCAGACAGTTTGTCCGACTTGATCCTCCACGACGCCGCGCCGTCGGACAGGTGCCCGAGTCTGAGCGCCACCTTCCGCTGGGTCTTGATCTCCTCGTGTAGAGCGAGGCGAAAGAGAGCCGTCGTCGTCTTCGAGAAATCGATGCCGCGTCGCGAAATCGGAAGGTGCGCCTTCTTCAAAATCGGAGGACAGTCGTAGAAGAAGATCCGGTAGAGGTCGTACGTGGGGCGCCCCTGGCGGTCGTTCAGGTGAAAACACGCCATCTCGTGCATCGTCCGGGCGACAACCTTGGGGTCGGTGGCGTCACGATCCCTGTAGACGTGAGAGAAGCGCTTCAGGAAGAAGCCACCATCGACGAGAATGGCTGTCGGCATGATCGACCCCCAAAAAGAAAAGCCCCCGGGTTCGGCGTCCTCGTTATCGAAGGGAGAACGCGTACCACCGGGGGCGAGATGTTCAGATCCTAGGCCGGTCCGATGAAGGTGTCAACCACCGGTACGGGAGCCTACCCACACCGGCCACCCCGCCCTCAATGCACCCCACCCACGAGCCACGCATACCCGGGGACGAGCACTTCCTCGGGGCTCGCGCCGCCCTGGGTCGCGGGCGCCGTGCCGCGCGCGTCGCACGAGAGGCGGAAGCCGTGGTCGCCGAAGACGAAGAGCAGCGTGCGCGGCGGTGAGCTCTCGACGAAGCGCGAGATCACCTGCGCCGTCTCGTCTGCAATGCTGCCGAGCCGCTCGTCGAAGCCAGGGCCGACGCCACGGAGGCGCGCCTCGACGAGGTCGAGCTTGAAGACTTCCTTGGTGCCGTACCGTTCGCGGCGAATCGTGGAGAGGGCGCGGCCGCGGACGATGTCGGGCTCGGGGCCCGGCTCGGGCAAGGGTTCGCGCAGGCCCTCGGGGCCGCGGCCGAGGAGCGCGACCTGGGCCGGCGTGGTCGTCGGGAGCGCGCTCCAGAGCAAGGTGCGGTCGACGCAGACGGCACGGCCCTGCAACGTGGGCTTGAGGCGCGCCATCACGCGCTCGCCGAGGTCGAAGCGGAGGGCGTCGACGAGGAGCAGGCGCACGGCGCGGGCGTTGTTGAGGCGCGCGATCCGCGCAGCCACGTCGGGCGCGTCGAGGACCATGAGCGGGCGTTTTCCGGTCGCGCGGATGGCCGCAAAGCCCTCGGTGTAGCTGTGCTCGAAGGCGGTGCGGAAGCCGTCGACGACGCGCTGGACGGAGGCGTCGGCGTGGCCACGCGAGAGCGCGCCGATGAGGGGCATGTAGCGGGTCGCGAAGAGCCGATCGATGACGCCCGCAGGCTTGGGACCACGCGCGTTGTCGAGGTCCATCGCGAAGGCGCGCCACTCGGCCGCCGAGAGGACACGCTCGACCGGCGAGGGGTTGACCGGCGGCGAGGGCGGCGCGAGGTCCGCAGGCAAGGGCGGCGGCGGCGGGAGCGTGTCGGCCGCGGGGGCGTTTTTCGCGGCGGGCGCGGCGGCGGCCTCGGGCTCGCGGTCGCGCACGGGCTCGCGGTCACGATCGCGCACGGCATCGAGCGCGGGCGAGGAGGGCGTGCGGGGACGCGGCGCCGGGGCAGCGGGCTCCGCGGGCGGCGTGGCCTCCATCGGCGGCGGCGGGGTCGACTTGAACGCGCGCGGCGCGCCGTCGGCCGCGGGCGTCGGGGTCGCCGTCGGCCGCGGACCCGACTTCAGCCCACGCAGGCGGCCGATCGGCGCGCGTTCGGGCGCGGCATCGGCCTCGGGCGGACCGGATTCGTGGGTGGTGATGGGACGCACGTCGCTCGGCTCTGCCTCGGGCGGCGGCGCGGGCGGCGTGAGGGGCGGACGGGCGACGACGCGCGAGTGCTCGGGGAGGGCGCGGCGCGTGGGCGCGGCGTCGGCGACGAGCTCGTCGAGGCGGACGGGCGCGAGGATCCGCAAGGCCCGGTCGCCCTCGTCGAGGACGAGCGCCACGGGGCCGGCCTGGGCCGCTTCGTTGAAGACCGCGAGCACGGCGCTGTCGGAGGGCCCGAGCGCGGGCGCGTCGCCCGAGGTGTCGGCGAGCGTGGCGAGCGGGGGCAAGGCGAGCGCGAGGCCGAAGGAGCCGAGGCCGCGGGCCCGGACGACCTGATCCCGCAAGGACGCGGCGCCGTCGACGTCGGCGCTGACGGACGGCGGGGGCGCGCCGCGCATGGCGAGGGCGCTCTCGACGGCCTCCTCGACGGCCTGGCGGAGCCGACCGGGCGCGGGGGGCCGCAGGATGCTGGCCACCACGTAGCCGCGGCTGCGCAGCTCCGAGAGGAGCTCGGTCTTGCGGGAAGCGGCGACGAAGAACGCGCCGAACGACGGTCGTACGGGCGGAGAGGGGGAGCCCGACGGCGCGGGGGCCTGCACCAAGCGCATGAGAGGTCCCTTGCCAGAGAGGACGAGAAACGGACGAATTTTCGGCGAGCCGAAGACCCGGCAGGCTAGTCCGGGAAAAGGAGACCTTATCCATGCACGAGCCTCGACGCTTCCCGATCGCCCGTTTTTTCAGCTTCCTCGCCCTGACCTTCGCCGCCGGCTGCTCGGACCCGGCCGAGACGCCGCCGCCGGCGGGGGATCCCTTCGGTCCGATCGGCGATCGTGCCGATCTGCCCGTCACCGAGCGCATCAAGATCGACAACCTCGCCGCGCCCGTGGACGTCGTGCGTGACAAGGACGGGCGGCCGCACATCTTCGCGTCGAGCTTCGAGGACGCGGTGCGCGTGCAGGGCTACCTCGTCGCGCAGGACCGGCACCTGCAGATCGAGTTTTACCGCCGCGTGTCCGAGGGCCGGCTCGCCGAGATCCTCGCCGACGCGGACGCGAGCGTGATCGACAACGACATCGTCTTCCGCAGCCTGGGGCTGCACCGCGTGGCGAAGAAGCAATACGAGGTGCTCGGTCCTGAAGAGAAGGCGCTCGTCGACGCGTTCGCCGACGGCGTGTCCCAGCACTTCCGCGCGCTCCGCAACCGCGAGGCCGGGCTGCCCGCGGCGGCCTTCCTCGTCCCGGTCGATGCGTTCACCGATTTCACGGGCGTCGATGCCCTCGCGATCGCGCGTCTCCAGTCGTACCTGCTCTCGCACTCGGCCGACGGCGAGCTCGCGGACACGATCTCGATCCAGACGATCGGTGCGGCGTTCCCGAAGGACGCGGCCGATCCGCTCGTCGCCCTGCGCAGCGGGATCCTTCGCGAGCTCTATCGCTTCGCGCCTTACGAGCCGGCGACGACGACCACGGGGTATCCGATGGGCCAGGGCGGCGCGAAAGCCCCCGCGCCCTCCCCACTCCTGCCCGACCTCGGCGCGCGGACATCGCGCTACCGCGAGGCCCTGCGCAAGGTGAAGGATCTGTTTGCCCCCGAAGGATTCGGCTCGAACAACTGGGCCGTCACGGCAGGCAGGAGCGACACGGGACACGCGCTGCTCGCGAGTGATCCGCACCTGACGCTCGCCGCGCCCGCGATCTTCTGGCCCGTGGCGATGGAGGTGACGCCGAAGGATCCGTCGGCGCGGGTGAAGGTCTCGGGCCTCGCGTTCCCCGGCATTCCCGGGATCATCCTCGGGCACAACGAGAACATCGCCTGGGGCGCGACGGTCGCCGGCTACGACGTGACCGATCTCTACGCCGAGCAGATCACGCCCGACGGCAAGTCGGTCGTGTTCGAAGGGAAAAACGTCGCGATCGAGACGGTCGACGAGGTGATCCAGATCCAGGCCGGCACGCCGTACACCTACAAAGTCCCGGTCGTGCCGCACCACGGGGCGATCCTGCCGGAGATCCTGCCCGATCACACCGTGGCCCCGCTCGACCCCGCGAAGGGCGCCGTGAGCGTGCGCTGGACCGGCGACGAAGCGACGAACGAGCTCGCGGCGATCCTCGCCCTTTTGAGGTCCAAGAATGTCGACGAGGCCAAGCTCGCGCTCGACGGTTTTCAGGTGGGCGCGCAGAACTGGATGATCGCGGATACACAAGGCAACGTGCTCTGGACCTCGCACGCAAAACTGCCGACGCGAAAGCCGGCGGCCGTCGCGTGGAACCCCGCGACGTTCTCGGGCACGCTGCCATGCCTCGTGCTGCCCGGCGATGGCTCGGCCGAGTGGACGGGCGCGCTGCCGGATCACCTCGTTCCCTGGGAGAAAAACCCCGCCGCTGGCTTCCTCGCGACGGCGAACAACGATCCGATCGGAGACTCGCTCGACAACGATCCCTCGAACGGCACGCTGCCCGACGGGACGCCGATGTACCTCGCGTGCTCATGGGACATCGGCTTCCGCGAAGGTCGCATCAAGGAGCGGCTCGCGGCGCTCGACAAGGCGACGCCCGAGGATCTCGCGAAGATCCAGGGCGACGCGAAATCGGCGCTCGGCTCGCGGCTTGTGCCCGCGATGATCGAGGCGATCGATCGAGCCGAGGCAGAACGAAAGGCGCCCGGGACGCACCCCGATCTCTCGGCCGTGGTGGCCGATCCGGGCTACGACGCGGCGGCGATCCAGAACGTGCACGCGCTGCTCACGGCGTGGGGCACCGAGGCCGGCTACGAGGCGGCGAGCGGCATCGATCCGGACACGAACAAGCCGCTCCCGGCGGAGGGCGATACGGCGATCGAGGTGCGCGCGTCGCAGGCGACGCTCGTGTTCAACACGTGGCTCCTCCGGCTCGTCGAGCGCGTGCTGGGGGACGAGCTCGAGCACGCGGGCAGGCCCTTCGTCCCGCGTGATCAGAAGGCGAAGGCGATCCTCGCAATCACGCGCGACACACCCGCGTCGCTCCCGACGTACGACCCGACGACGAAGGAGAGCGCGCTCTGGGACGACATGGCGACGCCGGAGATCGAGACGAAGCACGAGCGGATCGTGCGCGCGCTCGTCGACGCGCTCGGGACGCTCGCAGCAGATGTCGGGACGGACATCGGCGCCTACCGCTGGGGCGCACGGCACCGCGTTCGTTTCGAGGCGATCCTCCCAATCCTCGGGCAGCTCTCGATCCCGCCGCTCGGCGATCCCGTTTTTCCGGACGGGTTTCCGCGGCACGGGGACAGCTTCTCGGTCGACTCGTCCGACTTCTCCCTCACCGCCCGGCTCGACGTGACGCCTCGCTACGACTACGATTTCGGCCCGACGCAGCGTCTCGTCGTGGACCTCGCTCCGGAAGGTCCGCGGTCGTGGAACGCGCTGCCGGGAGGCGTCGTGTGGGACTCGCAGAGCCCGCACTTCCGCGACCAAGCCGAGCTCTGGCGGAAGAACCAGACGCGGCAGGTCCCCTTTTTGCTTACCGACGTCGTCGCAGCCGCCGCGTCGCGCATCGTCGTGACGGGGAGGTAGGCCAAAGAGCGAACACGTCAAACACGCCAATCCAAGGAGGGCGGGTTGGTCCTGCGCCGCATCCTCACGACCGCTGCTTCCGGGTTCGACAAGACCGTCGGCACGGCGATGCTCGTGCGTGGCGACAAGATCCGCGCCTTCGATCCCTCGGGCCTCGGTCCCGAGGCCCGGATCGAGCTCCTCGACACGATCCGCGGGATCTACGACAAACCCGAGCACTTCGCGGCGCCGAGCTCGTTCTTTGGGGAACCAACGATCCCCAACGTCGAGCTCGCCCGGGTGCGCCTCCTCGGAGGCCTGGATCCCGGCATGGTGCTCGACGCGACGTGGCCGAGCGAGTTCGAGCCGCTCGAAGAGAGCGTGCGCACGGACTACCTCGGCCACACGCTGAACCGCACCGCGATGGCGCGGCTGTTTCTGCACGCTACCCCTCGTCCGGTCGCGATCCTGGTGCACGGCTACCGGTGCGGGGCGTTCACGCTCGAAGAGCGGCTGTGGCCCGTGCCCTGGATCTTCGAGCTCGGCCTCGACGTGGCGATGGCGGTGCTGCCGTTCCACGCATGCCGCGCCCCGAAAGGAACGGCGCTGTTTCCTTCGCCGGACATGCGCTTCACGATCGAGGGGTTTCGCCAGGCCATCATGGACCTCCGCGCGCTCGCGGCGCTCCTCTGCGATCGGGGCGCGCCGTCCGTCGGTGCGATGGGCATGAGCCTCGGCGGCTACACGGCAGGGCTCTGGGCCACGATCGATCCGACCCTCGCGTTCGTGGTGCCGATCGTGCCGTGCGCCTCGATCGCCGATGTGGCGCGCGCGGTGGGGCTGCTCGTCGGCACGCCGGACGAGCAGGCGGCGCAGCACCAGGCGATCGAAGCGACACTACGCGTGGTGAGCCCTCTCGGGCGGCCTTCGGCGCTCCCGCCCGAGCGATTTCTCGTCGTCGGGGCGGCGGGGGATCAGATCACGCCGCTCGATCACGCACGGCGCATGGCCGAGCATTTCCGCGCGCAGCTCGAGACGTTCCACGGCGGACACCTTTTGCAGTTCGGCCGGGCGGATGCGTTCCGCGCGGTGCGGCGCATGCTTGCGCGGATCGGGATCATCGAGACGCGCCACGCCGCGGCGTGACGCGTCCCCCTCAGCCGAGGATCACAGCACGCACGTGTCGACGCCGGCGCCCGTGCAATCGGCGTCCGCCGCGCACTCGCACACGCCCGACGCGGTGTTGCACTTGCCGTAGCCGTTGCAGTCCGCGTCGGCCATACACCCGCCCGTCATCATGGGCTCGGCGCTGCAGTACTTCGCGCCGTTGTCGTCCTCGCCGATGCACTTCGTGTTCATCGGGCAATCGGCGTCCGCCGCGCAGCCCTCAGCGCAGGTCTTGTAGTCGTTGATGGTGAAGCACTTGAAGTCCGGCGCCGCGCCGCCGAACGTACAATCGGCGTCGCCCGTGCATTGCGGAGGGCCGCACACGCCGTCGTCGCAGGTCCAGTTGTTCGGGTAGTTGCCGGGGCAGTTCGGCACGCCCATGGGACAGCAATCCGCAGGCATCGCGCACGACTTGCCGCAGTAACCGCCCATGGCCGCACCGCCACCCGTGCCGCCCATGCCGCCGCCCATGCCGCCGCCCGTGCCGCCCATGCCGCCCATGCCGGCGCTGCCAGCGGATCCGCCGTTGCCGCCCGCGCCATTGCTGGGCTCGTCGCTACACGCGGCAAGACCCATGAAGCCAGCAGAAACCAGGAGAAGAATCGAAAGCATTCGCATGAGAAGTCTCCTTCGAATCCGTGGTCATTCCACGGACGTCAACCATCGACGTAAGTCCCTGACACGAGGGGTCGTCGATAGCAAAATTCTCATGCGTAATGTGATTATGGTTCAGTCCGCGACATATCAAGATTCGGTCCGCGACGTATTTGCGACCGTCCCTTGCAGAATCGCCTTCACCAGATCGGGCTTGACGACTTTTCCGAGCGCATTGCGCGGGAGCGATGTGGTAACAATCACCTCGCGCGGAACCTTGTACGGCGCGATTCGCTCTTTCGCCCAGCCGCGCAGGACCTCCGGCGCGCATTCCGCAGCGCGACCGGGCGCGGCGACGACGACCGCGACGACACGCTCGCCCCACGCCTCGTCGGGCAACCCCACGACCGCGACCTCGGCGACGGCCGCGTTTTCCCGCAACGCCTCCTCGATCTCGAGCGCCGAGAGCTTGTACCCGCCGCTCTTCAGGATGTCGACGCTGGTTCGTCCGAGCAAACGCAGGTAGCCGTCCTCGGCGCGCTCGGCGACGTCGCCGGTGCGAAACCAGCGGCCCTCGGCAAAAGCATCCTGCGTGGCCTGCTCGCGGCCGAGGTATCCCTTGAACACGCTGGGCCCGCGAATCCAGAGCTCGCCGGGGCCACGTTCGAGCTCGTTTCCCGCCTCGTCGACGATACGCGCCTCGACCGAGCGCGGGGGCAAACCCACGGAGCCAGGCCGCCGGCCCAATGGATCGAGAGGGTTCGTCGCGCCAACCCCGATCTCGGTCATGCCGAATCGCTCGAGGGGGATCACGCCCGTGACGGCGCGCCATCGCTCGGCGAGGGTGGCGGGGAGCGCGGCCGATCCACTCGTGGCGAGGCGCAGGCCCCGGGCGCCGCTCGCCCACCGCGCTCGCGTCTGCTCGTCCGCTTGGTCGAACGCCTCGAAGAGCTTCTGGTACATCGTCGGCACGGCCATCCAGACCGTGGGCGGATTCGGCCCGCAAAACGCCTCCCACACGCGCCGCGCGTCGAAGCGCGGGAGCAAACGCGCCGAAGCACCCGCGAGCAGCGTGGTGAGGAGCGAGATGCCGAGGCCGTGCAGGTGATGCAAAGGCAACGCGTGGAGCAGCCGATCGCCCTCGCCGAACGCCCACGCCTCGCGCAGGATCGCCGCCTGCACGTCGACGTTCGCGTGCGTGATCATCGCGCCCTTGGGCTTGCCCGTGGTGCCGCTCGTGTAGAGCAGGAGGGCGACGTCGTCGGCTTCGAGCGGGGCCGCATCGCCCTCGGGCCGCGGGCCGTCGGCGAGCGTCTCCGCGAAGAGGACGCGGCGACCTTCGCAGAGCAACGCGCCCCGCTCGCGCTGATCCTCGGACACGATCACCGCCGCCGCGCGCGCATCCTCGCCGAACCAGGCGAGCTCGGCGGGCGGATAGAGCGGCGAGAGCGGCAGGGCCACGCCGCCCGCGAGGATCGTGCCGAGGAAGGCTTCGAGCCAGAGCGCGCCGGGCGAGACGAGGATGGCCACGGCGCGTCCTTCGAGCGAAGGCGCGCCCTCGGTGAGCGCGAGGCGGACGCGCTGGGCGCGGTCCCAGAGCTCGGCGAAGGTGCGGCTCCGCGCGTCGTCCTCCACGGCGAGCCCATCAGAGTGCTGGAAGCTTGCGAGGCGCGTGACGAAGGGGGAAGGCATAGTGAAATCCGGCTCGTTTCGAGGCCCGAACGGGTGAGGGCGCGCGGAAGCTACCACGCCCCGACGCCCCGAGGACGCCGCTTCCTTTCTCCCGCGCCTTGGGCTTCGGTACACTCCGCGCCATGCACTCCCGCGTCCCTGTCCTCGCCTCGCTCGCGCTGCTCGTCGCGACGACGCTGACCGCCTGCGGCGACGACAAATCCAAGACGGGCGCCGCCCCGACCGCGACCGCCTCCGCTGCGGCCGCGCCCACGGAGCCCGCGCCGCCCCCGAAGCCGAAGACGATGCCCGCGCTGATCGTCGACTCGCTCGGCCCGTACATCGGCCAGATCCGCGTCGACATGAAGCAGGAGAACTGGCCGGAGAAGCTCACGGCGGCGGTGAAGGATCTGCCGATCAACGGGCAGCAGGTCACCGTGATCGCCGAGAAGAAGGCGCGCACGCCGGACGTCGCCGCGGTCGTGGCCGAGCTCGGCCGCGCGGGCGCGCCGACGATCCTGCTCAAGACCGACGGCCGTGACGACGTGCCGAAGGAGCTCTTGGTCACGCCGCCCGACAAGGTGTCGAACCCGCCCGGCTGCTCGGTGACGGTGATGGTGATGAAGGACCTCTCGACCGCGGTGTGGCCGTTCAAGGGCGGGCTCGGCAAGAAGCACCGCAAAGGGTTCGCGGGGCCCGATCTCTCGAACACGGGCGACGCGATCAAGAAGGACCTCGCGCTCTGCGACTCGTCGTTCGCGTTCTTCTCGGCCGACGACACGGTGACCTGGGAGATGGCCTATAACCTCGCGGGCACGCTCAAGGTCGTCGACGAGAAGAGCGACAAGAAGAAGATCGAGACGCTCGTGCTCCTCGGCGAAGCGCCCGTCGCCGGCAGGCCCGTCACGCTGAAGAAGTGAGGCGTTCGGGCCTCGTGAGGTGCTCGCGCGCGATCGCGAGGATCCCGAGCGCGAACACGTGCCCCCAGAGAACTCCCGTCAGAAGCCGCGCAGGATGGTAGAGCGGGCGTAAGCCGAGGTCCTGCGTGACGACGTCGACGAGCATGATCACGCTCGCGACGAACCCGTAGCCGAGGCACGCGCGCACGCTCCAGCGCGGCCGCGGAAACATCCCAGCCGTCACGAACCCCGCGAAGATGCCGGCGCAACGGCTGCAGAGCGGCATCAGCACGCCGGCGAGGACGAGCGTGCGCTCGGGTTTGAGGTGACAAACCGGCGCGAAGAGCAGGTAGAGAAGCTCGCCCGTCTCGCGGCTCGTCACGCGGCGCGCGAAAGGCGCGAGGAACGGCGCTGCGCCGACGAAACAGAGCAGCACGCGAAGGATACGCTCGAGCGCTAGCCCCGCGCGGGCGGCTTCTTGCCGAGGCGCGCCATCACTTCCTGCAGGTCGGTCCATACCTCGCGCTTCGCCGACGGCTGCCTGAGGAGGTAGGCCGGATGGAACGTCGGCATGACGGGGATCCCGCGGTACATCTTCCACTTGCCGCGCAGCTTCGTGATGCCCTCGGTCGTGCCGAGCAGGCCCTGGATCGCCGTCGCGCCGAGCGCGACGATGTACTTCGGCCGCACGAGCTCGATCTGCGTGGCGAGGTAGCCCTTGCAGGCATCCATCTCTTCAGGCTGCGGCTTGCGGTTCTCCGGCGGCCGGCACTTGACGATGTTGCAGATGTAGACCTCGTCGCGGCGGTAGCCCATCGCGGCGATCATCTTGTCGAGGAGCTGGCCCGCAGGACCGACGAACGGCTCGCCCTGGAGGTCCTCTTCCGCGCCCGGTCCTTCGCCGACGAAGCAAAGCTCCGAGAGCGGATTGCCGCGGGCGAACACGGTCTGCGTGCGCCGCTCGGCGAGGCCGCAGCGCGTGCAGGAGGCGACCTCGGAGGCGAGGACGCGGAGCTGCTCGATGCGCGCTTCCGGCGTGCGCGCCTCGGGGCGCGCGACGGCGGGGCGCTGCGGGCGCTCGGCCGGTGGCGGAAACGGCGTGAACTGCGGCGCGGGCGCGCGCTCGGGCGGCGGCGTGAACTGCGCAGGCTGCGCGAAGGAGGCGTCGGCAGGAGCGGGACGCCGATCCGCGACGGGCGCGGGCGCGCGAGGGTTTGGCGGCGGCGGCGCGGCGTGAGGTTCCGCTGCGGGATACGAAGGCTCGACCTCACGCGGCGGCGCGAGCGGCAAGCCCCACGCGCCCGTGCTGTCGTACCACTCGACGAGCGCGCGCACCGAGGTCGCGATCTCGAAGAGCTCGTCGCGCGGGTCGGCGTGGGGCTCGTCCATCGAAGGCCTTCGTCAGTGACTCCCACCTTCTTGCTGCAAGAACCGCTCGGCGTCGAGTGCGGCCATGCAGCCCGTGCCCGCCGCCGTGACCGCCTGCCTGTACGTCCAGTCCTGCACGTCGCCCGCGGCGAACACGCCGGGCACGCTCGTGCGCGTGGAGCCGGGCACGGTCTTCAAGTAGCCGTTCGGGTGCGTCTCGAGCTGCCCGATGAAGAGCTCGGTCATGGGCGTGTGACCGATCGCCACGAAAAACGCCGCGACCGGGACGGACGATTTTTCCCCGGTCTTGAGGTTTTTCACGACGATCCCCGTGACCTCGTCCTTGGTGACGTCGAGCACGTCGTCGACCACGTGGCTGTAGAGGATCTTGATCTTCGGGTTCGACACGACGCGGTCGACCATCGCCTTGCTCGCGCGGAAGTCGTCGCGGCGGTGCACGAGCGTGACCGAGTTGCAGAGGCCCGCGAGGTAACTCGCCTCCTCCATCGCGGTGTCGCCGCCGCCGACGACGGCGACGTCGCGGCCGCGGTAGAGCGCGCCGTCGCACACGGCGCAGGCGCTCACGCCCTTGTTCTTGAGAAGCTCCTCGTTCGGCAAGCCGAGGTAGTTCGCGCGCGCGCCCGTCGCGATGATCACGGTGTGGGCGAGGTAGAGCGTCTCCTCGACCCAGACCCTGAACGGCCGCGCGGAGAGGTCGACCTTCGTCACGTCCGCCGTCACGATCTCGGTGCCCTGGTGCTCCGCCTGATCACGGAAGCGCTGCATGAGCTCCTGGCCCGTGACCTTCTGCGGGAAGCCCGGATAGTTCTCGACGTCGGTCGTGAACATGAGCTGACCGCCGGGGATGAGCCCGCCCGCGTTGAAGCCCTCGATGCAGAGCGGCTTGAGGTTCGCGCGCGCGGCGTAGATGGACGCAGTCAGGCCCGCAGGGCCCGAGCCGATGATGATGACGTTGCGGACGGGTGTGTCGGTCATGCTGGCCCGGGTCATAGCGAAGGCGCGCGGCCGCGTCGATACGCGCGCACCACCCGGACGAACGGAGGCGGGAAAGGTCGCGAAATCTGCGCCGCGGCCTACTTCTTCTTCTTCTTTTTCGTGTCCTTCGGCGGCGGCGGGGGCTCGGGGGCGATGCCGCGGTTGTACTCGCGGGCGACGTCGTGGAGGTACGACTCGGTCGTGAGCTTCGGGAAGTCGGAGGGCGAGATCTTGTCGTTCGCCATCGCGGTGGCCTTGTCCGCCTCGCGACGCATGCCGCCGAGCGCAGCGGAGTAGATCCAGGTGCCGATCGCGCCGACGATGACGCCGCCGATGATGATGGCCGTCGAGCCCCCCGTCGGGATGAGGGGATCATCCTTCGTGACCGCCGCGGCGATGGCCCAGCCGCCCGCGATGCCGTACCCCACGCCCGCCACGATCATGCCGGTGGAGCGCTTGCCGGAGTATTCCTTGATGCCCTTCTCGTAGACGGACATCGAGTTCGCGTGGTTCTCGCGGATCTCGACGATGCGCTCCTCGAACGCATCCTCGAACGCCCTGTCGCGCGCGATGTGCAGCGCGCTGAGCACGTCGATCGGCTGCCGGCCCTGGTAGACGCCCCACTGGTAGCCGCGGTGCGCGACCTGCTGGTTGCCGTAAATGCGGCTCGATCCGACGAGGCGACCCTGCGCGTCGCGGATCTGCTCCTCGCCGAGCTCGACGCGCTCCGTCGTGGTGTACGTGAAACTCTCGCCCTCGACGCTCAGGGGCTCGCCGGTCTTTTTGTGCTCAAACTTGTAGTCGTATTCGTCCGGGGCCGTCGGCGGGGGCTTGGGAATGGCGCAGCCGACAACCGCCAAACCCAGACCAACCACCATCAACGAAGCACGCGCGTTCATCCAATCCTCCCGGACTTCTTCGTCCCCAACAAACGATAACCGTGGCATCGAAGCGTGCCGGCGTATCCGGTGTCAACGCCCTCGACGTCAATCTTCACGTGACGCTGGGGAACCGTCGTGCATCGTCGTCCAGCCGCGCTGGAACGAGCTCTTCAGAACCTGTAGGTCGCCCCGAGCGCCACTTCGTTCAGGCTCGACTCGAGCCGTCCGCCATTGACGTTGTGGACGCTTCGATAATTCGTGGTCGCGTCACCGGAGAGGCCCAAAACCTCCCCCTTGCCGCCGTTGTCGAGCGGTTCGAAGAACGTGTGCTGGTAGGCGAGCGAGACGTCGACCGGCCCGATGCGCACGGTGCCGCCGCCGCCCACGCCGACTTTGCTGCCGAGGTGGAAATCGGGATTCAGGTACGCCGCGTCCTGGCCGTTGGTTTCGAAAAATCCGCCGGCCCGCACGGCGAGGAAGCCGGGGATGAGCGTGAAGTCACCGCCGAAGCGCACGCCGAAGACGTTCTTCCACTTGTGCGGGATGTCGGCGTTCTGGGGGACTTCGCCCGGCGTGCCGTTCACGCGGATGCCCCGATCGAAGCGGACCTCGAGGACGTCGACGACGCTGTTGTGCGCGTAGGTGAAGTCGACCTCGATGTCGAAGAGGTCGTCGGCGAGCGGGTCGCGCACCTTTGGGCCGACCTTGGGCACGAGCGAGCCCGCGCGCAGCGGATGGTGGTAGCGGAGGCCGAGGCGCGCTTCGAGCGGGATGCGGAACTTGAGCGTCCCCGCGTCCTCGTCCTCGGTGATGTTGCAGTTCGCGGGGCCCGCCGGACACGGGTTTTCGTTTTTCTGACCGCCCAAACGCCAGTAGAGCGATTCGAGCTTCACGCCCGTGCGCGTGGAGATCGCGTCCTGCCACTTGAACCACGCGCCGAGGTCGAGGCGCTTGTGCGGCGAGGCGAGGACGCCGACGACGACGCCCGGCACGAAGCCGTCGAAGGCCGAGAGCGTGGACTTGACTTCCTGGTTGCCGGCGAAGTCGTCCGTGGGGACCTGCGAGGTGGCCTCGGTGAAGTTGATGAAGTCGATCGAGGCGATGCCCCAGATGAAGCCCGCGCCGACGCTGAGCCAGTCCTTGATGGCGTAGCTCACGCTGAGCGTCGGGTTGATGATGAGCGAGTCGCTCTCGATGAGGAGATGGCGCTGCGGCGCGGGCTGCGTGGTCGAGATGCCGAGCTGGTTCGTGTACGGGATCGACTCGGGCCAGACCATCTTGCCGACGCCGTGCGGGCCCATGACGGAGAGGCCAATCGCGAGCTGCCGCGTGATGCGGAAGTTCGCGGCGATCTGCGGGTTCGGGAAGGGCGTGGTCTCGGCGCAGACAGGATCGGAGGGGCCACCCGCCGCGCCGGGACCAGGAATGCCGCCGCCCGGCGAGACGGGCTGGCCGTTCACGTCGCGCCGCGAGAAGCAGCGATCCATGAACATGAGGTGCGCGCCGACGTGCACGCCCGACTTCTGGAACGCGAGGCCCGCCGGGTTGTAGTACGCGGCCAGCGGGTCGTCGGCGCGCGCGACGTTGGTGTTGCCGCGGCCGACCTGCACGACGCCGTTGTCGGGAGAGTCGATCCCGGAGGAGGCGCGCGCAACGCCCGCGCCCCCGAGCAAGACCGACCCCACGAACGCCCCCACGACGAGATTCCTCGCGCCCATCGCTCTGCCGCTCCTGCCGATTCCGATGCTCTGGTTTACTTGTTGACCGGCGAGGCCTTCAGCGCGGCCTTGCCTTCCTTCGCGTACACCGTGAACTTCACGCGCGTCACGCCGTGCCGCTGCACGAGCGCGTCCTTGTTGCGTTGCAGCGTCGACTTGAACTTCTCGAACGTCATGCCCGCCGTCGGCTCGCCGCACTGCTGCTTCATGGCGACGAACTCTTCGTAGACCTTCTGCCACTCGGTGAGCTCGTCGACCTCGCCCGCGTCCGCGGTAGCCGCAGGCTCGGCCGCCGCAGGCTCGGCCGCGGCCGCGTTCGGCAGCGGCGGCGGCGCAGGCGCGGACACGGCCTCGGGCGCGCCCTCGGGCACGGACTCGACCGGGTCCTGCGTGGTCGAGCCGGGGCGCGGCTTCGGCTTCGGCAGGGCCTTCGGGAGCGGCTTCGCGGGGGCGCTGTTCGGGACCGTGATCGCCTGCGACGAGGTCTCGCCGGGGCCGGGCACGGCGAAGGCGCTCATCGTGGGCGCGGCCGGGATCGGGCCGAGCACCGCATTGAGATCGGCCGCGCGACGCGGCGCACCGCCCTTGGCCGCGATCTTGTCGATGCCGTCGTTGATGTCGGAGGCGATCTTCTTGTACCCGCCGCGGAACTTGCTCGGCGCGAGCACGTCGACCTCGCCCTTCGCGAGGCGGATGGCCTCCTTGCCGAACGTGGCGAGCGGCTGCGTGTGCTCGAGGACCGAGAAGAAGATGCCGAGGCCCGCGAGCACGATGACGCCGAGGACGACGAAGAGCCACGAGACGTTTTTCTTGTCCGTGTCGTCAGCCTTGCCGAGGAAGTCGAGCGGCCCCGAGACGGAGACGGCGAGGCGCCCGACGGCGAACCCCGCGCCGAGATCCCAGGCCTCGCCGGCCATGCGCGCGTAGACGACGCCGAGGTGCGAGGCGATCACGCGCGGCTCGCTGCGGCCCTTCTCCTGGTAGTCCTTGTTCTCGTCGAGCTGCTTCAGATCCTGGGTGATCTGATCCATGTTCGACTTGTCGAAACCCTCGGGGGCCCAGGACGCCACGCGCGCGCCGTCGGCGTAGAACGCGACCGCGGCGCCCGTGCGCTTCGAGACGCCCTGCGCGAACCTGTCGTCGACGATCTTGATGCCGACGACGGCGCCGACGGGCTCGCCGTTGACCTCCGCCTCGACGGGGCGCGTGACGACGCGGTAGATGCGGCCCTTCGAGACCCACGCGTCGTCACGGATCCATCCGTGCAGCGCGTCGGCGACGACGGGGTAGCCGCCGAGATCCGCGTCCTCGATGGGCAGGTCGTTCACGACGCCGACCGCGGCAATGATGCGGCCGTTCGCGTCGACGGCGCGAAGCGCGTCGAACGTGAGGTCTGCCGGCACCTCGGTGGCGAGCTTCTTCAGCGCCTTCTGGCCCTCCGAGATGACCTCGCGCGAGAGCTTCGGCTCGCCCGACGCCTTGGAGAGCTGCGTGCGCAGCTCGGGCGAGAGCGCGATCGGAATGAGCGCGCTCGACCGGTTGCGCGCGTCGTCTTTGAGATACCAACCGACGGCGCTCGAGTCGGCGGCGAGCGAGTCGCTCATCGCGCGCAGGCCGGCGCGGTTGTACATCTGCGCGGCGAGCATGAGGATGAACGCCGCGAAGCCGGCGATGATGGCGAGGGCGAGATACCAGAAACGGGACAGGATCATCTTCTCGTCTCCGCCTTCACTTGCTCGGGGTCTCGCCGACCACGAGCGGCGCCTTGAGGGGCTGCTCGGTCGGGAAGGGCGTGATCGTCACATCGAGTTCCTGGCCCACGGGCTCGCCGTTGAAGTAAGCGCGTAGCTTGTGCGGACCGGGCTCGAGCTCGATCGCGAAGTCGCCTTTGCGATCGGGGTAGGTCGAGGCGATCGCGCGGGGCTCGACGACGACCCAGGCGCGGACGCTGGGCGCGAGCTGATCGCGGAGCTCGTATTTGCCGGCCGCGGGCGGCGTCCAGGAGCGGCTCTTGCCGCCGGCGGTCTCGACGGCGCCGAGGCCCTTGTTCCCGGTGTCGTAGATCTTGTGCGGGAACGGGTCTTTGTTCTCGAAGTTGATCTGCTGGCCCTCGGGCACGACGATCGTGACGGGGCTCATGCGACCGCCGCCGATGCTGACGGTGACGGGCACCTTCGCGGGCGTGCCCTTGTCGCCGAGCGCGACGATCGCGACTTCTTTCGGCAGATGCCCCGTGAGGGTACGCACGTCGGGGCGCACCGTCGGAGACGGCTCGCGGAACGTGTAGCGACGAGCGTTCGGGTCCTTCGCCTCGTTCCACACGGGGTTCAGGAGCTTGTCGGCCCCGCTCAGCTTGCCCTTGGCAGTGACGGCGGCAAACGCAACGCCTGGGACGGTCAAGAGCACGAGCGCGACGGCTCCTCGGCGGAGCAGGCCGCGCAGGCGGCCGGATTGGCTCGCCTTCGCCTTGGAAACGAGCGTGTCGAACGTGTCCATCGGAAGGGGGAAGCTACCGGAATGGCAGGGCAAACGGAAAAGAAAAGCCGCCAGGAAGGACGGCACGCGGAGCCGGTCGCGCGAGCGTCAGAAGCGTCAGAGGGGTGGCGGCGCGAGGCGCGTGTGAGGGCGGCCCGGCGACGGGTTTTGCTTGACAGGGGCGGAGGAGTGAGCGGTCAGGTGGGGCTCGTGCGGAGCTCGTCGAACCAGGCGCGGGCGGAGGCGTGGTCCTCGAAGTAGCGGACGGGGGCCTTGGCGACGTCGAGCTTGAGGAGGCGGGCGGCGCGAACGAGCGTCTCGGAGATCGCGCGCATGCGGTAGCTCGCGACGACGATGGCGCCGGCGCGCATGAAGCTCGTGTCGAACTGGCGGTTGAACTCGATGGCGGCGCTGATGCTCATGTGGCCCAGCGACTTCGAGAGGTCCGAGACCGTGAAGAGGCCGCCGGCCCGCCGCGCGGCGTCCACCGCGAAGCCCGCGATGCGTCCGGCGTCCGCGGTCGTCATCTCGCGGGCAGGGCAGAAGACGAGCACATCGGGAGGCTCGAACCGCGCGAGCTCGGGGACGATGTCGAAGGGGGCGTCAAGGGATGTGTGCCCGGGTACCCACAAGGTAGGAGTATCGGCCATGACACAGATTGTATCACGAGCGCCGGGACGCAGGCGTCACCTTGCGAGCCCCTCATGAACGCAGGTTCGGCTTCCGTGAGTACCCATCCATTGCCTAAGGAAGCCTCCTCGCCGTTCGAGACATGAATGGAGGCGGCGCGAGGCGTCTATGGGGGCGGTCCAACAACGGGTTTTACTTGACAGGGGTGGAGGAGTGATCGGTCAGGCGGGGCCCGTTCGGAGCTCGCCGAACCACGCGCGGGCGGAGGCGTGGTCGTCGAAGTAGCGGACGGGGGACTTTGCGACTTCGAGCTTGAGGAGACGGGCGGCGCGGATGAGCGTCTCGGAGAGCACGCGCATGCGGTAATCCGCGGCGACGACGGCGGCGGCGCGGATGAGACGCGGGTTGAACTGTCGGTTGAACTCGACGGCGGCGGCGATGCTGATGCGCGGGAGGTGCACCGAAGCGTCCGTCATCGAGAAGAGCGCGCCCGTCTGGGGCACCGCTTCCCGGACGAAGGCCATGATCCGCGCGGTCTCCTCGACGTTGATCTCGCGGGCAAGGCGAAAGGAGATGATGTCGGGCGGCTCGAACCGAGCGATGTCGGGGATGATGTCGAAGGGGGTGTCGAGCGTGGTGAGTCCGGGTACCCATAAGCTCGGAGTATCGGCCATGACACTGGATGTATCACAGGCGAAGGGGGCCGCCGCGGACGCTCGGGCCCCGTCTTGGTGTAGCGCTCGAGCATTCGATCCTTTCACGCCCTTGCATGAATCGAACGAATGGGGCTGGAATGCACTCTTCCCGAAACGTCAGTTGTCATCGCAAGAGAAGCGCGCCAGGAACTTCTCGGGCAGGGAGCTATAGCGCTTCTTGGTCTTCGACCTCTCCCGCTCGATGCATTCGCGGCACTTGTCCTTGCAGCCCAGCCGCTTCCAGAGGATCGCGGCGTAGCAGAGCTCGAATGTATCGGCAAAGGGCATGACGTGTCGGTCTTCCTTCCTGCGGGGCTGCGAGAGGAACTCCGCGACCGCGCGTTCGTCCCGGAACCGATCGAAGAACGGCAAGGCCGCGGTCTCCACGAGCTTCCGCAGTTCCTGCCCTACCTCGTCGTCCTTCTCGGGCCCATCGCTGGACGTGAGCTCCCACCACGAGTCGCCCGTCGGTGTCAGCATTCCGGGTCTCACGTTCAGGAGCCCGTACGCTGCGTCAACCGCCTTGGGTTCGACGCAGTTCCCGAAGGTACCTCTGACCCCTGGCACGTGAATCCCACAATTCGTTGTGAAGCTGTACTTGTCGGCCGTGTTGAGGTGGTCACTCTCGTGATTGAAGAGGTGCTGGACGCTCCCCAGATCTCGCACGTACACGATCCCTCGTTTCTTGAAGCCCGCCGCGTGGAGCGCGGGCGTGACCCACGTCTTGAAGATGTGGCTCATTCTGTTCTGTAGGGCTCGCTTATGGGTCATAATAGATCACACGTCCCCTCTGGCCTGTAGCGTCTTCGTACTTCTTGATCTGGCGTTTGCCCGCTGCTTTGCCAGTCGGCGTGTTCGGCTTCAGCTCGATCGGATTCCCTTTGGGCGTGAGCGCGTCGGGCCTCAGCTCCGTCCCATCCTCCAACTTGATACGCGGGTTGGGCCTCCAATCCTTTCCCTCTTTCTGCTTCGCCTCGACCTTCTTCTTGAACTCCTCATGCACCTGCCGTCCCCGCGCCGCCGCCGGCGTCTCGCCTCCCCGCTTCGGTTTGGCCTGCGGTGGAGGGTCCGCCGCGCTCCCGCTGCCCGCCTGCCCCGCCGCCGCGCTGTTCGACTTGGCGCCGTTCGACTTCGCGGGGACCGGCTTCGTCGTCGTCTTGACCGTCGTCGTCTTCGGCGCCGGCTGCGGCGAGCCACTCCCCGTTGACAACGACTGCCCGTTGTTCGTCTCGGCGGGCTTCTTTTTGGACTTCGGAACGAAGTTCGGATGCCGGGCATGGCAAAGCCCCTCGAGGCACTCCCTGGCTCGGTCTTTCGCGAGCGCGGAGGTGTCCGCACGGCTGAGTCCCCAGTCCTCATACGCCTGGGCCGCGCTCTCCGGCAACTCCCTCGGCTCGGGCTCGTGGACGGGGCAAGGCTCGGCCGCGGGCGGCCGTTTGTCCGCGACGGCCTGCTTCGCGCAGCGCCACTTGACGAGCACCCTCGTGCAAACACGTGCGCCCGTCCCGCTCCGTCTCCGCGTCTGGCCCGGCTCCCGATACGCCGCGCACCGCTGCTCCTCCGGCGGCCTCGCGATCGGTCGCGGCAGCGGCTTCGGCCGCTCGGCCTTCTTGCCCTCGTCCTTCTTCTCCTCAGCCTCTTTGGCCTTCTCCGTCGCCGCGGCGACGCGAGGCTTCGGCGGGGTCCTCGCCGGGCATTCGAGCGTGTTGTACGGAATCGGTAAAAGCCTCGCGCTCGCGGCAGGCGCGTCCTGGTCGAAAACATAGATGGGGCTGCCATTGCCTCTCGCGCGGTCCACCTCCCGGACCCCGAAGAAGGGCGTGCCGTCGGCGGTGAGCCCCCAAATTCGCTTGTCTTTCGGTACGTTCGGTGGACGTACACAGACGTGGACGACGTTCGGCGCCTCGAAGATCCGCGCCATCGTGGGATCGCGCGAGGGGGCGCACCCGAACGAGTGCAAAACGAAACACAGGACGGCGACCGCCGTGACGAGGGAATGCCAAAGGCGAGCCCCAAGAGTCGATCGTCGCATGAACCGCTCCCATCTCTCGGAATGGTCCGGCCCTCACCCCCACAGCGGGGCGGCCATCCGGGCGATGGAGCGACGGTGCGGGGACGTCCAGGCGGCGTCAACGACAGGAAAGCAGCGACCCGCCGCGCCCCCGCCACTCTCCTCTTTCCCTTTTCGTACCTTCCGTCGGTCGTCAGGGATGGCGATTGCGGGGGAGGTGGGCGACCGTCTCAGCTCGTCGGATCAGGCGCACGTCGGCGACATGGTAGCGTTGACATCGGTCATTGCCCTCGATGCGCGTCCTTCCAGAGCTTTTGCAGGAAAAGACGCATTTCCCGGAAGGCGGGACATCGTTTGGCGCAGACATCGAGCTGCAGAACCTCGGCGATCCGCGCGCCGTCGTTCGGCGTGTACCTGGGCCGGCCGGGCACGGCTCGGGATGCTTCGATGAGCCGCTCCTTGGGGTCACGAACCAAGTGGGGGAGTTCTTGCGGGAGTTCTCGATCGCCACAGATGAGCTGCAATGCTTTCTCACAAGAGAAAAACCAGGCCTCGATCTCCTCGACAGGGATACACACGTGATACTCGACGCTGGAGGGGACCTGGTAGGCGCTCAGCTTCTTGCGTAGCTCGCGTTCGTCATGCCGGTCTCTGTCGTGCATCAGGATGACGATCCGGCAGCCCCGCGCGGACAACTCGCGAAGCCATCGCTCTGCCTTCTGCCGTAAACCGGCACACCCACTCCCGGCACGATGAATGATGTTGTAATAACGTGAATCGACCTGGGCCTCTGCGAGGATGCGCCGCACGAGTGTGCCCATCACTTTGCAATCATTCTCGCTCTCCGCCAGGATGCCGATGGTCTGCTCAGCCATCGATTGCACCCGAGTAGAGGTAGTCTCCGAGCGTCCCCTCGTCTTCGAGATAACGCTCGACCTGTGCCTGCTCCTCGGCGTCGAGCCCACGAACGTAGGTCGTTCCGCTTCTCCGTTCGACCAGCCGGAGCGCGTCGGGCTTCGCCCAGCTCACCACCTGCGGTGACTGGGTCGAGATGACGATCTGCTTGTCCGCGGAGTACGCCTCGATCTCTTCGAGAAGCCGCCCTAAAAGGCCCGGGTGAACGGCTATTTCTGGTTCCTCCAGGAGTAACAGCGTCCGATCCGGCTGGATGAGCGCCATGAGGATCTGGAGCACACGCTGCGTTCCGTCCGACAGGAGGCCCACGTCAACGTTGTCCACCGAGACGCTTGCCAAGTTTCGGGGTGCCCGTACGTCCGCTGCGTGCTCGGGATTGTCGAAAAGCCTGACCTTGATATCGTTCAAGAGCCCCAGTCGCCGACCCACCTCGCCGAGCTCGTCCAGGCGCCCCCGCTCCGACTCGTACCAAGTCGCAAGCGTATCCACGAGCTGGCGAACTCCGGGTGATATATGCTCGTAACGCCGTTGAAGCCTAGTTCTACCAAACGGCCATGGGTGCGGCACGATAGCGACTTCACGATCTCTGTTTGCACGCGGCACGCCGGCACGTACGGACCACACGCGAAACAACAGTTCGAAGAGCGGCTCGACCATCGCGTTGAAGGAGAACGAGCTCTTGCTCGCAATCCACCAGTTGAGGAGTCCGCGACCGCGCGGGAGGACGTCCGTGGTTCCGTCATTCCTGACGAGACGACCATCTTGAAGTGTCCAGAGCACTTTCTCGCCCAAGGAAGGCTCGACGAAGGAGCACGTTTCCTCGATCTCGGCGTAGCGGTCTGCTTTCTCGGCGTCGAGAGGATTCTCGACGCCCCCCTCGTCATCCATGGTTTTCCAGCGACATTCGTAACGGACGGCGGAGTTCGGCACTCTCTTGTGGTTAATCTCCACGGCGAAGCGACCTGGATCAGGCACCGCATCCTGCACGACTCCAGATGCCCCCCACGATCCCGCCAGAAATTTGTCGAAAATGGCTGACTTACCAGCTCCATTTTTGCCGACCAGGACGGTCGTCCGTGGGTCGAGCTCGAGGCGGACATCGCCGCCCAGCGCGATCGACGCGCCCAGCTCCACCGCGCCGAAGCGCCAAAGGTATTCTCGCGGTGCCTTCCTGTTCGCGCTCATGTCGGTCGACCTGTCGAACCTTACCATGAGACAGACAGCTGAGGAACGCGGCGGGGGAGCCGGCGAGCACTGTACCCTAGAAGGGTGAAGAGTCTCCCGGGGGGCGTCCCGGGGATTCGTCACCGTGTACCGACTTGCAGCAGAACACCGCGGGCTCGATCGCCTTGATCTCCCCGGTCACCGCGCCGCCCGAGGCGATGCACGTCCCGGGCTCGTTCTGGACCCAGGAAGCCGCGACCCCCTGTCCGTTGTAAGCCATGCCCGGATCCGCGCAGGAGCCCAGCTCGTCCACCGGCGCCGCGATCATCGGCGCATCCCCGCAATCCGCCTGCTCGTGCAGGCTCACGACCGACAAGCACACTGCATCCCCCGCCGGCGCGCATTCACACGGCGTGCATTCACGCCCCTCGTCGACATCCGCGTAAAACACGAATGACTCCGGAAAACCCGCGGGGCAAGCTGCCCCCTCCGGGGTCGCGCCTTCGAGCCGCACGCACGAGCGGAACCCGGACGGCAGTTCCTCCTCGCGAATGCCGCAGGGCTCGCCAGGCGGACACATCGCGTCGTCTGCATGGCGACACGCCCGCGCCGTCGTCTCCCACATCGACGACGAGCCGAAATGCGGCGGTGGGGGCAGCGGATCCTCCGCGACGGCGCATCCGGTGACCCCGGTCGGCTCGAAGGAATAGGATCCGACGTTCGAGATGGGGATCGAGGACGTTTGACAAGCGCCGTCCCATGCAGGCGGAGGATCCGCCGCGCCGAGGACCGGACCCGTGCACGCGTCGCCTCCCAGCGCGACGACGGGCCCGAAGGTGCAGACCGGCTCGGTGCACCGGCACTCCGGGCACGCGTACGGCGCCAGGATGCCCGCGCCGCCGTTGAAGTCCGCCTTGGGCATGCTCTTCGGGCACGCAGGCAACGCGCGCTCTTTGCCAAACCAGAGCGCCACCGGGACCGCCTTGACACCCAGGACCACGTCGGCGCACGCCGCCCCGCAGGCCATGGGCTTCTTTTCGTCGTTCTCGTGGCAAGGATCGGGGTTACCGTCCTTGTCCTTGTGGTCCAGGTCCGGGTTCTCGCACGTATAGATGACCACGGGCTCCCTTGGGCCATCACAACCGGACCCTGCGAGCGTCAAAACACAACAAAATAGCGCCTGATACGAGTGCTTCATCATCGATTCTCACTTCAACTGCGGCGTCGCCGCGTACCGCGTCCGAAAGTCAAAGGTCAGCTCCATGGACAGAGTCGCGAAGAGCGGAAACGACCGCCACTCCGCGTCGCTGCGCTTGTTCACGATGATCCGCGTCGGCCAACCATAGGCGTCCAAGGTGAGGATGGGTCGGAGCGAGAGACGGTCGGCCAGCGTGATCAGCAAATCGACACCCGCGTAAAACGACCCGCCCGTTCTCCACCCATGTTCCCACGTCGCGCCGGGCGTTCGAGGGAAGTACGCGCCTCCAGGCATCCGCCACCCACCGCAAAATCCGAATGGCTCGATGCGCCGGATACAGGCGCCGACGGAACCGTTGGCGTAGGCGCCCTCGACCTCCGCACCGTAGAGTGTCGCAGGCGTAACGGTCCGGAGGTAGGTAAAGGTCAAGGTGATACCGCCACCCCACCCATCGTCCCCGAAGCTGCGCAACATGAATGTCGCGGTCCCCCCGACACTGAGCACGTTGGGCAGGTACCCGCCGAGTTGAAGGGCTGGTCCGGCTCCAATGGACAATGCAGAATCGAGACGCGACCGGCGCTCTCCAGAAGAGACAGAACCCCCAGGTGCAGCCCGCGCCAAACCGGGAGCCATGAGGAGCGATGCGCTCACGAGCGCGCCAATCCGCAACATGATCGCCGGCTACACCAGGTTTGCCCGCGGGTCAAGGTGGGTTACCCGCTCGTCCGGTGAGAATACACTCGTCTCGAAATGGCAGAATACCGCCATCGAAGGCCTCGTATCGGTTCCTCTTCGTTTCACGAGGGCGACAGCTCGCAGCTAGCAGGAGGGCAGGTTGTGAGTTTTCGACAGAAGACACCCGACGACAAGCGCCTCTCCACCTTGCTTTCGCCCCGTCCCCCTCATCCCCTCCTTCCCCGCAACGCCGCCGCCGTCTCCGCCACGCCGCCCCCAAGCCCTCGGCAACGTTTCCGCAACATCCGCCACGCCGCAGCCAGGCTCGCAGCAACGTTTCCGCACCCTCCGCCACGCCGCAAACGTGTATCCCCCCACGTTTCCTCTCCCTCCGCCACGCCGTGGACACGCCCCAAGCAACACCTCCACCCCCTTCGCCACCCCACCGCGCCGCCTCAAGTCACGTTCCCGCGCCCTCCCCTTCCCCCGCCTCCCCTCCAAGCCACCCGTATCCGTCCTTGACAACCTCGCTCACATCACTTCTGATGCCCGCCTTACCAACCAACCAGGAGACAAGCCTTGTCGGTACTCCCCAACGCCAAGACGCCCACCACCCGCTGCGAGCTCAAGAGCCTCTACACGCGGACCATGCTCGCGAAATTCTCCGACGTCGCCGCCCTGGCCGGCCTCGCCGTCAAGCTCGAGGACGCCACGAACGCGCTCCTCGCCCGCGAGCAGGCCTACGGCCAGAAGATCAAAGAGCTCATCGTCATCCGGGTCGAGGTGAAATTCGCCGACAGGCTCGCCGACCAGATCGTTCGCCTCGCTCTCAAGCGCGCCGAAATCGAGGATGGTCGCCCGGGCGGTCGTATCGTGTCGACCCTGTTCCCCGGCGGCTCCACGCCGATCATCAAGCCCGTCGGCGGCACGCAGATCAAGGAAATGCGCGCCCTCGA
Organism: Polyangium jinanense; assembly: GCF_028435265.1. Lineage (GTDB taxonomy): Bacteria > Myxococcota_A > Polyangia > Polyangiales > Polyangiaceae > Polyangium > Polyangium jinanense. Next base: position 140,906 of record NZ_JAGTJK010000001.1, on the reverse strand, counting down.
AGGTCGATATACCGAAATCGCCGCCATCTACCCCGCCGGCTCGGCCGAGCTCGACAAGATCACCTCCCTCCGGCACCGCTACGAACAGGCGCTCGAAGCGCGCAGGCTCGGCATGGAGGCCGCGGCGCAAGCGCGGGCCGCGCGGAACCTCGCAAAGGAAGAGTTTCTCGACGTGTTCGCCGAGGTCGCCAATCGCATCAAGGCCGCCTTCCCGCGCGACAAGCAGACGCAAGATCTCTTCTTCCTCAAGGACAAGACCGACGACGGGCTCGATGTCGGCGACGACGAGGAATCCGAGGACGGGGCCGCAGGCCCGGCCGGTGGCGAGGGGTAAAGCAGAACCCCCGAGCCCGGCATCCCCCGACGTTCGAGACAAAAAAGAAGAGCCCGGCTCTCGCCGGGCTCGAAGAAGAGTTCCTTACCGCCGTAATCGTGGGTTGATGGCTTGAACCCCTAGCTTGCGGCTAGGTGGGTGCCCGATGTGCCGCTTTAGGCTTCCCGATGACTTCTCGGGCCTAGCTCACCACGACAGCGTAGTGGGCCCCTGGTTCAGGCTTACTCGGGATTCAATTGCCAATCACCTCACGGAGAACAGCAGAGGGAACGAGCCCACCCTACCACTTCCAGGACCAACACTCCAGTCCGAACACGGGCCGGAACGGAAGCTGCACGGTGGGAGGAATCACGCAAACGCGGGCAGAAGTGCCGGATCCCACGGACACACAAGCGGTCGGCTCCATGCTTTCCGTTCCGCTCGAAGCCAGGACTCCGGTATCTCGATCCCATGCGAACCACTTTGATCCGTCGCCTCGTTTCGCTCCTTTGTCTATTGCCGCTCGGAGGGTCGCTCGGTTGCAACCGCGCCGATCCGCCGATGGCACAACCCCTCGGGACGTCCGCCGCGGCGCTCACCGCCCCGCGCTTGGACGTCCTGCCGCCGATGAACGTGGCGCGCAATCGGCACACGGCCACGCTGCTCCCGAACGGGAAGGTCCTCGCGGCCGGCGGCGGGAGCGAGACCGCCGAGGTGTACGATCCCGCCACGAATGCATGGACGCTCGTCGCGTCCATGAGCACGACGCGCACGCACCATAGCGCGACGCTTTTGCCCAGCGGAAACGTCCTCGTGGCCGGCGGAAACACGAGCGCCGTCGAGCTCTACGATCCGGTCGCCGATACGTGGACCAGCGTCGCGCCCATGCTCGAGCCCCGCGCAGGGCATTCCGCGACGCTCTTGCCCAATGGAAACGTCCTCGTGGCTGGCGGAGAGTACGACTGGGTTACGCTCTCCACCGCCGAGCTCTACGATCCTGCCACGGACACGTGGACCAGCGCCGCCCCCATGGAGTTCATCCGCAGCTACCATCCCGCGACGTTGCTCCCGAATGGCAAGGTCCTCGTGGTGGCCGGCGCCGAAGATGGGGTCTCCACCAGCACGACGGAGCTCTACGATCCAGCCACGGATACGTGGACCTTCGCGGGCGTCATCGAGAACCGCGAGGGCCATACCGCGACGCTGCTCGACAACGGCAAGGTGCTCGTCACCGGCGGCTACACCGATTACGGCGGCGAGGGTTTTACCGCGGAGAACCGCGGCACGGCGCTCTACGATCCGGCGAGCAATGCCTGGACGGAGACGACGCCGATGAACGTGACCCACTACACGCACACGGCCACGCGCCTCGCCGATGGTCGGGTGCTGGTCACGGGCGGCGCGGTCACGGAGCTTTATGATCCGGCCACCGGAACCTGGTCGCTCGGCAGGTTCCTCAATACGAACCGCGGCGGGCACAGCGCCACGGAGCTCGCCGACGGGCGGGTGCTCGTCACCGGCGGCGGCACGGCGAGCGTCGAGTCGCTCCGCCTCGCGACGAATGGCGCCGCCTGCCTCTTCGACGGCGAATGCGCGAGCGGCTTCTGCGTCGACGGCGTCTGCTGCAATGCCGCGTGCGACGCGGGCGCGTGTGACGCCTGCTCCGTGAGCAAGGGCGCGTCCGCGGACGGGACGTGCACCCCGCTGAGCGGGGCAACCTGCGGCAGCGCCGACGGTTGCACGGCGAATGGAGTATGCCAGGCGGGCGCCTGCGTCGGGGATGCGCCGGTCGGCTGCCAATCCGGATGGACGCCGGCCGGGAGCATGTCCATGGCGCATCAGGAGGGCACGTGGGCCGAGCTCGCCGATGGTCGCGTGCTCATCGCCGGAGGAATCAACAACGACTGGGACAATAACCCCACGGTGCAGATTTACGATCCGGCGACGAATGCATGGAGCGACGCCGCGCAGCTCCTGCATTTGCGCCGGCATGCGAAATCGGTCCGGGTCTCGACCGGCGAGATCCTGGTGGTGGGCGGCGATGCCCCGTCCTCGGCGGAGCTTTACGATCCGGCGAGCAATACGTGGGCGATGACCGGCGCCATGGCGGCGCACCACGATAGCGGCCTCGTGCTGGCTCGGCTGCCCGACGAGCGAATCCTCCTGGTGGGCGGCGGGACGGCGGCCGCGGAGCTCTACGACCCGGCGACGAAAACGTGGAGCGTGACGGGCTCGCTCGGCGTGGCGCGCTCGGGGCATTCGGCGGTCGTCCTTTCGGGAGGAAAGGTGCTGGTGACCGGCGGCAATGGGAACCCGGCGACGGCGGAGATCTATGATCCGGCGACGGGGATGTTTTCCCCGGCGGGGACGCTCATGTTCGCGCATGCGAAACACCAGGCGACGGGGCTCGACGACGGCCGGGTGCTCGTGGTGAGCGGAGACGGCGCCGAGCGGTTCGATCCGGCGACGAATGCATGGACGTCGACGCAGGCATTGCTCATGCCGCCCGCCGATTTCACGACGACGCTGCTCGCCGATGGCCGGGTGCTGGTCGCAGGCGCGCGGAACGTGCCGCACGCGCAGGTGTACGATCCGGCGACGAACGATTGGACGGTGACGGGTCCGCTCGACGTCGCGCGTCGGCGTCACACGGCGATGCGGCTCGGAAATGGAATGGTGCTGCTCGTGGGCGGCAGAGAATGGACCGGCGGCAACGATTGCCCTCTCGACACCGCCGCCGTGTACAACCCGGAGACGAATGACTGGAGGCCGGCGCCGAGCATGAGCACATCGCGCACCTATGCCGGCGCCGTGAGGCTCGAAGGCAATCGTGTGCTGGTCTTCGGAGGAATGCAGGAGGGCTGCTCCTCCGGAGACGGCGACCCGGCCGCCCACGCGAGCGCGGAGATTTTCGAGGGCGGCGTGACGCCGGATGGCGGCGGTGGCGCGGGTGGTATGGGCGGCGCGGGTGGTATGGGCGGCGCGGGCGGCGAGGGCGGTATCGGTGGCTCCGGTGGCTCCGGCGGTATCGGCGGCTCAGGCGGTGATGCCGGAATGGGTGGCTCGGGCGGTATGGGCGGCTCGGGCGGTGATGCCGGAATGGGTGGCTCGGGCGGTATGGGCGGCGCGGGCGGCTCCGGCGGTATTGGCGGCTCGGGCGGCGCTGGCGGCTCGGGCGGTATTGGCGGCTCGGGCGGCGCTGGCGGTATCGGCGGCGCTGGCGGCTCCGCGGGAACGGGCGGCTCGGAGCCCGGGGACAGCGGTTGCACCACCACGGGCGGCCCCTCGAAACACCCCGGGCGTGCACTCGCGGCCCTCGCGGCCCTCGGCGCCCTCGTCGCGCGACGCCGCAAGCGCTGAGACGCAGCCTCTACGCGTTGATCGCCTCGACCAACGCGTCGTGCAGGTGCCCATTCGAAACGGCGATGTGCCCCTCGTGATAGTTCGGCACCCCGCCCTCCAGCGACGTGATCCTTCCCCGCGCCGCCAGCACCATCGCGCAGCCCGCCGCGACGTCCCAGATGTTGAGCTTCCGCTCCCAGTAACCGTCGTACGTCCCGTCCGCGACCATGCACAGGTCGATCGCCGCGCTGCCGCAACGGCGCACGCCCTGCACCACGTGCTTCACGCTCATGAACGAGTGAAAGTTGTTCGCAGGCGCGACGTTGCGGATCGGCGGAAAGCCCGTCGCGACGAGCGCGTCCTCGAGCCGCATCGTCGGGCTCACGCCACATCGCTGACCGTTGCGCCGCGCCTCGCCATGCCGGCCCGGCCGGCCCGAGACGCTCACGGGCTCGCCCACCCACCCACTCCAGCGAAGGCCGAGCGCAGGCGCCACGACCGCGCCCGCGATCGGCTCGTCGCCGTCGAAGAGGCCGACGGAGATGCTCCAGAACGGGTGTCCGTGCACGAAGTTCGTCGTGCCGTCGAGCGGGTCGACGTACCAGACGAGGCCGCTGCGCAGGGCCATCGGCGCGAAGCCGTCGCCGCGCTCCTCGCCCACGACGGGGATGCCGGGGGCGAGCGAGCCGAGGCGCATCGCGATCATGTCCTCGCTCGCGCGGTCGTACTCGGTGACGAGGTCGGAAGGACCCTTCGACTCGACGGGCGGGCGCGAACGGAAGCCGGCGCTCACGAGCGCGCCCGCCTCCTCGGCCACGAGCTGCGCGATGGCGGCAAACTGCGCGCGCTCGCCCGTCGTCGTGCTCTTCATGGCGCGAGCGCTCCCCGTAGCTTGTCGTAAATGCCGCCGAACGCGCCGTTCGAGAGCAGCGCGATGGTGTCGCCCGCCCGCGCATCCCGCGCGAGGAGCGTGACGATCTCGTCGACGGACGCAGGCGTGAGAGCGCGCTTGCCCCGCGCTTCGAGCGCCGTCGCGAGCGCGCGAAGATCGAGCCGCTCGGCCTCGGGGATCTCGGGACGGCCGAGCGGAGCGAGGACGATGACGTCAGCCGCGTCGAACGAGCTCGCATACTGCTCCTGGTGGAGAGCACGGCAGGCTGTCGCGCTGCGCGGCTCGAACACGGCGTAAAGCGCGCCCCTCGTGTGGCGGGCGCGGAGCGCGCGCAGGGTCTCGTCGACGGCGGTCGGGTGGTGCGCGAAGTCGTCGTAGACGCGGACGCCGCGCACTTCGTAGAGGAGATCCTGCCGGCGGCGAACGCCCTGGAAGGTCGCGAGCGCCGAGAGGACCGTGGAGAGCGGTACGCCGAAGCCCTGGGCAACGGCGGCGGCGGCGGCGAGCGCGTTGCGGATGTTGTGGCGGCCGGGGATCGTGAGCGCGGCGCGGCCCGCGTAAACACCACCGGCGTAGAGGTCGAACGACTGGCCGTTCTCGTCGACCTCGGCAGGCGCGGCGAGCCAGTGCGGCGGCTGTCCATGGGTGTCGTCGCCTTCGAGGGCGAACCACGCGACCTCGGCGCGGGCCGAGGCGCGGACGACGTCGACGACGCGCGGATCGGCCGCGGCCGCGACGATGAGGCCGCTCTCGGGGACACGCTCGACGAAGCCGCGGAAGGCCGCGAGGTAGGAAGCTTCGTCCGGGTAGATGTCGATGTGGTCGTGCTCGATCGACGTGAGGATCGCGACCTCGGGCCGGTAGTGCCAGAACTTGGGGGTCTTCTCGAAGAAGGCCGTGTCGTACTCGTCGCCCTCGACGACGAACGGCGTCTTCCTGCGCGACATGCCTTCGCCCGTGACGAGTGGCAAACGGCCGCCGCGGGCCACGTCGCCGGGGACGCGGAAGCTCGCGTCGAAGTTCTTGGGCAAGCCGCCGATGAGGAAGCCCGGGTCGCGTCCGGCTTCGTGAAGGAGCCACGCGCAGAGGGCGCTCGTCGTGGTCTTGCCGTGAGTGCCGCCGACGACGAGCGGGGAGCGATGCGCGAGCAGGAGCTCGGCGAGCGCATGGGGCATGCTCTTCGTCGGAACGCCACTGTCGAGGGCGGCGCGCGCCTCGGGGTTCGTTGGACGGCAAACGTTTCCGATGACGACGAGATCGGGGCGGGGTTCGAGGTGCTTCGGGTCGAAGCCCTCCATGAGCCGGATGCCCCAGCGTTCGAGGGCGGGGCCCATGGGAGGATAGAAGGCGACGTCGGAGCCGGAGACGTCGTGCCCGCTGGCCTTGAACAGCCCGGCGAGCGCGCCCATCCCCGTCCCTGCGACGCCCACGAGGTGCACGTGCATGGCGGCGAGTTTGCTATAGGAGGGCGCCACGCTCAAAGCGCCGCGACGAACACCACGTTTGATTCCCGGTCAGGCTTCCGATAAAGCCGGATCCATGAAGAAGGTTTCGAGCGCGCTCGTCGGCTTGTTCTTCGCGGGATCCCTGCTCATCGCGGCGTGTAGCCAGCCCAAGCAGGCAGAGGTGCCGGACGTCGACAAGGACACGGGCGGCCAGGACATGGCCGGCGAGGAGACGGCGGCGAAACCCGAAGAGGGCGAGGGCGCGAAGCCCGCGGGCGAAGCCGACCTGAAGCAGAAGTGCTGCGCCTCCTGCAAAGAAGCGTTGGCGACGGATCGCTCGGGCACGGCGCCGGACCAGATCCCGTGCGCGGACTTCACCGCGGCGCTGAGCCCGTGGTGCCTCGAATATTTCCGCGCGAATCCGACGAAGGCCTCGGAGTGCCAGTGAGTCGCTAGGACATCGATCGGTTTGCAACCGCTCGATGTCCTAGCTCTTTTGTCCCGAGGGGGACGCCTCGCGTCCCCCTCTCGTCCGGGCAAAGCCCGGACGATTCACCCCCCGAGGGAAGATCGCTTCGCGATCTTCCAAGCATCGAACCGGTCGATGCTCTAGCCGGATCCAAGGTTCGCGCCGGGCTCGTGTAGACTGCGGGCATGGCGCGACCTTCTCGTCCTCCCGGCTTCGACATGACGTATCGCCCGGACAGCACCGTGTCGTTCGGGCCGCCGCTGAAGGAACGCCTTCCCTGGCTCGCCTACCTCGCGTTCGCGCTGATCATCTCGGGCGCGATCGTCTACGGGCAGCACGCCCCGACGAATAGCTGGCTCTTCAAGTACGTCGTCGAGGACGATCGCCATCGCATCATGCCCGCGAGCGTGTGCGCGATCATCCTGTTCTGCAGCGCCATCGCCGGGGTTTTGCGTGACCAAATGCGCGGCGTGGTGGTGAACCCGGAGGGCATCGTGCTGCGCGAGCTGCTCTCGTTCGGGGTGCCGCGGGTGCGGCGCTGGAGCTGGTCGCAGATCGACAAGGTGCGCATCCCGAAGACCGACCAGAAGGGGCAGGAGCTACCGGTTCTGCGCGGCAGCATCGGGCTCGATCTCTGGGACGGGACGAGCGCGCTTCTGCCGCCCGTGAGCAACATGCTGGAGCTCGCGATGATGCTCGAGCGCGTGGCCCTCGCCCGCGCCATCCCGCTCGAAGGCACGACGGGCATGCTCGACGATCTGCAAGCCGCCGGGGTCGACAGCAAACGCGCGCCCGCGGCCTGACGTTACTGCCCGTTCTTCCCCTCGAACTTCCCCTCGAAATAAGACGTCATCGCCGCCCGCAAGGGTGCGTCCGCGAGGATGTCGAGCGCCGTGAGCGCCATCGCCTGCGCCGCCGCCATCATCGCATCCGCGCCTCGATCGCTGTCCGCGTATCGCGCGAACGGGTGCTCGTGGCACATCGTCTCGCCCTCGTCGCAGATCGCGAGCAGCGGGTGAATCGATGGGATCACGTGCGAGACGTCGCCCATGTCCGTCGAGCCCATGCTGCGTACGGGGTCGACCAAGCGCGCAGGCCTGCCGAGCGCGGCGAGGTGCTCGCCGAAGCGGCGCGCGAGCGGGATGTTCGGGCGCAGGTCCTTGTAGCCGCCCCGCACCTCGATCTCGACCTCCACACCACACGCGATCGCCGCGCCGCGCGCACATCGCTCGACGAGCGCGCGCACCATCGAGAGCTCGGCGAACGACGACGCGCGCACCGCGAAGTCCACCACGGCGCGCTCCGGGATGATGTTGACCGCCTGGCCGCCCTCGACGACGACGCCGTGCACGCGCGTGCCGTCCCGCAGTTGCACGCGTTGCGCGTCGACGAGGTGCATCGTTCCGAGCGCCGCCGCGAGCGCGCTCTTGCCTTCCCACGGAGCCATCGCCGCGTGCGAAGGCACCCCCTTGAAGCGAAGCGAGAGCCAGTAGCTCGCGAGGGACGTCGGCGCGAGCAGGTCGCAATCGTACGGGTGAAACATGAGCGCGGCCGTGACGCCCTCGAACACGCCGGCCTGGAGCAGGCGGATCTTGCCGCCGCCGCCCTCTTCCGCAGGCGTACCGATGATCTCGATCGTGCCCGCGAAGGACGGCCGCGCCCGCGCAATCGCGAGGAACGCGCCGAGCGCGCCACCGGCGATCAGGTTGTGGCCACACGCATGGCCCATCTCGGGGAGCGCGTCGTACTCGGCGAGGATCGCGACACGCGGGCCCGCGCCGTCGCCGAGGCGCGCGCGGAAGGCCGTGGCGAGGCCTCCCGTGCCACGTTCGACGGCGACACCCTCGGCCTCGATGGCGTCGCAGATCCAGCCCGCGGCGCGCGTCTCTTCGAACCGTAGCTCTGGGTGCGCGAAGATCCGCGACGCGACGTCGCGGACGATCGGCGCGACGGCACGAGCGGCCGCGAGGATGGCTTCCCTGTGAGGTCGATCGACGGACGTCGTCTGCATGGGTCGATCGTGCAGCATACAGCCCTCTCGCGCGGGGCGCCCGTGACGCGACGTCGCGCCGGGATACGTTAAGCTCGCCTCCATGCCCCGCGCCTCGATGCTGTCCGAGGTCCTCCGCCGCCACGTCGATCCAGCCCTCGAAGCGGTGATGCGCAAGCTGAGTCGCCACGACGTGCGTGGGCCGCTTCGCGGCGCGCTCGCGCTGCACCGCAACAAAGCCATGCGCCGCACGATCGAGCGATTCGCGCCCGCGATCGCCCCGCTCGAAAGCGCCGTGCTCCAAGGCGACGGCGCGGCGATCGAGCGCTTCGATACGCTCGTCGCCGAGGCCGTGACGACGATGCGCGCAGAGCGGCCGATGGATCTCGACGGAGACGGAGGCTCGCGGCTCACGGAGCTGCTCCATGCGGTGGACGCGCGTCTCTATCGCGATCGACCGGAGCTCATGGATGATCCGAGCTTCCCGGAGGACGAGCGGACCCACGCGCTCGACGTGCTCGATCGGTTCAACCACTGCACCGGGATCTACGCGACGGTGATGGCCGCGATCGATCCGCTCGTGGAGGCGGCGAGCGCGGAGGGAAAGCGGCCGATCGTGCACGACGTGGCGGCGGGGCACGGCGGGCTCTCGCTGTACCTCGCCGAGCGGTTCGGGGATCGGGTCGCGATCGAGGCGAGTGATCTGCGGGAGGAGTACCTCGCGCTCGGGCGCGCGCAGGCGGCCGCGCGGGGGCTCTCGGTGCGGTTTTCGGTCGAGGATGCGCTCGCGCTCGGTGGGCTCGAGGAGCGGGGTGTGGATGTGATCACTTGCACCCAGGCGATCCACCATTTCCCGCCGGGAATGATCGCGCGGATGATGAGCGAGGCGGCGCGGCGCGCGCGTGTGGGCGCGTGTTTCATCGACGGGGAGCGGAGCTTCACCACGCTCGGGCTCGTGGCGCTCGTCGGAGCCCTGTACGGTCGGACGTACACGTTCTACTACGACGCCGTGACCTCGATCCGACGCATGTTCTACGAGGAGGAGCTCGCGCTCGTCGCGGCGCTCGCGCCGGGGATGCCCAAGGTGCGCGTGGAGACGGGCATCGCCCCGCCGTCGCACGTCTACGTGCGGATCACGCGGGAGCCATGATGCGAACGAGCCACGTTTTCCTCCTCGGCGCGCTCGCCCTCGCGGCGTGCAACACGTCCTCGCCGCCCGAGCCCACGCCCGAGGCGCGATCCTCGTCGGCTCCGCCGCGCCCGCCGCCGTTCGATCCAAAGAAGGTGACGCTCGACGACAAGGCGATGGGCACACACGTCGTGATCACGACGTACACCACGCGCGAGCTCGACGAGGCGGCGATCCGGTCGAAGCTCGACAAGGCGCTCGCCGAGATCCGCAGGCTCGAGCGGCTCATGACGACGTGGCGCGACGACAGCGAGCTCTCGCGCATCAACCAGGCCGCGGGCAAGCAGGCCGTCGCCGTCGGGCCCGAGACGTTCGACGTGATCAAGAAGAGCATCTCCGTCGCCGAGCGATCGGAGGGCGTCTTCGACATCTCGTTCGAGGCGATGCGTGATCTCTGGCGCTTCGACGAGAACAAGGTCGAGGAGGTGCCCTCGAAGGCCGACATCGACAAGGCCCGCGCGCTCATCGATTACCGCAAGATCAAGCTCGACCACGACGCACACCGCGTGATGCTGAGCAAGCCCGGCATGCGCGTGAGCCTCGGCGGCATCGCCAAAGGCTACGCCGTCGACGCCGCGGCGAAGGTGCTCGCCGCCGAAGGACTCGCGTCGTTCTACGTGCAGGCCGGCGGCGATCTGTACGTGCGCGGCAAGAAGCCCGACGGCTCGCCGTACCGCGTCGGCGTGCGCGATCCACGCGGGCAGGGACCGAACGACTACTTCGCGATGATCGACGTCACCGACCACGCCTTCTCGACGGCCGGCGACTACGAGCGCGCCTTCGTGAAGGACGGCAAGCGCTGGCACCACATCATCGATCCACGCACGGGCTACCCCGCGATGAAGAGCCGAAGCGTGACCGTGTGGGCCAAGGACGCCTTCACCGCCGACGGGATCGACGACGCGATCTTCATCCTCGGCCCGGACAAGGGTCTGTCGATCTGCGAGGAGCTCGACGACTGCGGCGCGGTCGTCGTGGACGAGCACAACAAGGTGTGGGTCTCGAAGCGGCTGGAGAGCAAGATCCAGATGCTTCGAGATCCAACGGATGGGGTGTAGCCGCTACACGCCGCGGAAGGCGGGCTTGCGCTTCTCGGCGAACGCACGCAGTGCTTCGAGCCGATCCTCGCTGCGCAACGTCTCGTCGTAGTAGACACGTTCGAGCTCGAGGCCGAGCTCGAGCGGTACCTCGTAGGACGTGTCGATCGCCCGGAGCGCGGCGCTCTGCGCGATCGGAGCGCCGTTCGCGATGGGCTCGATCCAGGCGATCGTGTCGTCGAGGACGTTCGTGCCCTCGGGCGAGACGCGGTTCACGAGCCCCCACGCGAGCGCCTCGGCCGCCCCGAGCTTCCGGCCGAGCAAGATCATCTCCTTGGCGCGCGCGTCCCCCACGACACGCGGCAGCCTCTGCGTGCCGCCCGCGCCGGGGATGATGCCGAGCGTGGTCTCGGGGAGCGCGAGCTCGGCGTGCGGCGCCGCGACGCGCAGGTCGCAGATCAGCGCGAGCTCGAGCCCGCCGCCGAAGGCGACGCCGTTGATCGCCGCGATCACCGGCTTCTCGCTTCGATCGAGCACCCCGAGCTCGCTGCGGTAGAGGCCGACCTGCTTGCGCACGTCGTCGGGGCTCATGCCCTGACGCTCCTTCAGATCGGCACCCGCGCAGAAGGCCTTGTCGCCCGCGCCGGTGAGCACGATGGCGCGGACCGACGGATCGCTCACGAGCTCCCTGCCGAGGCGGCCGAGGGCGTAGAGGGTGTCGCGCGAGAGCGCGTTGCGACGATCGGCGCGGTCGATCACGAGGACGCCGACGGCGCCGCGACGCTCGACTTTCACGGGGGAGGATTGATCGGACATGCGCCCGTGCGTAGCGAAGGCGGAGGCGCGCGCAAAGAGGCTCGTCGTTGTGCGATGCTCATGCCTTGCGACATGAAACGGCAAACGGGTACGAGGCGGCTTGAAATGCGAAACGGCGCGTGGATCGGGCTGCTCGGCCTGGTGATGGCGTGTGCGGCAGCGTGCTCGCCCGACGTAGGGCCCGGCGTGACGAGCGGGACGGGCGGATCGGGCGGCGCTGGCGGATCGGGCGGATCCGGTGGCGTGGGCGGCGCGGGGGGTACGGGCGGCGAAGGCGGCGGACCGATCCCTGTGCCTGCGTTCAAGCACGTGTGGAGCAAGAGCTTCGGCGAGACGGACATGCAGTCGATCGAGAGCGTCGCGATCGATCCGGCGACGGGCGACGTCGTGGCCGTCGGATCGTTCCGCGGCGTCGTCGACTTCGGCGGCGGACCGCTCGTGAGCGCAGGGGAAAAGGATATCTTCGTCGCGCGCTTCGGCCCGCTCGGCGAACCCCAATGGAGCAAGCGCTTCGGCGACGCCGCGATCCAGGAGGCCACCGCGGTCGCCATCGATCCCGCCGGATCGATCTACGTCGGCGGCGCGATCCGAGGCACCACGGACTTCGGCGACGGACAGGTCCTGACGAGCGCGGGTAGCGACGACGCGTTCGTCGCGAAGCTCGACGCGCAGGGCAACCTCGCCTGGGCCAAACGCTTCGGTGACGCGAACGCCCAGCGCATCAAGCGGATCGTGATCACGCCGTCCGGGCGCATCGTCCTTGGCGGCACCTCCTCCGGCACGATCAATTTCGGTGGATCGGACCTCGTCTCCGCGGGGTCGAGCGACATCTACGTGGCCGAGCTCGACGCCGAGGGCACGCACCTCTTCTCGCGGCGCTTCGGCGGCACGGGCTTCGACGAGCTCGGCGGGCTCGCCGTCGACCCCACGGGATCGCTGTTCATCACGGGCACGTTCGACACCACGATGGACTTCGGCCCCGTCGCCGGCGACATGCTCACGAGCATCGGCGGCCACGATGTCTTCCTCGCCAAGCTCTCCGCGAACGGCACCGGCCTCTGGGCGCGTCGCGCGGGCGACACCGGGTCACAACGCGGGCTCGCGATCGCGGCGTTGCCGAACGGCGATGTGATCGTCGCGGGTGAAGCCGCGGGCACGTTGTACCTCGACGGCCCCGTGCTCTACGCGAAGGGCGACCGCGGCCTCTTCCTCGCGCGCTACTCGTCGACCGGCAAGATCGTCTGGGGCCAGATGTTCGGCGGCAAGGGCTCCGGCACCTTCGGCGTCTCGCTCCGCGTGGATCCGACCTCGGAGAGCATCTTCGCCGCGGGTCTCTTCGACGACAGCATCGACTTCGGCGGCGGGCCTCTCTCCGCGGTGGAGAACGTCGACGTGTTCCTCGCGCGCTTCACGCTGGACGGCGCGCACCTCGGCTCGCGCAGTTTCGGCGGTCCGGGCCCCGACGGCGCGCTCACCCTCGACCTCGGCCCGCAGGGAGATGTCGTGATCGGCGGCGCGTACGCGGGCTCGATCGACTTCGGCGGCGGCGCGTTCACGACCACGAGCACGGTCGATGCGAGCGGGTTTCTGGCACGCCTCTCCCCCTGAAAACGGGCCCCACGCAGCTGATCCGAGGCGCGTCGATCCATGGCATGCTCGGATCGATGATAGGCAGGATCCATAGGGGTTTGGCTTGGTCTTTGCGGCACCTCGGCGCCTTGATCGGCGCGGCCTCGATCATCGCCGTCGGAGCGGCCGCGTGTACACCGGAAGCGCGCGACTTCGGCGACACGACGAGCTCGAGCGGAACGGGCGGCGGCATGGGCTGCGCGGAGAACGAAGAGCGGGCCTGCTACACCGGACCTCCCGGCACCGAGGACATCGGCGCCTGCAAGAAGGGCGTCCAGATTTGCCTGCCGAACGGCACGGGCTTCGGCGAGTGCTCCGGTGAGATCCTGCCGCAAGCCGAGAACTGCCTCACGCCCGAGGACGAGGCGTGCAACGGCGAGGATCCGGCCGAATGCCCGCCGCTCGATCTCGCGTGGAGCAAGGGTTTTTCCACGGCCGAAGAGATCTTCATCCGCGCCATCGCGGTCGACCCGAAGACGCACGACATCGTCATCACGGGCGAGCTTCGTGGCACGCTCGATCTCGGCGGCGGACCGCTCGCGACCACGGGCGGCGCCGACATCCTGCTCGCGAAGTTCAGCGCCGATGGCACGCACCAGTGGAGCAAGCGCTTCGGCGACGCCTCGTCGCAGACGAGCGCCGGCGTGGCGATCGACGCCACGGGCATGATCTACCTCGCGGGCTCGGTCTCCGGCGCGATCGATCTCGGCAATGGGACGCTCACGAGCGAGGGCAGCAGCGACGCGCTCGTCGCGAAGTTCAAGCCGAGCGGCGAGGTCGAGTGGGCCAAGCTCTTCGGCGACACGAGCTCGCAAAGCGCGACGGCTCTCGCGCTCACGCCGGCCGGGCAGGTCGTCGTCGGCGGTGAGTTCCAGGGCACGATCAACCTCGGCGGCTCCGCGCTCACGGCCCCGGTGGACACGGACCTGTTCGTCGCGCGGCTCGATGGCTCGGGCTTTCACTCGATGTCGCGCCGTTACGGAGGCGCGGGCTTCGAGGAGATCGTGAACCTCGCGGTCGACACGATGGGCAACATCATCCTCGCCGGCCACTTCAGCGGATCGGTCGATTTCGGCGTCGCGGGCATGTTCACGAGCGCCGGCAACGACGACGTGTTCACGCTCAAGCTCCAGCCGAACGGCAACCCCATCTGGGGGAAGCACTGGGGCGACGCCGCCGATCAAGAGGCCCTCGGCATCGCGGTCACGCCGAACGACGAGCTCGTCCTCTCGGGGCGCATGGGGGGCGTCATCAGCTTCGACGACGGCTCGAAGCTCGAAGCCGCGCCCATGGCGACGAACGCGTACCTCGTGAAGCTCGCGTCGGACGGCGCGCTCGCGTGGAGCAAGATCGTGGGCGGACCGAACTCCATCTCCGACTGGGGCATGTGGCTCGGCGTGGCGAACGGCCGCATCGTGACCGCGGGTTGGTTCAGCGATACGGTCGACTTCGGCGGCGGACCGCTGACCTCGAACACGCAGGTGAGCCCCTTCGTCGCGCAGCTCGAGTTCGACGGAACCCACCGGCGCTCGCGCACCTACACGACCGACATGGCGGCCGGCGTGCTCGCGCTCGGGGTCATGCCGACCGGCGATCCGATCCTCGCGGGCCTGAGCTACGGGTCGATCGATTTCGGCGGAGGCCCGCTCTCGCCGGACAACGCCCAGCAAGGGCTCCTGTTCCTCGCGCGTCTCTTGCCCTGAAGGAAATCCTTTCATGTTCGAAGCAATGAAACGCTTTTCGTTCACCCTCGCCGGCGTCACCTCGCTCGGCGTGATGGCGCTCGTGGCGTGCTCGCCGGAGGAGCGCGCGTTCGACACCTCGACCTCGGGCACGGGCGGCGCGGCCGGCGCGGGCGGCAGCGGCGGCGGCATCGTGTGCACGCCCGACGAGCAACGCTCCTGTTACAGCGGCCCGCCCGGCACCGAGGACGTCGGCACGTGCAAGCCGGGCATCCAGGTTTGCCTGCCGAACGGCACGGGCTTCGGCGAGTGCGGCGGCGAAGTGCTGCCGCAGCCCGAGGACTGCCTGACGACCGAGGATGAAGCGTGCAACGGCGCCGATGCGCTCGAATGCCCGCCGCTCGGAAACGGCTGGCTGAAGACGTACGGTGAGACGCTCTCCGTGCAGCTGATCTCGGACGTCGCGATCGCCCCCGACGGCAACATCGTCATCGCGGGCGGGTTCGGCGGGACGATCGATCTCGGCGGCGGCCCTCTCGCGAGCACGGGCAGCCTCGACATCCTCCTCGCGAAGCTCACGCCGAAGGGCGAGGTCGTCTGGGCCAAACGCTTCGGCGACTCCGCCCTGCAACAAGCGAACGCCATCGCCATCGACAAGAGCGGCGCGATCTACGTCGGCGGGCGCGTGCTCGGCGCGGTGGACTTCGGCGGCGGCGTGCTGACGAGCAAGGGCTCGGACGACGCGTTCGTCGCGAAGTTCGACGCGAACGGCGACCATGTGTGGAGCAAGCTCTTCGGTGACACAGCCTCGCAAGAGGTGACGTCGATCGCGGTGACCAACGCGAACCAGGTGGTCGTGGCGGGCAACTTCGCCAGCACCATCAACTTCGGGGGAACCGAGTTCACGTCCGTCGGCGTCGACGACATGTTCCTCGCGAAGTTCGACGAGACCGGCTTCCACGCGGGATCACGACGCATGGGTGGACAGGGAGCCGACGATCTCCGCGCGATCGCCGTCACCGACACGGATCACATCGTGGTCACCGGCAACTTCGCCAGTGGTCTCGAGTTGATCGCCGGCACCCCGTTCACGAGCAAGGGTGGTTTCGACGTCTTCGCCGCGCAGTTCAATCCGAGCCTCACCGCGATCTGGGCCCGTGGATGGGGCGACCCGATGGCACAGCAAGCATTCGACGTGGCGATCGCGTCGAACGGCGACGTCTTCCTCACGGGCACGTTCGAGGGCGCCCTCGACGTCTTCGGACAGCAACTGCAAACAGCCGCGGATGGGGCGCGCGCGCTCTACGTGGCGCGCATCGCGAGCACCGGAGACAACGTCGTCTGGGCGAAGGCGATCGGCGACGCGACGTCGTTCGTGGAGCAGGCAAACATCACCGTGGGCACGGCCGATCAGCTCGCGCTCGCCGGCACGTTCCAGGGCGGCATGGACTTCGGCGGCGGGCCCCTCATGGCCATGGATGCCGGCGACGTGTTTTTCGCGAAGCTCGGTGGCGCCGACGGCGCGCACGTCTCGTCGCGTGTCCTCTTGAGTGGTGGAAGCAAGGACAACGACGCGCCGAACTCGGTGCTTGCGTTCGCGCTCTTGCCGACGGGCGATCTGATCGTCGGTGGTCAGCACCACGCCCCGTTCTTGATCGAAAAGGCGCTTGTCGGTGCGTTCGACGGCAAGTCCGGCGACGCGTTCCTCGGTCGCTTCTTGCCCTGAGCGACGCGGCTACCGGCCTCCGCGCGCCTTCTTCCCCATCTTCGACAGAAACGGCCTCACGAGCGCCTTCGGCAGCGCGTCCACCGTCATCGCCATCGCCCGCGGCACGACGCCCGGGATGACGCGCGCTTGCCCGCGCTTGAGCCCCAGGACCGCCTCCTCCGCGCACGTCACCGCGTCCACGTACACCGCTTTCGGCAGCTCCGGCCGCACGTCGCTCCCCGCGACCTCCTGGAACTCCGTCGGCACCGGACCCGGACAAACCACCGTCACCGACACGCCCGTCCCCGAAAGCTCCGCGCGCAGGCCCTCGCTCAGGTGGTTCACGTACGCCTTGCTCGCCGCGTACGTGCTCATCGCGGGCGACGGCAGGATCCCCGCGATCGATCCGACGTTCAGGATCGCGCCGGACCCACGCGCCACCATCGGCGGCACGAGCCGCGCGAGCAGCATCGTCGTGCTCACGACGTTGAGCTCGAGCATCCGCTCGATCTTCTCCCAGTCGCGCTTCTCGAGCAGGCCGTAGTCGCCGAAGCCCGCGTTGTTCACGAGCACGTCGATCACCTCGCCCGCCTGCGCGAGGTCGTCGAGCATTGCGCCGAGCGCCTTCCTGTCGAGCAGATCGACCGCGCGCACGAGCACACGCAGGCCCGGCCGCGCGGCCGTGAGCTCACGCGCGAGCTCGTCGAGCCGCTCACGCCTGCGCGCGACCAGCACCAAGGCCGCGACCTCACGTCCGAGCACACGCGCGAGCTCGCGGCCGATCCCCGCGGACGCGCCGGTGACGAGCGCCGTCTTACCGCGAAGCTCGTTCATCCTTCTTCCTCTTCTTGCCCTTGTCGCCCGACTCCTTCTCGGCCTCGGGTTTCTCCGTGTCGCGCACGTGGAGGATGCCGTTCGGCTTGCTCGTGGCCTCCTTCGGCGCGAGCAGCGCTTCGAGCTTGCCGAGGCGCGCCTTCAGATCGGCGTGCTCGCTCCGCAGCGTCTCCAGGTCCTCACGCAGCCGCTCGGCCTCGCGTTTGCCCGCGCCGCCGAGGTCCCGCAACGCCTCGCGGATCCGCCGCCGCACGCGACCGTCGAGCTCGCGATCGATCTGGCGCGAGAGCGGCCCGCGCGACTTCGCGTCGCCGATGTCGACGAGCGCGCGCACCACGTCCACCTTGAGGTACGGATCCGACTGATCGAGCAGATCCTCCAGCGCCTCGCGCACCTTTCGATCCGTCGAGAGCTTCGGCAGCGCCATGATCGCCGCGCGCCGGCCGCGCGTGGGGATCCCGTATCGGGTCCGCGTGAGCACGTGCGCCTGCGCGCGCTCGTCACGCAGGGCCGCGAGCCCATCGAGCGCGCCCGCGCGGACGATGTCCGACCACGAGGGGCGATCGAGCACCTCGATCAGCGTATCGAACGCGACGCCCTGCCGGGTCGCGCCGAGCGCGCGCGCGGCCTCCGCCTCCACGAGGTAACTCGCGTCCCGGAGCGCGAGGCTCTTCAGCGCCTCCGCGGCCTGCGCCTTGCGGAACTTGCCGAGCGCCGCCGCGACCGCGCGCCGCACCTTCGCGTGCCCCGTCCGCGCGTGGGCGACGAGGTGCGTGAGCGCGTCGTCGCTGCGCACCTCGCCGAGCGCCGAGGCCGCCTCCGCCCGCACGCCCCAGAACTCGTCCTCCTTCGCGAGCGACGCGCCGAGCGCGCGTGTCGTCGCCGGATCGTCGAGCTTGCCCATCAGGCTCGCGGCGAGCAGCCGGCCGCGCGCCGTCTTTGCCCCCGCGAGTTGCGCGCGCAGCATGTCGGCCGGGCACTCGACCCGCACGTCGCCCACGATCCGGAGCTCCGGATCCACCACGACGAACGCCGGCCGCTTCGGCACACGAATCGTGAACGTCGCGGTCGCCGACTCCACGCGCCGCACCTCGCGCCGCACCTCGCCGTCGATGGAGATGTCGAGCTCGAGGTCGATCGCGAAGACGTGCGTCCCGGCGTCGTCCTTGTCCTTCTCCTTGCTCTCTTTCGCGGCCTGGGCTTGCTTGACCGATACGGTCAGGGCCTCGCCGTCGTGATCGAGCTTCACCTCGAGCTCCGGGTGCCCTGCGCGGAACACCCACTGCTCGAAGAAGCGCTCCAGGCTCTTGCCGCTCGCCTCTTCGAGCGCGCGCATGAGGTCACGCGTCTCCACGATCCCGCGCGCGTGCCGCTCCAGGTACGTCTTGATGCCGCGCCAGAACGCCTCGTCGCCGAGCTCGAGCCGCAGCATGTGCAAGACGCACGCGCCCTTCTCGTAGAGGTGACGATCGAAGATGTCGATCGGCGCCTCGTAGTCCTGGCACACGATCGGCCGCCGATAACGCCCACCGGCCTCGCCGAGATACGCCGCCACGTCGCCGCGCACGCCGTGCTCGTACTCTTCGCGGCCGAGGTAGCCCTCGCGATCGACGTGCTCCATGTACGTGGCAAACCCCTCGTTCAGCCACGCGTGGGACCAGTCGCGGCACGTCACGAGGTCGCCGAACCAGTGGTGCGCGAGCTCGTGCGCGATGAGGTCGTCGGCCGTCACGTCGATCGCGGCGCGCTCGTCGAGCAGGATGTGCTCGTACATCGTCGTCGCGGTCGTGTTCTCCATCCCGCCGAAAATGAAGTCGCTCACCACGATCTGCGAGTACGTCTTCCACGGGTACGCGACGCCCGTGAGCTTGCCGAAGCGGCGCACCATGTCCGGCGTCCGCCGGAACGTGCGCTTGCCCTCGTCGGTTTTTCCTTTGGGCACGAAGTAATGCAGACGAACGCCGTCGGCCTCGTCGTCGATCCGCTCGAACTCGCCCGCGACGAGCGTGAACAAGTAGCTCGGGTGCGGGTCGTCCATCCGGTAGCGGTAGACGCCGCGTTGCTCCTCGTCCTCGTCGCTCTCGCGCGTGCCGTTCGACAGCGCGAACCAGCCCTCGGGCACCGTCACGCGCAGCGAGGTCGACTGCTTGTTGTGCGGCTTGTCGATGCACGGGAAGAAGTGCCGCGCGTCCTCGTCCTGGCACTGCGACCAGACCTGCGCGGGCCGATCACGCACGTGCTCGTCCGGCGCGAGGAAGTAGAGCCCGCGCCGCGGCGTCGCCGAATACCGCACCCGCACCGTCACGCGCGAGGCCGCTTCGGGGACCGACACGCGAAGCGTCTGCCCGTCGTACACGTGTTCCACCGCGGCGAACTTGCCCTCGTCGCCCACGCGCAGCTCGACCGCTTGGAGGTCGAAGCCGACGGCGTCGAGCGCGAGTTCTTTCGCGCGCGCGTCGATGCGTGAGACATCGAGCGTCGCCTCGCCCGCGACGGATTTCTTCGGCACGTCGAGGCGAAGGTCGAGCGCGATGTGCGTGACCTGAAACGGCCGAGCCCGTTCGTACACGCGCTGCACGCCGGCGAGCGCGAACGGGCGCCCGGAAGCAGCGGAAGCGGACGAGTGGGCGTAGGACGAAAGCGTTGATCCGCACGCGCAGCGGTCGTGGAGGCGGTGCTCGAGGCTCATCGGGCGGCGAGTCTTACCCAACAAACTCGCCGAGCAAAGCCCCTCCCCGCGGGAAAACCGCGCTAGCCTCGCCCCGCGCCCATGAACCGCCGCGGACGCACGCCTCTGCTCGCCGGGGGGACGGGCCCGAAAAGCCCGGCCGGGGCCGCGTCACGCCCGCGATCCGGGCCCCAAGGCCCCGCGCAGCACACGCTCTTCGCCGCGCAAAAGGCCGCTCCCTCGAAGGACGGCACCGTGACCCTCGAAGGCGAGGTCGTGCGTGTCACGTACGAAAACGACCAGACGGGCTTCCGGGTCGTGAAGGTCGCGATCGACGGCCACGAGGCCCCTCTCCCCTGGGTCGGCCGCTTCCAGTCCGTCGCCCCCGGCACGCGCGTCCGGGCCACCGGCCGCTACGAACGTGATGGTCGCCACGGCGACCAGCTCCGCGTCGAAACGCTGCTCGAGATTGCTCCCTCGACTTTGCAGGGCCTCGAAAAGTACCTCGGCTCGGGCATGGTCCAAGGGGTCGGGCCTGTGTTCGCCAAGCGGATCGTCGAGACGTTCGGCGAGGACGCGCTGCGTGTGCTCGACGAGGAGCCCGAGCGCCTCGGCGAGGTGCCGGGGCTCGGCGCACGACGCGCCGAGGCCGTGGCCAAGGCCTGGGCGTCGCAGCGCGTCATCCGCGACATCATGATCTTCCTCCAACAGCACGGCGCCTCGGTCGCGCTGGCGACGCGCATCTACAAGCGGTTCGGCGCCTCCGCGATCGAGATCGTCAAGCGCGCACCCTACCGACTCGCGCTCGACGTGTGGGGCGTCGGGTTCAAGACGGCCGACCAGATCGCGCGTGCCATCGGAGTTTCCCTGGACGCACCCGAGCGCGCGCAGGCCGGCGTGATGCAGATGCTGAGCGACCTCGCGGGCAAGGGGCACGTGTATGCCGAGCGAAATGCGCTCGTCTCGGCCACCACGCTCATGCTCGAACGCGAGGAGGAAGGCGTCGATCGCGCCATCGACGTGCTCGCGCTCTCGGGCCGCGTGCGTGTCGAAACGCTCCCCTCAGGCGAGGTCGCCGTCTACGAATCCTCGCTCTACGAAGCCGAATCACGCCTCGCCGCGCGCCTCCTCGCGCTCCTCCGCGCGCCCGGCCGTCCTCTCTCGGGCCGCCGCGGCGAATCGCCGGAGGCCGTGGCCCAAGCCGCGATCGAGAGCTTCGAGGCCCGCACGCGTGTCGCCCTCGCGCCCGCGCAGCGCGACGCGATCGAGCAAGCCGCCCGCAACAAGATCCTCGTCATCACGGGTGGTCCCGGCGTCGGAAAAACCACGATCGTCCGGGCGATCCTCTCGCTCTTCGACCTCGCGGGCCACACGGTGCGCCTCGCCGCGCCCACGGGTCGCGCGGCCAAACGCATGAGCGAGGCCACGGAGCGCGAGGCCGTGACGCTCCACCGCATGCTCGAGTTCGACCCGAAAGAGCGTGGCTTCCTCCGCAAGAAAGGCCGCGAGCTCGAGGCCGACGTGCTCATCGTGGACGAGGCCTCGATGATCGACCTGACGCTCTGCGACGCGCTCACGCAAGCCGTCTCCGACGGAGCCCGGCTCGTGCTCGTCGGCGACGTCGATCAGCTTCCGTCCGTCGGCCCTGGCGCGGTCCTGCGCGACGTCATCGCCTCGGGCGCGATCCCCACGGTGCGCCTCTCGCAGATCTTCCGCCAGGCCGAGGGCAGCCTCATCGTGCAGAACGCGCACCGCATCCACGATGGCGAAAAACCCGAAGGCGCGACCGACAAGCGCGGCGAATTCTTTGTCTTCCAACGAAATAGCCCGGAGGAGGCCGCCGCCACGATCCACGAGCTCGTCACCGAGCGCATTCCGCGTGGCTTCGGCCTGCATCCCGTGCGCGACGTGCAGGTCCTCTCGCCGATGAACAAGGGCCCCGTCGGCACGATCACGCTGAACGAGACGCTGCAGCGGACGCTCAACCCGGACGGTCCTTCGGTCACGCGAGGCGGCAAGCTCTTCCGCCTCGGCGACAAGGTCATGCAGCTCAAGAACGACTACGACCGCGAGGTCTACAACGGCGACGTCGGCATCGTCCGCGCGATCGACGCCGAGGCCGGAACGCTCACGGTCACGTTCGACGGCCGGGACGTCGCCTACGAAGAGAGCGACCTCGACGAGCTCGTGCTCGCCTACGCGACGAGCATCCACAAGAGCCAGGGCAGCGAGTATCCGGCCGTGGTGATCACGCTGCTCTCGCAGCATTTCGTGATGCTCTCGCGGAACCTGCTCTACACGGCCGTCACGCGCGGAAAGCGGCTCGTCGTGCTCGTCACGGACGGGCGAGCGCTCAGCCTCGCGCTCTCCGAGACGCGGCGCGAGGAGCGGCAGACGGGCCTTTCGTATCGACTCCGCCGCGGCTGACTTGTCGGTATCGAGGTGAGCGAAACGCCTCGGATCCTTGGCGGCCGTTGCTCTGATGGGGGCATCCTGCTAGCCTGCCCGCCCCTCGTAACAACGGCATTTTCCTTCCCGTTCGATGCGCGCCACAGCGCCGTCGAGCGGCGACCGCGGGCGCAAGGCGCGCTCCGCGTTTCCCGGGTGGAGCGACCATGGCGCAGAACGGACAGCAGGGTGGAGTGGCGGCGGGACTTCAGATCACGGGCGGCGCGGCCATCATGGCGCCCGTCAGCGCATTCCCCAACGGAGTGCCTGGCAACGCTCTCATCGTGATTCCCCTGTCGAAGGTCGACGACGAGACCAAGGCCATGCTCGACAAGGGCCCGTCGCTCGTGACGCCCGAGCAGATGTGGAAGCTGCTCGGCTTCAACGGCCCCGCGGTGCAGGTGCAGGACGACCAGGGTCGCCCGATCGCGATCGGCCTCGAAGACCTGCTCTCCGGCCTGGAGAAGCACTGGCAGGAGCAGCCCGACGACCTCAACCGCGCGCGCATCTACGCGCAGGAGCTCCTCAAGTACAACCGCCTGCAGCGCGCCGAGCAGGTGCTCTCGAAGGTCGTGGCGAAGGGCGGCACGGGCGACGACTGGCTCGCGCTCGGCATCGCGCAGCTCCAGCAGGAGAAGTTCGACAAGGCCGAGGGCACGCTGAAGGGCGCCCAGAACCTCCTCAAGGACAACCCCTACCCCTCGCTGCACCTCGCGAAGGTCTACCAGCAGAAGAAGGAAGTCGAGAAGGAGCGCGAGTTCGTCGACAAGGCGATCGGCATCAGCATCGGCTGCATCGACGCGTGGGCCTACCTCTACCAGTTCCTCAAGCAGCACGAGGGCGAGGACAAGGCGATCGCCGAGATCGAGAAGATGGCCGCCGACAAGAAGAGCGCCGCGCCGTACATCGCGCTCCAGGGCTTCTTCGCGAACGACGATGCGACGCGTGATCGCGCCGTCACCTACGCCAAGAAGGGCGTCGAGATCGCGCCCGACGATCCGCTCGCGCTCCTCTGTCTCTCGGCGCTCTACGGCCAGAAGGGCGACCTCGAGGCCGTCATCCGGCTCCTCCAGCCGCACGAGGCGAAGATGAGCCGCGACGTGCGCATCGCGAACAACTACTTCGAGGCCCTCTTCCAGTCGCGCCAGATCGAGAAGGTCACGAAGCTGCTCAACGCCCTCGCGGGTTCGCCCAACAAGGAAGTCAAGCAGTTCGCCATCGAGCGCTCGCGCCTCGTCGCGCAGTTCCTGCAGCAGCAGCAGCAGCAGCTCGCCGCCGCCTCCCAGCCGCGCAAGTAACAGCGTCGCGCTCCCCGCGTTCGGGGGCTCCGCAACACGCGTCGAGCCCCCGGACAAACCCCCCGAACATCTCGCATCCACAGCCGCGAACGGAGCACGATCCGTCCGCTCGGCATTTTCGTGCCGCACGTCTTTCACATTTGGAAGCAGGCAGAAACCCGGGTAATCTCCGGATCGTGCGCACGTGGCGACCGCGTCCCCCCGTCGTGCTCGTGGTCGATGACGACCCCGACATCTTGAGGCTCCTGGGGATGTGCCTGGAAGCCGAGGGGTGTGAGGTGCGCGAGACGATGTCCCCGGCGGCGGCCCTCGAGCGGCTCGACCGCGTCGACGTCGTCGTCGTCGACCAGCGCATGCCCGAGATGAGCGGCACGGACTTCATCGAGGCCGCGCGCGCACGCGGCTACGACTGTCGCTTCCTCGTGATCTCGGGCAAACGCGGCGCGCGCGCCGAGGCCGCGCAGGCCGGCGCCGAAGGGTTTCTCGCCAAGCCCATCGGCATGCGCGACCTCATCGGCGAGGTCGAACGGCTCTTCTACCGCGGCTTCGCGCCCCCCTCGCACAGGGGCGTGCCGAGCGCGCCTATCTCCGGCGTGCCCTCGTCGAAGAGCTCGTCATAACGTCCCCCAGGCCCGCTCGATCGCCTCGGCGACGCCCGCCTCTTCCGCGCTCCACGCGGAGAGCTCTTCGGTCGCGCTCTCCTTGACGAGCTGCGGCGCGCTGCCCATCGCGAACGATCGCCCCGCGACCTCGAACATCGGCACGTCGTTGAGCCAGTCGCCCACCGCGACGACCTCGTCCACCGTGCAGCCGTGATAGTCCGCGAGCCACGCGATCGCCGTGCCCTTCGTGGGCCCGGCCGCGCGCACCACCATCGCGTGTGTGTCGGCCCCGCGCGTCACCGCGAACCGGATGACGAACGCCGCGCCGCCGAGCTCGCCTTCGAGCTCCTCCGCGGCCGCGTGCACGCTCTCCTTCGAGCCGATCGCCACCACCGCGAGCAGCCCTCGCTCGTGCTCCCAGTACGGATGTGACGTGACGCGCTCGACGACCGTCACCCGCGGCGACCACGTGCGCACGTAGTTGCTCCACGGCGCGCCCGCCGCGTCGTGCACGATGCTGTCGTGCGCGAACACGAAGCTCGCCGTGCCATGCCGCTCGAGCACGCGCCGGAGCTGCACGGCGTGATTGCCTGCGAGCGAGGCGTGGTAGTGCTCGCGATCGTCACGCGCGTCGACGATGTGGCTCCCGTCGACGCAGGCGATCGGCCCCTGGATGCGCGCCGCCACGGCGGCCTCGCGCGAGCCCGAGTAGAGCCGGCCCGTGCAGATCGTCACGGCCACGCCGCCGCTCTGCAAGCGCTCGATCGCCCAGCGATCGCGCTCATTCAAGGAGCCGTCGTGACGGAGCAGGGTGCCGTCGAGGTCGAGGGCCAGGAGCTTGTACGTCATCGCCGCGGTTTGTCCTCGCCGCTCAGCACGCGTGATCGTTGGATCCCAAATGGACGACGGGCGATCGACGGGGTTTTTCCCGTCGTATCGCCCGGCTCGTCTCGATCACGAACGACGCAGATTCAGGCCGGATAGACCGAGACCTGCTTCTTCGTGTTCGACTTCCACTCGTACTTCACGACGCCCTCCACGAGGGCGAAGAGCGTGAAGTCCTTGCCCGTGCCGACGTTCTTGCCGGCGTGGATCGACGAACCCACCTGCCGCACGAGGATGCTGCCCGCCGGGACCGCGGTCCCCGCGTACACCTTCACGCCGCGCTTTTGCGCGCTCGAATCGCGACCGTTCCGAGACGAGCCGCCGCCTTTTTTATGAGCCATGCCGGTTTCTCCTAGGCGCTGATGCCGGTGATCTTGAGCTCGGTGTACGGCTGCCGGTGCCCGGTCTTGCGGCGGTAGTTCTTCCGACGCCGGAACTTGAAGATCACGACCTTCTTGCCGCGATCCTGCGCCTTGATCTGCGCCTCGACCTTTGCACCCGCAACGAGCGGCTGGCCGATCTTGGTGGCCTCGCCGCCGACGAGCAGGACTTCGTTGAACGTAACCGTGTCGCCGGCGTTGCCGCTCAGCTTCTCGACGCGCAGCACCTGGCCTTCGCTGACCCTGTACTGCTTGCCGCCCGTCTTGATGACCGCGTACATGTTCGTGCCCTCGAGCCCTACGACAGTTGCTTCACCGACGCACTCCGCCGGGAAACAAGGGAGCGGAAGTATACGGACGCGCGTCCGTTCCGCAAGCTGATCAAATGCGCCTCCGTCCCTTTGGATCCAGAGCCTCCGCAAGAGGTCGGTCCGGGCAGGCTGGAAACAGGGGCGGACAGGGGATCAAGGCGGACGAACGGGGCCGTTTCGCCCGCCAGGCGAGAGGTATCCGAGACTGTGGGCGCGCCGGGGGACGGTCTACCAGCTGCCGTGCGAGCCGTGCGAGCCGTGCGAGCCGTGCGACCCGTGGCTGCCGTGCGAGCCGTGCGAGCCGTGCGACCCGTGGCTGCCGTG
Organism: Polyangium jinanense; assembly: GCF_028435265.1. Classification (GTDB taxonomy): domain Bacteria; phylum Myxococcota_A; class Polyangia; order Polyangiales; family Polyangiaceae; genus Polyangium; species Polyangium jinanense. Next base: position 114,644 of record NZ_JAGTJK010000001.1, on the reverse strand, counting down.
CGAGCCATGCGAGCCGTGCGAGCCGTGCGACCCGTGCGAGCAATGCTGCGCCGGGATCACGCCACCCGCGTCGTCGCCGATCACGCCGGCGCGATCCGCCTCTTCGCTCGCCTTCGCGCCGACCTCGCTCTCCGTCTTGGAAAGCATGCCACCCGGCTTGCGGGAGAAGCTCGGCAGCCCACCTGTTCCGTTGTTCGCCATCGTGGCCTCCCTGATCCCAAGTCCCGTTGCGCCCCGCGTCGATTCGTTTGCCCTCAAGATGCCGACGACGCGTGGATGAAGTGCGTTCGCGCCCGGACCGTGGTCCAGCGCCGGAGGATCTCGACCGTCTTTGGGTCGTTCTCGCGCAGTTTGTCGAAGAGAAAATCCTGGATGCCCTTGTGGACGGCGCACAAGGTGCTCTCACGCATCCTACCGAAGATCGTGCCCTGCGTCCGGTAGCTGTGCTCGGGCTGCACCCCACAGTACGGCGTGTACGTGCAGTTCACGCAGTCGGGCTGCGCCTCGCGGATCGACGCAAGCACGAGCGCGCGCACCGTCTCGTGTTTCATGAGCGAGCGATACGTCGAGGTGAACACGTCGCCGATCTGGAACGCGGGATCGCCGGTCTCGTACATCATCCGGCCTTCGTCGCTCGAGAAGATCTTCCCGTCGTAGTTGTAGGCGAGGGCGCCGATCCCCGAGCCACTCGGCGAGCGGATGTCGAGGAAGTTCGGGTCGTCGTCGCCGAGGATCTTCGTGAGGAAGATCGAGCCGTACCGCTCGAGGACCTGCTCGCCGCGCCGGTTGAGGTCGAGGATGTGCTCGACCGCGGTGCGGTAGAAGTTGTGGTACGCGGCGCGGTCGTACTCGACGATCTGCGCGGTCTTGCCCGCGAAGCCGAAGGGATCGACGGGGCGGAGGAAGATCGCGCGACACCCGAGGCCGACGTACGTGTCGACGATCTCCTTCGGGTACTTGAGCGCCTCGCGCGTCGTCGTGAGCAGCGCTTCGACGTGGTAGAGCGTCGGGTCGAGGCCGATGTCGATGTAGGCCTTGTTGATGCGCTCGATCCACTTCACGGCCTCGCGATGCGCGTTGCCGCCGGCGAGGATGCGCTGCTTCGTGTGCAGGTGCTCCGGGCCGTCGATGCTCGTGCAGATCTGAACCTTGCGATCGACGAGGAAGGCGAGCTTCTCCTCGTCCATCATGGCCAGGTTCGAGACCATCGTGAACTCGAGCCCCTTGCCGTAGGCGCGGTTCCTCGCAAGGGCGTACTCGATGACGTGCTTCATCACCGGGAAGTTCGCGAGCGGCTCGCCGCCCTGGAACTCCAGCGTCACCGAGGGCGAGGTTGACTGGAGCATCAGGTCCACGACCTTCTCGCCGATCTCCGGCGTCATGTCGGTATGGACCGCGTCCATGTTCGCGCGGCTCGCGTGGCAGTAGACGCACGTCTCGTTGCAGCGGAGCGTGACGACCGCGATGTGCAGGTTCGGCCCCCAGTTGAGGAACCGCTTCTTGTACGCGATGCGCTCGGCTGCCTTCGCCTGATCGAGGCCGTCGCGAAGGAAGTTTCTCGACGCGAGTTTGTCGTGGAGCGGCGAAGCGGGATCGAGCTCGCCGCGCGCGAGCGAGCGGAACTCGTCGTTCGTGACGAAGAGCCAGTCGCCGAGAAAGTTGGTGAGCAAAATATCTCCGCCCACCTCGCGGAACCGGAACGGCACGAGGCCCGAGGGAGACTTCGCCGCGGGGCCGAGCTCGGTGAAGAGCGTCGAGAGGCTCGTCACGCCGCACCTCCCGATCGCGCCTTCTCGATCGTCAAACCGAGCGCGTAGTTCGCGAGCTCCGCGGAGAGCACGCGCTCGTCGATGCCTTCGCTCGTGGCCTCGGGCTTCGCCGTCACCTTCACGACGTACGCGCCGCCATCGCGCGAGAGCTCGGCCGTCGCGTACGGAGCGTACGTCTTCACGGCCTCGTCGATCGCGAAGCCGTCGTAGAGCTCCTCGTGAAACCTGAGCTCGATCACGACGCCTTCTCGCCCCCCGACACGTTCTCGGCCGCGCCTTCGGCCTCGGCCTTCGTGCCCTCGGCCTTGCCCTTCTTCTTGTACTTCTCCTCCCAGCTCATCGCGATGCCGAGCGGATCTTCGAAGGCCGTCTCCTCGCCGATGTCCATCGCGAGCAACTCATCGAGCCCGGGCGGACCCGCCGCGCCGCCGAACGCGCGCGCCGTGATCGACTCGACGAGCTTCTTGTTCTCCTCGACGATCCGGAGGCGCCACGCCTGGCCGAGCAGCTCGTTCTGGAACTCACCCGCGAACGTCTGCGTGTCAGCGCCCGGCTTCTTCGCCTTGAGCGTCACCTGGATGCGCCGATCTCCCGCACGATCGAGGTGCACCCAGCAGCGATCGATGAAGACGTACGCCGCTCCGTAGATCGCATCCTTGGGGTACAGGCCCTCGTCGAACTCGATCCGAACCGAGCCCTCACCCAAGTGAAACGACATGTCGCTCATTCGCCCTTCGCTCCCGATGACGTACCGTAAGGTGCGTCCCGCCGCTCCTCACGGGTTCGTGGCGGTCACGGTATACTGATCGCACGTCGGCGGCGTACCGTTCTTGCGATACACGCGAACCTTGACAGACACGACCTTCGGGTTGTTGTCCGACCAGGGGCCCGTGGGACTGCCGTTCATGTTGTACTGATAATTCAGCTCCCAAACGGTGGCCCCCGCTCCCGTGCCGCCGTCGTTGCAGGTCGCGACGGTGTTGCAGTCGTGGAGCACGTCCATCCCGTACTGACCACCCGCGTCGTTCACGAGCTGGACCTTCGGCGTGTACGGCTGGCCGAGCGCCGCGGGCGCGACGAAGTTGAACGTGAGCCAGTCGCTGCCCACCGAGGTCTCGACCTTGCCGATCATGTTCACCGTGCCGCCCTTCGGCACGCTGACCGCGCCCGAGCTGACGCACTGGTTCGCGTACTGATCGGTCGCGCACTCGCAGCCGTTGCCCGGCGCGCCGTCGATGTTCGCGTAGCCGACGTTGCACTGCACGATCTGGCACTGGCCGCCGGTGCACGACCAGCTCGAGACGAACTGCGCGTTCGGGTTTTGCGAGGTGCACGCCGGGTTCGGCTGCATCTCGTCGACGGTGCCGTTGCAGTTGTTGTCCTTGCTGTCGCAGATCTCGGTCTGCGATCCGGGCGAGACCTGCGGGTTGCACGAGGAGCTTCCGCCCACGCAGACCGTGGTGCCCGTCGCGCACACGCCGGGGAACGCCGTGCTGCAGGGCAAACCGTTCACGAGAGCCGGATCGTCGATCGTGCCGTTGCAGTCGTCGTCCTTGCCGTTGCACGTCTCCTGGACCGTGCCGGGCAGAGGCGCGTTGCAGAGGAGCTGCGGCGCGCCGGCGGGGCACTCGAAGGTGCCGAACTGGCAGACGCCGAGCTGACCGGGCTTCGTGCACGCCATGCCGACCTGCGGGATGGCGTCGTCGACCATGCCGTCGCAGTCGTCGTCGAGGTTGTTGCACGCCTCGGAGAGCTGGCCGGGGACGACGTTCGGCATGCACTTCACGCCGTTCGCGCCATCGCACTTGGTCAAACCCGTGCTGCACAGGCCCATGAAGCCCGTCGTGCACTGCATGCCGCCGCCGGGGTTGCCCTCGTCGGTGTTGCCGTCGCAGTTGTTGTCGAGGCCGTCGCAAGCCTCGGGCTGCACGGGCGCGGGCGAGCACTTCACCGCGCCGTTGATGCAGTTCAGCGTGCCCTTCTTGCACTCGCCGAGGCCCGGCGCGACGCACGCGCCGCCGCCGCCCGGGTTGTCCTCGTCGATCGTGCCGTCGCAACTGTCGTCGAGGCCGTTGCACAGCTCGGGCTGCGGCGTGGTGTCACCCAGGCACGGGCCCCACTGGCCGTTCGCGTCGCAGGCTTGCGTGCCGGGCTTGCAGAGGCCGACGTTCTCCGAGCCCATCGGGCCCGTGTAGCAGCCCTTCGTCTCGCCCGTGATGCACGTACACCCTTCGTCGACCTCGCCGTCGCAGTCGTCGTCGAAGCCGTTGCAAGCCTCGGCCGGAGCCGGGACGACCTCCCCTTCGCACAGGCCCCACTTCCCGGTCGCGTCGCAGGTCCTCTCGCCTTCCTTGCACGCGCCGACGCCCTTCGTGCCGTCGGGGCCCGTGTAACAGGCCTCCTTCACGCCGGTCACGCAATCGCAGCCCTCGTCGACCACGTTGTCGCAGTTGTTGTCGACGCCGTCGCAGACCTCGGTCTGCGGCACGCACATCTGGCCGCCACCCGCGCCGCCGGCTCCACCCGCGCCGCCCCCGCCGCCGGCTCCACCCATGCCACCGGTACCACCCGTGCCGCCGATGCCACCAACGCCGCCCGTGCCGCCCGTGCCGCCGCCCGCGCCACCTTCGCCGCCTTCGCCGCCCCTGCCGCCAGAGCTCGAGCCGGTGCTGTTGCCACCCGTGGACGTGACGCTCCCGCCCTCGGCGCAGGACGAACCCGCCGCCGCGCCGATCACGGTCAGAAGCGCCGCGATGGCGATCCGTCGCACCTGCTTGCCCCGCTGCTCGTCACTGGCTTTGACGTTGCTCGCCATTGTCACTCACCGCTCCCAAGCAATGCTCCGGTTGACGCTCGGTGGTTTCGCTCGGACGAGCCGAGACGTTTCCACGAAGTTCTTGTCGGAGGCCGCGATCTCGACGCCGGTCGTCCGCGACGAACCCAGCCCCCCCGCCTCCGCGATCTCCACCTCGCCGAGGCCCGCGAAGAGCTCGCGCACCTCCGCGTGGCTCGCCTTCTCGCCCGCGAGCCAGCCCATTCCGAGCCGCGCCGCCTCCGCGAGCGCGCGCGTGAGCTGCGGCCGCACGAGATCTTCCGGCGCGACGATCCGATCCGCCGCGCGCGCCGCGCGGCCAAATCGTGAAGCCCTCGCGAGGTGCGCCGCGCGCGCCCCGAGCGCACGCGAAAGCTGCACGATCTCCGCGAGGTGACGATAGTTCGACCGCGTGATCACCGTGGTCGTCCCGACCTCGATGCCCTCGGCCCGCGCATGCCGTACGCCGAGCGCGGTCTGCTTGAAGCTGCCCGGCGTCTGCGTGTGGTAGTCGTGCATCGGCTCGGTCGAGCCGTGCAGCGAGACGTCGAGCGAGAGCTTGCTCGACGCCTCGCGAAGCGCGCGCGTATAGGCGCGGTACGCGAGCCGCCGGCCGTTCGTCTGCACCACGATGCGGCGCGCGCCGCGCTCGTCGAGTGCGCGGACAACCGCCGGTAGATCCTCGGCGAGCGTCGGCTCGCCGCCCTGCACGAACACGACGTCGCCCGGCTCGACGCGTAGGCCCCTCGCGAGATCGAGCCCTTCGGCCTCTCGCTCGCGCGGCGAGGCAGACCTCTCCCCTTGCGCGCAGAAGACGCACGCATTGTTGCAAGTCAAACCAAGGGAGAGGACCGCCGCCATGCCGTCAGCCCGGTCCCTCCGCCGGAACCAGGAGCGCGTCGCCGTGCTTGTGGATGCGCTCGGCGTGCGTGAGCAGATCGGACAGGCGCACCTCGCGCTCGTTCTTCGCGACGATCTGCGCGAGCGTCATGGCCGCGAGCCCCTGCTCCTCCTGCGTGGGCGCCCAGCCATTGCCGCCGTTCACCACGAAGATCGCGTGCCGTTCCGTCTCTGCGGGCGGCCGCTGCGCGAGCGCGGTGCGGTCGCGCGCGAGCAATTCCAGGTCGAACGTGTGCCCATCGTCCGTCCGAACCTTGATGCTCACACACCCGTTCACGACGGGATCGATCTGGACGATCGTCCATCGCGCGAGGCGCGCGCCCGCGGCGAGCGGGGCGAGCAGCTTGGCGACGTTCTCACGCGTCGGCGCATCGAGCGGTTTTTCGCTGTGCGCCGCGTCTTTTGCAGCGGGCGTGGTCTCCGGGCGCGCGGAGGCGATCACCGGTGCGGCAAGCACACCGCCCCCCACCACTCCCACGAACAACCGCCGCGATACGTTCCTGCCAGGCATGCCGGAGCCTCCTACACTCGCAGGATCTACGGTCGTCACGGCGGCGTCAATGTTTGCGCGGAGTCCCGATCCGCCGTCCTCGCAGCGAGCAAGGACGGGAACCGGCAACGCGACGCGTCAGCCGACGCGCCGCGCTCAGGCCTTCGTGAACGTGAACGAGCCGTCGGCCGCGCGGACGTGCACGATCTGTCCGGGGCCGTAGCCGCCCGCGAGGATCGCTTCGGCGAGCGGGTTTTGCAGCTCTTTCAGGATGGCGCGCTTGAGCGGCCGCGCGCCGAGCGAGGGCTCGTAGCCGATGTCGACGAGCAGGTCCTTCGCGGCGTCGTCGAGCTGCACCTTGATCTCGCGATCCGCGAGCAGCCGCTCGAGGCGCCGGAGCTGGATGTCCACGACCCCGCGCAGGTCCTGCTTGCTGAGGGCCTTGAACACGACGATGTCGTCGATCCGGTTCAAGAACTCCGGCCGGAAGAAGGCCTTGAGCTCCTCGAAGAGCACGTCGCGGATCGCGTCGCGCCCATCCTCGGTGCCGAAAAGCTTCACGTCCGTCTCCAGGATCCGCTTCGAACCGATGTTCGAGGTCATGATCACGACCGTGTTGGAAAAGTCCGCGGTCCTGCCGCGACCGTCGGTGAGGCGGCCGTCGTCGAGGATCTGGAGGAGCAGGTTGAACACGTCCGCGTGCGCCTTCTCGACCTCGTCGAAAAGCAGGACGCTGTAGGGCCTGCGGCGCGCGGCCTCGGTCAAGAAGCCACCTTGCTCGCTGTCAGCGTAGCCGGGCGGCGCGCCGATGAGGCGCTGCGCCATGTGCCGCTCCATGAACTCGCTCATGTCGAGCCGCGTGAGCGCCTGCTCGTCGTCGAACAAGAACTCGGCGAGGGCCTTGGCGAGCTCGGTCTTGCCGACGCCGCTCGGGCCGAGGAAGAGGAACGAGCCGATGGGCTTGCCCGGATCACGCAGGCCCACGCGGCCGCGGCGCACGGCGCGGGCGATCGCGCGCACGGCCTCGTCCTGGCCGACCACGCGGCGCGCGAGGCGCTCTTCCATCTTGAGGAGCTTCTCCGACTCGCCTTCGAGCATCTTCGCGACCGGGATGCCCGTCCACTCGGCGAGCGTGCCGGCCACGTCGTTCTCCGTGACCATGTTCGAGCCGGCCTCGGCGCCCTCGCGCTTCGCGGCCTGCTCGGCCGTCTCCAGACGGCGGCGGATCTCGGGCAAGGTCACGTGCTCGAGCTCGCCGATCCGCGCGTAGTTCTTCTCGCGTTGCGCCGTCGCGAACGCCTCGTTCGCCGCCGCGAGCTCCTTGCGGATCGACTGCACCGCCGCGACGACACCGCGGCGCGCCGCGATGGCCGTGCGCAGCTCCTTCGCGCGCGGCTCGACCTCGGCGAGCTCCTTCTCCAGTCGTTGCCGCGCTTGCACGCTCAGCCGATCGTCGTCGTCCGCGAGCGCCGCGATCTGCGCCTTGAGCGCATCCACGCGGCGGCTCAACGCGTCGACCTCCGCGGGCACGCCATCGACCTCGACGCGCTTGCGCGCGCTCGTCTCGTCGAGGAGATCGACCGCGGTATCCGGCAACGCGCGATCGGAGAGGTACCGCTTGGCGAGGCTCACGGCCGAGAGGATCGCGCTCTCGCCGATGCGCACGCGGTGGTGCGCCTCGTACTTCGTGGCGACGCCACGCAGGATCTCGGTCGCCTGATCGATCGACGGCGGATCCATGTTCACCACGGCGAAGCGCCGCAGGATCGAAGCATCCCGCTCGTTCAGCTTGCGAATGCCCTCGGGCGTGGTCGTCGCGAGGATGCGGATCTCGCTCCGCGCGAGCAACGGCTTCAAGAGGTCACCGACGCCCGAGCCCTGCACGCCCTGGCCGAAGAGCGCGTCGATGTCCTCGACGACGAGGATGGTCTCGGCGTCCTGAACGCTGCGGAGCTTGTCGACGAGGGCCTTGAGGCGCTGCTCGATCTCGCCGCGGAGCTTCGCGCCCGCGACGAGCGCGCCCGTGTCGAGCTCGTAGAGGCGCGCGCCGGCGAGGTTACTCGGCACGTCACCGCGCGCGATGCGATCGGCGAGCCCGCGGATCAGCGCGGACTTGCCGACGCCCGGCTCGCCTACGACGAGCGGATGGTTCTTGAACCGGCGCTCGAGGATCTGCAGGAGCCGCCGCGCCTCGCCGTCGCGGCCGATCACCGGATCGAACAGGTCCTTGCGCGCGTCGGCCACGAGGTCGCGCGTGTAGCCGTTCCCTTCGGCGCTGCCGGCCGCGCTCGTCACGATCGCCGCGGCCGAATCCCGCTGTGCCGGCGCCTTCGCTTCCCCCTCCGCGAGCGCGCCGAGGTGCGGACGGAACGCGCCCGGACCGATGCTGAACGACGAGAGGATCTCCCCCGCCGGCCCACGAATCTCCTGCGCGAGCGCGTGCAGGAGGTGCTCGATGCCGACGTTCGGAGACTTGTCCCGCGTCGCCTCACGCTCGGCTCGCCCAAGCAGATCGAGCAGCCGGGCGTCCACGTACGCGACGCCGCCCGTCGACTTCGGCTGACGCCTGAGGGCCGCCTCCGCGAGGTTCATCGTCTCGTTCGGGTCGGCGCCGGCGCGCCGGAAGACCTCGAGGACGCCGCGATCCCGCTCGAGCAAGCGCACGAGCAGGTGCAAAGGCGAGACCTCGGCATGCTTCCGGTCGTCGGCGAGCGCTTGCGCGCCCGCGACGATCTGCCGGGCGTCGTTCGTGAAGCGTTCGAGGTGGATTGTGCCCTCGGTGTCGGCCATGGCTCCTTTTTCTCACTAGGTGAGCAGCGCACGCAAGGGACGGCGCGTCGTGCTTCTAGGTCGGGTCACGGAAGGACGCCATCGGCCGCGATACTCCGCAGCATGCGCTCGGCGCATCGCCAAGCAACATCGGGAGCCCCTCGCTCCTCCTTGGGCGCCGCGCCAAGCGCACCCGGGAGCCCGAGGGCTCTTCCTTGGCGCCGCGCCAAGCGTACCCCGGAGCGCTCGGACGCTTCCTTGGCGCTGCGCCAAGCACCGTTCGACCTGTTCCGACCTTTCCTTGGCGCTTCGCCATCCCGGCTACCGGCCCTCCCGACCTCTGCTTGGCGCGTCGCCAATCACCACCCCGGCGCGAGAGGGCCGTCCGTGGCGCTTCGCCGAGCGCCCGCTCGGCTCTGCTCCCCTGTGCTTGGCGCTCCGCCTCGCGCCACCTCACCTCGTCCGACCCTCCCTTGGCGCTTCGCCGAGCTCTCGCGCACATCCCCGCCCTTGCGCCTTTCGCTCCGAGGACCGAAATGTCCAGCATCATGCCCGCCGACGTCGCCATCTACACGACCCCCTGGTGCCCCTACTGCCACCGCGCGAAAGCCTTGCTTTCCGGGAAGAAAGTGCGCTTCGAGGAGATCGACGTCGACACGCGGCCCGACCTCCGCCGCTGGCTCTCGGAGACCACGCGCCAGCGAACCGTGCCGCAGGTGTTCATCAACAACCGCCCCGTGGGCGGATTCACGGACATCGCGGCCCTCGATCAAGACGGCGAGCTCGACGCGCTGCTCGGCGAGGCCCCCCCGCCGGACCTGCCGCCGCTGCCGCGTTGATCGACGATGGGGCTCCGCTCGGACGAGCCGAGCTCTGCCCCATACCCCCGCGTCGTTTCTTCGAGATCGTGCACGCCACCGGGGAGCGGTGATAAGCTCGGTTCGATCGGCCGAAGGTTTTCTCTCGTTCGCTCGTCCATGGGGGGACGAGGTCGACCCGGCCTCGATGATCCCGCATGCCCGCTGCCGACGCTCCGCTGCCCGACGCCCCGACGAGCGACGGCTCGCTCGTCGGCCGTGACGTGGGCAAATACAAGGTCTCCCGCCTCATCGCCCGAGGCGGCATGGGCGCGGTGTACGAGGCGCTGAACACGAGCATCGGCAAGCGCGTCGCGATGAAGTTCGTCGACCCCGAGCTCGCCCGAAACGCTGACGCCGTGGCCCGCTTCCAGCGCGAGGCCGCGGCCGCGAGCGCGGTCGAGAGCGCGCACATCGTCACGATCTTCGACTCGGGCGTCACCGACGACGGGCAGCCCTTCATCGTGATGGAGTTGCTTCGCGGCGAGGACCTCGGCCACCGGATCAAGCGCCTCGGGCGGCTCGATCTCGACGTCACGCTCGACGTGATCGCGCAGCTCCTCCGCGGGCTCTGCCGCGCCCACGAGGCCGGCATCGTTCATCGTGATCTCAAGCCCGACAACGTCTTCCTCGCCGAACGCGACGACCAGACCGACTTCGTCAAGATCCTCGACTTCGGCATCTCCAAGGTGCGACGCACGGGCGGCGTCCCCGAGAAGACGATCACGCGCCAAGGCACGGTGCTCGGCACGCCGTTTTACATGTCGCCCGAGCAATCGCAGGCGCTGCCCGACATCGACGAGCGCACCGATCTCTGGTCGGTGGGCGCGATCCTCTACGAGTGCCTCACGGGCAGGCCCCCGCACGAAGGTCAGTCGTACGAGCAGGTCATCGTGAACATCTGCACGAAGGCCGTGCCCGACGTGCGCACGTGGAACCCTGAGGTGCCCGAAGCCGTGGCGCGTTTCCTCGTGAAGGCACTCAAGCGCAACCGGGACAAACGTTTTCCGAATGCGCGCGAGATGCTCGACGCGCTCGGCGCCGCCTCGGGTGGCCTGCTCCCGGCGCGCGCGCTCCGCGTCGGCGATACGGGCTCGCGTTCGTCGCCGGATCTTGCGCGAAACACGCCGCGCGCGGCCCAGACGAACGAGTCGGCGACGCGGCCCGCCGAGGAGGTCGGCACGGGTGGACCGTCACGTGTGGGCTGGTCGACGAACAGCGGCGCGAGCGGCGGCAAGGAGCGATCACGCGCGCTCTGGCTCGGTCTGGGCGCGTTCGCCGCTGCGCTGGCGATCGGCGTGGGTGTCATGTACAGCCGCAGCACGCCGACGTCCGCCACGCCTGCGTCACCCGTTCCCCCGACAACCCCAGCGAGCGAAGCGCGCGTCGAGCCGGCGCCCGAGCCCGTGCAGACAAACGAAACGAACCCCGCAGAAGCGCCCGCGCCGGAGGCGGCCGAGACGAAGCTGCCCGCGCCTGAGCCTTCCGAGGCGCCTCGAACGATGTCGACCTCGACGAGGAAGACCACGAAGACCGCGAACGCAAAGCCGGAGATCACGCCGCCGCAAGCGAGCGCCAAGCCGACGGCGACGATGAAGATCCAAGGCGTCGCCCCGCAGCTCAAGCTGAAGGTGGAATGAGCTCGCTCCTCGGTCGATTCAGGCCCCGCGCGGCCCTCGCCCTCACGCTCGCGTTCGCCACGGTCGCGAACGGCGCCCTCGCGGCCGGCGATCCCAAAGCCGAGAGCGCGCCCCTTCCCGACTCGTACAAGCAGCACATGGCGAACGGCGTGAAGCTCTACGGCGACGGCAACTTCGCCGCCGCCATCGTGGAGTTCCAGGCCGCCTACGCCGAGCGCCCGCGCGCGAGCCCCCTCGTCAACATCGCGCTCGCCCACAAGAGCCTCTTCCAGTACCCGCAGGCCATCGCCGCCCTCGAGCTCGCGCTCCGCAAGCACGCGGACACGATGGAGCCCGAGGACAAGGCCGCCGCCGAGAGCGCGATCGCCGAGATGCGCGCGCTCATCGGATACGTGAAGGTCGAGGTCTCGCCCTCGCACGCCGTGCTGCTCGTCGACGACGAGCCGCAGCCCCCCGGCACCGCGGACAAACCCCTGCCGCTCGGACCGGGCCGGCACCGGATCGGCGCGCGCGCCGAAGGCTACGAGGACGCCGAGGAGATCGTCACGGTCACGAGCAAGGACCAGGACAAGGTCGTCAAGCTCGCGCTCGTGCCGAACAAGGGCTGGGTCGTCGTGAAGACGGACGACCCCGAGATGGCCATCGCGATCGATCAGGTGCCGCTCGCGCTCGGCCAGTGGGCCGGGCTCGTCGAGCCGGGGACGCACCTCGTGCAGATGTACAAGCAAGGCGGCCCCGAGTACGCGTTCCAGGTGCTCGTCGTGGCCGGCAAAGCGCAGGAGGTTCGTCCCGACGTCGGCGGCGTACCCATCGCCGTGCCGCGCTCGCTCCCGGCCCCGCCGCCTCCTCCGCCCAAGATCGCAAAACCGCCGGATCCGCCCCTCCGCGGCGCGTATGCGAACGCGACGGGCGGCGTCTTCCTGATGCTCGGCGAGGAGGGCGCGGGCGGCATGGTCGGCGCGCGGCTCGGCTATCGGATCTCCACGCCGATCGGGCTCGAGTTTTTGTTCGACTACGCGAACAATCCCATCGCCACGAAGAGCGGCGACAGCACGGTCCGGCTGAACTCCGTGCGGTTCGGCGGGGGCGTGCGGCTCATGAGCCCCGGCAGGAAGGCGCGGTTCGTCGCCACGATCGGCGGCGGCCTCGCGTACAACTGGCTCGGCAGCGGCGAAAGCCCCGGGGGCGTCGCCTTCATCAACCTCGACACGGGCGTCGAGCTCGACTGGAGCGGCGTCCTGGTCGGTCTCGCCGCGCAGCAGACGCTCCTGCTCGGCGGGACCGACACCGCCGACGTCGAGCTCGCCGACCCCCGCGTGACCCTGGGCCTCGGAGCGCGCGTCGGTCTCGGCGGCTGGTGACGATGTTCTTCCGGAGCGGTATCCTCCGCGTCCGCCTTGGGAGGGCCCATGTCGAAGGAAGCCATCGAAAGCCTGCTGAAGGAGACGCGTAGGTTCGATCCGCCGGCCGAGTTTGCCGCGCGCGCGCGCATCAAATCGCGCGAGGCCTACGACGCGCTCTACCGCGAGAGCCTCGACGATCCGGACACGTTCTGGCGTCGCGAGGCGAAGGACCTCGTGTTCCGCACGCCGTGGACGCAGACGGTCGAGTGGAACCTCCCGCACGCGAAGTGGTTCGAGGGCGCGACGCTCAACGTCTCGGAGAGCTGCCTCGATCGGCACATGTCGACGCCGACGCGGAACAAGGCGGCGATCATCTGGGAAGGCGAGTACGGCGAGACGCGCACGCTGACGTACGCGCAGCTCTACCGCGACACCGTGCTCTTCGCCGACGCGCTCGCGAAGCTCGGCGTGGAGAAGGGCGACCGCGTGGCGATCTACATGGGCATGGTGCCCGAGGTCGTGGTGGCGATGCTCGCGTGTGCGCGGCTCGGCGCGGTGCACACCGTGATCTTCGGCGGCTTCGCGGCGGACGCGATCCGCGACCGCGTGCACGACAGCCAGGCGAAGGTCGTCATCACGCAGGACGGCGGCTACCGGCGCGGCAACGTGCTCGAGCTGAAGTCGACCGTCGACAAGGCGCTCGCGCAGCCGCAATCGGCGAGCGTGCAGAAGACCGTCGTGCTGCGTCACCTCGGCAGCGAGAAGTGTCCCGTGCAGATGACCGAGGGACGCGACGTGTGGTGGCACGAGATCGTCGATCCGAACGGCCACGCGCGTCGCGAGGCCACGATCGTCGACGCCGAGCACCCGCTGTTCATCCTCTACACCTCGGGCTCCACGGGCAAACCCAAGGGCGTGCTGCACACGACCGCGGGTTATCTCGTCGGCGCGCACGTCACCACGAAGTACGTCTTCGACCTGCGTGACGACGACGTCTACTGGTGCACGGCCGACGTCGGTTGGGTGACCGGGCACAGCTACATCGTCTACGGCCCGCTCTCGAACGGCGCGACGTGCCTGCTCTACGAAGGCGCGCCGAACTTCCCCGACTGGGGCCGCTTCTGGCGCCTCATCGAGCGGCACGGCGTGACCATCCTCTACACCGCGCCGACCGCGATCCGCGCCTTCATGCGCCAGGGCGACGACTGGCCGAAGAAGAGTGATCTTTCGAGCCTGCGCCTGCTCGGCTCCGTCGGCGAGCCGATCAATCCCGAGGCGTGGATCTGGTACCACAAGAACATCGGCGGCGAGCGTTGCCCCATCGTCGACACGTGGTGGCAAACGGAGACGGGCTCGATCCTCATGACGACCTTGCCCGGCGCCGCGTCGGCGAAGCCCGGATCGACGGGTTTGCCCATGTTCGGCGTGGTGCCGGACGTCGTGACCAAGGACGGCACGAGCGTCGGGGCGAACGAGGGCGGCATGCTCGTCCTCCGGCGCCCGTGGCCCTCGATCTTGCGCACCGTGTGGGGCGACGACGAGCGCTTCCGCAAGCAGTACTTCAGCGATGTCGAGGGCTGTTACTTCACGGGCGATGGCGCGCGCCGCGACGCGGACGGCTACTACTGGGTCGTCGGCCGCATCGACGATGTCCTGAACGTTGCGGGTCATCGCATCGGCACCGCGGAGATCGAGAGCACGCTCGTCTCGCACCCAGCCGTCGCCGAGGCGGCCGCGGTCGGTCGGCCGGACGACCTCAAGGGCCAAGCGCTCGTGGTCTTCGTGTCGCTTCGCCCCGGATTTACGGCGAGTCCCGAGCTCGCGACGAAGCTCGCGAACCACGTCGGCCAAGAGATCGGCAAGTTCGCCCGACCCGATCAGGTCCGCTTCGCCGACGCGCTGCCGAAGACGAGAAGCGGCAAGATCATGCGGCGCCTCTTGAAGGATGTGGCCACGGGGCGCGAGACCACCGGCGACACCTCGACCCTCGAAGACCTCAGCGTGCTCGCCAAGCTCCGCTCCAACGAGGAGTAAGACGCCCCCCTCGAACCGCGTCGTTCGACGCTCGGGGCTCTCGCTCCGCGAGCGGAGCTACGCCCCGAACCCCTGCGGTTCTCTTTCCGATCCAGCACGACCCGCGGTACCCTTTGGGGCATGCGGTCCGCGCTGACGCGTACGTTCTCCGCGATCACGGCTCTCGCCATGCTCGCCGCTGCGTGCCCGGCCCTCGCGCAGGGCAAAGGCGCCGGCAAGAAGCCCCCGGCCGAGCCCGCAGCGCCCGAGGATCCGAAGCTCGTCGAAGCGAAGAAGCACATGGAGGCGGGCGCGGCCTTCTACAACGATCCCTCCGGGCACAAGTGCGAGGAGGCGTATCGCGAGTTCAAGAAGGCCTACGAGCTCTCGGGCTCGATGAACGCGGTCAAGGGCATGGGCCTCTGCGCGATGGAGCTCGAGCGCGACGGCGAGGCGATCTCTCTGCTCGACAAATTCCTCGAAGCGAAGGGCGATCAGCTCGACCCCGCGGACAAGCAGCAGATGGAGACGGACCTCAAGGCGCTGCGGTCCGTGGTCGCGTGGGTGACGCTGAAGTCCGATCGTCCGGGCGTGACGATCACGGACGTGCGCACGCCGGCGCGCGGCTTTCCGATCACGAACCGCTACACGATCGGCCTCACGGACACGCGCATCGGCATCCACCCCGGCTCGCACGAGTTCAAGGCCAGCGTCGACGGCGCGCCCGATCAGATCTGGAAGGTCGACATCCCGAACGGCGGCAAGTTCGAGCGCGAGTTCGAGTTCGACAAGGGCAAACCCGTGACGGCCGAGGGTTTTACCGAGAAGGACTTCCAGAGCGGCGGCGAGGACAAACCCGCCGAGCAGCCCTCGCGTCCCGTGCCGATGACGGTGTTCATCGTGGGCGGCGCGGCGATCGCCGCGGGCATCGCGGGCGCGGTGGTCGGAGGCGTGCTCGCGACGGGCGCGAAAGCCGACTTCGACGCGTCGAACGGGAAGGCGAACACCGCATCGGAGCTCGTGGTCCTCGAGGACATGCGTTCGAAGGTCGTCACGCTGAACACGGTCGCGGACGTGTGCTTCGGCTTGGCCGCGGCGGGCGCGGTGGCGGCGACGGTCCTCTTCGTCATGCGGCCCGAGAAGAAGCCGACCGAGCCGCCGAAGGAGTCGTTTGCCTTCGCTCCATGGGCCACACCGCAGGGCGGCGGCATGATGGCCGTCGGGACGTTCTAGTCCGAAGGGACGAGGCGCACGTTTGGAGATCGAAGCCGGCACCATCATCGCGAATCGCTACCGCGTGATCCGCCCGCTCGGGCGCGGCGGGATGGGCGAGGTGTTCGCCGCGGAGAACACGCGCACCGGGCGCCAGGTGGCGATCAAGGTGCTGCACGCCGACGTGAAGGCGAAGCACTCGGCCGTCGAGCGCTTCCGGCGCGAGGCGCGCGCGGCGGGCTCGATCAACAGCGACTACGTCACGCAGGTCCTCGACGTCGAGGAGGACGCGAACTTCGGCATCGTGCTCGTCTTCGAGCTGCTCGAAGGCGAGAGCCTCATCGATCGGCTGAAGCGCACCGGGCCGATCCACTTCGACGAGCTCTACTTCATCCTCGAACAGGTCTGGATGGGCCTCGCGGACGCGCACCGCGTGAAGATCATCCACCGCGACCTCAAGCCCTCGAACGTCTTCCTCGAACGCCGTCCGGATGGCTCCACGCGGGTAAAGATCCTCGACTTCGGCATCTCGAAGCTGCCGAAGGAGTTGGAGGGCGAGACGCTCACCGAGATGGGCCAGAGCCTCGGAACGTTCTCGTTCATGCCGCCCGAGCAGATCGGCAAGGCAAAGATGGTCGACGAGCGCGCGGACATCTACGCGTGCACGACGATGATCTACCAGTCGCTCACGGGACAGCTCCCCTACCTCGCGAAGAACGTGCTCGTGATGGTGGAGATGAAGGCGAAGGCGCCGCCGCGCAGGATCGGCGACGCGATGGATGGCCCCATCGATCCACGGCTCGAAGCGTTCGTCGCACGCGGGCTCGCGCGTGATCCGGACCAGCGGTTCCAGACAGCGACGGAGGCGCTCGCCGCGTGGCGCGAACTGAGCCCGCGTTCGTCGGGCGTGCCGTACGCGCAGCCGAACACGCTCGGGACCGCACACACGATGCCCGCGCCGCAGACGGGGGTGTCGATGTCGCGCACGCCTTCGCATGCGTCGGCGTCCTTGAGCGGCGGGCCGCGCGGGACGATTCCCTACGACGTGACGCGCCAGGAGTCGCACATCCGTCGCCCCGAGCCTCCGCCGATCGAGGCGGAGAACACGACCGACGACGCGGCCGCGACGCTGGCAATGCCGATCGCGCGGCTCATGCCGAACCAGACCGGAGGGGCCCCGCAGTGGCCGCCGCTGCCGCAGCCGTCGGGATCGAGCGCGGCGCGGCCAAGCCCCTCGGGATATGGTTCGACCTCCAACAGTTACCCGGGTCTGTCGAGCTCGGGCACGTACGGCGCGGTGCAACCGCCCGTGCCCGCGTCGCCGAGCTACGGCGCGCCGATGCCGAACGCGACGTACCCGGAGGCCTCGCGATCCTATGGGCAGCAACCGATGAGCATGCCGGCGCAGCAGGCCCCGTGGCCGCAGCAAACCGGCATGCAGCCCCTCGCGACCGACCTCGCGCCGCAGCATGCGCCGCGCCGTGTGTGGCCCTTCCTGCTCGGCGGCGTTCTGTTCGCGCTGATCGGCTTCGCCATCGTCGCGGCGATCATGCTCTCGACGGGCAAGTGATCGCCGCGCGCGTCGCGCGCACAAAACGCATCACGCGCCGTGGGTGCGGCGCGTGAACGCGGGTCGGTGTTCGCCTTGGATCAGAGCGTCCAGCGGACGAGGACGCACGTGACGTTGTCGGGTCCGCCGTTCTCGTTGGCGCGCTCGATGAGCTTCGCGGTCGCGGTCTTGATGTCGCCGTGGCGCGAGAGGATGTCGGCGATCTCGGGGTCGCTCACGGGGCCGGAGAGGCCGTCGGAGCAGAGCAGGTAGGTGTCGTTGACGGCGGGCACCTCGAAGCGCGTGTCGACCTTGACGGTCTCCTTCATCCCGAGCGCGCGCACGATGACGTTCTTGTGCGGGAAGTTCGCGATCTCCTCGGGCGTGAGGCGCTTCATCTTGATGTAGTCGTTGAGCAACGAGTGGTCCTCGGTGAGGCACTCGAGCTTGCCGTCGCGATGCCGGTAGACGCGGCTGTCACCGACGTGCGCGATGTACACGCCGTCGTTCGCCGTGAAGATGCCGACGAACGTCGTCCCCATGCCGCGCTTCTTCGACTCGCGCTGCGCGGTTTCGTAGATGCGCAGGTTCGCGAGCTTGATGCCCGTGATGAGGCGGTTCTCCTCGTAGCCCTTCGTGCGGTCCATCTTGTAGGGCCACGTGCGCTCGGGATCCTCTTGCGTCTGCGCGAAGAATTCTTGCATCGCGTCGACGGCCATCTTCGAGGCGACCTCGCCCGATGCATGACCACCCATGCCGTCGGCCACGATGAAGAGGCCGTACTCCGCCATGATCGCGAAGTTGTCTTCGTTGTGATTACGCTTGCGGCCGACGTTCGTCTCGCCGGCAACCTCGATGCGGAGCTGTTGAGCCACGGTTCACCGAATGTGGGGGACGGAGCGGCTCGCCTTTTCTCGGTACCGATGGGTAGCCGAGAGCCGCGCTCGTCATGGTCGGGATCGTTCGGCGGGGTGTCAACGAGATCCCGCGAGTGGGTCGTCGCGAGTTCGTTTCCACGGGATCAGATGGGATCGATCTTACCTCCTGCGGTCGAGCACGTCCGCTCTGGGACGGGCTTGCGTGGGGGGAGGCGCATCGCCGAGCGTCGGCAACTCGGCCGGATGCGCAGGCGGCGCCTTGGGTGCGGCGCGCGGATCGGGCGCCTGACGAAGCGCGACCGTCACCTGACGATACTTGCCCTGGCCAAACACCGTGAGCGGCACCTTCTCGCCGACCGCGTGCGTCCGGATGACCTCCGCGAGCTGCTCGGGGCTCGTCACGGGCACGCCGTCGACGGCGACGATCATGTCGCTGACGGAGGGATCGCCGCCCTTGAGCTTGGCCTCGGCCGCGGGGCTGTCCGGGTGGATGCTCTGCACACGGACGCCCTTGGCGAACGTTCCGACCTCGGACGAACCCTGGATGCCGAGCCAAGCCGCGGGCGGGACCGCGGTCGGCGGGACCGTGCGCAGGAAGGAGCGGATCGCGTTGATCGGGATGCCGAACGCGACGGGGGTGCAGGGGCGACCCTCGTTCGGGGAGCAGCCGCGGCCGAGCAGGGCGACGACGCGCCCGTCCTCGTCGACGATCGGCGCGCCGAGGTCGAGCGGCGAGATGCGCGAGCCGAGCTCGAAGGCGTTCGCGAGCGTGGCGTCGTCGGCGCCGAGGAGGTTTTTCCGGCCGCGGATCACCATCTGCGAGACCGAAGGTTTGCCCTTGGCGCCCATCGCGAAGCTGCGGATGGTCGCGTCGGTGCGGAGCGGATCACGCGTGGAGGCGACGAGCCCTTCGGTCCAGCGGCCCGACTGCGGGACGAGGAGCGCGAGGTCCCAGGTGCGGTCGTGGTGGCCGAGCTTGACGCGAACGACGGAGCCGTCGGCGAAGCGCGCTTCGAGGTCGTTACCCGAGCCGAGCGGCGAGAGCGCGGCGAGGATGCGGCCATCCCCCGCGAGCGCAGCGCCGAGCGAAAGGGGCTGACCGGCGCGTTCGATCGCGACGACACCGCGGAGCGCCTTCTCCTCGACGGAGGGTTCTTTCTTCGCGTTGGGATCCGCGGGCGCGTTGGGATCCGCGGCGGGCGCGGGAGGGATCGCGGCGGGCGGAGCGGCTTGCAGCGCGGGCAGTTGCGGCGGCGGCGCGATGCGACGGGGCGGCGCGTTCGGCTGAGGCCGTGCGACCGGCGGGGCGGCGACATCGGCCGGCGCGACCGCGGGCGCCGCTTGGGCGAAGACCGCGGTCGGGGCCATGAGCGCGAGGACGGCGAGGCTGCCCGCGATCGACCAGCGTTGAAGATTCTTCACGCCGGAGGTGTGACCGAACGCGGGGGACTTTTCGGGCGAGGCGGGGAAATTCGTCATGGGAGGCGCTCCTCGAAGCTCGTCGGCGAGATCGGCGCTCGCGCGATGATGTAGCGTGGACGGGGGCGCTGCAAAGGTCGCGCCGTGGGCGGCCGGGTCGCCGGCAGGGGCCGGCGATCTCGATCGATCCTACCACGGCGAGGGGCGGAGCGCCTCGGGTCCACGCAAGTCGTTGGACGGGGATTTGGGGGGATCGCTTCGGTCGCGGTCACAAAAGAGGAGCTCCGAGCAACATGGCAGGCGAAGAGGCAACCATGGCCCCGGGTCTGGCACGTGCAGAGATGAAGGAAGGCCGATCGCACGCCGAGGAGGCGCGCGACATCGAGGAGCTCCTCGCGGCGGGCAACCATCGCGAGGCGCTCGCGCGGTGCGCCCGGGTTTATGCAGCGCCGATCGGTCGGCTTTGCATGGCCTTCACGGGCTCGCAGGCGGACAGCGAGGAGCTCGTGCAAGAGACCTTGCTGGCCGCGTACGACGCGTTCCCGACGTACCGAGCGGAAGGAAGCGTGAGAGCGTTCCTGTTCGGGATCGCGCGTCGCATTTGCGGTCGGTTCTCCGAGACGCAGGCGCGGCAGAAGGCGCGGCTCCGGCTGGTGCACGACACGTCGTCGGGACGGGCGGACGCGGGCGAGCTCGCGCTGGAGAAGGAGAGAGCGTCACGCGCGCGCGAGGCGCTCTCGAAGCTCAAGCCGAGCGAGCGGGAGGCCCTGGTGCTTCGGTACGACGCGGGGCTCAGCTTCCGAGAGGTGGCCCAGGCGTGCGGGATCGACGAGGCGGCGGCGCGGAAACGCGTGAGCCGCGCGCTCGGGAAGATGCGGGCGGAGATCGGCGAGGAGTGAAGCGATGAGCACGAGCGAGACGAACGTGGGTGGGCTCTGCCGCGAGGTCGAGGAGCGAATCGCCGAGGTGCTGGATGGTTCGGCGCCGAAGGAGTTGTTCGAGCACATCGCCGACTGCGACGCGTGCCGGGACCTCCGGTACGACGCGGAGCGCGCAGCGGAGTTCGTGGGGCACGCGGGCGGAGACTTTCGCGTGGACGCGGGTTTTGCGGAGAAGGTGCTCGCGCGGCTCGACGTGGAGAACCTGAAGCCGCCGGCCGGCGTGGCGCCGAAGAGCGTCGAGGCCGCGGTGTCGGCGCCGCGCACGGCGAAGAGCGTGGTTGCCGAGGATCGGGTCTCCGAGCCGAGGGTGACGGACATCGCGACGGCGAAGACGGAGGTCGCGACCGAGCCCCCGCCGGCGCGGACGAACACGTTGGTGTCCAAAGTTTCGGAGAACGGACTCGGTTCGACGCAGCCTTCGGAGGCGGTGAGCGACGAGGTCAAGGCGGCGCAGCCCGCGCAGGCGATCACCGAGCGTGAAACGTCGCGCTCGCGCGAGCCCGAGGCGAAAAGCGGGACGATGGGAGCCGCGCGCACGGCGCCGCCGCGGACGACGAAGGGGAGCGAGGGGGGCAAGGTCGTCTCGCTCTTTCGCCGCCCGAAGTTCGTCGCAGGGCTTCTCGGCGCGATGGCCGCGGCGGCCGCCGCCGGGTTCTACCTGAAAGGCCAAAAACAAGGGCCGGAGGAGCTGACGTTCGAAGCCGCGTGGTCGGGGAAGATCGACTCGATCTCGCGCGCGTCCGCCGACAAGGAAGGCGGGCTCGAAGCGTGTGATGCGAGCGGCGCGTGCAAGCCGGTCAAGCCGGGATGGGCGTGGAAGAGCGACACGACGCTGCGCACGGACGCGCGCACGCGGGCGTACGTGTCGCTCGCGGATGGCTCGCAGCTCGCGATCGATCGAGGCTCGTCGGTCTCGCTCGAGGGCGGCAAGGTGCGTCAGGCGAAGCTCGCCTTTGGGACGATCGTCGCGGACGTGGCGAGCCTGAAGCACGGGCCGTCGGCGAAGATCAGCGTCGATGACGGCGAGGTCGAGGTGGTCGGCACGAAGCTCGTCATGACGGCCAGCAAGGGCCGCGCGAGCGTCGAGGTTGCGCGGGGCGTGGTCCTCGTGCGTTCGGCGGCGTCGGGCAAGCCGGTCGCCGTGCGCGCGGGCGAGGAGGCAACGATCGAGAAGGGCCGCGAGCCGCTCGTGGCAAGCTCGTCGAGCGTCGCGGACTCGCTCGAATGGAGCGATCGATCGCCGGAGGAGCTCGACGCGCCGGTGCTGCGCGGTCTCGGGGAGCTCCGGGCGCGTAAGCCGGGACAAACCAAGGAGAAGGACCACGCGGTGCGGCTCGCGAAGCACTCGGTGAAGGTGCGCATCGTGGACGTCGTGGCGCGGACCGAGGTCGACGAGACGTTCACGAACGACACGGACGAGGAGCTCGAAGGCATCTTCCGGTTCCCGCTGCCACCGGGCGCGCAGATCGAAAAACTCGCGCTGGAGGTGGACGGCAAGATGATGGAGGGCGCGTTCGTCGACCGCGACAAGGGCGCGGCGATCTGGCGCGGCGTCATCCAGAACGCGGCGCCGAAGACGCCGAAGCCGCGGGAGGAGATCATCTGGGTGCCCGGGCCGTGGCGCGATCCGGCGCTGCTCGAGTGGCAGCGAGGCGGTCGTTTTGAGCTCAAAATTTTTCCGATCCCGAAGCGTGGCTCGCGTCGCGTGGTGCTGACGTACACGCAGACCGTGGACCAGGCGGCTGGCGTCCGGCGCTTCACCTATCCGCTCGCGCACGATCCGAGCGGGACGACGAAGATCGACGCGTTCGACCTCGACCTGCAGGTGCTCGGTCACGACAAGGAGTTCGGCGTGCAGACGCGCGGCTACGAGCTCTCGCCCTCGGGCGGCGACGCGTCGGCCGAGCGACGCACGATGAACGCGACGGGGTTCATTCCGGCCGGTGATCTGACGGTCGAGTACGCGCTCCCCGATCGGGATCGCGAGGCGACGGCGTGGGCGTACCGGATGGAGCCCGCGAGCGCACCGCTGCCGGAGGAGCCGAAGGACGGGCCGGCGGCGACGAAGGCGAAGACGACGGAGGAGAAGGACGCGGCCGCGGCGGCGCGCGCCATCGCGTTCGATGCGTCGCCGTACGTGGCGATCGCGCTCCGGCCGAAGCTGCCGCGATGGCAGGTGGCGAAGGAGCACGTGCACGCGATCGTCGTGGACACGAGCCGGTCGATGGTGGGAGAGCGTTTCGCGCGGGCGACGCGGCTCGCCTCGACGATCGTGCGCGAGATGGATCGGCGCGACTCGTTCGTGCTGCTCGCATGCGACACAGTGTGCCGGCCGATGACGCAGGACGGCCGCAGCGGTTTGCCGAGCCCGCCGGGCGCAGCGTCAGCAGGCGAGGTGGAGCGCTTCCTCGGGAGCGTCGAGCCGGACGGCGGCAGCGACATGGCCGCGGCCGTGAGCGCGGCGCGGAGCGCGGCAGGTGCGCTCGGCGGCAAGGAGCTCAGGATCGTCTACCTCGGCGACGGCACGCCGACCGTGGGCCCGACGCGTCCGTCGCACATCGAGGCCGCGGTGCGTAGCTCGCTGCCGGGCAGCGATGGTTCGGTCGTGGCCGTGGCCATGGGCGCCGACGCGGATCTGACCTCGCTCGCGGCGCTCGCGCGCGGCGGCGGCGGCGTGGTGGTGCCGTACGTGCCCGGGCAGAAGGTCTCGTCCGCGGCGCTCGACGTGCTCTCGGCGGCGTACGGCGTGACGCTGCGGGATCCGGAGATCGAGCTGCCGTCGGGACTCACGCAGGTCACGCCCGGGCGGCTCGATCCGATCCGCGCCGGCGGCGAGACGTTCGTCGTGGCGCGCATGTCGAGCGGCGACGCGATCGAAGGGGCGATCCGGCTGCGCGGCCGCGTCGCGAGCGAGCGGTTCGAGCAGACGTACCCGATCAAGATCCTCGCGACGTCGAGCGCGGGCAACGCGTTCGTGCCGCGGCTCTACGCCGCCGCGAAGATCGCGGAGCTCGAGAACACGGGCGGCGCGGCGAGCAAGCTCGCGGCGATCGAGCTGTCGAAGCGCTTTGCAGTCGCGAGCCGCTTCACCTCGCTGCTCGTGCTGGAGAGCGAGGCGATGATGAACGCGTTCGGCCTCGAACGAACGCGCGTCGCGCCGACGTTCACGGGCGAGGAGCTCGCGCAAAGCTCGAACGCGGACGCCGAGGGCGAGGAGAAGACCGCCGACCCGGCGAAGGAAGAGGCCGAGGGCTCTGGCGAGCTCGACACGCGGGGCGCTGAAACGTCGAAGAAGGGCGGGGCGAGCGCACCTGCTGCCGAGGCCCCGTTCGATGCGTTCAACGACGACGCCGCAGCGGCGCCCCCGCCGCCTGCCGCGCCCGCGGCGACCGCAACGGCGGCGCCGGCGCCGAAGCCCGCGTCGAGGGCCCTCGGCGGCGAAGGCTGGGGCGGGAGCGGCCGGGGAGACGACGGCTTCGGCTCGGGCCGGGGGCGATTGGGCCGGACGCAGCGCCTCGTCCCGATGCGTCGAATCTTTGAGCGCAAAGGATCGTTCGAGGCGCTGAACACGCTCGCCTCGCAGAACGCCTCGAAGCTCCTCGCTGCCGAGAGCGCGCTCGCGAGCACGCCCGACAGCCGCGACAAGACCGTGGATCTCTTCGCGCTCTACGCGACGGCCGGGCGCCTCGGCGAGGCGCAAGAGCTCACGGCGAAGTGGAGCGGGCGCGACGCGCTCGATCCGGACGCGCTGACGGCGCGCGCGGATCTCGCGGCGCGGCAGGGCGATCGGGAGCGCGCGATCCGGATCCTCGGCGGCCTCGCGGACGTTCGTCCGGGCGATCGCGCCACGCAGACGCGGCTCGCGAAGATGCACGAGGCCTCGGGCAACCACGCCCTCGCCTGCGAGCACCGCATCGCGCTCGCGGACATGGCACCCGGCGAGGCGAAGCTCGTCGCGGATGCGGTGCGCTGCGCGAACACGCTCGGCATGACGGAGCTCGCGAGCCTGCTCAAGCTCGACGCGAGCGAGTCGGTGCGCGCCTCGATCGACAAACTCCTCGCGCTGCCCGGCCCCCCGCCCTCGTCCGTGCTCACCGGCGACATCCAGGTCTCGGCCGAGTGGACGGGTGGCGTGGACCTCGACATCGGGCTCATCGACGCGCAAGGCCGCCGCACCTCGTGGCTCGGCTCGCCTGGCAAGGCGCTCCTCAGCGCGCGGGACGTGACGAGCACACGGACCGAGGCGCTCGGGCTCGTGAACACGCCTTCGGGCAGCTACGTGGTCGAGATCGCCCGCGCGTCGGGCGCGGATCAGAACATCCCGGTGCGCGGCGAGCTGACGCTCAAGCTCGCGGGCGAGACGCGGAAGGTGCCGTTCGTGCTCACGGGTCCGCGCGCGGAGGTCGGGACGATGCGGGTGTTCTTCACCTCTCGCCTGGTCCCGGTCACGGACGTGCCCTTCAATCCCTGGGGTCCGTGAAAGGGCCGGCCCCCTGGAGCGCGCATCGGCCGGGGGGCTTCCCATGGACTTCGGGCCGGAAGTGGGGCATTCCCTCCCCACCATGAGCGCAGCGCACGACGCCCACGGAGATCACGCCGCGGGCCACCACGCCTCCCACGATCACGACCACTTCGACAACGATCCGGTGCAGGAGCTGCCGGCCGACGAGCCGCGCACGCCCACGTGGATCCCGATCGTGGGGCTCTTGCTCTTCTTCTTCGCGGGCACCGCGTGGCTGCTCGCGGGCAGCGGTGACGAGGCCCAGCCGAAGACCGACAGCGCGCCCGCCCAGGTCGCGCCGCAAGCCGCGCCGCAGCCGCAAGCGCTGCAGCCGCAAGCGCAGCCCGCGCGCTTGCCGCCTGCGGCCCCGCAGGCGCGTCCGACCCCGGCGCCGCTCGGCTCCGGTGGCCTGCGTCAGCTCACGCCGGATCAGGCGAAGCAGATCCAGCAGCAGATCGAGGCGCTCCGCGCGCGGCAGCAGCAGCCGGGCGGCGCGCCGCAGCCGCAGCCCGCGCCGCCGGTGCCGCGATGAGCGAGGTGATCCAGGCTTCGGACGTGCGTCGCGTCGTGGTCCTCGGCGCGGGCACGATGGGCCAGGGCATCGCGCAGGTGACGGCGCAGGCCGGGTACGTGACGCATCTCTACGACGTGGATGCGGCGCGGATCGGGCGCGCGATCGAGTCGATCAAGCAGGCGACGGATCGGCTCGTGCAGAAGGGCAAGATGCTGAACGAGGCGCGCAGCGAGCTCATCGGCGCGCTCGTGCCCACGTCGGATCTCGCGCAGGCGTGTCGTGACGTGGACCTCGTGATCGAGTCCGCGCCCGAGCAGATGGACCTCAAGGTCGGGCTTCTTCGCGAGGTGAAGGCGCTCGCGCCGGAGCGCGCGATCCTCGGCACGAACACGTCGAGCCTGTCGATCACGGAGATCGGCACGCGCACGGCCGCCGCGGCGCGCACGATCGGCCTGCACTTCTTCAACCCGCCGCCCGTGATGGAGCTGCTCGAGGTGGTGCGGGGGCTCGGCACGGACGAGGCCGTCGTCGCGGCGAGCCTCGCGATCGCCAAGCGCATCGGCAAGACGCCGATCGTCGTGAACGACATGCCCGGGTTCGCGACGAGCCGGCTCGGCGTGGTGATCGGCGCGGAGGCGATGCGCATGCTGGAGAGCGGCGTGGCCTCGGCGGAGGACATCGATCGGGCGATGGAGCTCGGCTACCGGCACCCGATGGGCCCGCTCAAGCTGACGGATCTCGTGGGCCTCGACGTGCGGCTCATGATCCTCGAGCACCTGCACCGCGAGATCGGCGAGCAGTTCCGGCCGCCCGCGATCCTGCGGCAGATGGTGCGCGCAGGCAGGCTCGGCAAGAAGTCCGGCGAAGGGTTTTACCGCTGGACCGAGTCGGGCCCCGTGCCGATCGCGCACAAGCGCTGACCCGACGCGGACCAAAACACGAAGGCCCGCTGGCTTCACGCCGGCGGGCCTTTCGTTTTGAGCTCCAACGAGTCGTTACTTGTTGAGCTTGTCCTTCTTGGCGTTCTCTTCCGCCTCTTTTTCACGCTCGGCCTGGCGCTTCTGGATGCGCTCCTTCACGGCGGCGTAGTCCTTCTCGTCCTTCACGCGGCGGTCGATGACCTTCTGCCGCTCTTCGGGCGTGCCCGCGTATCCCTTCGCGTCGGCCTGGTCCTTGAGGAACTGGGCGTACTTCGCCCACGCCTCCTTGCCCACGTCGAGCTTGCGTTGACGCTCGCGCAGGTCGGCCAGAACGAAGAGCACCTTCGACTTGAGATCCGCAGGGCCGTCCTTGTTCAGCGCGGCGCTCCACACGGCCTCGGCCTCCTCGGGTTTGCCCGAGGCGAGCTGCGCCTCGCCGAGCCGGTAGAAGGCGAGCATCTTCGTCGAGTCGACCTTGATCGCGTCCTGGAACGCCGTCACCGCGCTCGGGAAATCACGCGCGACGAACGCGTCCTCGCCCTTCTTGATCGCCTCCATGTAGGGGCTGATCCCCATCTTGTTCTGGGGATCCTTGAGCGGGCCTGCCGGCGCCGTCGGGGCCGTCGGAGCCGCCGCGCCCGCGGCGGGCTTGGCAGCAGGCTTGGCCGCGTCGGGTTTCGCAGGCGCCGCACCCTGGCCGAGCGCCGTTCCGGCGAGCGCGAGCGAAGAGATCACGAGGGAGGCAACGAGCAGACGGCTTGCCATGGCCCGAGCAGCCTACCTCAGCCCCGGACGGCATGGAACTTCTGCCGAAAAGAAACCCTACCGGCCGTCCACCGACGCGTCGCTCGGTCCCGCATCCCCAAAACCCCCGGAATCCCCCGGCGAACCCGCGTCGAACGCCGTCTCCTTGGCCTGCGCAGGCGCCGCCGACGCGCCGAGCGGGGCGAGCCGGCCCTCGGCGTCAGGCGGCCAGGCGAAGCGCTGCACGTCGCCCGTGGCGCGGTCGACGAGCGCGACGAACGCAGCGCGGGGGCTATCGGCCATGCGCACCTTGAGGCGCGTGGAGACGTTCGTGAAGTCCGGTCCGCGCAAGGGGCCGCGACGTCGATCCTTCGAGTCGCGATCGAGCATCGGCACGTCGAAGCGGATCCGATCGAGCAGCTCCTTGCCGACCCAGAACTCGACCGCGAACCGGCCCATCATGCGCACCGTGGGCGTCGGCGTGTTCACGAGGACCGAGGAAACACGCGGGAGCGAGGCCTTGCCGCCCTGGACCTGGATGTCGAAGACCCACTGCTTCTTCGACGCATTGCCCGGCGGATCCGGGGGAAAACCACCCCGAGGAGGCTCGGGCGCGGCGGGCGCCTTCGCGCGGGAGGGCTCGGCGAGCGAAAGCGCAGCGGCAGCGCCGAGGGCAGCGCCGAGGCCGAGCGCGAGGAAGAGGCGGCGGTTCTTCACGTGTCCTTGGACCTGACATCGTCGCCGAAGATTTCAATCGTCCCGCGGTCGCCGTCGACACGGACACGATCGCCGGTGCGAATCGCGACGGTGGCGCCCGGGACGTTGACGACGGCCGGAACGCCGTACTCACGCGCGACGATCGCCGCATGCGAGAGCGGGCCGCCGAGCTCGGTGACGACCGCAGCAGCGACGAGGAAAAGCGGCGAGAGGCCAACGTCCGTGGTGCGCGTGACGAGGATCTCGCCGGCGCAGACGGCGTCGAGGCCGCTCGTGCCGGGCGCGAGGACACGCGCGCGGCCCTCGACGACGCCGCTCGACGCCGGCAGGCCGACGAGGCGGCGGCCAAACGCGGGCGGGAGCTGGACGGGCGGCGGGCGGCCGATGAAGGTGGGCGGAGGATCGGGGCGCTGGGCATCGCGCAGGTGCTCGGCGCGGCGGAGGCGCGCGACGTGGCCGATCTCGGCGCGGCCGCTGCGGAGCGCGAGGATGAGCTCGTCGTAGGTGCAGAAAAAGACGGCGCCCGTGGGCAAGGTGGGGTCGATGCGGCGGAGGCGTCGATCGACGTCGAGCGCGATGGTGCGGAGCATGCCGAGGACACGCGTGACCCACATGCGCATGCGCTCGCGGAGACGCGTGAAGCGCTGCGTGCGCGTGACGAGGGCGCGGACGGCGTAGAGCACGGCCGGGCCGATGCGCGTTTCGAGCTGGGCCATCTCGCGATCGGCGAGGGCGCGAGCACGAGCGAGGGCGCGATCGGGGTCGCTGTCGGGCGCGCGGAGGGCAGCGACGAGCATGGCGAGGACCGCGGTGGGATCCTCGCGCCAGCGCGGCGTGGAGAGCTCGGCCTCGCGGACGGCACGGTCGCCGAAGGTGTCGAGGAACGATTCGAGCTCGCGGCGCGTGGGACCGTCGGGAAGATCGTTCAGGGCGCGAACTTTTCCGGCGAGGAGGCATTCGCGGGCCTCGGGTTCTTCGCGCGCGCGCACGGCGATGCGGGCGAGGGCAACGCCGGGGCCCGCGCTTTCGAGCTCGCGAACACCGCCGACGAGGGCATGCGCGAGAGACGTGCCGGTCGAGAGGGACCGGGGCATGAGCGGATCCATCGCGAGCGCGGCGTCTTCGTCGTCACGCGCGGACGAGCGGCGCGCGGCGACACGATCGAGCAGGCGCGCGAGCGCAAGGTGGCTCGCGAGCGAGGCCGAGGCGCACGAGAGCATCAACGTGCCCGTGCGATCGAGCAGCGCGCTCGCGGTGCGCAGCGTGGTGGCGAGCGCGTCGTCGGGCAGGAGGCCGAGGTCCATCTCGGCGAGGGAGCGACGCGCGCGTTCGGCTTCGACCTCGTAACTCGCGACGTCACGTTCGAGCCGCGCCTGGCTCGCGAGCACGCGCGGGGCCACGACGGGCAGGCGCGCGAGGAAGCCGCGCTTCGAGACGTCCTCGGTTTGTCGTTCGAGGAGCGCGATTGCGGCCTCGCCCGCGCCGCCGGAGGCTTGCAGAAGCGCACGCGGCGAGAGCAGCGGAACCTGCGCGGCGATTTGCATGAACGCGGTGAGGTTCAGGTAGAAGCGCCCGTGCACGTTGGTGACGAGGTGCGCGCCGCGCGGAACACGACAGCCGAGCGCGGCGAACGCTTCACGGAAACCCTTCTCGCTGAAGCTCCGCGCGATCGACCACGTGAGCGGCGTCGCCGCGCCGGGCAAAGCCTCGCCGACGTTCGCGCGTGACCAGACCGTCTGCGCATCGCCGCCCTCGGGAAAACCTCCGCCGCCGATCGGACGCACCTGCAGGAGGAGCACTTGATCCTTGCCCTCGGGCGTCCGCTCGACGGCGAACTCCACGTCGAAGGGCCCGGTGCCGCCTTGTTCGAGCCGGCTCGCGAGCTCGCCGAGCTGCCCGATCGCCTCGTGCGAGAGCGCGGGTAGCCTCGTGCGATCCTCGGGGATCGCGACCTCCTCCATGCCACGCGGGCCGACGACGAGCGCGCGTCGCTTCTCGGCGACGACCGTCGCGACCACGCCGCCCGCCTTCGCGAAGCGCACCGAGTCCGTCGGCATCGCGCCCTCCACGACGGGCGCGCCGAGCCCCAGCGTGACGTTGACGAGCCGCTCGTTCTCGCCCCAGTGCTCGCCCGCGAGCCCCGGCGGCGGCGCGGTGAACAAGACGCCCGCGGCCTCGGCGCGCGCCATCACCTGCACGAGCACGGCCATGGCCACGTCACGCACGCCGTGGTGCGCGAGGTAGTCGATCGCGCGCGGCAAAAACGCGCTCGCCCACACTTGCTTGATCGCCGCGGCGAGCCCCTCGGGCCCACGCACGCCGAGGAGCGTGGTCGCGAGCCCGGCAAAACTCGTCTCCTCGCCATCCTCGCACGTCGCGCTCGAACGCACGGCGAGACCCCACGGCGCGCTCTCGCCGACGTCCGCCCAGAGCGCTTCGATCGCAGCTTGCAGCGGCGCGGCGAGCGGGGCCGCCTGGATGCGATCGCGGGCGCGCGCGGCGCGATCGATGCCCGTGCGGCTGCCGGCGAGCTTGATCAGCGTGGGCAGGTCGTGGCCGCGCGGGAGCGTGGTCTCGGCGAGTGCGTCGAAGTGATCGGCGGGAAGGACCCAGCCGCGCGGAACGGGCAGGCCTTCACGGACGAGGCGCCCGAGGCTCGTGGCCTTGCCGCCGAAGCGCCGGGCGTCGCCGCGCCTGCGGCCAAAGGCGAGCGCGAGCGGACGGAGGGTGTTCTCGTAGCCGCTCGGCGTGTCCGTGCCGCCGGGCGTTCTCGCTGCTCGCGCCGAAGGGTCGACCACGCCGACGCCTTACCATGCTTTGTGCGCGGCGGCGCTCAGGGGGCGGGCAAGCCGCGCAAGACGCGCTCGTGCCAGAGCAGCATCTCGGCCCCACCGGGCCCTCGGTTCCAGGCGTAATCGTGCGGCCCCGGCGTCACGACGAGCTGATGCGGGACCTTTTCCTCTGCGAGCGCCGCGGAGAGCGCCCGCACGGCTGGCAGGAACGGATCGTCGTCGCTCGACACGATCCTCAGCGCGAACGGCTGCCGGTCCATGGCCGCACGCGCGAGCTTGGCGAAGACCGGGGCCTCCTCGGGCTTCAACGCCGGCTGGAGCGCACCGACCGCGCCGAAGATCTCCGGGTGCGCGAACCCGACGAAGAGCGCAAGCCGTCCGCCCATGCTGACGCCGTCGATGCCCGTCGCCGCGCGATCCGAGGACGCCTTCGCCTCGGCGCGCACGCGCGGCAGGAGCACGTCGGTCACGAATCGGCCGAAGGGCGCGGCGCCTTTCTCGGATCGATCCGCGACGACGGGCGTGTACGGGCACGCGACGACGAGCCCCTCGTACGGGTGTTTTGCGAGCGAGTCGTTCATCTGCGCGAGCCGGTCGGGTCGGACAAACCCTTCGAGATCCACACCTGTCAGCGGCGGCGCGAGAAGCCTTCGATCGATCCGATCGAGGCCGTAATCATCCCGCCACGCAAACGCGCCGACCTCGAGCCCACGCCCCGATTCGCCACGACCATGCAGCGCGACGAGCACAGGCAGAGGCCGCGTGGACGGCGCGGCGAGGACGAGGGCGCGCTCCTCTTCCGGCGTGAAAGAGAGGTCTTTCCAGCGAAGTCCGTCCACCGGCGACGGCGGCGTCTGCTTGCTGCGACAGGCGCCGATCGAGAACGCGGCGAGGCCGAGGAGGGCGCGGCGGCGGGTGAAGGCCATCAGCCAAGCTCTCTAGCGGAGCTCTTCGCGTCCGTCATGGGCGAGCGAACGAGCCGTGCGAACGACCCGTTTTCACATTTCCGATCGCCTGCCACCAAAGCCGCAATCCGACAGGCTCCTCCGTGCTGCGCGGTAGCGTTTGGCGCTCGTCACGCTATGGATCCAAAGTAGTACGGCGCCGAAACATCAGCGACGGCCGGGCCGGAAATCCAGCGGTATTCGCCCGCCGGATGTGCCCTGGTCGAGCCCGACGGCCTTCTGTTCATGGTGGGGAGACCAGGAACCGTGCAACTCGTGCATCCGAGCGCGAACGGCAGCGCATTGGCTGAAGACGAGGCGAGGACGGCCACGCAGGAGGGCTTTCGCGAGCTCCTGGAGGCCGCGCCCGACGCCATGGTGATGGTGGATGCCGCAGGCTCGATCATGCTCGTCAACACCCAGCTCGTACGCATGTTCGGCTACGAGCGCGGCGAGCTCGTCGGTCAGTCGATCGACATCCTCGTGCCCGAGCGCCTGCGGTCCGAGCACGTCAAGCACCGCACGCAGTACGCCGAAGAGCCGCGCCCGAGACCGATGGGCGCGGGCGTCGAGCTGCACGGGCGCCGCAAGGATGGCACCGAGTTCCCCGTCGAGATCAGCCTCTCGCCGATCCGCACGCGCGACGGAATCCTCGTCACCGCGGCGATCCGCGACGTCACCGAGCGCAACCGCGTGCAGGCGAAGTTCCGGAGCTTCCTCGAAGCCGCGCCCGACGCGATCGTCATCGTCAACGCCGCGGGCAAGATCTTCCTCTGCAACTCGCAAACCGAGCGTGTCTTCGGCTTCCCGCGCGCCGAACTCCTCGGCCAGCCCATCGAGGCCCTCGTCCCCGATCGCATCCACGACCGGCACATCCAGCACCGCGCGAGCTTCTTCTCCGACCCGCGCGTACGCCCCATGGGCTCCGGCCTCGAGCTCTACGGCCGTCGCAAGGACGGCACCGAGTTCCCCGTCGAAATTAGTTTGAGCCCCATCGAAACGGAAGAGGGCCTGCTCGTCGCGGCCGCGATCCGCGACATCACCGAGCGCAAGATGGTCGAGAAGAAGCTCCGCGCCTCGCTTCAGGAGAAGGAGGTCTTGCTCAAGGAGATCCACCATCGGGTCAAGAACAACCTCCAGATCGTCTCCAGCATGCTGAACCTGCAGATGGGGCAGATCACGGACCCGCACGCGCTGCAGCTCTTCAAGGAGAGCCAGACGCGCGTCCGATCGATCGCGCTTTTTCACGAGAAGCTCTACCAGTCGAAGGACCTCGCGCGTGTCGAGATCGCCGAGTACCTGCGGAGCCTCGCGGCGGGATTGCTCTACACGTACGGCGTGAGCCCCGATCACGTCGCGCTCGCCCTCGACGCCGAGGGCGTACCGCTCGGCGTCGACGCGGCGATCACGTGCGGGCTCGTGGTGAACGAGCTCGTTTCGAACGCGATCAAGCACGCGTTCCCGGACGGTCGAAATGGAACGGTGCGGGTCGGGCTCAAACGGCGCGGGGACGAGGTGGTCCTCGAGGTCGAGGACGACGGAATCGGCTTTCCGCCCGACGTCGACTTCCGCGACGCCGGCACGCTGGGCCTCAAGCTCGTGTGCATCCTGGCGGAGCAGATCCACGGGACGATCGAGCTCCAGCGAGACTCCGGCACGAAGTTCGTGGTGCGTTTCCCCCTGAGCCCGACGCAATCATGAGCGACGCGAAGCGGAAGATCTTCATCGTCGAGGATCAGCGGATCGTCGCCGCGGACCTCGAAAACACGCTGCGATCCCTGGGATACGAAGTCTCGGGCACGGCTGCGTCCGGCGAGCGCGCGATCGAAACAGTGCTCGCGCGGAGACCCGATCTCGTCCTGATGGACATCCGCCTCGAAGGGTCGATGGACGGGGTAGAGGCCGCGGAACGGATCCGCGCGGAGCTCGACATCCCGATCGTGTACCTCACGGCGTACGCCGACGAGGAGACGATCGTCCGCGCGAAGACGACGAGTCCCTTCGGGTACCTGGTCAAACCGTTCAACGAGCGCGAGCTGCGCGGCGCGATCGAGATCGCGCTCTACAAGCACGAGACGGATCGGCTGCTCCACGCGCGGATGGTGATGCTGGCCGAAGAGGAAGCGCGGCGGCGCGCCTCCGAGGAGGCCGAGAAGCGCTTCCGGCTGCTCGTCGAGTCCGTGAAGGACTACGCGATCTTCATGCTCGACCCCGACGGGCGCGTCGCGAGCTGGAACGCCGGCGCGACGCGGATCATGGGCCACGAGCAGAGCGCGATCCTCGGCACGCACGTGTCGACGTTCTACACGGAGGGCGACGTCGAGCAGGGCAGCCCGGAGGAGGCGCTCGCCGGGGCCAAGCGCAACGGCCACTTCCTCGGCGAGGGCGTTCTCGTGCGCAAGGACGGCTCGCAGTTCCGCGCGGAGCTCCGGCTCTCGCCCGTGCACGACGAGAACGGCGAGCTGCGGGGCTTCGCCACCGTGATGCGAGACCTCACCGAGCAGAAGCGCGCCGAGGAGATCCAGGCGTTCCTCGACGAGACAACGCTCCTGCTCACGAGCTCGCTCGAAACCGAAGGCACGCTGCAGAAGGCGACCGAGCGCGCGATCCCGCTGCTCGGCGATCTCTGCTTGGTGGACCTCGCGAACGAGCAGGGAGCCCTCGTCGTCTGCGCCGCCGCGAACCAGATCGGGAACGAAGAGCTCACGAAGGAGCTCTCGCGCGCGATCGGGCGGCGCGAGGGCGCCGATTACACGTTCCGCTGCGGCGGCAAGGTCCTCCACGAGGTGATCGAGAACCTCCCCTGCATGGCGCGCGTGCTCGGGACGAGCCCCGAGCTTTTGCGCTCGCTCGGGCCGATCTCGTACATCTGCGTCCCGATCGAGCTGCGCGGACGCAGGCTCGGCGTGGTCGAGCTCGTGCGTCGCGCGGCGCGAGGCCGGTACACGCCGGCGGACCTCGCCGTGGCCCAGGAGCTCGGGCGCAGGTTCGGCATCGCGCTCGACAACGCCCGCCTCTACCGCGAGGCGCAGGAGGCGATCCGCGCGCGCGA
Source organism: Polyangium jinanense (assembly GCF_028435265.1). Taxonomy (GTDB): domain Bacteria; phylum Myxococcota_A; class Polyangia; order Polyangiales; family Polyangiaceae; genus Polyangium; species Polyangium jinanense. The sequence goes on along the minus strand of NZ_JAGTJK010000001.1, from coordinate 79,868 downwards.
CGAGTTCTTCATGATCGCCTCGCACGAGCTTCGAACCCCGCTCACGCCGCTGCAGCTCCAGCTCGAAGGGCTCGAACGCACACTGAAGCGCGCGGGGCTCCTGAACGATCAACTCACCGGACGCGTCGAGCGCTGCTCGCGGCAGATCTTCCGGCTCACGCGGCTCGTGGAGAGCCTGCTCGACGTCACACGCATCACGGCCGGTCAGCTCGCGATCGAGCCTGAAACCGTGGACCTCTGCGCGCTCGCCCGCGACGTGACCGAGCGCTTCGCTTCGGAGTCGAACGAGACGGGCACCAAGATCGAGCTGCGTTCGTGTTCGTCGCTCGTCGGCCGCTGGGATCCGTTGCGGATCGATCAGGTTCTCTCGAACCTGCTGGAGAACGCGGTGAAGTACGGGGGCGGCCGGCCCATCGAGGTCGTGATCACGGACGACGGTGACGCGGCGCGGATCTCCGTCACGGATCACGGGATGGGGATCGCGCCCGAGGCGTGCGCGCGGATCTTCGAGCGGTTCGAGCGCGCGGTGTCGCTCAAGCACTACGGAGGGCTCGGGCTCGGCCTCTTCATCGCGAAGCAGATCGTGGAGGCGCACGGCGGGAAGATCGCGGCGAAGAGCCAGCCGGGCGAGGGCTCGACGTTCACGGTGACGCTGCCGCGCTGGGGCGTCGCGCTCGCGTCCGAGGTCGCGTGATGCGCTAGAGCCCGAGCCAGGGGCCGGGATCGAGCGGCGTCGCGCCGTGGCGGATCTCGAAGTACACGGTGTCGCCCTGCCCTGCCGTCGGCGCCGTGCCGACGCGCGCGCCCGCGGCCACGGGATCACCCGCGCGGAGCTCGGTGCCGCCGAGGCTCGCGTACACGCTGTAGTAACGATCGCCGTGATCGACGATCACCGTGAGCGCGTAACTGTCGTACCGATCCGCGAACACCACGCGACCCGCGGCGACGCTGCGAACGGCCGCGCCAGGCTGCGTGAAGAGCTCGACGCCGCTCACGCCGTGCTTCGACGAGCGCCGCACCTCGGCGCGCCCTGCGACCGGGAAGAGCAGGCGACCCTTCTGCGCCTCGAACCCGAGGCGCGCGTCCGCGTCGCGAGGCCCGCTGTCGGCGCCGTAAATCGCCACGTAATCCGGGCGTGACGACGATTCGAAGGCGCGTGCGAACGCCGCCCTGCGCTCGTCTTCGGCTTCGAGCGCGCGCTTGGCCCGCATCATGGCCTCGCGCTGCAGCTCGAGCGGCGCGCGCTCGGCGCGGAGCCGCAGGATGCGACCTTCGAGCTCGGTGCGACGTTCGAGTAGCGCCTTCTCATCGGCGATGTCGCGCTCGAGGGCGCGACGAACCCGCTCGACCCGCGCCGCGTGATCGACGAGCGCGTCGAACCCTTCCCCCACGGGCAAGAGACCCGCGTGCACGTGGCGATAGTAGGCCCGACCGCGCGCCAGCATGCGCTTGCGCAAGGTCTCGATGTGCGGATCGATCCCCGCGAGCTCGACCTCGACGGCGCGTTGCTCGTCGTCGATCCGCTTCAAGAGTCGCTCGAAATCCGCGACGGACGAGAGCGCGCTCGGCGCCTGCACGGGCAGCGACTCCACGGGCGTGCCGCCTCGCGCCGCGCCCGAGACGAGCGCGAGGAGCAACACCGGCAGGATCGACGTGCGGCGCCTCATGTCAGATCGCAGCCATCCGGCGCAGGCTCACGAGCGCCGTCGTCGCCCCGAGCGCGCCGCCGAGGAGCACGAGCCCGAGCGAGACGGTCCAGGGCAAGAACGAGGGCGAGAGCCCGAGCAGATTCGCGAGCTCGTGATCGAAGCGCCCGCGCACCAGGAAAAACAACCCGCCGAGCAGCGCGATCGCCGCCGCCGCGCCCGCCGCGCCTTGCATCGCGCCCTCGATCACGAAGGGACGCCGCACGAACTCGTTCGTCGCGCCGACGAGCTTCAAGACCTCGACCTCGGTGCGCCTTCGGCTCAGCAAGAGCCGCATGGTCGAGCTGATCACGCTGAAGACCGCGCACATCACGACCACCGCGAGCGCCGCGCTCGCCGACACACCGCCGCCGAGCAGCGACGAGAGGCGCTCGGTCCAGCGCTGATACGTCTCGACCGTCTCCACCGCCGGCAGCGCCCGCAGCTTGAGCGCGATCGACTGGAGATCGGTCTCGCCGATGTCGTCCGTGAAGCCGAGCTCGAGCGAGGCCGGAAACGCGGCCGGCGGCAGCGACGCGAGCGCCGCGTCGGACTCGTCGACCACGATCTCGCGCCGCGCCTCCACGCTCGTCACGTGCCGCACGCGCTTCACGCCGGGTGTACGTTCGAGCGCGCGGACGAGCTCGTTCACCTCGGGATCGGCCACGCCGTCGCGCAGGTACACCGTCGCGCGCCCGGCCCGCGACCAGCGATCACGCACCGCCGAGAGGTTCGTCACCACGAGCAGCGACGCCGCAAGGCACACGAACGCGACGGCGAGGGAGAAGATCGACTGCACGTGCACGCGCATGTCCCCTCGCCCGGGTCTCCAGGCCTTCATGGGCACTCGCACGCCGTACCGTTCGCTCGCCATCCGAAACTCCTCCCCCTACGCCACGAGATTCATCGGGGCGTCCGCGCCGGCGACGTCGAGCCCGTTCGGCGCGTCCGTCGCCTTGCCGGCGTCGAGCACCACGACGCGCCGCGGACGCACGTCGAGCAGCGTCCGATCGTGCGTCGCGAAGAGCACCGTGGTCCCGGTCTCGTGGATGTCCTCGAACAGGCCGAGGATATCGATCGCGAGCTGCGGATCGAGGTTGCCCGTCGGCTCGTCCGCGAGGATGAGCGCCGGCTCGCCCACGATCGCCCGCGCGATCGCGACCCTCTGCTGCTCGCCGCCCGAGAGCCGCTTGGCCTCCTCGTCGCCGCGCCCCGCGAGCCCCACGCGTTCGAGCGTCTCGCCCACGCGGCTGCGCACGAGCCGCGGCGGCAGGCCCACGACTTCGAGGGCCACGGCGACGTTGTCGAACACGGTCCAGCTCGGCACGAGCTTGAAGTCCTGGAACACGTACCCGATGTTCCGGCGCAAGGCCGGGATCGACTCCTCGCGCAGGCGCCCCACGTCGCGGCCGAGGAACAGGATCCGCCCCTCGTCGACGCGGTCGGTGCGATGCACGAGGCGCAGGAGCGTGCTCTTGCCCGAGCCCGAGGGCCCCGTGATGAAGACGAACTCTCCCCGCTCGATCGTGAGCGACATCCCCCGCAGCACGGGCTGGTCGGCCCGGTAGGCCTTGTGCACGTCCTCGAACACCAGGATCGGTCGCCTCGCTGCAGCCGGGTCGAACCGATGCCCGGGTCTGAGGGCCGGGTGAAACGAAGGGCGCAGGGATGACGCCATGGCCGCGATTGCTACCAGGGCCCTACGGAGCGGGAAAATTTTTGGGGTAAGGGAGAGAGGCCATGCCGCTCCGCATCGCGTTTTTTGGCCTGCCGCTCGCCGCGCTCCTGCTCGCGAAGGACGGGCACTCGATCGAGCTCTGCGCCGTCTGCCGCAAGGACGCGCTCGGCGTGCGTCGCGCGCGGCGCGTGTTCGGCGAGCGCGTCCTCGTCCGACCCAAGGTGACCGATCCCGCGCTCCTTGATCGGGTGAGGCGCCTCGCGCCCGATCTCGTCGTGAGCTGGTTCTGGACCACGCGCCTGCCGATGCGCGTCGTCGAGGCCGCGCGGCTCGGCGGCATCGGCGTGCACCCCTCGCTCCTGCCGCGCCATCGTGGCCCGGATCCGACGACGTGGGCGATCTTGAGCGGCGACGCGATGACCGGCGTGTCCGTGCATCGCATCGCCGAGGAGTACGACACGGGCGCGATCCTCGAACAGGAAGAGCTCGCGATCGATCCGCGCTGGACCGGCTGGGATCTCGCGCGCGCCCTCGATCGCCCCTCGCTCCGCGCCCTGCGCCGCACCTGCATGCGCTTCTCCCGCGGCGAGACGATCGCCGAGATCCCGCAAGACGAAGACCTCGTCACGTACGCGCCGGCCCTCGGCGAGGACGAGCACGCGATCCGCTGGACCTGGCCCACCGATCGCGTCCTTCGGCACATCCGCGCCCTCGCGCCTGCGCCCGGGGCCTTCACCGAGATCGCGGGCACGCTCGTCACCGTGCTCGAGGCCCGCAAAGCGCCGCGTTTTCCCGAAGCGCTGGAGCCTGGAGAGGGGTACGCCGAGGGGGGCCATGCCGTGATTCGCACGGGGGACGGCGCGGTGATCCTGGTCCGCGGTGAGATCGACGGCGCGCCTGCCCCGGCGGAAGCCCTCGCCCGCCTCTTTCTTGCGCCGGAGCCTTTGCTAGGCTGACGCCGCGCTCCGCGACAGGCGCGCTTTCTTGGAGGAGGACCGTGGAACCCGCTCAGCTCGCAAAGACCGCGCGCGCATCCCTCGCCGAAGCGCTCGGTGCCCTGCAGAGTGCCGACGACGCGCCGGACGAGCTCCTCGAAGCCGCCGAGCCCATCGCGAAGACGATGGGCATCCTGCACAAGATCGAGCGCAGTAACGGAGCTGTACTCGACGGCCGCGACGTCGCCCTCAAGAACGTGCGCAAGGTCCTCGCGGACGTGCAGGCGCTCGACGTCGATCACCCCGCGGTCGATACGGTGCTCGAAGCGGTCGCCGCGTCGCTCGCGAAGGTGAACGCGCTCGCGAAGTACAAGGGCACGGGCGCGCCCGCGCCTCAACCCGTCGCGGAACCGAAGCCCGCGCCCGCTCCCGCGCCCGAGCCGGTCGCTGAAGCGAAGGCTGCACCCGTTCCCGCACCCGAACCGTTCGCTCAAGCGAAGGCTGCACCCCTTCCCGCGCCCGAACCGTTCGCTCAAGCGAAGGCTGCACCCCTTCCCGCACCCGAACCGTTCGCTCAAGCGAAGGCTGCACCCGTTCCCGCGCCCGAACCGTTGGCGCAAGCGAAGCCTGCACCCCTTCCCGCGCTTCAACCGGTTGTGTCGGAGGCGAGACTTGCACCCGTTCCCGCGCCCGAACCGTTGGCGCAAGCGAAGCCTGCACCCGCTCCCGCGCCCGAGCCCGTCGAGATCATCAAGCCCGCGCCGGTCCTCCAGATCGCCCCCGAGCCTGCGCCCGCGCCGATCTTCGCGCCGCAGCCCGTCGTCGAGGTGAAGGCCACGCCCGCGCCGCAGCCCGTCGCGCCTGCGCCGCAGCCCGCGCCCGCGCCCACGCCGGCCCCCGCGCCCGCGAAGGCCAAGGAGCCCGCGCCCACGCCCGCGCCTGCCAAGGCCGAGCCGCGCAGGGATCCGCAGCCCACGCCCGCGCCCGCGAAGGCCACGCCTGCGCCCGCGCCCGCGCGAAGCAAAGAGCACGCGCCTCCGCCCGGCACACGCGCCGTCGACGTCGAGCTCGGCACGCACAGCTCCTCGAACTTCTACAAGGGCCTCTCCGGCAACGACGTCATCGAGCACGGCGGCATCTTCGTCTCGACCTACCGCATCCCGAAGCTCGGCGCCGAGGTGCAGCTCCGCGTTCTTCTCCCCGGCGACTACGAGTTCTACGCGAAGGGCGTCGTGCAATGGACGCGCGAAGCGAGCGGCTCCTCCGAGCCCGGCTTCGGCGCGCGACTCACCCAGATCGGCAACGAGGGCAGGCAGCTCGTCTACCGCTACGCGCGGAACCGCGAGCCGATGTTCTACGACGACCTGTGAAGCCTTTTTCGAAACGCCGCGCGGCCCTCGTAGGCGCCGCGCTCTTGCTGGCCCTCGCCGTGCCCCGCACCGCCGAGGCCGTCGGAGACCCGGATCTCGATTGGCAAACGATCGAGACGGCGCACTTCCGCGTCCACTACCCGACCACGCTCACGCCGCTCGCCGAGCGCGTGGCGCGCGTCTCGGAAGCCATCCACGCGCGCCTCACCGTCGCGCTAGGAAACCGCCCGCGCAGCATCACCGAGATCGTGCTGACGGACGACGTCGACTCGGCGAACGGCTCGGCCACGGCGCTGCCCTTCAACACGGTCCGCCTCTACGCGACCGCGCCCGAGGACCTCTCGCCGCTCGGCGACTACGACGACTGGCTGCTCGACCTCATCACGCACGAGCACACGCACATCCTGCACCTCGACAACATCTCGGGGCTGCCCGCGATCGCCAACGCGATCCTCGGCAAGTCGTACGCACCGAACCAGGTGCAGCCGCGATGGATCATCGAGGGCCTCGCCACGGTGTACGAATCGCGCGAGTCGAGCGCGGGCCGCCTGCGCTCCGCGCTCTTCGACATGTTCCTGCGCGCCGACGTGCTCGACGACAACATCGCGCGGCTCGATCAGATGTCGTCGACCTCGATGCGCTGGCCGCAGGGGAACATCTGGTACCTCTACGGCTCGCGTTTCCTCGGCTGGGTCACCGACGTCTACGGCGGCCACACGATGACGGCCGTCGCCGCGGACTACGGCCAGAACGTCATCCCCTGGGGCATCAACCGCTCGATCCGCCGCGCCACCGGCCGGACGTACGAGGAGCTCTTCGAGGGCTTCAAGGATCACCTCCGCCTCAAGTACGCCGCGCAGGTACGCGCCGTCGAAGCGCGGGGCCTGCGCGAAGGCGTGCGCCTCACCCGCCACGGCCGCAACGTCCTCTACCCGAGGTTCGTCCCGCGAAACGCTCGCGCCACGGACGCCGACGAGCTCGTCTACTACCGCGACGACTACAACGCCCGCGAGGGCATCTACCGCGGGCGCTTCAACGCCCGCCATGACGCGTTCGAGGAGGACACGAAGCTCGTCGCCCGCACCCGCGGCGCCTCGGCCTCGGCGTTCTCGCCGGCCGGCGATCACTTCCACCAGAGCAACGGCCCCTTCAAGATCGTCTACCGCCGCGACGACCTCTACCGCGTCGAGAACGGCAAGACGGCGCCACGTGGCGACGAAGCCGCGCGCCATCGCCTCACCACCGGCCTACGCGCCGGCGCGCCCGACATCAGTCCTGACGGCCGTCGCATCACGTTCACCGTCAACACGAAGGGCACGACGTTCCTCGAGATCGCCGACCTCGACCCCGAGGGCCACATCCAGAACCGGCGCGACCTCGTCCCGAGCGCGCGCTTCGAGCAGGCCTACACGCCGCGCTTCTCGCCCGACGGCCGCTCCATCGCCTACAGCGCGTGGACCACGGGCGGCTACCGCGACGTCCGCATCGTCGACGTCGCCACCGGCTCGTTCCAGAACATCACGCGCGACCGCGCCCTCGACGCGAACCCCACCTGGTCGAGCGACGGAAAGACCCTCTACTTCTCCTCGGATCGCAGCGGCATCCCGAACATCTACGCCTACGACGTCGGAAGCCGCGCGCTCAAGCAAGTCACGAACGTCCGCACAGGCGCGCTCCAGCCCGCGGTAAGCCCCGACGACAAGACACTCGTCTACGTCGGCTACACCTCGAAGGGCTACGACCTCTACGCGATGCCGCTCGACCCGGCGCGTTTCCTCGACGCGCCACAGGCGCCCACGGATCGCCCCGATCCTCCACCCGAGCCCGAGCGCGTCCTCATGCAGAAGACCCCGTACCGGGCGCTCTCCACGCTCGCGCCGCGCAACTACGGCGTCTCCTTCGGCCCCGGCAACTACAGCCAGAACGCGCTCACGCTGAACACGTTCGGCGCCGACGTCGCGGGCTTTCACGAGTTCCAGGCGGAGCTCATCGCCGACTTCGCCGCGCCCGCGCCGCGCGTGAACCTCGACTACGCCTACCGCCGTCTCCCCGTCGATCTCAATCTCCGCTTCTTCTACGCCGTCTCCCCGCGCTACCAGGGCTACCGCATCAACGGCCGCGACGTCCCCTACGACGAGCGCGGCATCGGCCTCTCGTCGAGCATCGTCTACCGCATGCCGGGCGAGTTCACCGATCAGAGCTTGAGCCTCGCCTACTCGGTCACCGGCTTCCGCGCCGAGCTCCCCGGACAAACCCAGCCCGATCCTTACGCCACGCGCACGCGCCTGCCCATCAGCGGCACGATCGGCACCGTCCGCGCGTCCTACTCCTTCTCCAACGTCGAAGGCTCGCTCGACGCGGCCGGCGCGATCCGCGGCTACTCGATGCGCTTCGCCGTCGAATACGCGGGCCCGCCGACCGGCAGCGACTTCACCCTCCAGACGGCCGAGACCTCCATGGCCGGCTACATCCCCATGCCCTGGCGCGGCCTGCACACGCTCGCCTTGCGCGTCGCGGGCGGCATCGCCGCGGGCACCTACCCGCGCGACGGCTTCTTCTTCGTCGGCGGCTACGACCTCGACAACGTCAGCATCGTCGACACGGTCACGACGGGCATCTACGACGGCTCCTTCGTCCTGCGCGGCTACGCGCCCGGCAGCGCGGCGGGCCGCGCGTACCTCCTCACGAACGCCGAGTACCGCTTCCCGATCATCAAGCCCGACTGGGGTTTGTCCACGCTCCCCTTCTTCGTCCGCCGCCTCGACGGCAACCTCTTCGTCGACTACGGCGGCGCGTTCGACAAGCTCACGCGGGACGACGTCTCGTTCCTCTCGAACGGCGCGCTCATCGACGCGCCCAAGCTCCACACGTCGATCGGCGCCGAGCTCTGGCTTGGCCTCTCGCTCGGCTACTACCTCAACACGCAGCTTCGCGTGGGTTATGCCTACGGCTTCAGCGCGAAGGCGATCCCCGGCGGCCAGGCGTACTTCCTCGCCTCGAGCGCGTTCTGACGAGAAAGGCCAAGAACTTGCCCCGATCTTCGTGCAAGGCGTCTCTTCGGCACGTGCGCCGATCTCTCGCCCTCCTCCTCGCGCTCGCTTTTGCGGGCTGCGTCATGCCGCAGACGCCGACGGACAAGCTCATGGACGCCGCGTACGACCACAACACGGCGCTGCGCTTCGGCCGCATGGACATCGCGCGCGAACACGTCGCGCTCTCGGCGCGTGACGCGTGGGCGAAGCGTCACGCCTCCTGGGGCGACCGCGTGCGCGTCGTCGATCTCGAGCTTGCGGACGTGCGCATGAAAAACCGCGACGAAGCCGAGGTGCGCGTGCGTGTCGAGTGGCAACGCATCGACGAGGCCGAGCTCCGCACGACCGAGCTCGTCCAACGCTGGCGCAACGCGAGCGGCTGGCATGTCGACACGGAGGAGTGCGCCGCGGGCGACACGGCGCTCCTCGATCGTCCCGCGGACACGGCCACGCCCAAGGGCGAAACCGGCAGCGCTAGGGACGGTTTGTAAAGCTCATCCACCCCTCTCCCGAAAGGGAGAGGGGATGGGGGTGAGGGAGTCGTTCAGCTAGCAGCCGCCGGCGCCGCAGCCGCGGACTTCTTCGACTTCTTCGGCGCTGCGGTCTCCTGCGTGGTCTGCTCGACCTTCGGTGCCTTGGCGCGCGCCTTCTTCTTCACCTGTGCCTTGCGGCGCCTCATCTTGATCGAGTTGCGGCGATCACGGTAACCCATCGCGTGTGACTCCTCGGGGGATGCTTCGTCGGGCCCTCTCACAGCATGTGCTGCGTGAGCCTCGTCGTTCGGTTCGAAAAACGGGCGGCAAATCTGCCCAAGACTGGGCCCGCCCGCAAGGATTTGGGGAAGGGATCGAGGTGGGCTCGTCAGCTCCCGCCGACCGCTCCGTCGAGGGCGACCTCACGGCCGCGGACCTCGAGGCGATACCGGGAGTTCACGGTCTCGATGTAGAACACTTCCCGCCCCGCGAGCCGGAGGACCCGCTTGACCGGCGTCGTCACGTATTCGTGCATCCCGTCGGAAAACTCGATCACGACGACGGAGCCTTTCCGCGGAGCACGTACCAGTCGACCGACGACGGCGCGGGAGCCACGGCCGAGCTTGCGGAGCACAACTTGCACAGCAGTCATCCTAGCATGCACTCGCGAGACGGGCACAAGCTGCACAAGGGCGGGGCCTGATTTCCACGCGTCCGTCCAGCGCGCGCGATGAAAGATCCGGAATCGACGCAACGCATGCGCCTCGTTCGGAGGGTTTTCATCGAGCGACCGGGCTCCTACAAACCTCCGAAATTCCCCGGGATCCGAGCCCTTCTGATCTCGCCTGCGTAACGGGCCGGGGGCGGCGCGACTCGATGCCTGCCGTTTCCCCTTGCCTCTTTCCGCCGTCCGGGGTCTGTCTCCGCCCGTGCGCGGGGTACCTGCTCGTCCGACAGGGTCCGTCGAGGTCATCACGGGCTCGATGTTCAGTGGAAAAACCGAGGAGCTCATCCGGCGCATCAAGCGCGCGATCCTCGCTCGCCAGCGTGTCCAGGCGTTCAAGCCTCGCATCGACGATCGATACGACGCGCATCGCATCGTCAGCCACGAGGCCGTGAGCGTCGAGGCCGTGGCCGTCGGCACGAGCGCGAGCATCGAGGAGCGCGTGCTCGACGAGACCGACGTCGTCGCTATCGACGAGGCACAGTTCTTCGATCGAGGCATCATCGAGGTCTGCGACAAACTCGCCAATCGCGGCCTGCGCGTCATCGCGGCCGGCCTCGACCAGGACTACCTCGGCCGCCCCTTCCCGCCGATGCCCGAACTCATGGCCATCGCCGAGGAGGTCACGAAGGTGCACGCCGTCTGCGCCGTCTGCGGCGGCCCTGCGAGCCGCTCGCAGCGCCTCATCCCCAAGGCCACGACGGTGCTCGTCGGCGGCGCCGAGAGCTACGAGGCGCGCTGCCGCGGCTGCTTCGAGCCGCGCGACGTCCCCCGCACCGAATTCTGATCTTCTCCCCTCTCCCGCGAGGGAGAGGGGCTGGGGGTGAGGCTAATCCCGCCGCGCCACCGACCCCGAATCGAACGGGCTCCGCACGCCCGGCGCGTTCTTGTCCGCGAAGTACACGCGCAGCATGTCGGAGGCCACGTGCGTCGCTTTCACGCGCCACTTCGCGCCGTTCGCCACGAGCACCGACAGCGCGACCTCGGGTTTGTCGCTGGGCGCGAAGCCCACCCACCACGTGTAGAACGGGCCCTCGGGCGTCGGCTTCGTCAGCGTGCCCGTCTTCCCCGCGATGCGGATGTCCGGCAGATAGGACCGACCCGCGCGATCGTGGAACGACTTGTAACTCGTCCCCGAGTCCACCGTCTCTTCCATCATCGACGTGATTGCTCGAGCCGTCTGCTCGCTCATCACGCGCTTCAGCGGCATGCGGGCGGTCGGACCCTTGTAGATCTCGCCTTCCTCGTCCTTCACGCTCGTCACGATCGACAGGCGCACCATCTCGCCGCCGTTCGCGATCGTCGTCGCCAGGTTCACGCCCTGGAACGGCGAGAGCGTCGTGTTCCAGAAGCCTGCGGCCGTGCGGGCGAAGCCGAGGTCGTCCTCGGGCAGCGTGATCGTGCTTTGCGCGAGCTTCACGTCGAACGGGATGTCCTGCCCCCAGCCGAGCTTCTGCGCCGTCCCTTCGAGCTCGCCGCGATCGAGGTGTTTGGCCGCGAGCCGCGCGAACACCGTGTTCAAGCTGCGGCCCATCGCCTGCGCGAGCGTGGCGCACCACTTGTCGCGCTTCTTGTTCTCGACCATGTCTTTCGCGGTGATCGCGTGCTCGCCGCCCGAGTAACACTGCTTCGTGTTGGGCCCGAGCCCGGCGTGCTCCACGAGCGCCGTCGCCGTCACGATCTTGAACACGCTCGCCGAAGGCGCCGTCGCCTCCGCCGCGACGTCGTGCATCGCGCCTTGATCCACGTAGCTCGCCCACGCGAGCACCCGACCCGTCTTGATGTCGGTCATCACGACGGCGCCCTCGGGCACGTGCCCGCCGCGCAAAAGCGCCACGGCCGCACGCTGGTACTTCGGCACCACCGAAAGCTCGGCCTTGCGATTGCCGTGGGCCGGCGCGATCGCGACGTTTCCGCGATCGTCGATCCGGGTCAGGTCGATGTCGGTCAGTGGGGGTGGCGTCACCTCCCGCGTGACGACGGGCCCTCCGTTCGTTTCGATTTTGCTTTTCGCGAGGAGACCGGCGAGCTCCACGTCGTGCTTGCGCAACATGGGGAGCGTGACGGCCACGAGCCCCACGGCGGCACCGATGGCGATCCACTGACGCATTGGCTCCTCGGGCCTTAACGCGCGGCGTGTGGCTGGGCCAAAAATGTTGTGTGACGTCGCCGGCTCAGAAGTTCACGGCCGCGCGCGCGCCGAGCTCGTGCATCCACGTCGCGGATCGCGCGGGATTCTTCGCATCCTCGAGTAAATTTCCCGGCACGAGCGCGAGGTTCTCCCCCGTCCCGCTCCCCGGCGTGTGGTAGGCGAGCCAGTTCACCGTTACCCGGACGAACCGCGTGTGCCAGTACGTCGCGCCGAGCCCGACCTGGAAGACCGAGATCTTCGACGTCCGCCCCGGCGCGCCCGGCGTCGCCGTATCGTAGTCGCCTCCACGTGCGGCGCCGTCGTATGCCGCTTGCACGCCCGCCGCGATCGCCATCACCTCGAGCCCGCGCCGGTCGTCGTTTCGCTTTTGGGTCTCCGGTGCCGACAGATCGAGCCTGGGTGGCCGGGAAAAACCCGGTTCGCCGTTCACGTACGCATCCCCGACGGGCCACGCCGAGGCATGCACGTACCAGCCCACGCCCTCGACATTCCCGAGCCGCTCGGTGTGTTCGAACGCGAGACCATCGATCGCCTCGCGGGTCCCGTTGTCGACCCAGTACGCTTCGGCGCGGAGCTCGAACGGACCGATCGGCGCGCGCAGCTCGCCGCCGATGCGGTTTTGCGCGCCAGACGGCAAGACGCGCACGAGCCTGCCACGTGTATCGCGGTACCGCGGATCCCACAATGCGAACCCCTGCGCTGTCGTGATCGCGGGATAGTCGTACGCGACGAACGCCGGATCACGCGCGCCGCGCTGCATGCTCACGCCGATCTGCAAGCGTTGCAGGAGTTGTCCGGCCAGGCTGCTCGACCTCTCCGCGAACTCCTCCTTCGTCGCCGGCGTGCCCCGCGAGAACGGGCGCACAACGAAGCGGCCGATGAAATCGGGGTAACGGTCGACCTGCGGTCGATTCGGTCCGTCGCCGACGAAGACGCCGAGCTCGTAGCTCAGGGTTTGCGCTTCGTTGAGATCGCCCCAGATCGTCATGCCGATTTCCTTGCCGTTCGGCTGGACGAACGCTCGAATCGGCAGCACGCGCTCCATCCACGGGTGCTGATCGTTGCCCGTGCGGTTCTCCAGGGAAAACGGCGCCTGGTGTTGCCCGAGCATCACGTGAAACTGACGCAGGAGCGTGTAGTCGATGTACGCGTTCGCGAGCTGTGCCGTCGCTCCTACGGACTGCGGCGGCGCGAAGCGTGTCCACGCTTGGAGTGGCGCTTGTCCGGGCGGCAACGTCGCCGGCTGCGCCTCGCCCATCGGGTTCGTTATGGGCTGTCCGCCGAAATCCACGGAGGCCAGGGCAAACCATCGACGGAAGAGATCGGCCGCGAGCTCGATACGCGCGCGGCGAGCGAAAAAACGCGGCGCGAGCAACGTGCCGCCGTCCTTTGCTGGAAGCGCGCTCGCGCCGCCGCCGAGGAAGGAATGGAAATCGAGGTGCAGACGGCCCCGGACATACATACGGATGTCGTCCGATGGATCACGTAGAAAAATTCCGCCTTGAAAACCGGCCAGCGCCATCCGCGGCTCCGTGCGCGAAGGCACGTCGACCTCGATCGGAAACGGCTGCACGGGCGCGGGCGGCGGCGTGACCACGGGCGGCGTTTTGCCGGCGGGCGGCGGCGGCGGCGGGCCGGCAGGCGTGGGCGGCGGAATCACCACGTTCCGCAGCTCGAAGGGCCGCGGCACGGTCCCCATGGGCTTCGGCGCAGGCGGTTTCGCCTGGGTTTTTCCTTCCCCCGTGGCCGCGGGTTTGGGACCAGGCGGCTGCGGCGGCACTTGCGCGAGCGCCGCCGGGACAGAAAAAACACACGCGAGCGCGCCGGAGAGCACCGCCTTGGCTATGCTCCCGCGGAGGCCTCCTTCGAGGCGCTTCGTGTCCCCGCTTTTCGTATGCAGCATTCGCGAATGTTTCCGGCTTCGCGCCCGACGGGCGGGCACGACGCTCGCATGCGACGCGCAGAGGGTCAAGCCACGCGCGGCCAGGGCGACACGAGCAAGCGACAGAACGAACCATGACCAGCAGCACGCCCATTCGGATCACGGCAGACGTCGAGGTGCTCGACAACACGACGCTCGTCTCGCTCGCCGGTCCGGCGAGTGAACACCTGAAGTCCGTGGCGAGGACACTCGGCATCGACGCGAGCCTGCGGGGCAACATCATTCGCCTCGCCGGCGACGCCGACTCGGTCGCGCTCGCCGAGCGATTCCTCGCCGAGGCGGCCCAGCTCCTGCGCAGCGGCGCCGTGCTCGACGCGCAGGATTACGTGCGCGCCGTGCAAGCCCTCCGCGAGGACCCCGCGCTCACGCTGCGCGAGCTCTTCGAAGACGTCGTGCTCGTGACCGCGCGGCGCAGACCCGTCACCGCCAAGACGATCGCGCAAAAGCGATACATCCAGGCAATCCGTACGCACGACATGACGTTCGGCATCGGGCCGGCGGGCACGGGCAAGACGTACCTCGCCATGGCCATGGCCGTGCACGCGCTCCTCGAGCGTCGCGTGAAACGCATCATCCTCACGCGCCCGGCGGTCGAAGCGGGCGAGCGGCTCGGCTTTCTGCCGGGCGACCTCGCCGAGAAAGTGAATCCGTACCTCCGTCCGCTCTATGATGCTTTGCACGACATGATGGATGCCGACAAAGCCTCGGGGCTCGTCTCGCGCGGACAGATCGAGGTCGCGCCGCTCGCGTTCATGCGTGGCCGCACGCTGAACGATTCCTTCGTCATCCTCGACGAAGCGCAGAACGCGACGAGTGATCAGATGCGCATGTTCCTGACCCGCCTCGGCTACTCGTCGCGCGCGGTCGTCACGGGCGACGTCACGCAGGTCGATCTGCCGCACGGCGCGCGAAGCGGCCTCGCAGAAGCGCGCGAGCTACTCGCGGGGATCGATGGCATCGCGATTTGTCACTTCACCGAGGTCGATGTCGTCCGCCATCCGCTCGTACAACGCATCATCGTCGCGTACGAGAAGCGTGATCAGGAAGTGGCTGCGAGGCGCGCGGAAAAGGAGCGTGACCGCGATCGAGATCGCCGCGACGGACCCGCCGCGGCGCAATCGACCCCGACGAACCTCGAGCCCGCGGACGAGCCGCGCGAAAAAGGGACCGCCTCGTGAGCTTTTTCATCGACGGGGCAAGTGACGTCGCCCGAAGCTCGGCGCGATACGGCAGAGACGCGCTCACGACGATGAACATCATCGAGACGCGCCTCACGTCGGATGCGCGTCTCTCCGATCGCACCGTCGTTCGGCCGCATCCTATGCTCGTCACGGTGCGGAGCGACCGGCTCTTCGCGGTGCTCGCGCCGGGCTCGCTCTGGGACCGCGGCCGCGAAGTGCTCCGCCCCTTCGCGCACAAACTCGCTTCGGGCGAGGCCATGCTCGTCCTCATCGGCAGCCCTGCCATCGGCGACGTCACGGGCGCCTTGAACCGTGGCCTCGGCGCGCTCGTGAGCCCCGATCCGAGCTCCGACGAGCTCTACGTCGCCATCCACAACGTTTGCGAGCTGCTCGAGTCGAAGGCCCGCGCCGAGGCGCGCGGCAAATGGCTGAACCGCTATCGTTACGAGCTCGGCGAGCTCATCGAGATTGCCAAGGCCATCACCACCGAGCGCGAGCTCGACAAGCTGCTCTCGCTCATCCTGGAGAAGAGCCGCTTCATCACGGGCGCGGACGCCGGCAGCATCTACGTCGTCGAAGGCGACGACCCCGATCCGCTCCGCCGCACCCTGCGCTTCAAGCTCTCGCAAAACGACTCCGTGCCCTTCGACGCGCGCGAGTTCACCCTGCCCGTGAGCCCCCGATCGATGTCGGGTTACGTCGCGCTCCACAAACGACCCCTCAACATCGCCGACGTCTACGACCTGCCCGCGGTATCGCCGTACGGCTTCGATCGATCGTTCGACGCGAAGATCGGCTATCGCACGAAGTCGATGTTGTGCATGCCGCTGCTCTCGCGCAAAGGCGAGGTCATCGGCGTCATCCAGCTCATCAACAAGAAACGCGCCGCCGACCGAAAGCTCCTCTCGGACGAGGACGTCGAAGACCAGGTTGTTCCGTTCGACGCGCGCAGCGAAGAGCTCGTCGGCACGCTCGGATCACAGGCCGGCATCGCGCTGGAGAACGCGGTTCTTTATACCGAGATCCATCACATGCTCGAAGGGTTCGTCCGCGCCAGCGTCGAGGCCATCGAGCAGCGCGATCCCACGACGAGTGGTCACTCGCGCCGGGTCGCGCTCCTCACGGTGGGCCTCGCGCGCGCACTCGAGCGCGACACGGCCGGCCCCTATCGCGGCGTCACATGGACGAAGGACGATCTTCGCGAGCTCGAGTACGCGTCGCTGCTTCACGATTTCGGCAAGATCGGCGTACGCGAGCAGGTCCTCGTGAAGGCAAAGAAGCTCTATCCACACGAGCTCGCCATCATCCGTCATCGTATCGAGATCGCATCGCGCTCGTACGAGGTGGAGATCCTCGAACGCAAGCTCCGGCTCGTGCAACGCGGCGCGCGCGCCGACGAACTCGTCGCGCTCGATCAGGAGTTATCGTCGCGCAAGGCCGAGCTCGAAGCCGCGTATGCCGCGATCGTCGCGGCGAACGAGCCCTCGGTCCTCAAAGGCGGTGATTTCGCGCGCATCGAGGCCATCGCGCGCGAGACGTTCACCGACTTCTCGGGTGACGTCGTGCCGCTCCTTCGCTCCGAAGAAGTCGCGTGTTTGTCGGTGGCGCGTGGATCGCTCACGCCCGCGGAGATCGAAGAAATCCGCAACCACGTGGTCCACACCTACCAGTTCCTTTCGCAGATCCCCTGGGGCAAACAGTTCCGACGCGTCGCCGTCATCGCGGGCTCGCATCACGAACGCTTGAACGGCACGGGTTATCCGCATCGGCTGCGCGCCGAGGAAATCCCGCTGCAATCCAAGATGATGAGCGTCAGCGACATCTTCGACGCGCTCACCGCGAGCGACAGGCCCTACAAAAAAGCCGTACCCGTCGACCGCGCGCTCGACATCCTCGGCCTCGAAGTCAAAGACCAGCACGTCGACGCCGACCTCGTGCGCGTCTTCATCGAAGCGAGGGTGTGGACCGTGCTCGAACAGCCCGGCGCGCCGCACTCGGCCCTCGCGGCGTCTTCGCGATGACGCAATTGCGCGGTTAGTCCTTCTTCTTCAGCTCGATTTCGGCCTCGCGCACGATCGACGCGTCCCCGCTCGCCACACGGATGCGTCCGACGATCTTGTCGTCTTTGCGCTTGCCCTGGACGATGCCGAACATCGCTTCTTTGGAAAGCGCATCTTCCGGAAAAAACGTCGCGCGCACCTCGTCACCCTCGACTTTGCCGCTGAGCGCCGCGGCGCCGAGCGCGCCCGAGGTTTTTCCTTTCAGCTCGCCGTCCGGGCCGATGGTGAGCGTGAGCGTCCCCGAACCCACCGCCACCTTGCCGTCGTCCTTCGTGCGGACTTTGTCCTTCACTTTGGGCGGCATCTCGACCTCGCCCTTCTTTGCGTCGTACTTGCCTTCCCACGTCCCCACGAGCCCCGGCGGCTCGGCGGGCAGAGCCGCGGAAGCGCTCGGGCTCGGCGCGGCGCTCGGCGCGACCTCGGCGGTTTTTCCGGACGGAACGGTTGTCGCGGGGGCGATGGAGGGAGCGGGCGGCGCGCCTCCCTCGCTGCCGCTCTTTTCACAAGCGACGAGGGAAAGGCAGGCGATCAAGGAGAGGGCCGTGGAAACGCAGTGTCGCATCGGGGATTCGGCGCCCGCGAAGGGGCGCGGGCGCCGAGGTGCTTCGCGCGTCTCCTGCCGCGCGTCAATCTTCGCGGCGCGACGAGAGGATGCGCAAGAGCGCGAGGAAGATGTTCAGGAAGTTCATATAGAGCTGGATCGCGGCGCCCACCGCGTCGTCTTCTCCAGCCTGGAGCAGGCGCGACGTATCGTAGAGGACGTATGCGCCGAAGAGCAGGACGGACACGCTCGCGATGGCAAGGCCGAAAACCGCGCTGCCCAGAAAGATGTTCAGCAGGCCAGCGCCGATGACCACGAAGAGGCCCATCGTGAGCGCGCCGCCGAGGAACGAAAAATCTTTCTTCGTGGTGAGCGCGTACGCTGTGAGCCCGCCGAAACCACCGACGGAGAGCAAGAACGCGTCGCGAATGGGCGACGACGAGAGCGTCTTGCCGATCCCCGCGGCGAGCGTCGCGTAGAACAACGACGGCGCGATCACCACGCCGATCACGGTCGCCATACCAAAAAGCGCGACGACGTTGAGGCCCTTCACGTGACGCACCATCGAAGCGCCGAACACGGCGCCGAGCATCACGAGCATGCCGATGATGTAGTGCTGTCCGAAGAACGCCACGAGCGGCGGAACGGCCACGCGTGAACCGCCGACGCTGACGAACGCTTGCGACGCGGAAAGACCGCCGCGGAGGGCCACAAGCGCGCCGACGGCGGAAAACGCGATGCTCGCCGTGAAGAGGCCGTAGACGCGTTTCAGGAAAGCCACGCGGTTCTCGCCGCGGGTGAGGCTCTGCGCGCCCCACGTTTGCCCCCTGTAGTCCCACGAGTTCATGCTGTTCACTCCCTGGATGATGTGCGGGTGAAGGACCAGTCGAGGCGAAAGGTAGTCATCCACCACGACGTCGCAATGTTTCGCCCCGATGGTCGCTCCGCGAGGCCGATCACGCACGGGCCGTCCGCCGGCCATTTCCAGCGAGGGGATCGACGTCGTGGGTGGATCCGCGTACGTTGCGGACATGGATTTCTTGAAGTCGAACGGGACCAGGTTGGCATTTCTCTTCTTCGTCGGCACGGCCACCAGCGCGCTGTCGACCGTCGGCTGCGGCGACGATGGAAAGGGCGGTAGCGGCGGCACCGGCGGCACCGGTGGTGACGGGGGCGTGGGCGGCACCGGCGGAATGGGCGGCGCAGGCGGCGCAGGCGGCGCAGGTGGCGCGGGCGGCGCGGGCGGCGCGGGTGGCAGTGGCGGCGGCATGCAGGTATGCGCGCCCGGCACGGCCGAAGCCTTGCCCAAGCTCGTGCTGACCGAGCTCGTGACGGGCCTCGACCGGCCCACCTACGTGACGGGCGCGCCGGGCGATACGAACCGCCTCTTCTTGCTGGAGAAGCCGGGCCGCATCCGCATCGTGAACGGCGGCAATCTCGTGCCGGAGCCCTTCCTCGACATCAGCGCGATCGTCGAGGGGGCGGCCAATGAGCGCGGCTTGCTCGGCCTCGCGTTCCACCCGAACTACGCCGAAAATGGCCGATTCTTCGTCTACTACACGCAGAAGGCGAACCCGAACGGCGCGATCGCCATCGCCGAGTACGCTCGCGGCGCCTCGCCCGACACGGCGGTCCAGGGTTCGGGCAAGGTCATTCTCACCATCCCGCATCCGGGCTACAGCAACCACAACGGCGGCATGCTCGCGTTCGGGCCCGACGGTTACCTCTACGTGGGCACGGGCGACGGCGGCGGCGGCGGCGATCCGGACCAGAACGGGCAGGACATCAACGCCAAGCTCGGCAAGGTCCTCCGCATCGACGTCGATAAGTACCCGACGCCTCCGCCGGGAAACCTCCAGAACGGCGACAAGGACATCTGGGACTGGGGCCTGCGCAACCCCTGGCGCTTCAGCTTCGATCGATGCACCGGCGATCTCTACATCGCCGACGTCGGCCAGAACGTGGTCGAAGAAATCAACGTCGAGCCGCCCGGGGAAGGCAACAAAAACTATGGCTGGAACACCATGGAAGGAACGCTCTGCTACGACCCGGCAAGCGGCTGCGACATGGCGGGCCTCACCTTGCCGGTCACGGAGTATGTGCATGCAAGCGGCTTCAACGACTGCTCGGTGACGGGCGGATACGTCTACCGCGGGTCGAAGATCCCGGGGCTCGTCGGGACGTACCTCTACGCCGACTATTGCTCGAAGCGCTTCTACACGCTCGCGTGGTCGAAGGGCAACGTCATCGCCGAGGGGGAGATCACGGCCGATCTCGAAAGCACATCGCTGAGCGCGGGCATCACTTCGTTCGGCGAGGACACCGCGGGCGAGCTCTACGTCATCGTGGACAACAGCCAGGGCGGGACACCCGGCAAGCTGTACCGCATCGACCCGGAGTGACATCGACGCGCCCTCCCTCGGAGGGCGCTCCCGCGTCGAAACGCGCGCCTCTTCATCTCTCTACATCTCGTCTTCATCTCCTCTTCATCTCGATCGCCGCATCATCCGCGACTTCGGCGGAGGCGGGCTCCTCGAAAAGAGGACAACGCGCGCCCGCGCGCCGGGCTTGCTTCGTGAGGGCCGTCGCTGCACGGCCGGAAGGCTGCCGCGGCGCGCCTCCTCTCCTTATTATATGAGTGCGAGAACGAGCCGCGCCGGAGCGCCGAAGTCCCGGGCGCCTGCTCCTCGTCGGTTTCGTGGCGCATCGTCCCCGAGGCTTTGCGGCGCACAACGCGGTGTGATGGGGCCCTTCGGCGACGCTATCGCCGCGCGGGCCTCGGCGGGCGCGCGCGCGAGCCGGACACAAATCGTCGCGGACGCGTCGCGCGGCATGCCTCATCGAACCGGCAAGCGACTCGAGCTCGTCCCAGTGGCTATCCCGGTGTCACCGCCGGGCGTGGCCTGCGCAGAGAAGGAGCAGCAATGAAGCGACGTCGGGTCGGTCTTTAGGGAGAGACCCGCCCCCAATCCGGAAGGACATGGCAGCGTGCACGGCAAAGCCCGGGTCGCAAAGCCTGGATCGACTGGCAGCCCGCGCGCGCCAAACGAGAGCGCTGGCTGGACAATGCAAGCTTCTCGCGGCCTCGTGAGGGATTTCGAGCGGTCGGTCGGTCCGGTAAACGTCCGGCGCTACCGGGCGGCGGTGGAGGCAAAACCTGGGAGGCGCGCGCGAGCCGAACCAAAAAATGAACGAAAGGACCGTCCTGCCACTTTATTCGCTTGACCCGCCCGCCTCCAAAGGCATAGTCGTAACCATCCGCCGAGCGGGATTCGGCGAGGGAGAAGACATGGCAACCGACGCTTTCGAGCAGCAGATTGTGGAACTTGTGCGGAAGATGCCCGACTCGGCGATTCTCGCACTGGTCAAGGATAAACTCGGCTCGGCCGTGGCCTCCGCTCCGGCGGCGGCTCCGCTCGTGGCTGCGGCTGCGACCCGGGGTCGCGGTCGTCCGGCGCGCGTGCCGCAGGCGCTCGCGGCTGCTCCGGTGGTGGAAGCCCCGGCGCCCGCAAAGCGTGGTCGCGCGGCGGCGCCTGCTGCACCTGCGAAGCGCAAGCCCGGCCGTCCGAAGAAGACGGCGGCCCTTTCCGCGGAGCGGCAAGAGGTCCTCAATTCGGTGGAGCGCATCGTGAAGGCGTCGAACGGCGTGAGCGCGAGCGACGTGGCCCGCCAGGCCGGCATTCCGCAGACGCGCGCGGCGGCTGCGCTCAAGGAGCTCAAGCTCGCGAAGCGCATCTTCCAGGGTGGTGATCGTCGTTTCGCCCGCTATGCGGCCGACCTCAAGACGGCGGAGCAGGCGAGCCTGAACGCGCGCAAGACGGCGAGCGGCCCCTCGACGGCCGGCGCCCCCGCGAAGAAGGCGGCCCCCGCGGCGAAGGTCACGCGCAAGCGCGCGGCGGCCCCCGCGGCGCAGCCTGCGGCGAAGTGAGTCGCGGGCTGTTGGGGAACGTAGCGCGCGCTCGACGAAGACCATAGGTCCAGGGCGCGCAGCCGTTTATCAACAGCCTGCCAGCGAGTTACGACTCGCAAACCTGGCGGCCCGACGCGGAGGCGGTGAGTGAAAGACTCCCCGCCCTCGATTCGGGCCGCGCGGTCGTTTCGAAGGACGATCGATCGTCCGGACGAAGTCAAAACGACGTCGCCGACATGACGCGCCTCTCCGGCTCTGCTCGACCGGAGCGGCTGCCCACGATCGATCGTTATGGTCGACCCGCGGCAGCGCCCGAATGACGCGTGAGCGTCCCAGGTCGTCGCGACGTCCAAAACGTTTTTCGCGCTGGATCGCGCCGCCCGTTCGATTGGTCATCGGCGGCCAAACCCAGCGTGGCAGGCAGGCGTGTGTCGCGGCGATACGCGCGCGTGGTATGTCCGGGCGGACCGAGCATCCTTGCCACTGTCGCTCGCTCGGACGAACCCAGCTGACAAGCCAGTGCGATGCGCTCCCACGCCGCACTGCGCGAACACGCGCTCGTCGTTATGCGCGTCGCCAAAACGGTGCAGGCGTCACGCTTTCGACGTTTTTTTGCAGACCTATTACGGTCTTACCTTTCAATTTTGAACGATGTGCCCCTGCGCGCGTTTCAACTTCTCACGCTCGCACGAGGAGCGAGCGGGGATGGCGCGGTGAGGCAATCGTCCGACGACGGCTTTACGGCGGGTTCCAGGTCGCGCCGTCGTCGTCGGATACGAGCACGTAGAAGCCGCGCCTCGAAGTACCCGTGACATCGGCGGACACGATGAGCAGCGTGCGCTTGCCAAACGAAACGAGCGCACCAAAGTCGACGCGCCCGCGCGCGCCGGTCCCTTCGCCGATGATGCGCGCGCGCTCGTAAAACTTACCGCCGTCCGTCGACTGCGCGTAGTAGAGCCCCCAGCGCTCCCCGGCTTGCGCGCTCATCACGGCCGCCGCGCCCGTGGACGTCGGCACCGCGACGATGTCGCGCTCGTGTTTCTCGATCCAGGGCTTGAATACGGGACGCGATGGCGTCGTGCACTTGCCGTCTAGCTCACACAGCAAGAGCGTTATGCTCTGCTTGTCGGCATCCGGCGCCTCGACGACGAACTTCGTGTCGGTGCAGCCGATTGGCGCGCCGGAAAGCGCCTCGGCCGGACGCGGGACCAGCGTGAGCTTGTCGGGCGTCACCACGAGGTAGAAGTTCTTGTTCGGATTCTGCTTCGTCGGCGGTTGCGTGATCGCCTGGTACGAGATCGAACCGACGTCACACGCCGAGGGCGCGGATAGCTCGGCGAGGAGCGTGGGCGTCGGCTTCAGGAGCTTCAAGTCGATGTACTCGGACTCCGCAGGCGCCGCGACGGTCTGCCCGGGCGCGGGCCACTTGCGCGACACGACCTCGCGCCCCTTCACCGAGAAGAGCCGCGGCGGCCGACCGACGGGCCCCGTGGCGAACGTCTCGAGCTTGGGCAGCGCGACCTCGGCCGGCGCATCGGTCCCGGGCGGCGTCACATACCGCGCTATGAATTTCTTCGGTGTGGGCTCGACGACGATCGACGCCGTCTCCTTGTCGAGCAGCGCGAGGCGCGGCTTCGGGATGGGCAGCTTCGGGTCGGGCTTTCGGGCGAGCGGCGGCTGATCGACCATCGTCGCCGTACCGAACGAGGGCGCGTCGAGGCCCGCGAAGAAAAACTGGAACGGCGGCGGCGGGGGCGCCTTCTTCCCGACGGTCGGGGGCGCCTCCGCGGTCGTCTCCTTCGGGCCGAGGGCGAGGGCGAACACGCCATCCGTGCCGAACGTGTAACTCGACCAGGTCTCGCGGTCCGTGCGGAAGGCCTTCCACGTCTTGCCCGCGTCCACGGTCATCAGCGCGATCGCCACGCTGCCGGGGACGCCGCCGGCCAGGATGGCCCGCTTGTCGTCGAGCACGTAGACGTGATCGAACTTCATCGACGGCGGCGCGAGGCTCGCGTCGAGGCCCTTGGCGGTGCCGAGGCCGGTGGAGAGCTGATCGAGCGAGGCTGCGCCGCGTGGAGGCGCGGGCGGCGTGATCGGGGCCTCTTCTTTTTTCTTCGAGCAGCTCGGAAGCAAAGAGAGCGCGGCTGCGAGCGCGTAGGCCGTCGGGGACCAGGGGCCCATCGTCGTTCGGAACATCTCACTCGACTCGATCGGGATCCATGCAGCAGCGGAAGCCCGTGGAGTAATCGTGGTAACGGAAGTCGTGCGCGGTGGTCTGGTAGGAGCAACCCTCGCCGTTCAACGACGTGTCCATGTAGAAGCCGCCGCGGAACGTGCCGTCGCGATCCTCGATCCACTCGTGCAGGTTGCCGACCATGTCGAAGACGCCGTACTCGTTCGTGCACTCGGCGCGCATGCCGGTCTCGAAGAGCGAGTCCGGGAGCTGGTTGATGAGCGGCTGGTTCATGCCGTCCGACCAGCGGCGATCGTCGGGGATGCCGAGGCGCAAGGCGACCTCGACGACGGGGTGCGCGCGGCGGATGTCGTCGTTGCAGACGCGGCTCTTGCGCTCGTCGCCGTAGGGGAAACGGGTGCGGTTCGGGCCGCGGCAGGCGCGCTCCCACTCGTCGGCGGCGCAGAGGCGCTTGCCCGAGGCCTGGCAGGCGCGCTGCGCTTGCTCCCCGCTGATGTAGCCCTGCGGGACCACACCGGGCCGCGAGACGGCACGCACGGAGGCTTCGTGTCCATCCACGGGGTGGAACGGCGACCACCCGCGCACCTCGCCGCTCGCGAGCCGCTCGACGAGCGAACCCTCCCAGCGATCGACACAGACGCGGTTGTCGACGAGCGCCATCTCTGCCGGGCAACGCGAGGTGTTCGCGAGGATCTCGCTGTCCACGTCCTCGGCCATGGAGCGCCACGCAGCCGCGGCGAGGCGCGTCTCGACCGTGACGACGCGCGCCTCGGTGGCCCGCACCGCGATGGGCCGCTCGGCGGGCGCGACCGGCGCTTGCCGAAGGGCGGACGCGACGCGGGTGTTCGCGCTCGGCTCCTTCACGGCGTGGAGCTGCGAGAGCCCGCCCGGGGTAGCACAGCCGACGGCCCCTGATCCGAGAACGGCCGCCACGACGAGACGGACGAAGCTGGAAACGTGCCGTGCAACGCGACGCGTGTGGAGGCTGGATCGCAGCGGTTGCCCAGGAGGGCTGGGCGCTCGCCAGTCTGCGTCGTCCGCCTTCGTCGCCACGAGCGTCGAAGATGCCTGCGGACGCGCCGAGACGCAATGGAGAAAAATGCCAACGCCCGCCGGCGGGATCGTCTTCCCACGCTTTCATCGCTTGACAGCGGGATGGAAGCTGTTCGGAACGTCTATATTTGGAGGTCCAACCATTGGACCACGGACGGGTTTGTCCGCGAGGGCGCGCTCGCCGGGGAGGCGCCCTCGCGGTTCGGGCGAGAGGGGTTCACTCGTGGATGCCGGTGCCGAGATCGGCCGCGTTCCACCGGAAGTTGTCGAGCAGGACGAGCGAGTCGAGGATGGTGTCGGTCACGTCGAAGATCATGAGCTCGAGCGTGACCTTCTCGCCGGGCACGACGGAGGCGGTGTTGAAGAGCCAGTCCGTGCCGCCACCGACGTTGTCGAGTTGCATGCCCGTTCCCGTGAGCTCGCCCGAACCCGAGGGGCACGTGTTGCAGCCCTTGGCGACGCAGACCTGGAACAAGCTGTTGTTGACGCTGACGGGGTTACCCGAACCGTCCTTCGCGATGTTCTTGTCGGTCGGCAGGCCCATGGCGCCCGACTGGAGCAACGCGAGGAAGAAGTCGTTGTACGACGAGCACTGCCAGCTCTTGTATTCCGAGGAGAAGAATCGGAACTGGTACTCGAACGACTTCGCGTTCGTGGGGACACGAATGTCGAGCCGCACGTTGATCGAGTCGTTCGCGCCCGTGCCCGACGAGCAGCTGCCGTTGCAGCCCTGCGACGAAGGCAGCTTGCCGCCGTTCGCGAGCAGGTACGGGGCAGGCGGGTTGCCGTTGATGCTGTGGCTCGTGCTCGTCCCGGTGTACCCCACGTCGTCCTGGTCACGCATGACACCGCTGGAGATGCCGGCCATCGTGAGGCCCTTCTGCGGCTTCACGACCGAGCCGTACCCCGTCATGATCGCGGTCGACTTGTCCTGCAGGACCGAAAGCTGGGCCGCGGTCGGCGTCGAGCCGTCGGCGAGGACGAGCTTGGCGCCGAGCACGCCCCACTTCTTGAACTCTCCCGCCGGCGGGTTTTCCGGCACGAACTGGCAGAGCTCCATGGCCTTCGCCACGTCCTCGGCCGTGACCGCGGCGAACTTCGCCGACGAGCTGCAGGGCGGCGCCTCGACGTTGTCGGGCGTCGTCGGGTCGCAGTCGTTGTCGACGCCGTCGTTGGTGAACTCGAAAGCGCCGGGGTTGACGGCCTTCGGGTTCGGGCAGCCGGGGCTCAGGAAGTCGCAGCAGTCGCCGCCGCCGCACGAGCTGTAGCCGTCGCCGTCGAAGTCACCGGCGGAGTCGTCGGCCGCGCCGTTGCAGTCGTCGTCGATGGCGTTCGCGCAGATCTCGTACTTCGGAAGCACCTGGCCTTTGCAATCCCCCCAGCCCGAGCCGTCTTCCTTGCACGTCTGCGTGCCGGCCTTGCACGGCCCGATGCCGAGCGTGCCCGGCAAACCCTGGTAGCAAGACTGCGTCTGGCCCGGCACGCAGGTGCACGGGCCGTCCTGCAGCGTGTTCCACTCGCAGCCGTCCGACGGGTCGTTGTTGCAGTCGGAGAAGCCGGGCTTGCAAGCGCCGAGCGAGCAGAGGCCGTTGTCGCAGACCGCCGTGCCGTTCGGCGGGCCGCCCATGACCGGCGGGGTCTGCGTGTCGTCGAGGACCCACGCATTCGAGCAGGAGTTGTTGCAGAAGCCGCAGTTGTTCTCGTCGTTCGAGAAGTCGTAGCAGCTCGAGGAGCAGCAGCTGAAGCCAGCCTGGCAAGGCTGGGTCGCCGAGCAGCCGGGGATGCAGGTCTTCGAGATGCAGATCGAGCCCGGGAAGCAGTCGGTGTCGACAATGCAGCCGTCGCTGCACTGGTTCTTCATGGTGTCGCAGACCTGCGCGCCCAGGCAGTCAGCCTTGTGCGTGCAGCCGACCTTGCACTTCCCCTCGTCCTTGTTGCAGTACTGCCCGAGGCCGCAGTCGTCGACGAGCGGGTCGCCGCTCGGGATGCACTCGACGCACTTGCCCGTGTCGGCGTTGCAGATCGTACCGCCGGGATCGTTCGCGCAATCGCCGTCGACCACGCATCCCGTGGGCCCGGCGCCCGCGCCGCCCGCGCCGCCTGTGCCGCCGGTGCCGCCCGCGCCGCCCATGCCCCCGGTTCCGGCACCGCCGGTGCCGCCGCTCCCGCCGTCGCTCACGTTCGACGTGCCTGCCGAGCCGCCCCCTCCTCCGCCGACGTCCGCGGCGCAGCCGGCCGCGGCCGCGTATGCGACGAGCGCCGGGACGAGCAGGGTCGAAAGCGAAAAACGCATGTCGTTCCGCCTCGTACGCTTCATCATCTCGAAATACCTCTTCGTAAAATCGCGAGCGGGCCGAGCCCGCACCATCCGAAGCCCGAGGCCGCGCGCCGCGCTCACGAAGAGCGCAGCGCGCAGCGGATCACTTGTGGACGCCGGCGGCCGCCGCCTTGATGTCCCAACGGAAGTAGTCGAGCAGCACCGTCGAATCGACGTTCGAGTCGCCCGCGTCGGCGATGATGAACTCGATCTCGATGGTCTCGCCGGGCACGACGGGCGCGTCGTTCACGAGCCACACCGTGCCGCCGCCGTCCTTGTAGTCGCCGCTCCAGCCGCCCATGCCCGTGCCGAGGAGCTCGAGCACGCCGGCCGGACAGGCGCCCGGCGGCGAGATCGGCGAGGGGAAGCAGACCTCGTAGAACGCGTTGTTGACGGTGATCGTCTTGCCGGTTGAGTCCTTGGCGATGTTGCGATCCGCGGGGAGCGGAGCCTGAGGCGGGTTCGCCATCGGATCGGGCGTCCAGTTGCTCTTCAGGAGCGCGAGGAAGAAGTCGTTGAACTGGCCGCAGCTGTACTCGGGGTACTCCGAGGTGTAGCTCTTCAGCCGATACGAGAACGACCGCGCGTTCGTCGGCACGCGGATGCGCATCTTGAAGTTGACCGAGTCGAACGCCTTCGTGCAGTTCTCGCCGACGCACGCCGGGCATTCCGGGGGCGAGGGGAGCTTGCCGCCGTTCGCCGCGAGGTAGGGCGCCGGGATCGGGCAGACCGTGTTCGCCTTGTAGTTGCCCTTCTGGATTTCGGGATCGGGCCCGTTTTGCGGGTGGATGAAGCCGAGGTCGCCCTCGTCGCGCGCCGTGCCCGTCGAGAGCACGGCCATCGTCGTGCCCTTCTTCGGCAGCACGTTCGGCCCGTAGTTCGCGAGCACGCCGACCTGCACGTCCTTCGGCACGACCGCGTTCGTCCCGTCGGCGAGCTGGAGGTAGCTCGCGATCACGCCCCACTTTTTCTGGGGGAGCGGCGGGTTTTCCGTCGTGAACTGGCAGAGGTCCATCGCCTTCACGAGCTCGAGCGTGCTCGTCGGCGTGGCGAGCGGCGGATCGGTGCAATCGACCGCGGCGACGTCGTCCTTCGTCGAGGGATCGCAGTCGTCGTCGATGCCGTTGCCGAGGTACTCGAACGCGCCGGGGTTCACGCTCCCCGGGATGTCGCACTTGACGTCGTTGTCGCAGCAGTCGCCGTCGCCGATGGTCCAGCCGTCCATGTCCTTGTCGACGGCCAGCGGATCGCCGCCCTCACCACCGCCGCCGCCCGCGCCGCCGGCCCCGCCGAGGCCCCCGGCTCCGCCGGCACCACCTGCGCCGCCGGCTCCGCCCGCGCCGCCGAGGCCGCCCTCACCGCCGGTGCCGCCGGTGCCGCCGGTGCCGCCCGTGCCGCCCACGCCGCCGGTGCCGCCCGTGCCGCCGGTTCCCCCGGTGCCGCCGATGCCGCCCACTCCGCCGGTGCCGCCCGTGCCGCCGCCGGTTCCCCCGGTGCCGCCCGTCGCGCCCGCGCCGCCCGTGCCGCCGGTCGCGCCGCTACCACCTTGGCCCCCCGTGCCGTCGTCCGAGCACGACGCGAGGCCGAGGGCGCCCGCGAGCAGAAGCAGCGAGCTTGAAAAGAGAAGGGTACGAGCCATCAGGAAAACCTCCGGGAGCAACGCGCCGGCGCGGCGCCGCCCGAATGCGCGCGGTGGTGCGGCCACGTGGAGCACCCGCCGCGCATGTCGGATCCGGAGCGCGCGCCTGCCGGGAGTGCGGCTCCGATCAAGCGGGCCGAAGCGACTTCCGGAGCATCGTCTCAGATTTCCGCGTGCGGCTCAACTCGGACGAACGAAGTCGATCCACGGCCGACGCGAGCTGCAGCCGTGCAAACGAACGGCTCCCATCGTGGGAGAACTCGCGATCCTGGGAGGGAATGCGGACGGAGGAAGGGCGGCGCGCCCGGGGTTCTCTGTCGCCGGGCGCGCGGGCGAGGGAGGGTCAGTAGCTCGTGACCTGCGCGAAGCAGGCGTCGTATGCGTCGTTGCAGTCGGGCAGGGCGCTGTCCGAGATGCAGTTGGCGAGCTCCTGGAGCGCGGCGTTGTTGAAGGGATTCGTCTCGAGCTGGCAGCCCTGCGTGTCGAAGGTCTCGCCGTTGATGCAGAGCTGGTTGGAGATCGTCTCGCAGGCGAGGGCCGCGTCGGCCGAGGGGCAGGCCGCGCCGTACATCTTGCCGACGCAGTCCGCGACCTGCTGATCGTCGCAGGCGTTCGCGGGCTCGACGCCGATGTCCGAGAGACAGTTCTGGAGCACGGTGGCCGCGCCGCGCGTGTAGATCTCGAAGCCGCGCTTGCACGTGCCGTAGCCGGGGGGGTCGAACTCGATGGGGTTGCCGTTCGGGTCGGTGCCCGGGCACTGGGCCGCGGGGCCCTCCGGCTTGGGCGTGATGTTCATGGCGTCGCAGGCGGCGACACTGCCGTCGCCGTCCTCGGGGCCGACGCAGTTGGAACCGCCGCCCTCACCGCCGGTGCCGCCGGTGCCGCCGGTGCCGCCGACGCCGCCCGTGCCGCCCTGGCCGCCCGTGCCGCCCGTGCCGCCCGAGGCGCCGACACCCGCGCCGCCGTCGCCACCGTTGCCGCCGGTGTTGTTGTTGGGATCCGAGACGATGATGCAGCCGCTGCTGAGGGCCGCGGCCGTGAGGAACGAAGTAAGAACCAAGGCAAACGTCGAGCGAGACTGCATGTTCCGAAACCTCCGGAGTGTAGGAGGCGCCGAGGGCCCGGGGGGGTGGGGCTCCGGCGCGGACGATTTCAAGAAGTGTCAGCGTAGTACGAGCGGCCCGGCGGATCCTTCAAAACCGAACCGTGCTCCGTACGCCCGTTCAGCGATCGCGGCAGATCCGTTCAGCCGGCTCCCTCACGGACGGGGGAGCGCGCAGATTTTCTGCGGATCTCGCTTGCAAGCGTCGTGGGGCTTTGCTAGACACCGCGCTCCGTTTTCCTGGAGGCGATCACCTTTGGTGTTCGTCTCTCCCGAAGCCGTAACGGCGCTTCGGACTCAGCTCGCCTCTTCGGCCGCCGTGGGACACCCCCCGGTGACGCGGAGAGGGTTTCTCGTCGCGAGACGTCGGGTTGATGTTCCGGAACGTACGACGGCAGGGCTCGGTTCGACAGGCGTAACGCTGGTCGACCGGGTTGGCCAACGACCGGGCGCCCTGGGCCGAACCGGCCCCCTGTCTGCGAGGTTTCTCGGATGCTAAGCAAGGCCAGTGCGATGTTTTCGCGGATCTCTCCGCGAAAGGCGCGCATGATTGCGGACCTGGTCCGCGGACGTGATGCAGCGGATGCGATCCAGCTGCTCCAGTTCACGGAGAAGTCAGCCGCGCCGGTGATCAAAAAGGTCATCGAGAGCGCGGTGGCGAACGCCCGCCAGGGTGGCGCCGACGTCGACGCTTTGTTCATCAGCAAGGCGACGGTCGACAAGGGCCCGAACAAGTTCAACCGCCGCTGGCGCCCCCGTGCGATGGGGCGCGCGACGAAAGTCGTGAAGGGCGTCTCTCACATCGTGATCGAGCTCAGCGAGCGCAAGTAAAGGAACACGGCTTCCATGGGACAGAAGACCCATCCGTACGGCTTCCGCGTCGGCGTGATCAAGACGTGGAGCAGCAAGTGGTACGAGGACGGCAACGCGTACCAGAAGTGGCTCCACGAGGACATCCGCATCAAGCGGGCGATCAAGCAGTACCTCTACAACGCGAACATCGCGAGCGTGGAGATCGAGCGCGCCGCGAACCGGGCCAAGGTCATCGTCTACACGGCGCGTCCGGGGATGGTGATCGGCAAGGGCGGCAAGGGCATCGAGACCCTGAAGGGTGGCAACGTCGGCACCGCGACCAAGGGTGAGACGGTGTTCCCGGGCGTCGCCTCCTTCACGGACAACGAGGTCTTCATCGACGTCCAGGAGGTCCGGAAGGCGGAGACGAACGCGCAGCTCGTCGCGGAGAACATCGCGACGCAGCTCGAGCGCCGCATCGCGTTCCGCCGCGCCATGAAGAAGGCCGTGGCGACGGCGATGAAGTTCGGCGCGAAGGGCATCCGCGTTCGGTGCGCGGGCCGGCTCGGCGGCAGCGAGATGAGCCGGGTCGAGACGTACCGCGAGGGTCGGGTTCCGCTCCACACGCTGCGCGCCGACATCGAGTTCGGCCTCGCTGAGGCGAGGACGAAGGTCGGCATCATCGGCGTGAAGGTGTGGATCTTCAAGGGTGAGGTTCTCCAGCGCAAATCGCGCCGGATTCAGTAGGACAGACCGATGCTGTCTCCCAAGCGAACGAAGTTCCGCAAGATGCAGAAGGGCCGCATTCGCGGGGTTGCGACCTCGGGAAGCGACGTGTCCTTCGGTGATTTCGGCCTGCAGGCGCTCGAGCCCGCGCGCATCACGTCTCGCCAGATCGAGGCTGCGCGTATGGCAATTCAGCGGCACTGCAAGCGCGCGGGTAAGCTCTGGATCCGCATCTTCCCGGACCGACCGGTGACGAAGAAGCCGCTCGAGGTCCGCATGGGTGGCGGAAAGGGTGCGCCGGAGGAGTGGGCCGCGGCGGTGCGGCCGGGCCGCGTCATGTACGAGATCTCGGGCGTGCCCGAGGAGATGGCGCGTGAGGCGTTCCGCCTCGCCGGGCACAAGCTCCCGATGGCGTGCAAGTTCATCGCTCGCGGGATCGTGTGAGGTATTCGAGATGAAGGCGAAGGATCTGCGCGAACGCACGACGGAGCACCTGCAGGAGCTCGAGAAGAACCTCGGCCGTGAGGTGTTCGACGCCAAGTTCAAGAACTTCACGAACCGGCTGAACGACACGTCGGCGATCCGCAAGGCGCGCCGCGATCTCGCCCGGGTCAAGACGATCCTCCAGCAGCGTGCCAGCGAGTCGGCGGCAGCGGCGGAAGGGAACAAGTAGAGCCATGGCAACGAACGAGGCGAACGCGACCGCCGCCGGGCAGGCTCAGGCCGAGACGACCGCGAAGCCGCACGGCTTCCGACGCAAGCTCGTCGGGCGCGTGAAGAGCAACAAGTGCGACAAGACCGTCGTGGTCGAGGTTGTGCGTAACTCGCCGGATCCGGTCTACAAGAAGTACGTCCGGGCTCGCGAGCGCTACAAGGCGCACGACGAGAAGAACGAGTACAAGGTCGGTGACCGCGTGGAGATCCAGGAGCACCGCCCGATCTCGCGCGAGAAGCGCTGGATCGTCACGAAGCTCATTTCCCGCCCGGTGGAGGAGTAGCCATGATCCAGGTCACGACGCATCTCGAAGTGGCTGACAACTCCGGGGCTCGGGTCGTCAAGTGCATCAAGGTTCTCGGTGGCTCGCGTCGCAAGTACGCGGGGCTCGGCGATGTGATCGTCGTGTCCATCAAGGAAGCCATGCCGGGCACCAAGGTGAAGAAGGGCGACACGGCGCGGGCGGTGGTGGTGCGCACGGCGCGTGAGTATCAGCGTTCGGACGGCACCTACATCAAGTTCGACACCAACAGCGCGGTGCTGATCAACAAGGAGAAGGAGCCGATCGGGACCCGTATCTTCGGGCCGGTGGCTCGCGAGCTCCGCGCGAAGAAGTTCATGAAGATCATCTCGCTCGCGCCGGAGGTGCTCTGATGCGACGGCTCCGAGTCGGTGACCTCGTGCAGGTCATCAGCGGCAAGGACAAGGGCAAGCAGGGTCGCGTGACGAAGGTCCTCGCGGAGGACGACAAGGTCGTCGTCGAGGGGATCAACGTGGTGACGCGCCATCAGCGCCCCACGCCGCGCAACCAGCAAGGCGGCAAGATCACGAAGGAGGCGCCGCTCCATGCCTCCAAGGTGATGCCGGTGGATCCGACGACGGGCAAGCCCACGCGGGTGAAGTCTACGATCGTCGATGGCAAGAAGCAGCGCACCGCGAAGAGCGGCGCCGTGATCGCGGCAGGCTGAGCCATGGCGGACAAGAAGGAAGAAAAGGGCAAGGGCAAGGGCGAAAAGCCCAAGGACGCCAAGCCGGCGGCTGCGAAGCCGCAGGCGGCTGCGGCCGGCAAGGGTGGCAAGGAAGCCGGGAAGGGCGGCAAGGGCAAGGGCGAGGCGAAGGCCACGTCGCAAGCCGAAGTCGCTGACGTTCCGCGCGATCCGAGCTACACGCCGCGTCTGCGCAACAAGTACCGGGACGCTGTCGGGCCCGCGCTTTCGAAGCGCTTCGGGTACAAGAACCCGATGATGGTGCCGCGCCTCGAGAAGGTCGTGATCAACATGGGCCTCGGCGCTGCCGTCGGGAACCCGAAGATCATCGACTCCGCTGTCGAGGACATGCGGGCGATCTCGGGCCAGAAGCCGGTCGTGACGCGCGCCCGCAAGTCGATCGCGACGTTCAAGCTCCGCGAGAACCTCCCGATCGGCGTGATGGTGACGCTGCGCGGGGAGCGGATGTGGGAGTTCGTCGATCGCCTGATCAGCTTCTCCCTGCCGCGCGTGCGTGACTTCAAGGGCGTGAGCCCGAAGGGCTTCGACGGCAAGGGCAATTTCACGATGGGTCTGCGCGAGCAGATCATCTTCCCTGAGATCGACTACGACAAGGTCGACGTCGTGAAGGGAATGAACATCTCGTTCGTGACGACCGCGCGCACCGACGAGGAGGGACGAGCCCTTCTCACGGAGCTTGGGATCCCGTTCAGGCATTGAGGAACGTTCGATGGCCCGTGCAAAAGAATTCGCCAAGCTGAACCGGCCGCCCAAGTTCGCCGTGCGGCACCGGAACCGTTGCAAGGTGTGCGGCCGTTCGCGGGCTTATTACCGCGATTTCGAGCTCTGCCGCATCTGTCTTCGTACGTTCGCGCTCCGAGGCGAGCTGCCGGGCGTGATCAAGGCGAGCTGGTGATGCCATGATGACCGATCCTGTCGCCGACATGCTGACCCGGATCCGGAACGCCGCCCTCGCGCGGCACGATCGGACCGAGGTTCCTGCAAGCAAAATGAAGCAGGCCGTTGCCGAGATCCTCAAGTCCGAGGGGTACATCGCGGACGTGCGGCCGAGCGACGGCAACCCTGGGAAGTTGACGATCGTGCTGAAGTACGGGCGTGACCGCTCGAGCGCGATCGACGGAGTCCGTCGGGTGAGCCGTCCGGGGCGACGCGTGTACGTCAAGCACGACCGCATCCCCCGCGTGCTCTCCGGCCTCGGGATCTCGATCCTGAGCACCTCCCACGGCCTGATGAGCGACCGCGACGCCCGCAAAAACAAGCTCGGAGGCGAGCTCATCTGCGAGGTGTGGTGATGCAGACGGCTACGACGCAACAAGGCGAGGCCTCCAAGACTTCGCGCATCGGCAAGCGACCGGTGGACGTCCCCAAGGGCGTCACCGTGTCGGTGCAGGGGCGCAAGGTCGAGATCAAGGGCACCAAGGGCCAGCTCGCGCGCGAGCTGCCTTCGACCGTCGACGTGAAGGTCGAAGGCGCGAAGCTGCACGTGACCTCGACGGCTCCCGGGCGTGATGGCTCGCGGCTGCAGGGGCTCGTGCGGGCGCTGCTCGCCGGCATGGTGAAGGGCGCGGCCGACGGCTACGAGCGAGTGCTCGAGCTGAAGGGCACCGGTTACCGTGTCGACCTGAAGGGCACGACGCTCACGTTCGCGCTCGGGTATTCGCACCCGGTCGTGTTCAACGTGCCGAAGGGCCTCACGGCGACGATTCCGGCGGATTCGAAGGGCACGGTCCTCGTTCTGACGGGCGCCGACAAGGAGCTCATCGGGCAGACGGCCGCGACGATCCGTGGCTTCCGTCCGCCGGAGCCCTACGGTGGCAAGGGCGTTCGTTATCGTGGCGAACGCGTTCGCGAGAAGGCCGGTAAGGCTGGCGGTAAGGGCGGCAAGAAGTAACCGAGCGGGGCGACCTCGTGTCGCCCCTACAGGTACGGGGTTACGACCATGGCTATGAAGATCGTCGGACGGGAGCGCCGCAAGCTCCGTATTCGCAAGAAGGTGAACGGCTCGCCCGCTCGCCCGCGCCTCACCGTCTTCCGCAGCGCGAAGCACATCTACGCGCAGGTGATCGACGACACGACGGGTCAGACCGTCGCGCACGCGTCGACGCTGTCGAAGGACCTGAAGGGCACGCTCGACAACGACAACAAGGTCGACGCGGCCAAGAAGGTCGGGGCGCTCATCGCCAAGATCTGCAAGTCGAAGAAGATCGACCGTGTCGTGTTCGATCGGAACGGCTACCTCTATCACGGGCGCGTGAGCGCCCTCGCTCAGGCCGCGCGGGAGGCGGGGCTCGAGTTCTAGCCCCGAAGGCGCCGGACCCGCGGGGGTCTCGGGCAAAACGTCTCGGGCGATAGCGAAGACTTCACGGACGACGAAGAAGGCACGGTATGGCGTTCGATCAGGTCGACGAAGAAAAGCTCAAGGAGCGGGTGATCCACATCAACCGCGTCGCCAAGGTCGTGAAGGGCGGGCGGCGCTTCAGCTTCTCGGCGCTCGTCGTTGTGGGCGACGAGTCGGGACATGTGGGCGTCGGCCTGGGCAAGGCCAACGAGGTTCCGGAGGCGATCCGGAAGGGCAACGACCAGGCCCGCAAGAACATCTTCCGCATCCCGCTCGACGGGGCGACGATCCCGCACGACGCGTTCGGGCACGTCGGCGCGGGCAAGGTGCTCTTGAAGCCGGCGAGCCCTGGAACGGGCGTCATCGCGGGCGGTGCGGTGCGCGCGGTCGTCGAGTCCGCGGGCATCCACGACGTTCTCTCGAAGTCGCTCGGCACGAGCAACCCGCACAACGTCGTTCACGCGACGGTGGCGGCCCTCAAGGCGCTGAAGAGCGTGGAGCAGGTCGCGGGCAGGCGCTCGATGCAGGTGGACGACGTGGGTTGGCAGCGCAAGGGCGGCAGCGCGACGGGCGCGACGAACCGTCGTCGTGCGAGTCAGATGCCCCCCGCTCGCAACCCGCGCGAGGGGGGTGAAGGAGGTACGCCGTGAAGAGCCATCTCCGCGTGCGGCAGACGGGCAGCGTGACGAACCAGACGGAGCACACGCGCAAGGTTTTGCGGGGCCTCGGCCTTCGCAAGCCGGGCCATGAGGTTCTCGTGGAGAACACGCCCTCGTTCCGTGGCATGGTCAAGAAGGTGATCCACCTCGTTTCGGTCGAGGAAGTCGACGGCAACGGCGCGCAGGCGTCGAAGTAAGAAAGCGAAGCAGCATGGACATCCTCTCGAAGCTTCAGGCCCCGGAAGGCGCCAACAAGAAGGAGACCCGCGTCGGCCGCGGCGTGGGCTCCGGCCTCGGCAAGACGGCGGGTCGTGGCCAGAAGGGCCAGAAGGCCCGGTCGACGGGCAACATCGGCAAGAAGCACTTCCAGGGCGGCCAGACGCCGATTCAGCGTCGCCTCCCGAAGCGCGGCTTCCGCAACCCGCTCGCGGCGATCGTCGCGAACGTGAACGTCGGCGACCTCGAGATCTTCGAGGCTGGCGCGGACGTGAACCAGGAGGCGCTGGAGGGCAAGCGCCTGCTCCAGGGTCGTTACGACCTCATCAAGGTGCTCGGCGACGGCGAGCTCACGAAGAAGCTCACCGTGACGGCGCACCGGTTCTCGAAGAGCGCCATCGCCAAGATCGAGGCGGCGGGCGGCAAGGCGATCGTGCTTGCGCCCGGCAAGGCTTCGGCGCAAGCCTAACGTCCTTTCGGCTCGAGCCCCCCCAAGGCAGCACACCGACGTACCATGGCCACACTCGCGGGAATTGCGAACTTCCACAAGGTCCCGGAGCTCCGGCGCAGGGTGATCTTCACCCTCGTGATGCTGGCCGTGTACCGCATCGGGGTCTTCGTCACGGTCCCCGGCGTCGACCGCGCCGCCATGTCGAAGTACATGGCCAAGCAGTCGGGCGGTTTGCTGAACTTCTTCAACATGTTCTCCGGCGGCGCGCTGGAGAACTTCTCCCTCTTTGCGCTCGGGATCATGCCGTACATCTCGGCATCGATCATCATCCAGCTGATGGGCATGGTCTACAAGCCCATCGACGAGCTGCGCAAAGAGGGAGAGCAGGGGCGGCGCAAGATTGATCAGTACACGCGCTACGGCACGGTCGCGCTGTCGCTCTTCCAGGCGTACGGCAGCGCCAAGCTCGTCGAGGGCTGGTCGGCCTCGGACGCGGGCGCGGGCATCGTCACGCACCCGGGTCTCGGCTTCCAGCTCATGACGATGATCACGCTGACCACGGGAACGGCGTTTCTCATGTGGATCGGCGAGCAGATCACGGAGCGCGGCATCGGCAACGGCATCTCGCTCCTGATCTTCGCGGGTATCGTGACGGGCGTGCCGGGCTGGGTGGGTAGCTATCTCGCGACGAACGCGGGCAACATCCAGCCGCTCACGATCTCTGCGGTCGGCGCGTTCGTCGTGGCTGCGATCGCGGTGATCGCGTTCTTCGAGAACGGTCGCCGGCAGATCCCGATCGTTTATTCGCGTCGGCAGGTGGGGCGTCGCGTGTACGGCGCGCAGAACGCGCACCTGCCGCTCAAGGTGAACACGGCGGGCACGATCCCGCCGATCTTCGCCTCCTCGCTGCTCATGTTCCCCGCGACGCTGGCGAACATGAACGTGCCGGGTGCGGACAAGCTCCAGTCGATCATCAGCGGCGGCGGCTGGGTGTTCAACACCGGCTACGCGCTCCTGATCGTGTTCTTCTGCTACTTCTACACGAGCGTCACGTTCCAGCCGGTCGACGTGGCGGAGAACCTGAAGAAGCAGCAGGCGAACATCCCTGGCATTCGCCCGGGCAAGCAGACGGCGGACTACATCCAGGGCGTGATGAATCGCATCACGTTCGGCGGGGCGATGTACGTCGCGGCCGTGTGTGTCTTGCCGTCGGTGGTTGGTGACCTCCTGCGTGTGCAGATTACGTTTGGCGGGACGTCCCTGATGATTGTCGTGGGTGTTGCGCTTGATACGGTCAACCAGATCGAGGCGCAGCTCATCACGCGCAGCTACGAAGGGCTCACCGGCCCTGGGGCGAGCCGCATTCGGGCGCGGCGCCTCCCCGAGGGATGAGAAGGGAGATCTTCGGATGATCGCGATCTTGGTTGGTCCGCCCGGTTCGGGCAAAGGCACGCAGGCGAAGGTTCTCACCGGCAAGTTTGGGATCCCGCAGATCTCGACGGGTGACATGCTTCGCGCTGCCAAGGCAGCCGGCACGCTCGATCCGCAGTACCGCGCGATCATGGACGCGGGCGGCCTCGTTCCGGACCAGGCGATGATCGATCTCATCGACAAGCGCATCGACGATGCGGACTGCAAGAACGGGTTCTTGCTGGATGGTTTTCCGCGTACGGTCCCCCAGGCCGAGGCGCTTGAGCGTCTGCTTGCGGGTCGGAGCCTCACGATCGATGCTGTTTTGCAGCTGGATGTGGCGCGATCTCTCCTGGAGGAGCGCTTGATCCACCGTCGGACCGACAAAAGGTCTGGACAGATCTACCATCTCGTCTATAATCCGCCGCCCCCGGATGCCGAGCTAGAGCATCGGGCGGACGATCGGCCGGAGGCCGTCGGAAAGCGTCTCGATGCGTACGAGGCGATGACGGCGGCACTTCTGCCCTACTACGAAGCAAAAGGTCTCCTCCGGCGTGTCGATGGTGTCGGCAAACCCGAGGAGGTCACGGCGAGGGTGCTCGGGGCCCTTGGCCGAGCGCATCCGGAAGAGTCATGAGGCGATCGAACCAAAGCTCGAAACCCGCGAAGGAACCGAAGGGCGA
Organism: Polyangium jinanense; assembly: GCF_028435265.1. Classification (GTDB taxonomy): domain Bacteria; phylum Myxococcota_A; class Polyangia; order Polyangiales; family Polyangiaceae; genus Polyangium; species Polyangium jinanense. The sequence continues at coordinate 40,883 of NZ_JAGTJK010000001.1, read as the reverse complement.
CAAGCTCGAGTTCGATGGTGTCGTTCAGGAGGCTCTTCCGAACGCGATGTTTCGGGTAAAGGCCGACAATGGTCTCGGGGTGCTCGCGACCATCAGCGGCCGGATGCGTCAGTACTACATCAAGATTTTGCCCGGCGATCGCGTTACGGTCGAGGTTTCGCCCTACGACCCGACGCGTGGCCGGATCACGTATCGTCACAAGTAGACCAAGCAGCCCAAATAGCGGAGCGAGGACAGGGAACGGAGCCGCGTCATGAAGGTGCGACCGAGCGTCAAAAAAATCTGCGACAAGTGCAAGGTGGTGCGCCGTCGCGGCGTCGTGCGCGTGATCTGCGAGAACCCTCGCCACAAGCAGCGTCAGGGCTGAGCTGGAGCAACCATGGCACGTATTGCTGGCGTCGATCTCCCGCGTCGTAAGCATCTCGCGTATGCGCTTCCGTACCTCTATGGTATCGGCCGCGCCCTCGCGAAGCAGATCTGCGCGAAAGCCAAGATCCCCGAGAACAAGCGGGTGGAGGAGCTGAACGACGCAGAGATCAGGACGATCCGCGAGATCCTCGACGCCGAGTACAAGGTGGAGGGCGATCTTCGTCGTGAGGTTCAGCTCAACATCAAGCGGCTGATGGATCTGGGCTGCTACCGCGGTCTTCGGCATCGCCGCGGTCTGCCGGTGAATGGCCAGCGCACGCACACGAATGCGCGTACGCGCAAGGGCCCCCGCAAGGGCATGCTGCAGCGTCGCCCGGCGACGAAGGCGTGACGGGACGTTAGGAAGAGGACGCTATGGCGAGTCCGAAAACGGCGGCCACCAAGGCCAAGCAGAAGAAGAAGGTCAAGAAGAACATCGCGGCTGGGATTGCGCACATCCAGTCGACGTTCAACAACACGGTCGTGACGATCACGGACATCAACGGCAATGCCGTGGCGTGGTCGTCGGCCGGTGCGCGCGGGTTCAAGGGGTCGCGCAAGTCGACGCCCTTCGCTGCGCAGCTCGCTGCCGAAGAGGCGGCGCGGCGGGCGCAGGAGCACGGGATGCGGTCGGTGGCCGTATTCGTGAAGGGCCCTGGCGCCGGGCGCGAGAGCGCGCTCCGTGCGCTGCAGACGGCCGGCTTCAAGGTGACGTTGATCCGCGACGTCACGCCCATTCCGCACAACGGTTGCCGGCCGCCCAAGCGGCGCCGGGTCTGAAGCAGCGCGCGCGGGAGTCCGCTCGAGGTTACGAACATGGCTCGCTACGTTGGTCCTGTCTGCAAGCTCTGCCGCCGCGAAGGCATGAAGCTCTACCTCAAGGGAGAGCGCTGCTACTCGGAGAAGTGTGCCTACACGCGGCGTCCTTACCCGCCCGGCCAGCATGGTCAGGGTCGCATCAAGCTCAGCGAGTACGCCGTCCGGCTCCGCGAGAAGCAAAAGGTGCGTCGCATCTACGGCGTTCTCGAAAGCCAGTTCCACGGCTACTTCCAGGAGGCGAGCCGTCGCAAGGGCCGCACGGGTGAAGAGATGCTGGCGCTCCTCGAGCGTCGCCTCGACAACGTCGTGCATCGGCTCGGCTACGCGGCGTCGCGCTCCGAGGCGCGTCAGCTCGTGCGCCACGGTCACGTGAAGGTGAACGGCAAGCGCCTCGACATCCCGAGCTTCGTGGTTCGGGTGGGCGATCGCGTGGAGCTCACGGAGGGCGCGAAGAAGTTCAAGTTCGTGGCGGCCGCCGTGGCCGGCGCGGACAAGCGCCCGATCGCCTCGTGGCTCGATGCCGACCGCGGGTCGTTCTCGGGTTCGGTCAAGGGCACCCCGGTGCGCGAGGACCTCAACGAGCCGGAGATCCGCGAGCAGCTCGTCGTCGAGTACTACTCGCGCTGATTCTGTTCGCAGGTCGGTGGTCTTGCGGTGAACGTTTCGGAAAGCTGATCGGGGGCGTGCGAGGGAGCGCGGCCCCGATCGCTTTTTGATTGCAGGAAAAGAGCGCCATCCGGCGCGACGCGGGCAGGAGACGGCTTTCGCTCACCGAGTGCGGTGACGGGGTGAGATCTCCGCGCGAACCCCTCGAAGAAAGAGGACGCTGATGACGATGCAGACCAGCGGAAGCATGACGATGATCGCGCGAAACTGGCGCGATCTGATCCGCCCGAAGGGCATTTCGATCGACACGGAGTCGGCGAACAACTTCTACGCGAAGTTCACCTGCGAGCCTCTCGAGCGCGGCTTCGGGATCACGATCGGCAACTCGCTCCGCCGCGTGCTCCTCTCGTCGCTGCAGGGCGCGGCGATCACCGCCGTCCGCATCGAGGGGGCGCTGCACGAGTTCACCACCGTGCCCGACGTCGTCGAGGACGTGAGCGACATCATCCTCAACCTCAAGGAGGTCGTCTTCAAGGCGGCCGCCGCGCGCACCTATACGGTCCGCGTCGACAAAGAGGGCCCGGGGCCGGTGTACGCGCGCGATATCCAGCTCGTCGACGGGCTCAGCGTGCTGAACCCCGATCACCTGATCGCGGTTCTCGACAAGAAGGGCCCGCTCGCGATGGAGCTGACGGTGAACGTCGGCCGCGGCTACGTGCCCGCGGAGCGGAACAAGACGCCGACGATGGCGATCGGGACGATCCCCATCGACGCGCTGTTCTCGCCCATCCGCAAGGTCAACTACACGATCCAGAACGCGCGCGTCGGTCAGGTGACCGATTACGACAAGCTGACGCTCGAGGTCTGGACAAACGGCTCGGTGCTGCCCCAGGACGCGGTCGCGTTCGCCGCGAAGATCCTGAAGGAGCAGCTCTCGATCTGGGTCAACTTCGAGGAGTCGGAGGAGACGAGCTACCAGACGGTGCCGGGCGACGAGGAGCCGCTGAACGAGAACCTCTTCCGCTCGGTCGAGGAGCTTGAGCTCAGCGTGCGCAGCGCCAACTGCCTCCAGAACGCGAACATCACCCTGATCGGCGAGCTCGTGCAGCGGACCGAGCAGGACATGCTGAAGACCAAGAACTTCGGTCGGAAGTCCCTGAAGGAGATCAAAGAGATCCTCGCGAACATGGGGCTTTCGCTCGGTATGAAGATCGACAACTGGCCGCAGCTGCTCGAGCGCTGGAAGGCGCAGCAGGCGCAAGCCTAGAGGGTGCGATATGCGTCATAAGAAGGCGGGGAGGCAGTTTGGTCGGGACACGTCGAGCCGGCGCGCGATGCTGCGCAACTTGACGGCGAACCTGATCACCCACGAGCGCATCGAGACGACGGACGCGAAGGCCAAGGAGCTCCGGCGCGTCGCGGAGCGGCTCATCACCAAGGCCACGCGCCTCGGCAAGATCGCCTATACCGCGCAGAGCGAGCTGTCGGCGGCCGACAAGGCGCGCCGGCTCCACGCCGAGCGTCTCGTCTCGTCGTACGTGCCGCGCTTCGGCGTGAAGGCCGACGGGACCAAGGTCGACGTCGTCGAGAAGGTGATGCTCGACCTCTCGAAGCGCTTCGAGGGCCGGCCCGGTGGCTACACGCGCATCATCAAGCTCGGCAATCGCCGGGGTGACAATGCGCCGATGGTCTACATCGAGTTCATCGACGCGACGCCGGTGACCGACAAGCAGGCTCCCGAGGAGCCGGCTGCGGCGGTGACCGCCGAGCCCACGTCGGCCGCGTCGGCCTCGGCCGAGTCCGCCTCGACGGCGAGCTCGGGCGAGACCGCGTCGAACGAGTAAAGCGCTCCCACGACGAACCCGTGAACGGGGATCGGGTGACCGGTCGCCACCGTTCACGGGTTTGGAAGGGAAAAACGAACACGGACACCACAGGGTGCCCGTGTTTTCGTTTGTCTGGACTGCGATCCGCTTCGCGGAAGCTCACTCCGCGCCGGCAACCGGCGCATCTGGCGCGGGCGGAGTGGGCGGATTGCTGCCTGCCCGCGACCCTTCCGCGTCGCGACCGGCGTCAGGCTTGCGCCGCGCCAGGAAGATCATCGCGATCAGCGCGACGAGCCCCACGCCGCTCGCCGCCACGTAGCGGTGCAGCGAGCTCTTCTGCGGCGCGATGCGCTCCTGCTCCAGCGACGCGAGCGCCCGCTTCGCGCGCTCGTTGCTCGGATCGAGCTCGATCGCCTTCGTCAGGGGAAACTTGTCCGGCGTGCCTCGTGCGATGAGGGTCACGCCTTCGAGGTAGGCGATCTCCGCCTCGATCTTTCGCGCCCCCTCCCCCTTCGGGTCGAGCCGCAGCGCCTTGCGCAGCATCTCCAGCGCCGCCGCCGGCTCCTTCTCTTCGAGCGTCTTCGCGTGCGCCACGTACGCCGGCGCCATCTCCTTGCGCCGCTCGAACACCGGCGAGCGCGCCAGCACCTTGTCGAACGCGCTCGTCGCCTCGACCCAGCGGCTCGCGGCTGCATGCGCCGCGCCCTCGTCCATCAGCTTGTAGACCTCGGCGAGCCGCGCGCGGTCGTACATGCCGAAGAGCTCGCGCGCGATGCGGTCCCATGTGAACTCGCGCGGGGCCTTGTTGCCCGTCTGGTTCAGGTAGGCGTCGCGGAGCTGCCAGATGCCGGGCTCGCCGATCGCTGCGATCGCCTCGCGCGCGGCCTCGCGGAGCTGGATGCGGTCGCTGTTGCTGAACGAGAGGATCACGCGGACGGCGTCGACGTCGCGCGTGCGGCCGTAGGCGCGCAGGATGTCGGCGAGGACTTGCGGATCGGTCACGCCGACGGCCTCGCCGGGGATCGCGCGGCCGAGCAGATCGAGCTGCTTGCTCGCGAAGCGCTGGACGATCTTTGCGTCGTGCTGGCGGCCCTCGATGAGCGCGGGGACGGCGCGGTCGCGCAGCTTTCCGATTTGCCGCTGCAGATCGACCCGCAAGAGCTCGCCGAAGTACGAGTACATCTGCAGGAGCTCGCGCACCGCGGGCGTCGTGCCCGCCGCGGTCAGCATGCGCTCCATCGCGAGCAGGCGGACGAGATCCCGCCAGGTGTCGCTCTTCGGCTTTGGAGAGGCCAGGACAAACTCGAGCCAATCGCCCTCGTCCTCCGCGTCCTTGTCCTTCTCCTTGTCGGCCTTGCTCTTCTTCGGCGCCTTCGCGTCCTTGCTGGCCTTGTCGTCCTTGGCGGCGGCCTTCTCGTCCTTGCCGGCCTTGTCCTTCTCCTTGCCTGCCTTCTCCGCCTTCTCGGCCTTCTCCTTGTCGCGCAGCGACTTGCGGCCGGCCTTGCGCGCGTCGTCGAGCAGGCCTTGCGCCTCCTTGCGGTCGAGCCCGGCGCGGAGCTCCTGCACACGCGCGCGCACCGCAGGCACGACGGCGGGCGTCACCTCGGCGACGGCCGTCCGCGCCGTCTCCTTCCCGCGCGGGTCGCCCGTCGTGAGGCGCTCGAGCACGCGGTCGAGCTCTTGCAGCGCCGCTGCGTCGGGCTCTTGCAGCACGATCGGCTGGAGCTTCGGCAGCTCTGGCAAGGAAGCGGGCGCGGCCGGAGCTGCGGCGGCTGAGGCCGAGGCCGAAGGTTGCGTGAGCTCTCCGGCGGCGTGCACGTGCAGGGGCACGAGCGCGAGCGCGGAGACGAGAACGAACGACGAAGCGAGCTTCGAGACGTGATTCACGGTGCCCCCGAGAACGACGGGCGAGCGCGCGGCCCTTCCCGGGCGGTTCACTCGATGATGCGGAAGTCCGGAAAATCGCCCTGGAATCCGCGCCAGCGGATGTCGACACGCTCCACGCGCGCCGCGGTCGGGCCTTTTTGGGCCCAGGCGATGAGCTCTTTCAAGCCGTCTTCTTCGCCTTCGGCGAGGATCTCGACGCCTCCGTCCGGACGGTTCTTGACCCAGCCGGAGAGGCCGAGGCGCTTGGCTTCGCGCTGCGTCGACGCCCGGAAATAGACGCCCTGGACGCGACCCTTCACGTGCAGATGCACTTGTTTCAGCCCCATCGGACCGCTCGATTCCTACTCGCACGTCGCGACCGAGGCAACCTCGTAGGCCTGCGCGCGAACGCACGCGCTGAAACGATCCGCCCCCGAAGGAGCGAACCCGCGAGGCGAATCGGCCGATTGACAGGGCAGTATCGCTTGATAGAGTCCCCGCCCGCCGAGCACCGCGCTCGGCCGCGCCCCCTCGCTGGGGACGCCCATCACTGTCCGTCGAACCGCCCTTCCCAGGGGCGGGCAATCCACGAGAGCCGGCCCAAGGGCCGACTCGAAGCTCGACCTTCCCACAACCCTACCGACCTCGGGGAACGCGCCGTCTCCCGGCCGACGCCCCTGCGTGGAGTTTTCGATCGATGCACCTGCGTGAACTGAAGCAGAAATCGATGGCCGATCTGGTGCAGATGGCCAAGGGCCTCAACATCGAAGGAGCCGCGGGCCTGCGCAAGCAGGAGCTCATCTTCGCGCTCCTCCAGGCCTTGGCTGCCCAAGATCAGCCGGTGTACGGCGAGGGCGTGCTCGAGTGCCTGCCCGACGGTTTCGGCTTCCTGCGGGCGCCCGACTACAACTACCTGCCGGGTCCGGACGACATCTACGTCTCCCCGTCGCAGATCCGGCGCTTCAACCTGCGCACGGGCGACGCGGTGAGCGGCCCGATCCGGCCCCCGAAGGAGCGCGAGGCGTACTTCGCTCTGCTCAAGGTCGACAAGATCAACGGCGTCTCGCCCGAGGTCGCGCGCGACAAAATCCTCTTCGACAACCTCACGCCGCTCTACCCGCAGCAGAAGTTCAACATCGAGAACGGCACGAAGGGCTTCTCGACGCGCATCATCGACATGCTCTGCCCGATCGGGAAGGGCCAGCGCTGTCTGATCGTCTCGCCGCCCCGCGCCGGCAAGACGGTGCTGCTGCAGAACATCGCCAACGCGATCAGCACGAACCACCCGGAGACCACGCTCATCGTGCTGCTCATCGACGAGCGGCCCGAAGAGGTCACGGACATGCAGCGCAACATCAAGGGCGAGGTCATCAGCTCGACCTTCGATGAGCCTGCGACGCGCCACGTGCAGGTCGCGGAGATGGTCATCGAGAAGGCCAAGCGCCTCGTCGAGCAGAAGCACGACGTGGTCATCCTGCTCGACTCGATCACGCGCCTCGCCCGCGCCTACAACACCGTCGTCCCCCCGAGCGGCAAGATCCTCTCCGGCGGCGTCGACTCGAACGCGCTGCACAAGCCGAAGCGCTTCTTCGGCGCGGCCCGCTCCATCGAGGAGGGCGGCTCGCTCACGATCATCGCGACCGCGCTCGTCGATACGGGCTCGCGCATGGACGAGGTGATCTTCGAGGAGTTCAAGGGCACGGGCAACAGCGAGATCCACCTCGACCGCAAGCTCATGGAGAAGCGGATCTTCCCCTGCCTCGACATCAACAAGAGCGCGACGCGCAAGGAAGAGCTGCTCCTGCCCGAGTGGATCCTCCAGCGCGTCTGGCTGCTCCGCGGGCTCCTGCACCCGCTCAACGTCATCGACTCCATGGAGTTCCTGCTCGACAAGGTGAGCCGCACCGAGACGAACCAGGAGTTCCTCGAATCGATGAATCAGTAGGCCTGGCCTTCGGCCATGCCTGAGGGGCCCTCGACCTGGGGGCCCCCTTCCCTTTTTACCCTCCTCTCCCCTCCCCTCCCCTGCCGATCCCCCGGGCAAACGCCGGATCCATCGCGATTTTGCGGGAGCGCTGTAGCGCCGGCCGGAGGCGTGTTAGCGTCGACGAGTGACCGGTAAGGCGGACCGCCTGCGAGAGCTCACGGCCCGGGTCGAGGAGCTCGAGGCCAGGCTCGAACGCTCGGAGAAGACCGTCAGCGCCCTGCGCGACGTCGGGCTCGCGCTCGGCTCCACACTCGACCTCGACCAGCTCCTCGAGCTCATCCTCGGCAAGATCACGGAGCTGCTCGAAGCCGACCGGGCCACGCTGTACCTGCTCGACGAGCAACGAAAGATGCTGCTCTCGCGGGTGATGCTCGGCGGCGAGGTGCGCTCGATCGAGCTGCCCGTCGGCGAAGGCATCGCCGGCCACGTCGCCAAGCACGGCAAAATCGCCCGCGTCAAGGACGCGTACAGGGACAAACGCTTCCAGCGCACGTGGGACGAGCTCACGGGCTACAGGACGCGCTCGATCCTCGCCGCGCCGATGCGCAACCACGTGGGCCGCACGATCGGCGTCGTGCAGGTGCTCAACAAGCACGGCGGCAAGGGCGAGTTCTCGCAGTACGACGAGGAGCTGCTCTCGGCGCTCGCCACGCAGGCGGCGATCTCCATCGACAACTCGCGCCTGTTCCTCTCGGTCATCCAGAAGAACATGCAGCTCGTCGAGACGAAGGAGCAGCTCGAGCACCGCGTCGCCGATCTGAAGCTGCTCTTCGAGCTCGAAACGGCGATGAGCGGAGCCTCGTCGCTCGAAGAGCTGAGCCGCGCGGTGATCGCCGAGGCCTCGAAGGCGTGCGAGGCGCGCGCCGGTGGTCTGCTCGTCGACGAGGGCGAGGCCGGCGTGTTCTTGTACTTCTGCGACGCGTCGGCGCCGGGCGTCTCGGTGCGCGACGTCGACGTGAAGCGACTGCCCGTCAAGCGCGGTGAAGGCCTGCTCGGCTGGGCCATGACGCACAACGAGTCGGTCCACCTCGGCCCGAAAGATCCGCCGATCGGGCCGGTCGCCGAGGCCGCGCTCGCGCACATGCATCCGTCGCTCGATCTGGAGATCGAGAGCGCGATCGTCGTGCCGCTCGAAGGCGAGGAAGACACGTCGCTCGGCGCGCTCGGGCTCTACAACGCGAAGAACACGCTCGGCTTCACGCAGGACGATCGCTCGCTCTTGCGGCTCGTGTCGGCGAACGCGTCGACCGCGGTGCGCCTCTTCCGCTCGCGCACCGAGCGCGAGAAGAGCGAGCGTCTCACGGCGATCGGGCGGCTGCTCTCGGGCGTGATGCACGACATGCGCACGCCGCTCACGGTGATCAGCGGCTACGTGCAGCTCATGGCGACCGCGGGCGAGCCCTCTGTACGCGCCGAGCACGCGCGGCTCATCCTGAAGCAGTTCGACGCGATCAGCGCGATGCAGCGCGAACTGCTCGAGTTCGCGCGCGGCGAGCGCAGCATCCTCGTGCGCAAGGTCTACCTGACGAAGTTCTTCGGCGACCTGGAGAAGCAGCTCCAGCTCGACCTCGCAGGCAACCGCGTCACGATCGTGATGGAGCTCGACGACCGCGGCACCGCGCGCTTCGACGAGACGAAGATGACGCGCGTCGTGCACAACCTCGTGCGCAACGCGGTCGAGGCGATGGAGCCGCACGGCGGCGGCAAGGTGGTGCTGCGCGCGCTGCGGCACGGCTCGGACTTCGTGCTGAGCGTCTCCGACACGGGGCGCGGGATTCCGCCGGAGATCCGCGAGCGGCTGTTCCACTCGTTCGTGACGAGCGGCAAGCGCGGCGGCACGGGCCTCGGCCTCGCGATCGTCAAGAAGATCGTCGACGAGCACGGAGGCTCGATCGAGGTGGATTCGTCCGAGCGCGGAACGACGTTCACGATCCGGATCCCGCAAGAGACGCCGATGATGGCGACGATCGCGCCGCCGGCCCCGACCGCGTCTCCAGCGTCGCCGCACATCCCACGGGCATCGAGCGCGCGTGTCGACGAGGCAACGGGCTTGCCGCTCGTGCATGCGACGAGCCCCACGTCGGCCTCCGCGACGACGGCGCGCTCGCCGCAGGCGCCGGCGGCTGAGGAGTCCGAGGCCGACCGATCGGCCAAGACGGCGCGAGCGAGCCAGCCCGGCGAGGAAGGGCCACCGAGCCGACGCAGCGGCCGCGCGAGCAACCCGGGCCAACCCGCGGGACGAACCGGATAGCTCGGTAGAATCCGCGGATCCCTTGCGCGCATCGCCTCGGGAGCAGAGACTCCGGAGGTGCTCCGCCTGCCCATCGTCGCCACGCACAAACGCGCGCTCGAGACGTGCGTGTACTGCCCGAAGCTCTGCCGCGCCGCGTGCCCCGTCTCGAACGCGGAGGCGAGCGAGACGGTGACGCCGTGGGGCAAGATGAGCCTCACGTACTTCGCGGGCCGCGGCGACGTGCCCGTCGAGGCCGAGCACACCGCGCCCGCATGGGCCTGCACGGGCTGCCACGCGTGCCGCGAGAAGTGCGACCACAGGAACGAGCCCGCGACGGTGCTCGTCGAATCGCGCGCGGACTTTTTCGCACGCGGCGCCGCGCCGAAGGCCGCCATGGACGTGGTGATGCGGACGCAAGCGCGCGCCAGCGAGACGGCCGCGGCGCTCGATGCGATCGAGGGCGAAACGCCAAGGCACGTCGCGGCCGGCGTGCTCGTCGGATGCTCGTACGCTCGGAAAAACCCGGCCGTCGCGAAGGACGCGCTCGCCGCCGCGGCGAAGCTCGTCGGCGGCCCCGTACGCGCGATTCGAAGCTGCTGCGGCCTTCCCTCCCTCCACGCGGGTGACCGGGAAGGCTTCCGTGTGGCCGCCGAGCGCCTCGCCGCCGAGGTCTCCGAGGTCCCGCGCCTGCTCGTCGTGGACCCGGGCTGCGCGCGCGCCACGATGGTCGAGCACGCGCGCGTCGGCGTCACCATGCCCCGCGAGCCCGAGCTGCTCCTCGACCTCGCGCACGCCGCGCAGGACCGCCTCCGCGTGCTGCCCGAGCTCGCAGGCACGACCGTGCGGTGGCACGCGCCGTGTCAGCTCGGCCGCGGGCTCGGCCGGTACGACGAGCCGCGCGCGCTGCTCGCGAAGATGTCCGGCAAGCAGCCCGCGACGTTCCAGCGCGACCGCGAGCACAGCGAGTGCAGCGGCGCAGGCGCGCTCTTGCCCGTGACACGACCGCGCACGAGCGAGGCCATCGCGGACGCGCGCATCGCCGAGCACAAGGCGCGGGGTGGAGGCCTGCTCGTGACGGCGTGCGGGTCGAGCTTGCGGCGCTTCCGGAGCCGCGGCGAAGCTGCCGAGGACCTCGTCAGCCTGCTCGCGCGGGCGCTCGCTCCCTGACGACCGCACGCATGTCGACCCCGAAGGTTCCTCGCCGAAGGCGAACCGTTTCGAGCAGGCTGCTCGCGAGTTACGTGCTCGTGCTCGCGGCCTTCGCGCTCACCGTGACCTGGAGCTTTCGCGCGCTGCGCGACACGTCGCAAGGCGCGGAGCTCCTCCGCAGCGGATACGCGCCGCTCCTGCTCCGCGTGGGCGAGGCCCTCGCCGCGCAGAACGTGTTCAACGCGCAGCTCAACCACATCACGGCCGCAAAAAACCCCGGCGACGTGCGCGAGTGGATCGAGACCGCGCGCCGCACGCGCCCGCTCACGTTCGCGCACGTGCGCGAAGCCGCGGAGAAAGGGCTCGTCGACGAAGATCCTTCCGTCGCGAAGTTCCAGGACGAGATCGTACGCGAGGCCGCGGCGATCGAGCGGCTGCTCGGCGCGGATCCCGAGCGGTTCGGGCAGCTCTTCCAGGCGCTCGCGGTGAGCGATCGTGAAGCCGCGGAGCGGGCGCGGGACGAGCTGCTCAAGCGCGAGGCCGAGGGCGCGCAGCGGCTCCGCGCCATCAAGCTGCGCGTCGAGGAGCGGATGGAGAGCCTCACGGCCGAGGCGAAACGACGCGAGGCCCGGTCCATCCAGCTCCTCGTCGGCCTCTTCGTGCTCACGCTGCTCGTCGGCGTGGTGATCTCCATCTACGCGCGCCGCGTGCTCGCGCCGCTCACGGCCGTCACCGAGCGCGCGAAGGCCGTCGCCCAAGGCGACCTCACGCCGCGCGAGGTCATGGCCACGAACGACGAAATCGGCGAGCTCGCGACCACGTTCGAGGGCATGGTCGCCGCCATCCAGCGCGCCCGCAGCGAGCTCGTCAACGCCGAGCGCCTCGCCGCCATCGGCAAGATGGCCGCGCACGTCACGCACGAGATTCGCAATCCCCTGTCGTCGATCGGCCTCAATTTGGAGCTGCTCGAAGAAGAGGTCGCGTCGTCGGACAACAAGGAGGCCTCGCAGCTCGTCGTCGCCATCAAGGCCGAGGTGGAGCGGCTCTCGCGCATCGCCGAGCAGTACCTCAGCATCTCGCGCAGGCCTCGCCCGCGGCTCGAACGCGAGCGCGTCGAGGACCTCGCGCGCGAGCTCGTGGCCTTCGTGCGACCCGAGCTCGACCGCGGCGGCGTGGCGAGCCGCGTGGATGCCGACGACGATCTGCCCGACGCGCGCCTCGACGAGTCGCAGTTCCGTCAGGCGCTCCTGAACCTCGTGCGCAACGCGCGCGAGGCCATGGCGAAAGGCGGCGAGCTCGTCGTGTCGATCCGCAAAGCCAAGGACGACGGCATCGACCTCGCGGTCGACGACACGGGTTCGGGCGTGCCCGAGGAGCTACGCGCGTCGATCTTCGATCCCTTCTTCACCACGAAGCAACGCGGCACGGGCCTCGGCCTCGCGGTCACGCGTGACATCGTGGAAGCGCACGGCGGAACGATCCGCTGCCTCGGCCGCGAAGGCGGCGGCACGCGGTTTCTGATTCACCTGCCCGCCGCAGGCGCGTCGGAGCCGAGCGCGAAGGCCGTCGAAGACGACGAGCTCGTGGCCTAGCGCGCGTCGCTCAAGGGAGCGCGGCGCCGCCCCACGGAAGGAGCACCAAAAACACGAACGCGACGAGCACCAGCATGAGCACGCTGGTCACGAGGTACGTCGAGCGCGGCGAGCGCGACGTGCTCCATCCGTCGCCGTAAAACTTCCCTCGCGAGCGCGTGCGCAGCTTCTTCTGCACGCCTCCGAGCAGGCTCGGCGCCACCGCGCCCGGCGGTGGACGCAGCGCGCGCCGGAGCAGCTCGCGCACCTCGACCTCGTCGAGCGGCGCTTCGTCCTCGTCCTCGTCCTCGTCACGCGTCTTCGCCGCGCCTGTTTCGTCTGCGCCCGACGACGTCTCGTCCTTCGCCGCGGACTTCTCTTCGGCGTCGAGCCAGCGCTCTGCTTCGGCCGCGAGGCGCTCGGCCTCCTCGCCCGTGACGTCGCCCTCCGTGCCGAGCAGATCCTGATCGTCGGCCGGCGCGCCCGCCTCTGGCTTTCGCTTCGCGTCGCCGCTCATGCCTTCTTCTCGCTCCTCAGCTTGTCGCCGAGCGCCTTCTCGACCAGGGCCCGGAGCTGCGCGCGGGCGCGGAAAATGCGGCTCTTCACCGTGCCTTCCGGCAAGCCCGTCACCTCCGCGATCTCGTCGTAGGACATGTCCTCCACGTCGCGCAGGATCAAGACCTCGCGGAAGTCCGCGTCGACTTGCTCGATCGCGCGCCTGACGATGCGCTCGAGCTGCATGCCCTCCAGAATCTCGTCCGGGCGGTTGATCGCTCCGCTCACCGTGACGCCCTTGCCGCCGTCGCCCGTCACGCGATCGGCGATCTCGTGGACGTCCTCCTGCTCGCCCACCTTGCGCCGCGACAGGTACTTCGCCTTGTTCTTGCAGAGGTTCACGGCGATCCGGAAGATCCACGTGGAGAGCTTCGACTCTCCGCGGAACTGATCGATCGCCTTGAAGACCTGGACGAACACCTCTTGCGCGAGGTCCTCGGCCTCGTCGCGTCGCCCGATCATCCGGAACACGAGCGCGAACACGCGTCGCTCGTAGGCGACGACGAGCTCGTTGAAGGCCGACTCGTCACGCGCCACGAGACGCGCGACGAACCTGGCCTCCTCGGTCTCGTCGTCGCTCGTCACGCCCGGCTGCTCCTCGCAGCTACGGTAAACGCCCTCGGTCGGGGGACGCTAGTGGTTCCGGCGCATGGATTCGAACCATGATTAGGGGATTCAAAGTCCCCCGTCCTGCCCTTAGACGACGCCGGAGTGAGCCCCGGGCATGCCCGGAGCTCGAGAGGGCCGGGACGATAGCGCGACTCTCCCCGCTTGGCACGTGCCGAGGAGACGGTCGCTGCCGGCCGCGGGAGGAGGCCGACCGACTTCGGCGACGGTCGACCCCCAGCGAAACAGAGCCGTGACCAACCTCGCCGGCGGTCGACCCCCAGCGCAGGAGGGTCGCGCTCGTCTTCGGGGACGGTCGCTACCGCCGAACGCCCCGTCGCGACCGTCTCTGACCCGGGTCGGTATGGTGGCGCGCCGAGGGCGGAGGGGGCGCCATGGGAGCCGCCTCTGTCTGCCGGAAGGTCTCGACCGTCCTGTGCCCCACCTTCGACACGAGCGCGGAGGCTCCGGACACGAGCGCGGGACGGTCCGGACCCCCGGCTTGCCCAGACAGAACCGCAGGCGCGATCCCTCGATGCACGAGCGCGAGGCCAACGGCCGTCACCGCCACGACACACCCGAGTAGGAAGGAGAACCCCCCTTGCCCTGCCAGAGACCGTCGTGACCCACCTTTGCGACCGAAGGGCCACGCCCGAACAGGGAGCGAAATCGGCTCCGAGCGGGTCTCGTCTCCCTCGAGAGACCGTACGTGCGGAGGGTCGCCCGTCTGCGCGACGGCCCCGCTGAAGGTCAGAGGCGTCCTCGATTCGCCACGCGGCGGCGTGAGCGCGACGTCCGGCAAGGGCGCGGGCGTCACGAGCGGCGGGTCGAACGAGACCGAATCGGCAAGGGCATAGGCGAGCTCGGGGATGTGCTCGATGCGCCTCCACCCCTCCATCCCGTCGCGCCAGACCGTCGTCTCGGCCCCGATCTCACCCCTGGCGAGGGCCATCCAGAGCTCGAACGTGGTCATGGCCCGCAGGCCCGGGCCGTGCTCCACGCACCACTCGGGCATGGGACGACCGCTCTCGGTGCTCTCCTCGTCGAGGTGGAGCCGCGCGAGCCTGCGCCTCTTCTGGGCGGCGAACCACGATTTCGGATTCGCGCGCTCGTAGGGGATCGTCGGATGGCTCTCGCGCACGAGCGGCGCCGGCTGCGTCTCGGCCTGGTTCTCCGCGGGGGGCGGGAGCATGGACGAGCGCGGCTGAAAGACGCTCGGGATCGTGTCTTCCGGGTCCCTGCTTTTGATGGACGACGACGCACACGACGCCTGCATGAGACGCCCCTTCCCGACAAACACCGGGCGTCCGCAGGCCCCGCGATATGGGGCGACGGGCGGACGCTCGACGTGACTAGGGCGCTCCTACAGGGTTCTCGTGAGGTCGGCCAAGTTTTCGCAGGCCTCACCCCCAACCCCTCTCCACGGAGTGGAGAGGGGAGGAGAAACGCGCGTCTTCCCCCCTCTCCACGGAGTGGAGAGGGGATGGGGGTGAGGTCAAACCCCCTTGATGACCTCGCACCCCATGAACGGCCGCAGCGCCTCGGGCACGACCACGGTCCCGTCGGCCTGCTGGTACTGCTCCAGGATCGCGATCACCGTCCGGCCGACCGCGAGCGCCGAGCCGTTCTGCGTGTGCAGAAGCCGCGGCTTCGCCTTCGGCTCGGGCCGGTAGCGGATCGCCGCGCGCCGCGCCTGGTAGTCGCCGAAGTTCGAGCAGCTCGAAATCTCGCGATAGACGCTCTGCCCCGGCAGCCACACCTCGAGGTCGTACGTCTTCTGCGAGGCGCCGCCCATGTCGCCCGCGCAGAGCAGCGACACGCGGTAATGCAGGTTGAGCCGCTTGAGAACCTCCTCGGCGTTCCGCGTGAGGGTCTCGTGGTTCTCGGCCGAGGTCTCGGGCGTCGAAAAGCGCACGAGCTCGACCTTGTCGAACTGGTGCTGCCGGATGAGCCCCCGGACGTCCTTGCCGTGGCTGCCCGCCTCGGCGCGGAAGCAGGGCGTGTACGCGGTGTAGGCGAGCGGCAGTTTGTCGGCTTCGAGGATCTCGTCGGCGTGGAGGTTCGTCACGGGCACCTCGGCCGTCGGGATCAAATACAGGTCGTAGGCGCGCTCGGGGTCGCTCTTGTGCGTCTTGAAGAGGTCCTCGGCGAACTTCGGGAGCTGCCCCGTGCCATAGAGCGCCGAGTCCTTCACCAGGAAGGGCGGCAGGACCTCGGTATAGCCCTGCTCGCGCGTGTGCAGGTCGAGCATGAAGTTGATGAGCGCGCGCTCGAGCCGCGCCGCCGCGCCCCAGAGCACGGTGAAGCGCGAGCCCGAGAGCTTGGCCCCGCGCGAAAAGTCGAGGATGCCGAGGCCCTCGCCGATGTCCCAGTGCGCCTTGGGCGTGAACGTGAACGACGGTTTGTCGCCCCAGGTCCGGACGACGACGTTGTCGTGCTCGTCCTTGCCGTCCGGCACCGACGGATCGGGCAGGTTCGGGACGAGGGCGAGCTGCTCGTGGATCTTCGCCTCGACGTCCTTGAGCGCCTGCTCCGCGTCCTTGATCTCCGCGGACAGGCGCTTCAGGGCCTCGCGTTGCTCGGTGAACTCGGCGGACTTCTTGTCCGCCTTGGCCATCTTCTCGTTGGCCTGGTTGCGCGCGGCGGCCTTGGACTCACTGAGCGCGATGAGCTCGCGCCGCTTCTGGCCGAGCTCGGCGATGGGGGCGAGGGCGGCCGCGGCCGCGGGCGAGCGCCGCGCCAGGGCGGCGCGGACGTCGTCCATGTGATCGACGACGTGGCGGAGGTCCAGCATGGGGGCGGGTTTAGCCGAGACCTCCGCCGCTGTCAGCCTAGTTGTACGTGACTTTCGTGAAGGTCAGGCCATCGCCCGACCGTCCAATCGCGACGGTATCGCCCGACTTGAACTCGCCCGCGAGCAGCCGTTTGGCGAGCTCGTCCTCGATGTAGCGCTGGATGGCCCGCTTGAGCGGCCGCGCGCCGTATTGCGGATCCCAGCCCTGCTCGATGAGGAAGGCCTTTGCCGGGGGCGCGACGGTCATCGAAATCCCGCGCTTGGCCAGGCGCTTCTCGAACTGCGCGAGCTGGATGTCGAGGACCTTCTCCACCTCCGACCGTTCGAGCCTGCGGAAGACCACGATGTCGTCGAGCCGGTTCAAGAACTCCGGCCGGAAGTGCTTGCGCACCTCCTCGAGCACCACGCGCCGCACGAGCTCGGCCTTGTCCCGCGGATCGAGCCCCTCACGCTCCTCGACCGCCATCGCCGCCGGCGTGCCGAGGTTCGACGTGAGGATCAGGATCGTGTTCTTGAAGTCGACCGTGTGGCCCTGACCATCGGTCAATCGGCCATCGTCGAGCACCTGCAAGAGCACGTTCCACACGTCCGGGTGCGCCTTCTCGATCTCGTCGAAGAGCACCACGGTGTAGGGCCTCCGCCGCACGGGCTCGGTGAGCTGACCGCCCTCTTCGTAGCCGACGTATCCGGGCGGCGCGCCGATGAGCCGCGCGACCGTGTGCCGCTCGCCGTACTCGCTCATGTCGATGCGCACCATCGCCTTCTCGTCGTCGAAGAGGAACTCGGCGAGCGCCCGCGCGAGCTCCGTTTTGCCGACGCCCGTGGGCCCGAGGAACATGAACGAGCCGATCGGCCGCTTCTCCTCGCCGAGCCCCGCGCGCGAGCGCCGGATGGCGTTCGCCACCGACACGAGCGCGTGGTCCTGTCCCACGACGCGCCTGCGCAGCTCGTCTTCGAGGCGCAGGAGCTTCTGCATCTCGCTTTCGAGCATCTTCGAGACCGGAATGCCGGTCCATTTCGACACGATGGCCGCGATGTCCTCGTCGGTGACCTCCTCCTTGAGATAACTGCCCTTCTCCTGCAGTTTGGCGAGCGTTTCACGCAGCCCTTCGAGCTTCTTCTCCACCTCGGGGATCTTGCCGTAATGGATCTCGGCCGCCTTGCCGAGGTCACCACGTCGCTTCTCGCGCTCCTCTTCGAGGCGAAGCTGCTCGATCGATTCCTTCGTCTTCTTGATCTCGGAGAGCAGCTCCTTCTCGCGCATCCATTGCGCCCGCATCGTGTCGCGTTTCGCCTGGAGCTCGGCCATCTCGCGCTTGACGTCCTCGAGCCGCGCCTTGCTCGCCTTGTCCTGCTCGCGCTGCAGCGCTTGCTCCTCCATGCCGAGCTTGACGAGCTGCCGCTCCACGTTGTCGATCGGCGTCGGCAGGCTCTCGATTTCCATGCGGATGCGGCTCGCGGCCTCGTCGACGAGGTCGATCGCCTTGTCCGGCAGGAATCGCTCCGTGATGTAGCGGTGCGAGAGCATCGCCGCGGCCACGAGCGCTGCGTCCTGGATGCGAATGCCGTGGTGAATCTCGTACCGCTCCTTGAGCCCGCGCAGGATCGCGATCGTATCCTCGACGCTCGGCTCGCCCACGAACACGGGCTGGAACCTGCGCTCGAGCGCCGCGTCCTTCTCGATTCGCTTGCGATACTCGTCGAGCGTGGTCGCGCCGATGCAGCGGAGCTCGCCGCGCGCGAGCGCAGGCTTCAGCATGTTCGCCGCATCCATCGCGCCCTCGGCCGCGCCCGCGCCGACGAGCGTGTGCAGCTCGTCGATGAACAGGATGATCCGGCCCTGCGCGTTCTCGATCTCCTTCAGGACGGCCTTCA
This sequence comes from Polyangium jinanense, assembly GCF_028435265.1. GTDB lineage: Bacteria > Myxococcota_A > Polyangia > Polyangiales > Polyangiaceae > Polyangium > Polyangium jinanense. The sequence goes on along the minus strand of NZ_JAGTJK010000001.1, from coordinate 22,588 downwards.
GCCGGTCCTCGAACTCGCCGCGGAACTTCGAGCCTGCGACCATCGCCGCGAGGTCGAGCGCCGCGAGCTTCTTGTCCTTCAGCGACTCGGGCACGTCGCCGGCCACGATGCGCTGCGCGATGCCCTCGACGATCGCCGTCTTGCCGACGCCCGGCTCGCCGATGAGCACGGGGTTGTTCTTCGACCGGCGCGACAGCACCTGAATCACGCGGCGAATCTCCTCGTCGCGGCCGATCACCGGGTCGATCTTCCCGCGCCGCGCGAGGTCCGTGAGGTCACGCGTGTACTTCTCGAGCGCCTGGAACTTGCCCTCGGGATCCCGATCGGTGACGCGCTGATTGCCGCGCACCTGCGTGAGCGCCGCGAGCAGTTTGTCGTAATTGAGCCCCACGCGCTCGAGGAGCTGCGACGTGTCCTTGTCGCTCTTCAGCGCGGCGAGGACCAGGTGCTCGGTGGAGATGAAGTCGTCCTTGAGGGACTTCATCTCGTCTTCGGCTTTTTGCATCAGCCCGAGCGCTCGTCGCGACAAGCTCGGCTCGGCGCCGCCGCTGACGCGGGGGTAGCTATCGATCTTGGCGTCGAGGGCCTGCAAAACACGCCCCGGGTCGACGCCGGCCTTTTCCAGGAGCGGCGCCCCGATCCCATCCTCCTGAGCGACGATCGCTCGGAGGAGGTGCTCCGGATAAAGCTCCGGGTTTCCGCGCCGGCTCGCGAGGTCGACGGCAGCACGAACCGCTTCCTGGGCCTTGGTGGTCATTCTATCGATCCGCATGGCACGACCGAAACTAAGGCCGGATCTCACGCAAGCAAGGCCCTTGCCAAGGAAGCGAAGAGGTCACACGCTCGGGAGTCCTTTTCGGGTTCTTCGCGATCGACACGGACGGGCGCCCTCGGCGAAGATGCGCCTTCATGCGCAAACATCGGCTCTCTTTTCTCGCTTTCACGGCGCTCGTGGTCCCGTCCCTCGCGGCCGCGCTCGCCTCGTGCGGTGACGGTAACGTGACGGGCAGCGGCGCCTCCGCAGGCACCTCCTCGGGCGGCAGCGGCGGCCAGGGCGGTCAGGGCGGCGGCGGCCAGGGTGGTCAGGGCGGCGACCTCTTCGGCGACAGCGGAACCAACGGCTGCACGCCCGGCGAGGCCTGCGGCGACGGCGGCGTCTGCACGTCGGGCGGCGTGTGCTGCACGCAGGACAAGGCCTGTGGGACGGCTTGCTGCGGCGACGCGGAGGTCTGCTCGTTCCAGCAATGCGTGGTCCCCGGCACGACGTGCATCGACGCCACGGAATGCCCCGCGGGCTCCTACTGCGAATATGCGCTCGGCGAGCCGGGCGGCATGCCCGACGGCGGCGCGGGCGGATCGTGCCAGGGCGGCGTGACGCCGGCGACGGGCAAATGCTTGCCGCAGCCGCCCGAATGCGCGCCCGGCATGGAGCCCGGCCCGAACGACCCGATCACCTGCCTCGCGAAATGCGAGTACAAGCCGCCCGTCGGCCAGTTCGAGCCCGTGCTCAAGTACGCCTGGGGAAACCCGGCCGCGGCGAACACGCAGGACAGCGTGATGATGGCGCCCGTCGTGATCCAGCTCGACGACGACACCTGCGACGGTGTCGTCGACGAGCGCGACATCCCGGAAATCGTCTTCCTCACGTTCCAGACGAACAAGTACAACGAAAATGGCACGCTCCACGCCATTTCGATCGTCAATGGCCAGGTCGTCGAGAAGTGGACCGCGAACGCGGGCGCAACGAGCCAGAACCACCCGGGCCGCTCGATCGCCGCGGGCAACATCGACGGCGTGCCGGGCAATGAGATCGTGGTCTGCACGATCGACGGCCGTGCGCGCGCTTATACGGCGACGGGCGCGGAGCTCTGGCTCAGCGGGCCCGGCACGTGTTTCATGCCCTCGCTCGCGGACCTCGATCAGGACGGCGACGTCGAGGTCGTCGTGGAATCGCAGATCCTCGAAGGAAAGACGGGCGCGACCGTCGCGACGTTCGACCCGGCGAACACCTCGAACGTCGTGGTCTCCGACATGGACGCCGACGGCAAGCTCGACATCGTCACGGGCAGGCGCATTTACAAGGCTGACGGCACGCTCCTCGTCGACTCCAGCCTCGTTGCGAGTTTCCCCGCCGTCGGCGACCTCGACAAGGACGGCATTCCCGAGGTCATCGGGATCTACAATTCGAACCACGAGCTCCGGATCTGGCGCGTGGACCCGAACGAGCCCGGCGGCTTCAAGGTCGTGCGCACGGGCATCGACATCAACGGCACCCTCAATCCGGCGCTCTGCCCCACGAACAGCACGGGCTACACGCAAGGCGGCGGCCCGCCCACGGTGGCGGACTTCAATGGCGACGGTACGCCCGACGTGGCCATGGCCGGCGGCGTTGGATACGCGGTCTTCGACGGCAAGAAGCTCATGGACCCCGCGATCCCGAACGCCGAGACGCTGCTCTGGATCCGGCAAACCCAGGATTGCTCGTCCGCCTCGACGGGCAGCTCGGTCTTCGATTTCGAGGGCGACGGCAAGGCCGAGGTCGTCTACGCCGACGAGAAGATGATCCACGTCTATGCCGGGACCGACGGAACGGTGCTTTACGAGACGTGCAATACGAACGGCACGCTCTACGAGTATCCGCTGGTCGCCGACGTCGACAACGACGGGCAGGCCGACATCGTGGTCGTGTCGAACTCGTATTCGAGTTTTACCTGCGCGGACGGCTCGAAGACGGCGGGCGTGCGGATCTTCGGCGATAAAAACGGAAACTGGGTCCGCACGCGCCGGGTGTGGAATCAGCATGGGTATCACGTGACGAACGTGGAGGAGGACGGGACGATCCCCACGGTGGAGCAGCCGAACTACAAGCAGCCGAAGCTCAACAACTTCCGGCAAAACGTGCAGCCCTCGGGCGAGTTCTCCGCGCCGGACCTCGTCGCCACGGTGTTCCCGATCTGCGGAGGCCCGACGTACGGGCTCATCGCGCGCGTGCGCAACATCGGCGAGGCGAGCGTACCGGCGGGCGTGAACATCGGGTTTTACCTGGACGACCCGGCAAACGGCGGCGTGCCGCTGCCCGGCAGCCCCGTCATGACCACGAAGGTGCTTTATCCGGCCGAAGCCGAGGACGTGACGCTCCCCCTCCCGATGCCGCCGGCCGGCGTGCTCGATGGGTCGAAGAAGATCTTCGTGATCGTCGATGATCAATCGCCGCCGCACGCGTGGCACGAATGCCGGACCGACAACAACGTCGCCCAGGGTAGCGGCGTTTGTGAGGGCGGACCGAACTGACGTAACGTGGACGGCACCTCGTGGCAGAGGCCCGTCCCCAAGGATCGGGCCAAGGGCGGCCCGAACAACATGCTGAAGAAGTAAAACCCTTCGAAAAACGAAGCCCCCCTCGAACAGCGCCGAGGGGGCTTTGTGCTTGGGGGTTTGCCCCCGTCAGATATCGAGGTTCTTCACGTTCAGCGCATTCACCTCGATGAAGCGCCTCCGCTCGTCGACCTGCTCACCCATCAGAATCGCGAAGAGCCGCGCGGCCTCGGTCTCGTCGTCGATCTTCACCTGGCGCAACGTGCGGACGTCCGGGTTCATTGTCGTCTCCCAGAGCTCCTCCGCGTTCATCTCGCCGAGACCCTTGTAGCGGCCGAGCGTGATGCCCTTCTTGCCGCGCTCCTCGAGGTATTCGATGAGCGCCTCACTCGTCTCGAGCTTCGACTCGCTGCCGCCCTTCGACACGGCGGTCCAGGGCGCCGGGCCCGCGGTCTCCACGAGCATACGCTCGATGTCGAGCGCGTCCTTGTACTCGGGCAAACCGAGGAGCTGCCAATCGATCACGGCCACGCGGCTCGAAGCGCCCGGCCGCGGGGTCACCGTGATGCGATGCGCGCCGTGCTCCGAGTCGAGCGACGAGACGACCTTGAACGGCATCATGTCGGGATAACGGCGCTCGAGGTACGCCTTGAGCTTTTCCCGCGCCGATTCGACCTTCGCCTCGTCGCGCAGATCCTCCTGCCCCAAACCCGTCGCGCGGATGAGCGAGGCCACCATGCGCGCATCGCACCGTTTGTCGAGGTTGCCGAGGACAATCTTGAATTGCTTGAGCCGCTTCGCGAGGTTCGGCAGCACCGCGGACGGCACCGGCGCGCGGCCCTCCGACGACAGGATGAGGTCCTCGACCGCATTGCTGCCGAGGTACTCGTCGAGCGCCGCCTGATCCTTCAGGTAGATGTCCTTCTTGCCCTTGCGCACGCGATAAAGCGGCGGCTGCGCAATGTAGAGGTGACCCTGCTCGATCACCTCGCGCATCTGCCGGAAGAAGAACGTGAGCAGCAACGTGCGAATGTGCGACCCGTCGACGTCGGCGTCGGTCATCAGGATGATCTTGTGGTACTTGAGCTTGTTCAGCTCGATCCCATCGTCATCCTTGTCCTCGCCCTCGCCACGCGTCGTGCGCACGCCGCTGATGCCGCAGCCGAGCGCCGTGATGATCGTGCCGACCTCGGCCGAGCTCAGCATGCGGTCGAGTCGCGCGCGCTCGACGTTCAGAATCTTGCCACGGAGCGGCAGAATCGCCTGGAAATGGCGGTCGCGCCCCATCTTGGCGCTGCCGCCGGCGCTGTCGCCCTCGACGATGTAAACCTCGCTCTTCTCGGGATCCTTCGACTGGCAATCGGCGAGTTTGCCCGAGAGCGAGGTGATGTCGAGCGAGCCCTTGCGGATGACCTCACGCGCCTTGCGCGCCGCTTCACGCGCCCGCGCCGCGAGCACCGCTTTCTCGATGATCTTCTTCGCGCCTTGCGGGTGCTCCTCGAAATACTGGCCGAGCTTGTCGGTCACGGCGCGCTCGACGATGCCCTTCACCTCGCTCGACACGAGCTTCGACTTCGTCTGCGAGTCGAACGAAGGGTCGGGGTGCTTGACGCTGAGCACGCAGGTCAGGCCCTCGCGGATGTCCTCGCCCGCGAGCTCCTGCTTGAGCTCCTTGAACAGGTTTTGCGCCTTGCCGTACTGATTGATCGTCTTCGTCAGCGCCGAGCGCATGCCGGCGAGGTGCGTACCGCCGTCCTTGTTGTGGACGTTGTTGGTGTAGCAATAGATTTGCTCGGTATACGAGCCGCTCCACTGCATCGCGACCTCGACCGTGATGGGCGGCACGGGCTTCGAGCCACCGTTGCCCGCCGCCTCGGCCTGGCCCTCGACCACGAACGCGATGACGTCGTCGTGAATCGCCTCCTGCGCCTGGTTCAGGAGCGCGACGAACTCGGCGATGCCGCCCTTGTAGTGGAATGTCTCGCTACGGCCGGTCGGACGCTGATCTTCGAGGTTGATGATCAGGCCGGCGTTCAAGAACGCGAGCTCGCGCAGGCGATTGGCGAGGATGTTGTAATTGAACTCCGTCACCGAGAAGATCTGCACGTCCGGCTTGAACGACACCTTCGTGCCCGTCCGGTCCGTCTCGCCGAGGGCCTTCAAAGGCTTGCGCGGCACGCCACGCTCGTACTCCTGGTACCAGACCTTGCCCTCGCGCTTGATCTCGAGCTTCAACCACTCAGAGACGGCGTTCACCGCCGAGACGCCCACGCCGTGCAGGCCCGCGCTGACCTTGTAACTCGCGTTGTCGAACTTGCCGCCCGCGTGGAGCACGGTCATCACGACCTCGGCCGCACTCACGCCCCTCGCGTGCATGCCGACCGGAATGCCGCGGCCGTTGTCCTCCACGGATATCGATCCGTCGAAGTGCACGGTCACGCGAATCTCGGTGCAGTGCCCCGCGAGGTGCTCGTCGACCGCGTTGTCCACGGCCTCCCAGACGAGGTGGTGCAGCCCCGAGCCGTCGTGCACGTCACCGATGTACATTCCCGGGCGCTTGCGCACGGCTTCGAGGCCTTCGAGCGCCGTGATGCTGTTGGCGTCGTAAGCCTGGCCCGCGGTCGTCTTGGATTCGGTTTGCTGGATGCTCGTCGGTTCGGTCGTCATCGGTCTCGTGCTTTCGGCTCCCGAGCGTCTGGCCGATCGGTTCGTTCCGACCCGCACGTCTGCGCGGATCGAGAGGTTCCTCGGGCCGAGCGCGGACGCCTTGATGTCACGCGCGCGGGGGCCGTTTGGAGTCGCGGAAATCTAGCCTTTTTGTGCCTCTTGGGCAAGCTCGGCGGGGCCCTTTTCGTGAGGAAATCACGCCCGATTGGTGCCCGTTTCGCGCGCTCGTGGTCGAGGCGCTCCGAAACTGCCGGAGGTCAGCCCGCGCCCTCGTCGAGCTCGCCCCGAAACACGCGGAAGTCACGCCGTCCGTCGGCCGATATGTCCTCGGCGCGTATGAGCTCGGGGCGCGTGGTCGTCAGGAAAATCTGACCGCGATGGAGCGCGAGGAATGAAAAGAGCGCGCCCGTGCGCTCCGGATCGAGCTCGCTCGAAACGTCGTCGAGCAAGAGCAAGGGCTCGATGCCTCGCTCTTTGGCGATCGTCGCCGTCTCGGCCGCCTTCAGCGCGAGCGTGAGCGCGCGATGTTGTCCCTGCGACGCGACCACGCGCGCCGGATGCCCATCGAGCAAGAGCTCGAGCTCGTCGCGATGCGGGCCGAACCCCGCCGACGCGCGGAACGCATCACGCTTTCGGCCCCGCGCAAGCTCGCCGCGCGCGGTTTCCACGTCGGCCGAGCCTCCCGGCGCATATCGCGCTTCGAGGCGGAGGTCGGGCGCGGCGATCTGCGCGAACGCGCTCGCGAGCTCGACCACGAGCGCCTCGGCCGCGGCCGCGCGCGCCCGCGTGAGGGCCGCGCCATGCTCGGCGCAGAGCTCCTCGAACGCATCGAGCTCACGTGTATCGCTCGAAGGTATGTCCGCGCCGCGCCGCAGGAGCTCCTGCCGTGCTTTGAGCGCATGTGCATACCGCGCGCGCGCGTCCGCGCTCTCGGGCCGTGTGAAGAGCGCGAGCCGGTCGAGCAGCGTGCGCCGTCCCTGCGCGGGTCCACTCGACAGCGTGAGCTCCTCGGGATGAAACACCACGACGGGCGAGCGTGTCGCGTACTCGACGAGCGCGCGCGGCCGATTGCCGTCGATGCGCACGGTCACGCTCTTGCCCTGCACCGCGGCCGTCTGCTCGCGCGACAGCGCCGGCAGCGCGCCGCCGCGCTCGACGAAGCGCGCCTTCACGCTCGCCGCCTGCTCGCCGTGCCGCACGAGCTCGCCTACGCGTGCCGTTCGAAAGCTCTTCGAAGTCGCGGCGAAGTAAATCGCCTCGAGCACGCTCGTCTTGCCGTGCCCGTTGTTGCCCCACACGACGTTGAGCCGCGGCGCGGGCTCCATGTCCACCCGCGAGAGGACGCGAAGGCCGCGCACGGTGAGCCGTTCGAGCTCGAGGCGATTCATCGAGATTCACCCCTCTCCCGGCGGGAGAGGGGTTCGGGTGAGGGTGGTTCGGAGACGGGGCGCGGCGAGGGTACGCACGTGCGCCCCATGTAGCGACCGCGTTTCAAATCCGCATCGGCATGATGACCGAGACATAGCTCTCCGCCGCCGACTCCGTCGCGGGACGGATGACCGCAGGGTCGAGCTCGCCCGACACGCCGAGGACGACCTCGTCGTCGTTGATGGCCGCGAGCACGTCGAGGAAGTACTTCGCGTTGAAGCCGATCGTCACCTCGGGCCCATCGTAGTCGATCGGCACCTCGTCGAAGCCGTTGCCGCTCTCGGGGCTCTCGCTCGTGATGCGCAGCGCGCGCGACGTGACCGTGAGCTTCACGCCGCCCGTGCGGTCGCTCGCGGCGAGCGAGACGGCGCGCAGGGCCTCGGCGAGCTGGGCGCGCGGCGCGCGGATGCTCCGGTCGCTCACGTTCGGGATGACCTGCTGGTAGGGCGGGAACTGCGCGTCGACGAGCTTCACCGAGAAGGTCATGCCACCGACGCCGAAAAACGCGTTCGGCCCGCTCTGCGTGATGTGCACCGTGGGCGTCTCCTTGTCGACGCCGCTCGTGAGCCTGCGCAGCTCGTGGATGGCCTTGAGCGGGATGAGCATCGTCGCCGTCGCGCTCGTTCCCTCCAGCGTGACCTCCATCTTGGACAGCCGGTGACCGTCGGTCGTGACCATGCGGACGCGGTGGCCGGCCCACTCGAAGAGCGCGCTGTTCACGTGCGCGCGCGTCTCGTCGGTCGAGATGCTGAAGTGCGTGCGCTCGATGAGCCGCGAGAGCAGCTCCACGGGTAGCTCCAGCGAGGGCGCGTCGGGCGCGGGCTTCGGCAGCTGGGGGAACTCGCTGCCGGGCATGCCGTGCAGCGTGTAGCGGCGGGGCGAGCCGACGGCCTTGATGACGGTCTGCGCGCCCTCGCGCGCGGTCACCTGGATGGGCCCGTCGGGCATGGCCTTCACGCGGTCGAGCAGGTCCTTCGCCGGAACGGCCACGGAGCCTGCGCTCACGATTTCGGCCGCCGTCTGACCACTCACCGCGAGGTAGAGGTCGGTCGCGGAAACGCGCAGCGCGTTCCCGTCGGCGGCGAGCAGCACGTTGGCGAGCACCGGCATGGCGCTCTTCTTGTCGGCGACGCCCTGGCAGCGGTCGACGAGGCGCAGCAGATCTTTCTTCGCGATGACGAGGTCCATGGCCCTTCAACTCCGCCGCGGCGGGAAAGCAGCGGGTCGGTCCCTCTTAGCAGGGTTATCGGCGGGGCGAAGGTCGAAAAGATGACCGAGGCAAACGTGACCAAGCTCACCGGTTCCCCTCCGATCTAGGGAAGATCTTTAGATCTAGATCAGGTCGTCATCGTAGAGCCTGTGGACGATGGGGAAAACTCTGGATCGACCTATGATTTCGATGACTTACGGAGCCACCCCCCTGTGGATGAATCGGGGCAACCCCGGGGTCGGGTCGGGGAGAGCTCGACGGGGGGACGGCCGAGCCCGGTTCTCTCCCCAAGGCAGACCCTGGGATCACCGGAAGTTATCCCCAGCTTGCCCCCGTCCGGCTGTAGGCGCCGCGGACTGACCAGACGAGCACCTGCGTACCGATGCGTACCGAGTGCGTCACGGGCTCGCCCGCGCTCGTGAGCTTGCGCCGTGGGAACGAAAACGCGATCGCCGAGCGATTTTGCAGTGGCCGCGCGCGACGGAATGGCCGAACGTAGGGCTCTCGCGATGGGCGAACTCCGCTGCCGCCACTGCGGCATCCGGCATGACGAACGGCTCGTGATTTGCCCGGCGACGGGGCTCGCCATCGGGCCAGGGTCGAGTCTGCCGTCGCGCCCGGCGATGCACACGCCGCGTTCGTTCATCCCGCCCGCGCCGAGCATTCCACGACCCATGGGCATCCCGTCGCCCCGCGTGCCCGCCCTCGCGCCCGCCGCGAACGCTCGCCCGGCACAGCCCGGCGCCGCCCCGAACCGCGACGGCCCTTCCTCGCAGAGCTCGCACAGGCTCGCGCGGCGTGACCTCGTGGGCCACGTCATCGGCGACAAGTACCGCGTGAAGGCGCTGCTCGGCGAGGGCGGCATGGGCGCGGTGTACGAGGCCGAGCACCTGGCCATCGGCCGCATCGTCGCGGTGAAGGTGCTGCACCCGAAGCACGCGCAGCAGGCCGACTCGGTCGCGCGGCTGAAGCACGAGGCGCGTATCGCCGGTTCGATCGGTCACCCGAACATCTGCGAGATTTACGACCTCGGCCGCCTCGAAGACGGCACGCCCTACCTCGTGATGGAGCGGCTCATCGGCGAGACGCTCGACCAGCGCATCAAGCGCGACGGCGCGCTTCCCGAACGCGACGTCGCGGACGTGATGCACCAGGTGCTCTCCGCGCTCACGGCCGCGCACGCAAAAGCCATCATCCATCGCGACCTCAAGCCCGAGAACGTTTTTCTCGTCCGCAAGGCGGGCGTACCGCCCATCGCCAAGCTCCTCGACTTCGGCATCTCCAAGACGATCGACGAGGACACGTCGATCGACCTCACGATGCCCGGCATCGTCATGGGCACGCCGTACTACATGGCGCCCGAGCAGGCGCGCGGCGATCGCGGGCTCGACCACCGCGTCGATCTCTGGGCCGCGGGCGTGATCCTCTACGAAGCGCTCTCGGGCCGCCGCCCGTTCGTCGCACGAAACTACAACGCGCTGCTCGTACAGATCCTCACCTCGAAGCACCGCTCGCTCTCCGAGGTGCGTCCGAACATCACGCGTGGGCTCGAGCGCGTCGTCGACAAGGCGCTCGCCAAGATGCGCGAGGACCGCTACCAGAACGCCCCCGAGTTCCAGGACGGCCTGCGACGCGCCCTCGAGCCCGAGGCGCCGCCGCCGTCACGCCGCGCGCCGCTGCCGCCGGCGAAGATGTCGTTCGCGGAGGACGACGACGAGACGATGGTGCTCTCGTTCTCGCGCAAGGACCTCGGCCTGCCCATCGCGCCGCCGCGCTCGTCGAAGCAGGGCACCGGCAACGCGGGTCCGCCGTCGACCCGCTTCGGCCCGCCCACGACCGTCACCGCGCCGCACGCAGGCGCGCCATCCTTGCCCGCGCCGCTGCCGCCTCCCTTGCCGCTGCCGCCGCCGTCGCACCCCGCGCAGCAGCAAGCGGCCCAGGCATCCGCCTCCTCGGGCCCGCCGTCGACCATGCCGGCCGGGCAGCTTGCGAGCATGGGCGTGGGCAGCGGTCGCCAGGCGTGGCTGCCGCCTCCGCCCGCGCCGCTGCCGCCGCCTTCGGCGCCGCCGCCCCCGGCGTCCGTGCCCATCCCGGTCCACGCGGCCGCGCCTTTGCCGCCGCCTCCGCCGCGCCCCGTCCCGCCGGCGCGCCCCGTGACCGACGACGACGACGACGAGCGCACACTCGTCGACCGGCCCTCGTTCTCCGACGAGCGACCGACGCTCGTGCGCCCGTTCCCGGCGCCGCCGGTGCCCGAGAAGGGGTCGTGAGCCGCGTCGGATGAGCCGAACGCCACGCCTTACACGCATCGTCGGCAAGGGCCTCATCAAGGCCTACGGCCCCACCGTGGCCTTGCGCGGCGTCAGTCTCACGATCGAGCTCGGCAGGCTGCTCGTCGTCGAGGGCGCGAACGGCTCGGGCAAGTCCACGTTGCTGGGCATCCTCGGCACGGTGATCAAGCCGACCGCGGGCACGGTCGTGTACGAGCCGCTCGGCGATGACCTGCTCGCGGTGCGCGCCGAGATTGGCTGGGTCTCGCACGAGACGATGGCGTACCCGGACCTGTCGGGTCGGAAGAACGTGGAGCTCGCGGCGCGGCTCGTGGGGCTCGACGCGGCGGAGGCGTGGGCGCGGGCTTCGTCGCGCTTCGAGCTTGGCGCGTTCGCGGAGCGGCCGGTCCGGACGTACTCGCGCGGACAGCGGCAACGCATCGCGCTCGCGCGGGCGCTCACGCACGAGCCCTCGCTGGTCCTGCTCGACGAGCCGACGACCGGTCTCGACAAGGCGGGCGTGACGCGGCTGCTCGCCGTGGTCGATGAGGAGGTCGCGCGGGGCGCGGCCGTGGTCGTGGTCTCGCACGAGCCGGAGCTCTTTCGCGAGCGGGCCGGCGCGCGCCTCGTGCTCGACCGGGGCCGGGTGGTCGATAGCGTTACCGGTTGAGTATCGCCGAAAAACCACACAATGGATCGTTGCCGCGAATGGGCGGTGACGATGAACGCGAATTCGGATTCGCGCGAAAGAGGCGATCGACCTCGGTGTGTCGAATTTCCGTCAGCCGGTATTTTCTTTTCTTTTTGGATTCGATTCGATAAAGATCGATCGTAGCGTGTTCGAACTCGAAAATGGTTTGAACCGGGGGAGCACGAGGGCGCGCCTCGTTGCGGCGCTGGCCGCGCTCTGCTTTCTCGGAATCGGGACGGGCGCCGGGGCGCAGACGAAAACGTCCGCCTCGGACGCGGCGCCGACCGAGATCACGGGGACGGTGCTCGCCCTCGAAGAGGAAGGCGAGGAGCTGATCCTGGACCTCGGCTCGACCCAAGGAGCGACGGAGGGGGCGACGGTCGAGATCTGGCGCCCGCTGAAGCTCAAACACCCCGTGACGGGCAAGGTGATCTCCGACCGATTCCGGATCGGGACCCTCGAGCTCGGGCAAGTGCGGCCCTCGATGTCGATCGCCACGGCAACCGGCACGCTCACGCGGACCCCCGAAAAGGGCGACCTCGTGATCCTGCGCAAAGCCCCGGCCCCCGGCAAACCCGAGCCCACAAAGCCCGACGCCTCCACGACCACGGAGGCGAAGGAGATGCCCGCCGGCGACGCCGATCCCGAGGCGATCGTGATCGCCACGATGTTCGACAAGCTCAAAGGCGCCGACCTCGTCACGCGCATCAAGGCCTACGAGGATTACGTCCGGGAGAAACCGAACGGTCGTTATGCACGCGTGCTCTATGAAGAGGCCGCGTCGCTACGCCGGCTGATCGAAGCCGATGGCAAACCCGGGTCGAAGGCGGCGCCCGCGAAAGGGCAGACCACGCGGACCGAGCCTTCACTCGTGAGTTTTTCGCGACCAACGGCAGCGGTCGAAGGCACGCCGCTCGAGCTCGCGGTGGAGCTCGACGACCTGGCCACGGGCGCGATCCTGCACGTGCGGACGAAGGGGAAACAGACGTACACGCCGTTCGTGATGACGAGCGCGGGTCCCGGTTACTGGGCCGCGACCGTGCCCGGCGACCGCCTCGTGCCCGAGGAGATCGAGTACTTCATCGAGGCGACCATGGCGAGTGGCGCCGCAAAAGCCGTCGTCGGCCTGCCGAGCGCTCCCGAGCGGATCCAGATCCAGGACGCGCCCAAGATCGCGAAACCTGAGAAACGTATCGCTTCGGCGGTGTTGCTCACGGACTTCGCCGACTACAACGGGCTCAAGGGCAACGATCGCGTCTGGCAAACGGAAGGCACGTTCGGGCTCCGTTACGGCGACACCGGCGTGCGCGCGCTGCGCACGGGGTTCGGCGTCTACCGCGGCGTCGGCGGCTCGCTCAACGATCTCGATACGCTCGGGCTCTCGGGTCGCCCCGTCGGATTGACCTACGGCTACCTCGAAACGGAGGTCGGCTTCCACCGGCTGTTCGGCGTGATCGGCAGGATGGCGATCGGGCTGCTCGACGACGGCATCTCGGGCGGCGGACAGATCCTCTTCCGCATCGGCAACGACCGCGAGACGAACCTGGTGCTCGGCGGCGAGCTGCTCGGCGGCGTCGGTCTACGCGGCTTCACCCAGCTCGAGCTGAACACCTTCAAGCGCGTGCCCATCCTCGTCCGGACCGAGGTGACGAACCAGCCAGCCGGATCGAGCAGCTACAGGTCACCGACCGAAAACGGAGAGCCCACGCAGTCCCAGGAGGAAGGCGAGGTCGGCGCACGCGGGATCATTCAGGTGGGCTACCGGCTCACGCCCGGGTTCGTCGTCGCGGCGCGCGTGTCGTTCCAGGGCCGAACCATCAACCATGCAGGGCCGGGCTTCGGCGGAGCAGTGGGGTACGAATGGTGACGCGAACCTTCGTGAAGACCCTGGCCGTGTTCACCGCGGTCGCGCTGTCGCTCGCGGCGCGTGACGCCGAGGCGCAAAAGGCCGAGGACATCCCGCCGGGCGAAACGCCGAAGCCCACGACGCCGCGCGTCCACCACGCGCCGATCGCCAGCGCGGAACCTGGCACGAAGCTCGTGCTGGAGGCGTCGTTCGAGCACGCGGAGCTCATCCGGAACGTGCTCGCCGTCTACCAGACGTCGCTCGGCGAGATGAAGGCCGTGCCATTCCAGCGGGGCGGCGAGAGGGGCTACATCGCGGTCATCCCGGGCGAAGCGCTCAAGGCGCCGGGGATCGGCTACACGATCGAGGTCGAGCAGACGAACGGGACGCGGTTCTCGGCATTCGCGTCACGGCAGAAGCTCCACCCGGTCAGCGTGATCGAGGACCGGACCGATGCGAAGGAGCGAGCCGCGCTGAGTCGGCTCGGCGGACGTCGTTCGGTCGTCGGGGTGGCGGGCGAGTACGTGGGCTTCGGGACCACGACGGGCACGATACCGATACCATGCGCGGCGGGTCAGGCGACCTGCCAGCCAGGTGAGGAGGTCGTGCCGTCGGTCGACGAGCAGTACTACCGGGTGGAGGCGAGCTACACGTACCGGCCGCTGCGCACGGTGTCGGAGTTCGGCTTCCGGCTGGGACTCGTGCGCGGCTGGTCGCTCGTGCCGCTCTCCGAGTACAACGAGGAGCGGTACAAGGTCGGCCTGAACTTCGGCGCGGCGCGTATCCGCTTCCGGGTGCTCGACCTCTGGCACCTGGAGACGGAGCTCCAGACGAGCGTCACGGAGATCGGCTTCTCGGTCGGCCTCGGGGCGTCGACGTTGATCGGCGACCCGTACGGCTCGAAGCTCATCCTCGGGTTCGAGTCGCTCGGCCTCGGAGACAGCGCGCCGTTCGGGAATCGGTTCTACAGCCGGCTCGATCTGGTCGCGGGCGACCGCGTGCTCGTGTCGCCGATCGTCGAGGTGACGGACATGCCGAACGCGGAGACATACGGCGTGCGTCTGATCGGCGAGGTGGGCATCGCGCTCGGGCGCGGGTTCTCGGTGCAGCTCCGAGGGGGCTACCAGGCGCGAAGGTCGACGTCGGGTGGACCCGGGTTCGGCGGGAGCGTCCTCTACGCCTTCTGATTCTGGCCCTCGAGGGCGAGCGTCGAGAGCACCCACTTCGCCGCCGCCCTCGTCTCCTCCGCCGTCGTCTCGGCCCGGGGGAACACGACCAGCCTCGGAACGATCTTCAACTCCACGAGCTCCTCCGCATTCGTCCCGGTGGACGCATCCGGCACCGCGGGCGGCTGAAGCACGAGGAGCGGCGCCGGCAGGTCCGCGGCCATCGTGCGCAGCGCATGCAGCGTGACCGCGACATCGTGGAGCACGCCGAGCCGATCCGAAGCGACAAGCAACAAGTGATCGGGTCGCAGCACGCGTGCGAGGTCCAGGTTGACGAGCCCCGGCCCGAGCGGAGACAGGAGCGCCCCCGCCGTCTCGATGACCAGCACCTCCGCGCACGCATGCGCATCAACCCACTCGGCCACGCGACCCAGATCGATGCGCATCCCCAGGCGACGCGCGGCCAGGTGCGGCGAGACCGGATCCGGCAGCGCGTAGGGAAGGGGATGTTTCACGTGAAACGTGCTGAACGCCGCGAGCGCGGAGGCGTCGGTCGCGATCGTGGACGAAGGCTCGGACGGGACGCCGGACTCGATGGGCTTGAGGCCTGCGACCGAGACGCGAGCCGATGCAAGAGCAGCGACGAGGGCGACCCCCGCGTGGGTCTTCCCGACGCCGGTGCCCGTTCCAATGACGACAATGCGGCTCATGGCTTCCAGCCCTCCGCGAAGGCAGTGACGATCCGAGTGAGGTCCGCGTCGGTGAGGCGCGCGTGCGCGGTGACGCGAAGGCGCGAGGTGCCCGGCGGGACCGTCGGGGGGCGAATGGCCTGGACGAGGACCCCACGCTCGCGAAGGCGAAGCGAGATGCGAACGGCCTCCTCCGGGGGACCCACGAAGCAAGGGAGGATGGGCCCATGCGAGGGGAGGAGCGCATCACCGATGATGGAGGCGAGTCCGGCGCGTAGGCGGTCGATGATGTGGTCGAGCCGAGCGCGCGCCTCGTCATCGGCAGCGACGCGGAGGACCCGATGCCGGATGGCGGCCGCGAGGGCGGGGCTGATGCCCGTGGAGAAGACGAAGCTACGGGCACGATTCCAGAGCCAGGTGCGGAGGACCATCGGTCCGACCACGAACGCACCCTGAAGCCCGAGCGCCTTTCCGAGAGCCCCCACGAGGACGTCCGGCCGAACGCCCGCCCGCGCCGCAAGTCCTCGACCCTCGGGACCGAGCGTCCCGACCGCGTGGGCCTCGTCCACGACGAGCGCGGCATCCCATCGGTCACAGGCAGCCCGGAGCCGAACGAGGTCGGGCGAGTCGCCATCCATGCTGAAGTACGACTCGGTGACGAGCCATCGCCGCGGCGCACCCTGCGCCCGCTCGAGCGCAGCCTCGGCGGCAGCCGCATCCCGATGGGGAACGACAACGACCTTGGCCCCGGAGAGGCGGCAGCCATCGATGATGGAGGCGTGGTTCAACGCATCCGAGACGATGACGTCCCCCGGCCGGGCAAGAGCCGAGATGGTCCCGACATTGGCCGCGTACCCGGACGAGAACAGGAGCGCGGACTCGAACCCGAGCCAGGTGGCGATCGTCTGCTCGGCGAGCGCATGCTCGGCATGATGCCCGCTGACGAGGCGTGAAGCGCCAGCGCCGGAGGGAGCCTCGGCGGGCGCAGGCCAGGGGTCGGTTCCGTATCCGAGGTAATCGTTCGAGCAGAGGACGAGGCATCCCGACGGCGGCGGCGCGCTCGGCTTGCGAAGCAGTCCAGCCTGTTCGAGCGTCGCAATCTCCGCCGCGAGATGGCGAAGGGCGCCAAGCTCGGTCATCGGTCGTCCTCGTCGGATGCGTCCGCGCCGGGCTCGATGGCGCCGAGCGCAGCGTCGACGCGTTCAAGCATGCGGCCGAAGGCAATGCGGGTGCGAGCCATCTGGTCGTTATGGCGTGCGCGCTCTTCTTCGAGGTCGTGCGCGAGGGCGAGGGCCGCGAGGAGGAGAGCCTGGGGGTTGACCATGCGGCCGGGACCGGCGACCTGCGTGAGCTTCTCCTCAACCATGAGGGTGAGGCGGTGGAGCTCGTCGTCGGACGCGGAGGTGACGACCCGATATGTCTGGCCGCCAATGCGAAGCTGGACCTGACGGCCACCCATGGCGAGGGGACGGTACCATGCGGGGAACCAGGATGCGAGGCGGGGAGGGAGGGTCGGAGGTGGTGGCCACCCAGAGGGGCACTTGGGGTTGTTCTGGTTGGATTTGGACGGGTGGGGTTCTTTGCGGGGTGGCGCCCGCACGTCTCGCTCGGGTGGGTGCATCCGGAGGCGGGGTGGCCCCTGGCACTGGACCGCCTCGCGAGGCTCGGAGGTGGGTGTACCTCGCTCGGTTCTCTTTCGTGCCCCTCCGGGTGGCCACCACCTCCGACCCTCCCTCCCAACGCTGATCGCTTGGGGGGTGGGGGGGATGTTTCACGTGAAACGTGGGGGCTGCTTGACGGCGTGGGGGAGGGTGGGTGATGGGAAGAAGATGGAAAGCAGGCGGGCGTGCTTGCAGCGGTTTGGGTTGGCTGGGCGGGCGTTCGTGGGCGGGGCGGTGCTCGCGGGATGCCTGGCGTTCGGGGTGGAGGCGCGGGCCGAGCCGCAAGGGACGGTCGGGCTGACGATCGGAGCGGCCGGGCGAGGGCTCGATCGAAAGATCTGGGACCAGACGGTCTTTCACCTGGGGCTGCGGGGGGACGTGTTGTTCGGTCGGAGCAAGGTGACCGACTTCGGCGTGGGACCCTATGCCGAGGTGATGACGCACGCCTTCGACGAGGTGCAGTTCGGGGCCGGGGTGTCGACGCTGTTCCCGGTGCTGCAGGCGTTGCCCCTCGTGGTGTCGGTGGGCGGGTACGGTCGGTACGCGCCGGTGCAGGGGCTCGAGCCGGGGGTCGCGGGCGCGCTGTTCTGGGGAACCCGCAGCTACAACTTCCACGCCTCGTACGTGATCGCGGCCGGGTTGCTGGCGCAGTTCCGGTACGGGCTCGGGCCTTCGCGGGAGACGTCGATCGTGGTAGGCGCGCAGCTCGACCTCGTGGCGTTGAGCTTGCCGTTCCAGATCCTCTACAACGCGATTCGGGGAGGCTCGAAGGATACGAGACCCGTGCGATGACGGGTCTCGAGGGGATGTTTCACGTGAAACATTGGGGGCGGTGCGCCCTCACAGAGACGGGGAGTCGCAAACCGGGTCCAGGCCCCTGCAAAGTCGGCAGTCCACCGCGTTGTCGATCCCGGGGCGGCAAAAGCCGGACGGTGCGTCGGCCGGGTTGAAGCAGTCTCGCTCGGGCGTGGACAGGTCGTCAGCCTCCGGCGGGAAAAACACGAGGCAGCCGCGGCACACGTCGATCGGGAACTGCCATTCGCCCGTCGCGACTTCCTCCCCGCCCAGCGTCCGCCCTCGGATGATGACGTTGGCGAGGACCTCGACGGGCGTGCCGCTCCCCCCGCTCGCTCCAAGCGCTGCCGCCGAGGTGCCCGAGTCGACCAGGACGACGTTGGCGAATCCAAGCCCCGGCTCGGCCCCCGTGGACGGGTCCACGAACCCGGTGGCCGGCGCCGTGAATGCGCCGAGCTCATTGCCCGCAGCGTCGAAGGTGTGCACATCGGCGCTCTCGAACTGGACCCGAGAGGTCTCCGTGCGAAGCGTCGCCGCGTTGCCGCGCCGGACGAGCTGATTGCCCACGAGGAGCGCGGCGTTGTATTCGGAGGCGAACGCCACGTCGAGGGTGCCACGCAAGAGGGTCGGAGCCGTGGTCTCAGCGACGACCCCGCAGGTGTCGGTGTCGAACACGAGCGCGCCACGGACGAAGAGGCTGCTGCGGTTCTCCGCGCACCCCGCACCGAGCAAACCGCCGAGCGCCAGTAGCGCGGCCACACCGCCAATATGCCTTCGCTGGATCTTCATGGTGGAGGAGCCTCCCTCGACGCCTGAGGTCAACCGTCAGTGTATCGAGAAAGCCGCCGGGCCGGCAAAGATCCGCAGGGTTCAGACGGAAACGCTCTGCATCCCCGCATGAAGGAGGCGCCCCAACGCTTCGAGCGAGAGGAGCTCGATGCGAGGTCGCCCAAGGCCTTCGAGGAGGACGACCCGAATCCCCGAAGCCGTGCGCTTCTTGTCGAGCGAGGCCAGGCGGAGCGCCTCGTCGAGCGGCTCACGCGTGAGGTCCGTGGGCAAGCCGAGGTCGACGAGGAGGCGCTCGACACGCGTCGCTGCCTCAGCGTCGGTGACACCAAGGGCACGGCCGACGCGGAGGATGGCAATCATGCCGAGCGCGACGGCCTCGCCATGGGTGAGGCGGGTATACGCGCCGGCCGCCTCGAGGCCGTGTCCGATGGTGTGGCCGAAGTTGAGGAGGACGCGGTCGCCGGACTCGCGCTCGTCCCGGATGACGATCGCGGTCTTCACACGGACCGCGCCGAGGACCATCTGCCGAACGAGGTCGAGGTCCCGGGCGAGGACGCGCTCGCGCTCCCGGCCGACGAGCTCGAAGAGGGAGGTGTCGGCAATGGCGGCCGCCTTGACGACCTCGGCCAGGCCGGAGACGTAAGCCCGGGTGGACTCGGTCTGAACGCGCGCCGGGTCGATGAGGACAGCCGAGGGCTGGTGGAAGGTGCCGACGGCATTCTTGGCGACCCCGAGGTCGACGCCGGTCTTTCCACCCACGGCCGCATCGACCATCGAGAGCAAGGTCGTGGGCATCGCGACCCACCGGACGCCCCGAAGGAGGAGGGACGCGGCTAACCCGGCGACATCGGAGACGACGCCGCCACCGAGAGCGACGACGAGGCATTCGCGGTCAGCGCCGGACTCGACGAGGGCGGCGAGGATGCGCTCGACCGCCGGCATCTGCTTGTGGGTTTCGCCGGGCGGAAGGACGACGGTGGCCGGGACACGGAGGCCGGTCGTGCGGAGGGCGTCAAGGACCGGGTCGAGGGCGATGGGCGCGACGTTCTCATCGGTGACGACGAAGACGGCGGAAGGCGCGAGGGAACGAGCGACCTCGGCGAGGGTGCGCGGGGCGTCGTGGGTGAGGCGAACCGGGTAGGAACGGGTGCCGAGCGGGACGACGAGGGTGGGGTCGAGCCAGGCTTGGAGGACGGCGTCGGTGATGTCGGCGGGCGAGCGATCGTCGGTCCGGATGTGGGCATGGGCCTCGGCGTAGACGGGCGCGCGGGAGGCGAGGAGGCTGCGGAGGCGCGCGAGGCGGTCGGGAGTTTCGTCGAGGAGGGGTCGACCGGGGCCGGCGGTGCGCGCGGCGAGGGTGTCGGGTCGAGCCGTGAGGGTGACGACGTGCGCGTGGGCAAGGGCAAACGCGCGGAGCTCGGGGTCGAGGAGGGTGCCGCCGCCGAGGGCGATGACGCGCGGCTCGGGGGAAGCGAGGAGGCCGCGGAGGGTGGCCGCCTCGAGGGCGCGGAAGGCCGGTTCGCCGTCGGGCTCCGCGAAGAGGGCCGGGACAGAGCGGCCCGTGTTCTGGGTGATGACGGCGTCGAGGTCGAGGAAGGGGACCGCAGCTTGGGCGGCGACGAGGGGGCCGATGGTGGATTTACCAGAGCCCATGAGTCCGCTGAGGAGGAGGGGACGCTGGGGGCGCGGCTGGGTGAGCGGAAGCGGAGGCATGGGGACTACGATTCGATGGGGGAAGCGATTTGTCGAGGTGGAGTGTGTGCGCAGGCGCAGGCGGAGGGGGCGCTGGGCGGCGTGAGGTCGGGGGGGCTGGGGGACCCGAACTCGCGAGCCACGCCGGTCGAATTGGGAGGGGGTCGAGGTTTCGGCAAGACTCGGGAGGGGATGGATGTCGCCTCCCGGCTAGGTCACGTGGGTGACGGGAAGGGTGTGATGTAGAACGCGTTGAGGTTCGGACGGTCCCCCCTACGACCGAAGGTGATACGCGTTGAGGTTCCGATGGTCCCTCCCACGACCGAAAGTGATACGCGTTGAGGTTCGGACGGTCCCCCCTACGACCGAAGGTGATACGCGTTGAGGTTCCGATGGTCCCTCCCACGACCGAAAGTGATACGCGTTGAGGTTCGGACGGTCCCCCCTACGACCGAAGGTGATACGCGTTGAGGTTCCGATGGTCCCTCCCACGACCGAAAGTGATACGCGTTGAGGTTCGGACGGTCCCCCCTACGACCGAAGGTGAAGCGCGTTGAGGTTCCGATGGTCCCTCCCACGGCCGGATAGGACGGGCCAGGTGCCGCGGGCATCGGAGCCCGTGAACCGGTCAGCTGAATCCGTTGTCGTAGCGAGGCCCCTCGAGGAAGCGGGCCGCCGGCGGATTCGTCCATCGCGCGACGCGCGCGGCGTGCTCCTCGGCCGTGAGGGGCGTGAGCGGAGGGAGTGGCACGAGGGGCGAGCCGGCGTGTAGCCGCACCGAGGGCCTCCGCGCGATGAGCCGCTGCCCCGCTTCGGGGAGCCAGACGGTCGCGGGCTCGACGACGCGGACCTCGACGAGGTTCGGGAAGCGCTCGGTGGATTCGAGCGCCGCCCAGGCCGCGGGGTCCTTGTCGTCGCTCATGCAGATGGAGACGTAGGGCACCGGCCGGTCGATGGCGCGGATGAGCGCGGGCGTCGCCTGCAGCTGGCGCACGGGCGGGAGCAGCTCGACAGGGCCGGAGAAGATCACGCTCTCGACGGTGGACCAGGCAGGGTGGCCGACGAGGGGATCGCCGGGCGCAGCATTCCACTCCACCGCGACCGGAAGGCCTTGGTGGAAGGTACGCGCGCGGCGGAAGGGGTGGTGCACACGCTCGTCGTCGAGGAGCTGCTCGTGACGCTTGAGCTTTCGGTGGGTGAGCTTCTCGGCGCAATCGAGGGTGATGAACTCGCCGCGAGGGTCGCCGAGGGCGGTCAGCTCTTTCGCGCAGGCGAGGCGAACATCGAGGTCCGCCGGATGGGCCCACAGGCGCGCCAGGATGGCGTCGAGAGAATTGGCGTCCGCGCTGGGCGGGGGCGGCTTCGGAACGACGGGGGGCGCCCGGTCCGTCACGCTGGAGGGCCAGCCGCAGAGCGCGTCTGGGTTGCCGACGTCGAGCTTCCGGTCGTCTTCGTCGAAGTCGAGGCCGTCGCAGGGGTCGAAGATCGACTCGGCGCGCGTGGCGAGGCGAGCGGAGTAGCCCTTTGCAGCGAACGCGTCGAACCAGCCGATACAAGCGATGAGCTCGGCCCGGGTGGACTCGAAGCGGTGGGTGTTGAAGACGAGCACGCCGAGACCGCGGGGAGCGCAAGCCTTCTCGACGGCGGCGAGGAACGAGCGCAGCACGGCGTCGAGCTCCGGCGTGATGTGGGGCTTCAGCGCCTCGAGCCGTTCGAGGGCGCGGGCGGCGGCCGCGGACGCGGGGCGGCGGAGGAGCGAGTAGGTGCTGCCATCGTGCTGCGAGCGCACGGAGGCGAAGTCCGCGGCGTCGAAGAAGAGAAACCAAGCGGGCGGGAGGAGGCCCTTGGTCCTGAAGAGCCCGGTGCCGCCCGAGGCCGGGTCGAAGTTTTCGGAGTCGTAGCACTCGAGGAACGCGGTGACGCCCATCACCCCCCCTAACAGGGAGGTCTGGTTCTGTAAATCTCCGACATGAGGGCTCTTGGGAGGCGGGTTGACAGGCACCGGCGCGTGGGGCAGCGTGCCACCGCCGGAGGGCTGAGCATTGGTCTCTTCTTGGGGCCGCCGCGCCGGGGCGCTGCCCCGGGCCCCGCGGGGGCTGTTCGCCCCTCGACCCGAACCAGGGCAAGCCCTGGACCTCAGGGGGAAGAACTGCGCGATGCGCAGTTCTTCCCACAGGCCGGTGGCAAGACCAGGAAGGTGCGTTGCACGCTGGCGACGGGCACGTGGCCCGTTGAATCGTCAGCGCTGCTGTCTTGGTGGGCAGGATCGTCGTTGGTCTTGACCTGGCCTGTTCGATGAACTGCGCATCGCGCAGTTCATCGACCCCGGGTCCAGCGCTTGCGCTGGTCCAGGTCCAGGGGCGGATAGC